>CAWIAL010000016.1:0-507918 GCA_963834165.1 uncultured Alphaproteobacteria bacterium | reverse complement strand
TGGTCGGGGCGGAGAAATTCGAACTCCCGACCCTCTGGTCCCAAACCAGATGCGCTACCAGGCTGCGCTACGCCCCGACAGTCTCCCCCGTTTCCTAAACGTTTTGTTCCCGTTCCGCAATCTTAACCTGCGGCCGGGACGCGCGATATCGCGGCGCTAGCCATCCAGCTCGGGGTAATGACGGAAAATTCCCTCCTGGTTAAAAGGCAAGCGGCGGTCGCTGGCGAGATAAGCCTTGATGCGAGGGCGTTCGGCGACCGCGCGATGAAGGGACGCGACATGGGGGAAGGCAGGAAGCTCCCGCTTCATCGCAATCGGAAAGGCGTATAACAGCCCTTCCACCACCTGAAAGAGGGAAAGGTTGGCATAGGACAGGGAATTGCCAACGAGATGCGCCGGGCCTTGCGGGTTCCGGGCAAGAATTTTGTCGAACCAGCGAAGATATTTGGGGATGCGCCTCTTGCGAAAGCTTTCGGAGCGGCGTAATGCCTCCGGCTTCTGGTCTTCGTAATACAGGCCGCCGCCGACAGGGTGATGCGTGTCGTGAACCTCGCTGATGAGATCGTCCACCGTGAGCTGGATTTCATGAAGCCAAAGCCGCTGGGCTTCGTCTTCCGGCGCAAGCCCGAGCTTCGGGCCGAGATAGAACAAAATGGCCGCCGTCTGTCCGATCACCGCGTCTCCGTCCTTGAGAAAGGGCGGCGCAAAAGGCGGGCGCTCTTCGCCCTCGCCTTCCATGATGGCCATCATCTCCGCCATTCCCTTCAAGCTGCGTGCGACATCCTCGTAGGCGGCGCCAGCTTCCTCCAACGCGAGGCGAACGAATTCGCCGCGACCTTGAAGGTTCGGCCAGTAATAGAGCTTGTAGACCATACGCGCCTCTCCATCATGCAAGCGGTGGAGTATGAGCCAATCGCAGTTAACCTTCCGGGCTCCGGAAGGTTGCGGTCGAATGCCTCTTGCTTCCGGTCCGTCGCGCCTTGCTTTCCTCGCGTCCTGTTCCTAAAACATTGACAGAACAAAGCGGCGCTCGCGCGAGGCCAAAAGGGTGCAAGTTATGACAAGAACACTCTACGATAAAATCTGGGACGATCACGTCGTCGAGACGCAGCCCGATGGCACGAGCCTCCTCTATATCGACCGCCATCTCATTCATGAGGTGACGAGCCCGCAGGCATTCGAGGGCTTGCGCGCGGCGCGCCGCCGCGTCCGAGCGCCTGAGAAGACGCTGGCGGTTGTCGATCACAATGTGCCCACGACGGATCGCAGCCATGGCATTGCGGACCCCGAAGCTGCACTTCAGGTCAAGACGCTTGGCGAGAACTGCGCCGAGTTCGGCATCGACTATTATAACGAGCTCGATCCGCGCCAGGGCATCGTTCACATCATCGGCCCGGAGCAGGGGTTCACGCTGCCGGGCACGACCATCGTCTGTGGCGACAGCCACACCTCCACGCACGGTGCGTTCGGTGCACTGGCCCATGGCATTGGCACGTCCGAGGTCGAGCACGTGCTCGCCACGCAGACGCTGATCCAGAAGAAGGCGAAGAACATGCGCGTGACGGTGGATGGCGCTCTGCCCGCCGGCGTCACGGCCAAGGACATCATCCTTGCGATCATCGGCGAGATCGGCACCGCGGGCGGCACCGGCTACGTCATCGAGTACGCCGGCGAGGCGATCCGCGCGCTCTCCATGGAAGGCCGCATGACGGTCTGCAACATGTCCATTGAGGGCGGTGCCCGGGCCGGGATGATCGCGCCGGACGAGAAGACCTTCGAGTATTTGCAAGGGCGGCCACGCGCGCCGAAGGGCGCTGCCTGGGAGGCGGCCCGCAAGTATTGGGAAAGTCTGCCCTCGGATGAGGGCGCGGTTTTCGACCGGGAGGTGCGCCTCGATGCAGCGAAGCTGCCGCCGATCGTCACTTGGGGAACGAGCCCTGAAGACGTGGTTGCGATTACAGGCGAAGTTCCCGATCCATCGAAGATCGCAGATGAAGGCAAGCGCGCCGCCATCGCCCGCTCGCTCGCGTACATGGGATTGGAGCCGGGCACGAAGATGACCGGCATCGCCATCGACCGCGTGTTTATCGGCTCATGCACCAACGGGCGCATCGAGGATCTTCGCGCCGCCGCCAGCGTGCTGAACGGCCACCGCGTCTCCGAAAAAGTGAGCGCGATGGTCGTGCCGGGGTCTGGCCTCGTGAAGGAGCAGGCCGAGGCGGAAGGACTCGACCAGATATTCCTCGCCGCGGGTTTCGAGTGGCGCGAGCCAGGGTGCTCCATGTGCTTGGCGATGAATGCCGACAAGCTTGCGCCGGGCGAGCGCTGCGCTTCCACCTCGAACCGCAACTTCGAGGGGCGGCAGGGCTTCAAGGGCCGCACGCATCTCGTGTCGCCGGCGATGGCTGCGGCGGCGGCGATTGCCGGACGCTTCGTCGACATCCGTGAGTTTGGGAAATAGCTCTGCTTTCGTCGTATCTGAAACGCCGTTTACAGCATGCGTCGTCCCGGAAAGCGCTTTGAGCGCAGATGGCGACTCACATCGTGTCCTGCCCGCGAAGGAGCGTGTGAAGAAATGGCTTCGCCCTTTTTTGTCATGGCCGGGCTTGACCCGGCCATCCAAAGGCCTTGAGAAAAATGACTTTCTGGATAGCCGCCTCAAGGGCGGCTATGACGACCGAGCTTAAGGCCAACCGCCCGAATTTCTTCACACGCTCGAAGGCGGCCATCCAGTAATCGGAAGGTCAAACGTCCGCGACAACAGTGATATAGCATAGTGCTTGCTGGGTCGCCGCCGAAGCCAGCCGCTCGACCGTGCCTGCACTTGATGCCGATTACCTTCGCAGACAAAAAAGATGGCCGGGATTTCCCGGCCATCTTTTTTATGTATGCAAGCTCGCCGCTACTGATGCGCGAGAACCGCCAGGATCAACAGCGCCACGATGTTCGTGATCTTGATCATGGGGTTGACGGCAGGGCCTGCGGTGTCCTTGTAGGGGTCGCCGACGGTATCGCCGGTCACGGATGCCTTGTGGGCATCCGAGCCCTTCATATGCCGCACGCCGTCCTTATCGACGAAGCCATCCTCGAAGGATTTCTTCGCGTTATCCCAGGCGCCGCCGCCCGAGGTCATGGATATGGCAACGAACAGCCCCGTGATGATCACGCCGAGAAGCATCGCGCCGAGCGCCGCGAATCCCGCTGATTTGCCCGCGATGGAGCTTATCACCACGTAGATCACGATCGGAGACAGCACGGGCAGCATCGACGGGATCACCATCTCCTTGATGGCGGCCTTCGTCAGCATGTCCACGGCGGTGCCGTAGTCCGGCTTCTCGGTGCCCTTCATGATGCCGGGCTTCGAGCGGAACTGCCTGCGAACCTCTTCGACGATGGAGCCCGCCGCGCGGCCAACCGCTGTCATGCCCATAGCCGCGAACAGATAGGGGAGGAGACCGCCGAAAAGAAGGCCGACAACCACGTAGGGGTTCGAAAGCGAGAAGTCGACGTTCACGTCCTTGAAGTACTGGAAGTGGCTGGCGCTAATTTGCGCTTGCTCCTTGAAGTACCGCAAATCTTCCGTGTAGGCCGCGAACAGGACGAGCGCGCCCAAACCTGCCGAACCGATGGCGTAGCCCTTCGTCACGGCTTTGGTCGTGTTGCCCACCGCGTCGAGCGCGTCAGTCGTTTTGCGGACCTTCGACGGAAGGTCGGCCATCTCCGCAATGCCGCCCGCGTTATCGGTAACCGGGCCGAATGCGTCGAGGGCCACCACCATGCCGGCAAGGGCGAGCATGGTCGTCACTGCGATCGCGATGCCGTAGAGGCCTGCGAGGTTGAAGGCGATGAGGATACCCGCGATGATAACAATGGCGGGAAGCGCCGTCGCTTCAAGCGAGACCGCGAGGCCTTGGATGACGTTCGTGCCGTGGCCCGTTACGGAAGCCTGGGCGATGGACTTCACAGGGCGGTAGCCCGTGCCTGTGTAGTATTCGGTGATCACCACGATCAGCGTCGTCACGACGAGACCGACGATGCCGCAGTAGAACAGGTCCATGCCCGTAAAGGCTGCGCCGTTGGCTTTCAGCGTCGTGTCGAGGCCGACGATGTAGCTTGTCAGAGGATAAAGCGCGATGAGCGACAGAATGCCCGTAGCGATGAAGCCCTTGTAAAGCGCTCCCATGATGTTGTTGCTCGATCCGAGGCGCACGAAGAAGGTGCCAAGGATCGAAGTCACGACGCAAGCGCCGCCGATGGCGAGCGGGAAGATCATCATGCGCTGGAGAAGAGCGGGGTCGTAGCTGAAATAGATGGATGATAGCACCATCGTCGCGACGACCGTCACGGCGTAGGTCTCGAACAAGTCGGCCGCCATGCCTGCGCAGTCGCCGACGTTGTCGCCAACGTTGTCGGCGATCGTGGCCGGGTTGCGCGGATCGTCCTCGGGGATACCGGCTTCAACTTTGCCGACGAGATCGCCGCCGACGTCGGCGCCCTTCGTAAAGATGCCGCCGCCAAGACGCGCGAAGATCGAGATGAGCGAGGCACCGAAGCCAAGCGCCACGAGAGCGTCGACGACCCGCCTGTCATTCGGCGCGTAGCCAAGGTAGTTCGTCAAGAAGCTGTAATAGATCGTCACGCCGAGAAGGGCGAGGCCTGCAACTAGAAGCCCGGTCACGGCGCCTGCCTTGAATGCCATGGAAAGGCCCTGCGCGAGGCTCTCGGACGAGGCTTGAGTCGTGCGGACATTGGCCCGGACGGAGACAAGCATGCCGATAAAGCCTGCGGCGCCGGAGAGGATGGCGCCGATCAAGAACCCGATCGCCACAGTAAAGGAGAGGAGATAGGCAAGCACGCCAAAGATGACCGCGCCGACGATGGCGATAGTCGTATACTGTCGCGTGAGATAAGCCTGAGCGCCTTCTTGAATGGCTCCGGCAATTTCTTGCATGCGCGCATTGCCGGCGCTCGAGGCCAGCAGAGAGCGTGTCGTCAGCGCGCCATACACGATGGAGAGCGCGCCACACGCGATAATGATCCAAAGTACTTGGTTCATGGGTTCAGAGTCCTGGAACGTAAGATCTGGGCGTGAGTGCCGCCCGCCGGGATGAGAATGGGGTTAAGTCACAGCCCTCCGGCTTAGGCGCGGCGACCTTAGAAAACTTGTTGGTGCAAAGCAACATGCGATTGCCGCAATTCTTAAACACAAGTGTCGCGTCCCCTTTGCGAACCAAAGCCGTGTAGAAGCAGGCGCGTAGCGCTCACGCTCCTCATGAAATCGCTGCGCAGAGGACGCGCCATGCGCTGGGAATTAAACTAAAGCGTTAGCGGTCGAGCATGGCCAGCATGTCTTTATGATAGCGGCCGCCGGCAGCGGCGCCGCGCGGGGCGGCAGCGTCGATGCTTTCAAGATCTGATGGCGAGAGGCTCAGGTCAATAGAAGCCACATTCTCTTCGAGATAGCTTCGCCGCTTGGTTCCCGGAATAGGAACGACATCAGGCCCCTGCGCCAGCAGCCAGGCGAGCGCAACTTGCCCCGGCTTCGCGCTTTTCTCGCTCGCAATCGCTTTCACCGCTTCGACAATCTTCATGTTGCGATCGAAATTCTCGCCCTGGAAGCGTGGCTGCCGGCTCCGGAAATCGTCGGGCGGATAATCCTCGGCTCGCTTCGCTGTTCCTGTGAGGAAGCCGCGACCCAGCGGGCTGTAGGGAACGAAACCGATGCCGAGCTCGCGGCAAGCCGGTAGGATCTCATCTTCGACGTTGCGCTCCCACAGCGAGTACTCGCTTTGCAGTGCGCTGATCGGGTGCTCTGTGCATGCCCGGCGCAACGTTTTCGCGGACGCTTCCGAGAGGCCGAGGTACAAAACTTTGCCCGCCCTTACGAGATCGGCCATGGCGCCAACCGTCTCCTCGATGGGGACGTTTGGATCGACGCGGTGCTGATAAAAAAGGTCGATGCGATCGGTGTTCAACCGCTTCAGCGAAGCGTCGCACACTTCTTTCACATGCTCCGGCCGGCTGTTGACGCCCTGCGTTTGCTTGCCGTCGGCGATCTTGAAGCCGAACTTCGTTGCGATGACAACTTGATCGCGTTTTCCCGCAAGCGCTTTCCCCACCAGGATCTCGTTCTTGAAAGGACCGTAGATCTCCGCGGTATCGAAAAAGTTCACGCCCAGCTCAAGCGCGCGGTGAATGGTCGCAATCGACTCGCCGTCATCCTGCCCGCCGTAAGCGAAGCTCATCCCCATGCATCCAAGGCCAAGCGCCGAGACTTCCAGTCCCTGGGTGCCCAATTTTCGCTTTTCCATCGCGCCGCTCCTGTTGACCGATTACCGGCGTAACAATAAGCGACATTCAGGCTGTTCCCAGCCCCTCACATGCCCTTTAGGGTGCAAAAAATCTCTCAGCCGAAGCGCTGCTGCGCCGCGGGCATGAGATCGAAGATCCGGTGGATGCTGCGGCAGACGCCGATGATTTGACCGGGGCTCGTATTCGAGATGCGAACCGTGCGGAAGTTCGGATTGAGCGGAACCAGGTCGATGATGATGGACCCGTCATCGGCCCGGCCAACCTCCCGGTAGAGCCGGAATAACGCCGTCTCTTCTTCGGGCACGATCGCCAGCACGAAGTCGGATGGCGAGGGAGAGGCATCGAGGTCGATCATCGCCTTATCGCCCGGCTCGAACGAGATTGGTTCGCGGGGTTGGGACATCGACCTGTCCTTGATATCGATGAATATGCCCCTGTCGGGAAGAGAGTCCCTGCCGCAAACCGGCACAGTGAGGGCCAACGTGGGCTCCAAGCCCGAGGCAATACGTTTTAATTCAGACATGTTTTCTAGCGCCACTAAGGGAATACGCCGAACCATGCGGGAAGATATTCCCTGGGTCCCTTCTATTTGATTTAAAATATGTCTTTTGCCGAAATAAATATAATCGACTGTGACGCCGTAAGCGGCGGCAAAGAGAATGGCTTGCTTTGGAGGGACTGCCCGCTCTCCGTTTTCGTAGTTCATATAGCGGCTGTAACTCCAGCCGAACCTGCGCACGGCGTCGGTCGCTCGCTCGAACCCGGCGCTTATACGGGCACGCCGAAGGCGATCAGCTATCGATCTGAGCTCGTCGGCCGTCCAGTCCTTCATTTTGCTTCGCTCTATCTACACGCCTCGTGTAATGCCTTTCTGCGCCAGACAAGTTTTGAAAGTGTGATGACTTTGATCTGATTCGCAGGATTTTGTGATGATTCGGCAAAAAGAGGCCGCCAGGTTGCAGGCTTCCCGCTCAATGACGGGCTTTTTGTGGTTTAAGGGATTTCGGTCGCGCCTTCGCCGTAACGGCAGGGCGCTTCGGACAACTGAAACGCTAATTTGCAATTTGATACAAGGCTTAGAATCTTTTTACACGTTTCGTGTAATGAATTCATGGTTTTCAGCAATAGTGCTCTCAGTCGTGTGTTCTCATGTGTAATCTCCCGTTACAGCGGATCGGCAACGCGGCAGCGCCATCAAATGCCCTTCGCCTTCCCATCGCACTTTGTCGCACGTCTCCTTTGCCGTCGCCCCCTGTTTCTGAAGGGCGGCGGCGATGGACCACCGGCGAAATCACAGAAATCCTAGAGGCGCTCGCGACGCTTAGAACAAGCGATATTGCGCGCGCCCTTGGCGTCAATCCGAAGGCGTTGCGCTCCTTGCTAAGGCGCAACGGCATTAGCCTTCGCGCGCTACGCGAGCGTGCAAAGCGTGAGGAGATTTCCGAAGGCGGCCTCGTTGTGCGGCGATCCACGCTGGCCCCTTCCGCGACATATGGCGCGGCGGCGCTCGAAAACCTGCCCGACGACGCGTGCCGCTGGTCTTTCGGAGATCCGGCTGAGCCAGACTTCGCATTTTGCGGACAGCCCGTCATGGGCCGGTCGCCTTACTGCTCCATACATCTTGAAAAGGCTTTCCATCACGAGGGCGATCATGACAGTTGAACAGTTCAAACGCGCCCCCGCGCCCTCGTGCATGAATGCGCCGGAGCTGGGACGTAAAAAGAAAACCGCAAAACCGGAACTCTCCGAAGGTCCCTCGCCGCTTCGCCGCCAGCACACGCCGTTTACACGCGATGTGTTGACCCCGGTTGGCGCCCCCGTCATCGCCCGCCACAGAGCGCGAACCATCCTGACGCCGCTCGAGGTGCGACGGGCTATTCTCGAAGACATTGCGTCGAAGCCGGAAACAATTCAAACGCGCTCGCTGCGCCGCCGCCTGACTGTCCTAGACCGAATGCTGACAGACCGGGAAGCAGAAGCACTGGAACGGGTGACCTCCTGCCTCAACGCCTTATCGAACGTTGGCGCGATCAATTACTTGAAGTCCGAAGTGCGATCCAACCCATTTGGGCGGCTCCCTTTCGGTGAGCGCAAGCGCCGCGAAATCGCTGCAATGAGCTATGTCTTGAAGGGCTTGACGGCGCCTTGCCGCGCTGCCGTCCTTCAATTGGCCGCCCTGCTCGATCCAAGCCACAGCGGCGCTGGCAAGTCTGAAGAAAACTTCATCGCTGCGGTTTGGGTGGCCGCCTCGGCGGTCGCACGCCTTTACGATGAATGGCTGCGGAAGGAAAGGCAATCCACAGGTCAATAACGCTGCAGCATTTAATGACAATTCCCGAAATGTCATAGGCAGTTAATGAACTATAATATCCAACATTTGGAACGGCCGTACTAGTTTCGTCTTAACTCCGCATCCATGGACCTTCAGGAGGCGGAGATGCTTAGAAGACTTGCTTTTGTCGCCGCTGGTTGTTGTTTCGCAATTGGTTTGCTCATGTTTGCCGCGGAGGCTGCTCCCCGCGAAGGCCATGTTGGAGGGGAACATTTTGGCGGCGGGGGTGGGTTCGGGGGAGGACACTTCGCCGGGCCGCCCAGCCGGATAGGGTCTACCGCCCCGCCGAGTATTCGCAGCTTTGGAGGCGCCCCGGCTGGCGGCATAGGATCTACAGCGCCTCCCAGCCTCAGGGACTTTGGCGGCGGTCCATTCGCAGCGCCAAGACTGACGGCTCCTCAATTTCACGGCCTTGCGGGGGGGCAATTCGGAATACCGTCAATTCCTCCGGGTTTCGAAAGCTTGCAGGAGCAACGCGCTCGCGGGGAGAGGTTTGGAGGCGCTCGCGCATCTCAATTCGCTGGGCGCGAGAGAATTGGCCGAGGCACCGCCCGTGCCAGGCAATTTACAGGTCCGAACGCGCGTTCCGAACGCTTTGGGCGCAAGGCCATCGCCGCTCCCCGTGGCGGACAAGCCTTCGCTCAGCGCGGCCCGGCCAATTCGGCGTTCGCCCGGCCAGGTCCAGCAACAAGAGCGATCGCCACGCGCGGACCCATGAACAGCACGGCGTTCCGGCGCGGCAACGTCTTCGAAACGAAAGCATTCGGCGGCCACCGCTGGCGCGGACGCTATGGCCGGTTTCGACACTTTTGGGCCGGCGGGATCTTCTGGCCCTATCTGTTCGGCGACTATGTCTCCTACGCCTTTTGGCCGAATGAATGGGAAAACACGTTCTGGGCGTATGGCCCCGGCGCGATCCTTTGGGGTGCGTTCTGGCCCTATGCTGGATACGGAGAAGACGTCTACGCCGCTAATGCCTATGCGACCGGCGAGCTAGGCGCCGGACCTGGCGGTTCTGAGCAGATGGCCGCGATGTGCGGCGGTCTCGCTCCGGGAGTTACCGGCCTGCCGTTGCAGCGGCTGGAGCAGATTATAAAGCCCACGCCGGAGCAGCAGGCTGCCCTCGACGAGCTGAGAGCAGCGGCTGTCAAAGCGTCCCAGATTTTGCAGACTGCGTGCCCGGAGCAAATGCCGGTGACTCCGGTTGCCCGGCTCGATGCCATGGAGCAGCGGCTGGAGGCCATGCAGCAGGCCGTGACAATCATCCGGGGTCCGCTAGAAAGGCTCTACGCCCTTCTCACGGACGCACAAATTCAGCGCCTGGAAAATGCGTCTGCCAAGCCGGGGCGAAGCCAGCGTTCGCCTTCAATGGACATCGCGCAGCTCTGCTCAAGCCAATCCGGCGTCACGAACGTGCCCGCGGATGCAATTGCGCAAACCATAAAGCTGACCGAAGAACAGCAGTACCTCCTCGACAGGCTGAAGCAGGCATCTGACAAGGCTGCCGGTGTGCTGCAGCAGTCGTGCCCTCAGGACGTTGCAAGGACGCTCACTGCTCGGCTCGACGAGGCCAAGCGGCGCATTGCAGCGTTGATCCAAGCCATCGAAACGGTTCGTCCTGCGGTTGGCTCTTTCTATGCGTCCCTTTCGGATCAGCAGAAGTCGGCGCTCAGTTCGCAGATGCAAAGCAGCCGGTCGGCGCGGCGGTGATCGCCCTGGCAGAGTGGCGTCGCTTTTTCTCCGGGCGCAGCCCCAGTCATGGAAGCTCGGCATTGATCTCAATGCCGAACATGAATATGTCTGCCCGATGATCGATTGGCCCGACGCAGTCATTCGCCTCACCGCAGCAGCAGTCATCGGCGGCGCGGTTGGTTTGGACCGCGAACTCCGGGGCAAGCCGACCGGCGTCCGCACTATGGGAATCGTCGCGCTGGGGTCCGCCCTCGTCGTACTCGTCAGCCAGCATCCAGGGGGCAGCGATGCGGCTGCAGGCAGCCGCGTCATCCAGGGGGTAATTACCGGCATTGGATTTCTGGGAGCCGGTGTGATCCTGCGCAATCCTGCTGGAAAAAAGGTTCACGGTCTGACAACGGCCGCGGCGATATGGCTGACGGCATGCATCGGCGTCGCCTGCGGTCTCGGCGCTTGGCCGCTGGTTGTGACATCCGTCATTCTTGTTGCTCTCATTTTGCTCGTCGGAAAGCCCCTGGAAACAGCCTTTGACCGGCGGGACCATCGTCACAAAAGCCGGCATCTCCAAGAGGCTGCTAAACCTCCCTCAGCGCCCGCTGCCCCACGGCATGATGGGGACGGTGGAGATTGAGTTCTGCGGCGAGCCCTCGATCAGCTTGTCGCTGACCGCTACATAAACGAGCGTGTTGCGCTTCTTATCGACGGTCCGGAAGACAATGGTGTGCTTGAAGAAAATCGAGGTGTGGTCGGAGTAGACCTTTTCGTTGTCGGTCAGCTTATCGAGATCGATGCTGATCGGCCCGACCTGCCGGCATGCTATCGAAAAGCGGCTTGGGTCTTCAGAGAGACCAAGCGACCCGCCAAGCCCGCCCGTCTTAGCCTGGCTGATGTGACACGCCACGCCCGGCACTTTGGGATCGTCGAAGACGCTGACGCACACCTGATCGTTTTTCCCGATCAAACGGAACGTGGTGCTAACGCATGAGAGATCTTCGGCGTTCACGGCTGCCGATTGCGCGAACAGCATGAGCGCCGCCAAGGTCAGAACTGGCTTCATTCCCCCTCCAACGCCTCCAGCCGCATCCCCGCGCGGGCTTGCGACGGCATGGCAAAAGCGATCGTCCCCAGCCGAGCTAGGAACTCTGCTGTATTATGTCATTGGGCACGGTGGAGAGCGATGCGGCATTCGCGATCGGGGCCGCCTCCTCAGCTCCAGGCTGCGTGATATGATCCGTCCGGCTGATGAACCAGACACCGGCTATGACGCAGGCAATCCCCAGCATTTGCACATTGTCCACGGGCTCGTGCAGGAAGACCGCAGAAATCACGCCGACGCTCACATAGCTTAGCGCCGTAACCGGCTGAGCATAGCTGAGATCGGCCTGGCTGAGCACCGCCATCCAGTTGAAAAATTGCAAGCTCATGATGCAGACGACGCCGATGAAAAGCGGCTCGCGGAATATCGCCAGAACAGACGTCAAAGACTGCGTGTCTGGCAAGTTGAGGACCGCCGTCTTCCAGAAGATCTGCAGCGTAGTGTCGATCACTACCGCCGCGAGAAGACCGAGGGCAACTCTCAAGGGTATTTTGCGTGGAAGGTCCATAGGGCCTTCCATATACGCGCCTATATCTTAAGCACAACCGCCTGAAAACACTTCAATTCTAAAGTGATGCGCGAGAGCAACAAAGCTTTCGCGGCGGCAGCTTGCCATTGTCATGTTATGGCCGGGCTTCGACCCGGCCATCAGGACACAGAAGCTTATCTCTGGTTGGCCGTCGATTGGCTAGCCACCTTGGGATGTAGTCTTATGAGTTAACCTTGTACTTCACCGAGCAGCCGTAGGGCCGGGTGACGGCGTTTTCGATGGGCGCGCCCGCCGCGAGATTGTCGAGCGCGGCCCGAACGTAATTCTTGGCGGTCTTGATATCGGCGACGTCCGTCGTGGCCTTGTCGTCGATGCCGCCCATGTAAACGAGAGTGCCTTCACCGTTGACGATGAACATGTGCGGGGTTGTGCGCGCGTCGTAGAGATGGCCGACCTTGCCCTCGGGGTCGAGGACAATGGCAGTCGGAGCGGCGTCGCGCGCCGCGGTCAGCTTGTTGGCCTCATCGCCGGTGACATAGCCCTGCGAACCGGGCGCCGAAGAAATGATAGTCAGCCAGACGATACCCTTCGCGGTCTCTTCCTTCTGCAAGGTCTGCATGTTGTGGGAGGAGTAATGCTTCTTGACGTAAGGGCAGCCGTCGTTCGTCCATTCGAGCACCACCGTCTTCCCGCGATAATCGGCCAGTTTCACCGTCTTGCCGTTCGAATCCATGGCCGAGAAATCGGGAGCGGGTTTCCCAACTTCGGGGGCTGCGTAGGCTGTTGCTGTCATGAGAAATCCTGCGAGAATGGCTGTTGCTGACTTCAACAAGGTCATTCGTTAGGCTCCTTTGGTGGATGAAGGGCTGGCGATTACCGCCTTCGTCTTGATCTCGTCTAGGACAAGCCCTGCCGTCAAAAGTTGCGGGAGAACGCGAGGTTCCTCCCCGCGTCCAGGGTAAAACAGATACAAAGGCACGCCTGCGCGCCCGAAGCGCTGCAGAAGGTCCGTTATTTCCGGGTTGGCCCGCGTCCAATCTCCCTTCAGATAAGTGATGCCGCCTGACTGAAACGCATTTGCCACGGCGCTGGATTTCAAGGCGACGCGCTCGTTCACCTTGCAGGTGATGCACCAGGCTGCGGTCAAATTCACGAAGACCGGGCGGCCCGCCGCCTTAAGCTCGTCAAGCCTCGCTTTTGTGAACGGCTCCTCGGCCAGAACGGATTTCTCGGCGCTCACAACCGCGTTGACGCTCTGGGCGGTCTCAGCCATGGAAAGCGTGACGGCGAAAGTCACCACCCCGATCACCGGAGCGATCAGCTTCAGCGGGAGGGGCGAGTAAGTGGTCTTGCTCGCAAGCCAAGCCGCAAATCCCACTCCTACAAAAGCCAGGGCCGCCGCCATCACGCCGTCGCTGCCGGCCTGAATGCTTAGCACCCAGATGAGCCACGCCGCGGTGGCATAAAGCGGGAAGGCCAGCACCTGCTTCAACGTCTCCATCCACGCACCCGGCTTCGGCAAGACGTGCTGCAAAGCAGGGCTCACGCTCAGAAGAACCACGGGGGCGGCGAAGCCGAGGCCAAGGCCGAGCATGACCGCCGCGAGAATATAGGATGGCTGCGTCATGGCGTAGCCGATGGCCGCGCCCATGAAAGGAGCCGTGCAAGGCGTCGCGGCAACGGCCGCAAGCACGCCGGTGAAGAAATACCCGGCGTTTCCGGGCTTGCGCGACAGGCTGTCGCCAATCGACATCAGACTGCCACCGAACGAGACGAGACCGGAAAGGCTGAGGCCCATCACGAAAAACAAAAGCGCAAGCGCCAGCACGAAAGCGGGCGACTGGAATTGAAAGCCCCAGCCAAAGGCAGAACTCCCTTCGCGGAAGACTGCGATCACGGCGGCCAATGCGCCGAAGCTGACGAGAACCCCGGCCAGATAGGCAACGCCCTGCTGCCAATGGCCGTGCTCTGCCTTCTTCGCGAAGGCGAGCGCCTTCAGCGCCAGGACGGGAAACACGCAGGGCATCAAATTGAGAATAGCGCCGCCGATGAACGCGAATAACACGGCGAGGCCCACCCCCGTAATTCCTCCTGCTACCGCCGCCGATCGCACGGCGCCGCTGCCGATGCCCGATCCGCCAGCGTGATCGAAAAGACTGCCAGCGGCGGCCGAGTCCGGGCCTCGCGCCGCGGAAACGGAATAGCCTGTCCGATCGCCTTCGCCGCTGCCCTTGGTCAGCACGAGCAAGCCTTCCAGCTTTTCCGGCGTTTCTTTCGTATCGCCCTGTTTCATATCGAGCGTTAGCTGATTGCCCGCGATTTTCAGCGGCTGCGGCCCAGGATTAGAGACAGAGCCCCAGGCCAGTGGGAAAAAGCGAGCGCCCTTGACGCCTTGGAGGAGGCGTTCCTGCGTCGAGACCGTCAAACGCAGCGCACCTTTAGCCGGGTTCACGGCATAGGAGGCCGTGCCGGGCAACGGGACTGGAAGCGCTTCGCGCGCGCTTGCGATCTGTCCAGCAAATTCGGAAGGCGCAGCCGCGCCTTTGCCCTCGACCGGGAGCGTCAGCTGAACCTCTGCCTCTTCGGGGACGCAAATGTCCTTGCAGACGAGATAGGACACTTTCGCGGCCAGCGTTACGCTATCGCCCTCGATCTCCTTCGGGACCTGAATATCGGTCAAGAGGAGAATTTCGTCGCTGTAGCCATACTCGACGAGCGGGCCAACGGGGATCGTATGCGGGAGCGGCCAGAGGATCGGCCCTGCGGACATACCACCCGGCAATTTCCATCCTATCGAGGTCGGCTCGCCGGAGTTGCCAGGATTGATCCAGTAGGTATGCCAGCCAGGTTCCATCCTCTCGCGGACGGCAATAGTAAGTGTTTTGCCCGGTTCGACCGCGGTCTTTTCCGCAACCAGGCCGACTGCAACGTGATGGCGCGATGCTGGTTCCGCGGCCATGGCGCTACCGCACCCAACGGCGGCAAGAAAAAGCGCCAACATGGACGCAAGATGCGACTTTCCCATTCAGACCTGCTCTCCAGATGCGATCACATTCGCTGAGATAGGCTTTCCTAACAACGAAGATCAAGGGACGTATATCGTTCGGATAGCTTCAAAATGTCTCGAAACCGTAAGCATTTCATGCGATCGCGCACTTCTTTCACAGGCATTTGAGATCCGCCGCGCCTTGCGTGGCGACATCGGCTCGCCGGTTTTTTTGCAAATGCGAAAAACGCCTCAAATTCGCCCCAAAAAACCCCAAACGGTCAACAACCAAGCAGGCAAAAATAATTTTTTGTATCCGGTCGCGGAGCCTATCTTGTCATGCGCTCAGCGGGAGACATTTTGCCTGGTTCGAGTGTCATTTTTGCGGTGCAACGGCACAGTTTTCGGGAGTTGGAGATGGACCGTCGCACATTGCTCAAGCTTGCTGCCTCGACAGCCGCGGCGGCGGTAGTTCCGTGGCCCGTTCTCGCTGAGATAAATCTGTCCCAGACGAGCCCCGACTCGCAGCCATTTTCCGAGGACCTGCTCGACGCCTTTGCCCGGCGTCGCGCAGACGAACCCTACAAGGCGCCCGAAAAGCGCGTCGACGAGGCGCTTGCCGGTATCACCTACGATCAATACAGCCGCGCCATCGTCTACAAAGAAGATCAGGCAATCTGGCGGAAGGATGACGGGCCGTTCTGGCTTGAGCCTTACCACACGGCGGGGGCGATCTTTGCATTCCCGGTCGAGCTTTTCTCGATCGAGGCCGGCAGGGCTGTCAGGATCCCTTACTCGGCGCCGGCTTTCGAGTTCAATCCGCCTGCCAAGCAGCCAACGACGGCCGCCCAGTCCGATTTTGCCGGTTTTCACGCCCTCGCCCAGCTCGAAAAGCAGGGCGTGTTCAGGGATTTCCTGAGTTTCCTCGGAGCAACCAACTTCCGGGCGATTGCGGCGGGTCAGGTTTTTGGCGTCACGGCTCGCGCTCTTGCGATCAACACAGGCCAGACGGGCGGCGAGGACTTCCCGCTGTTCCGCAGCTTCTGGATCGAACGGCCGAGGCCGGTCGACCAGTCCTTAGTGGTGCATGCTCTGCTCGACAGCGTGAGCGCGGTCGGCCGCTTCAAGTTCACGGCGACGCCCGGCTATGACACCGTCATCGAAACCGAGGCCGTGATCTATCCCCGGCGGCGCATCCCCTATGCCGGGATCGCGCCCATCGCAAGCCGGTTCTTCTTCGGTCCGGGCGTCCCGCCCAAAAGGCGCGACTACCGGCCGCGCGTCCACGACTCCGAGGCTCTTTGCATCCTCAATGGCGCGGGCGAACAGATTTGGCGGCCGCTCCTCAATCCCGAACGGCTGCAATTCTCCGTTTTTCTGGATAAAGGTCCGAAAGGGTTCGGCCTCATCCAGAAAGAGCGGTCCTTTGCGAGCTACCAGGATATCGACCAGCAATTCGAGAAGCGGCCTTCGCTTTGGATCGAGCCGCTTGGAGATTGGGGCGAAGGGTCCATCGACCTGATCGAGTTGCCCGCTCCCGAAGAGATCAACGAGAACATCGTTTGCTTCTGGCGTCCCAAGGACGGGCTTGGCCCCGGTATCGGTCACCGCTTCCGCTATCGCATGCATTGGTGCTGGAACGCTCCCATTGAAAAAAAGAAGGCAACTGTCCAGCAAACGCGCGTCGGAGAAGCTAAGACGGGCGAAATCGCTTTTGTTGTCGACTTTGCGAACACGGAGCTTTGCGATAGTTGCAGCGGCGCTGCCATTATGACGAATGTGACGGCGTCGGCGGGCGAAGTGCGCAACGCAAGGCTGTCTGCCGGACCTGCGACGGGCACACAGAGGCTGCGCTTCGAATATGCGCCGTCCGGCGGAGATCCGGCCGACTTGCGCGCGCAGCTCGTCGTCGATGGAAAGGCGGTTTCAGAAACGTGGATTTTCCGATGGGCGCGTTAAAAGGCCGCAGCAATTCGAGCGGAGCACGTTTCGCCCTTCTCTCCTCCTAGGCTCAAGCTCATCCATATTCTCGTCTTCTGGCAAACCGCTCAAGGAAACAACACTCACTATGGACCGGCGGGACGTCCTCAAACTCGGCGCGGGCTATGCGGCCGCTCTGTTTTTGGCGCGGCAAGCGTCGTATCCGAGCGGCGCGCTTGCAGCCGGAGATCCATTGACCGCGCTGCCGATGGGGGCAGGCACTCCGTTTTCGGAAGACACCGTAATTGAACGGGCGCGCCAACTTTCGCAGGCGCCCTACGCTCCGCCCGCAGATACCATTCCGCCCACATACAAAGACTTTGACTACGATCAATACCGCGCCATCCGCTTCAAGAAGGATCTAGCGCTCTGGTCGCACGAAAATTTGGGGTTCACCGCCGAATTCTTCAGCGCCGGATATATCTATCTGACGCCGGTCCAAATTTTGTTGTCGACGGGGGCCAGGCGGCGGAACTGAAATACGATCCCGATCTCTTTACGTACGGCCCGCAAGTGAGCCGTCCGCCTGAAAACACAAATCCAGGATTCTCGGGCTTCCGCATCCATACGCCTATCAACAGGCCGGACGTGATGGACGAGTTTGCCGTCTTCCAGGGCGCAAGCTACTTTCGCTCGAAGGCGACGGGGCAGGATTACGGGATGTCCGCGCGCGGGCTCGCCATCAACACCGCACAGCCGCCCGCGGACGAGTTCCCCATCTTTCGGACTTTTTGGCTTGTTAAGCCAGCGCCCGGCGCTTCAACTGTCACGATTTTTGCACTTCTCGACAGTGTAAGCGTCTCGGGCGCATACAAGTTTGTCATCTCCGCAGGGCATAACACCGTCATGGATATTGATTGTACGCTCTTTCCTCGAAAGACCATGACTTACGCCGGAATTGCCCCACTAACGAGCATGTTCTACTTCGCACCTAGCGCAAGCTATCATCCCGACGAAGCGCGCCAGCGCGTGCACGATTCCGATGGCCTTTCGATCTGGAACGGCAAGGGCGAGCATATCTGGCGCCCGCTGATCAATCCGAGCCGGAACCAGTTCTCCGCTTTCGCGGATAACGGTCTCAAGGGCTTTGGGCTTCTGCAACGGGAGCGCAGGTCCGATCGCTACCAGGACTTCGATGCCCATTATGAGCTTCGCCCCAGCGTTTGGGTCGAACCGGGGGAAGCATGGGGCGAAGGGTCCGTCGACCTCGTCGAACTACCGACGCAGACGGAGTATTTCGACAATATCGTTGCCTTCTGGCATCCGAAAGATCCTCTCCAGGGAGGCGGCACTTATAAATATCGCTACCGCCTGACGTGGTGCTCGGAGCCCCCGATCCGCCGCAATTTCGCGAGCGTGGCGCAAACCCTCGCCGGCGCCTCGACCCAGCATAAGGGCATGCGTGTTTTCTATATCGATTTCGCCGGAACGGAAGAATTCAACCTCTGCGATGATTTTGACGACTTTTGCGGCGATAAGAATGAAAATGTGGAACTAACAGCGAGCGCAGGGGCTATCGTGAACGTTGCCATCCGGCGCAACCGGATTTCCGGCGGACACCGCGTCAGTTTTGAATATCAGCCTGCAGCTGGAACTGTCGAAGCGGACTTGCGCTGTGCGCTTATCGCGGCTGGCAAGCTGGTTTCGGAAGTTTGGGTCTACCGCTGGACGGCTTGAGGTCAAGGATGCACGACACCTATCCGCTCTCCGAGACCCCTCCCATACCGGCCTCCCGGGTGCAATCGGTTTTTGCGCCTCAAAGCCTAGACCGCTTCGACCGCACTACGCGCAGGCAGCCGCGGCCCGATGCGGGCGCACTCTGGCGCCGGGCTGTCATCTTCGGGGGCTCCTTCGCCATTACGGGGTACCTCATCCGCGAGCTCTATCTGGTGCTGAGCGTTGGAAGCTTCGCGGCGCTCGAAATTGCGCTGATGGTGCTCTTCACCATCAACATTTTCTGGCTCTCGCTTTCCTTCATGACGGCGCTCGCCGGATTTGTCGTGATGGCACTCGGCATGCGCAAGTCGCTGGTCGATCCGAAGGACTACGATCCGAGAACAGCGCTCTCCGGCAGAACCGCCATCCTTGTCTGTACTTACAACGAAGCTCCGGCCCGAATATTCGGGATGGCCGTCGCCACCATGCAGTCGATCGCGAAGCTCGGCCAGCAGGGAAGCTTCGATCTCTTTATTCTAAGCGACACGACCGATCCCGATATCTGGGTGCAGGAAGAGGCCGCCTTCCAGGCCGTCCGCGAGCGCGAGTTCGAACGGCTCCCGCATCTTTTACCGCCGCCGGTCGGCCAACACCGGGAAGAAGGCGGGAAACATCGGCGACTGGTGCCGCCGCTGGGGCGCAAATTACGAATACATGCTCGTGCTCGATGCCGACAGCCTGATGACGGGCGAGTCCGTCACGAAACTCGCGGCGATCATCGAGCAAAACCCGGATTTCGGCCTCGTCCAGACCGTGCCGATCTCGATAGGCCGCAATACCCTGTTCGCCCGCCTCCAGCAGTTCGCGGGGCGACTCTACGGCCCCATGCTCGCGACCGGGCTTGCCTTCTGGCATCGAGGCGTCAGCAATTTCTGGGGGCACAACGCGATCATCCGAACGCGCGCCTTCATCGAGAGCGCCGGGCTGCCCATGCTGCCGGGCAAGCCGCCTTTCGGCGGACAGATCCTCAGCCACGATTTCGTCGAAGCGGCGCTTTTGAACCGCGCGGGCTGGCGAGTCTGCATGGTTCCGGATTTGGCGGGTTCGTATGAGGAAATACCGCCGAGCCTGATCGACTTCGCCATGCGAGACCGGCGCTGGGCGCAGGGCAATCTTCAGCACTCGCGCGTCTTGTTCGCCCATGGCCTGCACTGGGTCAGCAGGGTGCATATGGCCATGGGGATCATGGCCTACGTCTCGGCGCTGGTGTGGTTCCTGTTCCTGATCATCGCCCTGTCGCTGACGCTCCAGTCCATCTACACGCTGCCGCAATATTTCACGGACGACTTCTCGCTTTTCCCGAAATGGCCGTTGCAGGACAGCGCGCGGTCCTTCGAGCTGTTGATGCTGACGCTCGGGGTTTTGCTGCTGCCGAAAATCTTCGCGTACGTGCTCGCCGTCATGGACGGCAGGCTCAGGCGCGGCTTTGGCGGCGCTTCCATTCTGTTTGCGGGTTTGCTTGTCGAGACCATCCTGTCCTCGCTCTTCGCGCACATCATGATGCTGTTGCAGTCGGCGGCAGTGATCGACGTGTTTCGTGGGCGTGACAGCGGCTGGAAGCCGCAGCGGCGTGACGACGGCTCATTGCCGATCGGGGAGGTCATGCATTTTCACGCGATCCACATGACGCTCGGGATATGTCTTGCGACGCTGACGTTCTATTCTTCGACCATCCTTTTTCTTTGGATGCTGCCGGCATCTCTTGGTCTCGTGTTTTCAGGACCGCTCTCGGCGTGGTCGGCGCGGAGATCTGCAGGTGAACAATTTCGGCGCCTTGGGCTCCTGCAAATAGAAGAAGAGAAGGCGCCGCCTCACATCGCTAAGGAAGCTGCCGACGCCCAAAGCCAACTGGAAAAGACCGCGCTTGAGCATGAAGCGATTACCCAGCTCGTGCAAAGCGCAAAGCTGCGGCGGCTTCATCGAGAGCTTATTCAGATGCAGCCCATTACACTTAAATCGCGAATTTCGCCAAATCTCGCGATCGGCCGCGCAAAATTGGAGGTGTCCGCAAATTTGTCGGAATTATTGAATTTGTTGAAGCCTGGTGAGAAAGCCGCATTACTTTCCGACCCGGAAAGTCTTGCGCGCCTAGAAGCATTTATCCCCGCCGAAATTCCGCCGGAAACGGCGCACCAATCATCGGCCCAGGCACTGGAGCAAACGTCTTAGCTCCTTCGAGTAAGGGAACGCCATGTCACCCATCAAGGTCATGCCGCTTCTTCTGGCAGCTGTAACTCCATGGGTTATAGCGCCGGGAGCAGTACGCGCTGCCGAACCGCAGATCATTCTTGTGCAGCAGACGCCGCAACAAAAAGAAGAAGAGGAGCGGAAAAGGAAGCTGCAGCAGCAACAGCACGGGCAGGAGCAAAAGCAGCAGCAACAGCACGGCCAGCCCCAGCATGGTCAGGACCAGCAGCATCAGCAGCACAACGTCCAGGATCAGCAACGCCTGCAACAGCAAAAGCAGGCGCAGGAGCAACAGCAGCAAAAACAGGCACAGGAGCAGCGCGAAAAAGCGCTTGAGCTTCAAAAAGCTCAACAGCAGCAATTGCTGAAGCAGCAGGACGCTCACCGGAAGGCCCTTGAGGATGAGCGGCTGCGCAACGAGCAGGCCAAGGTGCACGAGTTGCAGGAGAAGCAACAACATACCCAGCAACAGCTGCACCAGGAACAGCAGAAGGCGGCCTTTCAGCAGCAGCAAGCCAACCAAAAGCAGACCGCGCTTCACCATGAACTCTCCGCCGAGGAGCAAAAAGCTAAGGCCGAGCGTGAATCCCATCGGCTCGACCGGGATAGGCTGATCGCACAGCAACGGCAGATGTCCGCGAACGAGCACAGCCAAGCCGCAATCAATGAGCGCCTGAGGCTGCAAAATGAGCGTCTTCGCGTCATCAGCTCTCAGCGGCACGAAATCGTAGACCCAAGCGGACACAAGATCATCCAAGAGCCCGGCAACCGGACTATCTTCCAGGCGAACAATCAAACGTTCATCCGGCATGACGAGACTCAGAGCTTCCGTCTCTACGGCGGGACCGCGCAAACCCAACGCGCGCCGAACGGAAATACAATCTCGAACATCGTCCGTCCTGACGGTACGCGCCTTGAAATCGAGGTCGATACTTACGGCCGTCCGATGCGGCGCGTTCGCATCTTCCCCGACGGCCGCCGGTTCGTGCTGTTCGAAAACAGGGCGATTGCTGCTGGCATAGGACTGGTAGCGCTGGGCGCCTTGATCGTTGCGCTGCCGCCGGCGCACATCGACATTCCGCGGGAAGAATATATCGTCGATGCGGGCGTCGCTTCGGAAGACGACATCTACGGCGCGCTCCAAGCGCCTCCCGTCGAGCCTCTTGATCGCATCTACTCGCTCGATGAAGTTCTTGCGAGCGTGAGCCTTCGCGAGCGTATGCGGAGCATCAGCATCGATACCATCAACTTCGAGTTCGGCTCCTGGGAACTCGGCCCGCAACAATCCGTCATGCTCGAATCCGTCGCCGCCGCAATGCGCGACATTGCGAACCGTAATCCTGGCGAGGTCTTCCTCATCGAAGGTCACACCGACGCGGTCGGATCGGACGAGGATAATCTGAGCCTGTCGGATCGCCGGGCTCAAGCTGTCGCGGATGCTTTGTCGCAGCAGTTCGGCGTACCGCGCGAAAACCTTGTAACGCAAGGATACGGTAAACAGTTTCTGCTTATTCCTACGCAGGAGCCGGAACGCAGGAACAGGCGTGTGGTTGTCAGACGGCTTACGCCGCTTCTTCAAGGAGATCAGGATCGCTATAGCAGCGGCTATGGCAACCCTGGCGAAGGCGAAGGATACCGGCAATAATGGGCTGGACTATGGGGAAGCGGGCATAGGTCCGCTTCTTCGCCGGGGGGGCCATGGACGTCCTGAATATTCTCTGGTCTGCTCTGAGTTTCCTCCTCGGCATTCTTTGGTCGCTTGCCTGGTTCGTCCTGCGCGATCTCGTTTCCACCGTGGTTTGGATTCTGATCGTCGCCTGGCTGCTGCTGAGCGTGCGATACCGCAGCTTCACGGCGGGCTCGATCGCCATGCTGCGCTACGGCCGCTATGGCGCGACTTACCTTTGGCGCTGGCTTCGCGGGTCGCCCAATGCGGCGCTGCCGCCTCCTCCCACAACGAAGGTGATCACAAAGGAGGTCGTGAAGTACCTTCCCGCAAAACGCCGCCGCAAACCTTTCGGAACAATGTCCATTTCAGAGCAGCTCAACATGCTGCTGGTCGGCGCGATTTATCTTCTCTTCTTCAATTAGCCCCCACTTGTCGTGGCCCGGCCTGGGCGTGCCATACACAGCTCTCCGAAGTGTTTGCCCCGGATGGCCGCATCAAGGCCGTGACAACCATGAGTGCGAAACTTGCCTTGATAACATATAAACATATCTTTATAAGCGCCTGATGAGGGCCGCCATGGACAGCTTTGACGACATTGTCGGACGTTTACGGGCCACAGCCGAGCCAACGCGCCTTCGCATCTTGCGTCTTTTGCAGAGCGGCGAGTTCAACGTAAAGGACCTCACCCAGCTTTTGGGGCAAAGCCAGCCGCGCGTAAGCCGACACATCAAGCTCCTGGCTGAGGCCGGGTTGATCGAGCGTCACCAGGAAGGGAGCTGGGTTTTCGTGCGCGCGACCTCAAATCCCGAGGTCCGAGGCTTTATCGCGGCAGCCCTTTCGATGATCTCTCCAGACGATCCTCAAATTTTGCGCGATGGCGAGCGGGCGAACCAGACCCGCGCCGAGCGCGCGCTTCTCGCCCAATCCTACTTCGATGAAAACGCCGCCGAATGGGATCGGATCCGGTCCTTGCACATTCCCGAGCGCGATGTCGAAGCGGCCATCCTCGAAGCGATCGGACCCGGCCCTTACGAGCTTTTGTTGGACCTCGGCACCGGAACCGGCCGCATTCTCGAACTCGCGGCGAGCCGCGCTCTGCGCCTTGTCGGCATAGACACAAATCGGGAAATGCTGAAATGCGCCCGCGTCCGCCTCGACAATGCGGAACTCGTGAATTGCAGCGTGCGGCTGGCCGACATTTATAATCTGCCTTTCCCGGACCGGAGCGCCGGGGCCGTGATTATCCACCAGGTTCTGCACTTCCTCGACAGTCCCAAGGCGGCGCTCATGGAGGCGGTTCGCGTGTTGCAGCCGGAGGGGCGGCTGGTCGTAGTCGACTTCGCACCCCACAATCTTGAGTTCCTCCGTGAGGAGCATGCCCATGTGCGGCTCGGTTTTGCAACAGGCGAGATTGCATCATGGCTTGAGGAATGCGGGCTGGTTTCCAGCGCCTATCGCGAATTGCGCGCCGATCATGCCAAGGCGAACGCGTTGACGGTAGCAGTTTGGACAGGCCAAAAGACAAGCGCAACAAAACAACAACAATGGAGGGTTGCTTCGTGACCGACGCACATACTCATCACGGACCACATGCGCCGATCGCGGTAAGCTTTGAGTTTTTTCCTCCGAAAACCGCTGCGATGGAAGCGACGCTTTGGGCTGCGATCCGAAAGCTGGAACCCCTGGCGCCGGAATTCGTCTCCGTGACCTATGGGGCAGGCGGCTCGACCCGCGAGCGCACGCATGCAACCGTGTCCCGCATCTTGAATGAGACCTCGCTGAAACCGGCGGCGCACCTGACATGCGTCGCCGCGACGAAGGAGGAAATCGACAGCATTGTCCGCGAGTACTGGGAACTTGGCGTCCGCCATATCGTCGCCCTGCGCGGCGATCCGCCGGAAGGCGCAGGTGCAGCCTACGTTCCGCATCCTGGCGGCTATTGCAATGGCGCCGATCTGACAGCGGGCATCAAGCGCATCGCCGATTTCGAGGTCTCGGTCTCCGCCTACCCGGAGAAGCATCCCGAGTCCCTCACAATCGAGTCCGATCTCGACATGCTGCAGGCGAAGGTCGATGCGGGGGCGACGCGGGCGATCACGCAGTTCTTCTTCGATAATGACTGCTATTGGCGCTATCTCGAACGTGTCCGCGCGCGCGGCATTACGATCCCCATCGTGCCGGGGCAGATCCCCATCCACAATTTCAAGCAGGTGGCGAGCTTTGCGTCGCGATGCGGGGCTTCGATCCCAGCGGAGCTAGGGGAGCGTTTCGAGGGTTTGTCGGACGACCTCGAAACCACGCAGCTTGTCGCGTCGCACATCGCGGCCGAGCAGGTCTTGGACCTCGTGGCGGGCGGTGTAACCGAATTTCACTTCTACACCCTGAACCGCGCAAGTCTGGTTTATGCCATCTGCCATATGCTCGGGATAAAGCACGGCCCCTGCCACTTGCCCGAGCACGCCGCCTCCGAGGTCAGCCCATGACCCGCAACGAACGCATTGCCGCTCTCTCCGCCGCCGTGAAACAGCGCATCCTCATTCTCGACGGTGCCATGGGCACAATGATCCAGCGCCATAAGCTGACCGAAGCCGATTATCGAGGCGAGCGTTTCAAGGATTGGCCGAGCGATCTCAAGGGCAACAACGATCTCTTGGTGCTGACCCAGCCGGACATCATCCGAGGCATTCACGAAGCCTATCTTGAAGCCGGCGCCGACCTTGTCGAAACGAACACCTTCAATGCGCAAGCCGTCTCAATGGCGGACTATGGCATGGAGGCGTTGTCATTCGAGATCAACGTCGAAGCGGCGAAGCTCGCCCGCCAGGCGGCGGACAAATACACGGAGCTTACGCCGGACAAGCCGCGCTTCGTTGCAGGCGCAATCGGGCCGACGAACCGCACGGCTTCGCTCTCGCCGGATGTGAACAACCCCGGTTTTCGCAATATCAGTTTCGACGAGCTTGTGAAGGCTTATAGCGAGCAGACGCGCGGCCTCATCGAAGGCGGCGTGGATACAATCCTGATCGAGACTGTGTTCGACACGCTGAACGCGAAAGCGGCAGGCTTTGCGGTCAAGCAGACGTTCGATGAGATGGGCGTCGAGCTGCCGCTCATGGTTTCGGGAACGGTGACGGATCTTTCCGGCCGCAATCTGTCAGGTCAAACGCCCGAGGCGTTCTGGTATTCCTTGCGGCATTTGAAGCCGTTCTCCATTGGCATGAACTGCGCATTCGGCGCCGAGCAATTGCGGCCGCCCATCGCACAAATCTCCAAGGTGGCCGATACCTGTATCAGCGTCTACGCAAACGCTGGGCTTCCGAACGCCATGGGCGAATATGACGAGACGCCGGAGTTCGATGGCGGGCGCGATGCGCGCATGGGCCGCAGACGGCCTTTTGAACATCGTCGGTGGATGTTGCGGCACAACGCCGGACCACATCAAGGCCATCGCCGAAGCCGTGGCGCCGTTCCCGCCGCGAGAGATCCCAACCATCGAGCCCCGTTTACGACTTTCCGGACTCGAACCTTTCGTACAGGGATGATCCCCGGCGCGGGGAGCCGTCCTTGGGCGCGGTATAAATCAAGACCAGAGTCGACTTCTGCTGAAAAAATGTGCACGGATGCGTGCAATCTGCGCAATATTTCAGCCGAAAATTATGTTCCGGCACAGTAGGTTGCTGTGCTAGGCTTCTGTTTGATTTGACTCGCAGTTCTCCATCATCTCATCCATACCGATGAGAGCGGCTGGTGCGCTCCAGGGGGTGGCATGGCGACGATCACAGCTTTGAAAAATCCTACCACCGTGGCTCCTCTCGATAACTACAGTCCGGGGCAGTATTATTGCGAGCTGATCGGTTCGGCCGAGAACCGCAACCGCCACTTGACCACGCTCTGGCACCGCTTGCAGCAGCTTGAGCTTGAGCAATTCCGCTTGCGAGCCCAAGACGCAGAGCGCGAGCTTTTCACACTCGGCATTACCTTCACGGTCTATAGCGACCGCACGGCGATCGACCGCATCCTGCCCTTCGATGTCATCCCGCGCGTGATCCCGGCGGCCGACTGGAAGACAATCGATCGCGGCGTCAAGCAGCGCATCAAGGCGCTCAATCTTTTTCTCTGGGATGTCTATCACGAGCGGAAGATCCTGAAAGATGGTCTAGTCCCCGCCGACCTCGTGCTCGGAAACTCGAATTACCGGCCGGAAATGGTGGGATACGATCCACCCTGCGGCACCTACATCCACATCGGCGGGACCGATATCATCCGCGATCCGCGCGGCGACTTCTACGTCCTGGAAGATAACGGGCGGACACCGTCCGGCGTGTCGTATGTGGTAGAAAACCGGCATCTGATGCAGCGCGCGTTCCCCGATCTCATGCATGGCTTTGCCATCGAGAGCGTTTCCGAGTATGGCACGCAGCTCGGCGACAAGCTGATCGAGGTCGCGCCGGCCGGCATCTCCGATCCGCAGATCGTCTTGCTGTCGCCCGGCGTGTTCAACTCCGCCTATTTCGAGCACGTGTTCCTCGCCCGCGAGATCGGCATTCCGCTCGTCGAAGGGCGCGATCTCTTCGTGGATGACGACAAGGTTTTCATGAAGACGGTATCGGGCCCGAAACCCGTTCACGTCATCTACAGGCGCCTCAATGACGATTTCCTCGATCCGGAGGTTTTCAAGCCCGAGAGCGTGCTCGGCGTAAAAGGGCTGATGCGCGCTGTTCGCAAAGGTACCGTTACGCTCGCCAATGCGGTCGGCACCGGCGTCGCCGACGACAAGGCGGTTTACGCGTATCTGCCAACCATCATCAAATACTATCTCGACGAAGATCCCATTCTGCCGAACGTGAAGACCTACATCTGCCGGGAGGCCGAAGGACTTGCACACACGCTCGATCACCTCGACAAGCTCGTGGTGAAACCCGTCGGCGAGTTCGGGCGGCTACGGAATTTGCGTCGGGCCAAAGGCGACCAAGGCGGAACTCGATGTTTGCCGCGACCAGTTGAAGGCAAATCCATCCAACTATATAAGCCAACCCATGATCGAGCTTTCGGTTTGCCCTACGCTCACCGATGACGGCGTCGAGCCGCGCCACGTCGACCTGAGGCCTTTCGCGGTGACTGGGCAGGACACCTGGCTCTTGCCGGGCGGGCTTACGCGCGTCGCGCTTCGCAGGGGCTCCATCGTTGTGAATTCCAGCCAGGGCGGCGGCACCAAGGATACCTGGGTTCTGAGGGAGGACAGCGAGTGAGCAGTCTGCTCTCGCGATACGCGGAAAGCGTCTTCTGGATGGCGCGCTATTTCGAGCGCGCCGAAAGCCTCGCACGCGTCATCGAAACACAGACGTCGTTCCAGCGCGGGCGCGATGACACTTCCTGGGCTTGGATTGTCGCGCTTTATTCCGATGAGAAGGCTTTCGCAAAAGCTTTTCCGGAGCCGAGCGCGGAAAACGTCATCCGCTACTACATGGCCTACATCGACAATCCGGGCTCAATCCAGTCGTCGATCCGCTCCGCGCGAGAAAATGCGCGCGCGCTGCGGCCCATGCTCTCGACCGACATGTGGTATCAGCTCAGCGATTTCTGCAACCGGCTGTTCGCTTTCGGCCCCGGCGACTTCTCCGAGGTTCGCTTGTCGCGGACATGCGATGCCATCAAGCGCGGATGCTACGCGCAGATCGGCGTTGCCGAGAATACGCTTTATCACGATGAGTTGTGGCCCTTCTATAAGCTCGGCCTTTATCTGGAACGCGCCGACCAGACGAGCCGTCTTCTCGATGTGCGCTTCGCTCAGCAGCAGATTGGCATGGCGCGCGACGAAGGCCAGTTCGACTTCACCTTCTGGACCATCCTCTTGCGTGCTGCTTCAGCCTATCACTCCTACCGCCGCGTCTTCCCCCGCCATATCGAGCCGCAGGAAGTTGCTCGTTTTCTGATCTTCGATCCGCGCCTGCCTCGGTCCATCACCTATTGCCTTGGAGAAATCCAGGCGATGATCGAGCTTCTGCGCCGTAATTTCGGGCTGAGGCATGCCAGCGCTGCCGCCGAGCAGGTGGAAGCGATGATCCTTGGGCTCGAGACCGCAAGCAAGGACGAGCGCCTGCTCGAAAGCCTGCATACCTTCAATGATTGGGTGCAGTTGAGCCTTATCCAACTTGCCGAAGAACTCGGGCAAGCCTTCTTCGGCAATGCGCGCCCCGCAGAAACTGCGCTGCCGCCTCCCGCCATGAGCCAAACGCAATCGCAGACGATGCCGGCGCGCTGACCGGCGCCCGGCGCAGGCTCATCTTGAGCAGCTGAGGGGACCTATTTCGAAAACGAGAGCTTTGCGTTTTCGATTTCCCACTGGCGCGCAGCTTCAAGCGCAACGACACCCATCATGATGTTGGCTATTCGCTCCCGGCGAATGCGCTCCCACTTTTCATCGGGGCACTCGTCCACGATGTACCGGCGCCAGTATTTTCCAACAACGTTCTTCTTCGTAGCAATCAAACCAGGACGCATAAGCAACTCCGGGACGACTTACTGTAAAACGACCAAAACTTTTAGATAGGTATGATTAAAGCAGCTTCGCTTTGAATGCAACCTTAAGTTTGCAACCAACAGGCATTTTTACCTTGGATTTTGTAGAAAAAGTGCATCGAGCTTTGTTTGAAGGAGTGAATCTCAACTATAAAACACCATAGGTTGTGTTTATCGGTATCACAAAATCAGCTTTATCAGCCAGCGATATGCTCCGAAACTTAAGAGCCGCCAAGCAGGCGAAGCGTTTCCCGGTCCGGTTCCCCGCCACAATATTTTTGCAACGCGGCGCTGAAGATGTTCGGCTCCGGCTGAACTTGTGCAAACAAGGTCATCGATGAGCGGAATTTAAGATCGTCCGGATAAGGAAAAATCTGCGCAGCCGAAGCACTGCCGGCATTCAAAGCAAGCTCAGTGCATTCGATAAGCCGGGGCCCGAGGATCGGATGATCGAGATAAGCGCGCGCTTCGTCCAGCGAAACGATTCCGTACCGCTGCGACATGGGGCTGTGTCCGAGCCCGCGCAGCTGCGGAAAGATATACCACATCCAGTGGCTTCGCTTCGCGCCCTGCCGCAACTCTGCCGCAGCCCGCGTGTATGAGCTGCGCTGCGCCTCGACGAAGCGTTGCAAATCGAAGGGGTCCGGCGCCTTTTGCCGGTCATTGGGTTCGGATTCGCTGCTCACCTGGTCCTGCTGTCAAAGATTGATAACGTTTTGATGTCGACGAGGTTCTGGAATATCTAGTCAAGTCTGCCGCGAAACGGGTACATTTCGCGGGGGGTATGGTTTTTGACCAATAACTTTCATAGCCGCCGCATATCAATTGCCGAAGCCGATCGCGGCACCGCTGCCCTCCCGGCGCGTGCGCGGGCAGATCTTGCCTTGTTTGCCGATCGCTCCTTCCCTACGAAAAGGGCGCCTGCGAAATATGCCCTTTTCACAAATCTTGCAGTCCCTGCAGGAGCGCCGCCCCCGGGTTTCACGCTCTCCGTGGAAAGGCAAGCAACCGGCAAGCCAGATAACCGGCCCAGGCGCGCGCTTTACGCCGCGATCGCCGTTGCGCTTGCCGTCCATCTGGCGATCCTCCTGTTTATGATCGCGCGGGGCGCGCCGCCCGAGCGGCTGGGGATCGAAGAGGGGGTGCCTGACGCCCTGAACGTTTCAGTCATCAGCGCGGCGGATCTCCAGCGCCTCAACTCCGACCCGTTTCGCCAGGACGGCAGCGCCTCGCCAACTCCGGCCCCCGAGACCCCGCCGTCTTCAGAGGAGGCGCAAAAGGTTCCGGAGCCTCAACAGCAGCCTGCGCCCGCACCCGAACCGGTAAAGGAAGCGAGCGCAGATGCCGTACCCCTGCCAAACACGGCCACCGAACGGCGCCCCTTCGACCCGTCGAGCTTCGCCAAAATGGCGTCGGAACAATTCTCGGCGCAACTCACGCAGGCTGTGAAGGCGTCAGAAGCTCAGCATGAGGCGAAACGGTCCGCGATGACCGCCCCCAATCTCAGAATGCTCCGGCCGGGTGCATCGCATGTCGGGAAGTCTGACGAATTCGCGCGGGGCGTCATATGGGCGCTGGGCGCCACGAAACCCATGGGGAACGGGAAGTGGGGCTCTACCGTCGTGACGTTCGTCGTCTCGCCAACAGGCCAAGTCGAAGGCTTGAGGCTTTTGAAAACCAGCGGCGATAACTGGCTCGACCAAGGCGCGCTCCTGGGCGTGAGGCAGGCGCGACTGCCAGTCCCGCCTCCGGGGCTTCCGGCCGGCGATCGGAGTTTCAATGTGGAGTATATTTCCCTGCCGGACCGGTAGGGCCCGCAAAGGGAGCACTGCCATGCCCGCGACGGCAGAAGCCCAAGCCAAGACCCGTGCGTTTGCGCGCGTTCTTGGCCCGTTCCTCATCATCGTCCCCGGCATCATCGCGATGCGCGCGCCCGAGATGGGCCCGTACATTCCGTCCTTTTTCGGCAATCCGGCGCTGGTCTGGATCACCGGCGCCCTGATGCTTTTCGGGGGACTGTTCGTCATCGCGCAGCATCAGTATTGTATTTTCATATCGTATCGCCGCGATGACAGTCAGAACATCGCCGATCGAATTTTTGACCACCTCTCGCGCGATTTCGATCGTAAGAAGCTTTTTAAGGATGTGGATAATATTCCGATAGGCACCAACTTCCGCGACTATCTCGCGAAGGCTGTTGCAAAAACCGACATCATGCTCGCAATCATTGGACCGTCGTGGGCGGCCCAAGGAGCCGATGGGCGTCGCCGGCTTGACGATCCCAACGACTTTATAGCCTTGGAAGTCGCGTCTGCTTTGAAACTTGGGCGCCCTGTGGTTCCGGTTCTAGTTGGCGGCGCGCAGATGCCTCGGCCAGACGAATTGCCGGAGCCGCTAAAAGAGCTGTCTGTGATCAACGCCGTGCAAGTACGGCCGGATCCGGACTTCATTAAAGACTATCAGCGCCTAAGCAAGGCGCTTAAGGCGATCGCTACCCAGTCGTCAGGGAAGGTCACACCCGTTCGACGTGTGATCTCCAGAGCCGCCGTTTTCCTCGCAAACTTGGCTTTCGGCAAAGTCGCGGTCGGTAAATTAAAATCTAGCACTCTGGTCAACGTCATCTATTACACCAAGGATCAAAAAAGCAACTACACCGGCGACATCTATGCAGTTTACTTTCGGGACACTTACGAACAAGGCGTACTTTTGGAATACATGATTTTTATTAGGGAACACGACGCCAAATGGCGCTTATCGGGTTTAGGCAGCGTTCCGGCACCAACGGACTGATTGAGATAAGGTTCGCGAGTGAGCCGCGGCGTCCACCGGCATAGCTTCAGTCAAGTGCATTCCGATCCATGCTGGCAAAAGCGAAAGGCCGGCAGCACTCCGCCTTCGCTGTGAAAAGCCCGCGCGGCTTCCTTTGCCCGGCCGCGTGCCGTGCTATATCTGTTCCATGGCAACGAGTTGTCTGAACATCGCCGCGAAAGTCGCCGCTGCGCAAGCCCTTGCGCCGGAGGCTCCTTATCTCAAAGGTCTGAACGCCGAGCAGCGCGAGGCCGTGGAGCGGCTCGACGGGCCGGTGCTCGTTCTCGCGGGCGCGGGCACGGGCAAGACGCGCGTGCTCACCACGCGGATCGCGCATCTGTTGTGGACGCGACGCGCGCGGCCGAACGAAATTCTCGCCGTGACCTTCACCAACAAGGCGGCGCGCGAAATGAAGGAGCGCGTGGGCCAGCTCGTGGGCGGCACAGTGGAGGGCATGCCGTGGCTCGGCACGTTCCACTCCATCGGGATGCGGATTTTGCGGCGGCATGCCGAGCTTGTGGGGCTTTCGTCGAACTTCACGATTCTCGACACCGATGACCAGATCCGGCTCATCAAGCAGCTTATCCTGGCCGAGCGGCTTGACGAAAAGCGCTGGCCTGCGCGGCAGCTTGCCGGGCTGATAGACGGCTGGAAGAACAAGGGCCTGACGCCCGACAAGGTGCCCGCGAGCGACGCGTATAGTTTCGCGAGCGGGCGCGGCATCGAGCTTTACGCGGGGTATCAGAAACGGCTGAAGGAGCTCAACGCAGCCGACTTCGGCGATCTTTTGCTCGAAAATCTGCGGCTGTTCCAGGAAAACCCCGATGTGCTGCGCCAGTATCACCGCTGGTTCACCTACATCCTGGTGGACGAGTACCAGGACACGAACGTCGCGCAATATCTCTGGCTGCGGCTGCTCGCGCAGGGCAGCCACAACATCTGCTGCGTCGGCGACGACGATCAATCCATCTATGGCTGGCGCGGCGCGGAGGTAGATAACATCCTGCGCTTCGAGAAGGACTTCCCCGGCGCCCATGTGATCCGGCTGGAGCAGAATTATCGCTCCACCGCGCACATCCTCGGCGCCGCCTCGAAGCTGATCGCGAACAATCTCGGCCGCCTCGGCAAGACCTTGCACACCAACGCGGGCGACGGCGGCAAGCTCATGGTGCGCGGCGTCTGGGACGACGACGAGGAGGCCCGCCTCGCCGCCGAGGACATCGACCGGCTGCGCCGCGAGGGCGTGGCGCTAAACGGCATTGCGATCCTCGTTCGCGCGAGCTTCCAGATGCGCGCCTTCGAAGACCGCTTCGTCACCGTGGGGCTCCCGTATCGCGTGATCGGCGGCCCGCGCTTCTACGAGCGGCAGGAGATCAAGGACGCCATCGCCTATCTGGAGGTGATGAACAACCCCGCCGCGGACCTGAAATTCGAGCGCATTATTAATGTGCCGAAGCGCGGTCTCGGCGACCAGTCGCTGCAAACGATTTTCCAGCACGCGCGCGCCGAGGGCTTGAGCTTGTTCCACGCCGCGCGCCAGATCACCGAGACGGAAGAGCTGAAGCCCGCGCCCCGCAAGGCGCTCCGCGCTCTGACCGACGACTTCGCGCGCTGGCGCTCGCTCTCGGACGCCATGCCGCACACAGAGCTGGCCGAGCTGATTCTCGACGAATTCGGCTACACCGGGATGTGGCAGAAGGATAAGTCGCCGCAAGCGCAATCGCGTCTCGAAAACCTGAAAGAGCTGATCCGCTTCATGGAGCAGTTCGACAGCCTTGGCGCTTTCCTGGAGCATGTCTCGCTCGTGATGGACGCGGATCAGGCCGCCGATGGCGACCGCGTCAGTCTGATGACGCTGCACGGCGCGAAGGGGCTGGAATTCGATGTCGTGTTCCTGCCGGGCTGGGAGGAGGGGCTGTTCCCCCATCAGCGCTCGCTCGACGAGAACGGCCAGGAGGGCCTCGAGGAAGAGCGCCGCCTCGCCTATGTGGGCATCACGCGGGCTAAGCGGCGGCTCGTCATCAGCTTCGCGCAAAACCGGCGCGTGCATGGCTCGTGGCAATCGGCGATGCCGTCGCGCTTCCTCGATGAGCTTTCGGAGGAGCATGCCGAGGTGGTAATGGAAAGCGGCGGCTACGGCTATGGCCGCTACGGCATGGCGAATGGCGGGTATGGCGCGAGCCGCTTCGACGAGGCCGCCTCGCCCTTCGATTATGACCAGCGCGAAACGCCCGGCTGGCGGCGCGCGCAGACGAACTGGCGCACGGAGGCCGCGGTGCGCAACCGGAAGCGGCCTATTCCCTCCGAGATCGAGGGCGAGCTTGTGGCGGCAAGCACGGCCATGCCGAACGCGGCTTTTGCGTTGGGCCAGCGCGTGTTTCACCAGAAGTTCGGCTACGGCACCATTAGCGAGATTGATGGCAACAAGCTGACGGTGGAGTTCGAGAAGGCCGGGCAGAAGAAGGTGGTGGCGAGCTTTGTTGAGGCGGTTTAGAGCTTCTAAGGCTTTACCCTTCCCGATCGCAAGCAGTATTCAGACCTGCTTATTTGGAAGTGAGCGTAGTAAATTTATAGTGCATTACAAATGGCTAAAAGTTACAAAGTCTATGATGCGTTGATTTCCGGTGCACTCATCTATGAATCCCTCGGCATTTTCGGGGACTGAACAAACTCATGCTCCGCGGAATAAGTCGTACACTCACATTGCAAACCTGGGCGCACACCACATTGTCTACAAAATGCATTTGCAAGCCCATCTACAAAGGCATGCTCAGACTCGAACCAACCAACGCACGGGCTTTTTGAACCCGGACGCACACCACATTTCCTACAGAATACGTTTGCGGACCCCTCCACAAAAGCATGCGTGTCGTAGTGGCAGTCACTTTGAGAACCTGGTGTATGCCCGCATTTCCGGCAGTAAATGAGCTTTGCATCTTTTGGCTGGGGGGGCGACCGGTCTGGCTTCGTTGGTGAAAGATTGAATTGCTTAGTGAGACCGTCGACAACAGCCATCACGCCTCTCGCTGCGTCAAGACATGCTTCGTCTCTATCAACCCATCTGCTAATAGGTTGCGCATCCTTGGGCAGCGCTTGCAGGAAACCAAAAGGTGTCTTCTCCCAAGCGCAAGGACGTAAGATTATGGGAATAACGCGTGCTTCGCCGGCCTGATGTCTCAACAGCGCAGCCTTCCCTTCAACCTCATAGCAGTATTTTGATTTAATGAAGTCGGGGCTCATAAAGAGCAGAATTACATGTGCTGACTGCAGCTTGCCGTCGATTTGATTGCGCCACTCGCTCCCAGGAGGGATCTTTCTATCGTACCACTTTATGATGTGGCCGTTTCTCTCATCGACGATCAACTGGCGTCGGACATCATTCATGAGGGGCTCATCCTCATGTGCATACGAGAAGAAAATCTCCAGTGGACTGTGCATTTGTAGAACTTTGTATTGCGGTATCTCGTTTCCCACCCAAGGAGACGACTCGCTGTCAGCCTTGATGGTTAGTTAAGTCTTTCATCATTACGGCAGCTATGTCAACGATCCGAACTGCGTCGGAGTTGGGATTTTCAGGAGCGAGCCTTTGCTTGCTATTGCATCCTCACTCATGCACATCTAAGCCATGGAGGAACACGCGAAAATCATCAACGAACAGGCGCTGGCGCTGCCGCGCGAGGAGCAGGAAGCGATCTATCGCGCCCTGGCGGAAAGCCTCGGTAAGCCGGACCTGACGGTCGACCACATATGGTACGACGAGGCGGAGGATCGGCTCGCAGCTTACGACCGCGGGGAAATCGCCTCCATCACGCTTGAAGAGATGATTGCCAGAGACAGCAATAATCGCTAGCTTCTTACGGCATTTTGCCGTACAATGCGTCGATGCCCAAAACCGCAACCACTGCCCGCCTCGAAGCCCGCTTGCCCGCTGATGTGCATGCGCTCTTGAAGCGCGCCGCCGAGATCGAGGGGCGCTCGCTGACGGATTTCGTCGTCTCCGCTGCGCAGGAAGCCGCCCGCAAGACCATCGAGGAAAGCGCGGTCATCAAGCTCTCGGCCGAGGATCAGGAGCGGTTTGCCGAAGCGCTCATCGCGCCCGCGCCACTGCGGCCTGCAATGGAGCGGGCAATTTCGCGCCATCGCCGCCTCATCCGCCGTGAAGCGTGACGGCGCCTTTCACAGTCGAAGCGCTGGCGAGCCAACACGACCGCGCTTCCTTCAAATGCGGCGTCGAAGCGCTCGACCGCTATCTGGCCGCGCAGGCCATGCAAGATCAGCGGCGGCGCATCGCTGGGTGCTATGTCGCGCTTGACGCGGCCACGGGCCAGATCGCGGGCTTTTACACAATCGCCGCGGCGAGCACGCCGCTTGACGAGGTTTCGCCCAAGCTGGCGAAAAAGCTGCCGCGCTATCCGGTTGTACCCTGCGTCCGGCTCGGGCGGCTCGCGATCGCCACGGCGCATCAAGGCAAGGGCTTGGGGGCGGCGCTTTTGATCGATGCGATTGAACGCTCGCTCCGCTCGGAGATCGCAGCCTTCGCCATGATTGTGGATGCCAAGGACGAGAGCGCCGTTAGGTTTTACCGTCATCATGGCTTCGAAGCTTTCCTCAGCGTGCCGATGACCCTTTATCTGCCTCTGGCAGAAGTGGCGAAGCGGCGGACGCCGTGAGGTTGTCCGCCAAAAAGGGCGCGGGAGGTTGCATGACCGAAAAAGCGGAACAAGACTGGAGGACTGCGGCGGAAAGGGAGATCCTCGCCCGGGATGCACGCGAACCTGCTGTGGCGGCAGCGGAAAGACCGCTGAACGCATCGTAAATGGGGCGTTGCGGCGAAGCCGGCTTTGCCAGGAAATCCGCTCGCGGCGCGAAGCTTTGGAGCACGCCCCTTGTTCCGCCCTAACGAAGCCTGCAGTAGCCTAGCATGTTCACTTTTTGTTCTATTCCCGGGCACGCCATCATTACGGCTTGCGGCATTTGATCCACTGCCGTCAGTCCGGTAAATAATCCGGACCCTCGAAAATGACCGCCAAACGAAGGCGATTGTTGCAGTCTTCGCCAAGAGAAACTGGTCTGGTAACGTCACTTGCTTGGATGTATCCGCTGCAAGTTGATGTAATGATAATCCTGCTCACATCCATGTCAAGACCTATTGTGACGCAACATTAGGTGTTCCTCTTTTGTTTCTTGTGTGCCATTTCGCCGCGATCCTAATGATCGCTTCCAAGGGACCGAACGACAAGCGCACGGCGCGCGGTTCGATCAGGCCATGCCAGCGCAGGAGAAACCAAAATGGTGTGACCGCAAATCTCGGCTTCATCCTTAAAGCTCAGGATGAACCGTGTCCTATCAACGAGTTCATCCTCATGGTGAGCCTGCCGAACGATGGGCAACAAGAGCTCCAGGGATCAGGCACCTCGGTGCAGGAGGATGCCTGATCCGCCAGACGACGCCCGCCGGAGCGGGCTCCAGGGCGTGTCACTCGTAAGTAGGGGCGCACTGTGAAGCGTCGATGAAACCGGTCAGGCCGCTGAACCGGTGGCCACGACAGGCATCGGTCCAGGCGTCAACGATGCTGAAGGCACGCCTGGATGGCATAGCCGCCATAAAGTTTTGTGGTTGTCGCCTTGAACCCCATTTGCTCTGCCAGCATCCCGATCTTTCTATCCATCGAGGGGATTGGCACAACAGAGAAGCGGCTGAGCCACGCGAGCTGCGCACGCCGAACGAGCGCCGGGTAGCGCTCGAAATCGCCGAAGTCGATGATGAGCAGCTTGCCTCCCGGCGCCAAGCAGGCGGTCACGTGTCTGACCACATCTCGCCATACAGGGATCATCGACAGGGAATAGGAAATGAAGATCCGGTCGAAGCCGTCGACCCCAAAAACGGCTTCCGGGTCGAAAGCCGCAGCATCGCCTTTGCCGAGAACGATGCGTGCCTCGAAACCGGACCGGGCAACCGACGCGCGCGCCGTCTGCAGCATGGCTTCCGAGACATCGAGGCCGTAAAAGCGCGCCTCTGGATACTGTCGCGCGGCGCGAATGAGATTGCGCCCTGTACCGCAACCGACTTCGAGGACAGAGCCTTCTGCTGGCGGCCGAAGGTCTGCAATCAGATGATCGCGGCCAAAAAGATAGTAGCGCCGTGTCGCGTCGTAGATGAAGCGCTGACGGCGATAGATGGCATCCATCTTCTCCGCTGCCGAGGCGGTGACCGTCATGTGCGTCATGCCTTCAACATGTAAAGGTGAAAGCCGCCGTAGATGGCGGAGCGATCCTTGAGCGTTAGCGCGCGAGACGCCTCAGCAGCATAATGCCAGCGCGACAGGATGGCGTCGGGGATGCGTCCCGGAAGGATCGTAGGCTCGGCTGCGGTGCGGAATATGACGCGGGCGCCAGGGCGAGCCGTTCGCGTGATCTCTCGCCAGAGGTGCGTCAATTCGGCGTCGCCCATCCAATCCTGGGCGTCGAGCAGCACGTAGCGGTCGAAGCTCTGGCTCGGGGCGTGGGCGAGGTGGCTCGTGTAAGACGTGTGGTGAACTGAGACGCGCGAGGCACGTTCGCGGACCAAGTCAAAGTTCGCCGGATCGAGATACGGAGGCAGCGCACCGCCCGAGGGAGCATATCGCCGGCCGAATGCCTGCCACGCGAAGTAATTCTCGGATAAAGGAAACCCGCAAGCGAGGCGTTCGAGGCGCTTCCGCAATACGGCCGCCATGCCGCCCTCATCGTCACCGGCCAGCGCCTTATACTGTGCCGGCGGAATGCCGAGCCCATAAAGCGATGCCGGACGGTTGACCAGCCAGCGCAAAGCGCGCCTGTTGAACAGCGGTGCAAATTTCTGGTCGAAGATGCGGCGCTGCTCCTCCAGGGTGCGGGCCTTCAAAAGAACGCGCGGATTGACGCCGTTCAACCTCGCCACAAGGTGGCTCGCTCCGATGAAGCTGCCGAGCAGGCCGGCGCGGTAGAAATTGCTCGTGAAGCGCCGGATCCGGCGGCGGCGTCGCAGTCCGTGGCGGCCGTGCCAATAGCTTGCTGTCTTCGGATCGAGATGCGGCAGGATATGATGCTTGAAGGCAGAAACATTTGCGGCTGCGTTGGCTGCCCCGAAGAAGCGGTAGAAAGCGTCATAATCGGGAAGGTGACGAGCGGCGGCGAGCTTGAGCCGGTTTAGCGCGACATGCGCGGCGTTGATATCGACAGCCGTGATGTGGGCTGGCCCAGCGGTGAGATAGCTCAGCACATTGCAGCCGCCCGAGGCTATTGTGATGATGCGGCTGTTGCTATCGAGCGCCAAAGCCTCAAGGTCGACCGCCGGGTCTTCCCAGATTTGCGAATAGACGAGGTTCGAGAATGCCAGCGTAAAGAGCCTCTCCCGCAAGCCTTCGGCCGAAAGCGGGCGGCTCCGGCACACGGCTTCACCGATCATGGTGACGCTCTTCGAACTCTTCGCATCTGCGACGGTGGCCAAATCAACTCTCCCTGACTTTATTTAACGGAAGCCATGTCTTTGCGCTTCCCGGCGGCATTGGCAAACGGTTTAGTTCCGAAGGAGCCATCGCCAGCGATGGCGCTTGCAGCGGCCACGTTGGGCGACACGCCCTCGATAGCAAAACTTGGAACCGGCGCCGGGTAATCGGCCTTAGCGGCCCCGACCGAACGCGGATGCCAGCGAATTTGACGCAGCTGACCGTCGAAGTCTTCCGCGATTGCCGTGCAGCTTTCCACCCAGTCGCCGCAATTGACATAGCGAATCCCATCGATCATCCGGTCGGCCATATGGTGGATATGCCCGCAGATGACTCCCTCGACGTCCCGGCGTTTGGCTTCTGCAACAATCGCATTCTCGAATTCACCGGCGGCATTCACGGCGCTTTTGACACGAAGCTTAAGATAAGCGGCAAGCGACCAATAGCCAAGTCCCAGCCAGCGGCGGATCACGTTCAGCGGACGATTGCACAAGAGCGCGAATTCGTAGGAGCGATCCCCGAGCAGCGCCAGCCATCTCGCATAGCGCACGACGACGTCGAATTCGTCGCCATGCATGACGAGGAAGCGGCGGCCATCGGCGGTCTCATGCACCACGTCGTGATGGATCTCGATTGCGCCGAACGTCATGCCGCAGTAGCCGCGGACTGCTTCGTCGTGATTGCCTGGAATGAAGATGATCCTCGTTCCCTTGCGGGCTTTACGAAGGATCTTTTGCAGCACGTCGTTGTGCGATTGCAGCCAAAGCGGCCTGCGCTTGACGCTCCAGAAATCGATAATGTCGCCGACGAGATAGATGATGCCGGCGTCATAGTGACGGAGAAAGTCGAGAAAGGCTTCTGCCTGGGAGCCCCTGGCGCCGAGATGAATATCGGAAACGAAAATGGCGCGGCATTGGTGAGGCGCGATTTCCGGCGATTGGTCGCCATCCCGAATGCTGTCAGCAGGCATCTCTGTCATTCCTCTATCTCGTCTGCCGATGAGGCAGTCTTGCGTCAGGTTCGTGACAGCGGCCATATGTGGCGGCCACGCACTTGGGCACTCGAAAACCGGTCAGAGACGCGCTTCTTTAGCGGCCTGCCGCGCACGCAAAGAATCCTGCTTGAGAAGCGCGATTGCATGGCGCCAATTGTAAAAGCGGGCAACTTCGCTGCGATAGCGCCGGTAATCCGCGCCATATGCCGCTTCAAGCCAGCGTTCCTCTGCAAAAGCCATCAGCGCGAAGCTGAGCGTGAGCAGCGACGCGATTGCAAAGACGGCGCCGGAGTTGGAGGCCACCGCTAAACCGAGATAGGCGGGGATTGCCGTTGCATATTGCGGATTGCGCGTCCAGCTGTAGATGCCATCGGTGACGAGGCCATCCCTGCCGCAATAAAGGTTGGTGCGGCCGAGCACATAGCAGGCCCACCCGTACAGTGCGAACCCGATAATGGCGACGCCTGCGCCAACAATGCGTTCCGGCGCGAACCAGTTCCAGCGCTGCCAGTCAAGGTAAACCAGCGCGAGAGTGATGACATTGAGACTGCGGAAGAGGCCCCAGAACAGCAGGCTCTGCCAGCTTCCCTTCCCTGGGGTCGGCCAGAACCTCAGCTTATCGTTGACAATTGTGCAGGCGAGCAAACCGGACAAAGTCACGCCTACGATGGCACCTAGCACGAACAACTGCTCTGACATGCATGCCCTTAAGTTCACGGTTCAAATTCGGGCACCATTAGTCGGCTTAGATGACAGGTATGTGAAACTTCATACCTAGCACGCCTAGCCTGAAATCTTTGCGACGGACTAAGTAACTGTTCTAAGACGCTAAAATGAACTGGCCTTGTCCAGAGGCGCGGCACCGCGCCGCGGAGCGCAGTTTGACATCCGCCGGATGAAGCCCACTGGCGCATCCGAAAGTGCGCAACCCGCTCCGATCCATGGTTTGATTTTCATTATCTTGTCATTCGCCTGAAACATAGCTTGGCGCCTAACCGCGGGAGGTTCGTTCATGTGCGATAGTGCGCCGTTCTTCGTGAGAACCACGGTTCAGGCATCGGCTTTACGCGCGGTTGTGGTAGCGCTTGGGCTGGCATGCCTTTCGGCGGCCGCCATTGCGCAGGAGGCGCCGCAACGGGTTCCGGGCCTCGAAAAGATCAAGCACATCATCGTCATATATCTTGAGAACCGCAGCTTCGACAATCTGTATGGCCTTTTTCCCGGAGCCAACGGGATCAGCGCCGCCGGTGCGGCCGCCACCCAGGTCGATCGCGCGGGGGTTCCTTATCCGAAGCTACCCCCGGTGATGAACACCAATTTCAAGCCCCCCGTCCCCGATACCCGTTTCCCGCTGGACCTTCCTAACGGGCCCTTCCGCGCCGAGCCTTTCGCCGACATCGAACAGGTCACCGGCGATGCAGTGCACCGCTTTTATCAGGAGCAGCTTCAGATCGACGGCGGCAAGATGGACAAATTCGTCGCATGGTCGAACGCGGGCTCACTGGTGATGAGCTATTACGACGGCTCGCGGCTGCCTCTTTGGGACTACGCCATGAACTACGTCCTGATGGACAACTTCTTCCATGCGGGCTTCGGCGGCTCTTTCCTGAACCATTTCTTCCTCGTGTGCGCTTGCGCCGCCGTTTACCCGGATGCCCCGAAGAACCTCGTTGCGGAACTCGATGCGCAGGGCGGCCTCGTCAAGGATGGCACGGTCACGCCGGATGGCTACATCGTCAACACCATGCAACCATTCAACGGCCCCAAGAAGACGGGTCCGCATACAGCGCCAGTCGCGCCGCTCCAGGATATGCCCAATATCGGCGACCGGCTGAACGAAGCTGGCATTTCGTGGGGCTGGTATTCGGGGGGCTGGGACGATGCAGTCGCGGGCAAGCCCGACCCGGAGTTCCAGTTCCACCACCAGGTCTTCGCGTTTTTCAAGGGCACGGCACTCGGCACCGATGGCGCGAAAGCGCACTTGAAGGACGAGATGGACCTGATCGCCGGCATTCATCGCAATGATCTGCCGCAGGTCGTTTTCTTCAAGCCCTTGGGCGAGGACAACGAGCATCCCGGCTACACCAACATCACTTCGGGCGAGCACCATACTCGTGACCTCATCCGCATGATCGAGAAGAGCGATCTATGGCCGGAAAGCCTGATCATCGTCACTTACGACGAAAATGGCGGCTTGTGGGATCATGTCGCTCCGCCCAAAGGCGACCGTTGGGGCCCGGGCGCGCGTGTTCCGGCGCTGGTGATCGGGCCAATCGCCAAGAAGGGCTTTGTCGATCACACCCAGTACGATACGACCTCGATCTTGAAACTTATCGAAACACGCTTTGGCCTGAAGCCGCTGGGCGAACGCGACGCGGGCGCAGCCGACATGACCGCTGCGCTCGATCTTCCGCAGGATTTCAAGTGACATCCCGGCAGGGAGGGTGAGAGCCAGGCGACCAAGCGGGCGGAGTGCTTATCTGGGAAGGCTGGCAGGGAAGTCTGACGGTTTCAGCCGATTAAAAATATATCAGCAACGCTGCTTACTTCGCCGATCGCAGCCCGATCTATATGGTGTAGCGGCTGCATCCACGTGCAGTTCCGACCGCAATGATCCGCGATGGGCAGTCAACTATGCGGTGACCGGAGCCTGGCGGCTGTAGCGATACATTTCAACGGGCTCTACCGTAGCGACGCCGCTCGTAAGCAATTTGTCCAGAACTTGCAGGAATGCGGTGACCTTGCTCTCGCTATCGAGAATCTCGACGATAATGGGCAAGTCCCTGGACGTGCGGAGGAGTTTCGCGGCATGAAGCCCGCTTGACCTACCATAGCCCATATAGCCTTGAAAGACGGTCGCGCCCGCAAGCCGCGACTCTCGCGCCTGCACGACGATTTCCTCGTACATCGGCCGCCCTTTATATTTATCATCTTCACCAAGAAATATGCGTAATCTCACCGCCGTCTCAAGCTGCCGCATGTTGATCTCTCCATTTCCTTGAATGGTGCGCGCCTTAATTAGAAAACCATGTTTTTGCCACAAGGTAAACATTGCCGAGCATCTGATTCGAGCGCGATAATGTTACCACTCGGCTGACACAGAACATCCGGCAACCGGCGCAGAGATTTATTCGAATCACAGCAATGACATTTGGGTCACAGAAGCATTTGTTTTTCGTGACCTAAGCCTGATTCGCGCTTGAATCCTGGGACTAAGCCGCTGTGAAACCGTGAAACGCGTTGGTTGTAAGGCTGGGGTAAGAGAGTCGCTTTAACCCCGGAAAGCTGGCGCGCTATGGGGTAAGGCTGGGCAGGATGGCTCATAGGGAAAGAAACGCGGCGTTCCGGAGACGCGCTGCGCGGGGCTTTTGCCGCGCAATAGCGATCTGCGCCACGTTGAGCCTCGATGCGTGCGTGGGACCGGACTTTACCATCCCGGCCCCGCCCGATATCGCAAGTTATACCCCCCAGCGCCAGCCCGCGAATTATTCGGCGCAGGGCAAGACCCAGCATCTCGAAATCAGCCGCGACCTGCCAGCGGAATGGTGGGAGCTTTTTCATTCGACCGAACTCAACAGCCTTGTCAACCGCGCCCTGCACGACAATCCAAACATGGCAGCCGCCCAAGCGGCCCTGCGCGTCGCCCAGGCCAATGTGTATGCAGAGGTCGGCCAGCTTTTCCCATTGGCAACGGGTAATATTACGAGCCAGGGAGGAAAGGTCGCCACCACGCCGAACGGGGAGAACGGAGGCGTGGCCGCCCCGGTTGTTGGTCCTAACAGCTCCAATCCCTCCTATTACCAGCTTCACACGGCACAGATCACGGTATCCTATGTCCCCGACATTTGGGGTGGCGTAAGAAGGCAGATCGAAAACCTCGAAGCCGTGAAAGAAAACCAGCGCTTCATGAATGAGGCGACGTTTCTCACGCTGACGTCAAACATCGCGCTTGGCGCTATCCAGGAGGCGTCGCTTCGGGCGCAAATTACCGTCACGGAACGGCTTGTTCGCATTTCCAAGGACATCCTCGACAAGATCCGCTTGCAGAATAAAGCCGGGCAGGTGTCGGGGCTGGACGTTGCTGCTCAGGAGGCGCTCGTCGCCCAGACAGAAGCCACCCTGCCGCCCTTGCGAAAATCGCTCGCAATCCAGCGTGACGAGTTGACCGTGCTGTCTGGACATCTGCCGGGTGAAGGACTGCCGGAGCGTTTCGAGTTTACCAACCTTAAACTTCCGCGGCATTTGCCGGTGCTTTTGCCTTCGGACCTCGTTGCGCAGAGGCCGGATGTGCGCGCGGCTGAAGAGAACTTTCACGCGGCTTGCGCTCTCGTCGGCGTGGCCGTCGCGAACCGCCTCCCGCAAGTCACTCTGACCGGGGATATTGGACGAAGCGGGATCGCATTTAACCAACTTTTCAGCAACAATCCGGCATTCTACTTCTACACCGGTATCGCGTCCGCAACCCAAGTTCTTTTCGATGGCTTCACCTTGCAGCAGAGACAGCGCGCAGCGGAGGCAGGGGTCGACGAGGCTGGGGCGCAGTATCGCCTGGCTGTCCTGACGGCATTCCAAAATGTTGCAGATGCCTTGTATGCAATCCGCTACGATACGGCTTCGCTTCAGAAAGCCCTTCTAGCGGAAACCGCGACGGCGAAGACGCTCCAGCTCACGCGGACTCAGCTCACGCAAGGGCAGGTCGCCATACAGACGGTGCTTGGCGCTCAGACGACCAACCTGCAAGCTTCGCTTATCGTCGTTCAGGCGCAGGCAAACCGCTACTCGGATACGGTTGCCCTCTTTCAGGCTCTAGGCGGGGGCTGGTGGAATAGGGAGTTGCCACCACATCTGCCGGAGCCGCAGGCTTGGCTCGCAAGCGTCTTGGGCCCGAGGCCCGAACCCGTAGGCCGTGAATTTCCAGGAGCAGGCGTATATGAATCGCGGTGCCTCGTGAGCATCACGAAAGAAAAGTGTCCGGAGTCCTAGTATGACTTGCGTTCAGGCGTCCCGAAGAGCGGGCTTATTATGCGGGCTGGCCTTAGCCGTCGCCGCTGCTTATGGCTGCCCGTCGTCGGCCACACCGTTGGCTGGCGCGAACCCTGTTGCGGAGCCCAGCGTCGATATTTCGGAGACGCAACTCGCATTGATAAAAATCGAGCCTGTGGGCGAGCACGTTTTTCCGCAGGAGAAACTGGCCGTCGGCAATATCGACTTCAATCAGGAGTTGTTGACGCAGGTATTCACACAGTATCAAGGGCGCATCATCAAGGCTTTTGCAAAGGTTGGGGAGACTGTAAGAAAGGACCAGCCGCTCTTTACCGTTGAAAGCGCCGATCTCCTTCAAGCGGAGTCGACTCTGATTTCCAGCGCGGGCGTCCTGGACCTGACCACAAAGAGCCTTGAGCGGCAGCGAAATCTCTTCAGACAAAACGCGGCAGCGCAGAAGGATTACGAGCAGTCCATCTCCGATCAGCAAGCTGCCGAAGGGGCTTACAGGGCGGCCCGCGGCGCCGTAAAGGTTTTCGGCAAGACCGATGCCGAGATCGATCGCATTGTCGCGGAGCGCAAGGTCGACCCGACCCTTACCGTACCGTCGCCGATAACGGGCCTCGTAACTGCGCGCAACGCCGCTCCGGGTCTCTTTGTGCAGCCGGGCAATCCGCCGCCCGTCTACATCGTCGCCGACACATCGATCATGTGGATGATCGCTAATGTCCCGGAAAGAGAGGCCGCAGACCTTAAAGTCGGTCAGGAGGTCAGAGCAATGGTCTCAACCTATCCGGACCGTTCCTACAAGGGGAAAATCGTAACCATCGGACCGAACGTCGATCCGAATACCCGGCGCGTGTTCGTGCGGTCCGAGATCGCGGACCCGAACTACGATCTCCGCGCCGGAATGTTCGCCACATTCGTTATCACGGTGGCGCCGCCCAAACTTGCACTTGCCGTCCCCCAAGACGCCGTTGTCCGCGAGGGCGATGGCACCATGACGGTCTGGATCACGACGAACCGGCGCAAATTTCTGAAAAGAGAGATCAAGACCGGTCTCATCAACAATGGCTTCACTGAAGTTCTCGACGGCCTTCAGCTTGGCGAACTCGTCGCCACCGATGGCTCTATCTTCATCGCCAATCAATACACCAACGCTGGCAATTAGCACCGGAAAGCGGCTGTAAAAACTGTTGTGAGGGTAAGCCGTGCTTAAGGGTCTCGTAACATTTGGGCTAACGCGCCGGCCCATTATTCTGCTGATGCTGGTTGCCTTCATCGCCGGGGGCTTGATCGCCTTTACGAGGCTTAACATCGAAGCCTACCCGAACCCGGCGCCGGTTATTCTTGAAGTCACCGCCCAATCAGCCGGCCTTTCCGCAGAAGAAATGGAACGGCTCTACACGATCCCATTGGAGGTCGGACTCGCTCCAACGCCTGGCGTGAACAATATTCGCTCCACCTCCTTCTACGGGCTGTCCTTCGTGCGGGTTACATTCGAGTACGGAGTCGACTTCTACTTCGCGTTGCAACAAGCGCAGATCAGTCTTTTGCAGAATGTGACCCTTCCCAACAACGTTCAGCCGCAGATCCAGGCATCGAGCCTTGTCGGGGAAATATACCGCTATCAGGTCACAGGGCCGAAGCATTTCGGCATCACGAACCTCAGGACCATACAAGACTGGATTTTGCAACGCCGCTTCCTGACAGTTCCGGGCATCGTGCAAGTCAACACCTGGGGTGGCACGACAAAAGAATTCGAGGTGGAAGCAGACCTCAATAAACTCGAAGCTTATAATGTGACCTTGGCGCAACTCGTGAGCGCGGTCAGCAACGCCAACGTGAACGTCGGCGCGCGAACCATCAACATCGGAAAGCAGTCGGTCAATATCCGGGGCGTCGGTTTGATCAACGACGGGGGCGACACCGACTTAATTCTCGGGCGCAAGGTTGACGACATCCAGAATATCACTCTCGGCCAGTTCAACGGCGTGCCGGTGCAGATCAAAGACGTGGCCCGCGTGGACGTGGGCTATGTTCCAAGACTTGGCAAGGCGGGCCGCGACGATGACGACGACATCGTTGCCGCTATACTTGTCATGAACCGCACGCTTCACACGAACGACGTTATTCCCCGCATCAAAGCCGAAGTCGAGAAGATCAATAGCGACGGAACGTTGCCTCCTGGCGTGAAGCTTGTCCCTTATTACGACCGTTCCAGCCTCGTAAACGTCACAACCAGTACGGTCCTCAATAATCTCGCCTTCGGCTGCCTTCTCGTCTTTCTGATTCAGTGGATTTTTCTCGGCGATTTGCGCAGCGCTATTATTGTCGGGATCAACATCCCCTTCGCACTTTTCTTTAGCATTATCATTCTGGTTTTGCGAGGCGAGGACGCCAACCTGCTTTCTCTCGGCGCGGTCGACTTCGGCATCATCGTCAACTCGGCCGTGATCGTCGTCGAAAACATCTTCCGCGTTTTCCAGGCCCGGGAGCGGGAGGAGCTTTTGAGAACGCCGACTCCCATCGGCGAAAACGGCGCGTACGCTACCGATGAGAGCCTCGTGAACCGTATCAGGCTCATCTATATCAGCGCGACACAGGTCGATACCGCCGTGCTGTTCTCGACCGCCGTTACGCTGGCAGCTTTTATTCCGCTGTTTACCATGCAAGGGGTCGAGGGGCAGATCTTCAGCCCCATGGCGCGGACTTATGGTTATGCGCTGGTCGGCGCGTTATTGGCAACCTTCACCATCACGCCCGTTCTTGCATCGTACCTGCTACCGGAACACGTGAACGAGGCCGAAACCGTCATTGTCCGGGCGATCCGCGCCGTCTACACCCCTCTTCTGCAGCTTGCGCTCCGGGCTCGCAAGTTCACTGTGGTGCTCGGGCTCATTTTCCTCGGATACAGCGCTTTTCTCGCGTCGAACCTGGGAACCGAATTCCTCCCAGCCCTCGAAGAAGGCAATCTTTGGATTCGCGCTTCGATGCCGCCAACCATCTCACTCGAAGCCGGCATGCCTATCGTGAACCGCATGCGGGAGATCCTCAAAAGCCACCCGGAAGTCATCACGGTCGTCTCCCAGCATGGCCGCCCGGATAACGGCAGCGATGCGACCGGCTTTTTCAACGCGGAATTCTTCGTACCGCTCAAACCGTTTGAGCAATGGGCACCGGGCCGGCACAAGGAGGACCTGGTCAAGGACATGCAGGAGGAGTTCTCCCGGGAGTTCACCGGGATCGATATGAATTTTTCCCAGTATATTCAGGATAATATCGAGGAGGGACTGTCGGGGGTCAAAGGGGCGAACTCCATCAAGATCATCGGCCCCGATCTGGCAAAGCTCGAGGACCTGGCAAATCAGGTCAAGCGCGTTATGAGCGACGTTCGGGGTGTGACCGATCTTGGCATTTTCCGCGTGTTGGGACAGCCGAATCTCAATGTCCGAGTCGATCGCGAAAAAGCGGCTCGCTACGGCCTCAATTCCGGCGACATCAATACCTTCGTCCAAACGGCATTCGGCGGCAATACCGCCACCACCATCTACGAATATGATCGCCTGTTTGGCCTGAATGTCAGGGCGGCGCCACAGTTCCGCGATTCCGTTGAGGCGGTCCGCAACGCCAAGATCAATGTGACGACGCCGGGCGGCAACGCCTACATCCCCTTGAGCGAAGTCGCTGACATCGCCGTCGAAACCGGGGCGTCATACATCTTTCATGAGAGGAACCAGCGATTTATTCCCATAAAATTCAGCGTGCGGGGCCGCGACCTGGGAAGCGCCGTCGCCGAGGGCAAGGAAAAGATCGCCAAGGCGATCACGATGCCGAACGGCTATCGCTTGGATTGGGCTGGAGAGTTCGAGGAGCTGGAGCAAGCTCAAAAGCGCCTCGCGATCATCGTGCCGCTTAGTCTGCTCTTGATCCTGGGCCTGCTCTATGCGCTGTTCAATTCGATGCGCGATAGCCTGCTTGTGCTGACAGGCATCCCCTTTGCGATCGCGGGAGGCATTATAGCCCTCACCGTGTCGAACGAGGCTTTCGGGATTTCAGCGGCGATCGGATTCGTCTCTCTGTTCGGCGTCTCCGTCATGAACGGCATTCTGATTATGACTTATTTCAACGAACTGAGACGGTCGGGGATTACGACGCTGGATGCCATGTTCCAGGCTGCAACGCAAAGAATGCGGCCCATGCTCATGACGGCGCTGTCCGCTTGCATCGGGCTTTTCCCGGCGGCGCTGTCGACGGGCATCGGCAGCCAGGTGCAGCGGCCGCTTGCCATCGTCGTCGTGGGCGGCATGCTGATCGGACCCGTCATGCTTCTCCTGGTGGTCCCGGCGCTGCAAGTGCTTTTTCTAGGCGACAGGAACACTCCTTCACGCCCTGACTGAGAAGACGGCCGGGAGGCCTATGGATCGGCTTAGTTGCCCTCTCCAGCTTCGATCTCGGCCAATTCGGTCAGGGCATGCCCCTCGGGAAGGCTTCCCCTCAGTATGGCAAGCGCTTGCTCATAAAGCGGCCGCGCCTCGGCATTGCGGTTTTCGCTCCGAAGCACTTCGGCGAGGTTCATCAAACGAATGGCGACATTCGGATGAGTTGGCCCAAAAACCGCTATTCCTTGCGCGAGACTTTCGCGCAAAAAGCGTTCTGCCCCTCTGAAGGGCGCACCCTCTCGCAAAACCGGCCCAGACAGGGGAGCGCCCCCTGCGAAGGGTCTCGTTGATGAGCAATAAACGTCGTTAATCATGACCATAATTATGCCTCCCGCCACTTTATGTTGACGAGCATGCTCATGATTCGCTACCCGCGTTAAGTCACAGTTGCAAGCCCAAGCGATGAGTTCAGCAAGTTGTGATAATTTGGCAGCCTCGATGGCCGGGTGAGGTCTGCGCAGGTTTGCTGCGCGTTCCTTAGCGCCCCATCATGATCTTGCGCATCACGTCCGCGGCGCGACCGTAGGGCGGGCGTATCAGACGCGCGGCATTATAACGGCTTTGCAGAAACACGCCTTTCCGGTGCGAGAAGGTCTGGAACCCATATTCGCCGTGATAAGCGCCCATCCCGGAAGCGCCGACGCCGCCGAAGGGAAGATTCTCGACGACAACATGCATCAGCGTCTCGTTGATGGAAGCGCCGCCGGAAGTGGTCCGCTCCAGAACCTTGTCCCGGGGGGCTTTGTCCAGCCCGAAATAGTAGAGTGCCAGCGGACGCGGGCGGCTGTTGATGTAGTTTATGGCCTCGTCGAGCGAGCCGTAAGACTTGACCGGCAGCACTGGGCCGAATATCTCGTCGCGCATCACCGCGAGATCATCGGCGGGATCGATCAACAGCGTGGGCGCAATCTTGCGCTCCTGTGGCGAGAGCAACTCTCCAGCCGGATTGATCTCGATAAGGCGGGTACCACGCTGGCGTGCTTCCTCAACATATCGAGTAATGCGGCTGTAGTGCCTGCTGTTCACGATCGAGGTATAATCCGGGTTCGCCCGAAGCGTCGGATAGAGCTTCTTTACGGCCTCCTCGAAAAGACCGGCGAACTCGTCGCGCATCGGCTCTGGAACGAGAACATAATCCGGCGCGATGCAGGTCTGCCCCGCATTCAGGAGCTTGCCGGACGCGATGCTTTCAGCGGCTGTGGCGAGCACCGCGTCGCTGCCTATGATTGCGGGCGATTTGCCACCAAGTTCGAGCGTCACAGGCGTCAGATTTTCCGCGGCGGCGCGCATGACCTTGCGCCCAACTTCCGTTGAGCCCGTATAGAACAAATGATCGAAAGGAAGCGCGGAGAACGCGGCGCCCACTTCCGGGCCGCCGAGAATCGTCGCGACCTTCTCTTCGGGATAAAGCTTACCCAGAAATTCGGCCAGAAACTCGGATGTGCGCGGCGTCAGCTCGGACGGTTTGAGCATCACTCGGTTGCCGGCCGCGAGGGCCGCGATCAGCGGTATGATTGCGAGCTGAAACGGATAATTCCATGGGCTGATGATGCCGGCAACGCCAAGGGGCTGATAGAGAATGCGGGCACGGCCAGGCATCAGCTCCAGCCCGACGCCGGCGCGCTTGGGCTTCATCCACGACGCCAGATTTTTGATGGTCTCCCGCGCCGAAGTTACCACCGGCCAAACGTCGGCGAGGATCGTCTCGTGTCTCGATCGATTGCCGAAATCCGCCGAGATCACGGATGCGATTTGCTCAGCCTCCTTTTTGACCGCGTCCTTGAGCTTCCTGATATCTTCCCTGCGCTCCGCGAGGGACGGCGCCCCTGCCTTAAGAAAGGCCTCGCGCTGAAGGGCGAGGACGCTGGCGGGTTGCGGCCCGGTTTTAATATCGACGGCTTCAATTGCGCTCATGACGGCTACCCCTTCATCGGACGGGTGTCGTGTATTTGTTGTGTCCTATCGATCCCTGAAAGATAGGTCGGGCTGCCTGTTTCTAAAAGCTGATGCGAGGCGCTGACTAGAGCGTCGTGCATTAAATCGGCATCACGCAGCAGCCGTAGCCCCAATGGGTTTCATGCCCGCGGAGGCGGGGCATCCAGTAATCCGAGGGGCATTGTTTACTGGGTTCCCGCCTTTCGCGGGAACGACGGAGGGGTGAAGCTCCGCGTTATGATTAAGCGTCCGCTGCGCTAAGGTATCACTTCACCGCATATTCGAAGGGAACACGCAGAGTATGAGGCTCTTTGCTCAATTCGGGCGGGACTGCCGGAAACGGCGCCGCGCTTTCGAGCGATGTCATCGCCGTTTTATCCAAAGACGCCGAGCCCGAGCTTTTTACGATGCGATGACCGAGAAGCTCGCCCGAGGGCGAAATGGTCAACTCAAGAACGACGCGCCCCTTCTCCATGGATTTCGGGCGAATGGCGTTCCTCATGAGCGCCTGATATATTTTGCCGTTATAGAGCGAAAGCACCTGGCTGCGGCGCGCGTCGAAGGCGCGGCTCGAAGCGCGCTGCTCTTCCTGCGCTTCGCTCACGGGAGCGGGGTTGGAAGGTTTCGGCTCGACAATCTTCTTTTCGGGCTTCTTTTCTTCGATTTGAGGGGCAGGCTCGGGCGACTCCTCCGGCGGAAGCTCGAGTTTGTCCGTCTCCTTTTGAACCGCCTCCTGCACCTGCGGCACAGCCTGGCCGCCCGTTGAGGCCTCCTGCCGCTGCGTGTTCGCTGCATCGAGACCAAGACTTTCCTCGGTCTGCATGGTGATCGTGGCAATGATCGTCAGGTCGTCCTTCCCGCTGCCCGATTGAAGGGCGGCAAGGTCGGGCGCAGTGCTCGTGGATATTACGAAAAGCGCCAGAAACGCGAAGTGGACGCCGAGCGCCGCGAGAAAGGCTAGCGCACGAACGCGGCTCATTGCGCGGCCTTGCCGGAGGGGGCGGCGGCTTGGGGCGCTGCTTCGCCCTCCTGATGAGGCGGTTGCGACAGAAGCGAGATGCGCTGATATCCTGAGCTGCTGAGACGCCCGAGAAGCTCCATGACCTCGCCATAAGGTATCGTTTTATCGGCCCTGAGATACACCACGGCATCGCCTTCAGCCGACCGCAATGCCGAAAGACGCGAGATCAGCGTCACGGCGTCGACCTGCTCGTCCCTGAGATAGACGCGGGCGTCCGGCGCGAGTGTCACGATCACTGGCTTGTTGGGTTGGCTGATGCGCTGCGCGGAGTTCTGCGGCAGCTGAACCGGCACGCCCGCCACGAGCAGCGGTGCCGTGACCATGAAAATCACCAGCAGCACAAGCATCACGTCGACCATAGGCGTGACGTTGATGTCCGCCATGATCTTCGTCTGCGAAGGACGCTCTGGTCCGTTACCGAGGTTCCAGCCCGCCATTCGTCAATCCCCTGCTTTCATGTGCGGCATGCTCCGAAGCGAAGTTTTCCTCGTGGGCATTGCCGTAAACGCGCATCTTGGCAAATCGTGTCACCGCGGCGGAGAGCCGCTCCGCCACGCGGGCCAGCGAAACGTTCGCCTGATTATAGAAAATGACCGCGGGGATCGCCGCGGCAAGGCCGATCGCCGTAGCGAAAAGCGCTTCCGCGATGCCCGGCGCGACGACAGCGAGGCTAGTATCCTTGGCAGCCGCAATGCCCGTGAAGCTGCGCATGATGCCCCATACGGTCCCGAACAGTCCGACAAAAGGGGCGGTGGACCCGACCGTCGCCAGGAAAGGGAGCCCCGATTGAAGCCTCTGCAACTGCGCGCTTGTCTCGATGTTCAGGCTCTTCTCCAGCCTTGCATTGAACTCGGACCGCGTTTCTCCTGGCGCAAAAGGCTCCGCATCCGCGATGTCCCGCATGCGGGCGACGAGCCAGTCCGAAGGCTCCCCGCGGCCCTGGCCACGCCTCCAGGGCCGAGACTTGCCGCGAGAAGGCGAGTATTCGCATGAGCTTCTCAAATGCGATAGTCCAGCAAACCACCGAGGCGACGGCAAGAAGCAGCATGACGCCTTTCACGACCGGATCGGCGTTCATTAACAAGTCGAAAACAGGCAGGCGGTCCATGCGGGTCTCATTTCAGATTGTGTCTTTGACTAAAGCTTGACAGCTTCTGCGACTTGTTGGCGCGTCATAATATTAGTTAGTAGCGTTCAAGCAAGAGACGACTCCCAGAACTCCAGAGCCGTATGCCTGATGCCGCTTTTCTGCGCAACGTGGCATCGCACTTGTTATTTTCCAATCCTGCCTTGGGCTTGATCATCAAAAATCTCTAAGTTGCCTAGATACGATACTGAGCCGCCAAACGTCGAAAACGCGTCCTGCTTTCCTCTGGCCCGCCTTTTGCATCTCCTTTTGCAGCGCTCACGTTGATTGATTCTTATCCTTAAGCGTGAGTTAATAGCTCGATGAGGTCTTGACGCGCCGCATGGCAGCCGTCAGGAGGAGAGTGATTAAGATATGATAAGAGTGCTTGTGCTGACCTTGCTAGCGGGTGTGTCCTGTATTCACAAGGCCGGTTTGGCGAATGCAGGGGAGCTTCTGCGAGTGGGCGGCCACTTGATGCGATGGGCCCCGGAAGCCCCAGGCGCAACGACAGTAATCACCTACTCCATTTTGACGGACGCGTACAACGTTCAAAGCAACAGAAGCATCCTCAGCCCCAGCAATTGCGCCAAAATGCACTCTTTCGCCGACATCGTCGCCGTGTCGCCAGGGATTTCGGAAAAGAAGGCTAAAACAGAGCTGAAGGCGGCGTTTCAGGCGTGGGAGAAGGTGGCCGACATCTCCTTTGTCGAGATCGACGATCCGCACCTCGCTAACATTGTCATTGGCGCCGCGGACGATCCGGGAGGCCGGGCTTTCGCCAATCTCAGCTATCGCAGCGAAAGAGGCGTAACGCCCGTGACCATGGCGCTCGGCAAACCTGCGACCGCCCCCACGGCAAGTTCCAGCAGCACAGGCGACGGTTCGATAGTGGAAATCGACCAGGCTTATGTTTGCCTGAACCCCAAGTCCCGCTGGAAGACCGGCTTCGACGGCAATCTCGATGTTTACGATCTCAGGCACACCTTCACGCACGAAGTTGGACATGCCATCGGGCTAGACCATCCCGACGCCACAGGCGCCGTAATGGCCTTCCGCTATGATGAGCGCGTGCGGGAGCTTCAACCGTCCGACATCGCCGGCGTGCAAAGGCTTTACGGCGCGCGCACGGGCGACGAATAAGCGGCGCCGCTTTCTTCGCTTTGCCAGCTTTTTGTCAAGAGAACGGCAACCAAACGGCAAATCCCTTCGCGAAAGCAAGCTGACGCATTAAATGAATTCGGCGATTCTCGGCGTCCACAAACAGGCCACGCAGGAGAAAGCCAGCATGGATGCCAAGACGCCGGCCGGGCGAAAAGCTCCGGTCAGGGCAGATCTGCACGCCGAAACCTTGGCCGCGACTGCGCTTGGGCGCGAAGACCGGGAAACCGGCGCGGTCGTTCCGCCCGTCTACCTGAACACCACCTATTGTCGCGATCCGGACAACGGCTATTCCCGAGGCCGGGTTTACGGCCGTGTCGACAATCCGACATTCGACATTGCGGCGGATACGCTGAACGCGCTGGAGGGCGGCGCTGAAACGATCCTGTTCGCTTCGGGCATGGCCGCTGCGACGTCAGTCTTCCTGGCTCTGGATCCGGGCGATCACGTTGTCGTCCCCCGGGTCATGTATTGGTCCTTGCGGAATTGGTTGAAGGGGTTCGCAGCACGCTGGGGTCTTCAGATCGATATCGTCGACACCAGCGATATCGGCGCGCTCCGAGTTGCCATCCGGCCCGGCAAAACCCGGCTTGTCTGGCTCGAAACTCCGGGCAATCCCCTATGGACAATTTCAGACATCGAGGCTTGCGCCGAGGCCGCGCACTCAGCAGAGGCGATGCTTGCCGTCAATTCAACCGTCGCAACCCCGGTGCTCACCCAGCCGATCGCCCTTGGCGCCGACATCGTGATGCACTCGGCGACCAAGTATCTCAACGGCCATTCCGATGTGCTGGCGGGCACGCTGACGACCGCGTGTAAAAGCGAGTTCTGGGCGCGGATCAAAACGGTTCAGCTCTATGGGGGCGGAATTCCTGGAGCGTTCGAGGCGTGGCTCCTGCAACGCGGCATGCGTACGCTATTCCCGCGGGTGCGCTGGCAATGCGCTTCCGCCCAGACCCTTGCCGAGCGGCTGAGCGAGCATCCCGCCGTTCACGCAGTTCTTTATCCGGGGCTGCCCGGCTTTCCGGGACACGAGTTGGCCCGCCGTCAAATGAGAGGCGGCTTTGGCGGGATGTTGTCGATCCGCATTGCGGGCGGAGAAGCGGCGGCCATCGTGGCCGCAGGGCGTGTGAAGGTGTGGAAGCGCGCCACCTCGCTTGGCGGCGTCGAAAGCCTCATCGAGCATCGGGCCAGCATCGAAGGTCATGGATCGCCAGTCCCACGCGACCTGTTGCGTTTGTCGGTAGGTTTGGAGGCGGTGGACGATCTTTTCGACGATTTGAGGCAGGCATTCGCCCTGAAAGGGTGATATTCTGTGTTGTGGAAAAGCTGATTATTCCCCGAGAAATGATCGTTGTTTCAAATGTGTTTTATTTCGACCCCTTAAAATCATATTCAAATTCTCCCCTTAGTATTAGTCGTTTAAAAGCGGTGGTCTCGTTCTTGACCTCAATTAACTTGACCTAGCTGCTCAACGCGGCAGTTTGGATAGGCAGACGAAGCATTTGCAACCGGAGTTAAAACTTCGAGGCGCTATTTTGTTCCTAGGCTTGTTCGAATACGCACATGAGTGACATTGAGGCGATGACGCTTCCACATCAGGCACGAGAAGCTTTGCTGACGAAGACGGCCGACGACACGCACGACGTTGTCATCGTTACGGATGTTAACGGCCGCACGATTTGGGCCAACGAAGCCTTCGCGAGACTGACGGGCTACACCCTCAATGAGATCGCGGCTCGGGCGCCCCGGCATCTCTTGCAGGCTCCCGGCGCGGACCAAAACGCGGCCGCTACTATTTTGGAGGCGTTGGACGCCAAGCAGCCTGTCAAGACGCAGGTCTTGAGCCGCACGAAGGCGGGCAAACACGTGTGGTTCGACCTGGAAATCTCCCCATTGTTCGATGGGGCGTCCCGCCTCGGCGGGTTCGTCGCCATTCAGCGGGACATCTCCTATTGCGTCGAGCGCAATTGCGATTTGACCAAGGCAGTGCTGAGCAACAGCAAAGCCGAAGGGCGGCTGCGGGCTGCGATCGGGGCTATCTCCGATGGCTTTGCGATTTATGACGAACACGACCGCCTTTTGATCGCCAATCAAGCCTTCTCCGATATCCACCAGGGCGTTGAAGACAAAATCAGATCGGGGACCTCTTTCGAAGAACTGATGCGGTGCACGGTCACCGAAGGCCTTGTCGATATCGGCGATGAAGACCCGGAGCGCTGGATTACGAAGCAACTTAAGGCGGCGCACCTGCCTTCGTCCGAAATCCATGTGAGGTTTGTGAACGGCGGCTGGATGTCGAGGCGGCATCGGCGTATGGAGAACCATGAGATCGTCCGCATTTGGACCGATATCAATTCACTGAAGCGTCAGCAGACGGAGCTTGAAGAGGCACGCATCCGCGCTGAGGCCGCCGATCGCGCGAAAAGCCAGTTCCTCACCAATATGAGTCATGAAATCCGGACGCCGATGAACGGCATCATCGGCTTCAATCACCTCCTGCTTCGGACCGAGTTGACAGAAAGGCAGCGGGAGTACGCCTCGCTCATCCAGTCCTCTTCAAACTCGCTCATGTCGTTGATCGATGAAATCCTCGATCTCGGCAAGATCGAGCGCGGGACGCTGGAAATCGAGGCTCTACCTTTCAAGCTGTCCGAACTCATAGCGGCGGCGCGCGCTCTCGAAGCGCTGGCGGAGAGGAGGGCACTCAAGCTTGAAATCGAGTGTTCCTTGCCGGGACAGACAATCGCGCTCGGCGATATCAAGCGCATCCGGCAAATCCTGATCAACCTTCTCGGCAATGCAATCAAGTTCACGGATACCGGGTTTGTGAAGCTGTCGATTTCGCACGAAAATAACGGGCTGCAACTCACCGTAAAGGACACGGGACGCGGCATTCCGCCCGACAGGCTGAGGGCTATCTTCGAGAGGTTCTATCAGGCCGACGACCCGAGCCTGGGCAAGGTCCAGGGGAGCGGCCTCGGGCTGGCGATCGCGAAGGATCTGACCCAGCTCATGGGCGGCGAAATCACCGTCGCGAGCGAACGCGGGCAGGGCTCGACCTTCAAGGTCTGGCTGCCGCTTTGGCTAGACCTTGAAAAAGCTCCGGCTGTCACGCAAGAGCAGGTTTCCACTCCCGGGGTCTCGACGCCCATAACTGGCTGCAATTACCAGGTTCTCGTTGCGGAGGATCACCCCATCAACTTGAAGCTGGCGGTCGCCTTGCTCCAGGCTGCCGGTTGCGAAACCCATTCCGCTGAAAACGGGCAGCAGGTTCTGGTGAAGCTCGAAAAAGCGGATTACGATTTGATCGTCATGGATAGCCAGATGCCGGTCATGACCGGCGTAGAGGCCATGAAGATCATCCGGCGCCGCTCGGATTGGAAATCCCGCATCCCGATCCTTTCCCTCACTGCCGACGCCATGAAAGGAGCGGAACACTATCACGCCATGGCGGGGGCTGACATGTACATGTCGAAGCCCTTGAAGAGCGACTGCTTCATCGATGCCGTGAAGCGCCTCGCCGAGCGTGGCCGGAACTTGCGCAGAAAAAACGGGAAGGCGGCTGTGACAGCCTGAGGAATGTCAGGCCGCATCGGCACTAACGTTCACTTCACCAATCGGAACTTTCATTCCTGACTTCCGTTCGCCGGATCAGACCAGGCGGCCTTTGAGCGCGAACCCCTTGCGTCTTCCATTGGCTGCATGGATGCGAGGATGGAATGGAGCAGCAGGGCCCCCTCACGCCAGCCCTCTTCCGCGAGGGAAGAGGGAGCAGGCCACTGAAGGGGGGGCGCGAGCAGGCGGCGGAAGCAAACAGCAAGCCTCTCGATTGGCTGAACTTTCTGCTCGCCGACGTTAAGGATGGCCTCGGACCGTTTCTCGCAATCTTTCTCATGGCGAGCGAGCACTGGGACGCGGCGAGCATCGGCGCCGTCTTGAGCATCGCAGGAATCGCAACCGTAATTGCGCGCGGACCCGCAGGCGCGCTCGTTGACTCCGTAAGATGGAAACGGACACTGATCGCCATTAGCGCCATTGCTGTCGCCGCCGCCTCCTTGGTCATGGCTATGGCGCCGCAGTTCTGGCCGGTGGCGATAGCGCAAGGCGTCAGCGGCGCCGCCGATGCGATTTTTCCGGTCGCTGTTTCAGCGATCAGCCTCGGCATCGTGGGCCGCAAGGCTTTCACGCGAAGGGTCGGGCGCAACGAAGCCTGGAACCATGCAGGCAACGTCGCGACCGCCATAACGGCAGGTCTTGGGGGTTACCTGATTGCGCCGGGCGCGGTGCTCTGGATCGCCGCAGCACTCGCAGCCGCAAGCATTGTCGCGGTTCATCGCATCGATCCTCGCGCCATCGATCACGATGTGGCGCGCGGCGAGGAGGAGGGCGCGGATGGGACGCCGCAAGCGCTCAAGTTTCTTTTCGAGAACAAGCCGCTTCTCTGGTTCACAGCTGCGATCACGCTTTTTCATTTCGCCAATGCAGCCATGCTGCCGCTCGCGGGCGAGAAGCTGTCCCAAGGTCACCCGCAGGAGAGCACGCTGTTCATGGCGTCCTGCATCATCGCCGCGCAGCTCGTCATGGTGCCGATGGCCATCCTTGTCGGGCACAAGGCCGATGCCTGGGGCCGCAAGCCGATCTTTCTTGTGGGCTTCGCCGTGCTTCCTATCCGGGGGCTTTTGTTTTCGCTCGCGAACGACCCATACTCGATTGTTGCAATCCAGCTTCTCGATGGGGTTGGCGCAGGCATTTTCGGGGCGCTGTTTTATATCGTGGTGGCAGATTTTACGCGCGGAACCGGCCGCTACAACCTTGCGCAAGGCGCATCCGCTGCAAGTTGGGGGTTCGGCGCGGCGCTCAGCAACGGCGTGGCGGGAACGATCGTGACGTCCTTCGGCTTTAAGGCGGCCTTCGCATTTCTCGCCGTGTGCGCGCTTGGCGCTTTGGCCATCTTTTTGTTCGCCGTGCCGGAATCGCGGGATTTCCACCCGGAGGAGGGGCCGGCACCTCAAAGCAGGCTCCTGCCGCAAAAAGCGAAAGCATGATGATTGGAAGCATCCCCGCCGCGCACGTGGAGATATGGGGCATCGCCGCCGTCGCGGCAGGCGGCGTGATCATCCGGCCTTGGGGATGGCCCGAAGCGCTGTGGGCGGTGCTCGGCGCGGGCTTGCTGGTGCTTCTCGCGCTTCTGCCATGGCCTGACGCCCTTGCCGCCGTGGGGAAGGGAACGGACGTCTATCTCTTTCTTACGGGAATGATGCTGCTTGCCGAGCTTGCGCGGCGGGAAGGGCTTTTCGATTGGCTGGCGGCTCATGCAGCGCAGGCCGCCAAGGGCTCTGCGGAAAGGCTCTTCAGCCTCGTTTATGGCGTCGGCATCGTCGTGACCGCTTTTCTTTCCAACGATGCGACGGCGGTCGTGCTAACCCCGGCCGTCTACGCCGCCGCGAAGGCGGCCAAGGCCGAGCCGCTTCCCTATCTCGTGGTTTGCGCGTTCATCGCGAACGCGGCGAGCTTCGTCCTGCCTATTTCCAATCCCGCCAATCTCGTCCTTTACAACAATCACATGCCGCCGCTTCACATCTGGCTCCGGCAATTCGCCTTGCCGTCGCTGCTGGCCATCGGCGCGACTTATGCCGCACTCCGATGGCTCTACCGAAACGATTTAAAAGGCGCGATCTCATCGAACATCGAGGTGCCGCCGCTCCCGAGCGGGGGCAGATATACAGCCTACGGGCTCGGATTTGCCGCGGTTGCGCTGCTTCTGGCGTCAGCTTTCGAGCTTCAGCTTGGAGCGCCGACCTTTGCGGCGGGCGTGCTGACGGCGCTTTTCGTGCTTGCCCGGAACCGCGAGGTGCCGTGGCCGCTCATCAACGGCGTCCATTGGAGCGTGCTTCCGCTCGTCGCCGGTCTTTTTGTTCTGGTCGAGGGCCTGAACAGGACCGGCCTTGTGGCCAGCCTAGGCGAGCTGTTGCAATGGGGCCTGCAGCAATCCGAACCGGCGACGGCGTTTGCCGCAGGCGTGAGTTTGGCATTCGTCACGAACCTGATGAACAACCTACCCGCCGGGCTCATCGCGGAATCGGCCATAGCGCCGATCCATCCGCCCGAATCGCTGACCGGCGCGCTTTTGATCGGAGTCGATCTGGGGCCGAACCTTTCGGTGACGGGCTCGCTCGCCACGATTTTATGGCTTCTCGCGCTACGCCGGGAGGGCATACATATGAGCGCCGGGGCATTCCTGCGCATTGGCGCAATCGCAATGCCGCCCGCCCTTATCCTTGCGCTTTGGCTCGCTCCTTCTCACAGCCCGATGAGCCCCCAGTTATGCTTGCGCGCTTTCCACACCTGCAACGCATCATTCGTGCGGCGCGAAGCCCGATTGCGTTCCAGGCGTTTACAGCGTACATCATTAAGTTACTTCCAATCCGTGAGCCGAGCGATCATGACGGACCTGCTTCTGACATACCTTCCGCTTGTCATCTTCTTTGCCGTCGCGCTGGTCATCGCGCTTGGCCTGCTGGTCGCGCCGTTCCTGGTCGCGCCCAATAAGCCCGACCCCGAAAAGGTGGCCGCTTATGAATGCGGATTTCCAGCCTTCGACGACGCACGGATGAAATTCGACGTGCGGTTCTACCTTGTCTCCATCCTGTTCATCATCTTCGACCTGGAGGTGGCGTTCCTCTTCCCGTGGGCCGTGGCCTTCAAGGAAGCGGGCGTCTTCGGCTTCTGGGCGATGATGATCTTCCTTGGCGTTCTCACAATCGGCTTCATATATGAGTGGAAGAAGGGAGCGCTTGAATGGGATTGATCAAACAGCCTTTTGGGCAGCCGCTATTCGATAAGTCGGGCCGGGAGGGCTCTGCGCTTCTCAAGCCAGCGGGCCAGCCAGACCCGTTTTTTGCGGGCGTAAATAACGAGCTGTCGGACAAGGGCTTTCTGGTCACGAGCACGGACGAGCTCATAAACTGGGCGCGGACCGGTTCTCTCATGTGGATGACCTTCGGCTTGGCCTGCTGCGCCGTCGAGATGATGCAAGCCTCGATGCCGCGCTACGATGTTGAGCGCTTCGGGTTTGCCCCGCGCGGCAGCCCGCGCCAGTCCGACGTGATGATCGTGGCCGGCACGCTTTGCAACAAAATGGCTCCTGCGCTCCGCAAGGTTTACGACCAGATGCCGGAGCCTCGCTACGTCATTTCCATGGGCAGTTGCGCGAATGGCGGTGGCTATTACCACTATTCCTACGCCGTGGTGCGGGGGTGCGATCGCGTGGTTCCCGTCGACGTTTACGTGCCGGGATGCCCTCCGAGCGCTGAAGCGCTCGTCTATGGCATCATGCTCCTTCAGAAAAAAATCCGCCGCACGGGCACTATCGAACGCTAACCAGCCGGAGCTTGATAAATGACGGACACAGGGAAGCTTGAAGCCCTGGCCGAGGCGCTAAAGACTGCCTGCCCCGGCGCTGTTTTGGACACACGCATCGTCATGGGCGAGCTGACGGTGATGGTTGACCGAGCTCGCATCTTGGAAGCTGTGCAGTTCTTGCGCGACGATCCCGCATGGCGTTTCAAGATCCTCATCGACATTTGCGGCGCGGATTATCCCGAGCGCGCCGAGCGTTTCGAGGTCGTCTATCATTTTCTGAGCGTGCACGAAAATCTGCGCGTGCGCCTCAAGACCACGACGGACGCCACCTCGACAGTTCCGAGCCTTGTCCGCCTGTTCCCCGCGGCCAACTGGTACGAACGCGAGGCGTACGATCTTTACGGCATCCTCTTCGAAGGGCATCCCGATCTGCGCCGCCTGCTCACGGATTACGGTTTCCGCGGCCATCCGCTGCGCAAGGACTTTCCGCTTACCGGCTTCGTTGAGGTCCGCTACGACGAGGAGCAGAAGCGCGTCGTGTACGAGCCCGTGAAATTGCCCCAGGAATTCCGCAGCTTCGATTTCTTGAGCCCATGGGAAGGCGCGCAATATGCGCCGCTGCCCGGCGACGAGAAAGCGTCGCCCGCACCGAAGGCATAAGGTAATGAAAAAAACAGCGGTGGGGAGTGAAGGTCATGGCTGACGGCGGCGGAGCGGTTTCACAGGCGGTGCGCGCGGAAGTCGACGCTGGCGCACGGCCGCCGGAGAACCGCAATTTCACCATCAATTTCGGCCCGCAGCACCCTGCCGCTCACGGCGTGCTGCGCATGATTACGGAACTCGACGGCGAGGTCGTGCGCCGCATCGATCCGCATATCGGGCTTTTGCATCGCGGCACCGAAAAGCTCATCGAATATAAGACCTACCTTCAGGCGATCCCTTATTTCGACAGGCTCGACTACGTCGCCCCGATGAACCAGGAGCATGCGTTCTGCCTCGCGATCGAGCGGCTGATGAGCGTCACGGTGCCCATCCGCGGGCAGCTCATCCGCGTGCTCTACAGCGAAATCGGCCGTGTCCTGAACCATCTCCTGAACGTGACGACATTCGCGCTCGACGTCGGCGCCTTGACGCCGCCGCTGTGGGGCTTTGAGGAGCGCGAGCAGCTCATGGTGTTCTATGAGCGCGCGAGCGGGTCGCGTCTGCATGCGAATTATTTCCGGCCCGGCGGCGTGCATCAAGATCTGCCGCAGGCGCTCATCGACGACATCGCCGCCTGGTGCGATCCGTTCCTGCAGACCCTGGCGGACATCGATGAGCTTCTCACCGACAACCGCATCTTCAAGCAGCGGAACGTCAATATCGGCGTCGTCAGCCTCGAAGATGCAATGGCGCACGGTTTCACGGGCGTGATGCTACGCGGCTCGGGCGCTGCCTGGGATCTGCGCAAGTCGCAGCCATACGAATGCTATGCGGACCTCGAGTTCGACATCCCCATCGGCAAGAACGGCGACAATTGGGACCGCTATCTCATTCGCATGGAGGAGATGCGTCAGGCTGTCCGCATCATGAAGCAGTGCCTGGAACGGCTTAACTCGCCTGCAGGGCGCGGGCCGGTGCTTCTGCCCAACCATAAAGTCACGCCGCCGCGGCGCGGAGACATGAAGCGGTCGATGGAAGCCATCATCCACCACTTCAAGCTTTACACCGAAGGCTTTCGCGTGCCCGAAGGGGAGGTCTACGCGGCTATCGAAGCTCCGAAGGGCGAGTTCGGTGTCTACCTCGTTGCCGACGGCACGAACAAGCCATACCGCTGCAAGATCCGCGCGCCTGGATTTCCGCATCTGGCGGCCATGGACTTCCTCTCCAAGGGCCACATGCTGGCGGACGTGTCGGCCGTGCTCGGCAGCCTCGACATCGTGTTCGGCGAAATCGACCGCTGACCCGCTTCTATGGTCAAGGCCGGGCTTGACCGGCTCCAGCCCACCATCAGAAATAGTTGCCTCTTTCCCTGGGTGGCCGCCTCCTGGCCCCGCCCGGGAGCGAGCGCCCCTCACCTCAACCCCCTCCCCTGGAAGAGAGAAGTCCCGGCCGCGCGCAGGTTTTCGCTATGCTGAGAGGGCCGGTTTTTGTTTGGAACGTACTTCGAACGACTGCATCCAAAACTTTCAAGCAAAATGGAAAAATAGCAGAAGCAAGCACATCTAATTTGGCATTGATAGACTTAATTTTAGTTTGAATGCGACGCCAAAATTTTTATGATACTTCAGTTCTTGATCGCCATCCAGTTGCATTACGCAACATTTACATTATCGTCATGAGCGCAGGTTAAGATGGATGAGCTGCAAGTCTTCTAAGTTTCTGGGAGCATGGCGGCAAACCGACAGGAGCGCTGAGAAATGACAACCCCTGAACACGATGCTCTAGAGCCTTCGGAAGCAAACCCCGATGTTCACGCGGCCGAGGAAGTCAGCGAAACAACAGACAAACGGACCGAAGGCGTCGTCGCAACCGTCGCGACGATCGGGGTTATCGGAGTAGGCGTTGCCGTGGTGGAAGCCGCGCTTTTGCCCGTTTTCGCATTGGGCGCCGTAGCCGCCCTCGCGCCGAAATTAATGCCGCAGGTCGGCGGTGCCTTGAAACCGATGCTCAAGTCGACCGTGCGCGGCGCCTATAAGATCAGCCAAAAGACAAAAGAGTTCATGGCCGAGACGCAAGAGCACGTTCAGGACATCGTTGCGGAAGTGGATGCGGAGGTCGAGGAAAAGGGCGCCGCAGCGGCTGCTCATGAAACTGCGCAAGTCGCTGCACGCGCCGCTCCCGCTGCTCAAGAAACCGCGCATGGCGTTGCGCGGGCCGCCGAATAATGGAGGCGCAATCCTCTTCACAAACGGCCAAAGCCCCGCTCGCCGCTGAGGGGGAGCCTTCCCAAAGTGCGCCCTCTTCCACGCCCTCAGCCGGAAATGAAAAGTCAAAGGCGGTTAAGGCTAAGTTGAAGTTGCAGGTGGCGCATCAAGTGCCCGGCCGCATCCGCATGAAGGTCACCTCTGCAAAGGGTAATCCAGAGCTTTTGAAAGAGATCGCCGAGACGTTCGGCGTTATTCCAGGCGTCGAGCGCGTGTCGGTTAACGCGACGACCGGCAGCATCGTGCTGCACTACGACACCGAACGCGATAAAGAATTCCAGGATCGGTTGAGGCCGCATTACCAGGGAAGCGCCAGGCCATTATACGCCTTGCCGAGAACCGAAATCGACACGCTGGCCAGCAATATAGCGGAGGAAGCGGAGTTTCTGGCGCAGCGTTCCCATAGCGCGAAACTCATCGTCGACCTGTTCAAAAAATATGACCGGGAGATCCGGCACGCAACCGGAAACGCTGTCGACCTCAAGGTTGGGCTCGCGATTGGGCTTGTCGCCGTCACCGTGTTTGAACTCGGCGCCAGCGCGGCGACGCCTATTTGGCTCACATTTAGCGTCTTCGGCCTCAACCACATCATCGAAATGAATCAGCCGCGTCAAGAGATGACGCCGGCGGTCGCGCCCGTGGTCTTCAAGACGCGGTGAGTGCATGCAATTCACGATACGTCATTTCATACGCGGACGGGTTCGCATCAGCATTCCTTCGCTATGCCGCAAACGGGAACTTGCGGAAGCCACGCTTGCATGGCTGAGGCGCCAGGATGCCGTAAGACTGGCCCGCATCAATTATGACTGCGCCAGCTTGATCGTGGAGTATGACGCCAGCCACGAGCACTCGCTTCGTTTTCTTCTGGGGCAATTGCGCCTGATGGACTGGCGCGATCTTCAAACGCTCGTTGCGCCGGACCAACACGCCGGAGGTTTCAGCGCGCACGCGGCAAAACACGAAATCGATGCGAAGCCGTTGGCGCAAAACCGCTTTCCTCTGGTCTTACCGACTATCGCTTTGGCATTGACGTTCAGCGTCAACCCGCTTGTGCGCGCGGTCAACGTTCCCTTGATGGTTTGGAACGCTTATCCCATCGCGCTGCGCGCATGGCGCATCTGGCAAAAAGAAACCCGTCTCAATGTCGACTTTCTCGATACGCTTGCGATCTCAGCTTCCCTAGCCATGCGCAACCAGACGGCTGGCGCCCTGATAACGTGGCTCGTCAAGCTCGGCGATTGGTTTCGCGATTTGACGATGGCCGGTTCGAAACGCGCAATTGGGGAATTACTCGAATTTCAATCGAAGACGGCCTGGATAAAGGTCGATGGTTCGGTGATCTCGATACCGGCTCGCTCGCTGAAGGCGGGCGACGAGGTTATCGTGTATCCGGGAGAATTAATTCCTATCGACGGCGAGATCATCGAAGGGACCGCCTCGATCGATCAAAAGACCATCACTGGGGAGGGGCTGCCCGTCACGCGCGGCCCAGGCGAGGCGGTTTTCGCGGCGACGGTCATTCGCGACGGTCAGCTCTCTGTCCGCGCCATCAACGTTGGCGCGGGAACCACCGCCGGACAGATCCTGAGCCTGATCGATTCCGCCCCTATCGGCGACACCCGCATGCAGAACCACGCAGAAAAGCTCGCCGATCGCCTCGTCGTTCCAACCCTTGCGCTGGCTACCGCAACCGCTTTTCTCTCAAGAGATTTCAACCGCTTCCTATCGCTGGTGATTGTCGACTACGGCACCGGTATTCGAGTTGCTGCGCCGACCGCGATGCTGGCTTCGATGACACACGCGGCCAAGGCGGGGATTATAGCCAAAAGCGGCCGTCACATGGAGAAGCTCGCCGAAGTCGACACGATCGTTTTCGATAAGACCGGCACCTTGACCCAAGGCACGCCCGCCGTCGTCGACGTGCTGAGCTATCAGGATCACGTGACTTCCGCGCATCTTCTAGGGCTTGCGGCGGCGGCGGAAAGCCGTTTGCAGCATCCCGTTGCTGAGGCGCTCCGGCTCAGAGCGCGCGAACTGCGCGTCAACATCCCGCCGTGCGACGAAACGCAATACCGGATCGGCCTTGGCGTCGAAGGACAAGTCAACGGTTATTACGTCCATGTCGGCAACGAACGCTTCATGCGCCAGAGCGAGATTCGGATCGAGAAAACCGTCGCCGACCGGAACAGCCTGGACGAGCAAGGCTATTCAAGCCTCTATATTGCGCTCGATGGGCAAGTAGCGGGCCTGGTCCCCTATTCCGATCAGATCCGCCCAGAAAGCCCGGTTGTGATCGAGCGGTTGACTGCAATGGGCGTCAAGAACACGGTCATGCTGACCGGTGACAATCCCGTTGTCGCGCGCGCGGTCAGCAAGCACCTCGGCTTGACGCGCCACTTCGCAGATATGCTGCCTAGCGACAAAGCGGATGTAGTTCAGCAGCTCCAGCGCGAGGGCAATATCGTCGCCATGGTCGGCGATGGAATCAACGATTCACCGGCGCTGAGTTTCGCCGATGTCGGCGTCGCGATGAAACACGGCGCGCAAGTGACCCACGAATCCGCGGATGTGGTTTTGATGGAAGAACTCGCTGTGGAAACTGGTCAAAGCCTTTGAAATTTCCCGCAATTCGGTCGCGCTCATCAAACAGAACTACGCGATCGTAGTTGGCATGAACACGATTGCGCTCGCGCTGGCGTTGCCGGGAGGGCTGATCAGCCCATCCGTCACCGCGCTGATCAGTAATGGCTCGGCCATTATCGCAAGCGGAAACAGCATGCGGCCTCTATTGCGATCCTGATGACTCCCCCCGTTCCAGACCCGGCCTTATCACCTTCCGATCTTGCGGCTCTTAAGCGCGCCTTCTTTTTATTGGAGCGGTCGAGTTTCGCGAAGCAGCTCGCGGACTATGCGGGGCAGCCCGCGGCCTATTTGCTGAAGAAAATTCCAAAGGGCATGAATCAGCGGCTCAATCGGGTTGCAGAGATCGCGATTTTCAAGGGCCTTGACGTTGCGGTTAAGTCCATAAAGCCCGCGTCGGAGCGAGCTCCCGCAACCAGACTGTCGTCTGTCGTGGCTGGGATCAGCGGCGGCGTAAGCGGCTTTTTCGGCGGTGCGGCGTTGCCTGTCGAACTCCCTTTGACAACCATCGTCATGCTGCGCGCCATCGCAGACATCGCTCGTCACCAGGGCGAGAACTTGGAGACCATCGAGGGACGCCTCGCCTGCGTCGAGGTGTTCGCGCTCGGCGATCGAGGCTCGGACAGCAGAACCGAGATCGGCTATTTCGCGACGCGGGCGCTACTGAGCAGATTTACGAAACAGGCATCCGCATTTTTGTCCGAACGCGGAGTTGCCAACGCATCGGCTCCGCTTGTTGGCGGCTTCGTGTCCGAAGTGGCGTCGAGATTTGGAACAGTCGTCTCGGAGAGAGCCGCCGTCGGCGCGCTCCCTATCCTTGGCGCTGTCGGGGGCGCCACAGTCAATGTCATCTTCATGAATCACTTCCAGAACATCGCGCAGGGGCACTTCATCGTTCGGCGGCTGGAGCGGCAGTATGGCGCCGACACCGTCAGGCGACGCTATGCTCGTCTCGAAATCCGGCGGCCAGCGCCAAAGCTAGGAAAGCCAGGAACATCTTGACCTAAGCTCCAGTGAGTGCGCTGGCTTCAATGATGCGACTGCGCGGTCTCCGGCGCGAAGCGGAGGACATGAGCCAGCACTCAGTGCGTGGGATGGCGGCCGGTTAGATAGGCCTCGAAATTGGCGATGCTGGCCTTGAGTGTTTTCTTCTGCTCGGACGGCATGGCGAGGCAGGAAGCCATGATGTCCAGCTGGCTCACCAGGGAACGGACGAGATCGGCGACTTCCTCCTCGGTCGCGTCAAGAAAATTTACGCCTCTGCCGCCCGGTTCGAAATCCGTCATATTATGACCTCAACCAATTTTCGCACCGCCAAAAACGTGGTGTTAACGTGCATGCACCGCGCTTCCGGGATGCGCAATTCCGGCCCGGGATTACGGACCCGCAAGTCCTGGCGGCCAACGCTGGCCGCCAGTTGCCCGCAGGTTGTGGGGTTCCTGCGAGGCTTCAGCTTAAGCGGTGAGGCGGCGTATACGATGAGCGCCGCAAGACGAAATGTAACGTAATGTTACAACACACGGGTGGCCAACGGCCGTGGCCAGGCTTATGGATTGCTTTATTAGTTCTTCGAGGTGTGGATGCTCATGCCAGGCACACAGCATATCTTGATTGCCGACGATGACAGGCAGATAAGAACCAGCCTTTCCCGTTTCCTTACCGCGAGCGGCTTCCGCGTTTCGGCTGCGGAGGATGGCGTGGCCATGTTCGCGGCGGTGGAAAAGGGCCGGTTCGATCTTATCGTCTTAGACATCATGATGCCCGGCGAAGACGGGTTATCGCTGTGCCGGCGCCTTCGCGCGGGAAGCAGGATTCCTGTTATCCTGTTGACGGCACTGTCCGGCGAAATCGACCGGATCCTGGGGCTGGAGCTGGGCGCCGACGATTATATCTGTAAGCCCTTCAGTCCAAGGGAGCTGCTGGCGCGAATCCGGGCGGTGCTAAGGCGCACCGGGGACACGGCTCATAAAGGAGGGAGCGGCTCGCCGGGCGTCTCCTATGAATTTGAAGGCTGGCGTCTGGACGCTGTGCGGCGCACGCTGCACAACCCGGAAGGAGCGCTCGTCGAACTGACCGCCGGCGAGTTCGATTTGCTGCTGGCTTTTGCGGAGCACTCCCAGCACGTCCTGACGCGCGATCAGCTCCTCGATCTGACTCGCGGCAGGGAATCCACAATCTTCGACCGGAGCATCGATGTGCAGGTCAGCAGGCTTCGCCGCAAAATCGAAGCCGATCCGCAGCTCCCTGTGTTGATCAAAACAGTGCGAAGCGGCGGCTATGTGTTCTGTGCAGATGTCCTGGCCGGATCAGCAAAGTGCATAGCTGATGCGGTTCTCTGAGTGGCGGCCGCGTCTAGGGCTTGGGACGCGTATTGCGGCCACTATATTGGCGGCGCTCATTGCCGTCGACGCGCTCTTCGCTGTGCTATTCCTCTTCATGCCTGCCCGCCTCATGACGATTTACAGCGCTCACTGGCTCGTTGGGAAGTCGGTGGAGGCGGCATCAGTCATATTTCAGGCGGATGCGCAAGCAAGGGATGCTCTCGCCGACCGGTTTGGATCGGACAATCACTTACAGATCCACTGGCGCCGAACGTGGGACGAGCCTGAGCCAGGATCCGAGAAAGGCCTGCGGCCCTTCCTCGAGCGGGCGCGGGCTTCCATCGAACGCGAGCTGGAAGGTAAAGCCAGAAAAGTGGTTGTGAGAGGCGTGCTTGAACTTCGTGGAAATATGTTTCACGTCGATGTGCAACCTCAGCCGCCGGATTTCCTAAACCGGCTGCCGTTGGGCCCGCTGGAGCCTGGGGATGCAAATCTCCCAATTCTGGGAATCTTCGAGCTTGCGATTCAAGGGCCCGATGAGAGTTGGATACTCATCGACTCGGAGGGGTCGGAAGGCTACGCGGAACGGCTGCGCCCATGGCTGATCCTGTTGACTGCGGCAGTCGCGCTGGTGTCAATTCTTTCGACTATTACAGCAAGAAACTCGTTGCGCCCTCTGAATCGGCTTGCCGAGGGCGCGCGGAACTTTGGCCGCACACGCAAGGCCGTCCCCATCGATCCGGCCGGCTTGCACGAGTTTGAAGTCATCGCGCAAGCCATGAATGAAATGCAGGAGAGCATCAAGCGCTTCATTGATGAGCGGACGCAAATGCTCGCAGCATTGTCTCATGATCTCAGAACCGGTTTGACCGGCTTGCGTCTCAATGCGGAAGAATTGGCCGGAGGCGATAGCAAGAACCGCCTCATTGCGGGCATGGAGGACATGGAGCGGATGATCTCCGCGACATTAGCCTTTGCAGGCGACGACCTTAAGCGCGAGCCGGCACAGATGATTGATCTTGCGGCTTTGCTTATCAGCCTTTGCGACAGCTTTTCCGACCGCGACTGCGCCGCCAGCTATTCCGGACCCGACCACCTTTTCGCCATCTGCCAGCCGGTGGCGATCAAACGGGCATTTACTAATCTCATCGACAATGCCGTGAAATATGGCGGTTGCGCGCGCGTCCAGCTTGAGCGTTCGGGGGAGATCGCGAGGATTTCCATCGCTGACGAAGGACCTGGCATTCCTCCAGACAAAGCCGATCTGGCATTCCAGCCTTTCGGACGTCTGGACAATGCACGCAACCGGGAAAGCGGCGGCGTTGGCCTGGGTCTCACGATAGCGCGCGACATCATTCAATCGCATGGCGGCGAGGTCCGCCTGGGGGTTCCTGCGCGCGGAAAAGGGCTCGAAGTCCTGATCTCATTGCCTTTGCCTTCTTCCAGGCGCGCTTAGCTAGAACGCCGTGCCTTCGTCGAGGATCAGAAGCCTCGGCCGCTGGACGCCGGAGAGGATCGAGCCCATTCAGCGCGCTATCGCTTCCAGTTGAGAAGAAGCCGCGCGCCTGCATAGGTTATGCAAATTGAGCCAGCGATAAAATACATACCAAACGAGATCGCTTCCTGCCCTGTGCTGGCGTCGCCGGCGAAAGCTAGAAGGATGAGCGCCGCAACTGTGCGCCAGATCCAAAGAGCAACATCGCGCAGGATCATCGCGGGGTAAAAATCGCTGGCGCGGTGGCTCATGCCATCCATGGTTTTGAGATCGATGACGTGCTGGGAAACGCGCATGATGGGTTGGATGATGCTGGTGCCTATCGTGTACACGACGAGTGTGACGATCGTCAGGGAAAAGCCGAGCATGAGATTGAGGGACACAAGGACGATCGAACTCATGCCAAGTATAAAGAGCCGGTTTTCCGGACGGCGGCGAGAGCCCACCGCCAACAAGGCTAGCGCTCCGGCGATGGCGAAGATCGTATTGAAACCGCCAACGTTCAGCGCACTGCCGAGCACGGTAATCGCCGCCAGCGGAATCACGGTCTGCTGCAGGATATGCGCTGCCGCGCCGCCCATAAGATAGATCTGCGCCGCTTGATTACGCCGGTCGGCGAAGAAATGCACAAGATCGTGCGTTGCAATCGGCGCGGGACGGTAATCCGGCAGCGCGCGGATGGACGAGAGCCCGAGCAAAAATATCGGCGGCGTTGACAGGAACAGGAGCGTGAAATCGCCAGCGCCAAGACTATGCGAGAGCCAAATGAGAAATGTCGCAAAAGCAGGGCCTGCCAGAGTAACGACTTGGTCCCCAGCGGATAAGAATGTCGAATAAACGTCGCGCTCATGATCGCGCGTTTCCATAAGCTCGTAGGTGTGAATGGTCAGCCAAAAGAGCCCGATGCCAACCCCTCTTATGGCCACGGCTGCGCAAGCCTGAACTATGTCATGGGAAAGCGGCAGAAAGATAAGACCTAGTGCTGTAAAGAGAAAACTGAGAAAAAAACCGTGCTTTGCGTTCAAACGATACCGTGCTGCAGCCGCGCCATAAATACAAAAGCCAATCATAATGCCGGTAAAATTGGTTATCGTGGCAGCGATGTTAAGCTGAACGCTATCGAACGCTTGATAGATGTAAATCTGTGAAAATGTGCTGACGGCTCTGCTGACAAAACTGTAGATCCAAAACAGGTAAATCAGCGAACGCAGCGAACTTCGCAAAGACCGGAAGTGTGCAAAGGAAAGCATCAGGAGACCCTGCCATGATTCATGGCTACGGCTTAGGCTTGAAGTGCACCTCCCTGCAATCGCGCTGAGGCCGGCGCGTCAACAATTGCGAACGCAACTCTTTTCGCGGGCGGACCACGGCTAAAAGCTCTGATACCAAGCGCAGAAATTCCTGACCGTTCTTGTTGTCGTCCCCGCGCAGGCGGGGGCCCAGTAAGCACAGTGCCAAGGCGCTGTTTTCGAGAACCTTTCACCTTCCGATTACTGGATGGCCGCCTTCGCGCGCACGACACAGGGGGCAGCGTCTGGACCCCAACGCCGTGATGGAAGGACAGCGGGGTGCAAGCGGGAAGGAGCACGGCCGGCGAACGCGGCCGTGCTCAACGATCATCGAGCGGCGGAGATCGAGTGTGCTTCCTGATCTTCCGCGTACATGGACAGCATCGGCTCATCCCGGAGGATAACCTCGTCGTAATAGCCGCAGCCGTTGAAATGGCTCGCCATGACCCGGCCATAGGCTCCGATGTTGCCTATCTCGATGTAATCTCCCTCCCCGATCGCATCGGGAAGGATAAACGGTCCCGGCAAATAATCCGCGCTGTCGCAGGTCGGGCCATAAAGATCGAAGGTCTTCATGGTCCTGCCGCTCAGAGGCTCGCCTTTTGCCGCATAGGCCCGTGCAGGGAAGATCCACTTGCAATGAGCCGCGTCGTAAAGCGTGCCGAAAGCGCCGTCATTAATGTAGAGCGTATCACCGCGCCGGTCATCGACCTTCACGATGACAGATTCCGCTTCGGCGACGAGTGCACGGCCCGGCTCGCACCAAAGTTGACAGGTGTAGCCGACCGCCATCCTGTCGAAGGCGGCGCGGATCTCATCCATGTAGGTTTCGAGGGCGGGCGGCTCCATGCCTGGATAGCGCCCAGGGAATCCTCCGCCGACATCGATGATGTCCACGAGCGTCGCCGCCCGGACGATTTGCTGCGAGACGGTCCGAAGCACCTGGCCGTATCCCACCGGACACATCATCTGCGAACCCGCGTGGAAGGTGATGCCGAGAAGTTCGGCGCCTTGACGGGCGCGGCGGATGAGTCCCGGAGCATCGCTCCAAGGCACGCCGAATTTTCCCTCCAGCGAGATTTCGCTGTAGGTCGAGGGGCACGCCACGCGGACCACCAAAGTCAGGTCTTTTGCGTTGCCTGTTGCGGCTTCGATCTTCTCGAGTTCGGCCTCGGAATCGAGCGCAAAAGTGCGCACGCCGAAGTCGTTATACGCTTCAGCGATAAAGCGCCGCGACTTGACGGGATGCATGACGTGCATGACCGCGCCGGGAAGCTTGGCGATGGCGCGAAGCTCCGGAAGGGATGCCACATCGTAATGCCGGATTCCCGCATCGAACAACGCCGCCAAGATCAAGGGCGAATTGTTCGCCTTGACCGCATACAGCGTTTCGCCGGGAAAGCGATCTTCGAACCAGTGCGCAGCGCGCGCGGCCGCATGCGGCCGGATGCCGAGAACGGGGCGATCTACTGGAACGTCGCGGAGAAGCTCCGCTGGCGTCGGGTAAATGTCCATCGCATGGGACCTCCCATTTAAGAGTTAATCCGATGCTGCTGACGAACGCTTCACCGCGCGAAGCGGAGTTTGCCAGACAGGCTATTTCTGCACGTTCGGCATACGCAGGCGTTCAGCCTCAAAACGCAGCCTTTATGAGCAGAAGTCACCTCCCCGGCGCCCTTGTATGGCGCTATCGTTTCGCAATCGAGGTGCTTTAAGTGGCTATATCGCCCGCTAGGTCAAGCCCTTTTTTTGAAAAGAGGCGGAAAAGGCTAAAAAGAGCGTTCGCACCCCTCAGCTCAAGCTGATAAACCTTTGACTAAGCAAGGATTTGGCTAGGAAATTCAGCTAGAGCACAGAGCTCTCTCGTCGTCGAATAACTGCATGGCGGTCTTCAAAACGGTGGTGAAGAATTTAGGCTTGACGCCCGCCGCGCCGCAAATCGCAGCTGCCAGGTCTTCGATCTCCTCAAGGAGAAGATCGTAGTGGGGCTCCGGCTTGCCCCACGCATCGTCGGAGACCATTCCACCGCCCTTGACTCCGATCGTGCACATCGCGCCCCGGCCGAGACGTAAACTCCGGTCACTGACGTTCTCGAACCGGCCTAGCAGAGCAATCACACGATCATGACGCTCGAACTGCTGGTCTGGGAAGCTCTTCTTGAAATCCGTCCATAGTTCAACGAGCTTGCGATCGGAACCTTCCAGGCCTTGGAGCCAGGCTTGGTTGTCCCTCGCCGGCGCCGGCACGTTGCGGGCAAGCGCACCTTTCAGAAACATCTGGATCGCTTGATGAAGAATGTTTCCAGCCACCGGATGAATGCTCGCTACGACCGCGTATCGGCCAAGCGTATAATACTGCATTCCGGTGTTGTAGAAGTTTTGCGCGTTGACGCTCATAACCAGCCCGCCACTGCTTGCGTGGTGGGACGCACGGCTGAAGCCGGACACGCACACGCAAAGCGTTCCCTTATTCATGCTACACTTTTTACGTGTAGGACGGCTAAGGGGTGGCGACAACAACAAAATCCGCTTCTTTCCGATATCCACAAAAATAAAGAGCGCCGCGGTTGCGCAGCGCTCCAGTACCGGAAAAGAAGCGATGGGTCGCAAAAGGCCGCTTTGCCCGGCCTCATTCGGTCGCCTTCAGCAATCGCCGTCAGCGCAATTCGGCGGATATTTCGGCCCGTAATACCGGCGTAGCGGCACGCGTTCGTCGTCGCCCGGGCGCTGGAAGCGCGCATAACCGTCATCGTAATCTTCCCGGGGAGTGTATCTGTGCACATACGGCCGGGGATATTCGAACAGGCGGTAATCCCGCTCGAAACGAACGTGCTCGCGGTACTCCTCGCAGCCATGGCCGCAATAGCCATTCCGGACGCGGTGGTACCAGCAGTAGAGGCCGCAGCCGCCCTCCTCGCAGGAGTCGCCCTCGCACCTCCTATAGCCGCGACTCTCGTAGTACCCTTCGCTCCAGCGCCAGGGATGGTCATAGTGTGGCGGCCGGTAGTGGTGCCTGCGCCGGTTCAGATAAACATTCACGGTGCCGTAATTGTTCTCTATATACACGTGGGGGGTCCGGTATGAGCGTCGGCCATACCACGGACGCGGGGGACAGGCGTAATCCCAGCCGCACCCATATTCGACCTTGATCACAGGCGACGTTTCCACGGAGGAGAGGGAACGCGCCGCCTGGGAGAAGGGTGCGGCGTATGACTTTGTTGTGAAAACGCTCATCGCTATCGCGACGGCAGCGAATATCAGCGCGAGAAGCAAGCGCCTTTTCATAAACAGCCTCCAAGCATTACTTCTGGAACATTAGATCATTTTTCCTAAACTTTGAACTACCGGCGGGGGTGTTATGAAATCTCGGTTAATTTGAAGTGGAAACGGCTTCGCTTCCATGCAGCAAGAGACGTATTTTCAGTCGCGTTCAATTTCGCTATTGACGTGCCTGATCTTCCCAAGGACGAGCTTATGTCACAGCACTACGAAACGCGGCGCATCACCGCTCCAGATATCAGAGGCCGTAAGGGGCGCGAGAAAATCGTGTCCCTGACAGCCTATCATGCGCACACCGCACGCATTATCGATCCGCACGTCGATTTTCTCCTTGTGGGAGACTCGCTGGGCATGGTGATGCATGGCTACGAAACCACGATCCCGGTTCCGCTGGAGCTGATGATCATGCACGGCGCAGCGGTCGTGCGCGGGTCGAAACACGCTTTGGTCGTGGTGGACATGCCGTTTGGCTCCTACGAGGAATCGCCGCCAGTGGCGTTTCGTAACGCAGTCCGGATCATGAAAGAAACGGGGTGCGGGGCGATCAAGCTCGAAGGCGGCCGGCGAATGGCGGAGACGATCACCTACCTTGTCGAGCGCGGCATTCCTGTGATGGCCCATATCGGGCTGACGCCGCAATCGGTGAACGTGATGGGCGGCTTCAAGACCCAAGGGCGCCATCAGGAAGAGTGGGCCGCAATCGAGGCCGACGCCGCAGCGGTTGCTGAAGCGGGTGCCTTTGCTGTGGTGCTCGAAGGCATGGCCGAGCTTCTCGCCGCGAAGATCACACGCTCCATTCCCATCCCCACCATCGGCATCGGCGCTTCAGCGGAATGCGACGGCCAAATCCTCGTGCTCGAAGATATGCTGGGCCTCTCGCCCACCGTACCCAAGTTCGTGAAGAAATTCGCGGAGCTAGGGGCGGCCATCGGAGACGCGGTGAAGGATTATGCCGCCGAAGTTCGCGCCAGGCAGTTTCCAGCGAAGGAACATGTTTACGCCATGGCCAAACCGGCTGCCGAGACGCCGCGAGTCACGAAAATGTCCAAAACGAAGCCCAGTTGAGCTTTAAGTATCATTGGGAAAGCCGGCGCAGGGCCTTGAGGTCCCGGCTAGACGCGTCGCAAGGCCGCCGGATTAGGATTTCAATCTTCTTCCCTTGCAACGGGCGCTGTCCTATCTGTTGCAAATCAGTGACTCTGAATTAAGGCAGAAGCGCCATGAGCAATGACGAAAGTTTTTTCCGCGAGGTTGATGAGGACTATCGCCGGGATCAAACCGCCAAATTTTTCAAGACCTACGGCATTTACCTCATTGCTGGCGCCTTCGTCATTCTTGCTGTCGTGGGCGGCTATAAATACGAAGAGAAGCGCCGCGCCGATGAAGCCGCACGGGGCGGGGATGCTCTCCTCAATGCGCTTTCCTTGAGCGACGCCGGAAAACAGGACGATGCGGAAAAAGCGCTCGCCGGGCTCGCAGGCACCGGATCCGGTGCATACCGCGTTCTGGCCCGCTTGCATGCAGCAGGCGAATCGGTTGCAAGAAGGCAGTTCGAGTCTGCACTCCAGGATTATAGAGGCGTAGCGAACGACGAGGCCGCCCCAGCAGAGCTTCGAGACTTTGCCCGGCTGCAGGTCGCGGCCCTGTCCGTGGACAAGGAAAGTTATGAGTCCTTGGCGCGCAGTCTGGAAGCCTATCGCTCGGGAACGAGCGAGTGGCGGTTCGCAGCCAAGGAGATTCTTGGCCTTGCTGCTTTTAAGGAAGGCAAGAAGGCAGACGCAGAACGGTTGTTCCGAGAAATTATAAGCGATGGTGAGGCGCCTCCCGGAATGCGGCAGCGGGCGCAGGTTATGCTGGCATTGATTCTTGAACAGTCGAAAACATCGCATGAATCAACGGGGACAAAGGACGGGGCAAATGAAGCGAAAACACAGTAACCGGGGCGCAAGCCATCCGCTCTTGCTGTTGCAGTCTGTTTCGCTCATCACGGTTATGGCTTTGGCTCTCGGCGGATGCGAGTCAATGGGGCTCAGCGAGCCGAGTGTGCCAGGTCTTTCATCCGTCACATCGATGTTCGACAAGAAGCAGGAAAAGCTTCCCGGCCGAAGAGTTTCCGTGCTGAAAGCCGAGGAGAAGGGCGCCATCTCGGGGCCTGAGGCTACTGGCACGATTGTGCTGCCGCCTGCGGTCGTGAACGCATCCTGGAGCCAGCCGGGCGGTGTCCCGACGAATGCGCCGGGGCATCTCGCAGTCGGAGAGGCGCTGCGCACGGTCTGGACCGCAGATGCCGGCGAGGGCTCCTCGAAACGGACGCGCCTGACGGCCATTCCCATCGTCTACGATAACAAGATTTTCACGATGGACGCAGAGGGGACGGTTCATGCCATCTCGGTTTCGAACGGTGGCACCGTTTGGAAAGTAAGCACCTTGCCCGATGGCAAGTCCGGCTTCGATTTTATGCATCCGTTCAATTCGAACAATATGGCGCGGGCTGGCTTCGGCGGGGGTCTCGCCGCCGACAACGGCAAGATTTTCGTGGCGACAGGGTTCGGCACAGTGCTGGCCCTCGACGCGTCGACTGGTGCGCCGGTTTGGACCAAGAAACTTCTGATCCCGATTCGCGAGGCTCCTACGGCCGCGGATGGTCGCGTCTTCGTCGTGAACTCTGAGAGCGAGCTCTACTGCTTCAGCGCTTCGGACGGATCGGAGCTTTGGACGCAGAAGGGGTTGCCTGAAAATGCGGCTGTACTAACGAGCGCAAGCCCAGCCGTTTCGGGGAATTTTGTCTACGTGCCTTTCCCGTCCGGTGAAATCACCGCCATCGACATCAAGAACGGTCAGCCCAAGTGGACCGATACTCTTGCAAAGGGTGATATCAATAATTCGGCGACTGCGATCGGCGAGGCGGCTCGCCCCGTTGTGGACGGTACAACGGTCTTCGCAATGAGCCGCGGCGGGCAATTGATCGCTACGTCGAAAGACAAGGGCGAGCGGCTTTGGACCCGCGAAATCAGGGGCTCGCAGACCCCTTGGGTCGCCGGAGACGCGCTTTTTGTCGTCGATACCACAGGCAAGCTGGCTGCACTTAACCGCAAGGACGGCAAGGTGCGCTGGGTGACGGCGTTGCCCGGCGATGGGCGCTGGAGCGGCCCCGTGCTCGCAGGCAACCGCCTATGGCTGGCGTCGTCGAGCGGGCTTTTCGTTGGCGTCGACGCTTTGTCTGGTGAGATCGGCCTTCAAACGGATATTGGATCGCCGGTCATGGTCACGCCCGTCGTCGCCGATGGCAAGCTTTACGTTTTGACGGACAAGGCCAAACTTATAGCCATGAACTAGCCGGAAGCACTTAACGCTCTGGTAGGACGCTTGGTATATTGGGCCATCCTTCGACAAGCTCAGGATGCCGCCGTGTGATATCCTGGGGTTTATGCTCATGGTGAGCCAGCGGAGCCATGAGGATCCCACTCTATTGCAGGGCTTTGGACAACACCGATGGCCTACACCGTCGCCATCATTGGCCGGCCCAATGTCGGCAAATCGACCATCTTCAACCGGTTCGCGGGCAAGAAGTTGGCGCTGGTCGACGACATGCCCGGCCTGACGCGCGACCGCAAAGAAACGCGCATCCGCATCGGCGGTCACGACGTCATTCTCACCGACACGGCGGGCCTGGAGGATGCCGAGCCCGGCAGCATCGCGGCCCGAATGCGGGACCAATCCGAGCAGGCCATCGCGGAGGCCGACCTCGTCATTTTCGTTATCGACGCGCGGAGCGGCCCGACCCCGGTCGACCAGGGCATCGCAACCCTCGTCCGCGCTTCGGGAAAGCCATTCATCCTTGCGGCCAATAAGAGCGAGGGGCGCGCCGCGGACGAAGGGTTCTACAGCGCTTTTGAGCTCGGGCTCGGCGAGCCGCTCGCGATCTCGGCGGAGCATAATCTCGGCTTTTCCGATCTCATTTCCGAGGTCAGCCGTCACCTCGACGAGATCGCCGAGCGCGAAGGTGATGGCGCGGGCGAAGGCGAAGGCGATGAAGACGCCGCCCAGGCCGGAAACCGTCCGCTGAAACTCGCCATCGCCGGGCGCCCAAACGCCGGGAAATCCACGCTCGCCAACGCCCTTCTCGGCGAGGAGCGGATGATCACCGGCCCGGAAGCGGGTCTCACCCGCGACGCAATTGCCGCCGAGTTCGACTGGCGCGGCAAGAAGGTCAGGCTTTTCGACACCGCCGGGCTGCGCCGCAAGGCCCGCATCACCGCGCGCCCTGAGACGCTGGCGGTTGGCGACGCGCTGCGCGCCATCCGCTTCGCCGAAGTTGTCGTGCTGCTGCTAGACGCCGAAACGCCCTTCGAGAAGCAGGACCTCACCATCGCGGACCTCGTGGAGCGCGAAGGTCGTGGCCTCGTCTTCGCGGTGAACAAGTGGGATCTGGTGGCCGAACCTCAGAGCCGGCTCGCCGATCTGAAAAAAGCCGCGGAGCGCACGCTGCCGCAACTCGCGGGCGCGCCGCTTGTGCCGGTTAGCGCGCTGTCAGGCCGCGGGCTCGACAAAGTCATGCAGGCCGCCTTCAAGGTCTACGAAGCGTGGAACAAGCGCATCCCGACCGCGGAACTGAATCGCTGGTTTGCCTCAGCGCTGGACCGGCATCAACCGCCCGCTGTAGCCGGCCGCCGCATCAAGCTCCGCTACATCACACAAGCGAATGCGCGCCCGCCGACCTTCATCATTTTCTCGTCGCGACCCGAGGCGCTGCCCGAGTCTTATCTGCGCTATCTCGTCAACGACCTGAAAAAGGCCTTCGGCCTCGGCCCCACGCCAGTGCGTCTGCACGTGCGCAAAACCAAGAATCCTTACGCCGAGGAAGACGGAGGATCGGGCAAGCGATGACCGCGGCGGAGTTCTGGTTTTATCACCTCGAAAGCCAGCCGCTTCAGGCCGTACTGCCTGTGCTGGTCGAGAAGACGCTGAGCCGGGGCTGGCGCGCGCTCCTACGCTTCTCCACGCCCGAGCGGCTTGAAACCATCGACAGCGCGCTTTGGACCTATCGCGACGAGTCCTTCCTGCCCCACGGTTCGGCGCGCGACGGCAATGTGGACCGCCAGCCTGTGTTTTTGACGCTGGACGATACGAACCCGAACGGCGCGGCGGTGCTGTTTCTGCTTGAAGCGGCGGAGGAGCGCGAGCCGGAGCGCTTCTCACGCGTGATCCGCTTGTTCGACGGCGCAGACGAGGAAGCGAAGGCGCTGGCCCGCAATGAATGGAAGAACGCCAAGGCGGCCGGCTTCGAGGTGAGCTATTGGCGTCAGGACGCGAGCGGCGCATGGAAGAAATCTGGGTGAGGCGCGGCTGCACCTTACCTTGACAGGACTCTGCGCCCTGCGACTAAATGGAGTTTGAGGGGCCATAGCTCAGTTGGGAGAGCGCTGCAATCGCACTGCAGAGGTCGTGAGTTCGAATCTCATTGGCTCCACCATCATCCAGAAACACCTTCAATGCGCGGAGCGACAATACGCCTCTGCTACGAAGTGCGCTTGCATAGCTAAGCCGCACAAGCCTATCAGTAGCGCAGTGCGGCGATGCAGCCTGGCCCATGTCTGTCATTCTACAGCATGGTTTAACGCTGGCGTGGCTCTGGCACTTGCGGGCGATCTTCCTTGGAGGCGATGATGAGTCAACCTGCTCAGACAGTTCGAAAAGCCAATGGCGGTATAGCCGCTCCGCTGCTTAAGGTTTTACTCTACGTGGCAGCGCTCATAGGTGTCGGTTACTCTATGGTAACAATCGACCTGCCGAATCAGAACTATGTATGGATGGTCGCCGAGGCGGTTGTCGCCGTTCTGTTGATTATGGGTGTCATCGGCAATTTGAAACGAGTCTTCAGAGGCGGCCGCTGAAGATCAGCGAGCGGCTTCCGTGTCAATTTCATCGCTGACAGAAAAGCTGCGCGGCTGAGGCCGCGCGCCCGCACCTATTGCCTGTTGCGACCGCGATGCAGGCGATGGTTCGCGCGCCGGCACGTCACTGCGCCAGCTTGAATGAGTCCACGAACCGGTTCACTTGCTGAAGGTCGTTGGGTTTTACCGATAGCGCCGAAACCATTATGACCGAGCGGGGAGTTGTAACGATTGCAATGCCGCGGCCGGCGACCTTATCGCTTTCGAAAATGAAATCCACCCTGGGCATGCGCCCGCTGCCGGCCGTTATAAGGTCGGTCCTTTTTTGTCCCTTTACTTCAGCGCCTAAAGATCTGACGAAGCTGTCGATATCGGCCTGCAACTCTATGTTCAAATCGACGTTGTTCGCGTACTCCGTGTAGCCGCTGAGAAAGGCCGCGTCGTCACGGTTCACGGAGTAAACGGTCGATCTCGCATCTGTTGTGGGTGCGACCTCCTTCTCCTGCGGCTTCTCAGGAAAAACGATGGAATAGCCGCCCTTGGCAGGCGTGAAGGGTTCATCCGCGTGGAGACTGAGCGGGCTGATAAGCAGTGCCGAGGCACCGATCGCAAAGCTGGCGAGTGCACGTTGGATCATGGCGCGAAAAACATCCCACGGACCTAGGAGGCGCAGTATCGGGAAGGATCGCTAACAATTTGCGCACCGCCTGCAATTCACTTCGGCTAAAAGCCGTACAACATCGGTTCCACCGGCGTTCTACTGCGGCGTTCTGGCTTATGTGAGGCTGTTAATAGTTGTAATAATCTATGACTTGTCCGTCATTGGACAAGCGAGCGCCGACGCTTTTCAAGCACAAGCGATTAGGACGCAGCGATCGGGCGCTCGCTTTTTAGCTTCTCTGTATTCCTTCCCTCACGCGCAGTTTTTTACAGCGCGAGAGCTTAAACCTTTTATTAATGGCTCTGTTTGCGTTCCCCGGATATGCTTAAGGCACCGAGGGAAGGAAGGTGCAAACAAGGGGCATATCAATGACAAAATATTTAGTTGCTGCCAGCATTGCTGTTGGGCTTATGCTTGGCGTCTCAGCGCAAGCTGCTCCGACTTTTCCAGCTTCCGTTCATGCCCAAGTAAAGATAGACGATGCAGTTCAAAAGGTGTGGCACTGTCGCCGCTGGAGCGGGGGCTGGAGATGCGGGCGCCGCCATTGGTAATGCTAGAAGCTAGATTAAGTAATTGCGCTTAATATGCCCGGCCTTAACTGGCCGGGTTTTTATTGGAATCGCCGTTGCGGTCTACGCGCCGCGCAGAATGCTCCGCCCCGCAAATACCGCGACATCGCCCAGCTCTTCCTCGATGCGGATGAGCTGATTGTATTTCGCCGTGCGGTCGGCCCGCGACAGCGAGCCGGTCTTGATCTGGCCTGCGTTCGTCGCAACCGCGAAATCGGCAATGGTCGAATCCTCGGTCTCGCCCGAGCGATGCGAAATGACAGTCTTGAACGCAGCGCGGTGCGCCATGTCCACGGCGTCCAGCGTCTCGCTCAGCGTTCCGATCTGATTTAACTTGATAAGGATCGCGTTCGCGGAGCCCTTCTCAATCCCTTGCTTGAGGCGCTTCGGATTGGTGACGAAGAGATCGTCGCCCACAATGTTGATTTTCGCGCCGAGCTTCTCGGTCATCACGCGCCAGCCGTCCCAATCGTCTTCTGCCATGCCGTCTTCGATGGAGATGATCGGATAGCGCGTCACCAGCTCCTGGTACAGCGCCACCATCTCTTCGGACGTGAGGCTTTTCCCCTCGCCTTTCAGCTCGTAGCGCCCGTTCTTGTAAAACTCGGACGAGGCCGGGTCGAGAGCGATGGCGATATCCTCGCCGGGCTTGTAGCCAGCCTTTTCGATGGCGCGCATCACGAACGACAGCGCCTCGTCGGCGGATTTCAGGTTCGGCGCGAAGCCGCCTTCATCGCCCACATTGGTGTTATGGCCGCCTTCCTTCAGCAGTTTGCGCAACGTGTGGAAGACCTCCGATCCCCACCGGACCGCCTCGGCAACCGTGGGCGCACCCAGCGGCGAGATCATGAATTCCTGGAAGTCGATCGGGTTGTCGGCATGCGCGCCGCCGTTGATGATGTTCATCATGGGCACGGGCAGAACGCGCGCGTTCACGCCGCCGAGATAGCGGTAGATCGGCAAATCGACCGCCTGGCTCGCAGCCTTCGCCACCGCCAGCGACACGCCGAGGATGGCGTTCGCGCCAAGGCGGCTCTTGTTCTCGGTGGCGTCGAGCATCAGAAGCGTGTTGTCGATGCGGCGCTGATCCTCCGCGTCCATGCCTTGGAGCGCATCGAAGATTTCGCCGTTTACGGCATCGACCGCCTGCAGGACGCCCTTGCCCAAATAGCGCTCGCCGCCATCGCGCTTTTCGATGGCTTCGTGCGCACCGGTGGAGGCGCCCGATGGCACTGCAGCACGGCCAACGTAGCCGTCCTCCAGTACCACGTCGACTTCGACCGTCGGATTGCCGCGACTATCGATGATTTCGCGGCCAATGATGTCAGAGATGGCGGTCATGAGGGAACTCCATCGAAGGCGCAGGGTCCTGCGGGGGTAACTATGAAACGTGACGCTGTCTTAAAGGACTCGCGCGTCCCCTCAAAGAGGTTTAATCGGTTGGCATGGTTGACATAAAGACAAGCTCGAAGAAGAGCCTCGTTTTGCTGTCCGGCGGCCAGGACTCGGCGATATGCCTTGCTTGGGCTTTGACGAATTACGGCGCCGTCGAGACCTTGGGCTTTTCCTATGGGCAGCGCCATAGCGTAGAACTCGAATGCCGTCCTAAGCTGCGCGAAGCCATTGCCGCGGCTTTTCCCGCGTGGCGCGAGCGTCTAGGCCCAGACCATGTGCTCGACCTTTCCGTGCTTGGCGCGGTCAGCGATACGGCGCTGACCAGCGACGCCGAGATTGCCTTCGGCGCAAACGGCCTGCCGAACACTTTCGTGCCGGGCCGCAATCTCCTGTTTTTCACGCTCGCAGCTGCGCTCGGCTACCGGCGTGGTGTTCGCGATCTCGTGGGCGGGATGTGCCAGACGGACTACTCGGGCTATCCCGATTGCCGCAACGAGACGCTTGCAGCGCTCAACCATGCCATAAATCTCGGGACCGAAGAGCGGTTCACAATCATCACGCCGCTGATGTGGCGAACGAAGGCGGAGACCTGGGCGCTAGCGCATGCGCTTGGAAACCAAACCTTTGTTGATATCGTTGCCGAACACACCCATACTTGCTACAAAGGCGACCGCGAGCACCGGCACGAGTGGGGTTACGGGTGCGGCGCATGTCCAGCTTGCAATCTTCGCGAAAAGGGCTATCGCACGTGGCGCGCCAGCGTTGCGGCACCGGCTTAGATCCATGTACACGGTCAAAGAAATCTTTCCAACGCTTCAAGGCGAGGGCGCTCAGGTTGGGCGCGCCGCGGTCTTCCTGCGCTTCGCCGGCTGCAATCTTTGGACCGGCCAGCAGAAGGATAAGGGCCGCGCCTTCTGCCGATTCTGCGATACGGATTTCGTGGGCTACGATGGTCCCGGCGGAGGCAAATTCGAGAGCTCGGATGAACTTGCCGATGCGGTCGCTCATATCTGGGACAGGGTGGTGGAAGCTCCATCGAGCAAGCCCTATGTCGTCGTAACGGGCGGCGAGCCGACCTTGCAGATCGACGCTCCGCTTATCGAAGCGCTTCATGAACGCGGCTTCATGGTTGCGCTCGAAACCAACGGCACGCGGCCTGCTCCCAAAGGCCTCGACTGGATTTGCGTAAGCCCCAAAGCGGGCGTGCCCCTCGCGCAGCGAGAGGGAAACGAGCTCAAGCTCGTCTTTCCGCAGACCGGCGCGCTTCCGCCGCAGTTCGAGCGGCTGAAGTTTCAGCACTTTTTCTTGCAGCCAATGGACGGCCCGCAACAGCGCGAAAATCTCGAAGCCGCGGTGCGATATTGCCTCGCGCATCCCCCCTGGCGGCTGTCGCTGCAAACCCATAAATTAATCGGCATTCGCTGACAGAGCGCTCGTGACGCTATTTGCGTAAACGGAGTGGCATGGACAAACCCGACTACACCCGGAACCTGAAACAGCTTGGACGGCTTTCGGCGCTGCCCGCGTCGCCCGATGAGGCGCAGCTTGAGACTGTGGGGAACCCGCATCCCGGCACGCTTTATGCCGTGCGCTTCACGGCGCCGGAGTTCACCGCGCTTTGCCCGGTGACAGGGCAACCGGATTTCGCGCATCTCGTCATCGACTATGTTCCACGGGCGCTGCTCGTCGAATTGAAATCGCTGAAGCTCTATCTCAGCTCATTCCGCAATCATTGCGGCTTCCACGAGGATTGCACCGTCTCCATCGGCAAGAGGCTCGACGAAACGCTCAATCCGCATTGGCTTCGCATTGGCGGTTACTGGTATCCGCGAGGCGGCATCCCCATCGATGTTTTCTTTGCAGTGGGCGATCTGCCCTCTGGCGTTTGGGTGCCCGATCAAGGCGTTGCGCCTTACCGTGGGCGCGGCTAAACAGGATGAATGAGGGACCGGCTGATTATCACCAATGGCGACGATGCCGTGGCGCGCATGCGCGACGCCCGGATCGCCGGTGAGATTCTTCCCTGGCGCGATATTCTGCATGAAGGGCCAGTTCCGCAGTCGCTCCCTCTCGAAGAGCTGTCCGCCGTGCGCGCCCAATTCCTCGCGCGAAGGGGCTGGCTATCCGCAGAGGATTTGCACGCCGCATTTCGCTCTCGCGACGAGACAATCCGCGCGCACAGCGGCTTCAAGACCGTGGTGCTTTGGTTTGAGCACGACCTTTACGACCAGCTGCAGCTGATTCAGCTGCTGGATTTTTTCGCAAGCGAGAAGCGCCGCGAAGGCGTTTATATCATCCAGGCCGGCAAGTATCTGGGCACGGAGACCCACCGGGCGCTAAAGACGCATTTCCATCTCATGGAGCCAGCTTCGGACGCGCATCTTGCGCTGGCGCGCCTCGCCTGGAACGGGTTTCGTTCACCGACGCCCGAGCCCTGGGAGGCGCTTTTAAGGCTGAGCACGCACATCCTTCCCTTCCTGCGGCTTGCGATGCTCCGGCTTTTGGAAGAACTTCCGAACCACCGATCGGGGCTGTCCCGCACCGAATGGGCTATTTTGAGCCTCGTCGGCCAGGGCGTAAGGCGGCCGGTCGACCTCTATGAAGCCTTCACCGAATCCGAAGAGGTTTTCTTCATGGGAGACTTGAGCTTTTATCACGCCCTCGACGAATTAGGCGCTGGCGGTGCGCCACTTGTCGCAGGCTTCAGGGGACCGGCCTTCTCGCCTTCCATGCCGGAAGAGGCCCGGGACGCCTACCTCACTTGTGAACTGTCATTCACGCATCTCGGCTACTCGGTCCTGTCGGGGCATGCGGACGCGCTGCAATACCGGCACGTGAGCCGGGACATCGGAGGTTTTCACCTTAATTCGAATGCACCATGGCGGTGGAACCCGGAAAATCGGCGGCTTTTGGCGCCACCAAAAACCTGATCCGTGCCTTCGCCCAGAATATGGCTAAATTTTGCACCATGAGAAACTTGGTTACAATTTGCGGTTGAATGTGGTCATGGATTAGGCGGAATCACGTTAAGAATACCGATTATGAGCGAACTCATTCAAGCCGATCTGGCCCTGAGAGCTGGTGCGACACGGCCCCTTTCTCTCTCCCACGACACCGTTTCTCCGGTCGATAGCGTGACGATTGCGACTCGCGCGGAGGTTGCGTCGCTAAGCGCATGGGCGACAGCATTTTCGGGTCAATACAAGGATCGCCGCTATTACGAGATCGTCGAAGATACGATCCATCCGGAATTTGCCTATCGCTATTTCGTGCTGCGTGACAGGAGCGGCCAGCCGCGGGCCATCCAGCCCTTCTTTGTCCTCGACCAGGATATTTTGGCCGGCGCGAAGGGCACGATAAAAACTTCCGTCGATTATGTGCGCCGGACGTGGCCGAAGTTTCTTTCTTTGCGCACGCTGATGGTTGGTTGCGTGGCTGGCGAAGGACAACTTTGTAGCGCTAGCACCTTCATGGATCGAAATGCTTCCATGCTCCTGGCGCGGGCCGCGCTTGAAGCGGCGCGAAAAGAGGGAGCGGGCCTCGTCGTTTTCAAGGAATTTCCCGCGCAGTATAGGGACGCGCTCAGTCATCTCAGTGAGCATGGCTTCACGAGGATGCCGAGCATGCCCGGGGCGAGCTTGAATATCGCCTACAAAAACTTCGATGAGTATATGGAGAAAGCGCTCGGCAGAGCGACGCGCAAAGACCTGCGCAAGAAATTCAAATCCGCGCGGGGGGCCGCGCTTGAAATGAGCGTCGTGACGGATGTTGAGCCGATTATCGACGAACTTTACCCGCTTTACCTCGATGTTTACAAACGTTCGAAGCTGCATTTCGAGATACTAACGAAGGAGTATTTTTGCGAGCTTAGCCGCCGGATGCCGGACAAGTTGAGGTTCTTTCTCTGGCGTCACAATGGCCGTCTCGTGGCCTTCAACCTTTGCATGGTTCACGACGATGCGATCTACGCCCAGTATATCGGGCTCGATTACACCGTGGCGCTAGACTGGCACCTCTATTATTGCGTCTTCCGTGATGTCGTGAGCTGGGCGATTGAAAACGGCTATCGGTGGTATCGCAGCAGCGGGCTGAACTACGATCCAAAGCTACACCTTCGGATGCAACTCGATCCGCTGGATCTTTATGTGCGCCACCGTTGGGTTGTCGCGAACGAAGTCATGAAAATCGCATTGCCGTGGCTGGAGCCAACGCAATATGACGAGAATCTGAAGAAATTTCCCAACTTCCAGGAACTCCGCGGTTAGCTCGCTCTCGTCGCCAGCGCCGTTCAAAACTCCTTACCAGGACACCGCCGCGGCGCTGAGCGAAACAGTGGCGATCGCCGTGAGCACGCCTCGAACCCGCCCATACCAAGCCGGAAGCGGAAGCGAGGGCGGATTAGCGCGTTCCGCGAAGAACCATAGCACGAGCGCGAGGGCCAAAATGATGAGACCCTCCGGGCCGCTCGTCAGCGCCCCAATCCAGGCCAAAAGCGAGGGGATCGCGCTCAGGCCGTATGCGCTCCAACTCCCTTCTCCGCCTTCCAACATGGCAAATCCCCAGCGGACGCCGCCAAGAAAGGACAGCACGATTGCGCCGTATACGATGAGCGCTGAAGCGGCCTCCGCCCTGATCTCGGGCGCAAAGCAAACGGCGAGCGCTCCGAAAGTGAATGGGAGCAGGCCGGCGAGCCCCATTGCGCGTGCTGGAACAGGCATGGACTGGGAAGCCTTCATATTCGTCTGCAACGACATGGCCAGCGCCTCCGTTCATCTTAATAGGCGCATTCAATTTACAGATGTCTCCATGCATGAAACTTGCGCCCTTCATGCGAGCTGGGTTTAGCAGTCTGCACTGTTTCTGAGGGGGGGAGACGTCGAGCAGGCGCGTCTCAAGAGGCGGGGGCGCCTTGATCCGTGCTGGAAACGCAAGCCCGGCGAACTGCCTGAATCAAAAGTCTGGCGGGTGTTGGCTTCGTGAGCACCTGCGCATCGGGCCATTCCCGCTTGAGACTTTCGACCGACGCGTAACCCGTATAAAACACGATGCCGACGCCGCGGTCCTTGAGAGCCAGCGCCGCGGGAAAAACCTCCTCGTCACGCAAACTCACGTCTAGGACAGCGGCCGAAAGCGGAGCGGATTGAGCCAGCGAAAGCGTGTGCGCAAGGGTTAGCGTAGGGCCAAGAATTTGGGCTCCAGCCTTCTGCAGCGTAATGCCCAGGTCGAACGCGAGGATCGCATCGTCTTCAGCGATCAGGACCCGCGTGCCCTGCAATGGCTGATCGGAATTCGAATTCATTCCCTCTGCACAGACTTCGCCGGCACGGTTATTGTACACAGAACTCCCTCCGGCGGATACTCCAACGTGACATTTGCATCCGGCAACCCATTCTGGATCAGATAACTGCCGAAACCTTCCTTACAAGGGGGCACCACAACCGGCCCCCCCGACTCGCGCCATCGTAACTGAAACTGAGACCCTGCTCCGTCCCCCGTAAATCCCCATCCCAGTCGCAAGGTTCCCTTCGTTGTCGAGAGCGACCCATATTTAATCGCGTTCACCGCAAGTTCATGAATTACAAGCGCTAATGGCGTTGCAAGGTCGGGTGGCAAGGTGACGTCCGGGCCTTCCAGAATGACGCGTGCTCTCTCGGGTGTGTAGGGGGCAAGCTGTTTCTCGGCCAAGTCCCGTAAACGCGCTCCACGCCACTCGCTGCTCACAAGGAGTTCGTGGGCGGAGTGGAACGCATCCAGTCTGTCCGTGAACACCTCCATCGCTTGCTCCCTCGGCACGTCCTTGGCGAACGAGAGCCGGGCCATCGCCTGCACAACCGCCAAGGTATTTTTGATCCGATGAGAAAGCTCGCCCAGAACGAACCGCAGGCGGGACTCGCTTGTCTTCAAGGCTGCGTCAATCTTCACGCGGTCTGTCACGTCCACAAAGGAGCAAACGATACCCTCGATCCGGTTGTCGATTGTTCGATAAGGCCTTAGCCTCGTTAGGAACCAGTTTCCGTTGCTGGCTATTTCTCGCTCAATGATTTTCAAGTCCTTAAGGACGACATGCGCATCTTCCATAAAATTGGGGTAAACGAGCCGATGCGTGAAATCCGTTATGGGTCTTCCAACATCCGCCGCCTGGATATTGAAAAGGTCAGTCATTCTCGGTGTAAAGCGTTTGATGCGAAGCTGGCTATCGAGAAACAAGGTTCCGCCTTCGGTGGCAGCCATAAGGTTTAGAAGGTCGTTATTCGCCAGGGAAACGCCTTCGAGCTTGGCCTTCAGCTCGGCATTCACCGTTTGAAGCTCCTCGTTCACCGATTGGAGCTCTTCCTTGCTGGTTTCCAGTTCTTCCGCCGTGGACCGGTATTCTTCATTGATAGATTGCAGCTCTTCATTGGCCGCACGAAGTTCCTCATTGGCCGACTCGAACTCTTCCCGGCTCGCTTTAAGCCGCGCGCGCATCAGCTCCAGATCTTCCTTGAGCCGGCGTATTGTGTCGCCTGAGGCTTGATCTTGTTCAGCCGGACCTTTTTCGCTGTCCTGCGCTTCGACATCATCACCCTCGATGAAGAAAACGACAGCTTGCCTTGGATGGTCCCGCTCCAAAGCGACGGGTCTGACTTGGAGGAAGACCCTTCGAGGCGTACCGTTGAAACGCACCGGGATCGGCAAGGTGAGGGTCGGCTGATTTCGTTCCAATGCACGATGCAAGGCAGCGCGCAAATCGAAGCGGAGCTCGGGCCGCACGAGTTCCGTGACGTCGTTGCGCATCTGGCCGGCAGAGGGCTGAATGAAGCGGCCAACGTCCTCGGACATATTGACGATCTGATTGCTTATATCGACGAGGATGCTCGGCGGAGCAGCCAGTTCCAGCGCGCTTTGGTGCATTGCAAAGGAGCTTCCCGTAAGGGGCTGGGTTGCGGTGTTGAGGAGGGAGATGTCTCCGGTGATGGAAGGCGGCATAAGTAATCGCGGAAGCTCCCTGTGATCTCCCGCGGGCCTAATAAACTCATATATTCTGGCTTCGCGATCCACCGGGTGGAAAAGTCCAGGCGTTGCGTCGGCTGTTTCGGACGACCCAAGGAAAAGATAGCCCCCCGGCCGAAGGGCATAATTGAAGATCGTAACGACTTGCTGTTGAATATCTTTTTCCAAATAAATTAGAAGATTACGGCAAGAGATGAGATGCAGTCTTGAGAACGGCGGATCCTTAAGAATACTATGGGCAGCGAATACAACCATATCGCGAATTTCGCGCCGGACGCGGTAATGATCGCCCTCTTTCATAAAATATTTCCGGAGCCGTTCTTCGCCGACATCCGTCTCGATCCCAAGCGGATACCGCCCCTCCCGCGCAATTGTCAAAGCGTTGCTATCGAGGTCTGATGCAAACAGTTGCAATTCTCTCTTAACATCGCGGCGCGCCGCTTCTTCCGCGAACAATATGGCAATCGAATAGGCTTCTTCTCCGCTGGCGCAACCGGCGACCCAGACGCGAAGGGGGGCAGAAGATTCATCCATGTCGTAGAGCTTTGGAATGACCTTCTTAGCCAAAGCGTCGAAAGCCGCCGCATCGCGGAAAAACGTCGTCACGGAAATAAGAAGATCGGCGAAGAGGCTCCGTATCTCTTCCGGCTTGTCCTTGATGAGATCGAAGTACTCGCTCAAATTTTCCACCTTGCAGACCTGCATTCGCCTGGAAAGCCGGCGGTGGACGGTGGAGCGCTTGTACCGCGAAAAATCGTGGCCGGTGCGAGAACGCACGTAGGTGAGAAGCCGCTTCAACACTTCTTCGTCGTTCGCTCCCAGCCGTTCAATGGGAGCATGAGTATTGGTGTTGAGAAGTTCCACGAGCTGGCGAGCGAGATCGCGCACGGGAAGCACGACGTCCGCCAGCCCCGTTGAGATGGCGCTTCTCGGCATGGACGGATATTCGGCCTCGTTAGGGTCTTGCACGAGGATAAGGCCGCCCGCCTCCTTTATGGCTTTCGCGCCCAAGGTGCCGTCGGAACCGGCGCCTGTCAGGACAACGGCAATCCCGTCGCCATGCTGCTCGGCAAGCGAACGGAAAAAGTGATCGATCGGCGCACGCCTCCCCCGCGGCTCATCGAATGCGGAGGCTCCGATGGAGTGATCGGTGATGACAAGCTGGCGGTTTGGCGGGATGACGTAAATGTGGTCCGGCTGAAGAGGAGTTTTTGCGCCCACTTCCAGCACCGGAATGTGCGCCTTATTTGCCAGGATGCCCGTCAATTCGCTGATATGCGTGGGATCGAGATGCACGATCACCACGTAGGCCGCGCCTGTGCCCTCCGGGATTTCCTGAAGAAACGCCTGCAAAGCGATAACGCCGCCAGCGGACGCACCGATGCCAACGATTGGAAAGTTGGATTCAACGCACGATGGTTTGGCGGCCGAGCTCTTCTCGCCCGGAGACTTCTTATTTCTATCTTTTGACATATCGGGGCCAAAACTACGTTTATAAAAAAGCGGATCTGATTCGTAGCTGTATCTCGGCGACAGTCAATCAGATTTTCTTTTCAAGCTAAGGGCCAGTTCTACTTATGAATTTTAACGAAGCGCATTTCAAGACTATCCGATCCCGGGGAGCCACAATATGCATTTTCTTTGAAAAAGGAAAAAGTTCTACTGCTACTTTACGGCCTGTTAAATTTGCGCCGCCTCACCTTGGCGGCGGAGCGAAGGCCGCCGCCGTGCGAATCTGACTCTAATACATGTGCGTATTCACGCGGCTTGTCGGACAGCAAGCGAAGAAGAAAGATTCCGGCGCTGGCGGCGGGGGGATAAAGCGAGGGCTGCGATAAACCCAATAAACGGTCCTGTGGGGATAACGGTGCCAGGCACGATGACCTCCTGACCAACTCTCGGCGCTTTGAGCAGGCGTAAAGCCGCCCGTAAGTAGCGCAGCAAGCAACGCAAGAACAGCCGCCTTTTTCATAATTTATTTCCTCTTTGCGATCACGGCTGCGTGCAAGAACTTGCGGCAAAGCCGATATGCTGAAGATAAACCAGCGGTTGTAAAGGGGTTACAAACATGACGGGCCGTTCCGAGAAAATAACCTTTCCGGGGTCGCAAGGCGCTCAGCTCGCCGCCCGCCTCGATCACCCCGCCGGAAAGCCGCGCGCGCTTGCGCTGTTCGCGCACTGCTTCACCTGCTCGAAGGATCTCTTCGCCGCGGCGCGGATCGCAAGCGAGCTTACAAAACGCGGGTTTGCCGTGTTCCGCTTCGATTTCACGGGCCTCGGCAGGAGCGAGGGCGAGTTCGCGAATACGAACTTCTCATCCAATGTGCAGGACCTGCTCGCGGCTGCAGCCCACCTTCGGGAAAATGTAATGCCCGTTGACATTCTCATCGGGCACAGCCTAGGGGGCGCTGCCGCTCTGGCCGCAGCGGGCGACATTCCGGAGGCGAAGGCCGTCGCAACCATCGGCGCGCCAGCAGACGCCGCGCATGTTACGCGGAACTTTGCCGCCCATCTCGACCAGATCCGCGACAAGGGCGAAGCCGCTGTGACGCTTGGCGGCCGGACATTCACGATCAAGCGCCAGTTCCTGGAGGATGTGGAAGCCGCGCGCCTGCACGCCCGTATTGCAACGATGCGGAAGGCGCTGTTGATTTTTCATTCGCCGGTAGACGCGGTGGTTGGCCTCGAAAACGCGTCGGCGATCTTCACGGCTGCCAAGCATCCCAAAAGTTTCATCTCGCTTCACGGCGCCGATCATTTGCTGGCGAAGCGGGAAGATGCGGCATATGTTGCCGAGGTCTTAAGCGCATGGGCATCCCGCTACATCATGGGCTCGATAGAGGCCCGCGCCGAAGCGGCTCCCGCAACGGGCGCGGTATCCGTCACCGAAACGCGGCACGGCAAATTTCAGCAGGATGTGCGCATGGGCGAGCACCGGTTGTTCGTCGATGAGCCCGAGGAGCAGGGCGGCACGGACACAGGCCCGAGCCCCTACGATCTTCTCGCGGCCGCGCTCGGGGCCTGCACTTCCATGACGGTTCGTCTTTACGCGGATTTCAAGCTACTGCCGCTTGAGCGGGTTCAAGTTCTTGTCCGCCACGACAAGCGCTACCTGGACGATTGCAAGGAGTGCGTGGAAGGGAAGGCGACGAAGATCGATCACTTCGAGCGCATGCTCCACTTCGAGGGCGATCTCGACGAGGCGGCTCGGCAGAAGCTTCTCGCCATCGCGGATAAGTGCCCGGTGCACAACACGCTTGAGAAGGGCTCGCGGATCGTCACGACGGAAGAAGCGTAGCCTGCTCCTCATCCTGAGCCTGTCGAAGGATAAGGTTTCGCGCAAACGGGACTTACGCGAGGCTTTCAATCTCATTATGCTTACGCTTGCAATTCGCGCTCAAGATGGTGGGCTTGAGGTTCTTGCCGATGCGGGTTTGGCTGAAAGCGTTCGGAATTTTCGCGCTTATGGTGGCGGTGCCGTTTGCCATTCATGCGATGCTGGGCCGTAATCCGCGCTTTACAGGCGAATTATCGTTCGGCGATTTCGCCTGGAGCGACGCGTTAAACTACGTAGCTTATGGCGCAGTTGCCATTGCGGTCCTGGCCGGCGTTATCGCTCTCTCTGTGGCCATTTATGAAGCCCGGGAGGTTTCGGAATATCTCACCCTCGCAGAGCGCGAACTGAACAACCTGCTGCGTGCCTGGGGTGGGGGGTGGTCGAAAGAGGCACGGCAAGAGGCAGCGAAAGAGCGCGGCTTGTGGCTCCAAATGATCAAGGATGACAAGGCCGAGGTCCACAAGGAGTTCTTCGCTCTCAATCAGGAAGACTTGAAAGGCGGTGGGCCACAGGGCGCAGCGATGGGAAAGGCTCGCATGACGGCTTTCCTTCTCCGCGAACTATACGACGCCAATGTCGAAACCGCACAAGGCAAGATAGTCGCCGAGGTAAAAAACAACGATGGAAAAATCCCCTTTGTCGCGCCAGGCATTCGAGAGCTGCTCGATTTAGAGCATTTCGACAAGGACAAGGGCTTCCCGCATGGCTCGGGCGTAAACTGGTTTCATCTCTGGCTCGCCGTCAAGCTGCACGGACACCCGCGCGCTATCATCATGGTTCGGGCCGATAAAACCGTCGCCACAGACGGGGATGTCATTAAGGAACTGACCACGGCGAAGGTTTGAGCTGCCGTCAACATTTGCTTCCACGGCCACGGTAGCGCATGCACTTTATCCGTTAGCCTTTCCGGGGCAGGGGCAGCGCTCGACCTCGATTGTGACATGACTGAGCCTCGGCAAACCGGCGAGCTTGCTCTTGTAAGTCTCGGGACGCTTCGGATCATGCGAAACGAGCGAAACCACCGCAGCGTAATGCCCAGGCCCAACCCGCCAAAGATGCAAGTCCGCCACCTCATCGCCGTCAACCTCTAGCGCCGTGCGCATCCGCTCCACCAATTCCCGATCCGGGACGGAATCGATGAGTACGCCGCCGGACTGACGCAAGAGCCCGGAGGCCCAGCTTATAATCACGCCCGTACCAACGAGGCCGACCACCGGGTCCATGAAGGTCCAGCCTGCGAGCTTCGCCGTAAGCAGAGCGCCAATCGCCAGCAACGAAATCAAGGCATCGGCCAAGACATGCACATAAGCCGCGCGAAGATTGAGATCCTGATCGTGGCGATCATGCTCGTGTTCGGCGTGGGCATGATGCTCATGATCATGATCGTCGCGCAGGAGCCAGGCGCTCGCGATATTCACGGTCAAGCCAAGAACCGCGATGGCGATCGCTTCATCATAGGCGATGGCAATCGGATGAACGAGGCGAACGACACTCTCATAGCCAATAAGGAGCGCGATCATGGTTAGGATGATCGCGCTTGCAAAGCTCGCGAGGTCGCCAAGCTTGCCCGTCCCGAACGCGAAACGGTCGTCGTGCATATGACGCCGGGCGTAGTAGTAAGCCAGCGCCGATATCGTAAGCGCAGCGGCGTGGGTAGACATGTGCCAGCCATCAGCCACCAGCGCCAGCGAGCCAAAAACCGTACCGCCCGCGATTTCGCCGATCATCATCACGGTGGTCAGAACGACGACCGTCCAAACGCGCTTTGCGTTCCGATCGTGGCGAACGCCGAGGAAAACGTGCTTGTGCTGGAACGATTCAATGGAATGGGTATGCATCCGGCCTCAAACTCCTGGCGCATCACGCCGAGGGTAGCACCTCCGCCCAAAGATCGTACTCGTCGGAATCGATGATCCTGGCGCGGACGCGGTCGCCGGGTTCCAACCCCTCGCCGCCGTCGATGAAAACGGAGCCGTCGATGTCGGGCGCGTCCCAGGCGCTGCGCGCCGTCGCGCCGTCCTCATCCGCTTCGTCGATCAACAGTTCCATCGTCTTTCCGACCTGGCCGGCGAGCGCTTGCGTGCTCACATCGCGCTGCACCGCCATGAAGCGCTCAAACCGTTCGTCCTTGACCTCCTCCGGAACCTGCCCGGCAAGATCGCGGCTCGCAGCGCCTTCCACGTTTTCATATTTGAAGCATCCTACGCGCGGCAGCCGCGCTTCGCGAAGCCAATCGAGGAGCAGGGTAAAATCCTCTTGCGTCTCGCCCGGAAAGCCGACAATGAAAGTGGACCTAAGGCCAAGATCCGGGCAGATCGCGCGCCATCCTTCGATGCGCTCCAGGGTTTTCTCCTGGTTCGCAGGCCGCCGCATCGCTTTCAGCACCGTGGGCGAGGCATGCTGGAACGGGATGTCGAGATAGGGAAGGATCTTGCCCTCCGCCATCAGCGGCAAAAGCTCATCGACATGCGGATAGGGATAGACATAGTGCAGCCGGACCCATGCGCCGAGCGTCGATAGCGCTTCGCAAAGCTCCGTCAGCCGGGCCTTCACTGGGCCGCCGCACCAATCGCTTTCCGCATATTTGATATCGAGGCCGTAGGCGCTTGTGTCTTGGCTGATCACGAGCAGCTCTTTGGCCCCGCCCGCAACAAGAGCCTCGGCTTCCGCGAGCACGTCGGCGGACTGGCGGCTCGCAAGACCGCCGCGAAGGCTTGGAATGATGCAGAAGGAGCAGCGGTTGTTGCAGCCTTCGGAAATTTTCAGATAGGCATAGTGCCGGGGCGTGAGGCGTAAGCCGGCTGGCGGCACGAGATCGAGGAAAGGCGCGTGCGGGGCCGGAGCCGCGGTGTGGATCGCATTCATCACGGCGTCGTATTGATGGGGACCCGTCACGGCCAGAACGTCGGGGAACGCGTCGCGAATGCGCTTATCTTCGACGCCGAAACAGCCGGTAACAATGACGCGGCCATTCTCGGCCATGGCTTCGCCGATGGCTTCGAGGCTCTCGGCTTTCGCACTGTCGAGGAAACCGCAGGTGTTCACAACCACGAGGTCCGCGCCCTCGTAGCTGGGCGCAATCGCGTACCCTTCGCTGCGAAGCCGGGTCAGAATGCGCTCGGAGTCGACAAGCGCCTTCGCGCAGCCGAGGCTCACGAACCCAACCTTCGGCGCGCTCTGCGTGGCGTCGCCATCCTGCGAAATCTTAGGCATTCTCGCCATCTTCTAACCGGAGACAAAAAGAGCGCCGTTGAGGCGCTCCCATGATGTAGCGATTTTTTCGCCCTTTTACAAAGCGCATTCGCTCAGCTGCCGCCGCTCGCGAAAAGGCGCTCGCCCGTGATCCAGCCGGCATCGTCCGAAGCGAGGAAGGCAACGACGGTTGCGATGTCCTGTGGCTGGCCGACGCGGCCAAGCGGCGTTTCTGAGACGGCAGCCTTCTCGAAATCGGAACCGATGATACCCAAACTATGCGTGCCCTCCGTTTCGACCACACCGGGGCTCACAGCGTTGACGCGGATCTTTCTGGGGCCGAGCTCCTTGGCGAGTACGCCGGTGATGGCATCGACCGCGCCCTTTGTCGCACTATAGACTGCGAAACCGGGCGGAGTGACGCGGCTCACCAGCGAGCTGATGTTGATGATGCTGGCCCCTTCGCGCAAATGCTTGGCGGCGGCCTTGGTCGTGAGCAGAAGCCCGAGCACATTGATGTCGAAGAGCCTGTGGAAGTGCTGCTCGCTGATCTCCTCAAGCGGAACCACCTCATACACCCCCGAATTGTTGACGAGGATGTCCAGGCGTCCAAAGGTATTTATGGCTGTGTCTACGATGGCTTCCGCTTCCGACGGATTTGAGACATCGCCCTTCACGGCGATGGCCTTGCCGCCCCTTTCAGTGATAGCGGCGACTACCGCCTCCGCGCCTGACTTGCTCGATGCATAGTTGGCCACGACTGCAGCGCCCTCGGCGGCAAGCGCTTTTGCTATGGCGGCACCAATGCCCTTCGATGCTCCGGTGACGACGGCGACCTTACCTTCAAGCTTACCCATGCGGAATTCCTTTTCTCGATCTAGCAGTTCCCTCGCCTAATGGCTGGAACCGCGTGGTGTTCCTATTAGTTCAATACTTTGGAACTAACCGATCGATTACAAGCCGACAGCGTTCACATTTTTGTTCAGCCGTTGCTGCGCCCTTTCGCGAGCACCCCATCGGCGCGTGGGGCGGCCATGGTCGCGAAGGCCTTGCATCTCGCTATTCCCAGGCATCATCTGAGGGAGAACGGGCAGCCTTAACAAATGGAGTAGCCGTGTTCGACCATATCGGATTCAATGTTGCTGACTTTCAGAAATCGAAGCGCTTCTATCTCGCAGCCTTGACCCCGCTGGGACATGAGCTTCTGGCGGAGGGAGATGGCTGGGCCATGATCGGCAACGAGAGCGGCCGTATTTGGATTGGTTCACATGGACCGGCAACGAGCCCATTCCATATCGCTGTCGCCGCTAAAACCCGCGCTCAAGTGAGAGCTTTCTATCAGGCCGCGATCATCGCGGGCGGACGCGACAACGGCGGTCCAGGAATCCGGGCGAACTACTCGCCTACTTATTTCGCAGCCTTCGTTCTCGACCCAGACGGTCACAATCTTGAGGCCGTCTGCTATCAGCCATCTGAATAGTTCAATGTGATAGGGGGCAGTCCGCCTCCTCGCTAATACCGAAGGCAATAGACGCTCCCCCTGGTGTCATGCCCGCGCATGAGCGTGTGAAAAAATAGGGTTTCACCCTTTTCTGTCATGGCCGGGCTTGACCCGGCCATCCACTGACACTTGAAAAGTCTGCCCTTTTCTGGATAGCCGCCTCAAGGGCGGCTATGACAACGAGAGGGAGAGCCGCAAGGCCAATTTCGTGCAAACGGGGGCGGGGACGAGAACAATACCGGTCGAGAATTTCAACGCGTAGTATAAATCCTCTGGAGTTAGCGCTTTCCGCTGCCGAGGATCCGACAAGCTTGTGGCTCTGCCCCCGCTGCCCGAAGGGGCAGAGCGACAGAGCCTATGGGGCTTATGCTGGAGATCCCGTTTTACGACTGCGCGGAATCTCGTCTGGGAGTAGCTCAGGCATGCGGTGCGGGCTGCTCGGACACGGGAGGCACCGGAACGGCGAAGGCCGGATTGGCCGCCGGCTGGCCCTTTTCGGCGTGCTCCTCGGTCGCAACTTCGGCCTGGACCTCGGTAGTAACCTCAGGAGTAGTTGCCGGCTCGGCGTGCACTTCCCCAGACACCGGCTCGACGGAAGTCTGTGCCGTGACCTCTGCCGGGGCCTCCTCCGCCGTAACCTCAGCAGCAGTCACAGCCTCGGCATGCACCTCCTCGGCCACCGGCTCGGCCGAAGCCTCCTCGGTTGTGACCTCGGCCGGGGTCTCCTCAGCCTTAACTTCAGCAGGCCCCTCCTCAGCCGCAACCTCGGCCTGGACCTCAGCAGCAGTCACAGCCTCGGCATGCACCTCCTCAACCACCGGCTCGGCAGAAGTCTCCTCGGTTGTGACCTCGGCCGGGGTCTCCTCAGCCTTAACCTCAGCAGGCCCCTCCTCAGCCGCAGTCGCAGCCTCGGGGCTTGGCATGGCCTCCGCCAAATTTCCACCCTCCGGCATTACAAGGGCTGTTCCGCATGCTGCGATGGGGTCGGCGACAAGGGGCTCGCCGGTTGCAGCCTCAGCAATTTCGACAGCCTGTGCCGTCACGACTTCCGCCTGCGGCTCGGCGACCGCGGCCGGCTCAGGCGAGCTGGCGGCGGCAGGCGAGTGCGCTGGAGCGGGCTCGGCACCCTTTACGAAATCGAGCATGCGTTCCGCTGCAGCGATGACGGCATCGACGTTGCCGCCTAGTTCGACAGCCATACGCAAGCACTGCATGCGCTTGTCCTCTGGGTCCATGTTGTTTCCTCGAGAGAATTTTTGTGGGGGTTTGGGCGCCGCACAATTCACTTTCCGGCGCGAGTAACACTATAAACATATTTTTTACTTTTGTCCCAGCTCGAACGACTTCATCACATAATAGTTTTAGAATAAAAACATCTTCAGCTTCGCAGTTGAACGTTCCGGATCGCTCGTCACCTCACAGTCATCGCGCTGAAGTGCGGCAGCATCGCCGGCCTGTGAGCCAGTGTGGAGCGCCGGGTGCACTTCAGCACGGTCCCCCGCCGAAGCCGTGGGTCCGCCGATCGTTCGCGACGCCGCGATATTAGCCGCCCGCGTAGCCGCCGAGAATCGGGATGATTTCGCCGGTGATGTAGCTCGACATGGTCGGCGCGGCGAGAAACACATAGGCTGGCGCGATTTCCTCCGGCTGAGCTGGCCGCTTCATCTCGGTATCGCCGCCGAACTTTTGAATGCGTTCGGCGGATTTGTCTGCGGGATTGAGAGGCGTCCACACCGGACCGGGCGCGACGACGTTCACGCGAATGCCGCGAGGAATGAGGTGCGTCGACAGCGAGCGCGCAAACGCATGAATTCCGCCCTTCGTCATCGAGTAATCGAGGAGGTCCTTGTTCCCCAGGATACCGGTGACCGAACCCGTCATGACGATGGAGCTCTTCGGCTTGAGGTATGGCACGGCGGCCTGCGCCATGTTGAAATAGCCGTAAAGGTTGGTTTTGAGCGTGCGGTTGAAGTGCTCCTCGGTCAGATCCAGGAAGTCTTCGACATGCTCCTGGAAGGCCGCGTTATTCACGAGGATGTCGAGCTTCCCGAGTTCCGCAACCGTCGTTTCTACGGCTTCCCGGGCGAAGCCGCGATGCGCGACATCGCCCGCGATCAGGATGCAGCGGCGGCCTTCCTTCTCGACGGCGCGCTTCGTCTCTTCCGCGTCCTCGTGCTCGTTCAGATAGACAATCGCAATATCGGCGCCCTCGCGAGCATAGAGCACCGCCACGGCGCGCCCGATCCCGGAATCGCCGCCGGTTATGAGCGCCACCATGTCTTGCAGCTTCCCAGACCCTTTGTAATGCGGCGCTTCGTACATGGGCTTGATCTCAAGCTCAGCTTCGGCACCAGGCTTCTTCAGATGCTGCTTCGGAAAATGTGAAGGATAGTTGCGCTGGCCGGCCTGCATCGGCTCGCTGGCCTCGTTCTTCGAGGGACGCGCCCCGTCCTTCCGGTCGATCTCTTCCTGAATATGCAGTCCGCTTTTCGCGACAGCTTCGGTATGCGCCTCAAGGTGTTCGTGGCTCTCTTCCATCACTCTCCTCACATACAATGCCTGCCGTTTTCGCCCATTGATGCAAACCGTGCCTCCCTGCCATGTTCCGCTGAGAGTTGAAGGGACTGGCTCCTCGCCTTAATTGACATTCGCAGCGTAAGCGAAGCATCTGAAACTCAGCTCGCCCGCTTTGCGATAGCGCCCGGCCATGGGCGGGCATGCGGGCGAGCATTTCCCGGAGTTGTCATGGAACTTTTGAATCTCCACGGCCGCAAAGGCCTCGTCGTCGGCATTGCCAACGAGCACAGCCTGGCCTGGGCTGCAGCAAAACATTTCCGCAGCGCGGGCGCGGACCTCGCGGTGACCTACCTCAACGAAAAAGCCAAGCCTTACGTGGAGCCGCTCGCGCACGAGGTGAACGCTGGGATATTTCTTCCTTGCGATGTCATGACGGATGGCCAGCTTGAGGCGGTTTTCGAGGCTGTGGCAAAGGCTTGGGGCCGGCTTGATTTCGTACTGCATTCGATCGCGTGGGCGCGCAAGGAAGACCTCCAAGGCCGCCTTACCGATTGCTCCGCGGAAGGCTTTGCCGAGTCCATGCTAGTGTCCTGCCATTCTTTCATCCGCATGGCGAAGCTTGCCGAACCGCTCATGGAAAGCGGCGGAAGCCTGATGACCCTCACCTATTACGGTGCGGAAAAGGTCGTCGAGCACTACAACCTGATGGGCACGGTGAAGGCGGCGCTCGAGTCGTCCGTCCGCTATCTCGCGCATGAGCTTGGGCCAAAGAAAATTCGGGTGAACGCCATTTCAGCCGGGGCGGTGCGGACGCGTGCGGCATCCGGTATCGAGCATTTCGACGAGATTTTGCGCGAGGCCGCGGCCCAGGCGCCGCTGCACCGGCTGATTAATCCGGACGAAGTCGGCCGTACCGCGACCTTCCTCGCGAGCGACTATACGACCGCGATCACCGGCAGCGTGATCTATGTGGATGGCGGCTACCACGTCGAGGGTATGGTGCTCGGCAAGTAACATTTTCGCCGGCTGGGCGGCCCTGTGTCATCCCGCCGCCGCGGGGGCCGAAGCTTGACTTTTCGCCGCCAGGAGCAACCTCATTCAAGGTATGTGTTGTATGACTCTCGAGGGGATGGCGGCCGCCGTCTCAAAGTCGAGGTGCGCGTAAAGCCGCTGCCACTAGCCATGCGCAAGCGGAACAGGGAGCTTGCTCGGCCCCAGCAGAGCATGCGGAACCATGAAGACAACTCGAAGGCTCGTCCTGTATGTGCTTTCCCTGGGATTTGTGGCCTTCGTCGGCATGTCCGTCGCCGGCGCCGCGAACTTCCTCTTCTTCGCGATCCTGCTCTCGGCGGCGTTCGCCATGGCCGCCATCGAACAGCTGTTTCCGCGAAGCGGCCTCTTTCCCATTACCTTTGCGAGCCTCACTGCCGTCTATGCATCGATCTTCGCCTTGTTCGTGGAAGGGCTTTTCTACTCCCTCGGCAAGGTCACCTTGGGAATCGGCTTCTCCCTGCCCATCCTGCTCTTCATCGCCGGGTGCTGGTGGCGGCGGGACGAGATACGAGAGGATGTCGCCGATTGGGACATCAGGGGCGGGAAAGGGCTGCTTCGCACATTCTTATGGCAGCTGCCCGTGTGGATGGTGGGTTTAAGCGTCTACATCCTGTTCGGCTTCGAAGAAAAGCGGGTCAACACAGACGCCACTTTGCTTGTCGCTATGGGCGTCATCGGGCTGATCGTGTTTTTCGTCAGCAACGAAGTCGCGACGTTTCTCATCGATATCGGGCTTTTGCTTGAGGAATTCCTGACGCGCATCGGGCGCCTCACCATACCGGCGTTTGCGTTCCTTTCCTTCTATGCGCTGCTGGTGATCATCTTCGCGGCGATATACGGCATCGTCTCCCACAGCTCGACCACACATCACTTCCGCATCGGCGATGAATACCGGAGCTTAAGCTACTTCGAAGCGCTCTATTTCTCCGTGATTACCTTGGCCACGGTGGGTTATGGCGACATCGTGCCGACAAGCAATTTCGTGCGCATGCTCGTGGCGATCGAGGTGATTATCGGCGTCCTGCTGATCCTGTTCGGCGTGTCCGAACTGCTGGAATACGCCCACGAGCGGCAGCGCATGCGCCGGAGGAAGCATCGGCGCTTATCGAAGGGCGCGAAGGAGCCGCCGGTGCAGCCGCATCCGGGCGGGTGGAAGACTTGGAGTTGATTTCCCCGCTATCTAGCGAAAGCGGTGATAATTTTGCAGCACTTGCCTCGCATTCAGCGAGGATTCCCGGAGGAAGTTGGAAAGATTACTGGAGCGGGTGAAGGGAATCGAACCCTCGTATTCAGCTTGGAAGGCTGCTGCTCTACCATTGAGCTACACCCGCGCGGAGCCTACATTAGCAAGATTGGGGCGGCGCTCAACGGAAAAAAGCGCGAGCGCGGGTTTGCACAGGTTTTCAGATGCCCCTTGACAAACGCAAATTTGTTTCGCTTCGGCGCGAAAAACGCTTGGCATGGCGGCTGCTTGCGTGATAGCTATCAACTCCCTACTACTGGTAAGCTATCCGCAGCAGGCAGGTCGGATATTGGATTGGCTGAGATCCCATGCCCGAAACGCTTGCTCATAACCGGTTGGATGGAGGAGTGTAGCTCAATCGGCTAGAGCACCGGTCTCCAAAACCGGGGGTTGGGGGTTCGAGTCCCTCCACTCCTGCCACCTTAGGGCGGCAGGGAATACTCGACACAATCGGGCATAAAAGTAAAATGTTTCATAGCGAAGGCTAATCGGCTTCGCATCGGCGTTGGAAAGAAATGGCAAAAGTAGGTCCTTTCGAATTTTTGCAGCAGGTTCGCGCTGAAGGCGCGAAGGTCGTCTGGCCAACCAGGCGCGAGACCGTTGTAACGACTGTAATGGTTGTGATCATGGCCGTCTCCGCTTCGATCTTCTTCCTGCTTGCGGACCAGGTCTTTAGCAAGTTCATCGGGTTTATTTTGACCCTTGGACATTAGCGCTTAAAAAAATCGTAACTAAAAGCAGCAAAACTGATGACAAAGCGCTGGTATATCGTTCACGCCTATTCGAACTTCGAAAAGAAGGTGGCGGACGCTATCCGTGAACGGGCGGCGGCGGCTGGCCTCGAAGAATGCTTCGAGGAGATCGTCGTCCCGATGGAAGAGGTAGTCGAGGTTCGCCGGGGCCGGAAAGTTGCCACCGAGCGAAAATTCTTTCCGGGCTATGTCCTTGTGAAGATGGACATGAACGACCGGGCGTTTTTGCTGATTAAGAATACGCCGAAGGTCACAGGATTTCTTGGCGCGGATAACAAACCGCAGCCGATTTCCGAGACGGAAGCGCAGCGCATTCTCAATCAGGTGAAGGAAGGCGTGGACAGGCCGAAGCCGTCCATCACCTTCGAAATCGGAGAGCAGGTGCGCGTCGCGGACGGCCCGTTCGCATCGTTCAACGGGCATGTCGAGGAAGTCGACGAGGAGCGCGCACGGCTCAAAGTTGCAGTTTCCATCTTCGGCCGGGCAACCCCGGTCGAGCTGGAGTATGGCCAGGTGGAGAAGATCTAGCGCGTCGCGCGCTTGTCTTCGAAGCTTGGCTTTCGTTGTGGGAGGCCGGTGTCTGCTCGCCAGGCAGGCGCGAAGGCCGCACCACATCCCTCAAACCCGGGCGGAAGCCCTTGAGAGGTCATCATGGCAAAGAAAGTAGCTGGTTATATAAAGCTGCAGGTGCCTGCAGGCCAAGCAAACCCGTCGCCGCCGATCGGTCCGGCGCTCGGTCAGCGTGGCTTGAACATCATGCAGTTCTGCAAGGATTTCAACGCGGCTTCGAAGGAAATGGAGCCCGGCTCGCCCGTGCCGGTGGTCATTACCTACTTCGTCGACAAATCGTTCGCCTTCGCGATGAAGACGCCGCCTGCGTCCCACTTCTTGAAGAAGGCGGCCGGCATCAAGAGCGGCTCGAAGACGCCGGGCGTCGGGTCGGCAGGCACCGTGACGATGGCTCAGGTGCGCGAGATCGCCGAGAAAAAGATGAAGGACTTGAACGCCACCAGCCTAGATCAAGCTGCGAAGATTATTGCTGGCTCCGCCCGTTCCATGGGCCTGACGGTGAAGGAGTAAGCGCCATGGATGGAAAACGTTTGCGCGAAGCGAAAAAGAGCATCAACCGCGAGAAGCTGTATCCGCTCGATCAGGCCGTGAAGCTCGTCAAGGAGCGAGCGCAGGCCAAGTTCGACGAGACGATCGAGATCGCGATGAATCTCGGCGTCGATCCGCGTCACGCCGACCAGATGGTTCGCGGCGTTTGCGCGTTGCCCAACGGCACAGGCCGGACGGTGCGCGTTGCGGTTTTCGCTCGCGGCGCCAAGGCCGATGAGGCGAAGGCAGCGGGCGCGGATGTGATCGGCGCCGAGGACCTGGTTGCTCAGGTGCAGGGCGGCAACATCAACTTCGACAAGTGCATCGCGACGCCGGACATGATGCCGCTGGTCGGCCGTCTCGGTAAGATCCTCGGCCCGCGCGGCATGATGCCGAACCCGAAGGTCGGCACCGTGACAATGGATGTCACCGAGGCTGTGCGCGGCGCAAAAGGCGGCGCGGTGGAATTTCGAGTCGAAAAAGCAGGCATTTTGCACGCTGGAATTGGCAAGGCAAGCTTCACCGAGAATGCACTTGTGGAAAATGTCAAGGCTTTCGCTGATGCGGTGGTGAAAGCCAAGCCCGCAGGCGCTAAGGGAACATTTGTGAAACGTGTGGCGCTCAGCTCGACAATGGGGCCGGGTGTCAAGATTGAGCCAGCGACGGTAACGGGCGCGGCTCAACAATAAAGTCATTCCGGAACCGGCCTTGGCCGATATCCGGGATCGTTAAAAGTCGGGACGTGCGCGCCCTTTAAGAGCCCGGATAACGCTAAGGCGTTTCCGGGATGACGTGCATGGCTCTGGCTCACGTTAAGAGTTTCGGGCGGCTTGCCGTCCGATAGGCCAAAGCGGAAACGCCTTGGCCGCTGTCTCCGCCAACGGAGGCAGCCTGTCCAAGATTGCTGGCGCCGAAGGTTCGATCCGAAGGCTTAATATTCGCCTGCATGAGACGGGGAACGGATAACAGGTGATCTAGACGCCAGTCTCGGCTGGTTGGTGGATCGCGCCTGATCACGCCTCGGGACAGGAATGAGCGGTCGCTCGCCTTCACGAGGCGGCGGCGTGATCGAAGCGGCGGTTCGCGGAGCAACGCGGCCCGCCAATTACGGAGAGAAGCGGTGGATAGAGCTGAAAAAAGGGAGATGGTTGAGAGTTCTCAACGACATCTTCGCAACAAGCGGCTCTGTCGTGGTGGCGCGCTACAAAGGTATGACTGTGGCGCAAATGACCGACCTCCGCCGTCGCATGAGCGGCGCCGGGGCGAAGTTTAAAGTCATCAAAAACCGTCTCGCCAAAATTGCACTTGATAGCGCGGCTGATGGCGCGGGTGCGGACCTCTTTATTGAGCCAACGGGTATTGCTTTCGCGCAAGATCCTACGGCGGCAGCGAAAGTGGCGGCTGATTTTGCCAAGACAAATGACAAGTTCGTCATTGTCGGCGGCATGCTCGGCCGTCAAGCGCTGAGTGCGGATGGCGTCAAGGCTTTGGCCGCCATCCCATCGATGGAAGAGCTTCGTTCCAAGCTGATGGGCGTGTTCCTTGCACCGGGCTCCAAGCTTGTGCGGCAGCTTAACTCGCCTGCGCAAAGTCTTTTGGGCGTGCTGCAAGCATACAAGGAAAAGCAAGAAGCGGCGTGATGGTTTGAGGCAGGGTCTCCAACACCAACCAATCATGAAATACACTGAGGTCTAAATGTCTGACAAACTTGAAAAAATCTACCAAGAGCTGTCTACTTTGACGGTGCTCGAGGTTTCCGAGCTTGTGAAGCTCCTCGAAGACAAATGGGGCGTTACCGCAGCCGCGGCTATGCCTGCGTTTGCGATGCCGGCAGCCGGCGCGGGCGGCCCCGCCGCTGCTGAGGTTGAGGAAAAGACGGAGTTCGACGTCATTCTCACCGAGACGGGAGCCCAGAAGATCAACGTCATTAAGGAAGTCCGCGCGATCACGGGTCTTGGCCTGAAAGAGGCGAAGGATCTTGTGGAAGCAGCGCCGAAGGCGATCAAGGAAGCGGTGTCGAAAGCGGAAGCCGAGGAAATCAAGAAGAAGATCGAGGCGGCAGGCGCCAAGGTCGAGATTAAGTAATGAATTTCCCCCTGGCCGGGGTTGCCCGGTCAGGGGGAGAAGCAGCATCGAGTCCGGAAACACTCCGCATTCCACCTCCAAAAGGCTGAAATCGGACACGTAACAGGGCTTGTAAATCGTTAATGGGACGCCATATCAGGTGGCTTCCCATAATTAGGCTTTCTCGCGACGCCAACTCCCGGTGCGGCGTGCAGGAAAAAGCCGCCGCCGGTGAAATGAGGAGATCAAATGGCGCAAACGTTTATCGGCCGTAAACGTATTCGCAAGCGCTTCGGAACTATTGCCGATGCAGCTGAAATGCCAAATTTGATCGAGGTGCAAAAGCAATCCTACGATCAATTTCTTATGGTGCAAGAACCGGTTGGCGGGCGCCCTAGTACCGGCTTGCAAGCCGTGTTTGCGTCGATCTTCCCCATAAAGGATTTTTCGGACAAAGCGCAACTCGAATTTGTCCGCTACGACTTCGAGCCGCCAAAATATGACGTCGATGAATGCCAGCAGCGTAGCATGACCTATGCGGCGCCGCTGAAAGTAAAGTTACGCCTGATCACCTTCGACGTCAATGAGGAGACCGGTTCGCGCTCCGTCCGCGACATCAAGGAGCAGGACGTTTACATGGGCGACATCCCGTTCATGACGTCCAATGGCACCTTCGTCATAAACGGCACAGAGCGCGTTATTGTTTCCCAGATGCACCGCTCGCCGGGCGTCTTTTTTCACCACGATGGCGGAAAAAGCCATTCCTCGGGTAAGCTGCTGTTTGCGGCCCGCATCATTCCCTATCGCGGCTCCTGGCTCGATTTCGAGTTCGACGCCAAGGACATCGTGTTTGCGCGTATCGACCGGAAGCGGAAGCTGCCGGCGACCACGCTGCTTTACGCGCTTGGCATGGATAACGAGGAAATCCTCGACACGTTCTATAAGCGGATCATCTTCAAAGCGACGAAGCAGGGCTGGAGAACGCCTTTCGTTGCTGAGCGCATGCGCGGCGTTAAGGCTGTCCAGGATATTTACGATGCCGACACCGGCGAAGTGGTCATCGAAGCAGGCAAGAAGCTCAATGCTCGCGCGGTCCGTCAGGTCGCGGAGCGCGTGAAGGCGATTGCCGTTCCCGATGACGCGCTTTACGGACGCTACTTGGCCGAAGATATCGTCAACTTGGAAACCGGCGAGATCTGGGCTGAGGCCGGCGACGAACTCGACAGCAAGGTGATCGATAAGCTTCGTGCCGTTGGCGTCGAAGAGCTTCCCGTGCTCGACATCGACCACGTGAACACCGGCTCGTTCATCCGCAATACGCTGCACGCCGACAAGAACCAGAACCAGCAGGACGCGCTGTTCGATATTTACAGGGTGATGCGTCCGGGCGAGCCTCCGACGGAGGATGCGGCGCGCGCGCTGTTCAAGAGTCTGTTCTTCGACGAGGAACGGTACGACCTTTCTTCGGTTGGCCGCGTGAAAATGAACATCCGGCTTGAAATCGAGCAGTCGGACGAAATGCGCATCCTGACCAAGGAAGACATCATTTCCGTGATCAGGACGCTGGTCGACCTGCGCGACGGCCGCGGCGAGGTGGACGACATCGACAACCTCGGCAATCGCCGTGTGCGTTCGGTGGGCGAGTTGATGGAGAACCAATATCGCCTTGGCCTGCTCCGCATGGAGCGCGCCATCCGCGAGCGCATGTCTTCCGTCGATATCGACACTGTCATGCCGCAGGATCTCATCAACGCGAAGCCTGCGAGCGCCGCGGTGCGCGAGTTCTTCGGTTCGTCGCAGCTCAGCCAGTTCATGGACCAGACGAACCCGTTGTCGGAAATCACGCACAAGCGCCGTCTTTCGGCCCTTGGGCCTGGCGGTCTGACGCGTGAGCGTGCCGGCTTCGAAGTGCGCGACGTGCATCCGACCCATTACGGCCGGATTTGCCCGATCGAGACGCCGGAAGGACCGAATATTGGCCTCATCAACTCACTGGCTACGTTTGCGCGCGTGAACAAATACGGGTTCATCGAGAGCCCTTACCGGCGCGTTGTGGATGGAAAGGTCACCGACGAGGTGGTCTATCTCTCCGCGATGGAAGAGGCGCGGTATCATATTGCGCAAGCGAACGTGCAGCTGAACGACGACGGAAGCTTCGCGGAAGAGCTGATTATCTGCCGTCACCAGGGAGACGTTTCTCTGGTCCCACAGGCGAAGGCCGACTTCATCGACGTTTCGCCGAAGCAGGTCGTGTCCGTGGCGGCGGCGCTCATTCCGTTCCTTGAGAACGATGACGCCAACCGCGCGCTCATGGGCTCGAACATGCAGCGGCAGGCTGTGCCCCTCATCCGCGCCGAAGCGCCGCTCGTCGGCACCGGCATGGAAAGCGTCGTTGCTCGCGACTCTGGCGCTGCTATTGCCGCGAAACGCGCAGGCATCATCGATCAGGTCGATGCGACCCGTATCGTGATCCGGGCGACCGACGAAACGGACCCGTCGAAGTCCGGCGTCGACATCTATAATCTGCGCAAGTTCCAGCGCTCGAACCAGAACACCTGCATCAACCAGCGTCCGCTGGTTCGCGTAGGCGACCGCGTCGAACGCACGGACATTATCGCTGACGGGCCTTCGACCGATCTCGGCGACTTGGCGCTCGGCAAAAACGTGCTTGTGGCGTTCATGCCGTGGCAGGGCTACAACTTCGAGGACTCGATCCTGCTTTCCGAGCGCATCGTCTCCACCGACGTCTTCACCTCGATCCATATCGAGGAGTTCGAGGTCGCGGCGCGCGATACGAAGCTCGGGCCTGAGGAAATTACGCGCGACATTCCGAACGTGTCGGAAGAAGCGCTGAAGAACCTCGACGAAGCGGGCATCGTCTACATCGGCGCGGAAGTCCAGCCGGGCGATATTCTCGTCGGCAAGATCACGCCGAAGGGCGAAAGCCCGATGACGCCGGAAGAAAAACTTCTCCGCGCCATCTTCGGCGAAAAGGCGTCCGACGTGCGCGACACTTCGCTTCGGCTTCCGCCCGGCGTGGCCGGCACGGTCGTGGAGGTTCGCGTCTTCAATCGGCACGGCGTCGAGAAAGACGAGCGCGCGATGGCGATCGAGCGCGAGGAGATCGAGCGTCTCGCAAAAGACCGCGACGACGAGTTGCACATCCTCGACCGGAACGTTTATGGCCGGTTGCGCGATATCCTCATGGGCAAGGAAGTCGCCCGTGGTCCAAAGGGGTTGCGCAAGGGGACGGACATCAACGAGGAACTGCTCAGCGACGTTCCGCGCAGCCAGTGGTGGGATATCGCTCTGAAAGACGAGCAGGCCATGGCGGGGATCGAGGCGATCCGGCGTCAGTACGACGATGCCAAGAAGCGCCTTGAGCAACGGTTTGTCGATAAGATCGACAAGCTGAAGCGCGGCGATGAACTCCCGCCCGGCGTCATGAAGATGGTCAAGGTCTTCGTTGCGGTGAAGCGGAAGATCCAGCCCGGCGATAAGATGGCGGGCCGCCACGGCAATAAGGGCGTGGTCAGCCACATCGTGCCGATCGAGGATATGCCATACCTGGAAGACGGCACGCCCGTCGATATCGTGCTCAATCCGCTCGGCGTTCCGAGCCGGATGAACGTGGGGCAGATCCTGGAGACGCATCTTGGCTGGGCTTCACGCGGCCTTGGGCGCATCATAAATCAGGCGCTCGAAGTTTATCGCGAAAAAGAGCGCGCGGATGACCTTCGCGCCGCTGTAGCCAAGGCTTACCGCAACGACGAGGCGATCGACGCTCTCGACGATGACCAGCTGGTTGAACTGGCTGAAAATCTCGGGAAGGGCGTGCCTGTGGCGACACCCGTCTTCGATGGAGCGCGCGAGCCCGATATCGTGGACATGCTGAAGGCTGCGGGGCTGGATACCTCGGGTCAGGTCACGCTCCACGATGGGCGTACGGGCGAGCCATTCGACCGCAAAGTTACGGTGGGCTACAAGTATCTCCTGAAGCTGCACCACCTCGTGGACGACAAGATCCACGCGCGTTCGATCGGGCCTTACAGCCTCGTCACCCAGCAGCCGTTGGGCGGTAAGGCGCAGTTCGGCGGTCAGCGGTTCGGCGAAATGGAGGTGTGGGCTCTCGAAGCCTACGGCGCTGCCTACACCTTGCAGGAAATGCTGACGGTGAAGTCGGACGACGTTGCGGGCCGCACAAAAGTTTACGAGGCCATCGTGCGCGGCGATGACACGTTCGAGGCCGGCGTGCCGGAAAGCTTCAACGTTCTCGTGAAGGAGATGCGCGCTCTCGGCTTGAACGTCGAGCTGAAACAGAGCCGCGTGCCGGCGATCGACGCGCAGCCCGCCCATGCGTCGCGGCCTCCGCAGTATGCGCTACCTCGAAGATCGAGAGCTTCGACACAGGCGGCAGAGTAAGGAAAAGGAAAGCGGGTCTCGGCTTCGGCCGATGCCCGCAAACCGCGTTTGAAGGCAATTGCGAGGCGGCCTGCCTCGGCTTCCGCTGAAAGCGGACACCATAATGGGTCGGAGAAGCCGCGGGGGCGGCTCATAGGAGCGACGAATGAATCAAGAGATCACGAATCTCTTCAGCCCGCAGATGCAGACTCAGGTATTCGACCAGATTCGCATCTCTATTGCAAGTCCAGAGAAGATACTCTCCTGGTCGTATGGCGAAATAAAAAAGCCCGAGACGATCAATTACCGTACGTTCAAGCCTGAGCGTGACGGTCTGTTCTGTGCACGTATTTTCGGTCCGATCAAGGACTATGAGTGTCTTTGCGGCAAATACAAGCGCATGAAGTATAAGGGCGTCATCTGCGAAAAGTGCGGCGTGGAGGTGACGCTCACGAAAGTGCGGCGCGACCGCATGGGTCACATCGAATTGGCCTCGCCGGTGGCGCATATCTGGTTTTTGAAGTCGTTGCCGTCGCGCATCGGCCTTCTGCTCGACATGGGCTTGAAGGACCTGGAGCGCGTGCTCTATTTCGAAAACTATGTCGTGATCGAGCCTGGGCTTACCCCCTTGAAGGCGGGGCAGTTGCTGTCTGAGGAGGATTTCCTCAAGGCGCAGGAAGAGTACGGCGAGGATGCGTTCCAGGCCGGGATTGGCGCTGAGGCCGTGCGCGACATGCTCATGGCGCTCAACCTCGATCAGATGCGCGAGCAGATCCGCCAGGAGATCGCCGAAGCGACAACCGAGCTCAAGCCGAAGAAGCTTGCGAAACGGCTGAAGGTCATCGAGGCATTCATCCAGTCGGGCAACCGGCCGGAATGGATGATCATGAAGGTCATTCCGGTGATTCCGCCGGAGTTGCGCCCGCTCGTCCCCCTGGACGGCGGCCGCTTCGCCACGTCCGACCTGAACGACCTTTACCGCCGCGTCATCAACCGGAACAACCGCTTGAAGCGCCTGATCGAGCTGCGCGCTCCGGACATTATCATCCGGAACGAGAAGCGCATGCTTCAGGAAGCCGTTGACGCGCTGTTCGACAACGGCCGCCGCGGCCGCGTCATCACGGGCGCCAACAAGCGTCCGCTGAAGTCGCTTGCCGACATGCTGAAAGGCAAGCAGGGCCGGTTCCGCCAGAACCTGCTCGGAAAGCGCGTGGACTACTCAGGCCGTTCCGTGATCGTGGTTGGCCCCGAGCTCAAGCTGCATCAATGCGGCCTGCCGAAGAAGATGGCGCTCGAACTGTTCAAGCCGTTCATCTATTCAAGGCTCGACGCGCAGGGCTATTCGGCAACCGTGAAGCAAGCGAAGAAACTTGTCGAGAAGGAGCGTCCAGAGGTTTGGGACATCCTCGACGAGGTGATCCGCGAGCATCCGGTGCTGCTGAACCGCGCGCCGACGCTGCACCGCCTCGGCATCCAAGCGTTCGAGCCTGTGCTTGTTGAGGGCAAGGCGATCCAGCTTCACCCGCTGGTCTGCGCGGCGTTCAACGCCGACTTCGACGGCGACCAGATGGCCGTTCACGTGCCGCTCAGCCTCGAAGCACAGCTTGAGGCCCGCGTGCTGATGATGTCGACGAACAACATCCTGCACCCGGCAAACGGCGGCCCGATCATCGTGCCGAGCCAGGACATCGTTCTCGGTCTCTATTACCTCTCCCTCCAGATGGAGAAGGAGCCGGGTGAAGGCCGCATTTTCGGTAGCGTCGCTGAAATCCAGCATGCGCTGGCGGCGGGTAATGTCTCGCTCCACGCAAAGGTCAAGGGCCGTTTCAGAGGCGTCGACGACGAGGGAAAGCCGCTCACCAAGGTCTATGAGACGACGCCCGGCCGCATGATAATCGCCGAGCACCTTCCGAAAAAGCCAGGGATCACCTTCGATCTCGTGAACAAGCTCCTGACAAAGAAGAACATCGCGCGGGTCATCGACGCGGTCTATCGCTTATGCGGTCAGAAAGAGACGGTCATTTTCTGCGACCGAATCATGAGCCTCGGCTTCCATCACGCCTATAAGGCCGGCATCTCCTTCGGCAAGGACGACATGCTCGTCCCTGAAACGAAGCAGAAGATCATCGACGAAACTGAAGCGCTCGTTCTCGATTACGAGCAGCAGTACAACGATGGCCTCATCACGCAGATGGAGAAATACAACAAGGTCGTCGACGCATGGGCGAAGTGCACCGACCGCATCGCCAAGGAGATGATGGACCGCATTTCCGCTGTCCAGCACGACAAGGCGACAGGGCGGGAAAAGCCGATCAACTCCGTCTACATGATGGCGCACTCCGGCGCGCGCGGTTCCGAGAAGCAGATGCGTCAGCTTGCGGGCATGCGCGGCCTGATGGCGAAGCCGTCGGGTGAAATCATTGAGACGCCGATCATCTCCAACTTCAAGGAGGGGCTGTCGGTTCTGGAATACTTCAACTCAACTCACGGCGCCCGCAAAGGCTTGGCCGACACGGCGCTCAAGACGGCGAACTCGGGTTACCTCACGCGTCGCTTGGTCGACGTAGCGCAGGATTGCATCGTCACGGAGCACGATTGCGGCACCGACAGGGGCATCAAACTTGGCGCCGTTATCGACGCCGGTGAGGTGCTCGTCTCGGTTGGCGACCGCGTTCTTGGACGTGTTCCTGCCGATGATGTCGTTCATCCCTACTCGGGCGAAGTCATCGTCAAGGCTGGCGATCTCATCAGTGAAACGCAGGCGCGTCTTATCGAGGAAGCGCAAGTGCAAGAGGTGCGCATCCGCTCCGCGCTCACCTGCGAGCTGAAGAATGGCATCTGCAGCAAGTGCTACGGACGCGACCTCGCACGTGGCACGCCCGTCAATATTGGCGAGGCTGTCGGCGTTATCGCCGCGCAGTCTATCGGGGAGCCCGGCACGCAGCTCACCATGCGCACCTTCCACATCGGCGGAACGGCGCAGGTGGCCGACAACTCGTTCGTCGAAAGCAACTTCGCCGGCAAGGTCAAGATCCGCAACAGGCTTGCGGCGCGCGACAGCCAAGGCCGTCTTGTTGCAATGGGCCGCAACATGGCCGTCGTCATTCTCGACGATGACGGGCGCGAGCGCGCCGTGCACAAGATCGCGCAAGGCTCCCACCTCAAGGTGGACGACGGCGACGCGATCAAGCGCGGCCAGCGACTGGCGGAATGGGATCCTTACAGCCGCTCGATCATCACCGAGATCGATGGTGTGGTCGAGTTCGAGGATCTGCTCGAAGGCATCTCGGTGAACGAGCAATCCGACGAGACGACTGGTATCACCAACCGCGTCATCGTGGACTGGCGTGCAAATCCGCGCGGATCGGCACTTCGTCCTGCGATGGTGATAAAGGACAAGCCCGGCGGGAAGGTTCTGAAACTGCAGCGCGGTGGCGAAGCTCGCTATCTGCTTTCGGTGGATGCGATCTTGTCCGTCGAGCCCGGCCAGACCGTCAAGGCGGGCGACGTGCTCTCTCGTATCTCGCTCGAAAGCGCAAAGACCCGCGACATCACGGGCGGTCTTCCGCGCGTGGCAGAACTGTTCGAGGCGCGCCGTCCGAAGGATCACGCGATCATTGCCGAGATCTCTGGCACGGTTCACTTCGGCCGGGATTATAAGAACAAGCGCCGGGTTGTGATCCAGCCCGACGAAGAGGGTCTCGACCCCGTCGAATACTTGCTGCCGAAGGGCAAGCACCTGGCGGTGCAAGAAGGCGACCGCATCGAGAAGGGCGAATTCATTCTCGACGGCAACCCTGCTCCGCACGACATTCTGGCGATCAAGGGCGTGGAAGAGCTGGCCTCGTTCCTCGTCAACGAAATCCAGGAGGTCTACCGGCTGCAAGGCGTGACGATCAACGACAAGCATATCGAAGTGATCGTGCGCCAGATGCTGCAGAAGGTCGAGGTTACGGATGCGGGCGACACCGAGTTCTTAAAGAACGAGCAGGTGGACAAGCTCGAATTCGACGAAATTAACGCGATGATCGAGTCTTCAGGCGGGCGTCCCGCGACGGCGGTGCCGGTTCTGCTCGGCATTACCAAAGCAAGCCTGCAAACGCGGTCGTTCATTTCGGCGGCGTCGTTCCAGGAGACAACGCGCGTTCTTACTGAAGCCGCCCTCAACGGCAAGGTCGATACGCTCGATGGCCTCAAGGAAAACGTCATCGTGGGCCGCCTCATCCCGGCGGGTACTGGCGGCATGATCAGCCAGCTGCGCCGTGTTGCTTCCCATCGCGACGACCTCATTCTGCAGGAGCGTAACAAGGCCGGATCGAAGGCCTTGCCTCCGGCCAGCGAGGGCGAGCCACTTGCACCCGGATTAGAGCCTCAGGTGCAGGCTGCGGAATAGATCCGCATCTCAGACACTTAAGAAAAGCCCGGCCAAGCGCCGGGTTTTTTGATTCTTGTCACGCTGCAAGCAAAAAAAGAGGCGAAAAAGCGCCAAAACTCGCTTGGATAATCTGAATCCTTCCGTTAAAGTCGCATTTACCGACGAATGGTGCTGCTTTGCATCGGCTGGTCAAAGGCCGAGAGGGGCGGCTATTTCGTTTCGGCGGGGGAAGGATATCGAAAGCCTTGGTGACAAACCGGCCTTCACATATGCAGGACGCTGAATGTCAACGCGGTGGAGAGCTCGCCCAATGAGGTTAAGCTTAGACCTGACTATCTTCTCATCCGCTTTGTTATGCTTTGCAACTCTTGTTACAGTCCCCTCGGAAGCCGCGCCTCAGCGGCCCTGGTATCTTGACGCCTTCGATCGGGTGCTCCGAGTCGTCGTCAACAACGACGTTCAAGCCGATGCGACGGCGGCGCCAAAAGAAGCGGCGAAGCAGATCGAACAGGCTTATCTCAGCCGCCTGACAAAAGAAGAAGGCACCATTACGCTCAGGGGTCATGTGCCTTCTGAAAGCGATCTCAAGATCCTGCAGGGGGTTGCAGCGGCAACGTCGCCGGGAGCGTCGGTGATCGACAAGAGCCACGTGAACGCAAACGTTCCGGATCGCGACACTTGGCTCGCCGCAATGACCTTCGCGTTGCGCCAGCTTGGCAAGCTACAGTCCGGCACGGCAGTTCTACGCAATACTGCTATTGTGATCGAAGGCGTGACAAAAGCCGATGACGACTTTGCGGCTGTGCAAAAGAAGCTCCGTGAGGAAGCGCCGAAAGGCCTTGCCTTGAAGGTTGCGCTGAAGCCCCACGACGTTCATCCGTTCGTGTGGCTCGCGCAATTGCAGCCCGGCGCTTTGAACCTTAGCGGCCATGTGCCCGATCAGCAGGATCAAGTTCTGTGCGCTCATGCTCAGACGCTTTTTCAGAACTTGAAGATCAATAATAGCATGGAGTTCGCCAAGGGTGAGCCGCAAGATTGGCTCGCAGCAACGAAATTGTCGCTCGAAATGCTTTCCCTGCTCTACTCCGGCAACGTCGCCATCAGCGATAATGTTATCAGACTTGATGGGATTTACTCATCGCCTGCGATGGTTGAGCTTCTAAAGACTTACAAGAATAGATTGCCGAACGGCTTCAAGCTCGAAACGAATATCCTGGAGCCGGTCGCCCGCGCTCCCGCCAGAGCCGAGGATGTCAGCATGGCGTCGCATAATTCTGAAGCCTCTATGAATCCGTAATCGCACTGGAGCAAGGGGGCCGGATTAGACCTCCTGGATCTCCATGTGCGAAGGAACGGGCGCAGGCGGTGCCGCCCTCCGGGTCTTATCCGCCTCTAACAAAAAATCCCCGATCAAGCGGTGACTGAAGCGATCCATCAAAAGGGGCGCGTGTCCCTCATTCCGAATGAGCACCGGCGTCATGGCCGGATGCCGGGCCTGCATTTCTTGCACGGTAGCGGCCGACAGGAGGTCTGAATTCTCGCCCCGCAAGACCATGAGCGGAACCTGGAGAAGCAACTCGAAATGCTCCCACATCGCGGGGACCGGTTTCGCGATATCGATTTCGGAGAGCGCCTTCCCGACATTGGGATCGTAAGCCGCGGCAGGCCGGCCATCCACTTCGTTGAAGAGCTGCCGCGTCAGGGCCTGCCAGCCGGCGCGATCCAAGGCTGTGAACTGGCGTTTATTTATGTCACGAACGACTTGCGTGGCCTCGTCCCAATCCGCGGGCACGGGAATTTTCCCCGTGTAGCCCATAATGCGCGCAAGCCCCGCGGTCTCGATGACGGGGCCGATATCGTTCAGGATGGCGCACCCGATGGCCGAGGGGCGCATCACGGCAAGCAGCATCGTAATGATGCCGCCGCGAGAGGTGCCGAGCACGGCGACATCCGTCAGGCCGCGGAGCGTAAGGAAAGCGGTGACATCCAATAGTTCGACGTCGGCCGAATAATTGCGCCAATCCTTGTCCCAATCGGAGCGCCCCCGCCCTCTGTAATCGAGGCAATAAACCGCGCGCGGATGATCGGGGTGCGTCGAGAGGGCGACGGCAAGGTCGTGGAAATCCCGCCCGTTCCGGGTCAATCCGGCAAGACAGATCAGCGGCCGGCCGGGTGCTTCCTCGCTGCCGTATTTCCGGACGTAGAGAAGGAGGTCGTCATGGCTTCGATAGAAAATGTCTTCGGACTCGAAATCAGGTCCGCCGTTCGATCCACTCTCAGGAAATGTCATTGTTCTTGTTCCGGTTCGCCGCTTCCGGTCACATCAACAAAATCAGGGATTTTCCCGGGCCGCCCGCGGTGCAAGTCCTCAACGATTTGGAACCTTCCCTTGCCGCTTTCGAACCGGCACCGGTAAAGCTGGGTAGCTTCGAGAATGCGCTGAATATAATTGCGAGTTTCGGTAAAGGGAATACGCTCGATCCAATCGACCGGGTCGAGCGATTTGTCGCGAGGGTCGCCAAATTCCTTGATCCATTGCTTCACCCGTCCCGGCCCCGCATTGTACGCCGCGAGCGAAAGAACGTAGGAGCCGTCGTAGCCCGAAATGAGCTGCGCCAGAAAAGCCGAGCCGAGGGTCACGTTATAGGACGGGTCCGAAACCAGCCGAGGCGCTTCGTACTTCAACTTTGTAGCTCCGGCGACGAGCTTGGCGGTTTGAGGCATGAGCTGCATAAGACCGCGCGCGCCGACCCGGCTGACCGACCCGGTATGGAAATCGCTTTCCTGCCGTGTCAGGGCGTTCAGTAGCGCGGGGTCAAGCTTGCCATTGCCTCCAGCCGTATCGTATTTCGGCAAGAGCGTCGGAAAGGCGTAGGCATCGACCGGGAACCCGCGCAGCAATGCGATTTTCGCGGCGCGCACAACGACGTGAGGCGGAACGATGCGCTCCGCGAGTTCAAGCACAAGCGTGATTTGCTGGGGGTCGCTGAGCTGCCGGACGAGGTCCAGCAAATAGCTGTTCACCAGCGGCTGCAGGTCGAGCTGCCTTGCTATCATGAGGGCCTTGAAAGCGTCCTCATTCACGAATGCGGCGATCTCTTCCTTCGACGGCTGTGGCGGCGCACGGAATTCACAGACGGCTCCCTTGTGAAGCGCCTGCCGGGCAAGCGAGCCATAGAATGTGTAGGGGCGGTTCGCTGCCTCGCGAAAGTATTCCTGGGCCTCCTTGCGCGCACCCTGCGCCAGCTTTGTGCGGCCGAGCCAATAGTCAGCCCGCGCTTCGTCACGAACAATTCCCTTGATCGAGCGCGCCGCCTCGAAATGCGGCTCCGCGCGTTTCGGGTCCTTGAGAAAACGAAGCGCGATCCAACCCGCAAGAAATTCCGCCTCCGATCGGCTTTCTTCATCGAGCGGGCCGTGGCTGTTTGCGATCGCATACGCGGTTGCGGGATGATCCTCGTTCAGCGCGCGCCGCACTTCCGACCGCCGGAAATCCCACCACCGGTCGGGGTCGGCAAGATCGGCGGTGTTGGGATCGATCGAGCGCAGAAGCGACCAGACGTCGTCGTCGGCTCCTTCGCGGCGCAAAGATTTCAGTCGTGAAAGAAGCGTAGCGGGGCCGCCAAGCCGTTCCTTCGCAAGCTTGAAAGCGTTTTCGGCGGCCTTCGACTGAAGCGTATTTTTGGCAGGCTTCTCTTCCTTGTCCGCCGTTTTTTCCGCAGTCTTTTTCGTGTCGGTCTTACTGGCATTGTCCCCGGGCTTGTCCACAGCCGCTTGAGGGTGCGAGAACTTGCTGTCTGGCGAGGGCTGGTTTTCTTTTTCTGCCTTGCCGCCGGTGTTCTTCGCGGAACTCGTCGCCCTTTTCTTCTTCTTTCTTCAGCGTTATGAAATTTGCCAGGGGCGCGATATCGAAGCCACGGGCCTTTCCGCTCAGGGCGGCTTCCTTCAGAAAAACGCCGTCTTGGATTTCGCCGTGCCGCCTTCCCCTGCCGCGCCGTGCTACCTTCGTTTTCCGGCCATGACGGCCACCGCGCAACGCCTGGCGCCCAGTCTTCTTGGACCGAAGCCGGACCGCGCCTTTCAAGCCTTTCCCCTCGGAAGCCGACGCCAGCTTCTTGTTGGGGTCGTCAAGCTGGCGCGCGCGCGCTTCGATCAAAAGCTTGCGGCGGTGCTGATCGCTCTCATCCAGGAGCGAGCCAAACCGGGCAACAAATCGCTCCTGCACCGCCGGGTCCAAATTGTACCGGCTCCACGCAAACTTGATGAGACCAAGGCCGCGTTCGCGTTCCCCTGACTCAATCAGCGCAGCGCCCAAGCTTGCTTTTCCCGCGCCAGTCATGGGGTTGCGATTTGTGTAGAATTTCAAGATGTCGGCGGCCGAAGCGTCCGAGAAAAACAAGCTCTTTTCGAATCCCGGCTCCTGGATGGGCTCAGGAAACAGCGGATGAGCCTTCCTGAAAGCCATCACCTCGTCGAAATCGGCGTTGGACGGCCGCAAGCGCCTCCATTCGGCGAAGGCCTTCGCTGCCGGATCGCTGATCTTTTTGATCGCGGCGCGCGCAGCGGTATCATCGCCTTTCACGACGTTTGAAATGACTTCCTTGACGGCAGCAGCGTCATCATCGCTGATTTTGAATGATAAGAGCGGCTGCAGCGCAGCGGTCATCTCTTCGTTGGAGAACGGCTTCGGAAATTTCAGGTTCACCGCCGGAATAAGGACCGGCTCACCCTTTGGGGTAACATTCCCGGTTTTGGGCACGGCTGGAACATGCGGCTGTCCATCCGACGGCTCCGCGCCCTCATTGTTGCTCTCGCCCGGTGCGGCGGCCTCCGTTGGCTGATCCTTGCCCGGCTCGGCTTTCGCTGCCGCCTTGGAGCCAGGATCGGCTTCCGCTGTTTTGAGACTATGCCTGCGGGGCGGATGGCTGGGCGCTGCCGACGCTTCTATCGGGATCAGCTGCAACTCAGCCGTCGCATAAGACACAGGTCCCCGATGGTGCGGCAGCACATAGGGTATGACGATCACCGCAAAAAAGCCGAGCGCGGATCCAATCAGGATTGCCTTCAGAAGCCCAAAGGGATTGTGCGGCGGATTTGTGCTGGGATCGGGCGTTGACATTTCCCTATCAAGTCAAAAAAGTCGTTGGCAGCTGTTCACATCAAACCTATGCTTTCGGCCCGCGAATGGAACTGAACAAACTGTGTTGCATACAACTGCTCCGATTGCTAGCCGCCATAATCCGGCAATAGAATGACAGGCTTCGCGGTGGCTCAAGCCGTTTCCGTGGGAAAGAGGCAGACTGGTTAATCTATCGTAACTCTTTTCCGCATAAGATCGATCCAGAGGTGAGGATAGCACGGAAATGTTCAAAGGCTCTTTTACGGCGCTCATAACGCCTTTCGACGGTGACGGCGTTGACTATGATGCCTTTTCGCGGCTGGTGGAGTTTCAGATTCAGTCAGGCACACACGGGCTTGTTCCGTGCGGCACGACGGGTGAATCCCCGACGCTGAGCCACGAGGAGCATGCGCGCGTTGTGGAGACGTGCATCTCTGCGGCGAAGGGGCGTGTTCCAGTAATCGCCGGTGCGGGATCGAATAGCACAAAAGAGGCGGTAGCGCTCGCTCGCCACGCAGAAAAGGCGGGGGCGACGGCCGTGCTCATCGTAACGCCCTATTACAACAAGCCGACCCAAGAGGGGCTTTACCAGCACTACAAGGCCATCAACGACGCGATCGGCATCCCGATCATCATCTACAATATTCCTGCCCGCAGCGTCATCGACATGTCGGTTGCGACCATGGCGCGTCTCTTTCAGCTTCCGAATATCGCGGGAGTCAAAGATGCGACCGCGTCCCCGGTGCGGGTAAGTCAGCAGCGCCTGACGCTCGGCGAGCGCTTCAACCAATTGTCCGGCGAAGATGGGACCGCGCTTGCTTTCATGGCTCATGGCGGTCACGGGTGCATTTCAGTGACGTCGAACGTAGCTCCGAAATTGTGTGCGGATTTTCAGAATGCGTGCCTCGCGGGCGATTATCGCAAGGCACTGGAACTCCATGACCGGCTGATGCCGCTTCATGAAGCGCTCTTCGTTGAAACCAATCCCGGCCCGGTGAAATACGCGGCGTCGCGCCTAGGTCTCTGCAAGCCGGACACTCGGCTTCCGCTGGCGCCTATTTCCGAGCAAACCAAGGCCGTTGTAGACGCTGCGCTCGAAAAGGCGGCATTGCCTCAGCGCAAAGCCGCGTAATCGCAAATGGCAGCCCCCTCGTCAGTATCCGTTCGCAAGGTTGTCGCTGAAAACAGGAAGGCGCGCTTCTCCTATTTCATCGACGATACTTTCGAGGCGGGAATCGCGTTGGGCGGCTCCGAAGTGAAGTCGCTCAGGCTGGGTAAGGCGAACATTGCCGAGTTTTATGCCACCGAGCAGAACGGCGAGATCTTCCTCGTCAACGCTTACATTCCCGAATATCTCCAGGCGAATCGCCTCAACCACGAGACGCGCCGGCCGCGAAAGCTGCTGCTGCATAAGCGCGAGGCGAACAAGCTGATCGGCGCAATTCAGCGCGAGGGCATGACCCTTGTGCCGCTGCGCATCTACTTCAACGACCGCGGCCGCGCCAAGCTCGAACTGGCGCTGGCTCGCGGTAAAAAACTGCACGACAAGCGCGAGACCGAGAAAAGCCGCGATTGGGAGAGGCAGAAGGGGCGGTTGATGCGCGACCGCGGTTAGGCTGTACCTGCGGCGGTTCACCCATCCTTATAAATCGCGCCGCGTCTTTGATCGGCTGTCGAACCTGGCAAACTCGCCCAGCGTGCGGCGCTTCGCACACCCGCAAATCGAATGAAATTGCCGCGAATCGGCCTCCGAACATGCGCCGGTTGCACTTCAATCCCTCGCCCCATCTGCTGGCTGAATTAAGTTGTAGTGTTCAATACACAACGCCCAAACACATCGTAGTATTTACCATTCGTTAATTTTTGTGTGACTGGAAGCCGCACTACAGATTAATAATCCAACAGATTGGCATGGTTAACGATATCGTAACTTCTTAGGTATTGTTTGAAATGATCAGTATTCCAAGAGCTCACGGTAACTACGCCGCCGTAACAGCCAAATCCAATCTATAGGGGATTGATATGATTGAGACCAACACCCGGACACTTGCTGTCCTATTGGCGAGTTTTGTGGCGTTAGTAATGGTAATCCAGTCCGCTCACAGAGCGAGCAATTCCGCACCGGTCAACTATCAAGCGCTTGCCGACAAGGCAATCGAAGCAGTCAAAATCGAAGTGCCGGTGGTAAAGAAGGTATCGAATCAGTTGATGGCGATACCGGCCGAAAAGTGCGCCTCGACATGGGTCAATGGCGGGAACTACGTCCTTGTCACACCCACGGCCTGCAATGACGTCAGCATCGCGTCAATCAAGATCGGCGTCTCTGCGAAGCCTTGCGAGACCAGCACCAAAGCAGATTTTGAGAGCCTGACGAACAGCACCGCGTTCAAAGGCGACTACGGCTTCTATCTTGGACAAGGCAAGGCCGTCCAGTGCGTCGCCGTCCAGGAAATCCTGGGGAAATACCTCTAAGGCAAAAATGGTGAGGTGCGGTTTAGCTGCACCTGCCGTATGAAAAGAATTGAAAGGCGGCTCTTCGGGGCCGCCTTTTTTGCGCGCCGTCTCTGGTTCGTTTACGCCTGTGAAGTAGGCTCAAGCTTTGAGAAACCGAGATTTTTTTCCCACCCAAGACCGCGCTCAACGCACGAGATCGTAAATTGACATCCCATCGTGGCGGCCATAAATGCCGCTTAGAACAATTCTAAGGAGCTGCGCTTGTGTTTGCCGGAGCTAGGCACCCCCTGAAGCGATTTTCAGACCTCACCGAACGCGAAATCCTGGCTGTTGCCATCTCCGCCGAGGAGGAGGACGCGCGCATCTACATGACCTTTGCGGAGGACCTGGAGGAGCGCTTTCCCGCGTCGGCGAAAGTTTTCCAGGAAATGGCCGAGGAAGAGACGGGGCATCGCCACCGGCTTCTCGACCTTTACCAGAAGCGCTTCGGCTCGCATCTGCCGCCAATCCGCCGTGAGGATGTAAAAGGCTTCATCCGGCGGCGTCCGGTGTGGCTTACGCGGAACCTGCCCATCGATACGATCCGCGAGCAAGCGGAGAACATGGAGTTCGAGGCGCATCGATTCTACCAGTGCGCGGCCAAGCAGACGACCGATGTCAGCCTTCGCAAGCTGCTTGGCGATCTGGCCACCGCGGAAAAGAAGCATGAGAGCCTCGCGGCGAAGCTTTCCGACAAGATGCTGACGCCCGATGTGAAGAAAGAGGAGGACGAGACCGCAAGGCGCATTTTCGTTTTGCAGTATGTGCAGCCGGGGCTTGCAGGCCTTATGGACGGCTCCGTGTCCACGCTGGCGCCGCTGTTCGCGGCCGCGTTTGCAACCCATAACAACTGGCAAACATTTCTCGTTGGCCTCGCAGCCTCGATCGGTGCCGGCATCAGCATGGGTTTCGCGGAAGCGCTCTCGGACGATGGCTCGCTGACCGGCCGCGGCTCGCCAATTCTGCGGGGCGGCATCTGCGGCCTGATGACGACTGTGGGCGGCCTGGGGCACACGATGCCGTATCTTGTGCCCGATTCCTGGCCAAACGCCTTTTGGACCGCAACCGGGATTGCGAGCGTTATCGTCTTGATCGAGCTGTGGGCCATCGCCTACATCCGGTCTCGCTACATGGATACGCCGTTCCTGCAGGCAGTCTTCCAGATCGTGCTCGGCGGCGTTATCGTGCTCGGCGCGGGGATAGCCATAGGCGGAGCGTAGGTTTGAGGCGCCGAAGACCGGAGCTGAATACGCAAATCATCCTTGGCAATCGGAAAGAACAGCCAGACTATAAAACCTGCGTCGTTCACGGCTATATCGATAAAGCTCTATCCGGTCAGTAAATTTGAATAAAGCTGGCGCGCCTTTTTTCGAGCGGGCAACCGTATCAGGCGCGGTACGCAACGCCTTACATCGAAATAGAGCCTTCGCGGAACGCCGTCTTATCCAGCCAAGCATTGATCAGCACCGGCTTGCCAGCTTTCGACGCGGCGCGGGCGCGCGCCAGTGCTGCGGGCACTTCCGCGTTCGTCTTCACCAGGATGCCTTCCGCGCCAAACCCCGCAGCCACCTCGTGATAGTCGCTGCGCGCGAGCACCGTGCCAACGTCGTCGCCCAGCACCTTCACCTGTTCGCGCGCGATCTGCGTCCAGCCCGCGTCGTTGCCGACAACGGCGATGACAGGCACGCCGTGGCGCACGAAGGTGTCGAATTCGGCGAGGCTATAGCCGCAGGCGCCATCGCCGAAGAGGATCCACACCTCGGACTTCGGGCGGGAGAGCGCCGCGCCAAGCGCAAAGCCCGCGCCGACGCCCAGCGTGCCGAAGGGGCCGGGGTCGAGCCAGGTGAGCGGACCGCGCGGCCGCACGATGTAAGAAGCGGTCGCGACGAAATCGCCGCCATCGGCGACAAAAATGGCATTGTCTCCTGCTGCGCGGTCGATGGCGCGCAGGAGCGCGATGGGGTTGACGAACTCGCCCTTTGCCGCGGCCTGCTCATCGATGCCCGCCTCGCGCTCGGCGTCGCGAGCCTTGAGCGCCCCGATCCAATCCTGCCACCGGGAAGCCTGGCCGCCCGCCTGGTCGGCGAGTTGGTCCAGGAAAGTGGCAGCGTCGCCAATCGCTGCGATATCGGGGCGCCGGTTCAAGCGCGCGTCCTTGCGGCTTCGGTTCGCGGCGATCAAAGTGGCGGAGCGGCGCACCTGCCTGCCGTAGTCGAGCCGGAAGTCGCACGGAACGCCGGCAAGCAAGACGCAGTCGGCCTCCTTCAACGCTTGGCGTCGCTGGTGACGAAGCTGGAGCGGGTGATGGCGGCCGAGCAGCCCGCGCGCCATCCCGGAAAGATAAACGGGGATGCCCAGCCGCTTGACGGCGGCGGCGGCGTAAGCCGGATCGTTTCCTGCGGCGAGCGTCTGGCTTCCGATGATAGCAATCGGCCGTGAGGCTTGAGAGAGACTGCCCGCAGCCGCGGCGACGCTGGAGGATCCAACCCTCGGTGCGGCCACCTTTCGAGCCTGCGGCGCCGGGGCGTCACTGCTTCCGCTGAAAAGCTTGGAAAGGTGCCGGTTCAGATAAAAACGCAGCAGCCGGTTAGCAACGGACTGGCCTTTGCCGGAGGCCTCGCCATACCATTGCCGCACCAGGGATTCGTCATAGAGCACATCGACCGGGAACTCGACGAAGGCTGGCCCTTGCACGCCTTCGCAAGCTGAAGCGAGGGCTTCTTCCAGGGCTGGGCCGATATCCCGGACACGGCGGACCTGTTTGACGAGCTTGACATGCGGCGCCACGACGGGGCGCTGATCGATGTCCTGGAGCGCGCCGCGTCCCTGCAAGAGCGTCGGGGCAGCGCCCCCCAGCAGTAAAAGCGGCGATTGCGCGAGTTGTGCGTTCTTCAGCGCGGTCACGGTGTTGGTGACGCCAGGCCCAGCCGTCACCGCGGCAACGCCCAACCCGGTGAGGCGCGCAACCGCGTCGGCGGCGAACACTGCGGTGGCCTCGCCGCGCGTGTCTATGATGCGAATGCCGCGCGACTTCCCGCCTGTGAGGATCGGGGAGATGTGGCCGCCGCACAGCGTGAAGATGAGCGTGACGCAATGCGCCGAAAGGGCTGCCGCAACCCGGCCGCCTCCATTAACGGAGGCAGAAGGCGCGGCTGCCGTCGCCCCGCTGGTTCTTTTCTCTTCCGTGAATTCCGTGCTGACCATGGCGCTTGCCCTTCGTGCCGCCGGTCGGGGGATTTTATAAGAGGATGGGGCCGCGCTCCATCGTAATCCTTCTCTAAAGCCGCGGAAGGGGGCCTGCGCCACCTTCACTTTCGCGAAACCGGACGCCGATACCGCCGCCGCCCGCTCCGATGAACTCGACGCCGCCTGCCTCAAGCGCCCGCTGGATCGCTTCAAGCGACCCCTTGCGCGGCTTCACGGTTTCGCTCTCGATCATGTTGAGCGTCACCACGGACAAGCCGGACTTGGCGGCGAGCGCGGCTTGCGTCCATCGGAGAAGGCCCCGCGCGGCGCGGATTTGGGCGGCGGTTATCATGGCGGCAGCATAGACGAAACTTAAAGAAATATAAAGTTTCGTGTTGACGTTATGCTCAGCGTGCGTCATATGTACTGCCCGGGCCGGAGCCGGTGCGTTATCCTTTTTCCCAGGCTGAAACCGCATCGGCAGCACATGTCCGGGAACCATTTTACGGCGCGGGCCGGAGCTTGAGGATTATCCTCCCACACGCTGGGGGCGCGGGCCGGGAGGCCCGCAAGCATCTCAGGATGCCGCCCCGTCCTTGGGCACAACACGACCGCGCCGCTTTTTTCCAGGGTTAGCCGGGCGGGCCGGACGAACGCCGCAAAGAATGTCCTTCGGCCGGCAACGCGTCCGCCCGGTAACAAATAGGGTTTGCGATCCGCCTGGCTCTAACGCGCAACCTGTCTGCTACGCCGCAGGTTCGATTCGTCGCACCAAACGGTACGCGCGGACGCCTAGTTTTTTGATTACACAAGTATAGTGAGGCGAATGCAGATTTTTTGTTTCGCTGCGAGATTGGGTAGAAGGGAAGTACGTGTGGGCCGGAGATTGAGGGTTATCCTTTAGGGGGAGCAGGACATAGGTTCGAATCCTATCGCGGGCACGTCGCTCGCGTAGCTCAGCGGTAGAGCGGCAAAACATCCTTGGTCAAAACATGTCCACCGTGCTTCTCTCTGTTTTCGGAGGCAGGCGATGTTCAGTTACAAGAAGTTCTTTTTGATGCATCGCGTGTCCGGCTCGGCTGCGAACTCGGCAGGCGGTTATTCTTTCCCGGTCGACGATTGGACGCGCCTGGACCGCTTTCTCCTGCTCGGCTCCGAGGGCGGAAGTTATTACGCGAGCGAACGCGCGCTCACGCGGGAGAACGCAGAGGCGACGATCCGCGTCATCAAGAAGGATGGCGAGCGCGTAGTCGGCCGGATCGCGGAAATCAGCCTCGCAGGCCGCGCCCCAAAGAATGACCCGGCGATTTTCGCGCTTGCGCTTGCCGCCTCTCTTGGAAACGAGAAGACAAAGCGCGCGGCGATGGCCGCCATCCCGGAAGTCTGCCGCACAGGCACGCATCTATTCCAGTTCGCCGAGGCGATTGAAGCCTTCCGCGGCTGGGGCCGCGGGCTTCGGCGCGGGATCGCGGCATGGTACACAGACAAGAGCCCCGATCAGCTCGCCTTGCAGACCGTGAAATACCGGCAGCGCGGCGGGTGGGCGCATCGCGACCTTCTCCGGCTCGCGCATCCCGTTACCAACGACCCTGCGCGGAAGGCGCTGTTCGATTGGATATGCCACGAAAAGCCTTCGGAGGCTTTGCCGAAGATCGCCGCCGCCTTTGTGTCGTTGCAAAAGGCGAAAAATGCGGACGATATGGCGGTGCTCATCATGAGGCACGATCTGCCTCGCGAGGCGGTCCCGACCGAATGGCTCAACGATCCGAAGATCTGGCGTGCGCTCCTGGAGCACATGCCGATAACAGCGCTGATCCGCAACCTTGGCAAGCTGTCGGCGGTGGGCGCCCTGAAACCGCTCGGCGATGGGCTGCCCCTCGTGCTGTCGGCGCTTGAAGACACCCACCGGCTGAAAAAGGCGCGCGTTCACCCGCTTGCGATCCTGCTTGCGCTTAAGACCTATGCGCAAGGGCATGGCGAAAAAGGCTCGCTTAAATGGGAGCCCGTCCCGCAGGTGATCGACGCGCTGAACGCGGCCTTCTACACCGCATTCGCCAATGTCGAACCGACCGGCAAGCGCATCCTGCTCGCGCTCGACGTATCGGGCTCGATGGCGGCGGGCGGCATTGCAGGCACATCGCTGTCTCCGCGCGAAGGCTCGGCGGCGATGGCGCTCATGACGGCGGCGACGGAGCAGAACTATCACATTGTTGGGTTCACGGCGGCGGACTCGACCCACGGCTGGTCGCAAAGCGCGGAGTTGACGCCGCTGCCGCTAACGCCAGCCATGCGGCTCGACGATGCGGTGCGCACGGTGGAGCACCTGCCGTTCGGGGGCACGGATTGTGCGCTGCCAATGCTGCATGCGCTCCGGGAGGGACTCGAGGTGGACGCGTTCGTGGTCTACACGGACAGCGAAACCTGGGCCGGGAAAATCCATCCGGTGCAGGCGCTTCGCGAGTACCGGCGGCGGACCGGCATCCCGGCGAAGCTCGTGGTTGTGGGTATGGTCTCGAACGGCTTCTCCATCGCCGATCCTACCGACGGCGGCATGCTGGATGTTGTGGGTTTCGACGCCTCCGCGCCTGCTGTCATTGCGGATTTCATACGCGGCTAAGCGCGCTCAGCGGCAGCGATGCAAGTTTAGGACCGAGCGTTGCGCTGATGGCCCGTCTGCCAGCCGCCTCGCAGGTGGTCTAAGCGTGCGCCGGATATGTTTGGCGCCGCTTGCAACTTTAAGTTGTGGTAACAAGCCCCAGTCGGCGTAACGGCGCGAAGTTTCCATATTAGTCAGATGTCGATGTTAACCTCCCTGAGTGCGCAGTGCAAAGCGCCTGTGCCGCACACCTAATCCCTTGAAGAGCCGTATGCACCAAGTTAAAGAGACCGCATCGAGCTTGCGGGGAGGCGAAGCCAATGCATGCACTTCTAGGTTTTATTGCCATGGTGATCACGCTCTACATCTGGGTCGTCATCATCAGTGCTATTATGAGCTGGCTGATCGCTTTCGATGTGGTCAATCGCAGGAACCGTGGCGTCTACGTGGTCGCGGACAGCCTCAATCGCCTCACCGATCCGGTTTTGCGCCCAATCCGCAATGCGCTGCCCGATCTCGGCGGGCTGGATATTTCACCGGTGATCCTTATCCTCGGCCTCATCTTCCTCCGCGACGTTGTCGTCCTCAGCTGGCTGGCGTAAAAAGCTGCCTCATACCGGAAACGCCACAGTCGTTACCGTGATTTTTCCGCATGCAAACGTAATGTTCTTTAAGACATCGCCGAGCGCCTTCCGGGGTGACAAAACGAGCCGCGGGATTTATTGGTTCGGCCCATGAGTGTACCCGCCACGCGGAAGGCAGACGGCATTGTGCTCCATGTGCGCCTGACCCCCAAAAGCAGCGCGGCGCGCGTGGGTGGCGTCGAGGATCATGGCGGTAAGCCGGTCCTCAAAGCCTATGTGACATCGCCGCCGGAGGATGGAAAGGCAAACGCAGCGCTCATGGCGCTGGTTGCAGACTGGCTCGGGGTCCCTAAGTCCACTGTGGCCGTCACCTCCGGCCAGAAGTCGCGGTTGAAATCCGTAACGGTCGCCGGCGACGCGCAAGAGCTGCTCAATAAACTTGCTATAGTCCTGGCAGATCCTCCGCTCGTCGGCGGACATCAGAAAAAACAAAGGTGAAGGCGATGGCTGAAGCACTCATCCTGAACGGCGTAGCCATGGCGGCGGAGGTCAAGGGCAAGGTGGCGGAACTTGCCGCTGCCTTTGCGAATGCCGCCGGACGGCGGCCAGGGCTTGCCGTCGTGCTCGCGGGCGCAAACCCTGCGAGCGAGGTTTATGTCCGCAGCAAGCTCAAGCTCGCGCGGGAGCTCGGCTTCCATTCCATCGAGCATCGGCCCGCCGCCGATGTGAGCAAAGACGAGCTTCTCAATCTGATCGCCTCGCTGAATGCGGACGAAGCAATCGACGGGATTTTGGTGCAGCTTCCCCTTCCGGCCCACATCGCCGCGGACGACGCTATCGCAGCCATCGCGCCCGAGAAGGATGTCGACGGATTTCACGTCATCAACGCCGGGCGCCTGTTCATCGGCAAACCGGCTTTCGTGCCGTGCACGCCGCTTGGCTGCTTGCGCCTCATTAAGAGCGCCCGGGAAAAGCTTGCGGGGCTCAACGCGGTCGTGGTGGGGCGCTCCAATATCGTCGGCAAGCCGATGGCGCATCTGCTCCTGGCCGAGAATTGCACCGTGACGATTGCCCATTCAAGAACCCACGATCTCGGCGCGGTCGTCTCTAAGGCGGACATCCTGGTGGCGGCCGTGGGGCGTCCGGGCATGATCCCCGGCGTTTGGATCAAGCCGGGCGCCATCGTCATCGATGTCGGCATCAACAGGGTTCCGGCGCTTGAAGAGGGCAAGACGAAGCTCGTGGGCGATGTGGATTTCGAGAGTGCCCGTCACGTTGCGAGCGCGATAACGCCGGTGCCGGGCGGCGTCGGCCCCATGACGGTCGCCTATCTTATGGCGAACACCTGCCGTGCCGCTTTCCTGCGCCAAGGTTTGGCTTGGGAAGGCGCGATTTGATTCACTCCACGCTCGAAATTGTCGCCCCGGAATGAGCCTTCACGCTTATCCGGCGTTGGGTTCTCACGATCCCGGATGACGCAGGGGCGGTGCATCTCGCAGCTAGTCCAGACCAACGGCTTTGCGGACGCAAGCTCTCGCTTCTTCGAACTCCTGCCGGGATTCGGGCTTCGCGAGAACCGATGCGCCGATCGCCGCGCCGAATAGCTTGCCTGCCTCCACATCGCTGCGGAAGTGAACGCCTGCCACCATCCGGCTCCGTGCGTAGTCGTTGATCCTGCCGTAAATCCCGGCCCGTTTCTCCGGTAGCATCTCGGCAAGCAGAAATCCGACTGTCGCGCCATACGCGGCATGGCCTGAGGGATAGGAAAAGCTCAGATCGGGCTTCGCCTCCTGCACGGGATGCAGGGTATTGCCTGGGATCTCGAAAGGACGCAAACGGCAGAATGTGTCCTTGGCCGCGTCGACGGCTGCCTTCTCTTCCTCGCGGCGCTTCTGGAAAAATCCATCGCATGCCTCGAGTTTCGCCTTGTCGAAAGCGATCCCCGCGCCTTCGAGAAAACGGGAGACGCTGCGCTTGGCGTCTTCGCCGGCATGCTCCGCCTGCTCTGGAGAGCGCGTCCGCTCCAGGCCCACGAGTTCGTCCATCTCCGCCTTGGTCCCCGCGCAGGTCTGGCAGGGCGGAGGCGGAAGCAGCTTCACGAGCGGAGCATCGGATTGGCCCCGGCATTCCCGTGCCTGAAGCGCTGGGGAATAAACAGCGAGAAGCAACGCACCAATGATAGCCGCTTGAGCCCGCATCTGCCTGACCCTCATGAAAGCCTCCCCCGCGCGGACCTTGTTCTGAAGCACCGTCGCCCGCAAAGCCAGTCCCGCGTTCGGTGCGCGTCCTTTTAGCCACGCCCGGCAGGTTTCGCGAAGGTTGCTACCAAGCTTCGCGCAATCTTAAGTTGCACTCCTCAATGCTTACGTCTAAGCGTTCGAAGAGAATTCATTGTCTCGATTCGGGGTAACCCCATGATTGTCATCGTCGATGAACGTGAAACAGTACTGAATGGATATACGGCGTGGTTTTGCCGGGAAGGTGTTTCCGCCACCGGGCTCGCGCCTCATGATTTCCGCCAGTGGGTCAACACGGCGCCTGAACCGGACATTGACGCCGTGGAGGCGTTCCTGCTGGGCGATTTCCAAAACCGCGAGGAAGTGCCTGTGAAAATCAAATCGCGGTCGGGCGCGGCGGTCATCGCCATGAACGAGACGAAATCATTGAACGATACGCTCGACCTGTTCGCGGCGGGCGTCGACGACGTGGTCCGCAAGCCGGTCCACGTGCGCGAAATACTCGCTCGCATCCGGGCGATCAGCCGCCGGTCGCAACAAGAAACTCAACAGCCGCTTTCCGGCCGGATCAGGGTGTTTTCCGACGGGCGCGATCCCGAGATCGATGGCGAGCCGCTGCCGCTGCCGAGGCGGGAGCGCCGGATTCTCGAATACCTCATGGCCAACAAGGGCCGGCGCGTGACGAAATCGCAAATCTTCAATTTCGTCTATGGCCTGTTCGATGACGGCATCGACGAGAACGTGATCGAGAGCCACATCAGCAAGCTTCGCAAGCGCCTGCGCCAGCGGCTCGGCACAGACCCGATCGATTCGCAGCGCTTTCTCGGATACCGCCTGACGCAAGACTAGAGTGCGTCCGGAAAAGTGTGAAGCGGTTTTCTGATAAGACGCACGACAAAACCTAGAGTTAGAGCGCGCTTTTGATTCTATCAAAAGCGGATACGCTCTAGCGCAGCGGACGCTTAATCATACGCGGAAATTCACCCCTCCGTCGTTCCCGCGAAGGTGTTTGATAGCGGATGGGTTGGATGGAATTGGGGTGGAACGAGGCCTCGCCTACTCATGGAACTGAGATTGCATGCCAACGCAACCACCACGCCCGCGTACGATTAAGCGTCCGCTGCGCTAGACTAGCACGCTGGTTCACGCACCTTCAGGTAGCGCCATGGCGCCCAAAATGGGATCCCGGCATGCCTCAGATCCGGGGCCGGATCGTAGCCGCTGGTCCCCCATGGATGGCAGCGGGCGATCCTGCCCATAGCGAGCCACCCCCCGATCCAAACCCCGTTCAAATCGATGGCGTCGAGCGCGTATTGCGAGCAGGTGGGGAGGTGACGGCAGCGCGGGCCGAGGAGGGGCGAAATCGCGTAGCGATAGACGTAGATCGGCGACTTGGCGGCGGCCTTCAGAAGCTTGTTTACGCCTTCCTGTGCGTTACTCATCGCCGAGGGGAAGCATGGCAAAGCGCAGTTCGCCATCCCGGTCCTGAACGGTAAGGAGGGCCTCGGTCCGGGACATGCTGCGCAGCTCGGCCAGCCGCGCCTCAAGTTCTCCCAGGTTGCGGACGCGCTGATGCGCGGCTTCGATTACCACGTCTCCGGGCTTGAGGACATCATGCGATGCGAGTTGGGGTGATACGCCCGCGACAACGGCGCCCTCAGCATCGGAAGCGAGCGAAAAAAGCTCGCGAGTGTCGTTTGAGAGCGGCTCGAAGCTCGTTTTTCCTATCTTGTGGCGCTTTGCCCTGGCGTGCGGCGAGGCCACTGGCTCTGGACCCGAGGTCTCTTCGAGTTGCCCGACTTTCACTTTCACCGTCTTACGCTCGCCTCCGCGCAGGATGACGACGTCTTCCTCTTCTCCAATCGGAGATTGAGCGACGAACCGAGGAAGCTGGCGCGCGTGCCTGACCTCAGACCCGGCGAAAGACAAGACAAGGTCGCCTTCCCGCAAGCCCGCGGTCTCGGCAGGGCCGCCCTTGTCGATCCGCGCAATCAGCGCGCCCTCGGCACTTGCGAGATGGAAGCCCTCGGCCAAATCATCGCTTGGCGTCTGAAGCCGCACCCCGATCCAACCCCAGCGCGTCTCTCCGTACTGCCGAAGCTGGGCGACGATCCGTTGCGCGGTGTTCGAGGGAATCGCGAACCCAAGGCCGATGCTGCCGCCGGAGGGCGAGAAGATTGCGGTGTTGATTCCGATGACCTCGCCGAGGGCGTTGAAAAGCGGACCGCCCGAATTGCCACGGTTGATGGACGCGTCAGTCTGCAGGAAATCGTCGTAGGGGCCGGCATTGATATCGCGTCCGCGGCCGGAGATAATCCCGGCTGTGACCGTGCCATTCAGTCCGAAGGGATTTCCGATTGCGATCACCCAGTCGCCCACGCGCATCCGCGAGGAATTGCCGAAGGGGACGGCCTGAAGCGGCTTGGAAGCTTTGGGCGTGACCTTGAGAAGGGTGATGTCGGTTTTGGGATCGCGGCCAAGAATTTTATCGACTTTGAGTTCCGTGCCATCCGCCATGATCACGTAAATGGCGTTTCCGCCTTCAATCACGTGGTTGTTGGTGACGATAAGGCCGCTCGGATCGATCACGAAGCCCGAACCGATCGAGGTGAACTGCCGGGCAGGCTCGCCTGGGGCGCGTTTCGGCCGCATCGGGCTGAAGTCTTCGAAAGACTGCGATCCGCCACCATCGGCGCTGCTGCCGTCCTCCCTGCCCCGTTGCTTTTCGGCTACCGCCCGCCGGTTGTCGACCACGGCAGCTGCAACCGTGACCACGGAATTTCTAACGCGGCTTGCAATGTCAGCGAAGCTTAAGTTCGGCTTTGCGTCCACGGCGAACGATCGGGAGGGGCCCGCCACGCTCGCTACTGCAACCATGCCGGCGCCGATAAACAGTCGAAAACGATGATTGATCGTCATTGGGGCCTCAGCCAAAACACGAAACGACGCCGCGAACCGCCGCATTAGGTACGCAGCCCCTTTGCTATAAAGTGAGGTATAAACGCGCAGAGTGCAACGTTCCTAATGCACTTGTCGATACCAGAAAAAAGTTAACCATCCCGCTTCCGGCGCCATCGACTTCAGCGAACCGGAGGCGTTGCAGCAGAGGCGCTCGAACCTTGCTGCCCAGGTTGTGGCGGCGTCTTGGTCCCGTCCGGCGCCGCCGTCATCGGCTCGTTGAAGTAACGGAAGAACTCGGAGTTCGGAGAGACCACGATCCGTGTGTGCGCCCCCTTCAGGGCTTCATCATAGGCCTGCATCGACCTGTAGAACGCGAAGAAGTCGCGGTCGCGGCCAAACGCGTCCGCATAGATACGGTTACGTTCCGCATCGCCCTCGCCGCGCATCCGCTCGGAGTCCCGGTTTGCATTTGCGAGCAGAACTGTGACTTCCTTGTCGGCCGTCGACTTGATGCGCTGCGATTGCTCGCTACCCTGGGCGCGAAGCTCCGCCGCCTCGCGCTGCCGTTCGGTCTGCATCCGCCGGTAGATCGCCTGGCTGTTCGCCTCGGGCAGGTCGGCGCGCCTGATGCGGACGTCGACGATATCAACGCCGAGATTGTGGACGTCTTCGTTGACCTGCTTGATCGTCTGCTTCATCAGCGCGTCGCGCTTATTTCGGACAACGTCGATGAAGGTGGCCCGGCCGAGCACGCTGCGGATGGTCGAGTCCACGATGGCTGTCAGGCGCTGCCGTGCGCCGATCTCGCTCCGGAAAGCGCGATAGAACTGCAAAGGATCGGAAATCCTGTAACGCGCAAACGCATCCACGATCAGCCGCTTCTGATCGGATGCGATCACCTCCTGCTCGTCGGTCTGCAAATCGAGGATGCGGCGGTCGAATTGCTCGACCGTTTGAATGAAGGGCGTGCGCCAGTAGAGACCCGGCTCGTCGATCGCCCGGATCGGCTCGCCGAACTGCAAAACGAGCGCCCGGTGCGTCTGACTGACGATGAAAGCCGAAAACCCAATCGCTGACGCTACGGCGATCAGAAGGACCACGAGAAATGCCAATACGCCCGCTCTCATCGCTGGCCTCCACCCTGCCCGCCGCGCTGAAGGTCGCCAAGCGGAAGGTAAGGAACCACGCCGTTGGCGCTGGCTTTCTCATCGATAATAAGCTTGTCCATTCCGCCCAGCACACGCTCCAGGGTTTCAAGGTACATCCGCTTCCGCGTCACTTCCGGAGCCTTCTGGTATTCTTCATACACCTTCAAAAAGCGCTCCGTGCGGCCCTTGGCCTCAGCCACGGCTTGCTCGCGATAGCCTTGCGCCGCTTGCAGGATGCGCTGCGCATCGCCGCGAGCTTCCGGGATTACGCGGTTGGCGTAGGCCTCGGCCTCGTTGCGAGCGCGCTCCTGGTCGGCCCGCGCGGCCTGAACGTCGCGAAACGCCGCAATCACTTCCGCGGGCGGGTCCACTTTCTGCAGCACGACCTGAGTGATTTGAATGCCAGCCTTGTAGCTGTCGAGTGTGCGCTGAATGAGCGCTTTTACCGACTCCTCAATCTCCTGGCGGCTCTTGGTGAGGATAGGCTGGATCTCGTTCTGGCCGATCACTTCGCGCATGGCGCTCTCGGAGACGGCCTTTACGTTTGTATTGGCGTCCAGGCTGTCGCCCTGGTTGCGAACGTTGAAAAGGAAGGCTGCCGCGTCGTTCACGTTCCAGAACACGTTGAAATTCACGTCGACGATATTTTCATCGCCCGTCAGCATGAGGCTTTCTTCAGACCGGTTCGGCGAGCGGATCGACCCGAACGCCCCTCCAGTTCCAGAGCTGAAACCGATTTCGATGCGATTTTGACGTGTGTAGGGGATTACGGTGACTTCCTCGATGGGATAGGGCAACCTGAAGTTGATGCCATTGAAAAGCTCGCGGTCGTATCTGCCGAAGCGCTGAACGACGCCGCGCTCGTCCGGATTGATACGGACCGTAAATCCGAAATAGCCGATGGCAGCCAATGCGACGAGCAGAATCAGGGCCGAACCGAAGAATCCGATGCCGCCCGGCATGGCCTGGCGAAGCTTGTCCTGACTGCGCCTGAGAATCTCCTCAAGATCGGGCGAAGGACCGCCGCCACCCGTGGGGCCTTGACCCCAGGGGCCGCCCGGGCCGCCTTTCCAACCTCCGCCGCTATTCTGATTCCACGGCATCTTTGATTTTCCTTTGCAATCGGCAGGGCTAGCGCACCCAGGCTGCCTGCCGGCTATTCATCAGGTCTGTAACAGGATGTCAATTACGGTTGCGATTTGAGATCTTCTCGTCCGTTACGAGGCGCGCACCGTTCTTCTTGTCTGATTATGTAACCACGCCTCCCGCAGTGCCCGGCATATGGACTTGCTCAGGGGCTGCGTCAAGCTCGGCTGGTCCGCTCCAGGATCACATCGGTGACGGGGAATTCATCGCGGCTGCCAGCGGGGCGATCCTCCCGGCCAATCTCCAGCCAATCGCCGCCCAATTGCGGTTCCCAGCGCACGTCGCCCTCGGGCGATCCATGCACACGAGTCAAATAAATCCTTTGCGCATGCGGGAAAGCCAAGGACAAGATTCCGGCCCCTCCGATGACGAAGGCTTCCTTCACACCGCGCGCTTCAGCCCGTTCAACCGCCAGCGTGAGGGCAGCCTCCAACGAGGGAGCGACGAACACGCCGTCAACGGAGGCGCCTGAAAGAGCGCCGCGGTTTCGTGTCACGACGATAGAGTCCCGGCCGTCGAGGGGCTTTCCGATGGCCTCGAAGGTCTTCCGGCCCATAATGAGCGGATGACCCATGGTCAGCTCCCGGAAGCGGCGCAAATCGCTGCCGAGCCGCCAGGGCAGCTTTCCCTCGCGTCCGATCACGCCATTATCGGCGACCGCTACGATAAGAGAAAGAGTGACACCCGAACCGTCCGTCAAACCGCGACAGGCGCCTTGATCGCCGGTTGCGCCTTGTAGCCGGTAAGCGTGAAGTCGTCGTAGGTGAAATCGAATATCGACCGCACGGCGGGGTTCAGAATCATCCGCGGAAGCGGCCCCGGCTTGCGCCGCAGCTGCTCGTCAGCCTGATCCAGGTGGTTGAGATAGAGATGCACATCGCCGAACGTGTGAATGAATTCGCCCGGCTGCAAGTTCGTCACCTGCGCCATCATCATGGTGAGCAGCGCATAGGAGGCGATGTTGAAAGGAACGCCGAGGAATACGTCGGCGGAGCGCTGATACATTTGACAGGATAGCCGCCCTTCCGCGACGTAAAACTGGAAAAGGCAATGACAAGGCGCGAGCGCCATGCGCGGCAGATCCGCCGGGTTCCAGGCGGTTACGATGTGGCGGCGCGAGTACGGATCGGTCTTGATGGCGCGCTCCACCTCGGCGATCTGATCGATTGTGCCGCCGTCGCGTGCGGGCCACGAGCGCCATTGCGCGCCGTAAACCGGACCGAGATCGCCGCGCTCGTCCGCCCACTCGTCCCAGATCGAAACGCCGTTCGCCTTGAGATAGGCCGTGTTCGTATCCCCGGACAGAAACCACAGAAGCTCGTGAACAATCGACTTCACATGCAGCTTCTTGGTGGTCAGAAGCGGAAAGCCTTGCTGAAGGTCGAACCGCATCTGGTGGCCGAACAGGCTCAGCGTGCCCGTTCCGGTCCGGTCGCCACGCTGGACGCCGCGCTCGCGCACCGTCCGCAAAAGGTCGAGGTAGGTTTGCATAAGGGCAACATACCGCGATTCCCGCGCAAGCGGAGCGCAGGCTCGTCTATTTCCACTCCTCGATATCGAGATAGGGCTGCTCCGCCAGCGGTTGAATCGTGACGCCGGCCGGCACCGGGGCCTCCTTCTGCTCCTCCTCAGTTCGCTTTGCGGCCTTTTGCACCTCAGAATCGAGATCGATCTGAGAGCACAGCCCGAGCGCAACCGGGTCCTGCGGCTGCAAGTTGGCCGAGTTCCAGTGCGTGCGTTCGCGAATGGACTCGATCGTGGACTTCGTAGTGCCGACGAGGCGCATGATCTGCGTGTCGCGCAGCTCGGGATGATGCCTCAAGAGCCATAGAATGGCGTTGGGGCGGTCGTGGCGGCGAGACACCGGCGTATATTTCGGGGCGCGCTTCGACTTTATTTCGGGGATGAACACTTTCGAGCGCGAAAGCTTCAGCCGGTAAGAAGAATCCTCCTGGGCGCGCGCAATCTCCTCGCGGGTCAGTTGCCCGGACGTAATGGGGTCGGAGCCGCGAATGCCATGCGCGACGTCGCCATCGGCGATGCCCTTCACTTCGAGCACGTGGAGGCCGCAAAAATCGGCGATTTGTTCAAAGGTCAGCGATGTGTTCTCAACGAGCCAGACGGCGGTCGCCTTTGGCATCAGGGGTTTGTCGCTCATAAATTTCCTCCGGTCCTGGAAGCGATCCCTCTCGGCTTCCTGGGCGTCTTTGTCGATTGTGTGGGGAAAGGCAATCGAAGGGTTATCGTCAATATAATAGGTGGTTTGGCTTTGTGCAAACGGAGGATTTAGGAGCTGAACGGCATGCAACGAGCCTGACACGATCGTCTATGCGGCCAGATGCCCCGCTTTTTGCGGTGCGATGGTAAATTGCAGCCCAAGATCAACAAACATCGGCCCCAAAGTAGCCTAGTGTAGCCGCGAAGTTTAGAGGCTGCAGCGAAGCAAGTTTTCGTTGCTCAATGGGCGCGCGGGGGGCGGCCGATGAAGAGCGAAGCTCTCAGTTTATTGATCCTTCTTTCAGGTTGCGCCGCGGTGGAAGCGAAGGAATGCACTTACCCCGAGCAAAACGGCATGCTTTCCCGGGTGGTGGCCGTCGACTCCACTAACGGGCCTGTTTACGCCGGGCAAAAGGCCGATGATCTTGCGAGTTCGCCTTTGGTCCTTAGCAACAAGGAAATCGTCCTGACTTTCGATCAAGGTCCGCACTCGTCCTATACCAATAATATCCTCGATATTCTCGACCACCACTGCGTCAAGGCCACCTTCTTTTTCACCGGAAGCGCAGCCTTGGCGAATCCCGCGGCGGTGCGCGATGTATTGCAGCGTGGCCATACGCTTGCAGCCGGTCCATGGTCGGCTTCGGCCGATTTCGGCGCCTTGACTTTCGAAGCGGCGAAAATGGAGATCGAGAAAGGGCTGACGGCGGTCGGAAAAGCCTCGAACGAGCCTGTCGCCCCCTTCTTCCGCGCCGCGTCAAAAAATCTGGCGCCCGATGTCCTCAGTTACCTCAAGGAACGCGGGATCGGTTTGTGGTATTTCGACGTTGCCGCTGGAGATGACGAGCCTGGGTTGACCGCGACTAAACTCGCGAACCGCACTCTTGCGCGGGTTCAGGAAGCAGGAAAGGGCGCCATTCAATTCCACGACACAAAAAAGGTTACGGTGGATGCCCTCGACAGCATTCTTTACAACTTGAAGCTTGGCGGTTTCAAGGTCATACACATCGTGCCCGGCAAGAGTTTCACTCCGAAAGATGAATATCTTGCGGCCCTTGCAAAGCCCGGAAATGCCGCGCCTTCCCGTGTGAGCCACACCCTGGTCGAATCCGCGAAACGGCGGCTACGAGAGCGCGACACAGAGGCGAGGCGCGTCCGGCGACAGCAGCCCAGGCAGCAAGAGCCAAGCGGGGGCGGCACGTAGCCGCTCCGCTTGCTAAACTTCCAGCACGATCTTTCCCATGTGCGCATTCGATTCCATATGGCGGTGCGCGTCCGCTGCCTGAGCGAGAGGGAAGGCTTTGTCGATCATGATCTTCACCGCGCCGCTTTCGAGGAGCGGCCACACCTTCTGCTCCAGCTCCCGCGCCAGACGGGCCTTGAACTCGGGCTTTCTCGGACGCAGCGTCGATCCGGTCAGCGTCAGGCGTTTCAACATCAACGGCATGAGATCGGCCTGCACGCGCGATCCTTTAAGGAACGCGATCTGAACGATCCGGCCGTCCTCGGCCGCGCAGGCAATATCGTCCTGCACATAGGCGCCGCCCACCATGTCGAGGATCACATCCACGCCGCGGCCACAGGTAGCCTCCTTGATTTCCTGGGCGAAAGATTGCGTCTTGTAGTTGATGGCTCGCTCGGCGCCGAGGCTCTCGCAATAGGCGCATTTCTCGTCGCTGCCCGCTGTTGCAAAAACGCGCGCGCCGAAATGCACGGCAAGCTGGATCGCCGTCGAGCCGATGCCGCTCGATCCCCCGTGAACGAGAAAGCATTCGCCCGCCTTGAGTGCGCCGCGCTCGAAGACGTTGTGCCAAACCGTCATGAAAGTTTCGGGGATGCAGGCAGCTTCAGACATGCCGAGCCCTTTCGGCGCTCTCATGCACGAGCCCTCATGAGCAAGCGCGTATTCGGCATAGCCGCCGCCGGCGGTCAGCGCCGTCACCTTCTCGCCGATCTTCCAGCGTGACACGCCCTCGCCAAGCGCCGCGACCTCGCCTGCGACCTCCAGACCGGGAATGTTCGAGGCGCCGGGCGGTGGCGGATAGAGGCCCATCCGCTGGAGAACATCGGGGCGGTTGACGCCTGCCGCGGTGACTTTGATCAGCACCTCTTGCGCTCGCGGCTCCGGCGTTGGCAGGTCCGTGAGAGTGAGAACGTCCGGGCCGCCCGGCTCCCGGATGACGATTGACTTCATGGTTTTCCTCCAGCGTGTTCGCCAAATCCCTTTCGGGGTAGACCTTTACCGCATATTAACAGGCGCGCGTTATTATTCGCGAACGTAAGCTGGGTCGACCCGGAAACACCTCCACAAAACTTTTTTAGCCGCGTCCTTGATGCGGCTTTTTTTTTGGCTAATCTCGCCGTAGCGAGTGCTTCAGTCTTCACATTTTAAAAGGCTGTTGCAGCTATGCTTGAGTTTGGATTTGGTTCCGGCCGTTTATTGTGGCCGCTTGTTATGCGTATGGCGGATTAATATGAAAAGCTCCCGCGTCCAAGAACTCCCGAATGCTGCTCTGTTGTCATTCGGGGATCGCTTCACAACGTCGCCGCAATTTACCAAGCTTTTCCGCGAGGGCATGGACCTCGTCGAGGAGACTGCCGAGTATCTCGATGGCGCGGGGCGCGCCGAATCGAAACATCTGACGCCGCCTGCAAGCCTTGCCTACACCTCTGAAAGCATCAGGCTCACGACGCGCCTCACTCAGCTCGCATCATGGCTGCTGGTACGCCGCGCTATCGCTGCTGGGGAAATCACGGCAGCGGAGGCGCACAATCACAGGCATCGGGTCACTCTTTCGCCGCAAAGCGGATTGCGTCCCGAAGGCTTCAGCGCGCTGCCGGAGACATTCAAGCGGTTGATTGCGGACAGCCACCGGCTTCACGACCGCATTTTGCGGCTGGAGCGCATCTTCAACGACGGCGCCATGCCCGCAAATGAAAGCGCCTCGCCCATCAATGGCCATATCGAACGCATCAGGCTGGCGTTCCCCGCTGCCTGAGCGCCGCGTTATTTCTTGAAAAATGCGCTAGCTGCGTTCTTGTGCGCGTCCTTCTGCCTGATCACGGCTTCGGCGCGGGTGATCTCCGCCTTCAAAAGATCGACGTAAACGCGTAAATCCTCGACGGAATAGATCGTGAGGTCTTTTGGCTTCGGGGGCTGCTTTCGCGGCTCAAGATCGTCGATGTCCATATTTATCTTCGCGCTTTCAGCTATGAGCATCCGCTTAGAACATTGTCGCTATCGATGGGACTCGAAAGCCCACTCTAAGTTTATGTTTGAGCGTGATGTTATCGCAAGCCCGCCGTGCAACCAGTCAGATCGAATCTACCGTGGTGCTGGTTCGGCAAGAGGCGCCATGGCGGCCGCGGTTTGGCTGCCAGGCGGCGGGATCAAGGCTTCCGACTGCGCAACATCGGCGGACGCATCCGGTTGCGTTGCGGCGTTGGTGGGATAGCCGCCGCCAGTAAATTGAAGCCGCACGATCTTGCTCGCGCCCGTCTTCACGATCAGATCGCGCCAGCCTGCATTTGAGCCTGGACCGGCGGCGATCGGAGGCTTCACACCGACGATTTGCGAAACCGGACGGAAGCCGACTTCGCTTGGCTCGAACACAACAAGCGTACAGCCCTGGGGCGAGCACCAGTCCTGGCCCGTGAAGAGTACAAGCGCTTTGGCGCGGCCGTCGCTGTTGAGGTCGGCGCCGGCCTGATCGAAGGGGCTGTCCGCTTTTTTCTTGGTGATGCGGAGGCGCTCCACAGCCTTGGTCAGTTCGTCCTGATTAAGCGGCATCGCGATGGTTTGCAGCGAGGCCTTTCGTGGCGCAAGAGCGACCGGCGCTCCATCCTGCCCTGCGTTGGGAGCGGCGACGGCGGCCGTGGGCTTTTCGTTCGAGCCGCACGCGGCAAGAGCGCTTGCGGCCAAGCATGCAAACGCCGCGATTTGCCCAAGACGCATGCTGCGCTCTCCCGGTTCATTCATTCGGAACACATTCCGCAAAGCCAACGCCGCTCAGACGGCGGAACTATGGCTTGGGACCTGCGCTGAGGCAAGCGTCTAATTGTAGGGGAACATACCCGGAAAGCGGCGAGATTAGCCGAGCCTACACGTCCTGTCGGACGGCCACGCCCAGGCGAGCGGGGACGGGTTGATGGCCATCGGCGATCTCGGAATGCTGCTCTGCGTGTTCCGGGCCGGTCAGTACCTTGCGCGCCTTTACGCTCCAATTCCAAAGGGCTTCAGCCGGAATTGGCAGCACCAGAAACCAATGCTCGATAATGCCCAATGCGAGGATCACAATATAGAAGGTGAAGGCAAGCAGCTGGAAGGGATCGTCCTGGATTTCCATGGCCTTGTGGACCAGAACCGCGATGGCGACCGTGGACACCGTGATGGACACCGGGAAAAGCAGGTTCATCGGCCTCTTCTTGAGGAAGCTCGTCAAATAGCGCAGTTGCTCCGGGAAGAAGTGATCGTTGAGGTTTCGCACGCCGAGCACCGCGTTCACTTTCGCGCTGGAGTGCATCAGCCAGATAATCGTGTAGGTCCACGATCCGACGTGATTGGTGCCGTTCATGGTCATGAAGCAGATCACAACACCGAGCAAGGCAGCGGTGATCTCGTGATAAAGGCTGGTCTCGGCGGCGTGCCAGAAATGGAGCGGGCCCTTGCAGGAGGAGGGGCACGGCGTTGTACGCGGCCCGGTTATGAGGCCGGTGTAAAAAGTGAATTGCGTCCACGCCCAAGCCAGCAGCCCGAAGGTGAAACTTAGATAGGCAGACGCAATCGTGTCGCTATGGCTTGTTTCGTAAAGCCCATATACCGATGCCGCAAGGACGAATGTCGCGCCAAGAAAGCTCCAGCGATACGTGTATTTGGGCAAGTTGTTGAGGTAAATGACGGCTCCCGTGCTGAACCACCAGATGAAGAGTACGAAAATTGCAGGGAGCCCGAATTCAATCACCTCATCCTCACTACCATGCTGGGGCCAGCCGCACACGGTCTGGCAGTTCGTTCCGAGGGGCTCGTAACATAAAGAGCCGCGCGAAAGTTACCGCCGCCGCAGCGGAATAACCCATGTTTTTGAGAAGGCCGGAAATCCCGCCTTGCGCCTTTGCCGCTTCCCGGCGAAGGGAAAGCTGGAACAGGCGCTCCATGCCACGCTGGAGCGCGGGATTGTCGAGGTCCAGTTTCACAGGGAAGACCTGCTGGGAAATCTGGCTCGTTATGCGGAAGACTTTGAAATCGTAGTCCGTCGGATCCATGCCGAGCGCTTTATGGAAGGCCGGGCGCGAGTGATCGCGAACGTACATTGTCGAGAAGACGGCGAGCACGAAGAAGCGCACCCAAAGCTTGTTGAGCCCGCTCAGCAGATGCGGATTGGCGCGCATCAGGAGCGCGAACGCTTCGCCATGGCGGAACTCGTCGTTGCACCAGTTCTCGAACCACTTGAATATCGGGTGGAACCTCAGCTCGGGGTGCTTTTCGAACTGGCGATAGATCGTGATGTAGCGTGCGTAGCCGATCTTTTCAGAAAGGTAAGTGGCGTAGTAAATGAACTTCGGCTGGAAGAACGTGTACTTCTTCGCCTTCGTCAGGAAGCCGAGATCGACGCCGATGCCGAGGTCCTTCAGGGTCTCGTTGATGAAACCCGCGTGCCGCGCCTCGTCTCGCGCCATAAGGCCGAAGAGCTCCTTCATATCCGGATTTTTCGCCCGTTTCTTCATCTCAGCGTAGAGCACACATCCTGAAAATTCGGCAGTAACCGAACTAATCAGAAAATCCTCAAACTCCTTTTTTAGTTCCTCGGGTAACGAAGACGTGTCGACGTTGAACTCGTCGGTCCGGATAAAGTGACCGCGGTTCGGATCGCTTTTCATTTCCTCGATGAGAGCGTCCCATTCCTCGCGGACGGGCGTAACGTCGATGCCGTCGATTTCGTCGAAATTGGTCGTATAGAACCGGGGCGTCAAAAGGGTGTCTTTTTGCGCCAGTCGCGTCGATTCGTTCATAAACTCATCGCGCGTTGCTGCCTCGGTCATAGTTTCCTCCTGGGGGTAAAACTGACTTCGTAGAGTTCGGTGAGCTCGAAACCGGAATGAAGACGCGTCGTCATCCGGCCGAGCCAGTTTGCGCGGATTACCGTCGCCTGCCGGCGCTCCACTATTTTTTCCCCGAACGCGGGTTTTATCGGGTCGCCATGGACGATGACCTCGTCCCCGGGTCCGATATCCACGTCACCATCGAGTTCCACATAGGCATGCAAGCTGTCCGCCGTGTGCTCCACCTCGATGGTGCACGGCACATCGAAGGATTCGCGGCCTCCAAGCCAATCATTAAACGAGCGAGATATCATTGGGATTTGCCTGCGGCGGGCAGAAGTTGGGCGAAGGTTTGAGCGTTGGTATGGCCGAAAGCCGCCAGCTCGAGCGTGTCTCCCGTAGCCGGATCGGAGAGAGAGAGCTGGCCATCATTCCATAACGTCAGGATGAAGGGCGCATCGGGCCCGGCTTTCGTCTTGAGTTCGCGCCTCTCCCCCAAAAGGCGTATCGCAGAGGCCATGAAGGTGTTCTTTTCGCGGGCAAGCACTTCGAAGGGCTGGTCGGCGCCTTGGTCGTAGACCGCGATGCCACCCCCGGGTGCATCGCGGAAAACAAGCGCCCGCGTGACGACTGCCGTTCGTTGCGCGGTGAGATCGACGGTTCGCGTGCCCGCGAGATTCATCGCAATCACAAGCGCGAGTACCGCGACGATTGCTGCAGCTCCGAGCAGCGCGGGCTTATTCGAACTTTTTACCATTACGGGGCGTTTCCGAGTCCCTATGCGGCTTCCGCAGCCTGCCGACCGAAGTCAGTTTCTTTTTTTTCAACCTGCGGATTTGCGCTTTCGGCCGATTCCTGGCCTGCGCTTTCGGCTTCACTCATGCCGTCTTTGACAAACGGAGCAAGAGCGACTTTGAGAACCTCGGCAACCTTTTGCGGTTCCGGCACGGCGCGAAGCATGGGCTCCGGTCTGGTGAAACGCCAAGGCCGGGCATGCGGCCAGAGGATGAGATAGGCGATTTTATCTGGCCCGGAGAGCTGAAGAGCAATGTCGCCGGTGCCATTGGCATGCATCCTGAGCCCTGCAGACTTCACAATGCGCAGCGGGACATTGACCGCCTTCGTGAATGCGACGCCGTAACGAAGCACGACGCGGCGAGTCGTAATTGTGTAGATGGTCGTCCGGCCTACGAGAAACGCGAACGTAAGCGCGAAGGCCATGACAATGCCAAGAAGCGCCGCGAGCCACGCGTCGATCTCAAGCGCGTCATGAAGCGGCTTGCCCTCGGACATCGTGACTAAGATCCGCCATGCCATCAGCACGGCGAAGTAGATCGTTATGGAACGCACATGGCACAGATGGACTGCCAAGGACCGCCAATTCGGCGATCCCTGCCATAGAATCTTCTCATCTTCGGGAAGCTGGTACGGGAGGCCCCGTACCGGCTCGAAGTCGTACTCACTCATAAAAGAGGCTCCTGACGGGACGGTTCGGCGTAGAGGGTGCCGCCGCCATAATAGGCCACGACCTTATCCTCCTCAAGGAGCGTCACGCGATCAGGGTTAGCAAGCGTCGGCGCGTTGGCGAACTGGCTTCCAAGGATCGATTCGACCTTAACGCGGCCTTTGCCCTGGTCGACTTTGGAGAAGTTCATCGGAAGAAGAACGCGCTTGCCGCCCTTAACCTCAACCTCAAGATAACGGATGAGGACTTCCGAGCGGTCAACCCATACGTCGCGAACGGTGCCGCCGACTTCGCCATCGGCGCCGATGACTGTAAAGCCACGAGGATCGCGATCGTGCTCGTCAATGGAGTACTCGTTGGCGACGCGGAGCGGAGCGATGCGTGTCAGGCCTTCGACGGTGAGGTCCGGGGTGTTGGAGCGTTGCACCCACGAGCCGGGGCCGACGCCATCCAGCATGGGGTTGCCGGTCGGGATCAGGGGCGATCCGCCATAGGGGCTCGACGGCACGGCCTTGATGGGACGCTCTTTGTTGGTGACCGATTGCGGCGACGTAACCTCGCCACCGTGGAAAAGACGGAAAATCTTCTTGTCCGGGAGCATGAACCACCCCGGGGTTTCCGAGCCGCCGCGTGGTTCGGACACCAGAGGATAGCCTTCGCGCCGATCTTCGCGCCGCAGGTAGATGATGAGAAGCGCAAAGAATATCCAGAACGCGTAAAGCACGACCTGGGCGACGTCGAGATGAGATGTTAGGGCGCCGGTTGGCATTTCTTATACCTCCAAAGTTTTATTAACCTGGAAAATCGGCAAGGCCGAGGTGTGCTGGCGTTTGCCTGGATGCATTACCCGCCGTCCGAACCAGGGGGCCAATGGCCGCGAGCGTCGCGAACAACAGGGCAATTTCGACATGATAGACAATGAGGTAACTGGTGTCTGCTCCCGTGAGCGCAGGACCAAGGCTTCCGCGCGCTGCAAGGTCTGCCATAACGTCGCGGAGAGCGCCACCGAGCGCGATACCTCCGCCAGTGGCCGATGCGCCGACGGCGCCCCAAGCGCCCAAGGCAAGCCCAGCCTGGGCGCTCTTTGCAAGCTCCATCGCGGCGGTTAACGTTCCGGCGGCGAAAAATCCGCTGCCAAAACCGAGCGCGACAACGCCCAATTCGAACAGGATCGGCTCGCCCAAGGGGGCGGAGAAAACAAACGCTGTCAGTGCGCCGAGGCCGATGAGAATGCCGTATGCGGCAAGCCGATAGGGATCGGCGCCCAAGTCGAGGCGGCGAGCCGCAAGCGCAAGCGAAAGAAGCGCGCCTATCGCAAAGAAGGCCGTCAGCGCAGTCGTTTGCCCAACTGTCATGTGCAGGATCTGACCGCCATAAGGCTCGATCAGGATGTCCTGCATGCTGAAGCCGACGGTCCCGAGGCCAAGGGCGACGAAGATTCGCGTCCAGCGGCCACCCGCCATGAAGGCTCGCCATGACGCCGAGAAATCGGCCTTCGGCTCGGCCTCCAGTGTGCGCCTGGGCCGGCGAGGCTCTTGTTTCCAAAGCGCGATCAGGTTCAGCACCATCGTCACCAAAGCCGTGCCCTGGATGACCTCGATGAGACGGACTTGGGTGAAATGGTTGAGTAGGCGCCCGAGCAAGACGGCGCTGACCGTCATTCCGAGGAGCAGCATCACATAAAGAAACGCGACCACGCGCGGGCGCTTCTCCGCGGGGGCCAAATCGGTAGCGAGCGCCAAGCCCGCCGTTTGGGTGGTATGAAGGCCTGCGCCGACGAGGAGGAAGGCCAACGCGGCCGCAAGCTTTCCGAGGATCGGCGGCCCGGTCGTGTCCCCCGAAAGCAGGATGAGCGCGAACGGCATGATCGCAAGGCCGCCAAATTGCAGGAGCGTCCCGAACCAGATGTAGGGGACGCGCTTCCAGCCCAGCAGAGAGCGGTGAGTGTCAGACTTGAAGCCCAAAAGCGCCCTGAATGGCGCAAACACCAGCGGCAGCGCGATCATGAGCGCGACCAGCCAGGCCGGCACCTCAAGTTCGACGATCATGACGCGATTCAGCGTGCCGTTGACGAGCACGAGCGCCATGCCGACGGTGACTTGAAACAGTGAAAGACGCAAAAGGCGATGAAGCGGGAGCTGCGGGGTCGCAGCGTCGGCAAAGGGAAGAAAACGCGGACCGAGCTTTTGCAGGACTGCCCGGAACGGTGAGACGGGCGTGGTTTCCTGAGGGGCGGCATCCTGGAGACCACAAAACGGCGCGGCTCCGGCTTCTCTCTCCTCCAGAGGAGTGTCGAGAGCGCTGGGTCTTCCCGCTTCCCTATGGTCCAACAATTCTGTCACGAAGCGATCAGCTCCATCGCATGGGAGGTGTAGAAGCCGTTCACAATGCGCAGCGACCGCCCTGCTTGCCAGCGTTCGAGCCGGCTATCCTTGGCGATCATCTGCGACAGCGTGGACTCTGCGACAGGTTCGATCGCGGGTGAGCGGTCGGACCGTGGAAAAAGCTTGCCAGCGGTATGCATCACGCTCAGCGCCAAGGTTTTCGGCGCAAAGGTGAACAGCACCTTGGATGCCGTTCTGTCCGCCAGACCGGCCAGCACGTTGACGAGGTCTTTGGCAGGGTAATGAATGAGCGAATCCATCGCAACGCAAAAGTCGAAGCGGCCGTGCCGGTCGTCCAGCATGTCCCCCGAGTGAAATTCGATCTTTTCCGCCACCTCCGGGGGAAGCCTCTCCTGCGCAACTCCAATCAGCGTCGGAGAAAGATCGACGGCAACGACATGCGCGCCCCGTCTTGCCGCTTCGACGGAGAGCAGGCCGGTTCCGCAGCCTGCATCAAGAAGCCGCGCCCCGCTCAGGTCGTCCGGCAGCCAGCTCATGAGCGTAGCTCGCATCCGGTCTCGGCCTGCGCGCACGGTCGCGCGAATGCCGCTCACAGGCGCATCGGTCGTCAACTTCGCCCAATTGTCGGCCGCTGTCCTATCGAAATAGGTTTCTAGGTCGTCGCGCCGGGCGAGGTAGGTTGGGGTTGGCATCAATTGTATCCCAGGAAGTCGAAAATATCGCGGTCTTTCATCGGCTTGCAGTCAAGGGGCGGCTCCGCACCCGCCCATAGCGCGGCGGCAAGGCGCAGATATTCCTTCTGCACGTCCTCGATTTCCGGTGACGGCTCCATCTCGAACAGCGTCTGCTTCTTCAAGCGGCTTCTGCGGATGCAGTCGAGATCCTGGAAGTGCGCGAGGCGCCCAAGCCCGATGGCTGCGTTGAAACGGTCGATTTCGTCGGTGGCACGGCTTCGATTGGCGATCACGCCGCCCAGGCGCACGCGGTAATTCTTCGACTTGGCGAGAATCGCCGCCACGATACGGTTCATGGCGAAGATCGAATCGAAGTCGTTCGCTGTGACGATCAGCGCGCGTTCCGCATGCTGGAGGGGCGCTGCAAAACCGCCGCACACCACGTCTCCGAGAACGTCGAAGATCACGACGTCGGTGTCATCAAGAAGGTGATGCTCCTTCAGAAGCTTCACGGTCTGGCCGACCACGTATCCGCCGCAACCCGTGCCGGCTGGCGGTCCGCCCGCCTCCACGCACTTCACGCCGTTATAGCCTTCGAACACGAAGTCTTCCGGCCGCAACTCCTCGGAATGAAAATTCACCGACTCGAGGATGTCGATCACGGTCGGGACCATGCACTTCGTCAGCGTGAAGGTGCTGTCGTGCTTCGGATCGCAGCCGATTTGCAGGACGCGCTTGCCGAGCTTCGAAAAGGCAACCGACAGATTGGAGGACGTCGTGCTCTTGCCGATGCCTCCCTTGCCGTAGACGGCGAAAACCTTCGCAGTCCCGATCTTCAGGTTCGGATCGAGATGAACTTGCACGCTTCCTTCGCCGTCGCCGCCGTCGGTCGAGCCCTTGGCCCGGAATTGCGGGATCGGCTGTGCCGGTATCCGCTGGTGAATCGTCATGCGGCTTCCTCCATGCCAACCCCTTCGATCTGATCCTCTAATTCCTCGGAGGCCTTCCGAAGCGCGTCGAGCGTCTCTTCGTCGGGCTTCCAATAGTTGCGCTCGTGGGCTTCGTTGAGCCGGTTCACCATGCGCGCGGTTGCCGTGGGGTTGAGAGCGGCAAGCCGTTTGCGCATTTCTTCGTCGAGCACATAGGTCTGGGTGAGTCGCTGATAGACCCACGGGTCGACCTGACCCGTCGTCGCCGACCATCCCATGGTGTTGGTGACGGTCGCCTCGATCTGGCGCACGCCTTCATAGCCGTGCTCCAGCATGCCTTCGTACCATTTCGGGTTGAGTGCACGGGTGCGGGTCTCAAGCGAAACCTGCTCGTTAAGCGTCCGCACCTTGCCTTCGCCGCGCGTCTGATCGCTGATATAGACGGGCAGTTCCTTGCCGCCCTTTGCGCGGCGCACGGAGCGGGTAATGCCGCCGAGCGTATCGAAATATTGGTCGATGGTGGTGACGCCGAGGTCCACCGAGTTGAGGTTCTGATAGGCAAGATCGACGTCGGCGAGCATCGTTTTCAGGAGCGCGGGTTGCGCCATTGGCGTGCCCTGCCGGCCGTAGGCAAAGGACTTGCGGCGGCTGTAGGTCTCGGCGAGTTCGTCCTCGTCCTGCCAGGCGCCGCTGTCCACCAGAAGATTGACGTTCGCGCCGTAGGCTCCGTCGCCGTTCGAGAAGACGCGCAGAGCGGCGGTATCCATGTCGCAATTGTGCGCGGCTTGATAGGCAAGCGCGTGCTTGCGGACGAAGTTATCCGTCAGGGGCTCGTCCGCGGTCGCCGCGGCAAAGGCCGCTTCGGCGAGCAGCTTCATTTGCAGGGGCAGCAAGTCGCGGAAAATGCCGGACATGGTCATGACCACGTCGATGCGCGGCCGGCCCAGGTCGCTTAACGGCACAAGCGTTGCACCGCAAAGCCGGCCATAGCCGTCGAACCGCGGGCGCGTGCCCATGAGTGCCAGCGCTTGCGCGATCGGCTCGCCCTCGGTCTTCAGGTTGTCGGTTCCCCACAGCACGAAAGCAACCGACTCGGGCAGGGCGTTGCCCTCGTTCATGTGCCGGCTGAGAAGCCGGGCGGCCTGCTTCTCGCCCTCCTTCATCGCGAAGATGCTCGGGATGCGGAAGGGGTCGAAGCCGTGGATGTTGCGGCCCGTCGGAAGAATCTCGGGGTTGCGGATGATGTCGCCGCCTGCGACGGGGCGAATGTAGCGGGCGTCGAGCGCCGTCACGATGGCGGGGAGTTCGGCGTCCTCGCCAAGATAACCGTACATTTCCGTCAGCTTGCGCAGCTTGTCGATGTTTTCCGGCGTGCGCGCCTGACCCGCTTTCCTCAGCGCATCTTCGACGGTCACGCCATCGGCGACAGCCTTGATGGTCTCCTGCGCCGGCGTCTCGCCGTCCAACGCCTCGGCGGCAAAGGTCAGAAGATCGGTGCGTTCGTCATTGGAAGCGGGCTTTCCGACCACGTGTAGCCCGTGCGGGATCAGCGTCTCCTCAAGCTCCAGGATCTTGTTCGTCAAAGCAAGGATGCGGTCCTCTGCTTCCTCAATTGGCCAGGCAGGCTCCGCCTCGGCAAGATCGACCGCGGATGCCTGCGCCTGGATGAGCGTCGCGAGCGCGTCGCGCTCCTCCTGCGCCACGTCCGGAGCGAATTCACGCCAGCGCTGGACCGACCCCTTGAGATCGAGAAGCCCGCGATAGAGTCCCGCTTGCGTAACGGGCGGGGTCAAGTAACTGATGATTGTCGCCGCGCCGCGCCGTTTGGCGAGCGTGCCTTCTGAAGGGTTGTTCGCGGCGTACAGATAGAAGTTCGGCAGATCGCGGATGAGCCGGTCCGGCCAGCAATCCTCGGAAAGGCCCGTCTGCTTGCCCGGCATGAATTCGAGCGCGCCGTGCGTGCCGAAATGCAAGAGCGCATGCGCTTTGAATTCGTCGCGCAGGTAGCGGTAGAAGGCGCAGAACGCGTGCGTCGGGGCGAACCCGCGCTCGAACAGAAGCCGCATCGGGTCGCCCTCGTAGCCGAAAGCGGGCTGAACGCCGACGAAGACGTTGCCGAATTGCGCGCCGAGCACGAACACAGTGGCGCCGTCGCTCTGCGCCTTACCGGGAGCGGGACCCCATTGCTTTTCGACCTGCGTCAGCCAGCGTTCGCTGCGCATATAATCGTTGGCGGGGATGCGGGCATGCACGTTCGCCGATGTGCCGTAGCGGCTGGCGTTGCCGCCCAGGATTCGCTCGCGCAGCGCATCCAAAGACTCGGGCACCTCGACGGTGTAGCCCTCGTTCTTCAACCGGGTGAGCACATTATGGAGCGATGGGAAGACTGCGAGAGAAGCCGCGGTGCCGACGTTTCCGGCGTTCGGCGGGAAGTTGAACAGGACAATGCCGATCTTGCGGTTCGCGCGCTCGGTGCGGCGGAGCGTAATCAGGCGCTCGATGCGCGAGCAGAGCGTTTCGGCGCGCTCAAGGCACGAATGCATGTCGCGGGCGCGTGACGTCGGGAACGTGCAGTTCCGCTCGCAGCCCGAGCAAGGCGCTTCGGTGCCATCGGAACGGCCGCCGAACACCGCGGGACCCGTTGCGCCGTCAAGCTCGGGGATCGCAACCATGATGGTGCTCTCCACCGGCATGAGCCCGCGAGCGTCGGCGCCCCACTGCTGAAGCGTCTGGAACTCGACCGGATGCGCCGCGATGTAGGGCACATCGAGCTTCGCGAGAATTTCCTGCGCGCCCTTTGCGTCGTTGTAAGCGGGGCCGCCGACGAGCGAAAAGCCCGTGAGCGAGACGAGCGCATCGATCGTCGTCCTGCCATCCTTCATGAAATAGCGCTCGATGGCCTCACGCGCGTCGAGCCCGCTCGCGAAGACCGGGATCACGTTCAGGCCGCGCTTTTCGAGGGTCTCGATCATGCCGTCATAGTGAAGCGAATTTCCGGCGAGCACATAGGACCGCATCACCAGCACGCCGACCGTGCCCGCTATGCCGCCTTTTGCGTGAGGCAACTCGTCGATGCTTGTCCCAACGCGGTTTTTCAGGCTCGGGTGATAGACGCCAACTTCGGGATACTCGACAGGCTCCGCTGCCGAGAGCTTGCCGCGCAGCGCCTGCCGCGGGCCGCTCGCATAACGGTTCACCAGGTAGCGCACCATGTGCGCCATGTTGTCGTCGGAACCCGCGAGCCAGTATTGCAGCGTGAGGAAGTAAGCGCGCATGTCCTGGGCCGAACCCGGAATGAAGCGCAGGATCTTCGGCAGGCGGCGCAGCATGGCCATTTGGTTCGAGCCGCCTGTCTGCGAGGCGCTGTCGCCTTCCTTCTTTTTCGGCTTCAGGCGCTTCAAGAGCGACATCACGCCCTTGTCGGTGCCGTCCATATTGAAGCCGCCGAGCTTCGTGATCTTCACGACCTCGCTGGCGGACATACAGGCGATCATGGCGTCGCAATTATTGCGCCGGGCGGTGAGCGCGGGCAACACGGCCTGGATGTGCTCCTCGATGAAGAGCATGGTCGTCAGGATGATGTCGCCCGTGGCGATGTCGTCCAGGCATTCGTCGAGGAGTTCGGGGTTCTGCCCCCACTCGGACGCGGCGTGAAGCGTGATCCGAAGGCCCGGCAGCTCGCTTGCGAGCACTTCGTTCGCGCGGGCGACGGCGCTGGCCAGGTGACTGTCCAGCGTCACAATGACGAAGCGCACTGGAGCGCTGCTAGCGGCTGAAGTGCGCTTTTGCATTGTACAGTGTCTCTACCGTGATTTTTGAAATGCCGTGTTCGGTTGCGAACCGTTCAGTGTTTCGTTTGGCTTTGCCTCGAACGAAGAAAGGAATCTTGCGAAGTTCGGCCTCGGCGTCCGCGCCCCATACCAGCGCAGCCTCCGCAGAAGGAAGGGGGGGCGGGGCAGCCTTGGGTTCGGCAGGAGGAACGGGATCGCTTTTCGCCCCGTCCGTGCCGTTGGCGGGCGCGGACGGCGCCGAGGCCGATTGGGTGGAGACCGCCGCGAGGTGCGACGGCGCAGCATCGCCGTGAAATTCGAAATCCTCGCGGAACATGGTGAGAAGATGCTCCTCGAGGCCCATCATGAGCGGATGGACCCATGTATCGAAAAGGACGTTCGCCCCCTCGAACCCCATCTGGGGAGAGTAGCGGGCCGGGAAGTCTTGCACATGGATCGGCGCGGAAATGACCGCGCAGGGAATGCCGAGCCGCTTTGCGATATGCCGCTCCATCTGGGTGCCCAGCACCAGTTCGGGATGCAGCTCGCGGACGCGCGCTTCGACTTCAAGATAATCGTCTGTGATGAGCGGCTCGACGTCGTAAAGCTTGGCCGCTTCGCGAACTTCGCGGGCAAATTCGCGCGAATAAGTGCCAAGCCCGACAACCGAAAAGCCGAGTTCCTTCGAGGCCACGCGAGCCGCCGCGATCGCGTGTGTCGCGTCGCCGAAGATGAAGACGCGCTTGCCGGTGAGGTAGGTCGAGTCGATCGAGCGGGAGTACCACGGCAGCCGTGATGCGGCCGGCACCGATGCGCTCAGGCCGGTTATGCCCGCAACTTCCTCGATGAAGGCTTGCGTGGCAATGGCGCCGATGGGCACGGTCTTCGTGTAGGGCTGCTTGAAGGTGCGCTCCAGGTATTGCGCCGCCGTCATCGCAATTTCGGGATAGAGCAGCACGTTAAAATCGGCTTGAGGAAGCCGGGCGATGTCTGCGGGTGAAGCGCCAAGCGGGGCGACAACGTTAACGTCGACGCCCATGCTCGTCAGAAGCCGGGTGATTTCCTGCACGTCGTCGCGATGGCGAAACCCAAGCGCCGTCGGACCGAGAAGGTTGCAAAGCGGACGCTCAAGCTTTTCGCGCTCCGGCATCTTCTGCGCGCCTGCACAGGTGCGAACGACCCGATAGAAAGTCTCCGACGCTCCCCAATTCTCTTTCTTCTGATAGGCGGGAAGTTCCAGCGGGATCACCGGGATCGGCAGATTGAGCGCATCTGCCAAGCCGCCCGGATCGTCCTGGATAAGCTCGGCCGTGCAGGACGAACCAACGAGAAGCGCTTGCGGCTGAAACCGCTGATAAGCGTCGCGCGCAGCCGACTGAAACAGATCGGCGGTATCGCTGCCGAGGTCGCGGGCCTGGAACGTCGTATAGGTCACGGGCGGGCGCTTGTCTCGGCGCTCGATCATGGTGAAAAGCAGGTCGGCGTAGGTGTCGCCCTGGGGGGCGTGCAGCACGTAATGGACGCCGTTCATCGCCGTGGCGATGCGCATCGCGCCGATATGCGGCGGCCCTTCATAGGTCCAGACAGTGAGCTGCATCCGTTAAACCTCCAGCCGGGTACGGCGATTTAGCGGCCGGGCGAAGAGTTCGGCGAGATCGCCCGCCTGGTCGTAGCCCTGGATGGGGGTGAATAAAAGTTCGATCGACCACTTTGTGGTCATGCCCTCAGCTTCGAGCGGATTTGCGAGGCCGAGGCCGCAAACGGTGAGATCGGGCCGCGTTTCGCGGCAGCGGTCGAGCTGGCGCTCCACATCCTGCCCCTCGCTGAGCACGATGTCCTTCTGAAGCAAATCGAGCTCGGGAGCAAGGTGCTGGCGATGCAGATAAGGCGTGCCGACTTCCGTCAGCTTCATATCGAGTTCGCGGCTTACGAAGCGCGCTAGAGGTATCTCGAGCTGCGAGTCCGGGAAGAAGAAGATCTTCTTGCCTTCAAGCTTGTGCTTGTGACCGGCCAGGGCCTTTTTCGCCCGCTCGCGGGGGGCGCTGACGACCGCATCGAAGCGCGCTTTATCGACCCCGAATTGTTTCGCGGCTGCCTGAAGCCAAAGCGTCGTTCCTTCCTCGCCGAGCGGGAAGTGCGCCGGGATATGCTTTGCGCCGCGCTTTTGCAGGCCGCGCGCGGTGTCGGTCAAGAACGGCTGGGCCAGCAGGAAGTATGTATTCTCTCCAACGGGCGGCAAATCCGTGCTCTGGCGGGGCGGGAAGAAGTGCACGCCATCAAGGCCAAGTTCCTTGAATAGCCGCGCGAACTGGTCCTCGACCACATCGGCGAGCGCGCCAACCACCATAAGCGACGGGGCAGCGCCGCGCTCCTCGGCTGGAAGCTCGGGAACGAGAGAAGCGAGGCAGGCATCTTCGCCTTGCGTGAAAGTTGTTTCGATGCCGCTGCCGGAATAATTGAAGATCCGCACCTTGCCTGCGAAATCGCGCGAGAGCCGCTCCGCTGCCCTGTGAAGGTCGAGCTTTATGACTTCCGAGGGACACGACCCTACAAGGAAGAGCATCTTGATATCGGGGCGGCGCTCCAAAAGACGGGTAACGACGCGATCGAGTTCCTCGTTGAGATCGGCAAGGCCCGCCAGATCGCGCTCATCGATGATGGCGGTCGCAAAGCGCGGCTCGGCGAATATCATAACGCCAGCCGCCGATTGAATGAGATGCGCGCAGGTGCGCGATCCCACCACGAGGAAGAACGCGTCCTGGATTTTGCGGTGCAGCCAGACAATGCCCGTCAGCCCGCAGAAGACTTCTCGCTGGCCGCGCTCTCTCAGGATCGGCCTTTCACAGGCCTCCACCGCGGGGGCTCCATCCGCGCTCATCGGGCCATCTCCGGCTCAAGCTTCAGGGCAGCCTTGCGAGCCTCGTCGAGTCGCGCAGCGCGAAGTTTCAACAGGAACTGAGCCGCGTTGATCACGTAGGCCGTGTAAGCCGCGAGCGCCACGTACATCTGCTGATTGGTATCGAGAAATCCGTAAATCAGCGCTGCCAGGTAGAGCGTGTGGAGCGCGATCACAAGGAAGCTCATCACGTCTTCCCAAAAGAAGGCGGGAGCGAAAAGATACTGGCCGAAAACCTTTTTTTCCCAGATCGCGCCGGTCACCATGATGGTGTACAGCACGAGCGTCTTGACGACGATCGAGACAGTAGCCGAATATGCGCCGCTGCCGGTCGCCAAGTAGCGCAGAACGAGCACGAGACTGACGAGGAAGACAGCAAACTGCAGAGGCGCGAGCACGCCCTGTACGATCGTCCAGGGAGAGTTATCGCGGCGTATGCGTTCTTCAGGCGAATAAAGCGGGCGTCTCATTTTTCTGCCCTGCTTTGGTTCCATGCGCTCTCCCCACATCGTGACATCCCGTATTTAGAACCGACGGGGCAGGACTGTCAACATAACTTGACGTAAACCCCAATTTACAATTATTTTGCGTAAGGGCTTACTCGGAGCATCGAGAGCAAGGACGCCGCATACGCAAGGGTGATACGATTTTTGCGGGTCTCTCTTTAGCTTTAGCCCAGGTACAAGCTGACCCGCTGAGCCTTCGTTGTCATTGGAGGGACCGTATGGCAGCTTCAGGGAAACCTGTTAACGTTAACGTTTGCTTCGAAAACGACACAGGGGCCGGACCCTCGGAGGGGTCTCAAGATCGGAGCGCAGCAGGAATTACAAGGCTCGCTAAAACGATAGAGGGTGAAATCATTCCGCGTCTTCTTCTTGCTCGTCAGGCCGATTTGTCCGCGGAGCTTGGTGCTGCGGCGGGTGGACTCGGGCCAGATGACGTTCAGGAGTTCGGCGGCCTGATCCTGGCTTTGGACAACACGCGAGCCTATGCTTTCGTGGAGCAAAAGCGCGCCGCCGGCCATCCTCTTGAAAGCGTCATCATGGATTTGCTGGCGCCGGCGGCCTCTTACCTGGGCGAGCTCTGGAAGGCTGACCGCTGCAGCTTCACCGAGGTTACGGTTGGCCTTGCCCGTCTTCGGCAGATGCTCCGCGACCTCAGCCCGGAGTTCGAGAACGAGGCGCCTGGGTGGCGGCATGGACGCCGAGCGCTGCTTTTGGCGACCCCTGGAGAGCAACACACGTTCGGCCTTTTTGTGGTTGAAGCTTTTTTTCGCCGGGAAGGGTGGGATGTATCGGGTGGCCAGATTGACTCCGCGGATGAAATTGCCCACTTAGTTGACAGGCAGTGGTTTGCCATCGCCGGTTTCTCTCTAAGCTCGGAGCGTTTCATCGATCGGCTCGCGTCGCTGATCCGTGTTGTGCGGCGGCACTCGTGCAATCGCGATATTGGCGTCCTTGTTGGCGGCCCCTTGTTTATCGAGCAGCCGGAACTGGCGGAGCGAGTTGGCGCGGACGCGTGTGCCGCCGACGGCCGCATGGCCGTTCTCAGCGCGCGCACGTTGCTAACTCGAAAGGCTGCGCGAAGCTAACCCGGAGCGCAAAGGACTTAAGCGCAACAATGGAGATCCTGGTCTCTCGCACTGTGAACCCGTTTCATTCACCCAAGAAGTCGCTTGGCACATTGAACGCCGACATCGTTGCGAGGCTGATTTCCTCGGCGGCGGATGTCTCGCTCGTGGTGGACAAGAACGGCATCATCAGGGATGTCTCGATCGGCAGCGAGGATCTTTCGAACGCCGGGCTCGGAGAATGGGTAGGGGTTCCCTGGGTCGACACAGTCACCTCCGATAGCCGCCATAAAGTCGAAGAGCTGATGCGCGAGGCCGCGCTCCAGATGCCGACGCGCTGGCGCGAAGTCAATCACGCTGCTCCAGGCGGCGAGCATGTGCCCGTGCGCTACTCCGCTCTCCAAGTGAGGGAGGACGGCCGGATCATCGCATTCGGCCGCGATTTGAGAGCCCTGGCCAGCTTGCAGCAGCAGCTAGTCGACGCGCAGATGTCGATCGAGCGGGACTATGCCCGGCTCCGGCAGACCGAACTCAGGTACCGCCTCCTGTTTCAGATCGCCTCCGAGGCGATCATCATCGCCGACGCGACCACGGCGCGCATTACCGAGGTAAACCCGGCGGCGCTCGCGCTGATCGGCGAGCCCTCGAAGAAGATTGCTGCGCAAACGCTCCTTGAACTGATCGATCCCGCCGATGGCCCAGCGCTTCAGGATTTGCTCGCGATGGTGCGATCAACGGGCGCTGGCGAAAGCATTCCCGTCCGTCTGGCGGGGTTGGATCGCAAATTCATATTTTCCGCCTCGTTTTTCCGGCAAGGAAGCAGCGCTTTCATCCTGGCGCGGCTCTCCCCGGCCGAAACTCAAGCTCCCGAAGGCGCACAGAAAGCCACCGGCTCACTCATTAAGATCATGGAAGGCCTGCCGGACGGTTTCGTGGTCACGGACCTCGATGCTCATATTCTGTCCGCGAACACATCTTTCCTCGACCTTGCGCAGCTCTCGAACCAGGAGCAGGCGCGAGGACAGCCGCTTGAAAACTGGCTGGGCCGGTCGGGCGTCGACATCAATGTTTTGACGGCGAACCTTCGCGAACATGGTTCGGTCCGCAACTTTTCGACGATCGTCCACGGCGCATACGGGTCCTTGGAGGAGGTCGAAGTTTCCGCCGTTGCGGTATTGGGTGGCGAGCAGCCCTGCTTCGGCTTCGTTGTACGCTCATCCGCCACTCGCAATGCGGCGAAGGTCCGTCCCGCCAACCTCGCCCGCTCGGTGGAGCAGCTCACCGAGCTCGTCGGACGCGTTTCGCTGAAAGATCTGGTGCGGGAATCGAGCGATCTTATTGAGAAGCTGTGCATCGAGGCCGCGCTCGAGCTAACCGGCGACAACCGCGCTTCTGCGGCGGAAATGCTGGGCCTCAGCCGGCAAAGCCTCTACGTGAAATTGCGCCGCTACGGGCTGGGCGATTTAGCGCATGAGAGTTCAGAATAACCATTCTTGGTTTATTTTGCGGGGTGCTGTAAACCCAAATTGACAGGCGGAACTGTAAAATTTAGTGTTCGCGTATGACAGCACCAGCCGAGACGCCACCAGCTCTGACGCGCCCAGACCTCGCTTCAGTTTTGGAATACATGCATCCTATCACGTGGTTCGCGCCCATGTGGGCGTTCATGTGCGGGATCGTGTCGTCGGGCGCTTTGGTCGTCGCCAACTGGCAGGTCGTTGTCATCGGAATTTTGCTATGCGGGCCGATGGTTTGCGGCACAAGCCAGGCGGTGAACGACTGGTACGACCGCCACGTCGACGCCATCAATGAGCCCAACCGGCCAATTCCGTCGGGCCGGATTCCCGGCGCATGGGGCTTTTATATCGCCGTCATCTGGACGTTCCTGTCCGTGTTGCTCGCAACAACCCTTGGGGCGTGGGCGTTCGGCGCAGGCGTCTTGGGCCTTGTTCTGGCATGGGCCTACAGCGCGCCGCCCCTCCGGCTCAAGCAGAACGGCTGGCTTGGCAACGCGGCTTGCGGCTTCGCCTACGAGGGCATGCCGTGGTTTACCGGGGCAGCCATCATGGCAGCAGCTTTTCCCGATTGGCGGATCGTGTTGTTCGCCGTTCTTTATAGTCTCGGCGCGCATGGGATCATGACGCTCAACGACTTCAAATCCGTCGAGGGAGACATCAAGACAGGCGTTCGCTCGATTCCCGTGCAACTCGGGGTGAAGAACGCGGCAGAACTCGCCTGCCTTGTCATGGCCCTCCCGCAGGTGATCGTCATCGCATGCCTCATCGCGTGGGGACGTCCCTGGCACGCAGACCTGATTGGCGTCTCGCTCGCAGTTCAGTTCTTCCTGATGAACCGGTTCCTTAAAAACCCCAGGGAGCAGGCGATCTTCTATAATGCGACGGGCACGACGCTGTACGTGCTCGGCATGCTTGTCGCCGCCTTTGCGCTGCGTCCGATCATTCAAGGCGTGATGTAATGCGAAGCTCCCTTGGCTGGTTCGGGATTATCAGGCTCGGCCTCGTGCAAATGTCGCTCGGCGGCATCATTGTGCTCGCCACCTCGCCGTTCAATCGCGTTGTGGTCAAAGAACTCGGCCTGCCCGCAACGCTTTTTGGCGTTCTCATCGGGCTCCATTATGCCGCCGAGATGCTCCGCCCGCGTTGGGGTTATGGATCTGACAAGGGCGGCTACAGAACGCCCTGGGTGATTGGAGGGATGGCGGTTCTTGCGATGTCGGTCGTAGCCGCCGCCTCATCGATCGCTTTGATGTCCACGAACACGGCGCTTGGAATCGCGGGAGCCGTCTTGTCTTACGTCGGCGTCGGCGTTGGCGCGGGCGCGGCCGGCACCTCGCTCATAGTCCTCATAGCGAAGCTGACGAAGCCGGCGCGCAAGCCGGCCGCCGCAGCCTTGGTGTGGACGATGATGATTGCCGGGACCGCGATTTCGGCCATCACTTATGGAAAGCTTATCGATCCTTTCTCGATGGATCGGCTCATTTCGGTAAGCAGCGCAATTTCCGCAGTCTGCTTCGCATTATCGGTGATAGCGATCTGGGGCATAGAGCGCAGCGTTGTGAGCAATGAGCCCGAGCCGGAGAAGCGAGCGGCCTCTTTCATGGAGGCGGTGCGAGACGTCTGGTCGGAGCCGCAGGCGCGGCGGATGACTGTTTTCATCTTCGTTTCAATGCTTGCCTTCAGCGCGCAGGAGGTTCTGCTAGAGCCCTTCGCGGCGACCGCCTTCAAATGGACGCCGGGTGAGACTGGGGCGCTGTTCGGCACCCACCGCGCAGGTATTGTCATCGGCATGGCGCTGGGCGCTGTCATCGGAAGCTTGGGCAGAAAACATCCGGCGGCGGCGCGCTTTTGGGTCGCGGGGGGCTGTCTGGCTTCGGCGCTCGGCTTGTTTGCGCTTGCATCTGTTGGATTTAGCGGCGTCGCCGGTTTGCTGAGGACCGTCGTCTTTTCGCTTGGCATCGCAAACGGCTTCTACGCAGTAGCCGCAATCGGAACCATGATTTCTCTCGCCAATGCGGGCAAGGGCGCGCGCGAGGGCACGCGTTTGGGAATCTGGGGGGCGGCGCAGGGAACGGCGTTCGGCCTGGGAGCCGTAGCGGGTCCTGTGGCCGTTGACTTGGCGCGGCTTTCCCTGGGGCTGGGCCCTGCCGCGTACGCGCTTCTCTTTCTCGTCCAGGGAATCCTCTTTCTGATATCGACGGGTCTTGCGGCCCGTCTGATACCGTCGGTTTCGCTCGCATCGCAAGACGAAATGTCCGACCTCTCTTTCAACTCATCCGCCCAAGCCGTGGGCGAAGCCGGAGCACATATGACATGAGTGAGCTTGACAGCTTTGATGTGGTCGTTGTGGGCGGAGGCCCATCGGGTGCAACTGCTGCGAACGACCTCGCTCGAATGGGGCATTCCGTTCTGCTTCTCGACAGGGCGGGGCGCATCAAGCCCTGCGGCGGCGCCGTTCCGCCGCGTTTGATCAAGGACTTCGAAATCCCGAGCGACATCATCGTCGCACGCATCAACTCCGCCCGGATGATCTCGCCCGCAGGCAGGGAAGTCGATATGCCCATCGACGGCGGTTACGTCGGCATGGTGGATCGCGAGGTGTTCGACGAGTTTCTGCGCAATCGCGCCGCTAAGTCAGGGGCCGAGCGACGCACGGGAACGTTCGAGAAATTCTCACGCGACGAAAAAGGCCGCGCCGTCGTCACGTACAAGTCGAAGGACGGCGAGACGCACAGTGTAACCGGCAAGCTCGTCATCGGCGCGGATGGAGCAAACTCCGAAGTGCACCGCCAAGCCATGCCCGAAGTGCCGCGCGTGCCATTTGTGTTCGCTTACCACGAAATTGTGAAGTCGCCAACGGAGGGTCACGACAAGTACGACGCGACGCGCTGCGACGTTTACTATCAGGGCAAGCTCTCGCCCGATTTCTACGGCTCGATCTTCCCCCACGGCCCTCATGCCAGCATCGGCACGGGCAGCATGCACAAGGGCTTCTCGCTCAAAAACGCGGTCGGCCTGCTCCGGCAGGATGCCGGTCTTGACGACGTCGAGACGGTCCGCAAGGAGGGCGCGCCGATCCCGCTCAAGCCGTTGAAACGGTGGGACAATAAGCGCGACGTGATCCTGACCGGCGACGCGGCTGGCGTGGTCGCGCCGGCCTCCGGCGAAGGCATTTACTACGCGATGCACTGCGGCCGGATCGTTGGCGAGACCGCATCCAAGTTCCTGAAAACCGGCGACGCCGCGGTCCTCGCGGAGGCCCGCAAGCAATTCCTGAAAGCCCATGGCCAAGTGTTTTGGGTGCTGGGCCTGATGCAGCATTTCTGGTACCGGAACGACAAAAGACGTGAACGCTTCGTGAACATTTGCCGCGATGAGGACGTGCAGCGCCTTACCTGGCAGGCCTACATGCATAAGGAACTAGTTCGCTCCAGCCCTGTTGCACACGCTAGGATCTTTTTCAAAGATCTAGCGCACCTACTAGGATTGGTTTCACCGTGACACTAGCAACGACGCATAACTCATCGGAAACAACATTAGCAGGACCAAAGTCGAGTTTTTGGAAGCCGTTTTTAATCGCGTTCCTGGTAGCTCAGACTGTCGGCGGGTTGGGCGCACTGACCACCGACCTTGGGATGTGGTACAGATCGCTCAACAAGCCATGGTGGCAGCCGCCAGACTGGCTGTTCGGCCCCGCGTGGACGGTGATCTTCGCGCTGGCGGCTCTTTCTGCCGTCTACGCCTGGCGCAACGCCGCGACGAAATCGAGCCGGGAGACAATCGTTCTCCTTTTCATGGCAAACGCCTTTTTCAACCTGTTGTGGAGCGCGCTATTCTTCCGCCTTCAACGGCCTGATTGGGCGCTCGTCGAGGTCGGGGCGCTTTGGGCATCCGTCCTGATCCCGATCCTCGTCCTGTCGCGATATTCGAAAACGGCGAGCTGGCTGCTCGTGCCCTATATTTCCTGGGTGACCTTCGCGGGCATCCTGAATTACACGATCGTTCAGCTCAACCCTGTCCACTGACGAATGACGGTTCTCCTCGATATCATACTCGTGCTTGTGGTGATCGAGGCGGCCGCCATCGCGCGGTGGCGTTTTGGAAGGGGAGAGGCGAGCGAGATCCGGGGCGATATGGCGTATCTTTGTTCCGGGTTCTGCCTGATGCTCGCCGTTCGCTTGGCCTGGACGAATTCTTCCGCTCTACTCGTGATCCTGCTGGTGACGATAGCGGGCGCGGCGCACGTCATTGATATGGTGCGCCGTTTCCGCACCGCCGGCGCCGAAATAAAAAAGGCGCCCCAATTTGGAGCGCCGGTGACGGCATCGAAGCCGAATCCGCCTTATTAAGCGGGGTTCGCTTTCAAATACGCAATGACGTCCTGGCGGTCTTTTTCGCTCTTCAAGCCTGGGAAGACCATTTTGGTGCCGGGGACCATGGCTTTCGGGTTCTCAAGATACTTGTCGAGAGTGGCGTCATCCCAAACGATGCCCTTTTCACCAGCCTCTTTCATAGCCGGAGAATAGTTGTAGCCAGGACGCGAGGCCGCCTTCGAGCCGTAAACGCCGTTCTGCGCGGGGCCAACGCCGGCTTTGGCGCCGGGGCCTATCGCGTGGCAAACCTTGCATTGCTTAAAGACCTGTTCGCCGTGCGCCGCATCTCCCTCGGCATAGGCGGATGCGGACCAAACGAGGGCCGTGCTGAGCACACCGATCTTGAAGATTGTTGTCATGCGTTTCTCCTACACCCTTTCACTTATCTGTTTTTGAAGCTGGCCTATGTACCAAACAGATTTCTTCTACAAACTCAATCACACTAAATGCCAGTTCCTCAGAAAAGTGCCACCGGAAGAGCCGCGTTTCTTCAATGGTTTGGGAACTCTTACGAAAAGGGCGCAGTTACGGATCAGGAACCTTTCATCGCTTCAGATTTCGCGAAGATGCAGAAGAGAAATTATGCTAATGTTTCGATCGCTGGGCGGGTTACGCCGCCCTGGTGCGGAGCTTCCTTGATGAGTTGGCGCCCTAGCGAAGACCCCGTCCCCGGCGACCGAAGGTCATGCGATGCGCTCGACGTGGTGATCGTGCCGCGCGTGCGCGACCTCGGCGGCTTCAGCGTGCGGCGCGCGCTGCCGTCGGCGCAGCGGCAAATGGTGGGGCCTTTCATCTTCTGGGACCAGATGGGACCGGCGGAGTTCGTCGCGAGCGAGGGCATCGACGTGCGCCCGCATCCGCATATCGGGCTGGCGACGGTGACCTACCTTTTCGAAGGCAAGATCATGCACCGCGACAGCCTCGGCTCGGCGCAGGCCATCACGCCTGGCGACGTGAACTGGATGACGGCGGGGAAAGGCATCGTCCACTCGGAGCGCACCACGCCCGAATGGAAGGCTGAGCCGGGACGCAGAATGTTCGGCATTCAAAGCTGGGTTGCGCTGCCGGAAGCCGCCGAGGAGGTGAAGCCCGATTTCTTCCACCACCGCGCGGCGACGCTGCCGCTGATCGAGGCCGAGGGCAAGCGCGTGCGCGTCATCGCGGGCTCGCTGTTCGGCGAGACTTCGCCCGTGCGCACCTTCTCCGAGATGTTCTACGCCGATGTTGAACTGTCTCCGGGAGCGAAAATTCCGCTCCACGCCAGCCACGAGGAGCGCGCCATTTATGTGGCGGAGGGCGTCATCGACATCGCCTGCGACACCTTCGAAAGCGGCCGTCTCCTCGTGTTCCGTCCCGGCGACGACATCACCGTGACCGCGGTCGCGCCGAGCCGCCTTCTATTCCTCGGCGGCGAGCCGATGGACGGCCCGCGCCACATCTGGTGGAATTTCGTGTCGTCGTCGCGCGAGCGCATCGAGCAGGCGAAGGAGGATTGGGCGCAGAAGCGCTTCGATATCGTGCCCGGCGACGAGCAGGAATTCATCCCGCTTCCGGGTAGCGCTCCACCCTCATGGTGAGCCTGTCGAACCATGGGCAACAGGCTCACCCTTCGACAAGCTCAGGATGAGGGCTGCGGTCACACCTCATGGTGAGCCTGTCGAACCATGAGGTCTCCCTCGCGCCAGGGCGCGAAGCCTCTCGAAATCCCCTGAAATCAGCGCTTCTTTCTTTGCGCGGCTCCATCCTTTGATCTGCCGCTCTGCTGCGATTGCATCCGTGACGTGCTCGAAGTGCTGCGAGAAGGCGAGCGCAACCGGCCGTCTCTTCATGGTGTATCCGCCGAACGTGCCGGCATTATGCTGGGCGACCCTCAGCTCCAACAACTCGTGCGTGAGCCCGACGTAGTAGCTGCCGTCTCGGCAGCTGAGGATGTAGATCCAGGCGCTCATGCGAATCCCTTAGTGGCCTCACCCTGCGACAGGCTCATGGTTCAACAGGCTCACCCTTCGACAGGCTCAGGGTGAGGTTTGCAACGCATGGAACCCTCATGGTGAGCTTGTCGAACCGTGTGCCGGTCGTACCATGTACCGGCTACTCGCCGTCGTCCTCGGCTCCCGCGTCGATCACGCAGAACGATGCGCCGCGCTCCCGCAAGGCGCGCACGCGGAGCCGGTTGGCGAGCGCCTCCGTCCGCGGACCGGGATTGCCAGCATTCCGGCGTTTCGGGTTCGGCAGCGCGGCGGCCATCTGCGCGGCTTCCTGCAGCGTGAGGTCATCGGCGGATATTCCGAAATGGTGCCGCGCCGCGGCCTCCGCGCCGAACACGCCCGGCGCCCATTCCACGATATTGAGGTAGATCTCCATAATCCGCTGCTTGCCGAGCACGAAATCCATGAAGGTGGCGAGCGGGATCTCGAACGGCTTGCGCAGGAGGGCGGGCGAGTTCCACAAAAACAGGTTTTTTGCCGTCTGCATCGTGATGGTGCTGCCGCCGCCTTTGGGCTTTCCTTCGGCGACGGCGTCGACCGCCTTGTCGAGCGCAGTCCAATCGACGCCATGATGCTTGCAGAAACGCGAATCCTCCGAAGTTATCACCTGGGCGATGAGGTTCGGCGAGATCTGGTCGAGATCGCGCCATTCATAGCTGACGTTGCGTCCGATCAGAGCCTGCCGCAGCATGAGCGCGGAGAAAGGCGGGTCGACGAAGATGTAAACGCATGTCAGAACGTAAGGCACGAAGAAGAAGACAGCAAAGGCGAGGAGCGCCAGGCGTAAGATACGCCGCCGTCCGGACCTTCTTTCTTTTGGCTCGCCAAGCGAAACGCTGGACGGCTCTGAAACGTGCGGAGCAAATTCCGTCATGACATCAACTCATAAATCGCGCTTGAGCATAACACTCACTTGGTCCATGGTGCGCGCGCACATCGCCCCGGCCCCTAAATTTGCAGTCTTACCATGACCTTTACAGAACGCCTCGAAGCTCATGCAAGCCGTGTTGAACGCCACCTCGACAATTGGTTGACGCGGGAACGCCTTGGCGCGGTTCCGGCGCGGCTGCTCGAAGCGATGCGATATGGCTCGCTCGGCGGCGGCAAGCGCTTCCGGCCCTTCCTCGTGATCGAGAGCGCGGCCCTGTTCGGCGTCGGCACGGATCAGGCGCTGAATGCAGCCTGCGCGCTCGAATGCGTCCATTGCTACTCGCTCATACACGATGACCTGCCCGCCATGGATGACGACGACTTGCGGCGCGGGCGGCCGACGGTGCACAAGGCTTTCGACGAAGCGACCGCGATCCTGGCGGGCGACACTCTGCTGACGGTCGCTTTCGAGATCCTCGCCGATCCGACCACCCATCCCAATCCGGCGTGCGCGCCGCTCTCGGCCTGCAGCTCGCGCGGGCGAGCGGCGGCGCGGGCATGGCCGGGGGCCAGATGCTCGATCTCGAAGCGCCGGGCAAGAGCCTGAACGAGGCGGAAATCCGCAACCTGCAGGCTATGAAGACCGGCGCGCTCATCACCTTTGGCTGCGTGGCTGGCGGCATCCTGGGCGAAACCACCGAGAAGAATATAGCGGCGTTGCGGACCTATGGCGATGCGCTTGGCGCGGCCTTCCAACTCGCGGACGATCTGCTCGACGCCGAAGGCGACGCCGCTGTCGTCGGCAAGGCGACCGGTAAGGACCAGGAAGCCGGCAAAGGCACGCTCGTTTCGCTTCTTGGGATCGAGGCGGCGCACGCAAAGCTCCAGGACATCAAGGCCGAGGCGCTCGCGGCACTCACGCCGTTCCGCCCCCATGAAGGAATGCTGGCGGCAGCCGCCGAGTTCGTCGTGGCGCGAAAATTCTGAAAACGCTGCGTTCTCTGGCTAAATTGTCGCTTCCAGGCCCGGACGGTTGCGTTAGCGCGCAAAAAGGGCAATTTCATTATCCCAGCAAGCTGCTGAAGAGGTGTTGCCCATGGTTCGACAGAGCACACCATGAGGCGCAACTCGTCGATGCTACTCGACCTCATCCTGAGCTTGTCGAAGGATGATGCAAGGTGTTCCGTCAGCGGCAACAAACTCTAAGCCTCAATGGCGAGCCGGTCGCACGGCGCGGGAGTGAGACATGAAAGTTGGCGGCGTTCATTACCGGACGATCTGGCAGAATGGCGATGACGGCTCTGTTGGCATCATCGATCAGACGCGGCTCCCTCACGCCTTCGAGACGCTGACGCTCACCACGCTCGCCGATGCCGCGCACGCCATCAAATCGATGCAGGTGCGCGGCGCGCCCTTGATCGGCGTCACCGCGGCTTATGGCGTTTGCCTCGCGATGAAGGCCGACGCCTCCGACGAGGGCTTGGCAAGCGCTTACGCCACGCTCTCAGCGACGCGTCCAACCGCGGTTAATCTCAACTGGGCGCTACGCGAAATGCAGAAGTTTTTGCTGCCCGTTCCCCTCTCGGAGCGCGTGGCGGCAGCTTATGCGAAATCTGCTGACATGGCGGACGAGGATGTCGAAACCTGCCGCCGGATCGGCCACCACGGACAAAAGGTGATCGCGAGCATCGCCGCGAAGAAAGACGGCCCGGTGAACGTGCTCACCCATTGCAATGCGGGTTGGCTCGCCTGCGTCGATTGGGGAACGGCCCTTTCGCCGATCTATCATGCGCATAATGCCGGAATCCCCGTCCATGTCTGGGTCGACGAGACGCGCCCGCGTAACCAGGGCGCGGCGCTGACCGCGTTCGAGCTTGGCGCGCATGGCGTGCCGCACACGATCGTCGCGGACAATGCGGGCGGCCATCTCATGCAGCACGGCGAGGTGGACCTGTGCATCGTCGGCTGCGACCGGCTGACGGCCACGGGCGACGCCGCCAACAAGATCGGAACCTATCTCAAGGCGCTCGCGGCAAAGGATAACGGCGTGCCCTTCTACGTCGCGCTTCCGCAGTCGACCATCGACTGGACGCTTTCGGATGGCGTTCGCGAAATCCCGATCGAGGAGCGCGACGAGAGAGAGGTCACGCATATGAGCGGCACCACTGCGAGCGGCGAGATTCTGACCGTGCAGGTGACCGCGCCCGGCAGCAAGGCCGCGAATCCGGCCTTCGATGTGACGCCGGCGCGGCTGATAACCGGGCTGATGACAGAGCGTGGCGTCACGCCCGCCTCCAGCGAAGGCTTGGCGAAGCTCTATCCGGACATGATCGCGGAAGCGGCGTAGGCGCTGGTATCGCCAGCAGGTATCGTTGTTCAACCGTGACTGCTCGCAGGCATCTTAATCCGCCGCCACGCCGGTAGCGGGCGGCTAATTCGCGCCGGGCCCGCAAAAAGACATTTTGCTCCCGGCCAAGCCGAATCCCTTTGTCATGGCCGCGCGATGGTGCGAAGAGCAGGGTTGCGGGGTTTCCACGAGGCCTTGCCCTCCAAAGCCGCGGATGCACTGTTAAAAGTTTGTCTTTCAAACCCCCATTTCACGCTAAGAGTTAACGTGTAACGTCTCTCACCGCTTCTGAACCGGGAAAAGAAGGCGCTCAATGACGGTTATCGATGGGGTGTCTCCGCTCTTTGCGGCGGCGCTTGCAAAACAAGGGTACACGGCGCTGACCGAAGTGCAGCGCGCCGTCCTTGCGCCGGATATCGGCGAGGCCGATCTCCTCGTCTCCGCGCAGACGGGATCGGGCAAAACTGTCGCTTTCGGCCTTGCCATGGCGCCGACGTTGCTGGGCGGACAAGATCGCTTGCCGGCAAGCTCCGATCCCTTGGCTGTCGTGGTTGCGCCCACGCGCGAGCTGGCGGTCCAAGTGCGCCTTGAACTCGAATGGCTCTATGCGCCGGCCGGGGCCAGAATGGCAGCCTGCGTCGGCGGCATGGATATGCGGCAGGAGCGCCGGGCGCTCGCGGACGGCGCCCACATCGTAGTCGGCACGCCTGGGCGTCTTCGCGATCACATCACGCGCGGTTCGCTCGACATGTCCTCGGTGCGCGTTCTGGTTCTCGACGAGGCTGACGAAATGCTCGACCTCGGCTTCCGCGAAGACCTCGAATTCATTCTCAAAGCGGCTCCGCCGGAGCGGCGTACTCTTATGTTCTCGGCAACGGTCCCGAAGCCGATCGCAGTCCTGGCCAAGCGCTTCCAGAAAAACGCGATGCGGATTTCCGCCAATCAAGGGACAAGGCAGCACGCCGATATCGATTACCGCGCCATCGCCGTCGCATCGGCCGAACGGGAAAATGCCGTCATCAACGTCTTGCGCTATTTCGAGGCAAGCGGCGCGCTTGTCTTCTGCGCAACACGCAAAGACGTGACGCATCTCGCGAGCCGTCTCGGCAATCGCGGGTTCGGGGTCGTCGCGCTGTCGGGCGAACTGAGCCAGCACGAACGCACGCGGGCGCTGCAGGCGATGCGGGACGGCCGCGCGCAGGTTTGCGTTGCCACCGACGTCGCCTCGCGCGGCATCGATCTGCCGAACCTCGATCTTGTGATCCATGCCGACATCCCGAGGGACAGCGAAGCGCTCCTGCATCGAAGCGGGCGAACCGGGCGCGCAGGGCGGAGCGGTGTCAGCGTTATCATCACACCGCACAGCAAGCGCCGCGGCATTGAAAAACTTCTGAACGTTGCGGGTATCAGGGTGTCTTGGATGCCGGTTCCAAGCGCTGATAGCATTCTCCAGCGCGACCGGGAACGGCTCCTGAACGACCCTGCACTCAGCGGCCCCCTGAGCGACGATGAACTTGCATTCGCCAAGGAGTTGCTTGCGACGAAAAGCCCGGAGGAGATTGCGGCTGCGTACTTCCGCCAAAATCAGGGCCGCCGCCCCACGCCCGAGGAGTTCGTGGATACAGGCGGCGACGCCAGGGGCACCGAGACGCCACGCAGCGATTTTGAGGGCGGCGTGTGGTTCAGGGTCTCGGTCGGACGCAAACAGAGAGCCGAGCCCCGCTGGATACTCCCCCTCATCTGCAAGGCTGGCGGCGTTACGAGGCGAGACATCGGCGCCATCAAGATCTTCGACACCGAAAGCAGGTTCGAGGTGAGCGCCGGCTCTGCGCAAAGCTTCAGTCAGGCTCTCGCCCGATCGGGGGCGCGGGAGGATTCGATCACGATTACGCGCGTGAACGGCCGCCCCGGCGAGTCCGCCGAGCGCTCGGATAGCGGACCGAAAGAAAACCGGAAAGCCGCGGGAGACCGCCGCAGCAAGAGGCCCAAGTATTCGCCGGGCGAGCGGAAAATTTGAGCTTATCGCCCCCGGTGCTGAAGCGCGACGCGAGCGAGCGTGATCAGGATTCGGCTGCCTGCGCGAAGCGTGCCGCGCAAGGAGCCTGCAACCTTCGAGTCGCCTCCGGCGCGGCAGGCATACGGCACCGGAATTTCGAGGATGCGAAGACCGCTGCGAGCGGCCTTCATTTGCATTTCGAGGTTCCAGCCGTAAGTCATCTCGCGCATGCCGAGCGCCAGGAGCGCATCCCGCCTGATTGCCCGGAAGGCGCACATGTCCGTGTAACGGAACCCGTAGAGCGAACCCACCAGCGCGCCGATCAAGCGCCCTGAAGCGAGCTGATGCCATGCCATCGAGCCTGGCTCCCGGGTGCCGCGCGCGCGCGATGCGATCACGAAATCGTGAGTATTCGCTGCGATGGGTGCGATAAGCTTCGGAAGTTCTTCCGGGAAATCGCTGCCATCGCCGTCCATGGTGACGACGATACGGCACGCATCCCCAGCGGCGAGGGCGCCCTCAAGGCATGCGCGGCCATAGCCCTTGCCCGTATTCAACACGCGCGCGCCTTTTTCCCTTGCGACCTCGACCGTGCGATCCGTGGACCCGCCATCGGCGACGATGATTTCGTCGACGCCATCGCGCGGAATGCGGTCGATAACGCCGCCAATCGAGGCTTCTTCGTTCAGGACGGGGATGACGACGCACACGCCCGTTGTCGATCCCTTGTCATGGCCGGGCTTGACCCGGCCATCCAGACTAATGGCCAAAACGCAGGCGCTTTGCCCATTAGTCTGGATGGCCGGGTCAAGCCCGGCCATGACATTGGGGCGGTCCATTACAAGCTCCAGCGAAGTCCGCACCCAGCGCAGGCTTGGGGCGGGTTATCGCTTAGCAATCCCTCGCGAAAGCTCTGATACTCCTGGCCATTCCAGATGTCGCGAAGCGGCGTGTTCTTGGCATTTCCAAGCGTGAAGTTCTCGTAGCCATGCATCGAGAAGGGGGCGATGCAGCAGGGCAGCGCACGGCCATGCGCGGTGAAGTACATAAGCGACCACGGGCGGCGGCACAGCGACCACGGCGCATCGGCATCGAGCCGGCGAAGGCTGGACTCGGGCTCTGCGGCGCCCGAGGCATCGAAAAACACCCCGAGTTCCGCCGCGAGCTTTTCGGCCTCAAGCAGAAACTTGCCTTCCTCCGAGTTCGCGCTTCTCGAACAGCGAGGACTCCGGCCGCGCCAGACCAAAACGCTTATTCTCGAAATAGACGAGGCGCTGCAAATGAACCTCGGGCACGCCAATCGAGTGAGCCAGCCGAATGAACGCCGGAAGCTGCTCGAGCGTTTCGCGCAGACCCGTAAGCCAAAGCGACAGCCGAGGCTTTTCGGCGCCCATGCGCGCCTTGAGCGCGATGAAATTCTTCACGTTGCGCACAATGCGGTCGAACAGATCGCGCCCGCGCACCGCCTCGAACGCCTTCGGTTCGGCTGCGTCGAGCGAGATGCGCATCTCGTCGAGACCCGCCTCGATCAGCTCGCGGCTTTTTTTCTCCCGCATGAACGTGCCGTTCGTGTTGAACAGCACATAAACGCCGCGCTCTTTCAGATGCCGCACCATCTTCGGCAGCTCGGCCACCATCATCGGCTCCCCGACGCCGTGCAGAACGACGCGCTCGATCCTAGGAAACTGATCCACGATGCTGGTGAAAAGCTCCCAGCTCATATCCGACGGCGGCTCAAGCTCCTCGAATGTGCGCGGGCATGTGGTGCAGAGGAGGTTGCAGCGGTTCGTGGTTTCCAGATAGAGGCATACCGGGTCTTCAGTCGCGATCGCCGTTCGCTTGTCGCCGATGCGCTCGAAATAGCGGCGCGGGTCGATCTTGCGCGGGTGGGCGGCGGAAGGATCAGGCAAGGGCGCGTTCATGGGGCGCTTCCTTCTGACTGAAAAGCTTCAGGTTTTCGAGAACGAGGAGAACCGCGAACGGCACGTATTGGACGCTCGCGTCGAGGAGGCTCGGCGGCCATTGCAGCCGGTAAAGCGCCGTGGCGGAAAGCGTCAGCCAGAACACCGACGGCCAAGGGAAGAAACACAGGAAGGGAATGAGCCAGAGGAAATACCAGGCATAGTGGGGCGAGAAAAACACCGTGAAGGCGACGGCGATTGAAAATGCGCCGTGCAGGTCCGGCCTGCCGGGATCGCTTCGGAAGCCCGATCGCCAGGCGAGAGCGAAGAGCGTCCCTGCAGCGAGCGCGAAGAACGCGGGCAGCGCCGCCGCTCCGAAACCAAGCTCCTTGAGAAGCGCCGCGACGTAGAGGCCGTTACCCCCACCCAATTCCTCACCCGCATAACCGCCGAGAAACCCGAACACTTTCCCGCCGACCGAAAGATAGGGCAGATACAAGAGGAGCCCGGTAGCCGCGAACGCCGCCGGCATTTTCCAATCCCAGCGCCGGTAGATCGCGGGCGCAAGGACAAGGGGAAAGTATTTTGTAAGCACGCCCGCCGCGAGCGCCGCTCCGCTGGCAAAGCGCTTGCCTTTTTCAGCCGCGAGCAGGGCCAGCAGCATGAACGCAACCGCAACGATGTCGACGTGCCCGCTTCCAGAGACCTCCCAGATTGCGAGCGGATGCAAGGCGTAGAGGGCGGCCAGCACAGTCGGCAGGCGGCGTGCTCTCAGAAGCTCGATCAGCGCCCACACCGCCAGCGCCTCGAATGCGAGCATCGCCGCCTTCATAGCGGTAACGGTCTCGCTCACGCGTGTCACCAGAAAGTAGACCGCCTGCGCCATTGGCGGGTAGATCGTTGGCGCATACTCCTTGCGGTTCACGCCAGGGTATATGGTGCTGTCGCGCAGATGAGCGAGCGCGGGATCGGCTGGCACGTACCGATAGGGGTTGATGCCGTCCGCCTGGACGCGGCCATCCCAAACATAGCGATAAATGTCGGTTGAATGCGGCGTCGCGAACAAGAGGAGCCCGCGCATCAGGATCGCAATCGCCAGCAAATAAAAGAGGTAACGCCGGTTCTCGGCCTCGGACAGCCGGTGCCTCTCGCGCCAAAGCAGCCAGGCGAAAAGCGCATAGAGCGCGCCTTGCGCGAGAGTCAGGTAGACAACCGTGTCATGGTTCATCGCGAAAAGCGCAACGGAGCCCCCGATCATGGAAAGGAGGAGCGCCGCCGCTGCGGTCATGAAGGCGTGCGGTCCGCGAACCGCCCTCATGCAGCAGCCTCCGCGAGGGGAACTATGGGACGGGTGTCAACGAGGTGCCGGTCAAGCCGGTCTCTCAGGTTCGATCTTGCGGACATAGCCTGCAGAAGCTTCGCCGAATGCCGCGCCGGGCTGGACCGCAAGCCGGGCGAAAATGCCTTCCTTTCAAGAAGCTCGCCCGCGAGCACGCTTATCGAAGCACAGTCGTCAACGTCGTACCACTCGGGCAGAATATGGACGGGAAGGCCGATTTCCGCCGCACGCCGAAGCGTTTGCGCGGCTACAAGACCCGTGCTCCAGGCCACATTCTTGAAGAGACGCGGATGAAGCGTCTTGCAGGCCAGGAGGTAATACCCTCCATCTGTAGACGGTCCCAGCACGGCCCTGTCGCCGGGGCGAGCGAGTACCTCGACCATTTCGGCGAGCACGGCGGTGGGCAATGTCGGACTGTCCGAGTTCAGCACGCAAGCTGCGCGATATCCGGCGGAGAACTGGCATCTCATCGCCTCGCGCAGGCAATCCCCGAAATCCGGGTACCAAACCTCGTAAAGGTCGACCGGATAGGGCAGAATCGCTCGAAAGAAAGTCTCGCTCCCCGACGGCCCATACGCCATCGAGCCTGCGAGACTCGTTTCAGTGGCGGCGGCGGTGAGATTTTCCGCAACGTCTTGCAAAAAGGCTGTGTTGAAGTCGGCCGCCTCCTCAAGCGTGAAGGGAGGACAAAGCCGTGTTTTCGTGCGGCCGGCGCGTGACGCTTTCGCCATCACCGCAACACCGCAAAAGGGAACGCTGATTGGCGCCGACATGGGAACCTTTACTCGCCTGAGCCGTGAAACTAACCAATGCGAGAAAATGGTTCTACTAACGTTTTTGTGCCTCACTAAATTGTGCGGATAGAAAGAAAAGTCATGCCGAACGCGTTAGCGGCAAGATACTTCCACCAGCGAAGTTCCGGTTGGAATTTTCGGTTGTGCCGATGCTGGAATGCCAAGCTTAGGTGGAGTGGCGTCAAAGCTCTTTTGGCAATGCCGCTTTGATCAGTTTTAGTCACAATTTGGCGTGAAGCAGTTTCAACATTGGCAATGCTTGTCGATACCCGCTGTCGCCTCCGGTCGCGCTTGCCCCCATTCTCATCCACAAGCTGGTCAAGCTTCAGATAATGTGCTTCGCAAAAAGCTCTGCGACCTCGGCGTAAGAAGCGCGCAGCCGAGCTTCCAGCCTCGCCAGATCCGGCTCGCCGGTGACATGCAACAGAAGATCGACAAGGTCGCGCGGGGCGGCGCCAGGGTCGAACGCGCCTTCGGCGCAGAGCCTCAATATTTGCCCGATGCCCTGGTACAGCTCGGCGGCGCGAAGGAGCGCATCGCCGTCTTGTGCGGACAGGAAGCCGGCCCTTGCGAGGTTGCCAAGCGCATTTGCGGTATTCTGATCGAGGATCGCAGGGTTCTCAGCGGCATGCACGATCTGCAGGAACTGCGCGATGAACTCGATATCCACGAGACCACCATTATAGTTCCTGATCTGCCAGATATCGCGCGTGCCCTTCTCCTTTTCGATCATGGCCCGCATTTCGCGAACATCGGCGGCGGCCTTTGAGCGATCCCGCGGCGAGGTCAAAACCTCGCGGATGATCTCGCTCAAACGTTTGCGAAGCTCCGGCGGCCCCGCGATGGGGCGGGCACGCGTCAGCGCCAGATGCTCCCAGGTCCACGCCTCTTTCCGCTGATAGGAGGAGAAACCATCGAGGCGAACGGCGACTGGACCCGCCTTGCCGGATGGCCTGAGACGCATATCGACCGCGTAAAGCTCCCCTTCGGAAGTGGGAGCCGAAATGGCGCTGATCAGCCGCTGCGTCATGCGCGCGTAGTGCTGCGATGCCTGCGGCGCAGCCTCCGGCGGGGCGTCATAAATGACAATCAGATCGACATCCGAAGAGGCCGTCGTCTCATGGCCGCCGAGTTTCCCCATGGCGATGACGGCCGGCGGCGGCAAGGCTCCGCCGTAATGAGCCTGCACCACTTCGAGAAGCGTTTCGATAGCCGCTTCGGCGACGAGCGAGTAGGCCTCGCCCGCCTGCCGCGGCGTGAGCTGCCCCGAGAGAAGCTGAACGCCAACGGAGAACATTTGCTCCTGGCCGGTGATGCGGGCACGGTTGAGGCGGTCCTCATAGGCGCCTGCTTCCATGATCTCTCGATGCATCAGGCGGCGCACCTCGTCGCCGGACGGCCTGCCGCCAAGATATCCCGGGTCGAGGATGGCATCCATGATGCGGCGGCGGCGCGTGAGAAGGCGGGCCAGCCTTGGAGCGGAGCCCATGATCTGGGCGACAAGCTGCAACAAGCTCGGATTGGCGCGAAGCATGGCGAAAAGCTGGAGCGCAGTCGGCACCTCGCTCAGGAATTTGTCGAAGGTCGCCAGCGCAAGGTCCGGGTCGCCCGTAGCCCCGAGCGCCTCCAGCAGCGCTGGCGTGAACTCGGTCAGGTTTTCGCGGGCGCGGGCGCTGCGCATGGCGGGATAGCGGCCGTAATGCCAGCCCTTGATGGCCGCGATTGCCGCCGAGGTGTTCTTGAATCCAAGCTTTGCAAGCGTCTCCGCCGTGGCCGGGTCGTCGGTGTCGCCGGTAAATACGAGGTTCCCGCCAACGCGCCGCGCGGTGAGCGCCGGAACGCTTTCGAACAGGGCTGCATAGTGCTTCTGCACCGTCTGCATGGCATGGCGGAGGTCGCGCTCGAAATCCGCAAGCTGCGCGTAGCCTGCAAAGGCTGCAAAACGGGCAAGCTCTTGAGGCGAAGAGGGAAGCGTATGGGTCTGCTGGTCCGCCATCATTTGCAGGCGATGCTCCATGCGCCGCAGATAGCGATAGGCCTCGCCGAGATCGTCGCGCACCGCAGGGCTGATCCAGTCGAATTCCGCCAACGTGTTGAGCGCCGCCAGCGTTTGCCTGGAGCGAAGCGCGCGCTGGCGGCCGCCCGCGATAAGCTGCTGCGACTGCACGAAAAACTCGATTTCGCGGATGCCGCCGCGCCCGAGCTTCAGATTATGGCCGGCGACCGCAATCTGTTCATGGCCCTTCGCCGCATGGATTTGCCGCTTCATGGCGTGGATGTCGGCAATCGCGTTGTAGTCGAGATATTTGCGCCAGATGTATGGGCTGAGAGCCTCAAGGAAGGCTTCGCCCGCGGCGATGTCGCCGGCGACGGGCCGCGCCTTGATCATGGCGGCACGTTCCCAATTCTGGCCGAGGCTTTCGTAATAGCGGAAGGCCGCCTCGGTCGAAATCGCGGCCTGAGTGGAGCCTGGATCGGGGCGCAGGCGCAGATCGGTGCGGTACACGTAGCCGTCCGCGGTCCGCTCCTGGAGGATGTGAACCAGGTCGCGCGTTAGGCGGACGAAAAAAGCTGCGGGCTGGACGTCCGGGGCCAGTGGGGCGGCGTCGCGGTCGAAAAAGATGATGAGATCGATGTCGCTGGAGTAATTCAGCTCGTGAGCGCCGAATTTGCCCATGGCGAGCACGATGAAGCCGCTTCCCTCTTCCGGCGCGGCCGGGTCACGCGGCTGGATCTGCCCCGCCTGCGCTGCGCGCATGAGAAGAAAACGCACGGCGAGGCTCACGAAAAGACCGGCGGCCTCGCTCAACCTTCGCGTGACCTCTTCCACCGTCCAGACGCCACCAAGATCGGCGATCGCGATCAGGAAGGCGACCTCGTTTTTTGCCTGCCTGAGCACGCTCATGATTTCGCGTATGCCGGCTGCAGCCGCAGCCTCCTTCGCCGCCCGCGCCAGGATTTCGGCAAAGCGGTCTTCGGGAGGCGCGTTGAGCGTCAGCGCGAGGCGCTCGGGGCGCCGCTCCGCCAGCCCGAAGAGAAAAGAAGAGCCTGCGAAAACGCCGCTCAAAAATTCCAATACGCTTTCCGGGAATACGGCGCGGCCATCGTTCGCACCAAGCGCCGAAAGCACCCTCTCCAGTGCGGCCCGGCCTGTTCCTGCCGCGTCGGCAGGAGCGGTCCGCAATCTCTCCGAAAGCGAAGAAGGATCAGCCTTCATGGCTTACCAGCGAACATTCCTGGGCATAGCTCTCCGCCTCCGCCGGAGACATGTTCTTCTTCAGCGTGAGGCGCACCGTCAACCCCGGCTCATTGTCCTCCAGCGAAACCGCGCCGTCATGAAGCCGCGCAACGGCGGCGACGAGGCTGAGGCCAAGCCCGCTTCCGGGAATTGACCGGCTCGGCTGAAGGCGCACGAACCGCTGCAGGACGCGCTCGCGATCCTTTTTCGGGATGCCAGGGCCGCGGTCCGAAACCACGATGTCCACGGTATCGCCCTTGTCTTCGATCCCGATCTCGACATCCGACTGTTTCGCGCTCTCCCCAGGCGCGGCTTTCGGCGCCGGAACAGCGTATTTGATCGCGTTGTCCAAGAGGTTCGCGAGCGCCTGGCCGATCAGATGTTTCTCACCCGCCATCATGATATCGCCGGAGCAGGAAAGCCGCAAAGACAGACCGCGCTCCTCCGCGGCGGGCTCGTAAAGGTCGGCCACATCGCGGATCAGCGCGCACACATTCAGCGGCCCGAAACTCTCCGACCGGGAGCCGGCCTCCAGGCGCGCGATGCTGAGCAGCGCATCGAAAGTCTGGATCAGCGTATCGGCTTCCTCGATGACGGAGCCAAGCGCTTCCGCGAGCTTTTCGGGAGAGCGGCTCGATTGCAGCGCACGCTCGGCCCTGGTGCGCAGCCGGTGAAGCGGCGTCTTCAGGTCGTGGGCGATATTGTCGGAGACATTCTTTAGCCCAGCCATCAGATCCTGGATGCGGTCGAGCATAGCGTTCAAGTTTTGGCTCAGGCGGTCGAATTCGTCGTTGCGCCCTGCGACCGGGAGCCGTTCGGCAAGGTTGCCTTGCATGATGGACCGCGCCGCGTTCGAGGCGGCATCGACGCGGCGCAGAACCCTTCGGCTCACAATCACAGCGCCGGCCGTTCCAATGATGATGATGAGCGCATAGCCGAGGACGAAAGCCGTCCGCAGCAGCCGCTTCAGCGTCTCCTGGCTCTCGATATCGCGGGCCACAATAAGATGAAGGCCGCCGGGGAGCCGGGCGACGATGCCGAAAGCCTGACGCTCGCTCCGATCGCTTCCGCGCTTGCGGAAGGAGAATTGCGCAGCGCCTTGGGTGTCCCACAGGTCGGCTGCGACAGTGTCGAGATTGCCGGCAAGCCAACGGCCGTTGCCATCAGTCAGAAGATACAGCGTATTGTTCGCAGGGGCGGAATGCTCGGAAATCGCGTTGACGAGCGAAGGCAGGCCGCCATCGCGATAACGCGCCGTCATGAAATCGAAATCGGTCTGCACCGAAGTTTCCGCCTCGTGGCTGAGGAAGCTGAGCATGGCGAACGAGGCGTAGATGAAAACCGCAGCAACGGCAGCGCAGAACAACGAGACGTAAATCGCGAAAAGCCGGAAAGGCGACGCGAGTATCAGGCGGGGAACAAGTCTTACAAAATCAACGGCGGTCATCGCGGATCATGTAACCCGCGCCCCGCACAGTTTCCAGAAGCGGTTTGCCTTGCCCTTTATCGATTTTACTGCGGAGCCGCGAGATATGAACGTCGATGACGTTGGTTTGCGGATCGAAGTGATAATCCCAAACATTTTCCAGAAGCATGGTGCGCGTAACTACCTGACCGGCGTGGCGCATCAGATATTCGAGAAGCCGGTATTCGCGCGGTTGCAGCAATATGGTCTCGCCGCCGCGCGTCACTTTGTGCGCAAGGCGGTCGAGTACGAGGTCGCCCACGCTATAGGTGGTAACGGCGCCCTCGGATGGTCCCCTGCGCGCCAGCGCTTCGACCCGCGCCACGAGTTCCACGAGAGAATAGGGTTTTGGCAGATAGTCGTCGCCGCCGGACCGGAGGCCTTTGACACGGTCGTCGACGGCGCCAAGAGCGCTTAGGATGAGCACCGGGGTGCGGTCGCCGCGCGCCCGAAGGCGCTCCACGAGCGAGAGGCCGTCGAGCTTCGGGAGCATCCTGTCCACGATGAGCACGCCAAAAGAGGAATTGCTTGCCAGTTCAAGGCCCGTTTCGCCATCGCCCGCGATTTCGGTCTGGTAGTCGGCTTCGCCCAGCGCTTTTGCGAGAAAATCCGCCGCCGTACGGTCGTCCTCAACGATCAGTACTCGCATGTGAGCACCATTCCCAAAATGAACACTTAGCTAGCAGGCCGGTGAAAACCGGGAACTCTTGGCTTCATCCTTCGACAAGCTCAGGATGAGGCCGGGTGTTATCGACGAGTTAAGTCCTGTCGAACCATGGGCAGCATCCCTTTTTCAAAGGCTGCTAGCCCGGCAAAAGGCAGGAAGACGAGGGCCGAAGCCCTCGCCTTTATCGGCAGGTTAGTGTTTGTCGCGCTTCTTCGTATCCTGGTCTTTTTCCGTGGTGACCGGTTCCTTGCTGTCCTGGTCTTTGCCGGTTTCGGGCTTGGCTTCGATAGGAAGCGCCAGGAAGCGCTGCTGATCGCGGCTCTTCACCTGGAGAAGGACGTTCTTCCGGCCCTTCTCGCGCGCCTCGCGGATGCCATCCGCAACCTCGTCGGGAGTGGCTACGGCCTTGCCGTTGACTTCGATGATGATGTCGCCGCGCTTCAGGCCCTGATCGGCCGCTTTCGAATTCGGATCGACACCCGACACCGCCACGCCTTCCTTGGACTTGCTTCCCGGAAAATCGGGTGCGGGAACGAGCGTCAAGCCGAGATCCTCCAGCTCCTTGCTGCCGGATTCGTTTTCGTCTCCGCCGTTGCCGCTAAGGGCCGCGACCTTGTCGTTGTTCGGAAACTCGCCAAGCTTGACGGTGATGTCGTGTTCCTCGCCATTCCGGAAAATGTGCAGGCGTGCATCGGAGCCGGGGGCCAGAGCAGCGATCGTCCTGGCGAGTTCGCGTGAGTTGCCGACGGGCTTTCCATTCACTTGCTGGATGATGTCGCGCGCCTTCAGATCGGACTTCGCGGCCGGGCCCTCCGAGAGGATTTTCGCCACGAGCGCGCCCTTCGCATCCCTGAGCCCTTGGCTTTCGGCAATGTTCTCGTCCACGTTCTGAATTTGAACGCCGAGCCAGCCGCTGCTCACCTTGCCCTTATCCTTGAGCTTTTGAACCACGTCCCTGGCTGTGGAAGCAGGGATTGCGAACGCGATGCCGACGCTGCCGCCGCTTGGGCTATAGATCGCGGTGTTCACGCCGACGACTTTCCCGTCGAGGTTGACGCTTGGGCCGCCCGAGTTGCCGCGGTTCACTGCCGCATCGATCTGCAGGAAGTCGTAAGGCCCGGAGCCGATGTCGCGCCCCGAGGCCGAGACGATGCCGGCCGTAACCGTGCCGCCGAGACCGAAGGGGTTACCGACGGCCAGCACCCAGTCGCCTACACGCGGTGTTACGTCGGCGAACTCAAGCCAATGGTCGAACTTCTTTTTCGCGTCGACCTTCAAGAGTGCGATGTCCGTACGGCTGTCGCTGCCAATGATCCTGGCTTTGTACTTCTCTTCATTCTCGAATGTGATTTCGATCTCGTCGGCTTTATCCGCGACGTGATGGTTGGTTACGATATATCCATCAGCGGAAATGAGAAAGCCGGAGCCTTGTGCGCGCGTCGGCCTGCGCTCAGGCTGGCCGTGCTTGAACTGGTCGAAGAATTCCCGAAGCGGATGGTCCGGCGGCAGATCGGGCATGGGAAAATCGCGATTTGAAACGTCGCCGATAGCGCCGCGCGACTTGACATTGACGCTTACGACAGCAGGCCTGACCTTGTCGGCCAAGTCCGCGAAACTAGCCGGAGCATTGGGACCGCGCATGTCCTGCGCGGCAGCGCCGCCAACAAAAAGCGTGGCCGCCGGGATCGCCGCCATAAAACTGGCGCTCAGCAGACCCGCCCCCACGATAGCACCCGCAGGCCGGAAACGCCGCGCCGCGTGGCTCTTGCCTGTATCATCCTGGATTCGTCCGGATGCCATCAGCTTTGTACTCCCCTGAATGGATTGACCGTAGCGATCATATAAGAAAGCGAATGTTACAAACCACTTGCCGTTGTATTAAAAAGTGTTAAGGCGAGCGCTTTCCGGGGAGTAATTGGAACACGCGTCCTTGACTTGCCGCTTGTATTACCTAGCGCCTCGATCGAACAACTGCGAAACGCTTAGCTGCCGGTAAGCCTTGCGCCCGTAGGATCGTGCTGGCCAATTTGCTCTACACTTCGATCTGGAAACTGCTTTTCAAAGCACGCGTTTGCATGGTGACATATACTAAGGAGTCAGCATGACAAATCAGATCGAACCGCCAGCCGCCGCGCAAGGTCCGGACGAGGTACGCCGTCGCCGGGCCTATCAAGCCAGGTTCGGCCTTAAGATTGGCTCAACACTTGGACCTTTCTCTTGAGCCTGCGGCCGTCCTCGGAAGCGCGAAAGCGGCTCCGCCCGCGAGTCCGCTCAAAAGCAAGCACGCCAAGCGAGCCGACCTCTCCCGCCGGGAGAGGCGCGCTCACTGCGTGAGCAACCGGACAGGGGGATGCATCTACCCGTCTTCTTCTACAGGGCCGCACCAGCCGGGAAGGTAGTCAGCTTCCGTTCTTTTGGCGAGTTCGTAGGCGGCTTCGAGCGTCGCTTCGAAATTCTTCTCAACCTCGCTGCGGTTGAAACGCCGCCTCAAAAAATCAGCCCAAAGAAATTCGCTGAACGGCGTCGTGTCCTTGGCGTATCCGCCCTTGCGCCGCAGCGCGCCGGCGAGGCTCCGGAAAGGATCGTCCACCATATTCTTGATCGCTTTCGGGATGTCTTCGTAACCTTTCCGCTTCCCATCCTCATCGAAGGGATGGACCAAGCCCCTGTTGTCCATGAAGACCCAAAACGCATCCGTGTCCAAGCGTTGCAGGTTCAACACAACCGTCACCGACACTTTATCCATGCCCGCAAGCATGAGGGCGCGGCAGAGATGATGATGGTCGATCACGTAAAATCGATCCTTCGGCCCTTTCACGACCGGGATGATGTGCGTGCGCAACAGCTTCTCGCCATCCTTCCCGGCGAGTTTCTTCATCTTGGCAGCGCGTGTTTCCACCTCCCGGCAGCCCACGGTGATTTGCGTAGGACGAAGATCGGAGATGTCGACTGGGTGCGAGACCGGGGCCCGGACTGCTTGCAATGGCATGTTCTTTCTCCCGAATATGATGACGCTTTGGTTTGAGGGCCGTTTGGGTGCGGAACGCCGGCGTCCGCCGCCTTCTGCGGAAACACAATCTCTACATTGGGGCTCCATGGCGAGACACCAGCCCTTGCCGAATTCCAATTCTCCCGGCCACGTAAGCCGTTCCTGAAACTTCGAGCAAACGTGGATTGACGCGCGATGGCGAAAATCGCAAACAGTCGGCGGGCGCATAGGGATCCTTCTGGGGGCAGTCATGGCGAAGTCACGGGCTCGAAGCTGGTACAACCCGATGGCTCTCATGCAATCGATCATGATGCGCCCGAGGTTCTACGGCGCCATCATCGGAAGCGTCCTCGCGCTTATTTTCCTGCCGCACGGCTGGCCCCGCATGATGAGAGCCACCATAGCATGGGATGTCGGGGGGCTTATCTATCTGCTTTTCGCGTTTCGCCTGATATTCGCATGCGGCGCCGACCGTATCAAAGCGAGAGCTGCGCGCCGGGACGACAGCCGCCTGGTGATTTTGACGATCATTTTGCTTGCCATAACGGCAAGCTTCGCGGCGATTGCAGGCCTGATCGTTGAGGCGAAGCTTCCAACGACGGAGCCGCCCGAGAAGCTTTTCCTGGCGGCCCTCGCAGTGATCACGATCATGATCTCCTGGATTGTGACGCAGGTCGCCTTTGCACTTCATTACGCGCACGACTTCTACCGGCCCGACACCGGCAGCGACGCAGGCGGCGGCCTGATTTTTCCCGGATGCGAACAACCCGATTATTGGGACTTCCTCTATTTTTCGACCTCTGTCGGCGCGACCTCGCAAACCTCGGACACTTCGATCAGGTCTCGCGCCTTGCGGCGGCTGGTCACTTTGCATGCCACCGTGTCTTTCTTCTTCAACACCGCGGTTCTGGCGCTGACCGTCAACATCGCCGCAAGCCTGGCTGGATAAGCGGCGGAGGTTCACTGCATGGATAAGAAGCTCATTGTAGAGTCCGGCGCCAAAGGAGGCAGCCGGCTAGGCCGGCCCATCTTTGTCTTCGCCGCCCTCATTGCCCTGGTCGCCTTGAGCTTTTTCTTCTTAGACAGGCCGCTCGCAGAAGCGTTGCGCCCCTACTTTAACGGCGTGCCGGTTTTCATTTGGCTAACCTATCTCGTGAAACCTCTCGCCCCGGCGGCTTCGATTGTCGCTGCTTTCGTGGGGGCAAGAGCCCTTGCGCGCGGCTCGCTCACCCCCACCGAGTTGGCGCTTCTGCGCGTATGCTGCGCGATATTGATTGCCGGAGTTCTGACTTACGAGTTGAAGGAGGTTTTCGGACGCACCTGGCCGGAAACGTGGGTCAACAACAATCCTTCTTATTTCGGCAACAGGACATTCGGATTTTTCCCATTTCACGGTGGCCAGGGATATGCCTCATTCCCGTCCGGTCATACCACAGCGACCGCCGCGCTGGCGGGAGCGCTCTGGCTGCTCTATCCGAAGCTTCGATGGCTCGGCGTCGCGCTCGTTATCGCAGTGGCCGTTGGATTGCTCGGCGCGGACTACCACTGGCTGAGCGACATCCTGGCCGGGGCCATCGTGGGCGTCGCGACAGGCACAATCGCTGCCCGCATAGGCCGCGGCGGCGACGGATCGGCCTGAAGCATCACTGGGCATGATAGAAATAGATGACAAAGCCCGCTAAGATGGCCAAGGCCAAGCTTATCGCGAGGATGTAAAGGACGTGCTGTCCCCGGCGGCCTTGCCGCACTTCGACGGTGCTTTTCTCGATGGGTCGCGCGCCAATTCCACGGCCCGGCTGAGAAGCCCGTCTTCGGCCGGACGGTGTTTCATTCGCCATCGTGGACCTCCGTTTCAAAAGGTGCAACGCCGGCGGCTCTGCGCTGTTCCCCGGCGATGTGTTGAGAACCGATCGAAGGTGACGCGATTTTCCGTGCTGTTTTTCTTGCGGCGTCTGAGCTTCTTCTTAGCTGCAACACCGAATCAACAATGTTCAAACTGCCGAAAATAAGACAAATTTGAGCTTGACGGGCCAAGCGCGGCCACCTATTTTGCGCACACTCTGGTGGCAGGTAGTAAGCAGGTTTGCGCGCGCTAACGCGCGTTTTTCGCTTAAACACTGCCGCGAAGACACCGGAAACATTATATCCCGAGATCAAGAGGCCCAGTCCTCAAGAATCTCATTCGTCTTCATCGGACCGGGTAACGGATTTTCCGCCGGTCCTTCCGCCGTTTTGATTTGGAAGCGTTGATGCCAACGATACAGCAATTGATCCGCAAGCCGCGCGTGGCGCCGGTCAAGCGAAACAAAGTGCCGGCAATGACGGAATGCCCGCAGAAGCGCGGCGTGTGCACGCGCGTCTACACGACGACGCCAAAAAAGCCGAACTCGGCTTTACGGAAAGTCGCGCGCGTCCGTCTGACGAATGGCTTCGAGGTCACGAGCTATATCCCGGGTGAAGGCCATAATTTGCAGGAGCACTCCGTGGTGCTCATCCGCGGCGGCCGCGTGAAGGACCTTCCCGGCGTCCGCTATCACATCATTCGCGGCGTGCTCGACACGCAGGGCGTGGCGAAGCGTAAGCAGCGCCGTTCGAAATACGGCGCGAAGCGGCCGAAATAAGACTGAGGAAAAAGCATGTCACGGCGGCATAGAGCTGAAAAACGCGAGATCATCCCGGACCCGAAGTACGGCGATCTTGTTATTACCAAGTTTATGAATAGCCTCATGTTCGAAGGCAAGAAGTCGGCTGCGGAGAGCATTGTCTATGGTGCGCTTGAGCGCATCGAGCAAAAGGCGAAGCGCGATGGCATCGAGCTTTTCCATGAGGCTTTGAACAATGTGAAGCCTGCAATCGAAGTACGCTCCCGCCGGGTTGGCGGCGCCACCTATCAGGTGCCGGTTGAGGTGAGAAACGACCGCCGTCAGGCGCTGGCGATCCGCTGGATCATCACCGCGGCGCGCGGCCGGAACGAGAACACGATGGAAGAGCGGCTTTCCGGTGAGTTGCTGGACGCCGCGAATAACCGCGGAACTGCGGTGAAGAAACGCGAAGATACGCACAAGATGGCGGAAGCCAATCGGGCGTTCTCGCATTACCGATGGTAAAGTTTAGGACGGCGAGGGCTTAGTCATGGCGCGTCAGACCCCAATCGAAGACTATCGTAATATCGGCATCATGGCTCACATCGATGCTGGTAAGACGACCACGACTGAGCGCATTTTGTACTATACCGGCAAGAGCCACAAAATCGGCGAGGTGCATGACGGCGCCGCGACGATGGACTGGATGGAGCAGGAGCAAGAGCGCGGCATTACGATTACGTCTGCTGCGACGACTGCTTACTGGAAAGGCAAGCGCGTCAACATTATCGACACGCCCGGCCACGTGGACTTCACCATCGAAGTGGAGCGCAGCCTTCGCGTGCTCGACGGCGCGGTCGCTCTTCTCGATGCAAACCAAGGCGTTGAGCCTCAAACCGAGACGGTTTGGCGCCAAGGCGACAAGTACAACGTGCCCCGCATGATTTTCGTCAACAAGATGGATAAGATTGGCGCGGACTTCTACGACTGCGTGCGGTCCGTCATTGATCGTCTGGGTGCGAAACCGCTTGTCCTGCAGTTGCCGATCGGCGTTGAGAGCGACTTCAAGGGCATCGTCGACCTCGTCCGCATGAAGGGCGTGGTCTGGGACGAGGATACGCTTGGCGCGAGCTTCCGCGACATCGATATCCCGGCCGATCTGCTCGACAAGGCGAAGGAATATCACAACAAGCTCGTCGAGATGGCCGTCGAGCTCGATGACGAAGTGCTTCACGCTTACCTCGAAGGCGAGCATCCCGACGAGGCAACGCTGAAGCGGCTCATCCGCAAGGGCACCATCGCCAGCCACTTCTACCCGGTATTCTGTGGCTCCGCCTTCAAAAACAAGGGCGTGCAGCCGCTGCTCGACGGTGTCCTTGACTATCTGCCGTCGCCGGTTGACATCCCGCCGATCAAGGCGATCGACGTGAAGACGGGCGAAGAGACGGTGCGCAGATCCTCTGACGACGAGCCATTGGCTATGCTCGCCTTCAAGATCATGAATGACCCGTTTGTCGGCTCCTTGACCTTCTGCCGCGTTTATTCCGGCAAGGTCGAGACGGCCATGCAGCTTATCAACACGGTAAAAGACAAGAAAGAACGTATCGGCCGCATGCTCCTTATGCACGCAAACAGCCGCGAAGACATCAAGGAAGCCTTCGCAGGCGACATCGTCGCCATTGCCTCGCTGAAAGATGTGATCACCGGCGATACGCTCTGCGATCCGAACAAGCCCGTGATCCTGGAGCGCATGGAGTTCCCGAACCCCGTTATCGAGGTTGCAGTGGAGCCCAAGACCAAGGCCGATCAGGAAAAAATGGGCATGGCGCTCAGCCGGTTGGCACAGGAAGACCCGTCTTTCCGCGTGTCGACCGATCCCGAAAGCGGCCAGACCATCATCAAGGGGATGGGCGAGCTTCACCTGGAAATCATCGTGGACCGCATGCGGCGCGAGTTCAAGGTCGAGGCAACAGTGGGTGCTCCGCAGGTTGCTTACCGTGAGACGATTACCCGCAAGCAGGAAGTGGATTACACGCACAAGAAACAGACCGGCGGTACCGGCCAGTTCGCACGTGTGAAACTCGTTCTGGAACCGCAGGAGCAAGGCGCGGGATTTGCGTTCGAGAGCAAGATCGTTGGCGGCGCTGTTCCAAAAGAATATATCCCTGGCGTCGAAAAAGGCGTGAAAAGCGTGCTGGAAAACGGCATTCTGGCTGGCTTCCCAATGCTTGACCTGAAAGTGTCCCTCATCGACGGCGCCTACCACGAGGTGGACTCGAGCGCGCTGGCGTTCGAAATCGCATCCCGAGCCGCATTCCGCGAAGGCGCGCAAAAAGCCGGCCCGAAGTTGCTTGAGCCGATCATGAAGGTCGAGGTGGTTTCGCCCGAAGATTATGTGGGCGGCGTGATCGGCGATCTTACGAGCCGCCGCGGCCAGATCCTCGGACAGGAAATGCGCGGTAACGCCACGGTCATCAACGCCATGGTGCCGCTCGCAAATATGTTCGGCTATGTGAACACGCTGCGCTCGATGAGCCAGGGACGCGCGCAGTTTACGATGCAGTTCGACCACTATGCGCAGGTTCCGCAGAACGTGGCAGAAGAGGTTCAAGCGAAATTCGCTTGAGCGGAAATAACAAGAGTCAGTCAGGAGCTTTTTCCGGCTAGTCACTAGACCGGCATGAAAGAGGAAGAACGGAGAGCCAAATGGCCAAGGCAAAATTCGCGCGCACCAAGCCCCATTTGAATATCGGGACCATCGGTCACGTCGACCATGGCAAAACCTCCCTGACGGCTGCGATCACGAAAGTGCTGGCGGCATCCGGCGGCGCGACCTTTACCGCCTACGATCAGATCGATAAGGCCCCCGAAGAAAAGGCTCGCGGCATCACCATCTCGACCGCTCACGTGGAATACGAGACGCCGAATCGCCACTATGCGCACGTCGATTGCCCCGGCCACGCCGACTACGTGAAGAACATGATCACCGGCGCCGCGCAAATGGACGGCGCGATCCTGGTTGTGTCCGCGGCCGACGGCCCGATGCCGCAAACCCGCGAGCACATTCTTCTCGCTCGTCAGGTCGGCGTGCCCGCGCTCGTTGTGTACATGAACAAGGTCGACCTTCTCGACGACCCGGAGCTTCTGGAGCTGGTCGAGCTCGAAATCCGCGAGCTTCTGTCCAAGTACGAATTCCCTGGCGATGACATTCCGATCGTCAAGGGCTCCGCGAGGCTGGCGCTGGAAGAAGACAAGGGAGAACTCGGCTGGCAATCCATTCACAAGTTGATGGAAGAAGTCGACAAGTACATCCCGCTGCCTGAGCGTCCGCGCGACCAGCCCTTCCTGATGCCGATCGAAGACGTGTTCTCGATCTCTGGACGCGGCACCGTTGTGACCGGCCGTATCGAGCGCGGCGTGGTGAAGGTTGGCGAGGAAGTCGAGATCGTCGGTATCAAGCCGACCGTGAAATCCGTCGTCACCGGCGTCGAAATGTTCCGCAAGCTGCTCGATCAGGGCGAGGCTGGCGACAACGTGGGTTGCCTGCTCCGCGGTATCGATCGCGAGGCGGTGGAGCGCGGTCAGGTTCTCTGCAAGCCCGGCTCGGTGACGCCGCATACCCGGTTCAGGGCGGAAGCCTACATCCTCACGAAGGAAGAAGGCGGCCGCCACACACCGTTCTTCGGGAACTATCGCCCGCAGTTCTACTTCCGTACGACGGACGTGACGGGCGTTGTGCATCTTCCGGAAGGCACCGAGATGGTGATGCCGGGCGATAACATATCCATGGAAGTCGAGCTGATTGTGCCGATCGCCATGGAAGAGAAGCTTCGTTTCGCGATCCGCGAAGGCGGCCGTACGGTCGGCGCCGGCGTCGTCGCAAGCATCATTAAATAACTACGGGAATTGGGGAGCGGGCGTCCCTCGGGGCGCCTCTTCTTTTGGGAGTGTGACATGGCAGGCCAAACGATCCGCATCCGGCTAAAGGCGTTCGATCACCGTGTGCTCGACACCTCCACCAAGGAGATTGTCAACACTGCGAAGCGGACAGGCGCGGACGTGCGGGGGCCGATCCCGCTCCCGACTCGCATCGAGCGCTACACGGTCAACCGCTCGCCGCACATCGACAAGAAAAGCCGCGAGCAGTTCGAGATGCGCACGCATAAGCGGCTGATCGACATCGTCGATCCGACCCCGCAGACAGTGGATGCGCTGATGAAGCTCGATCTCGCCGCCGGCGTAGACGTCGAGATCAAGCTCTAGGTTTGTGGCCGTGGCCCCTCGACTGGGCCGGGGTTGAGTTACATGGAATTAGAAGACGCCCCGGTGGCCGCGGTCATCGAGAGGGAACTTACGGAAACTGAGGCAGACCGATGCGATCGGGATTGTTGGCACAGAAAGTTGGCATGATGCGGATCTTCACTGACGCGGGCGAGCATGTGCCCGTGACGGTGTTGAAACTCGATCAATGTCAGGTGGTTGCGCACCGGACGCAAGAAGCGAACGGCTATACGGCGGTGCAACTTGGCGCGGGCAGCCGCAAGGTGAAGAATGTGACACGCGCTCAGCGCGGCCACTTCGCCAAGGCGCAGGTTGAGCCGAAGGCCAAGGTCGTGGAGTTCCGCGTTTCGCCCGAGAATTTCATCGAGGTCGGCGCTGAGCTGACGGCGGATCACTTCGTGCCCGGCCAGTTCGTGGACGTGACCGGAACAAGCATCGGCAAGGGCTTCGCGGGCGCCATGAAGCGCTGGAATTTCGGCGGCTTGCGCGCCACGCACGGCGTGTCGATCTCGCACCGCAGCCATGGTTCGACCGGTAACCGGCAAGACCCCGGCAAGACCTTCAAAGGCAAGAAGATGGCCGGGCATTATGGCGTCGAGCGCATCACTACGCAGAATTTGCAAGTGGTTCGCACAGATGCCGATCGCGGGCTGATCCTGGTCCGGGGCGCGGTTCCCGGCGCCAAGGGCGGTTGGGTCATGCTTCGGGATGCGGTCAAGCGGCCCCTCCCAAAAGAGGCTCCGAAGCCGGGCGCTTTCCGCAAACCAACCAACGACGGCGCCGTAGGCGCGGAAGCGGGGGCGAAATGAAGGCGGATGTGATCACCCTCGATGCTTCCTCCGCCGGAAGCATTGAACTCAGCGACGCTGTTTTCGCCTTGGAGCCGCGCGCGGATATCCTGCAGCGCATGGTTCGCTATCAGCTTTCGAAGCGCCAGGCCGGCACGCACAAGGCTAAGGCGCGCAGCGAAGTGAACGGGCCGAACAAGAAGATCTACAAGCAGAAGGGCACGGGCCAGGCGCGTCACGGCAATGACAAGCCGCCCCAATTCCGCGGAGGCGGCCGCGCGTTCGGTCCCGTCCCGCGCAGCCACGCCCACGACCTTCCGAAGAAGGTGCGCGCGCTCGCTTTGAAGCATGCGCTTTCGTCGAAAGCCAAATCGAACGCCATCGTGGTGCTCGATAAGGCGGAGCTGGCGGAGCCCAAAACAGCGCATCTGCGCGGCAAGTTCGATGGCTTGGGCCTCACGAACGCGCTCATCATCGATGGCGCTTCGCTGCAGGATAATTTCGCACTCGCCGCGCGAAACATCCCGAATGTGGATGTGCTGCCGGTGCAGGGCATCAACGTTTACGACATTCTGCGCCGGGACAAACTCGTGCTGACCCGGGCAGCGCTCGAAGCGCTGGAGGAGCGGTTCAAATGAGGGAAGAAGAACTCTACGACGTAATCCGCGCTCCGCTCGTGACCGAGAAATCGACCATGGTTTCGGAGCACAATCAGGTCATGTTCAAGGTCTCGATGACCGCGTCGAAGCCGGACATCAAGGAAGCCGTCGAACGGCTGTTCAACGTGAAGGTGGTGGCTGTCAACACTCTGATCCGCAAAGGCAAGGTCAAGCGGTTCCGGGGTGTGAAGGGCCAGCAAAGCGATTTCAAGAAGGCGATCGTGACCCTCGAGGAAGGGCAGACGATCGATATAACGACAACGCTGTAAGGCAGACTTCGGTAAGGGCGCATTCGCCATGGCATTGAGAAAATATAACCCCATAACGCCGGGCCTCCGCCAGCTGGTGCTGGTCGATCGCTCGCAGCTGTGGAAGGGCAAGCCGGTGAAGGCGCTGACCGAAGGGCGCGCCGAAAGCGCCGGCCGGAACGTGCATGGTCACATCACCGCGCGGCGGCGCGGCGGCGGCCACAAGCGCACCTACAGGCTCGTGGATTTCAAGCGGCGCAAATTCGACGTGTCCGCCACCGTGGAGCGGCTGGAATACGATCCGAACCGTACGGCGTTCATCGCGCTCATCAAATACGAGGACGGCGAGCTGTCTTACATTCTGGCGCCTCAGCGCTTGAATGTCGGCGACAAGGTGGTGTCCGGCAAGAAGGTCGACGTGAAGCCTGGGAATGCCATGCCGATGGCCAACATGCCGATCGGCACTATCATCCACAATGTGGAGATGAAGCTTGGCAAGGGCGGGCAGATCGCGCGCTCGGCCGGGTGCTACGCGCAGCTCGTTGGCCGCGACCAGGGAATGGCAATTCTCCGTCTGAATTCCGGAGAGATGCGGATGGTGCAGGCCGACTGCATGGCCACCGTTGGCGCCGTCTCCAACCCGGACAACTCGAACCAGAATCTCGGCAAGGCCGGACGCAACCGCTGGCTCGGCAAGCGGCCCAGCGTACGCGGCGTCGCTATGAACCCAATCGACCATCCGCACGGCGGCGGCGAAGGCCGCACCTCAGGCGGCCGTCATCCCGTCACCCCGTGGGGCAAGGGCACCAAAGGTACCCGCACCCGCAAGAACGTGCGCACGGATAAATTCATCATCCGCGCCCGCCACGTGAAGAAGAAGTAGAGGCAGCGATGGCACGCTCAGTTTGGAAAGGGCCGTTTGTTGACGGCTATGTGATCGCGAAGGCGGATACCGCGCGCGAGAAGAAGTCGAACGCTCCGATCAAGATCTGGAGCCGGCGCTCGACGATCCTGCCGCAATTCGTCGGCCTGACCTTCGCCGTCCATAACGGCCAGAAGCACATTCCCGTGCTCGTGTCGGAAGACATGGTCGGGCACAAATTCGGCGAGTTCGCTCCCACCCGCACCTATTACGGCCACGCCGCCGACAAGAAGGCGAAGAGGAAGTAGCCATGTCGAAACCGAAAACGGAGCGGCGGCTCAAGGACAACGAAGCTCAGGCGGTGGCGCGCTCGCTGCGCGTCAGCCCGCAGAAGCTGAACCTGGTGGCCCAGCTCATCCGCGGCAAGAAGGTCGATAAGGCTTTGGCGGAGCTGACTTTTTCGCGCAAGCGCATTGCGAAAGACGTGAAAAAGACGCTGCAATCCGCCATCGCGAATGCAGAGAACAACCACAGCCTCGACGTCGATCAGCTCATCGTCGCTGAAGCCTATGTGGGCAAGAATTTGGTTATGAAGCGCTTCCACACCCGCGCTCGCGGACGCATGGGGAAAATCCTCAAGCCGTTTTCGCAGATCACCGTGGTCGTGAGAGAAGTTCAGGAGCAGGCCTAATGGGTCAGAAAGTCAACCCGATCGGGCTTCGGCTCGGGATCAACCGGACGTGGGATAGCCGCTGGTACGCCGACAAGGGCGAATACGGCAAGCTTCTCCACGAGGATTTCCGGATTCGCGAGTTCATCCTGAAGCAGCGGCGTCAGGCTGGTATTTCCAAGGTCGTGATCGAGCGGCCCCACAAGAAATGCCGCGTGACCGTGCATACCGCGCGGCCCGGCATCCTGATCGGCAAGAAGGGCGCCGACATCGAAAAACTGCGCACCCAGCTTGCGAAGTTCACGTCGTCGGAAGTCTATTTGAACATCGTCGAGGTGCGGAAGCCCGAACTCGACGCAACGCTCGCCGCCGAGGGCATTGCCCAGCAGCTCGAACGGCGCGTCGCTTTCCGCCGCGCCATGAAGCGCGCGACCCAATCGGCGCTTCGCCTTGGCGCGCAAGGCGTCCGCATCTACGTCTCGGGCCGCCTCGGCGGTGCGGAAATCGCGCGCATGGAGTGGTATCTGGATGGCCGCGTGCCGCTGCATACGCTTCGCGCCAACATCGACTATGGCACGGCAGTGGCGGAGACGGCCTACGGCGTCATCGGCGTAAAGGTTTGGGTCTTCAAAGGCGAGATCCTAGAGCACGATCCAATGGCGCAAGAGCGGCTTTCCATGGAGAACCAGGAAGGCGGCGGTGGCGGCCGTCCCGATGGGCGTCCGCAGCGGCGTGACCGGGACCGTGACCGCGGCGAGCGCGGCGGCCGTGACCGGGGTGACCACCGCGAAAGAGAAAAGGCGTAGCCGCTTGGCCTTGTGAGGCGCGGCTAAGGGACATGGTGTGAGCGATGCTGCAACCGAAGAAAACAAAATTCAGGAAGGCTTTCAAAGGCCGGATGAATGGCAATGCCAAGGGCGGCACAGCGCTTAACTTTGGCAGCTATGGACTAAAGGCTTTGGAGCCGGAACGCGTTACGGCGCGCCAGATCGAGGCGGCGCGGCGTGCAATCACGCGCCAGATGAAGCGCGCAGGCCGCGTCTGGATCCGGATTTTCCCGGACTTGCCTGTGTCCAAGAAGCCGACCGAAGTCCGCATGGGTAAGGGTAAGGGCTCGCCGGAATTCTGGGCGGCGCGTGTGAAGCCGGGCAAGATCATGTTCGAGATTGACGGCGTCGGCGAAGAGACCGCCCGCGAGGCGCTCCGGCTTGGGGCGGCGAAGTTGCCGATCCGCACCCGCGTCGTGACCCGCCTTGGCGAAATTGCGGCGGTGAAGGAATAAGCGGGGCGGCCATGGATATCGAAGACATTCGCAATTACACGCTGGACCAACTCGAAGACGAACTCATCAAGCTGAAGCGCGAGCAGTTCAATTTGCGGTTCCAGAAAGCGACCTCGCAGCTGACCAATACGGCACGAGTTCGCGAAGTCCGGCGCACGATCGCGCGCATCAAGACGGTCGAACGCGAGAAACGCGTGGCCGAAGCGCAAAGTTAAGGAAGACGAAAATGCCGAAGCGCGTTTTGCAGGGTGTGGTTGTCTCGGACAAGAACGACAAGACGGTCGTCGTTCAGGTCGAGCGGCGTCTGACGCACCCGGTTCTGAAAAAGACCGTGCGCCGGACCAAGAAATATCACGCGCACGACGAGGACAATTCATTCCACGAAGGCGATATCGTTCGCATCCAGGAATGTCCTCCGATCTCGAAGAACAAACGGTGGGTGGTTTTGGATCAGGTGTCTCCACAGGCATCGTCTGAGTGATTGAATTCGAGGCGGGCTGAAAATCCGCTGCCTGAAAGGTGAACTGCAATGATACAGATGCAAACTAATCTGGATGTCGCCGATAATTCCGGCGCTCGCCGGGTCATGTGCATCAAGGTGCTTGGTGGCTCCATGCGCCGCACCGCCACGATCGGCGATGTGATTGTCGTCAGCGTGAAGGAAGCCATCCCGAAGGGCCGCGTGAAAAAGGGCCAAGTGATGAAGGCGGTGATTGTTCGCACCTCTTTCCCCGTACGGCGTCCGGATGGCAGCGTGATCCGCTTCGACAGCAACGCGGCCGTGCTCATCAACAATCAGCGCGAGCCGATCGGCACCCGTATCTTCGGCCCGGTGCCTCGCGAACTGCGCGCCAAGCAGCACATGAAGATCATTTCGCTTGCTCCCGAGGTGCTGTGATGACGCAGCCCAAGATCAAGATCAGAAAAGGCGACCGTGTCGTCGTGCTCACGGGGCGCGACAAGGGAAAGCGCGGAGAAATTCTGCAGGTGATCCCGTCTGAAAATCGCGCGTTGGTGCAGGGCGTGAATATTGTCCGGCGCCATCAGAAGCAGTCGGCGCAGCAAGAAGGCGGCATCATCGCGAAAGAGGCGCCGATTCACATTTCGAATATCGCGCTGGAGGACCCCGCGGACGGGTCGCCGTCGCGGGTCGGCTATAAATTCATGGATGATGGGCGCAAGGTTCGGTTTGCGAAGCGCTCGGGCGAGACGATCGATGACTAAGACAGCGGAAAGCTCGAACGGCTACGTGCCCCGCCTCAAGACCCAATATCTCGAGGTCGTGCGGCCCGCGTTGCTGAAGGAATTCAAATACACCAACCCGATGCGGGTGCCGGAGATCGAAAAGGTCGTTCTCAACATGGGCATCGGCGAGGCGACGGCCGACCGCAAAAAGGTCGAGCAGGCGGCGCGCGACATGACGCTGATCGCGGGACAAAAGCCCGTGATGACGAAAGCGCGCAAGTCGATCGCCGGCTTCAAGCTTCGCGACAACATGGCGATCGGCTGCAAAGTTACGCTGCGCAAAGCCCGCATGTACGAGTTCCTGGACCGTCTTGTGACCATTGCTTTGCCGCGCGTGAAAGACTTCCGCGGCCTGAACCCAAAAAGCTTCGATGGCCGCGGCAACTACGCGCTCGGTATCAAGGAGCACATCATTTTCCCCGAAATCGACTACGACAAGGTCGAGCAGATCTGGGGCATGGACATCATCGTGTGCACGACGGCCACAACGGACGACGAGGCCCGCGCGCTTTTGAAACAATTCAACTTCCCCTTCCGGCAGTAGGGCGAGGCGGAGGAGAGACTATGGCCAAGACAGGCATGATCGAGCGGAACAACAAGCGGCGGCGGATTACGGCCCGTGACGCTGAAAAACGCTCGGCGCTGAAGGATATCGCGAACAACAAAGATCTTCCCATGGAAGAGCGTTTTGCGGCGCGCCTCAAGCTCGCGCAACTTCCGCGGAACGGTTCGCCGACGCGCATCCGCAACCGCTGCGAGGTCACCGGACGTCCGCGGGGCTTCTATCGCAAGATGAAGATGTCGCGTATCTCGCTTCGCGAATTGGGCAATCAGGGGCTTATCCCCGGTTTGGTGAAATCGAGCTGGTAGGGATCACAGATCATGACTTTGTCCGATCCACTGGGCGATATGCTGACACGGATTCGTAATGCGCAGATGCGCAACCGGCCAAAGGTTTCAACGCCGGCGTCGAAGTTGCGGGCTCGTGTTCTCGATGTCCTGAGAGAAGAGGGCTATATCCGCGGATATGCCGAGATCGAGTATGGGGGCGGCAAGACCGAGTTCGAGATCGAGCTCAAATACTACGATGGCACGCCGGTCATTCGCGATATCAAGCGCGTTTCCACGCCGGGGCGCCGGGTTTATTCGAGCGTGCAGGATTTGCCGACCATCGCCAACGGCCTTGGCGTCGCTATTCTTTCTACGCCGAAGGGCGTGATGTCGGATACGCGCGCCCGGGCCGAGAATGTGGGCGGCGAGATTTTGTGCAGCGTATTCTAGGGCGCTGCTCTGTTTTTCTGGATGGCTGGCGTCGAGCGTGGCTATCGCAGCAGGAATGAAGAAGAAGGTTTTGGACTATGTCCCGGATTGGCAAGAAACCGATACCTGTCCCGAAGAATGTGACGGCGACGGTTGACGGACAGAAAGTGACGGTAAAGGGGCCGAAGGGCCAGCTTTCACTCACCCTCGTTGATGATATCGAGGTGAAGCTGGAAGAGGGCGCCATCTCGGTAAAACCGCGCGCCGACACGAAGCGTGCCCGGTCGATGTGGGGCATGTCGCGTTCGCTGGTCGACAACCTTGTCCGCGGAACGACGAACGGCTTTACGCGCACGCTCGAAATTACCGGCGTCGGTTATCGTGCGGCGATGGATGGCAAGTCGCTCAAGCTGCAGCTCGGCTATAGCCACGACGTGTTCTTTCCAATCCCGGATGGCATTTCGATCGTTGTGCCGAAGCCAACTGAAATCACGATCTCCGGCATCGAAAAAGACAAAGTCGGGCAAGTCGCTGCGGAAATACGCGGGTTCCGCGGGCCGGAGCCTTATAAGGGCAAGGGCATCCGCTACCAAGGCGAATACATTCAGCGCAAAGAAGGCAAGAAGAAGTAGGGACGAACAATGGCCTCCACGCTCTCAAAATTCGATCGCCGTAAGGCGCGTGTGCGCCGGAGTTTGCGCCGCGCGCAAGGCGACCGTCCGCGCTTATCCGTTTTCCGCTCGTCGAAGCATATCTATGCCCAGATCATCGACGACACGAAGGGCTTCACCATTGCGGCTGCTTCGACCATCGATACGGAGCTTAAGGGCAGCCTGAAGAAGGGCACCGATGTTGCCGCCGCGGCGGAGGTCGGCAAGCTTGTCGCCCAGCGCGCGATAAAAGCCGGCATCAAGGATGTCGTCTTCGACCGCGGCGGCTACATCTATCACGGGCGCATTAAATCTCTGGCAGATGCTGCGCGCGAAGCAGGTTTGAATTTCTAAGGCGGCTCAGGCTCGGCCTTTAGAAGAAGGAAAGGGTAGGCTCGTGGCTCGAGAACCACATAGCAGAGGCAGGGAACGGGACCGCGAAGAGCGCGACAGCGAGTTCGTGGACAAGCTCGTTCATATTAACCGCGTCGCCAAAGTGGTGAAGGGCGGCCGCCGCTTCGGATTTGCAGCTCTCGTCGTCGTTGGCGATCAGAAAGGCCGCGTTGGCTTCGGTCACGGCAAGGCGCGAGAAGTGCCGGACGCGATCAAGAAGGCGACGGACTCGGCGAAACGCAATTTGATCCGCGTGCCTTTGCGCGAAGGCCGCACCCTTCATCATGACGTCCACGGCCACCATGGCGCCGGCAAGGTGTTCTTGCGGGCGGCGCCTCCAGGAACGGGCATCATCGCCGGCGGTCCGATGCGCGCCGTTTTCGAGACGCTCGGCGTGCAGGATGTCGTGGCGAAATCGATCGGCACCTCGAACCCTTACAACATGGTCCGGGCGACTTTCGACGCGCTGAAGCACGAGGATAGCCCGCGCGGTGTCGCCGCTCGCCGCGGCAAAAAAGTGAGCGAGATCGTGACCCGCAGGCGCGACGGCGCCGAGGGCGCGGCGGCTCAAGCCGCCGAAGCGTAGGGGAGCCGAGACAGTGCCGGAAGCATCGACAAAGAAGACGCTCACCATTGAGCAGGTCGGCAGCCCGATCCGCAGGCCTTTCATTCAGCGGGAAACGCTGATCGGCCTTGGCTTGAACAAAATGCACCGCCGCAAGGTCGTGGCCGACAATCCGGCCATCCGCGGCATGATCAACAAAATCCCGCATCTCGTCCGCATCGTCGAAGAGAACGGCGTTCCGGTGGATGCGAAAAAGCGATAAGGGAAGCGTTCGGCGCGCCCCGGGGACTGAATCATGAAGCTGAATGAGTTGAGAGATAATCCAGGCGCGACGAAGGATCGCATTCGCGTTGGCCGGGGTATCGGATCGGGCAAGGGAAAGACTGCCGGCCGCGGCGTGAAGGGCCAGAAAGCGCGCTCGGGCGTCGCGATCAAAGGCTTCGAAGGCGGCCAGATGCCCATTCACATGCGCTTGCCGAAGCGCGGCTTCAACAATCCGCTGCGGCTGAATTTCGTGCATATCAATCTCGACCGCGTTCAGGAAGCGATCGACGCTGGCAAGCTCGACGCAAAAGCGGTAATCGACGCGGAAGCTCTCGTCGCTTCGGGCGCGCTGCGCCGCGAGCGTGACGGCGTCCGCCTCCTCGCGCGCGGCGAAATAAAGACAAAGCTCAGTTTCAAGGTTGCGAAAGCCTCGGAGGCAGCAATCAAGGCGGTTGAGGCTGCAGGCGGTTCTGTCGAGATCACGATGCCGCGAGAGGATCGCATGGCGGGCGACGGCAAGCGCGCGGTTCGCCGCCGCGCGGCTCAAGCCAAGCGCGAGAGCCGTCAACCGAAAGCCGAATGACACGGGCGCATTGCCGCGCCCCTCTGTTCCCGCGCCTTTTGCAACGTTGATCTTCTATAGTACGATTATTACCGAGGCCAAACCCGCCCAGACGCTCCCGCCGCCCACCGCGCCGGAAAAGCGCCACAGACCGGAGTTGCAGTCATGGTTTCCGCAGCGGAACAGCTAGCCGCTAACCTCAAATTCTCAACGTTCGCAAAGGCCGACGAACTCAAGCAGCGCCTTTTGTTCACGCTTGGCGCACTGCTGATCTACCGGCTTGGCACGTTCATTCCGATCCCGGGCATCGACACGGCGCAGCTTGCGAAGTTGTTCGAAGGCAATCCGAACACAGTGTTCGGAATGCTGAACGTGTTCTCGGGCGGCGCGCTTTCCCGCTCTGCCATCTTCCTCCTGAACATCATGCCGTACATCACGGCATCGATTATCATTCAGCTTTTGACCTCCGTGGTTCCCACGCTGGAAAACCTCCGAAAAGAGGGAGAGTCGGGCCGGAAGCAGCTGAACCAATATACGCGTTATCTCACGGTGGTGATCGCCACGGTGCAATCAACGCTGACGGCGCAGGGTTTGAACAGCTCTGCGATTGACCCCGGCTGGTTCTTCCAGATGACCACCGTGGTTTCGCTCGTCGGCGGCACCATGTTCCTCGTCTGGCTCGGCGAGCAGATCACGGCGCGCGGCATCGGCAACGGATCGTCGCTGATTATCTTCGCAGGCATCGTCGCGGAAATGCCGACGGCCCTTTACCGCATTCTGGAGCAAGGGCGCAGCGGTGTCCTCTCGCCGGCGGTCATTCTCGGCCTGTTCGTCATGATGATTGCGGTGATCACCGTCGTCGTGTTCTTCGAGCGGGCGCAGCGGCGGCTCACGATCCAGTATCCGAAGCGGCAAGTCGGCAATCGCATGTTTCAGGGCGACAGCTCGCATCTGCCGCTGAAGCTCAATGCCTCTGGCGTGATCCCGCCCATCTTCGCGTCGACGCTTCTTTACCTCCCCGCCACGATTTAGCAATTTGTTGGCCAGTCTTCCGATCAGCTGGCGCGCGTGCTGGCGCTGCTGGGGCCGGGGCAGCCCTTGCATATCCTCTTTTATATCGCGTTGATCGTCTTCTTCTGCTTCTTCTACACTCCGATCGTGATCAATCCGCAGGAAACGGCCGACAATCTCAAGAAGTATGGCGGCTTCATTCCGGGCATCAGGCCTGGCCCTCGCACGGCGGAATATATCGAGTATATCCTGAACAGGATCACCCTGATTGGCGCGGCCTACGTGTCTGCGGTTTGCATCCTGCCGGAGATCTTGTCGTATCAGATGCAGGCTCCCTTCTACTTTGGAGGCACTTCGCTTTTGATCGTCGTGAGTGTTACGATGGATACGGTTGCTCAAATTCAGAGTCACCTGCTTGCTCATCAATATGAGGGGCTGATCAAAAAAGCGAAGTTGAGGGGGGCGAAGCGTCGATGAATATCATCTTGTTGGGACCGCCGGGCGCGGGAAAAGGCACGCAATCGAAATATTTGGAAGATCGCTTCCACCTCAAGCAACTCTCCTCCGGCGACATGCTCCGGCACGCGGTTGCCACAGGCACAGAGGTCGGTCTCGTAGCCAAGCCCTATATGGAAGGCGGCAAGCTCGTTCCCGACGATGTGGTTGTCGGCGTGGTCTTCGAGACAATCGACGCGCTGCCCGAGGACTTGGCCGGCTTTGTGCTGGACGGCTTTCCTCGGACGGTTCAGCAGGCGATCGAGCTTGATGACCTTCTGAAAAGCCACCAAAAGAACATCGATGCCGTGATTGTCGTCGACGTCAGCGACGATCAACTCGTCAAGCGCATCGCCGGACGCTTTACATGCGCGAATTGCGGCGAGAGCTACAACGATTTCTTCCGGCTTCCGAAAGTTGATGGCGTATGCGAGCGCTGCGGCGGCACGGCTTTCAAGCGCCGTTCCGACGACAACGCCGAGACGGTTCGAGAGCGTCTGGACGTTTACCATAAACAAACGAAGCCTTTGATCGATTACTACCGTGCCAAAGGCAAGGTTCGTGTCATCGATGGCGAGCAGCCTATCGAAGAAGTGACGAGGCATATCAACGAGATTGTTGAAGGCGCACGATGAAGCTTTGCGGCTTCCCGGTACCATCACAAGCTTAATCACAGCTGCATCGCGGACTTATGCAGAACGCGGCTAGACTTATTTGCAAAGGGTGATTATATTGCAACCCTTAGCTCATGATCTGCGGCGGTCTGGAGGGAAATGCCTCCTGGACGCCGTTTTCTTATTCTGGTGTGGGCGGACACCCGCTCGGAACTTAGCCTAAACACGACGAGGACCACGTGGCACGTATAGCGGGTGTGAACATCCCTTCTAATAAGCGCGTTGAGATCGGCCTTCGCTACATTCACGGCATCGGTCCGCGCTTTGCGAAAGAAATTTGCGAAAAGGTCAATATTCCAGAGGCTCGCCGCGTGAACGAGCTGACGGATGCCGAGGTGCTGCAAATTCGCGAAGTTATCGACCGTGACTATGTGGTGGAAGGCGACCTTCGCCGCGAAGTCGCGATGAACATCAAACGGCTGATGGATTTGGGCTGCTATCGCGGGCTACGGCACCGCCGCGGGCTCCCGGTGCGTGGCCAGCGGACTCACACAAACGCGCGCACACGCAAAGGCCCGGCCAAGCCTATCGCCGGTAAGAAAAAGTAGGCGGGGCTTTAGCGTCGAGATTTAGGACCTAGAAGATGGCGAAGGAAAAGGCGCGCGTTAAGCGCCGCGAAAAGAAGAACATTGCTTCCGGCGTTGCGCATGTGAATGCGAGCTTCAACAATACCATGATCACCATCACGGATGCCCAGGGCAACGCGATTTCATGGTCTTCTTCCGGCGCGATGGGCTTCAAGGGCTCAAGAAAGTCGACTCCATACGCCGCCCAGGTTGCGGCTGAGGATGCGGGCCGCAAAGCGCAAGAACACGGCATGCGCACCATCGAAATCGAAGTGAGCGGGCCGGGCTCAGGGCGCGAGTCGGCACTGCGCGCGCTGCAAGCCTGCGGCTTCCAAGTGACCTCGATCCGCGACGTCACGCCCATCCCGCACAATGGCTGCCGCCCGCGGAAGCGGCGCCGGGTCTAGGGCGGCTCGAGGCAAGCCTCCCGCATTAGAAGCGATCGCGGCGAGTTGCGCATACGCCGCCGTATAAGGAAAGAAAAGTGCTTAACAAGAATTGGCAGGATCTCATTAAGCCGGGAAAGATCAATGTTCTTCCCGGCGCAAATCCCAAATACTTGGCTTCCATTGTGGCCGAGCCGCTTGAGCGTGGGTTCGGCCTTACGCTCGGCAATGCGCTCCGTCGCGTTCTGCTGTCGTCTCTTCAAGGCGGCGCCGTCACCACCGTTCACATCGACGGCGTGCTTCACGAGTTCTCATCCATCCCTGGCGTTCGTGAGGACGTGACCGACATCGTTCTCAATATCAAGGACATCGCGCTCCGCATCCATTCGGACGGCGTGAAGCGCATGGTGCTGCGCAAGGAAGGTCCTGGCGTCGCCCGCGCGCGCGACATCGATGCCGGCCCGGATGTGGAAATCCTCAATCCCGATCTCGTCATTTGCACGCTGGACGAAGGCGCAACCGTGCGCATGGAGCTGACGGCGAATATCGGCAAAGGCTATGTGCCAGCCGAGCGCAATCGTCCGGACGACGCTCCGATTGGGCTTATCCCGGTGGACAGCCTGTACAGCCCGGTGAAGAAGGTCTCCTACAAGATCGCCAACACCCGCGAGGGCCAAATCCTCGACTACGATAAGCTGACGCTTGAGGTGGAGACGAACGGCGCCGTGTCGCCCGAGGATGCCGTCGCTCTCGCCGCGCGCATCATTCAGGATCAGCTGTCGATCTTCGTGAACTTCGAAGAGCCTCGCAAGGAAGTCTCCGAGGAGCGCATTCCGCAGCTTGAGTTCAATGCTGCTCTGTTGAAGAAGGTCGACGAGCTTGAGCTCTCAGTGCGCTCGGCCAACTGCCTCAAGAACGACAATATCGTCTACATCGGCGATCTCATTCAAAAGACTGAAGCGGAAATGTTGCGCACCCCGAACTTCGGGCGTAAGTCACTGAACGAGATCAAGGAAGTGCTGGCCGGCATGGGTCTTCACCTCGGCATGGAAGTCCCGAACTGGCCGCCGGAGAATATCGAAGAGCTCGCGAAGCGCTTCGAAGATCATTACTAGGGTTCATTATATTCCGCGGTACCTTGAGGGGCGCCGCGGCGTTTGAGGGCGAGACAATGCGTCACCGTAGATCCGGCCGTAAATTCAACCGCACGGCAAGCCATCGCCAGGCGATGTTTTCGAACATGGCGGCCGCGCTCGTGAAGCATGAGCAGATCGTGACAACGCTTCCCAAGGCGAAAGACCTGCGCGGCGTCGTCGAAGCTCTCATCACGCTCGCCAAGCGCGGCGACCTCCACGCCCGGCGTGTGGTGGCCTCGCGGCTGCGCGACGAGGCGATGGTCGCGAAGCTGTTCGAGACGCTCGGCCCGCGCTATCAGGACCGTCCAGGCGGCTATACCCGCGTGCTCAAGGCAGGCTTCCGTTACGGCGACAATGCTCCGCTCGCCGTGATCGAGCTTGTCGATCGCGATGAGACGGCGAAGGGTCTGGATTCCGGCCCCGTTGAAGGCGACGAAGAGGAAAGCGCCGCAGCCTAGAACAGCTACGAACTTTCCCAGGGCTGGGGTGAGCGATCACCGACCGGCCCTTTTTCATATCGCCCAATCGAACAAGACACACAGCAATTATTGCTCCATCGGTAGCCGAAACCGGCTGTCGATGGCATATATGAGGCATGGCACGACGCGCGGCTAAGTCTCCAACAGGAAAAGCAAACACGGCGAAGAGCAGCGGGGCTGCAGCAGGCTTTGCCGAAGCGCCGCAGGCTGCCTTTCAGGGCGAGGCTTATTCATCCGAAAGCACGGCGCATCTCATCCCCGCATTGCGCAATTTGAAGCCTACGGGCGCGATGCCGATGCCCTCCTACCTGCAGGGCAAGCTGCCGCCCATCGGCGACCATCCGCTCCTCACCGGCAACGATATGCCGGTCTTCATGCCGCATCGTCCGCCTCGGCCCGAGAAAAGCGAGGGCGGCAAACGCTTCGTGATCAAGTCGGACTTCGAGCCCGAAGGCGATCAGCCCGCAGCAATCCGTGAACTTGTGGAGGGTTTGCGGCAGCTTGAGCGCGAACAGGTTCTGCTCGGCGTCACGGGTTCGGGCAAGACCTTCACGATGGCCAAGGTCATCGAAGAGACGCAGCGGCCCGCGCTCGTGCTCGCGCCCAACAAGACGCTCGCGGCGCAGCTATACGGCGAGTTCAAGTCGTTCTTCCCCGACAACGCGGTCGAATATTTCGTCTCCTATTACGACTACTACCAGCCGGAAGCCTACATCCCGCGCAGCGACACCTACATCGAGAAAGACAGCTCGATCAACGAGCAGATCGACCGCATGCGCCACGCCGCAACGCGCGCGCTCCTCGAACGCGACGACGTGATCATCGTGGCCTCGGTGTCTTGCATCTACGGTATCGGTTCGGTCGAAACATACTCGGCGATGACCTTTACCATCCAGGTTGGCGACCGCGTCGCGCAGCGCCAGCTTCTGGCCGATCTCGTGGCGATCCAGTACAAGCGCAACAATATGGGCTTCGCCCGCGGCGACTTCCGCGTTCGCGGCGACACCATCGAAATCTTCCCGGCTCACCAGGAGGATCGCGCGTGGCGCATTTGCATGTTCGGCGACGAGGTGGAAAGCATCGCCGAGTTCGACCCGCTGACCGGCGAGAAAACGCAGGACCTTGCGCTGGTGAAGGTCTACGCCAATTCGCACTATGTGACGCCGAAGCCGACGCTGCATCAAGCGATCAAGGGCATTCAGCAAGAGTTGCAGGAGCAGCTGCAGCGATTCAACGCCTCGGGGCGGTTGCTCGAAGCGCAGCGGCTTGAGCAGCGCACGCAGTTCGACATCGAGATGATCGAGGCGACCGGCTCCTGCAACGGCATCGAGAATTATTCGCGCTGGCTCACGGGGCGCGAGCCGGGCGAGCCGCCGCCGACGCTGTTCGAGTACCTGCCCGACAACGCGCTCGTGTTCGTGGACGAGAGCCACGTGACCGTGCCGCAAATCGGCGGCATGTTCCGTGGCGACTTCCGCCGCAAGTCGACCCTCGCCGAATTCGGCTTCCGCCTGCCGTCCTGCATCGACAACCGGCCGCTCCGCTTCGAGGAGTGGGACGCGATGCGGCCGCAGACGACGTTCGTCTCGGCCACGCCCGGCAAATGGGAGATTACGCAGACGGGCGGCGTGTTCGTGGAGCAGGTCATCCGCCCGACGGGGCTCATCGATCCGCCGGTGGAAATCCGCCCCGTGAAAACGCAGGTGGACGATCTCATCGACGAATGCCGCAAGGTGATCAAGCAGGGCTATCGCGTGCTCGTTACGACGCTAACCAAGCGCATGGCGGAAGACCTGACCGAATACGCGCACGAGCAGGGGCTCAAGGTCCGCTACATGCATTCCGACGTGGACACGCTGGAGCGCATCGAGATCATCCGCGATCTGCGGCTCGGCGCGTTCGACGTGCTGATCGGCATCAACCTTCTGCGCGAGGGTCTCGATATCCCCGAATGCGCGCTGGTCGCCATCCTCGACGCGGACAAGGAAGGCTTTTTGCGCTCGGAAACCTCGCTCATTCAGACCATCGGGCGCGCCGCACGCAACGTCGACGGCAGAGTGATCCTCTACGCCGACAGCATCACCGGCAGCATGGAGCGCGCCATCGCCGAGACGAACCGCCGCCGCGAGAAGCAGGTGGCGTACAACGAGGCGCACGGCATCACGCCGCAATCGATCAAGAAGAACATCGGCGACATTCTCTCAAGCGTTTACGAGCGCGATCACGTCACCGTGGATTCCGGCTTCGCCGACGGCTCGCAGGCGCCGCTGGTGGGTCACAATCTGCAAGCCGTTATCGCCGATTTGGAGAAGCGCATGCGCGAGGCGGCGGCGAACCTGGACTTCGAAAATGCGGCGCGGCTGCGCGACGAGATCAAGCGCCTGCGCGAGGTCGAGATGACGATCATGGACGATCCGCTGGCGCGGCAGTCGGATGTGGAGGATCGCGCGGGACGCTACGAGGGCGGCAACCGCACCTCGTATGTGCCGCAACTTGGCGTGGACACGACCGAGACGAGCGGCGGCGGCGTTGGCGCAAAGCGGCGCAAGTCCAATCCGCGCGACAAGAACCGCGCCCGGCAAGCACTCGACAAGAGCCCGCTGTTCAACACGGGCGAGAACTCGGACAACCCCGAGGAATGGGACATCGCGGCTGAGAGCAACGCGGAGCTTTCAGGCTCGCGGATTGCGCCTCCGGCCCAAACGAGCAAGGAACGCAAGATCGGCGAGTGGAGCGTTCCGGTGCGGAGCTCGCTCGCACGGCCGCATAAACCCACGCTCGATGAGATGGGGCCGCACGCAGAGCGTCCACTGCCCGGCGGCAAATCGAAGCCGGCGCGCTCCGCGCCTGACCTGAAGACATTCAAGCCCGGCAAGACGATCATCGTCGGCGACGAAGGCGAGGAGCCTGAACGCCGCGGCAAACGGCGGCGGCCGGTTAAAACCGGCCGGCCTGGGTCTTAGCGTTGGCTTGTGCGGTCAAGCTTTGATTGCAACAAGAATGCCATCATCGCCAAGTTTAACGGGCACCGTGCCGAGCTTCAAATGCCTTATTTGGTTCTACGGCCCGGGGGCGAACAATCCTGCATCTGAAATCGACATCGCGGTGAAGCTCGATCCCGCGAGCACGCTCCGCGGGCTCGACTATATCTGCCATGTGGTCCTAGCGTATGATCGACTGACATGGAAACGCGAGGCGCCTCTTGATGATCAAATGTAAGCGCCCCTCACCCCAATCCTCTCCCGCAGTCCCGCTTCGATTCCAGTTGAGCCGGATGCACACTACCTTCGTTGGCGAAACCGGGGGTGTATGGTTAGTAGGATGACGTCAGCGAGTTCGAGGAAGCGGGCGGCGCTGGCCTTGACCTCTGCCTTCTTGGCATCGTCCATCGCATCGATGCTGCGATAGGTTGGCAATAGCCGCGAGTTGCGCGCGAGCTTGTGGCGATTGCGCATGAAAAAGTCCCAGTATAGATAATTGAAAGGGCATGCATTCGGGCCGGTGCGCTGCTTCACGTCGTAGGCGCATCCCTTGCAGTAGTCCGACATTTTGTTGATGTAGTTGCCGCTTGCTGCGTAGGGCTTGGAGCCGAGCAGGCCGCCGTCGCCGAACAGCGACATGCCGAGCGTGTTCGGCAGCTCGACCCATTCATAGGCGTCGGCATAGACGGCCAGATACCATTCGTGGACCTCGTGCGGATCGATGCCCGCGAGCAGCGCGAAATTGCCGGTGACCATCAGCCTCTGGATATGGTGCGCATAAGCCTCCTCACGGGTCTGCGCGACGCAGGCCCGCACGCAAGCCATGTCCGTTTCGGCTCCCCAATAGAAGCCGGGCAAATGCCGCGTCGCTCCGAGGAAATTCAGCCGCTCATAGCCCGGCATCTTCAGCCAGTAAATGCCGCGGAGATATTCGCGCCAGCCGACGATCTGCCGGATGAAGCCTTCGACCGCGTTCAGCGGTGCTCGACCGGCGCGGTATTCCGCTTCGGCGCGGCGGCACATGTCGAGCGGATCGAGGAAGCCGATATTGAGATAAAGCGACGCGACCGCGTGATAGAGGAATTTCTCGCGCGAAAGCATGGCGTCCTGGTAGTCGCCGAAGAGCGGCAGCGCGTGGGCGAGAAAATGTGCGAAGGCGCGTTCCGCGCCGGCCTGCGTCACGGCGAACCAGAACGGTTCGAGATCCCCGAAATGATCGCCGAAGCGGCGCGCCACGAGGTCGAGCACCTCCCGCGTGATGTTGTCAGGCTCGAACCGCGGAATGCCCGGCATCTTGAGGTTGCCGCCCGCCGGCTTTCGGTTGGCGGCGTCGAAGTTCCAGCGCCCGCCTTCCGGCTCGGCGCCATCCATGAGCAGGCCCGTGGAGCGGCGCATCTCCCGATAGAAAAACTCCATGCGGAGTTGCTTTTTGCCGCTTGCCCAACGCTCGAATGTCTCGTGGCTCGCCAGGAACCGGGTATCCGGCATAATGCGCACCGGGATCCCGAGTTTGTCTTGCCAGCCGCGCACCATCTCGGCCACTCGCCACTCGCTGGGCTCGGTAATTACGATTTGCGATGGCTGGTAACGCTGCCCCGCTCTTTTCGCTTCGCCCGTGAACGACCCGCTGTTACCGGGAGCATCGAGCGGGACGTAGTCCATGCGCCAGCCTTCGGCCCGTAGCTGTCCGGCGAAGTGCCTCATGGCGGAGAAGATGAAGGCGATCTTCTTCTTGTGATGCGCAGCATACTTCGCCTCCGCCATCACCTCGGCCATGAGCACGATGGTGTCATCGCGGGCGCAGGCCTTAAAGCTCGGGAGCGATCGCGAGAGCTGATCGCCAAGGACAAAAAGCAGGTTCTTCATTCGGATGGGCTACAAGATCCCAAAATCTCAATAACGCTTTCGCGGCTGCTATGGATTGTCTGCCGCCTCTGAAATCAGCAGCACCGCGAGCACAATGGCCTTCGTTATGGTTGGCGCGCACGGGCTTTTGAGCGACCTTGCGCTTGTGCTGAAGGCTTGGCGCGTCAGTGCTGGTCCGGCGCTGCCGAAGGCGCCGCGGGCGTTGCATAAAGCCGTTGCAGCGGTCCAAGATCGTAGAGCGGCGGATTGTTGGACAAGAAGCCAATCTGGAACTTTGGGGGATACTTGGCCAGTTCGAGGAGGTAGGTGCCGAGCGCAGCGCCAACGGGCACGGCCATGGGTAGGTGGCGGATGCCAACGCTCTCGTCCTCCTGCGGGTTCGTGTACAAGTTCACCATCACGCCGCCGCCCGTTTCTGTCGCGATCGGGCCGCTGAAGCCGCCGGTATGACCGCGCTTGAAAAAGCCGTCCTCGATTTCCGCCGTGATGATGTACTTGAACTCGTCGATGCGGACAGCAGTGGCGTATTGGTTCATGGTGTAGATGCGCTCGCGCCGCGCCAACTCCCCGTTGTCCGCGACAAGAAACGAGGCCTGGTCGACGCCATCGACGTAACGGTCCTTCGGCAGGTAATCCGCCAGCTTCGCGCCGGGCACGCCCGCGAGCGAAATCAAGGTATTGAAGATGTCGGCCTGGTCGAACAGCCCTTCCGACTTCCTTGGCTTGATCATTCCCTTCCAATAAGCGAACGTCGGGACGCGCACGCCGCCTTCCCAGCTCGATCCTTTGCAGCCACGGAACGGGGTGCGCCCGTGCGGAGGGATTTCGCATTCCGGCCCATTGTCCGACGACAGGATGATGACGGTGTTTTCAAGCTCGCCGGTCTCGGCCAGCTTTTCAACCAGCCGATGCAGGACATCGTCCATTTCCACCATGCAGTCGCCGTAGCTCGTCCTGGCGCGCGAGCGGCCGGCCCATCGGTCGGTGGGATAGTTGTCGAAGTGGCATCCGCGCGTCGCGTGATAGAGGAAGAAAGGCTCCCGCCGCCCCTTCATTTTCTCGATGAAATTGAGGCTGGTTTTGACCCACTCCTCGTCGAGCGTCTTCACCGAGTTCAAGTCTATAAGCTTCAGGTTCTCGCACTTCTCGGTGTCCGCCGTGGAACAATGGACGTCGTAGTGGCTGAAAGGGTCGTTTTCCAGCATCTTGAACCGCTCGGGGCTCAAGGCGACCTCCGGATTGAAGTAGACGTCCCGCCACTCGGTGTACATGTCTGAGACGCCGAGGAAACCGTGATAGTCGTCATAACCTGCGTTCTGAGGCAGTGAGCCCTTGTTCTCGCCCATGTGCCACTTGCCGACGCCTTGCGTGACGTAACCAAGCTTCTTCAGGATCGCCGGCAGCGTCACCGCACCGGAGAGTCCTCCCGGCTCGCCATACATTGGCGGACGCAAGACGCCATGATGCAACGGGTTCTGACCTGTGTGGATTGTGGCGCGCGACGGCGAACACGATGGGGTGGAATAAGCGGAGGTCAGATTGAGGCCCTCGGCGGCCAATCGATCCATGGTGGGCGTGTCGTTCCCGACGGCGATGCCGCCTCCGTTGAAGCCAGGGTCCGACCAGCCTACGTCATCCATCAGGAAGAGAATGAAGTTCGGCTTCTTTCCCATGCGCTGCGCGAGAGCGCCGAGCTTGGCGGCGGCTTCCTTGTCCTGCTCCGCGTGTGCGACGACCGGAAACATGTTGTCGGCGGGCTTCACGGTCCGCACCGTCACGTACTGATCGGGGTGACTGAAGCCCGGCGCATCCGTCGGCCCAGTGCTGGCGCCGCGGATGTTGCTTTCAGCCTGTGCAAGGCTGCCAAACGCGAGCGCCGCGACTCCCACGCCCGCAGCGAGCGCGCAAAAATGAGTTCCTTGCTTGACCGGCAGCCCAAATTTGCAGAACGAGCGGGTTCCTCTCTTCCCGTCATGCGATTTACGCGCAGCCAACGCTTTCATGGGTCACTCGCTTGCCGAAAATTACCGGCTTGCCAAAGAGCTGAAGCGGCCGGGGTAGGGCTCGCCGAAGCACTCTTTTACACCCATAAGGAGCTGTAAATTGTAACGGCAGAGGGTGGAAATCGACAGGCTTTGGAAGTGCTTCCTTAGAAAAAGCTTGGCGGGAGCCGGGCATCCGCGCTGTAAAAGCTAAGATGTCACGTTCACACGTGGCGAGTCAGAGCGCGCAAATACGCTAGCGCGACCGCTTTGCTCGGGGGCCGCTCACTGCCGTGGACCCGGCGCAGCTCGCTTCCTCCCGTGCGCCGCTGTTCACCCTTGAACCCCATCCGAAACAACCGTATAACCCGTAAACTTCAAGAAACTGCTGGGGTGTAGCCAAGCGGTAAGGCAGCGGATTTTGATTCCGCCATGCCCAGGTTCGAATCCTGGCACCCCAGCCAATTCCGGTTTCGCGGAGAGCCGCAGCGATACCAGACCCGGAAAAAAGCTGATGAAAAACAGCAACTCTATATTCCGTGGAAAAGTTTTCCATGAGCAGCTTTCGAGCGTCGATGATAAGCGCCTGCAGCTTGAAGCAGTGATCGACTATTGCCGTGACGGCGACGTACTCGTATGCACAAGGCTCGATCGCTTGGCGCGGTCTGCCGGCGACCTCGTGAAGATCGAGGAGCGGCTCAAAGCGAAGGGCGCAAGCATCTCGATCATGGACCCGGCCATGGACACGAGCACGCCTAACGGTAGGCTGATCTTCAACGTCATCGCGAGCATTGCGCAGTTCGAGCGCGAGATTATGCTCACACGCCAGCGTGAAGGGATCGCGAAGGCGAAGCAGGAAGGCAAATACAAGCCGGCGGCACGCGCGAAGTCCGCGGAGGTTGGAGCATTGTTGAAGGAAGGCGTCGGGGCCGCCTCGGGATCGGTCGGCGAAGCGTCTACCGCATCATCGAAGCAGATGCCGCTGCCTGCGCATAACGCGGCAGTTAGGGCCGCTCATACATTCTGAGCGGCAGATTCCGCAAAGGGAAGACATTCCCAGTTTTGACCCTAAGCGAGCATGCCTCCTCCGCGCGGCGCGCCGCGTCTTACCACCCCCAGCCCTGTTGCTCCTGTCGATAGTATCGGCCGCCGCGTTGCCGCGGATTGCCAGTTTGCGGGCTTTGATTGTTTCCAAAAAAGTCGAAGCCGACGTCGCCCCACCAGCTGCCGCTCGCGACTGCCGTAGGCTGGCGCGTCACGAAGCCGCCCTGGGGCTGGTTGTTCAGCACTGCGACGAACTCGGTACGAAAGTTCGTCTCGCGGCTCAGCGGCTCGTCCGACACGATGATCGACGATCGCGGCAAAGCAGTCGGCGCGATGCGATCGAGCACATCCTGCGGGATGGTGATGCGGTCGAGCGCGCTCTTGGCGTCGTCCCCGTTGTCGATCGTCACCGCGGACCATCGCAAGCCCGCGCCGTTGCGCGCCATCGCCGTGAACACATGCGTGCCGATCGGCCTGTCGGGATTGCGGATCGTGACCGGAACCTCAATGGTCGAATCGAACACCTCACCACCGTCCGCCCACGGCTTATGCGTGTTGCGCCTCGCGTAGAGCTTCTGCGTCGCGCGGCTGATGTAGACCGAGACTGGCTCGAGCGCGAGCTTCGCATCGTTCGCCGCCTTTGCTGTGTCAGCCTTCCTCTTCGCTGCCGTCTTGGCGGCGTCCTTTGCGCTGGCGTCGGCGTCGAGCCTTGATTTCCCATCGGCTCTTGCGGTGTCGAGCCGAGTCCCTGCTTCCGCAGCCCTGGCAGCCGCCTTGAGCCTCAAATCCTCGGCACGCGCCTTAGCCTGGTCCGTCTTTGCGGCCGCAAGCGCCTTTTCGGCGTAGGCGAGTTCGGCATCGGCACGCGTCTTGATCGTTTCCAGCTTGCGCAGCGACGCCGTGAGCGATGCCGTCTCGCGCGCCATTTTCGCGGCGGCCCTCTTGGTCTCATCAGCCGCTATGGCTGCCTCCTCGGCCTCGCGGGCGAGCTTCTCGGCACGCGCCGGCGCAGCGGCGATCGCCTCTGTGTTCGGCATGAACAGCGCCGGGTGAGAAAACTCAGCCGGGGCTACATCGTCCGGCGAGATGATCACCCGCATCCCGATCCGCGTCTTGTCGAACAGCAACTCCGCAAAGCCGAAGGGCATCCGTACGCAGCCGTGCGAGGCCGCGTACCCGGGCAGCGGGCCACCGTGCAGCGCGAGGCCGTTCCATGTAATGCGCTGCATGTGCGGCATGCTGGCATCGTCATAGAGGCTGGAATGGTGGTCCAAGTCCTTCTCCAGGACGGCAAAGACGCCGGCTGGCGTCTCGCGTCCCTTGATGCCGGTCGACACCGGCGCCCGCAGGATCCATCCGTCCCCGTCATAGAAAGTGACTTGCTGGGACTTGATCGACACGATTGCCATGATCGGCTCGCCTGCATGACGCGGCGCCGTCGCCTCCGTTGGGGGCGCAGGGCGCGCCTGTCTCGCCTCGGCGCCGGCGGGCAGCGCCGTCAGCGCGGCAATGGCCGCGAACGTTATAATGACAGGAGGCGTCCAACGCCGGATCGTCACGGCGGAGTGCGCCATCCTAAATCGAATTGCCATGCCATACCCCGGTTGAAATGCCAGTCAGCGCTGTCGTCGATCAGGTATCAGATCACGACATTTAGATCCATCGCAGCAGTAAGGGGCTTGCGGCTGAAATTGGCCCGTTCGACCATTTCTCGCAGATGCAACAATCTCTTCGGCCACCCGGGGATGAGCGAACGCCGTGAATTCACTCATGAAACCGGTGCTGTCGATCCATACCAGACTCCTTCACTCAGCTCCATCCTCCTTAAGAAGACGCAAAATCTCTTGCTTCTGCGCCTTCGCCTCAGCTGATCCCGATCCGCCGGGCCAGAGCTAGCGCAGCCGGCGCTTAATCATGCCAGGAGCTACATCCCTCCGTCGTTCCCGCCTCCGTCTTCGCGGGATAAGTTCCGGTGGAACCCAGAATGCCCCTCGGGATTACTGGATGCGCGCCTCAGGGGGCATGACGCCATTGGGGCTACGGCTGCCGCGTGATGCCGATTACTCTCTAAAGTCTCTCGCTTTTGGCGGTTCGCCGTTGAGCATGCCAAATGCGCTCAAGCAGGCGGGCTTCGCAGTTCACCGCAATAAGAGACCTCGCTCAAAGAGCGAGGTCAAGCTTAGGCTTTGGGGAAGCATCTTGGGGGATGCGCATCCGATACTCCCGATTCCCTTCCCGAAGCGCAAGTCACGAATTATTGCAAAAAGACGGTCTGAGCTGGGAGGTTAGCCCCGTGAGCTAGCCCTCGTTCTTGCAGGGGCGCGCTACGATCACGCAGCGCTTCAGGTCAAAAATTGTGTTCCCGCCGCCGACACGCGCCGGGTCGCAATGGAAATCGACTACCTTTGCAACTTCGAAATTGATGAAGCGCTCGCCATGAGCGTTGATCACCTGCTCCTGCCACCGCTTGATGGCCGACGATCTCGCTGCACGGACCAGATGATAGGCATCGCCGGCCGCCTTAACTGGTTCTTTGCAAAGACTCTCCCGTTCCCGGTCTCTCTCGTATTCGCTAGAGCGACGGCTGTGCTGTGCGGAGGCCGGCAGTGTCGCCAAAAGAGCTAGTGTCAAAAGTGCCGCAACAAAACGCATGGTTTACTCCATTCCAGTTTAAGGCAAATCACAACGCCTGTGCGGATGGTAAGCGACCAATGAAACAATTGCCCCGCTTTGGCTGCAAAAAGAACCGCGCGCTCAGCTTCCGCCAGAGGAATCGCGTACCATAACGGCTGCGGGAAGCAAGGACGAACTCGTCTACAGCTAGTTACAATTGCGTATCAAACAGCAAAAAGTTTCAAGGCGTGGCTTCGAAGACAACCTGATGGGCGCTAAACGGGTAATAGCGTTACGCGCAGGCCGTCATGCGGCTGCGGGATCGGCCACATGCGCCATGCAGGCCGGTAGCCTCCGTCGATCGATATGCGAAAACGAGTGAGAGAGTGCCAAGTGAAGCACTTTGCCTGCATGTAGGCGAAGTTGAGCCCCAGGCACATGTGCGCTCCGCCGCCGAACGGTATGAAGGCGAACTTATGCCTCTCGCGGGAGGCGGCATCAGTGAAGCGCAACGGATCGAAGCGCTCTGGGTCCGGCCAGACATCGGGCATGTGATGGGTGTAGAGCGGATTGATGCTGACGGACGTATAAGCGGGGATGGAGAAGCCCATGAATTCGAAATCCCGGAGCGAACGGCGAGGAATGGAAGGCACGGGCGGCGTCATGCGCATCGCTTCCTTGAAGGCCATTTCCGTGAGAGGCAGTTTCTCAAGGCAGTCAAAGGGAAGCGGTGCGTCCGGCTTCGCGTTTAAGGAGGCAAGCTCTTCACGAAGCGCGGACTGCCACTCAGGCAAAATCGCGAGCCGGTAGACAAATGACGTAAGCGCCGATGTCAGAGTATCGTGGGCCGCCATCATCAGAAAGCTCATATGATCGGTAATGTCTTCGGCGGTCAGCGTGCTCCCGTCGTCGTAAGTGGCCCGGCACAAATGCGAGAAGAGATCTTCGCCTTCGCTGTCGCGCCGCTGCGCGATCAGCCTTTTGAAATAGTCGACGACGAAGGCCCTGCCCTTCACCCCTTGCGCCATCTTGGTGCCCGGAACCGGAGCGCGGATCACGGCAATCGAAGCGGCGATCATGGCTGTGAACGCTCGCTTCAAGGCTTCAACATCGTGGCCCAGATGGACGCCGAGAAATGAGGTCGCTGCGAGATCGAGAGTGAGCTTCTTGATAGCCGGGTAGAACAGCATCTCACCGCGGGGCCATTCATCGAGCCCGGCCGCGATCCCGGCGTTCAACTGCGTGAGGTATGACCGCATGGGTTCCGCCTTGAAGGCCACGGACAAGGCGCGGCGGTGAAGCCGATGCTCATCGAAATCTCGAAGTATCAGCCCGCGTGGAAAAAGCTTTTCGAGAAGCAGGCTCCAGCCAAGCGCCGAGGAAAATATCTTCTCCAGATCGAGCAGAACGAACTCGTTGGCCTCCGGTCCCAGCAGTCCGATCGAGGTATCGCCGAGCGCGCGAGTACGGTGAACCGGGCCATAACGCTTCGCCATCTGCTCGACGAAGCGCTGCGGCTCGGCCAGAAGCTCGAAAGTGCGGCCCACGACCGGCCAGCCGTCTTCGCCGGGGATGTGCGCGAGCGCGTGGCGCGGAGAGCGCCCATTGAAACTTCGACTTCGCCCGACACCGAAAAACACAGGCTTTCCTCATAAGACTTTGGGCTTTGCGGCGCAGCAAGCCCGTGCGAGGGCAAACATCATAGCACAACTGGGGGTGGCCGAGGGCCTAAACCATGTTGCTTGACCTATGGGGCTCAGCTAAAGCGTTAGCGCGCAAAGCTTGGCGGAATGCATGCTCATTGAGGGAAAAGTAGCGCGTCATGTTCTCATTGGCCTCCTGGTTCGGAGATATGGACCGCCCAATCGATATTTATTGCGAGCGAACAAGCACGGCTTGGACCGCGGAGCCGCTAAATGCGGTGTCCAACATTGCTTTCCTGATTGCGGCCTGGGTCGCGTGGCGGCTGCAAAAGCGGCATCCGAACAAGGAACTCCGCGGTGCGATCCAAGCGCTTTGCGTCCTTATTGCGGTTGTAGGGGTGGGAAGCTTCACCTTTCATACCATTGCAACGCGATGGGCCGAGTGGGCGGACGTCATCCCGATCCTTGTCTTCATGATCGTCTATTGCTGGTGGATATTGACGGCGTTTTTTCGCTGGCCTGTCTGGCTTAAGGTTCCGGCAACCTTCCTTCTTTTTGCGGCGACATTCTATCTGGAGTCCGATCAGTTCGAGAAGGTCTTGTGGGGCGGGGCAATGTATTTGCCGACGCTCGCCTTCCTCATGGCCGCGGGCGCTGGAATATGGCGGCGTGACGCCAGCGCAGGCAAAGCGTTCTACTCCGCTGCCGGGCTTTTCATGTTGTCCTTCACCGCGAGGACCATCGATATGCCGCTCTGCTCCTCTATCCCAATCGGCACCCATTACTTCTGGCATCTTTTCAACGCAGCCGTGCTCTTTCTCCTGGTCAGGACGCTCATTCTCCATGCTCCTCCGGCGCCTAAGATTGCGCGAGGCGCTGACGAGCCAACGGTCGTGGGTGTGCTCGGCGCCTGAGCCTGCGATCGCCGGCACAAATTGCCAGCTTGCCTGCGCAACGCTCCCGCTGTAACAGTCCGGCTTTAAATCCGTTTTAGAGGAACTGTTTACCATGCGCTCGCCATTCCATACGGTTCTCGTCGGCTCTGCTTTGGCCATCTTCTCCGCTGCGACCGCCTTCGCTCAAACCACAACCGCACAAAATCCCTTCGGCGGCAGCACAGCGCAATCGACTGCGCCCGTCCCAACCGCGCCCGCACCCAAGAGGACGCGCGCCGCGGCCGCCCCGAAAGCCGGCCAGTTCGCAAGCGAGGCAGAGGCTAAGGCAAACTGCCCCGGCGACACGGTCGTATGGGCCAACACGGGCACAAAGGTCTACCATCGCGCGGGTACCGCCTCTTACGGCAAGACAAAGCGCGGCGCCTATATGTGCGAGAAGGACACAGCAGCCGCTGGTATACGTGCGGCCAAGAACGAGCGGTCCTAAGCACTCGAAGATTACCGCGGCTCAAAGGCCCGCCGGCAACGAAGCGCGTGTCGCGGCGCGCTTCCTTCCGGGGTCGCCGATATGTTTACTCTAATCGCGCAAGCCGAGCTTTTTAGCTGTGACGATATCAAGCGTGGTGAAGGCCTCGAGGAAATAAGATTCCGGCCCTTCGACTTTCAGCCCGGCGGCCTCGAAAGCGCGCGCGTACTCTTTGACATTCGCGCAATCCGCGATGACGGCTATGCCTTGAGGCTTGAGAACCCGGGCGATTTCATAGCAAGCCCTGGCGCGCCCGCTGGCATCCTCGATGCTATGCAGGTAGTGCAGGGAAAGAACCACGTCGAAGGAATTGTCGACAAAAGCGATGTGGCGCGCGTCATCGCTTCTCAGTTCCACGCGATCGTGAACGCGAGCGAGCTCAAGATTCCGTTGCGCCGTTTCAAGGGTGTTTCCCGAGGAGCCAGCCGCTTGCCAGTCGTCGATGGCGACCACAGTGCCCGACCTAAGTCGTTTTGCCGCCCCAATAGCGAGGAGCGCGCGGCCCGTCCCCACGTCAAGAACTGTTTCATTGCCGCGCCAGCGCACGATCCCCAACATGCGTTTGCGTATGTTGAACTTGCCCCAAAACGAATACGCGAGCATTGACGCACAAAGCGCGAGGCTCAGGCAACCGAGGGCAAGCAGGGTCGGGCCGAGGAGGGTGATTTGGAAATCACCCACATAGAATGAGGGCGAGAGGAGGCCAGCTATCGCCGCGCCGGCGCCTGCAAAAAAAAGCCACCTGATCCTGCCGGGCGAGTCGATCCCGTAGTCCGGCTTTGGCCGCGCCCGTAATCGAGAAGGCCGCTTCATCCAACCCAAATCCCCACTTCAGGCACTCGACTCCAAAGAGATAACGGTTGAATTGAGCTTCAAAACATCAATTCCTCGTGCATTGGATCTTAGGGCTTTGGAGGCTATGACCACTATTGATTTGAGGTATAGGTTTAAGGGGAAATCCCAAGCGAACAAGCCGGGGGTGTTCGCGCGGCGGCTTTATCGAGTTGAAAATCTGGGCTAGCTGTGGGCGCGGTACTTTGACATAGGCGAACTGGCCATGACCGGCATCGAGCGAGACAATCAACCCGCCGAAAGACGCGCTCCCCCCAGGACCATCGGTTCCGATCGCCTGGTGCTTGGTTTCGAGCAGGTTGGCCTGATTGCGCTCCGCGCCCCGGTCCTGTCGGCAATCGTCGTCGCGGTGCTTTGCGCCATCGCTGCCTTCGGCGTGGCCAAGCTCAAGGTCGACGACTCCCTCAGTTCGCTCTTCAGGTCCGATACGCCTGAGTTCCGGCAGTTTGAAGACCTCTCGCGCCGGTTCCCCTCGCATGAGTATGACGTGCTCATGGTTGTGGAGGGCGAAAGTCTTCTCGAACGCGGATCGATCGACAAGCTTCGCGACCTCGTCACCGACTTGCAGCTCATCGACGGCACGCGCGGCGTACTTTCGCTGTTCTCGGCCCGGGAAGCGCCTGAAAACGGCAAGTTGCCTGGGCCTCTCTTTCCGGCCGAACTGCCCGAAGGCGATGGCTACAAGGCGCTGATAGACCGGGTTCTTTCCAACGACATCATTCGAGGCAAGCTCTTGTCGGATGATGGAAAGCTCGCCCTTATCGTCGTCGCGCTGGATCCGGGGGTGGCCGATAGCGAAAAAGTCGGCGAGGTTGTCGGTGCGATCCGCAAGACGGCCGCTGAGGATCTGGAGGGGTCCGGCCTCAAGGCCGAGCTGTCCGGCGTCCCCGTCATGCGCCTGGAGATTCGCAACGCCGTCGAGCGCGACCAGCTGCTCTATAACGGCATCGGGTTCGCCGCGGGCTGCTTGATCGCGATCATCTTCTTCCGGCGATTGTCGTTCATGATCATCGCGGCGGCGCCGCCCTTGATGGCGATTCTTTTGGCGCAAGGCGCGCTTGGCTGGCTCGACTTCAGGCTGAACACATTCCTGAATGTGATGACCCCCTTGATCATGGTCATCAGCTTCTCGGACAGCATGCAGCTCACCTTCGCGGCGCGCGACCGGCTCATCTGGGGCGAAAGCAAGCAGGACGCCTTTCGCAACGCCATTTTGATTGTCGGCCCGGCTTGCGTTTTAACTCATGCCACGGCCGCGTTCTCGTTCATCGCGCTGCTCTTCTCAAGCTCCGAGATGATCAGGAACTTTGGCGAGGCGGGTATCATTTCGACGGTGATCGCGCTATTCACGGTGATTACTGTTCTCCCGCTCCTGGGTGTACTGCTAGTGCGGCGAGAAGCGGCCTTTTCGGCAAGGCTCAAAGGCGCGGACGCGGCCATTGACCGGCTGCGCGCCTTTTGCTCCTGGATCGCTTCTCGCGTCGTGGCGCGGCCCGGAATTTACGGTTTGATCAGCCTTTTGATCGTCGGCAGCCTCGCAGCCGTCTATTCAAACCTGGATGCACGCTACCGGCTTGCCGATCAGGTCCCCGATAAGCAGCAGGCCGTTGCGGCAAGCCACCGCCTCGACACGAAGCTCACCGGATCGAACCCCATCGATGTTCTCATCGAACTTCCGCCCGGCACCTCCATTTACGACCCGCAGGCGCTCAACACTCTTGCCGAGGTTCATACCATTCTCGAAAAGCAGGCGGGCGTCGGAAACGTCTGGTCGCTTGAGACGCTGCGCCGGTGGCTCGCCGAGAAGCTTGGCAAATCCGATGTCGCCACGCTGAAGCAATATGTGGGTTACCTTCCGGAGCATCTCGTTCAACGCTTCCTTTCGAAAAAGCAGGACGCGGCGGTTGTCTCGGGCCTCATCCCGGACGAGGACGCGAACAGGCTGCTTCCGCTTATCGATTCTCTGGACAAGTCGCTGAACACGGTGCGGGCTGAGCACCCGGGATACACTATAGCGGTAACTGGGCTTTCCGCGATCGCCGCGCGCAATAGTTCCGCTATGATCGAGCGGCTTAACAAGGCTCTAACCATTGAGATAATTTTCGTCGCCGCCTTCATCGGGCTAGCCTTCCGGTCGGTGATCGTGATGCTGTCCGCTATTTTGCCCGCGATATTCCCGATCCTTGCGTCCGGCGTGCTGCTTTGGCTGGTCGGGAAAGGCCTTCAGTTCGCGAGCATCGTCGCCCTGACCGTGTCTTTTGGGCTTGGGCTCAGCGCAACGATCCATTTCCTGAATAGGCTGAGGCTCGAAGACCGCCCCGATCAATCCCCCGGAATAGGCGTTGAACGGGCGACCGTTCTGGTCGGACCGGCGCTTATTTTAACAACCGTTGTATTGGCCTGCGGGCTTGCCGTGACAGTATTTTCTGATTTACCATCTCTTAGGCTATTTGGCTGGCTCTCTGCTTTCGCGATGATTGCCGCCTTGTTCGCCGACCTTCTCATTTTGAGGCCGACGATCATGTTCCTTCTGCGTTTGAGACGAAAGGGCCTGCAGCCAGCTGCGGGATCGAAAGTGGAACCCGTACTGTAAGGCTTAGGTTGCATAAACTATTTTTTTGCACTCTCCGGGCTATGAACAGAAGGAGAGTTAGGAGGCAATGCCGTGAAAGCATCGAGAGTTCTGCGTACAAGCGTGGCTAGTATGGGTGCGGCTTTGGCTGCAACCCTTGTCTTCAGCGCGGTGGCAATTCCGGAGGCTCGAAGCGAAGGGCTGGCTGGATCATGGAGTGGCGGTGGCACGGTGGTCTACGCGTCCGGCCAGCGCGAAAGAGCGCGTTGCCGCGCAAGCTATTCCGGGGGCGGCGGAAGCGTCACCGTAAATGCGACATGCGCGACGCCGTCCGGTAGCGTTTCTCAGTCCGCCCGCCTGCGCAAGGTCGGCGCGAACAGTTACGCCGGGAGCTTCTTCAACAGCCAGTACAACACGTCAGGCAGCATGCACGTCACAGTGCATGGCAATACCCAGAGCGTGCACCTGAGCAGCGGGTCTGGCTCTGCGTCGCTGACCCTGAGGCACTAAAAGCGCAGCGGGTAGCGCCTAAATATCGAGCGCGTCGGGTTCCGTAAACGCGGCGCGCTCTTGGATGAACCGGAATCGCGCTTCGGGCTTATTGCCCATAAGCTGCTCGACAACGTCGGCCGCGGCGGCTTCGTCCGCTTCAAGGTCCAGGCCGTTCAGGTCGCCGCTACGTCCGGCAATCTCCACACGCAGCAGCGTGCGCTTCTTTGGGTCCATGGTCGTCTCTTTGAGCTGCGCCGGCATCATCTCGCCCAAGCCTTTGAAGCGGCTCACTTCCAGCTTTCCGCGCCCATTGAACACCGTCGCCTTCAGCTCGGCGAGATGCGCATCGTCACGTGCGTAGGCGGTCTTGCTGCCCTGGCTCAGGCGGTAGAGCGGCGGGACTGCGAGGAACAGATGACCATTGCGGATGAGTTCGGGCATCTGCCGGTAGAAGAAAGTAATGAGCAGCGAGGCGATGTGCGCGCCATCCACGTCGGCATCGGTCATGATGATGACGCGGTCGTAGCGAAGCTCGCCGTCATTGTATTGCTTGCCGGTGCCGCAGCCGAGCGCCAGCGTAAGGTCTGCCAAAAGCTGGTTCTGCGCGAGCTTGTCGCGTGAGGCGCTCGCGACGTTGAGAATTTTTCCGCGCAACGGCAACACGGCCTGAGTGGCGCGGTCGCGAGCCTGCTTTGCAGAGCCACCGGCCGAGTCCCCCTCGACGATGAAGATTTCCGTGTCGTCTTTCGCGTTCTTCGAGCAATCGGCGAGCTTGCCGGGCAGGCGAAGCTTGCGCGTCGCGCTCTTGCGCGCCGTTTCCTTCTCCCGCTTGCGGCGCAAGCGTTCCTCGGCGCGTTCGATGACAAATTCGAGGAGCCCATTCGCCTGCTGCGGGGAAGCCGCCAGCCAGTGGTCGAAGGCATCCTTCACCGTGTTTTCGACAATTCGCGCAGCTTCGGACGAGGAAAGTCTGTCCTTCGTCTGGCCCTGGAACTCAGGCTCACGGATGAACACCGAGAGCATTGCGCCTGCCGACGCGAAGATGTCGTCCGCGGTGATTTGGGCGGCGCGCTTGTTGTTGGTCAGTTCGCCGTGGGCGCGCAGCGATTTCGAAAGGGCGGCGCGCAGCCCCTGTTCGTGAGTACCGCCCTCCGCCGTCGGGACCGTATTGCAGTAGGACTGGATAAATCCGTCCTCGTCGGCGAGCCAGGCGATGGCCCACTCGACGCTGCCATGGCCTCCCTCTTTTTGCACGCGGCCCGAGAAAACATCTTTCGTGACAGGCGTCAGCCCTTCGATCCGGGAGGTCAGGAAGTCGCGAAGCCCGCCCGGAAAGTGGAACACAGCCTTTTCCGGCACGTCCGTGTCGCCGCGCAAAAGCTCCGGCGCGCAAGACCAGCGAATTTCCACGCCGCCGAAGAGATAAGCCTTCGCGCGAGCCATTTTGAAAATGCGCAACGGCTTGAAGTGCGCCCGTTCCTTGAAGATTTCCGGGTCCGGGCGGAAACGCACGGTGGTGCCACGCCGGTTGCGGACCGTGCCGAGGTCTTCGAGCCGCGTTATGGGCGCCCCTCGGACAAATGTCTGGCGGTAAAGCCTTCCGCCCCGCGCAACCTCGACTTCGAGGTGTTCGGCAAGCGCATTCACCACAGAAACGCCGACGCCGTGCAAGCCGCCGCTCGTAGAATAGACGTTTGAGTTGAATTTGCCGCCCGAATGGAGCGTCGTCATGATCACTTCGAGCGCCGACTTGCCCGGATATTTCGGATGCGGATCGACCGGGATGCCGCGGCCATTGTCGGTCACGCAAAGCCTGCCGTCAGCTTCGAGCGAAACCTCGATGAAGCTCGCGTGGCCCGCCACGGCCTCGTCCATCGCGTTGTCGATCACCTCCGCGAAGAGGTGATGCATCGCTTTTTCGTCCGTGCCTCCGATATACATGCCAGGGCGGCGGCGCACCGGTTCAAGCCCTTCGAGCACCTCGATGTCGGCGGCGGTGTAGCTCTCGCCTGGCTTCTGCGCCGGCAGGCGGCTGACACTTGCCTTCGGTTTCCCGGCTTCATCGCCGCCGAAAAGGTCGCGCGTCGCTGCTGTGCTGTGCTTGCTCATCCCTCACCCTTCAACCGGCCGCGCATTCTCAGCGCGCCGCGAATCTCTAACCGGACGCGAGGACCACAAGTTGCAAGCCGCTGAAGATTTGGCAAGGGCTTGGCACACGCTTCCCACTCTTTCGCGACGCCCATGAAAATCTTTTCCGTTTGTACGGAACGCCAACCAACGAAGAGGCTTGCAAAAAGGCGCGCATCTGGAGCATCAATCCACGTATCCCTCCATGCAAGAGATCGGCGGAGACACATGAGCGATTTCGTTATGCTCGGTGAAATATTTGCGCGCCTCGCCATTGCGCTCGTCGCCGGGGCGGCGATTGGCGTCGAGCGGCAATGGAACCAGAAAATGGCGGGCCTGAGAACCAATGCGCTGGTCGCGCTCGGTTCAGCCGGTTTCGTGGCTTTTTCTGGCGTCGTCGGTCAGGGCGATCCCACGCGTATCGCCGCGCAAGTTGTTTCGGGCATCGGCTTTCTCGGTGCGGGCGTAATTTTGCGGGAAGGCATCAACGTCCGCGGGCTCAATACCGCCGCCACGCTTTGGTGCTCCGCCATGGTTGGAACCTTTGCGGGCGGCGGCTTTTACGTTCTCAGCCTTGGCGCGGCTTTTATGGTGGTCGTCACAAATATTGCGATGCGCTCGGCGATTTTGCACATCAGCCGCAGCCAGCGGGTGACAGCAGACGATGCTGAAACGCAATACACCATCGCGGTGACCTGCCGTAGTGCTGAAGAGGCGCACGTGCGTTCGCTTCTCCTTCATGCCCTATCACAAGCAGGGCTGGGCTTGCGGCGCATCGAAAGCGAGGACCTCCCGGACAGCGGCAAGGTTCGTGTCACGGCAGATACACCCCCTGGTATACGAAAAGACGGCGCGCTCGAGAATATCGTTGGCCGATTGAGTCTGGAGCCCTTTGTGACAGCAGCCTCTTGGGAAGCGGGCCGGATAAACGGCGATGTTTAGCCTGCTCACCATATAGTGCTGTTAATTTTCATCAACTTGTCATCTGCCTGAGACATAGCTTGCCGCGCTAATCCTTGTGGAGGTTGTCTATGTCCGATGTTGCGGCGCCGCCGATGCCTGTGCAGGCATCGTCAAAGCCCGATCTCAATCAAAAAGTCTCTCCAGTAACAGCAATCATTTTCATCTTGCTGTTGGCGATCGGGCTCCTTTTTACTGGCTATGGTCTCTATAGCGATGTGCAAGAGACCGGCGTTCCGGTAACGACCTATCTGCCGTTCCTGCTTTTGGGCGTCGCTCTCTTTATCGCCCTTGGCTTCGAATTCGTGAATGGTTTTCACGATACGGCGAACGCTGTCGCGACCGTCATTTACACCCACTCGCTGCCCTCGCAGTTTGCGGTGGTTTGGTCGGGTTTTTTCAATTTCCTGGGCGTGCTTTTCTCCACAGGCGCGGTTGCATTTGGCATCATCTCGCTTCTTCCCGTTGAGTTGATCCTGCAAGTCGGCTCCGAAGCCGGCTTCGCAATGGTGTTCGCTCTGCTGTTTGCCGCCATCATTTGGAACCTCGGGACTTGGTGGCTGGGCTTGCCCGCATCATCGTCGCACACTCTGATTGGCTCGATCATCGGCGTCGGCATCACGAACGCACTTCTCCGCGGCCGCGATGGAACGTCGGGCGTTGACTGGGGCAAGGCAACGGACATTGGCTACTCGCTCCTTCTTTCCCCGCTGGTTGGCTTCTGTTGCGCCGCAATTCTTCTGCTTCTTCTTAAGTTCATTGTCCGGAACCCGAGCCTTTACGCGGAACCGAAGGGCAATCAGCCGCCCCCATGGTGGATTCGCGGCCTCCTCATCCTGACCTGCACCGGCGTGTCTTTCGCGCATGGCTCCAACGACGGTCAAAAGGGGATGGGCCTCATCATGCTCATCCTGATCGGTACAGTGCCGACCGCCTACGCTTTGAACAAAGCCCCTTCGGGGCATTTCGCGGAGGATTTCCGAGCCAACTCGGCCGCTGTGGTGCAAATCATCGAGAATTGGACGGGCAACCGTCAAGTCGGGGGAGACCCTCGACCGATCATCTCAACGGCAATCGCGCTGCATGAGATCGACAACAACACACTGCCGGCAGTAGGCGACCTTGTTCGGCTGATTTCCCGGCAAATCGACGAAGCTGGTTCCATCACAAAGGTCCCGGCCGCCGCTGTTGGGAACGTGCGTAACGACATGTATCTTGCCTCCGAGGCCCTGCGTTGGCTTCTGAAAGACAACAAGCTCGGTCTTCCGAGCGAAGACGTTGCCAAGTTCAAAGCCTACAAGACGTCCGTCGATGAGGCGACGCGCTTCATTCCGCTGTGGGTCAAAGTTGCGGTTGCCGTCGCGCTTGGCCTTGGCACTATGATCGGCTGGAAGCGGATCGTAGTCACGGTCGGCGAGAAGATCGGCAAACAGCATCTCACCTATGCACAAGGGGCCTCAGCCGAGCTTGTGGCGATGAGCACCATCTTTGCCGCCGACACCTACGGTCTGCCGGTTTCCACCACGCACGTGCTGTCATCGGGCGTCGCGGGGGCAATGGCGGCGAACGGCTCGGGCTTGCAGCTCGCGACCGTCCGTAATCTTCTGATGGCGTGGGTGCTCACGCTTCCCATGGCGATGCTGATTTCGGGCGGCCTCTTCTATACCTTCACCAGGATTTTCTAAGGCCGCCGCTCAAATCTTTTGATGGCCGGGACCGAGGTCCCGGCCATCACCATTTTAATAAACCTTTAGCCAAGTCTTGCATTTGCGTCCTAGGTCCTGCAAAGCCGCCTTGATGTGCGACGGTGACTTGCCTTATGAATCACTATAGTCGCAGCAAGCTTGCAGATGGCCCCAGATCAAAGGTCTGAAGCGCCGATCGCCGATCCAGAATAGCGCTGCGCTACCCCGGACATGTCTCCGTCAAGTCTTGCGAGGTCTCATGAGCGCCGATCTCGAAGTCATGCCGGCGCGAGGGCGCGGGCGCCCATCCCTATACAACATCGCGTATTGCGATCGCGTGCTGGAACTTGCCGCCGAAGGCTGCGGCAAGGCCGAGATCGCCGCCGCACTTCAGGTCAGCGTCAAAACTTTGACCGCGTGGACAAAGGCCCATGACGAGTTTCGCGACGCAATGAACCGCGCAAAGGAGCTTGAATATGCGTGGTGGCTGGCGGCGGGGCGCAAAGGACAATTCATGCGCACGTGGAACGCAAGCGGATGGGCGCTGCAGATGCGCAACCGCTTCCGCAATCGTTTCCGCGACCGCTTTCCTGTGCAAGTAGTGTCACCAGAGGACGTTGTAGATGCCGGGCAACTTCGCGTCGAAATGGAACGCAAGCTATCTCGCATCGCTGACGCCGGAGCAGAGGACGTCGTTTCTCGCAGGCCTGACGCCGCAGGAGTTGAAAAGTCTCCGGTATGACTGGGACTTCTGGGCGCGGCCCGAACAGCGCTCGCCTTCCGGAGCTTGGAACACCTGGCTGATCCTCGCCGGGCGCGGCGCGGGAAAGACCCGCAGCGGCGCCGAATGGGTCCGAGCCTGCGCCTGCGGGGCGACGCCTCTTGCGGGCGGCAGCTACTCGCGGATCGCGCTCGTCGCCGAGACGGCGGCTGATGCGCGCGATGTGATCGTGGAAGGGCCGAGCGGCCTTCTCGCCATTCATCCGCACGCGTTCCGGCCGAAATTCGAGCCGTCGAAGCGGCGCCTGATCTGGCCGAACGGCGCGGCCGCAACCCTTTACAATGCGACGGAGCCGGACCAGTTGCGCGGCCCGCAGCACGACGCTGCATGGTGCGACGAGCTCGCCAAGTGGCGCTATGCGCGCGAAACCTGGGACATGCTGCAATTCGGGCTGCGGCAGGGCGACAACCCGCGGCAGGTCATCACTACAACGCCGCGCCCGATCCCGCTCATCCGCGATTTGCTCGCGCGTGAAGGGCACGGCATCGCCATCACGCGCGGCAGCACCTACGACAACCGCGCCAACCTCGCCCAGAATTTCTTTGAGACCATCGTCAAACACTATGAAGGCACACGCCTCGGAAGGCAGGAACTCAATGCAGAACTCGTTGACGACGTTGCAGGCGCTCTTTGGACGCGCGCTGTCCTCGATCAAAACCGCGTTGCAGGCGGAACTCCGCTTCCCGCAATGCAGCGCATCGTCATTGGCATCGACCCCGCAGCCAAAGCCAGCGCCGAAGGAGATCGAACTTCCGAAACCGGAATTGTCGTTGCCGGATTGGGTGAAGATGGGCGGGGATACATCCTTGATGATCTATCGTGCCGTCTGTCGCCAAGAGGATGGGCCTGCAAAGCCATCGCAGCCTTCGACCGTTACGAAGCGGACGCCTTGGTGGTCGAGATAAACCAGGGCGGCGCGATGGTGGAGACGGTTCTCCGCGCGGAGCGGGCGGGCCTGCCTTTGCGGCAGGTTCGCGCGAGTTGCGGCAAGACCGTCCGCGCCGAACCCATCGCCGCGCTTTACGAGCAGGGCCGCGTGAGCCACGCCGGGGCGTTCCCGGCGCTGGAGGATCAGATGGTGCTGTTCACGCCGTTCGGCATCGAGGGCGGCGGTGCGCCGGATCGGGTGGATGCGCTGGTGTGGGCGCTGGCCGATCTGTTCCCGCGGATGGTGAAGCCGCAGCACGATGTGGGTTGGGAGGATGAGAGGGGCGGGGGCAGAGATAGTTGGCTGCTTTAGTTCCCCTCGCATCCCAGTGGGCGATCATCGAAAAAACAGCGGCTGAATCAGCGAAGCCAATTTTCGCAGATTAGGCCCTCGATGCGGCCGAACTCGCGTTCATTGGCCGTCACTAGCGTGCAGCCGAGCGTGATGGCGTGCGCGGCGATGAGCAGATCGTTACCGCTTATAGGCTGGCCTTTCCTTTCAAGGTCATTTCGAAGCACGGCGTAGGTGGAGTCAGCCGGGGCCTCGAAGGACAGGATATCAAATGCACTTAGCACAGCCTCAATTTGAGCTGTAAGCCTCTGTGAATTCTTCCGAAGGGCGCCAAAGCGTAGTTCCGCTGCAACGATAATGCTTGTGCAGACGTTGGCCTCACCTACTTCTGCGACGCGCTTTTCCACCCGGCCATTTGGATTCCGAACAAGGTCGGAAACGATGTTTGTGTCGAGCAAATAGCGCATCTAAAGGTCGACTGGATCGAGAGGCAGATCTTCAATTTCGGGAAACTCCTCGTCGAGAGGCTCAAGCGTTTTTAGTAGCTCTAGCAATGATTTTTTTGGCGCTGGTTCAATGATGAGCTTGTCGCCTTCCTTGCGCATGATCGCATCTTCGCCCGGCAGCTCGAATTCGCGCGGAATGCGAACGGCCTGGTTCCGGCCATTCTTGAACAGTTTTACATGACGTTCCATTCCCGCGGCCGTCCTTCTTTGGCATATGCTACAGCATAGGCCAAATGTCCTTCGCCGTCTACAATTCTATGACCGATGCGCGCCGCAGCGCGCTAAAGAGGTTCCCTTGCCCAAAATTGACATCGTTCAAGAGGCGCAAGAGCGCCTCGAAGCCGCGTGGGTGCAGGATCGCGAGAACCGCGAGGACGCCTTCACCGACCTGAAGTTCCTCGCCGGCGACCAATGGCCTAACGAGATCCGCCTGCAGCGCGAGGCGCAGAACCGGCCGTGCCTCACCATCAACCGGCTGCCGCAATTCGTGAACCAGGTGGCGAACGGCGTGCGCATGAACCCGCCGGCCATCAAGGCGATCCCGGCGGGCGGCGAGGCAACGCAAGAGCTGGCCGAGATTTACTCGGGGCTGTTCCGGCAGATCCAGTACCGCTCGAACGCGACGCATGTGTTCGCGACCGCGGTTTACTACGCCGTGGCTTGTGGCATCGGGCATTTCCGGGTCGTGACCGAGTATGCGGACGACGACGCGTTCGATCAGGAAATCCTTATCAAGCGCATTCAGCATCCGCTTTCGGTGTTCTGGGACCCGGGCGCGGTCGAGCCGAGCCGCTCCGACGCCGAATATTGCCTCGTCTCCGAGATGATCGGCCGGAAGGACTTCCAGAAGCGCTTCCCCGGCGCGGCCATGACCGATTTCGCGGCGCCGTCCGACTTGAACGCCGAGAGCGGACTGTTCTGGGCCAATCGCGATGCCGTGCGCGTGTGCGAATATTGGGTGAAGCGCCCGCACGAGCGCACAATTGCACGGCTGGCCAGCGGTGAGACGGTGGACATCACGGATGTGGACGTGTCCGCGCCGGTTTCCGCTGTCATCACCGGGCTTGACCCGGTGATCCAGGAAACGGCCGCATCCCTGGATGCCCGGGTCAAGCCCGGCCATGACGAAACCCTCGCATCCCAGATCGTCGCGACACGGAAAGTGCGCTCGCACAAGGTCGAGCACTACCTTTTGAGCGGCGAGGAGGTGCTGGAAGGGCCGAACGAATGGGCGGGGCGGTACATCCCGATTTTCCCCGTGATCGGCTCCGAGACGGCGCTTGATACGAAAGTAATCCGCAGCGGCCTGATCCGCTTCAGCCGCGATCCGCAGCAGCTTTACAATTTCTGGCGCTCCGCAGCCGCAGAAGCCATCGCGCTTGCGCCGCGCGCGCCGTTCCTCGCGACGCCGTCGATGATCGCGAAGTTCAAAGGCCAGTGGGACACACAGAACACAGTCTCGCGGCCCTACCTGCTCTATGAGTCGGACCCCGATGCGCCGGGCGGGCGTCCAATGCGCGAGCCGCCGCCGGACATTCCAGCGGCGCTCGTTCAGGAAAGCGCGCTCTCGTCCGACGAAATGAAAGCGACGACCGGCATTTACGACGCGGCGCTCGGCGCGCGCTCGAATGAGATTTCAGGCGTTGCCATCCGCGCGCGCGAAAGCCAGGGCGGCAATTCGGCGCTGCATTATCAAGATAACCTGATGGCGACGCTGAACCACCTCGGAGTGGCGCTGGTCGATCTCGTGCCGAAGATTTACGACAGCGAGCGCACGGTGCGCATCCTTCGCGAGGACGACAGCCACGAGCCGGTGCGCATAAATGTCCCAGTGATGGGCATCGACGGTAAGCCCATGTTGCTCAACGATTTGGGCCAGGGCACCTACGACGTTCGCGTCAAGATCGGCCCCTCCTACGCCACGCGACGCGCCGAGGCTGCGGACAGCATGCTGCAATTCATCCAGGCCGTACCGCAGGCTGCGAGCGTTGCGGGCGATCTGGTTGCGCGCAACATGGATTGGCCCGGTGCCGACGAAATTGCCGAGCGGCTGAAGCGCGTGCTGCCGCCGCAGGTTACGGGCGACGCGCCGCCGCTCGGCGCGCAGATCGCGCAGGCCCGGCAGCAAGCGTACCAGGAAGCGCTTGCGCAGGCGCACTTGAACCGCGTGCAAGGGCTTGCCGCGAAGTCGGAGGCTGACGCTGCGAAAGCGCACGCCGAGGCGCAGGATGCAGCCTCGCGCGCCGCGTCGATTGCCGCCGCGACCCTTTTTGGCACGCCGCTTTCTCCACAAGACCGCCTGCAAACGGCGCTTCAGGAAGCGGCCTTGCGTGAGCGCCAGGTGAATGCCGCCAAGGCCGAAGCCGAGCTGCAAAGCAAGGTCCTCGACAACGAAGTGAAGCGTGCTCGCTTCACCGAGCCCTCGCCTTACAAGCTTTAGCTCACTCAGCGTCGTCCCGGACGTGGTGCAGAGTGAAACGGTGCACCGCTGATCCGGGATCGCACAAAGCACCGCCTTCAAAGGTCCCGTGTCTGCACCGCACCACTTCGTGCTGCGCTGCGCATGGGACGACGATCTCAACAGCCACAGGACACACCATGACAGAGCACGACGAGATCTCGTCCGTGGAAGATGCCGCGTTGGCATCAGCCGCCCAATCAGAGCCAACCGAAAACGAAGGTGGCGCGGCACCCATTACGCCGCCGCAAGAAGCGGACCGAAGCGGCCGGGTCCAGCAGCTCATCCGCGACAAGCGAGCAGCGGATGCACTCGCAGCAAGCAGCGCGGCTCAAGCCGCCGCGCTTCGCGATCGGATGCAGCACGCGGGCCGCCCGCAGGACTATCGCGCCCCCGAAGAGTACACGCGGGCCGTGGCCGAGCAAGCCGTGCGCGAGGTGGGCGCCGAAATCCTGGCGCGTCAGGCGAGCCAGGCGCAGGAGATTGCGGCGCGAGCCGCCCATGATGCCTGGACGGAGTCGACCGCCGAGTTCCGCCAAAAGGCGCCGGATTTCGACGCCGTGGCGCACAATCCGAATCTCACCGTGACTCCCGTCATGGCCGACGCCATCCGCGAGTTGAGCCGGGGCGCTGAGATCGCCTATTTTCTTGGCAAGAACCCCACCGAGGCCGCCCGCATTGCTGGCCTGCCGCCCGTCTCGCAAGCTACGGCCATCGCACGGCTCGAAAGCCGCCTTAGCGCGGGCTTAGCCTCAGTCAGCCGCGCGCCTCAGCCGGTCGGCACGCTTTCCGGCCGCAGTGGCAGCGCGGGCAAGCGGCTCGAGGACATGGACTTCGAGGACTATCGCCGCGCCCGCGGATTCTAGCGCCTAATACCGCTTTGACGCCCCTCACCCCACCCCTCTCCCCATGGGAGAGGGAGCAACTGCGTCCCTTCTCCCATGGGGAGAGGGTGGGGTGAGGGGCGGTTTCTCATTTTCAAAAGGAGACTGCACTCGATGGCCTCAACCCTGCTCACTCCCAGCATCATCGCCAAGGAAGGCCTGATGCAGCTCGACAACAATCTCGTCGCGGCAAAGATGGTCTATCGCGCCTACGAGTTGGAGTTCGGCGAAACGAAGATCGGCGATACGCTCACCATTCGCCGGCCGGTCAAATATGCCGTGCGCACCGGGGCCGTCGCCCAGATGCAGGACGCCACCGAAGGCAAGGTGCAGATCAAGATCGACACGCAGCGCGGCGTGGATTTGCGGTTTCCCACCAAGGATCTGACGCTCACAATCGACCGCTTTTCCGAACGCTACTTGAAACATCCCATGATCGCGCTGGCGAACCAGGTCGACCTCGATCTTTTGTCGCTTTACAAAACCGTTTGGAATTGGGAGGGCACGCCGGGCCAGACGCTTTCGGGCTATAAGTCATTCATCAAAGGCCCGCAGCGGCTCGACGAGATGGCCGTGCCCTCCCCTCGCGCCGCTTGCCTGTCGCCCGCCGATTTCTACGGCATCGCGTCGAGCTTCACGAGCCTCTTCGTTCCCGACGTCGCCCGGACCGCTTTGGAGAAATCCAAACTCCCCATGGTCGGCAACACCGACTGCTACTCGTCGCAAAACGTGATCAATTACACGGCGGGATCCTTTGCCGGGACGCCGGTCATATCCGCGACCGCGTCAGCGAACGGCGTCACGAACACGGGCGTCACCACCTATCTCGCGTCGATGAATACCAACCAGACCGCGATCCTCGTCGATGGCCTGACATCTGGCGCAACACTGAACCAAGGCGATGTCTTCACCATTGCAGGTGTGTACGCGGTCAACCCCGTGACGAAACAGGTTATGCCTTACTTGCAGCAGTTCGTCGTAAGCGCCCCTGTCACCGCAACGGGCACGGCGGACGCCATCGCGATTGCACCGGCCATTATCGTCTCAGGTCAGTACGCAACCGTGAGTGCCGCGCCCGCTCAAAATGCGGCCCTTGCCTTCCTGGGGACGGCCGGCGCGTCTTATCCGCAGAACCTCGTCTTCCATGAGAACGCGTTTGCGCTGTGCATGGTGCCGATGGAGCTTCCCGAGGGCGCGATCAAGAAGGCGCGGCAGAGCTACAAGGGCCTGTCGATCCGCGTCATCTGCGATTACGACATCGTCAACGACATCAACATGTGGCGCCTCGATATTCTGTATGGCGTGAAATCGATCTACCCCGACCTCGCCACGCGGCTTTCCGGCTCTTCAAGCTAGGTTCGAACACGCCCCTCACCCCAGCCCGGACAACGCCTGCGGCATTTCCGGGATGACGCCGCTCTCTGTCCTTTCTTCTGGAGTTTCCCCATGCCCGTAAGACAGCTTTCCGACGGCAATCCCGATGGCACCGTGCTCGGCCAGAGCGCGAGCGATCTCATTTCCTTCTACAATGCGACGCCGGTCACTCAGCGCTCCGGCGCAGCGCAGGCCGCTGTGCCATCGACCGCGCCGACCAACGCGACCCCCTACGGCTTCAGTCAGGCTCAGGCCACCGCCATCATCACGCTTTTGAACGAGGTCCGGGCGACGCTGGTGGGTCTCGGCCTCATGAATGGCTCTTGATGACTGGCGATCCACGCTTGTGGATGTACCGGAAGGGCGAAGCTCGCCTTTTCGGGCACCCCGATCATGTGCCCGGCGGCGAGGCGTGGCAGCGCTTTCCCGTGGCGAACGGTGAGATTGATGAAGCCTCATCAGCGTCCTTGCCAGATGCAGAACCGTCACAGGAAGAAAAGCTCGACCGCATGTCGCGCCAGCGGCTGATGCAGGTAGCGGCAAATTCCGGCGTTCGCTTCGAAATCGGCTGGACGAAAGCTCAGATCAAGCAGGCTATTATTGAGGTATTGCATGACAACCGCGCGTGACATCATCACAAGCGCCTATCGACGGCTCGGCCTTCTGCCTCTCGGAGCCGATCTCGATCCCGACCGCGCTGCAGCGGGGCTCGCCACGTATAACGACATGCTGAACGCCTGGGCTGCCGACGGCATCTTCCCCGGCGGCCCGAATCCGCCGATCCAGCAAACGGATGGCTTTTACGCAGACGGCGATTTCATCGATGGAAGCGTCGAGATAACCGGCGGGGCCTACCCTCCCTACGGTCCGAGCGACACGTCCACGCCTCCCGCTGGCCCGGCTTTGTCCTTCAGTCTCGACGATGCGTTTCCGTTCCTCCCTCAGTTCGTTGAAGGCGCGAAGGCGATGCTCGCCGTCGAACTCGCGCCGCAAAGCGGGATCGAGCCGCAGACTTCGATTCAGAAGCGCGCCCAGAAAGCTCATGAGGCGTTGCTTGCCTATTATGTCATCGCGCCGCAGGCGGGCCAGGACACCGCGCTGACTTGGATGCCGAGCCTTCGCCGCTACGGCTTTCGTTAATACAGACGCCACTCCCCTCCCCTGTTCCTCTCCCCCTGGAAGAGGGGACGCTGGCTGCAACGCTGCGGCCTGACTCCTCCCCCATGGGAGAGGACTGGGGTGAGGGGCGAATCGTAAGGGTATCGCCATGGTCGCCGTCGAATTCGGGCATACGTCGAACCCCGACAAGAGCGGGTTCGGATCGAACCAGCGCCTCTTGAACGGCTATTCCGAGGCGCTGGGCCAAGCGGCAAAGTCGCCGCTTCCTATCTACAGCGTGCCTGGAACCTCGCGCTTCGATACCGGGACCACCGGTCTCAACGGCCCATGCCGGGGGATGCTCTATGTGTACGGGAAGGGACTTTATGTAATCGCTGGAACGTCGGCGGCGCTGTTTGACGATCTGGGCAATGCCACGCCGGTTTCAGGAACGGCCGGCGGCAGCTCCATGGTGATCATGGCCGGCAATCAGCAAACCAACCCGCAGATCGGCATTGTCGCCGATAATGTCTATTACGTCCTCGATACGGGTGCGAACGCCATCTCGCAGCCCAACATTGCCAGTCTCCCTGCGCCCAACAGCGTCACTTTTCTCGATGGATATCTTGTATTCTCCATCCCGGATGGGCGAATCTTCCATACGAATCTGAACGATGCATTGACCGTCAATGCACTTGCCTATGCGACCGTTTCCAGCCGTGCCGATGGGCTTCGGCGGATCGTGACGCATCGCGGCGCGCTGATCGCACTCGGAGAAACGAGCCTTGAAATCTGGGAGGACGCAGGGACCACTCCCTTTGCCTTTGCACGCATCCGGGCCGACATCGACATCGGCTGTATCGCGGAGCAAACCGTGGCGACGGTGGCCGACGCGCTGATTTGGGTCGATCAAAACGGCGTGGTGCGCCAGCTCGAAGCGTCCGAGCCGGTCCGCATTTCCACTCACTCGCTCGAGCGGGCCATCTCGAACCTGACGTGGGACGAACGCCGCGCACTCCGCGCCGTCTATACTCATCTTAACGGTCACGACTTTTACGCCGTGACCAGCCCCTATTGGACTTGGGAATTCGACCTTGCGACCGGGCTCTGGCACGAGCGGGCGAGCGGGGGCCTCTCCAATTGGTTTGCGCAAGGCTTCGAGTCGTTCAACGGCAAAGTCGTGATCGGCTCGAGCCAGGATGCAAGCCTCCACGTGCTTGACGATAATTCGCAAACCGAGAGCGGCAATTCTTACCTGTTTCTGGCGCAATCGGCGCCCTTGCATGCTTTTCCCAAGGGTTTGATCATCGACCAGCTCGATATCGACATAGTCCCAGGCGTAGGGATAACCGGCGCGAACGCCGATGCGGTAAATCCGAAGTTGATGCTCGACTGGTCGGATGATGGCGGACACACTTGGACCGGCGGCCGCATCGCATCTTTAGGCCAGGTCGGAGAGCGTTTCGCAGTTGCAAGTTTTCACCAGCTCGGCGCAACGCTCAGGGCCGGACGGACCTTCAGGCTTTCTTCTTCCTCCCCTGTAATGCGCGGCATCCTCAACGCCGAAGCCCGGGTAAGGCCGATCCTCGCATGACTGGACAAGCGAACCTCTTCAGCCGCTTCGGGTTTCAGATTGGCCAGGACGGCAAGATCGATAACTACACGCGGGCCTTCCTCTCGAAGTTCAAGGGGCGCGTCGGCCCGGCGATCCCCGCTCTGGCGGCGGATGCTTCCTGGGCGCAGATCGCGGCAACAATAAACGCTCTCATCAAGGAATTTGTCGCACAAGGCTGGATCCAAAAAGGCTTCGATGCCGACGAAACATCTTTTGCCTCCGCGATACAGGCCGTGACCATGATCCCGGCGGCGACGGAGTGGGGTTATGCGCCCTACGAGGTGCTGCGCGATGAAATCACAACAGGGGTCGAGTTTGTCGCGACGGAGAACGCGTATAGCGCTTACGACAGCTCGCAATGGCTCATCCAGTACAGCCAGGCGGCGAGAACCGGCCGGATCGGCGGCGCGGCTTGCGATTGGGCGACCTCGCTGAACAGCCTGCAAAATCAGCTTTCAAACTTGGGTCTCGTCAATCTCTACGTCGCCTGGTACGGAAACGACCTCCGCGCAGGAACTTGCACGCTCATGCCGGGCGTCACGCGCGCTGAGTTCGGAGAAGTGCCCCATGAGTGGGGATGCAATGGCCTGCAGAGAAACGCGGCGCATCTGGTTTCGACCGTAAACGGCAGCGCGGCCTTTGGTGGCACGCCGGACGATCAGTCCGTAGTGGCGGCGATCAAGGATTTGAAGGCGCGGGGGCTGGAGGTCTGTTTCACGCCTTTCATCCTGATGGACATCCCAACCGGAAACACGCTGCCCGACCCTTATAGCGGTGGTACGGGGCAGGCGGTCTACCCTTGGCGCGGACGCATCACCAAGCAATTCTCAACGGCGGACAAGACGAGCGCGGTTGCTACGGAGGTTTCGGCCTTCGCGACGCAATACCGGGCCTTTGTTCTGCATTATGCAAACCTGTGCGCCACGGCGGGCGGCGTCGATGTATTTCTGCTCGGCACCGAACTTCGCGGCCTGACTTGGCTGCGCGACGCCGAGGGGAGCTATCCGTTCGTTTCCGCGTTGGTGCAGCTTGCCGCCGACGTGAAAGCCATCTTGCCGAACGCGCAGCTGACCTACGCGGCGGACTGGTCGGAGTGGTTCGGACATCAACCGCCGGATGGCTCCGGCGATGTGTTCTTTCATCTCGATCCGCTTTGGACGGACGCCAACATCGCAGCGGTCGCCTTCGATAATTACTGGCCTCTTTCTGATTGGCGCGACACGGCGCCGAATATCGATGAGGCGGTGAAGTCCGATGGCACGCTGACGGCAATCACCGATTACGATTATCTGATGGGGAATGTGCGCGGCGGCGAAGGCTACGACTGGTACTACGCAAGCCAGGCCGATCGGAACTCGCAAACCCGCTCGCCGATCACCGACGGGGCCTATGGCAAGCCCTGGATTTACCGCTACAAGGATATCTGGGGCTGGTGGTCGAACCAGCATTTCGACAGGCCCGGCGGCGCAGAGAGCCCGTTGCCCACCGCTTGGGTCCCACAATCGAAGCCTCTCTGGTTTACCGAACTCGGCTGTCCTTCCGTCGACAAGGGATCGAACCAGCCCAACGTCTTCTACGATCCGAAATCATCGGAAAGCGCTCTCCCCTACTTCTCGGATGGCACTTCGGACTATCTCATTCAGCGGCGTTATCTCGAACTCGATGCTGCGCTTCTTCAACGCGAGCGATCCCGAATTCACCGAGGACCGAAATCCGCAAAGTCCGCTCTACGCCGGGCGCATGGTCGATCTCACCCGCGTGATGATCTACACCTGGGACGCAAGGCCCTACCCGTATTTTCCGCTCTATGCTTCGGTTTGGAGCGACGGTCCCAACTGGATTTTCGGCCAGTGGATAGGCGGCAAACTTTCAACCTACGCGCTGCCGCAGGAGCTCGATAGCATGGCAACCGCAACCACTTACGCTCCTTTGAGCCCGTATATCGTCGACCCGGCCACGGGCAAGCTCGACAAGCAATACCGTGATTTCTTCCAGGGGATTGAGTTCGTTCAGGGAGCGGCGATTGCGAGCGTTTCCCTCGACCCAACGCCCGCGGAAGCGGCGAATGCCATCAACGCTCTTCTCGCTGTGCTGCAATCGCAGAACCGCATTGCCACATGAGCGGGCGCAGACTTGTACGGCGCGCTTCGCTCGATGACGTTGCGCGGTTCGTCGAGCTCGGTTTGAGCTTTTACGAGGAAGAGGGAGGGCGCAAGGCCTGCCCGCATGCGCTGGCCCGCTTTGCGGTTTCGCACGTTTGCGATGCCGATCGCGTCTACCTCGCCGCCGGGGATCCCGTCGCCGCGTGCCTCTGCGGAATGATCGCGCCGCACTACCTTAACGGCGAGCCAACCGCCTTCAAGACAGCCTGGTACGCAATCCCCGGCGCGAGAGGGTACGGCGCGCACCTGCTTCGCGCGTTCGAGGCATGGGCGCATGAGAAAGGCGCGCGCCGCATCATTGTAGCGGGGCGCAAGGCGCGAACGCTGACTCTTCTTGAACGCCTTCATTATCAGCCCCTTGAAACCGCATTTTCAAAGGATCTCCCATGGCAGAAGCAGCCCTCCCCGTCCTCCTAGGCGGCGCAGCGTCCGCGCTCGGCAATTATTTCGGCGCGCAGACTGCCGCCAATGCCGCCAATCAGGCTGCGGCCCTTCAGCAGCAGCGCTTCAATCAGGCTGTGGGTTACGAGCAGCCCTTTATCCAAAGCGGCCAGAATTCCCTGAACCTGTATAACAACGCAACAGGCGTGAATGGATCGGCCGCGCAGCAATCATATTACAATAACTTCCAGAACGACCCTGGATTCCAAACCAGCGTGAATTACGGTTTGCAACAGATCCAGGCGCAGAACGCAGCGCAAGGCATGGGCCTATCGGGTAACACGCTCGCGGCACTGCAGAGCTACTCTCAGAATGCGCTTTCACAACAATATCAGACGAGGCTCCAGGACCTTTTCCAGGGGGCGCAGCTGGGAGCCAACTCCGCTAACGCGCTGACTGGAGCAAGCACGTCTAGCGCCGCCACCCAAGGAAACTACAACGTCACTTCCGGCCAACTACAGGGCGCGGCTCTTTCAAATTCCGGAAGCGCCCTGTCCGGCGCCGCAAACAACTACGCGAACTACTATTACGGCACCCAGCAAAAGGCTTCCTAGCATGACGCCCTATGTAAATAGCATTATTCAGCGTTCGCAGCCGCGGAACGCGCTCCTTCTGGGCGTTACTCTTCCCGAAAGCGCTGCTCCGCCCGCTCAAGCGCCCTCCGCACTTCCTCCCGCGGTGCAGGCTAACTTTATAAGAAGCGCCATCGGCCATGCGGCGGTCTTATCGGATACGCCGGAGAAATGGGCGGCGACGATCGCACTCCTCAAGCAGCACGGAATCGATCCGGCTGGATACGAGGATTTCGACAAAGGCCGGACACTGGCAATTGCCGCGTCGGGCGTTCGGCCTCTCCTCAACGACAGTGCCGAGACAGCGACAGATGGCGACCGAGAATTTGTGTAAAACCCTTGACTGCCGAAGCTTGGCCATTTCCAGACCGCATTTTGCAGATGGGAGCTTGAGGGCCAATCATTGGCCCTTAGGGAGAAAGATATGTTGAAGACAGTGCTTATTGGCGTCGCATTCCTCTCGGTTGCGGTATCCGCCACAGCCTTCGCCGCACCATCCGACGCCGACTGCAAGGCAGCGTGGGATAAGGCTGACACGAATAAGGATGGCAGCGTCGCCGGAGACGAGGTGACCGCTTATTTGGAAGCCATCAAGAAGAGCGGCAAAAGCTACGACGCCAACAAGGATGGAAAGCTTTCTCAGGATGAGTTCATGAAAGCCTGCAAGGATGGCGTTTTTGCAGGAATCAAATAGGGACTGTAAATCGTGAGAAGGTGCCGAGCCTTCTCACTTCGCCTCCCTCGGGGATGCCGCGGAAATACGAAAAAGAATTCGGAATACTCCCCGGCGTGTTCATCAGCCAGCGCCCCGGCTCTTAGTCCTTCTTGGTCTCCCTTGGCTTCATGTCCGCAATGGCACGTGCCATCGAGACAAATTCCGATGGCATCATCACCACCGTCATCGTGTTTTGCTCGGCGCCAACCTCGGTAATCATCTGCATGCGCCTAAGCTCCAGTCCAGCCGGAAAGTCCATGATGATCTGAGCCGCATCGCGCAAACGCTGCGCCGCCTCCATCTCGGCCTCGGCTTTTATTATGCGCGCACGTTTCTCACGCAGCGCCTCTGCTTCCTGCGCCATTGCACGCTGCATGGATTCCGGGATCACCACATCCTTCATTTCGACCATCTGGACTTGAACGCCCCAGGGCTCGGTCACATCGTCGATGCTCTTTCTCATCTCCTCCGCAAGCTTATCTTTCTCCTTCAGCACGTCATCCAGCGTGTGACGACCGATAATATTGCGAAGCGTCGTGAGCGCGATTTGGGTGACAGCCGTATCAACGTTCAAAACGCGGACGACGGACTTGCCCGGATTCACGATCCAATACCAAACGACGGCGTCAACTGCGACCGGGACGTTATCCTTTGTGATCGCTTCCTGCTTCTCCACCGCCGCTGTAACGATGCGCCGGTCGATCAAGATCTGCCGCTCGATGAAAGGGAAAAGCAGATAGAGGCCGGGACCGCGTTCTCCAGCAAGGCGTCCCAGGCGGAAGACGACGCCGCGCTCATACTCCTTTGCTATACGTAGGCTCATGGCGAGCAAAATGATGATGATTAGAACTGCAATTACAGCCGCTCCGGGAGCCCATACAGCCGATCCGGGTACCCACGTCATGAAAGCCTCCTCGCTCGCGCCAGGCGCGGTGCAGGCCGCGACGTCATTTCCTTCCAGAAATTGCCCACGCTAAGTCAAGCATAACGTAGAAAGTTGCCTATTTTATCGCGAAAGGCTTTTCGCCCTCCTAGCCTAGCTAAAAGTTGGACACCCAAACGAGAAGCAGCACGAACCCCAAGATTCCAACGCTCGCGTGTGTGGCGAGCATGATCTCGCCGTTGCGCCGCGATTTCTGACCGAGCAGCGGGGCCGTGAGGCCGGAGAGCATGGCGAGCGCGAACAATCCCGCGGCGCCGGTCCCATACGCTCCGGCGCGCATGATGACGCCGCTCGGTGCGCCATGAATCAAAAGCGCCACCTGCTCCAGGCCGCCCATGCCCATAAGGATATGTGCGCCAAGCAGGATGCGCCGGGGGCGGACGCCGCGCAGATAGAAGATGCCCAGGTAGATGCCCAGCAAAACTGCCGCCGTTATAAGGAGTGTCGCCGGTATCGTGATCATTGAGTGCGCCTGGTCCTTGCGATCGGCTTGAGCACAACACGGAGATACCCGGCCAGCTTAAGCGTGTCTTTTAACATTCAACGTGGCGCCATCAGGTCCGTCAATCGGATTCATTCGAAGCAGGCAAACTCACGGGAATTTGTGCGGGCTGGCGATGGCTGCGCTCGATGAGATCATTCGCTGAGATAGCGCCGCAAAGCATGTGACGATCGAGCCGCCTGCCTTCTTTTTTGGGTCATCAGACCGTGACAGGGAAGAGTTTATCCGTCAGGGTGTTGTTGCTTCGGACGCGAAAAGTTCGCCCGGCAACCCGTGACGCGAGATGGTCATGACAATCGAAAACCCGGTCCAGGATCTTCTCTTCGATGTGCGAGACGGCATTGCCCGCATCACCATAAACCGCCCCGAAGCACGCAACGCCTTCACCTTCGAGATGTACGAGAAGCTTGCCCATGCCTGCGAGGCGGCCGGCAAGGACAACTCCGTCAAGGTTCTGATCGTCACGGGCGCGGGAGAAAAGGCATTCTCGGCTGGCACCGATATATCCCTGTTCCGCGAGTTCAAAACGCCGGACGATGCGCTTGGCTACGAGTTTTTCATGGACCGCGTTCTGGGCGGTCTTGAAAGGTGCCGGGTGCCCACAATTGCGGCGATATCGGGCGCTTGTACCGGGGGCGGCGCGGCCATTGCAGCGTGCTGCGATCTTCGCGTCGGCACCGAGGACACGAAACTCGGCTTTCCAATCGCGCGCACACTTGGCAATTGTCTCTCGGTGACCAACTTGGCGCGGCTCGCGGCGCTCGTTGGGCCGTCGCGCGTGAAGGACATGATATTTACCGCGCGGCTCATCGAGTCAAAGGAGGCGCTGCAGATCGGGCTTCTCACCGAGGTCGTGGATAATCGCGCGGCACTCGATAGCCGTGTAGCGGAACTCGCCGGGCAGATCTCAAGCTTCGCTCCTCTGACGTTGCGGGCAACGAAGGAGGGGTTCCGGCGGCTCCAGGATCGCGAGAACCGGCAGCAGGATCAGGATCTCATCTTGCTTTGCTATATGAGCGACGATTTCCGGGAGGGCATGGCGGCCTTCCTGGAAAAGCGCAGTCCACAGTGGAAAGGGCGGTAAGGCCCTAAGGCGAATTGCGGGCGTCACATAGAACTTTTACTATAATGGGAGGCGGATAAACGGGAGGTAGCTCGATGGCTGAGGCTCAAAAGCCGGCGCGCGACGCGACGTGGGACATCGCGAGGGGCATCGGAATGATGCTCGTCATTTACGGCCATCTTCTTGAGCCGATATATCCCGGCAATCCGGCGCTTGGGAGGCCGCTCCTCGAATCGGCCGCCGTGCAGTGGCAGGTTATCTACTCCTTCCACATGATGCTGTTCTTTCTCGTTTCGGGCGCAGTCAACATCAACCTGCCAAAGAAGACCTGGCCCGAGGTGCTGCGAGGGTCGCTGCGGCTCCTGGCGCTGGCCTGGGTGGTGCACATCATCGGCGTGCTTTTCGCCATGTCGACGGGCTTGGCGCCCGAGGCGACCCGCTCGGTTTGGGATGCCGCCGTCGCTATCTTCGATCCCATTCTCGAGGGCTACTGCTGGTCAATCGGCGTGCTGTGGTTTCTGACCTCGCTGTGCTTCGTGCAACTCTTGGCCTACATCTGTCTGCGCCACATCCCGGCGCTGATTGTCGTTCTCGCAGCAATGGCGGCAACGGCGGCCGTGGTGTACTTCAATGCCCCGAACTACTACCTTTTCCGGACATGGATGCCCGGCCTTTCCTTCTTCGCTCTGGGCTATCTTTTTTCCCAATGGAAGGTGCGGTGGCCTTACTGGCTATTCATTCCTTTGTTCGCGGCGGTCGTCGTGCTGGCGCCGCTGAACAGCGGCTGTTCGTTTTCGTTCACCGGGCCTTGCGAGATTTTCGGCACCCGCCCATTCGGCGTGAGGATGTTCGGGGGCAGCTATGGGTTCCTGCCGCTGTTCTTCCTGTCGTCGCTGCTTGGATCGATTGCGGTCGTAAGCCTGAGTACAGGGCTGGCGCGCTTCCGCGCTTCGCAAATCTTTGCCTATACCGGCAGAAAGAGCCTCGACCTTTTCATCATCAATGGGTTCGTGGCGACGTTTTTGCCGCCCTACATCCAGCAGGTAGCTTGGCCGCAGTTTACGGTCTTGGTCTCCTTGGGTCTGGCGGTTGGGGTCGTCGCAGCGCATCTCATCGCGTTGCAAATTCTGGCGCCAGTCTTCGCATGGATCGATAGAGCGGCTGTTGCAATCGCCAACGCGATTGTGCGGCTGTTGACTGGAGGGGCCAGCAGGGCTGAGCCCAAGCCAGCTTGATCTTCAACTCAGGTTTTGCTCTTCGCGCTGCGCTATTGGCATGCGTTGCCGGGTTTGCCGTCGTGCAGGAGGGAGATCACGCACGCGCGCTCGGCCAGATTGTGTTTTGAATAGATTTGCCCGTCGAGAAAAGCCTGCAGCGGCGGCGACAGCCACCAGCTCAAGGATACGCTCTTGTATTGTGCTTGCTGTCGAGCCTTCTTCCGAATGTTCAGTGCTCGTTTTTGCTCTGTGGCCGCCTTGTCGCTTTCGGTGTACTTCAAGAACTCGTTCAGGAAAAAGCTCTCCTTCTGCTGCGGGCAAATATAGATTTGCGCGACCGAGCGCACCCCGGCATTGAGGCGCTTAGCCTCGTCCGGAAGCTCGAGGATGGTTTCGTAGCCGCGAGCGATGCGCGTGGTGTTTACGGTCAGAAGGTCGGTAATGGGACCGAGAGGCCGGAAATCAGCCTCGTCAGGAATTTGAGGCCTATCGATGTTTCCGTTAGAGCCGCAGTTTTCCGTGTCCTTGAACCAGTCTGGCTCGCTTGAAATTTGAAGGATGAACGGCTTCAACCGCTTGTCCACGGCCTGCAAGGCGTTCGCGATTTCGAGAGCCGTCACGACGCCCGAATTGTCGAAGTAACCGCCATCCACGGCGCTATCGGCGATCTGCGCCCTTCTATCCCGGATGTTCGCGTGCGGCGTTACAAAGGGCGACCGCGAGCTCGTTCCCGCCGCCGTGCTGAGACGGATATCGATTGATGCCGGCTTCTTGCCATCGCACTGGGCGCCCGCAACCGGGCTAAAAAGCGATGGAAGCGCCCGCGCAATTTGGTCGAGGGTGCTGATTTCGGGATAGGCGTTTGTCTTGGGATCGATGTAGGGCGAGCACAGCAGCTCATGGAGGTCGTAAGCGTCGATGAAAAGCGCTTTGCCTGAAGTGGGGGCATCGGTCATTTTCACCGGCGTAACGATGACGCGGCGCCCGGTCTCGTTTGACGTCGCGTTCAGGAAGAGGAGCGGCGTCCAACCCGCAGGTGAGGGGGAAATTGCCTGCAATGGGCCTGAAAGCGGCGATGTTTCCCTGGTTGTGCCGTAAATGCCGTTGAACGCATCCTCCCACGACGTTTCAAGAACTCCCGCACGGTCGAGGACGTAGGGAATCCGCGATAAAATCAGGACGTCGCGTGCGAGGTAGCCGATGGTTACCGGCGATATGAAGTCGTTCGAGAGCGCGGCCTGAAGGGCGTCCTTGTAGGTGATGAAGTCGGTCAGAAAATCTCTGCTTAATTGCTCTCCGGCTGGCTTTTCCGCGTTGGCCTTGTCGGGATTGGCGGTCGCGACGTTCGGGAACCAAAGCCGCTGCCTGAACATGGCCCTCTTGAGGTCTTCAATAGGTGCATTCGGCTGAGTTTTGAGGGCGCTTACGAAAAAGGCTGCGCCGACCGAACTTCCTGACACGCTCGATATTGCAAAAAGCTGCTGATGGAACGGGCGGGCGGCGGGGTGCTGTGCTTTGTCGAGGCTTTCGTCCTCAAGTGCGCCGAGTACGCTCGCCAAAAGGAAAGCGGCGCGACTGCCGCCGCCCTCGCCGGCGACTATGATGGGCCGCGGACAATTCGCGAGCCCGGCGGCATTTTCGGCAAGCCACTCGCAACCCTTTGCATCCCAGCCGCTGGAAATTTTCCAGTCTTTGACGGCGTCGGCAAATCCGACCGGCCTCAGCGCCGGCCGCTGATCCTTGGTTATCGTCGCAACCCGCACGTCGTGGCCATCGCCGATGAAGAGCGTCAGCCCCACGCCGACGATCGCGAGTACCGTAATGAAGGGAAACTGATAGCGGTTCGAGAGCAACGCCAGGATCGTCACGAAGGGCAGCCAGGCGCCGAAGACCACGAACAGGAACGAGGCACGCTTCAGATAAAAGGTGTCCGCCACGAAATCCAACATATGCCGCACGCGCGGTTCGGAGGAAGGATCGGGAAGGGACGCGAAAAGACGATGCACGGTATCGGAATAGGAGAGAAAGTGGATCGCCACGAGGATGAGCAAGAACAAGGTGAGGCGAACCATATAGCGCCACATGAACTCCTTGACCCTTTGAGCGGCGACCCAGGTTTCCATGCTCAGAAATTCAGGCTTCAGCGCCGTCAGATGAAGATCGAGCTCGGCGAGGTTCAGGTTTGATTTTCTCGTGATATTCTCGATGCGGATCAGCGAGTTCTTGAAGCCTTCCGGGTCCTTCGTCTCCATGTGCTCCATCCAGCGGCCATAGCCTCTCAGGAACAGGTCCCGGATGATGACGAGGATGAGAACCACGCCTGTTGCGATGAGCAGCGTTATCAAATGCGCTTCCAGCAAGCTGCGGATCGGGACTTCGTACTTGTTGCCGCCATCCTGGAGGGGAACCGGCAGGTTGTCGGCTGCGGCTATGATGCCAATGAGAACCGCGACGAAGGCAAGCACGACGAATAAGCTCGGGAACCGGAAAATATAGAACTTGAACCGCTCTTCCGTATCGATGCCGATCACGTCGAAGTTTTGAAGCAGGAGCAAGCGCGCTGTGAAGACCAGCGGCAACGCCCATATGAAGATGCCGATTGCATAGAAGCCGGCCCAGTAGATCACTTCCTGCGACCAGTAAGGCCGGGCGTCGAACAGCAAGTCCTGCACCTGCGGAAGATCGTAGAAGGCGTAAAAAGCAATGCAGATGCTGAGCACGCTGAAGAAGGAGATGCCGAGCGCGCGAATGAAAAGCCGGGCTCGCGACACGCGCCGCACATTGTGGATCGCAGGGTTATACGCTGCCGGGGTCTCTGACATGGAAGCCGCACTCCTGGCTCAATCGGCTTAAGGAATGCGGTCAGCCTTGGGCGAAGGTCATGTCCCCATCAAGGCATTGCCGCCTCGTTTGCATCAAAATTTGGGCGGAGTGTGCCTGAATCGCTGCTCTCTCTCATGGGAGTGCGACACGTCTCAAGGCTTGCTGGCGTTTACGGCCGGGGGCGGGTTGGGAGTGCGGCAAGGCCGTAGAGCGCGGCGTCATCCTTCTCGATGAGCGCCACGGGAATACGCTTCATCCACTCGGTCATGGCGCCCTTGTTCTCGAACGCCTCGCGGAACACGTCATGGTCTGCGGCTTCCGCGAAGCCTGTTGGCAACGCTGCCGCAAAGAAAGACGCCATCCCAGGCAGCTACGGCCAAAGCGAGATTTCCGAGTACGTCTCCTACAATTTGCGCGAAAACCTAAGCGTGGCTGCACATTTCTCGTCTTCGGCGGCCGCGCCCGGCAAATCTCCGCTGCCGATCAACGTGGCTCAGCCTCGCCGAGGGCGTGAAGGTTCGCAAGCCCGCGCCCGGACAAAGCATGCTCCACGGATTTGAATTTGGGACGCAGCCCTGTCTCCAGCCCTTCCGGCAATGGAACGACATATGGCCTGCTTCGCTGGGCAAGGAGAACCACCCGCCGGGCGTTCTGACCAAAGTCGCGGCTCCGAAGCCTGTGCCGATATTGGCGGCCAGAAGCCTGTGCGCCGTCTCCAGGTTGGGCGCATTCTGGCCGAGGACAATGAACTCGCTGCTTGAGAGCGTGGGAATGCAAAAAGCCGCCGCCTCGACATCATTTATCAGGGTGCAGGGGGCGCCGATCTCGGCGGAAACTTCGGTCTCCTGGATGGTCCATGATACATTTGTGAGCTTCGCAGAGCCATGAGCGACCGGTCCTGCTGCTCCGATTGCGGCGCCGGAACAGCCTGCAAGGCCGCCGGTCTCATCGGCATAGGTGCGCATCGCATCCAGGAAGCTGCTGAACCGCGAAACGGGATAAGAGCCACGCTCCAGTACATTGTCTTCGTCAAAAACGCGCGCGAAACGGATGTTCGTCCCGCCTACATCCGCTATGAGCCGCCAGTACCTCACCTTACACCCTCCGAGACGCGAGCGCTCAGCACATCGAGGAAACTTTTGCGCCAGTTACGGACATCATGTTTTTTGATGCGAGCGAGCAGCGCGGCGTGCCGCTCTTTGCGTTCCTCGATTGGCATCCGAAGCGCGGTCTGCATGGCATTCGCCATGTCGTCGATATTATACGGGTTTATGATCAGAGCCTCCTCAAGTTCTTCGGCTGCTCCAGCAAACTTTGAGAGGATCAGAACGCCGGGATCCTCCTCGTTTTGCGCCGCCACGTACTCCTTAGCCACCAAATTCATTCCGTCGCGCAGGGGCGTGACAAGACCCACTTCGCTGCCTCTGAAAAGCGCCGCGAGCGTGTCGCGCGGCATGGCCCGATGGATATAGCGAAGCGGCGTCCAGTCGAAGTCGCCGAATTCGCCATTGATGGCGCCGGAAAGACCTTCTAATTCCTCGCGAATATTGGCATAGGCCTCCACCTCGATCCGAGTTGGCGGGGCGATCTGCATGAGCGTAACGGTTTTCCAATGCTCGGGATGCGTTTCGAGCAGCTTCTTGAATGCCTTGAAGCGCTCGGGCAGGCCCTTTGTGTAGTCCAGACGATCCACCCCGATGATGTGCGAGCGGACGACGGTGCGGCGATTGAGCCTTTCGATTTGCGACGCGGCCTCAGGCGTTTGCGCAGCGGCTGCGAAGTCGTCGACGTCTATGCCGATGGGAAATTTGCGGGCGATGATTGTCCGGCCGAAAGCTTTGATACGCCCGTCGTCGAAGACTTCGCCGTTTACATGCTGAGTGACAAAACGCCGGAAGTTGCCCACGTCATTCGACGTTTGGAAGCCGATCACATCGAACTGAAAGAGCGCCTCGATGAGCCAATTATGCGCAGGGATTGCCTGAAGCAGCTCAGGGGGCGGAAAGGGGATGTGGAGGAAAAAGCCAAGCCGCTGCTTCGCGCCCAGGGCGCGAAGTTCGCTCGCAAACGATATGAGGTGATAGTCGTGCGCCCAGACCATGTCGTCTGCCCGCAAAAGGGGCGCGAGCGCAGTCGCGAAGCTTTTGTTAACACGCTTGTAGCCTTCGAAATAAGCAGGCTCAAACTGAACAAGATCAAGCCGGTAATGGCAAACAGGCCACAGAACCTTGTTGGCGAACCCTAGATAATATTCCTCATAATCCCGCTCGGTCATGGGGATCGTGGCGATCGTCACATCGTTCTGGACGGCCTTGCTTACCTTTATCGGCGTCCCCTCCTCGACGATATTGCCGTCCCACCCGAACCAAATGCCGCCAATTGACCGAAGGGCATCGCCGAGGGCGACCGCGAGCCCTCCTGATTGAACCTGATTATCGAGGTCCGCGACACGGTTCGATACGATGACGAGACGGCTCAAACAAATGCCTCCCAAGGTTTGGATAGCCTGGTTGCCCCGTTTATTATGCCGACCATCGAGTAGGTTTGGGGGAAGTTGCCCCAAGCCGCGCCCGTGACCGGGTCTGTGTCTTCAGACATAAGTCCCAAATGGTTACGAGCGTTCAAAAGACACTCAAAAATTTCCCTGGCCTGCTCTTTTTTTCCTGCGCGAGCCAGCGCATCCAGCCTCCAAAAGGCGCAAATATTGAATGCAGTCTCTGGAACGCCGAAATCGTCGGCGGCCTCATAACGCATCATGAAAGGCCCGCGCCCCAATACCTTCTCCATCTGGGTGACGGTGGAGAGGAAACGGGGGTCTTGTCCGTCTATAAATCCGAGTTCGCCCATCAAAAGAACGCTCGCGTCCAGGTGCTGGCCTCCGAAACTCTCGACGAACGCCTTGCGCTTGTCCGACCATGCGCATGCGAGGATCTTCTCCCTGATGAGATCGGCTCTCTGGCGCCAGAATGCCACCCGGTCCGGCTCTCCGACGTAGGCTGCAATCTTAGCGAGGCGGTCACAGGCGGCCCAACACATCACACTCGATGAGGTATGAACCCTTGCCCTCGATCTAAGCTCCCAAATCCCAGCATCAGGCTCGTCGTGCAATTTGAAGGCCTGCTCGCCGACAAGCTCCAGTCTGTGGAAGTCGTCGATCCCGGCCCTGATGGAAAGCCGTTTGTCGAGGAAGGCCTGCGCTGAGCCGAGAATGAGATTGCCGTATGTGTCGTGCTGGAAGTGTTCATAGGCCTGATTGCCAACCCGCACGGGACTGTTGCTGACCGGGCCGTCGCTTTGAAATCCGGGCAAGTGGTCCGCCGTGCTTTCAAGGAGCGCCTCCTCGAGCGCAATTCCATAGACTGGCTGGATGTGGCTGCCCATGGTGGCGACGATATTCATGATCCATCGATAATAGTTTTCGAGTGTTCGCCCGGCAGCAAGGCTCGTCAAAGCGCGGATGACGAAATAGGCATCACGGACCCAGCAATAGCGATAATCCCAGTTCCGGCCGGTGCCGGGGGCTTCTGGGATGCTGGTCGTCATGGCGGCGACGATCGCCCCCGTCGGTTCGTAGGAGCAAAGCTTGAGCGTGATCGCGGCCCTGATCACAGCGTCCTGCCACTCCGGTTGGAGGGCGAGGCGGTGGCTCCACTTCATCCAGTAAAGATAGGTGTGTTCTTCAAATTCGCGTGCAATGCCGAGGGGGCTGTTCGTCAGCGTTTCATCGGGGCCAAGGACAAAGTTTATCGGATCGCCAAGGTTGAAGGCGGTTTCCTGGAGGATGTAGTCGATTGGGGCGTCGGTTGTCAGCCGAAGCGTCATATCCGGCCCCACATACCGGATATGGTTGGAAGCGGACGTCAACGAGGGGCGAACTTCGCCGTACTTGAAGCGAGGCCTCATCTTGATGTGGATGCGGGGGCGCCCGTCCTTGACGGCGACCCGCCGAATCAAGGTCTGAGGACGGAATGGACGGTTCCGGGAGTAGAAGCGCGGGATGAAGTCGGTGACCTCAATCGATCCGCTTTCGCCATGCAGAACCGTCTTCAGTATCGCGGTATTAGGAACGTACTCCTGCTCGGAAGACTTGAAACCCAAGAGCTCGATCGTGAATGCGCCATCGCTTGGGTCGCGGCTCGCGCTGCCAAGAAGCTGGTGAAATATGGGATCGCCGTCGAACCTGGGAAGACAACACCAAACGATCCTTGCCTGTTTATCGACGAGGGCGCTGATGCTGCAATTTCCGATGAGCCCAAGATCGAGATTAGCCATATCTATCAAGTTCCTTTGAGCGTTTGAGCCGTGATGAGAAGCCAGGTCAGAAACTCATCGACGGTGCCGGCGCGCGCCTGCGCCGCTGTTTCACCGGGGCCAACCTTAACCGAAATGCCGCCCAGGGCATTGACCGCCGTGAACGCATCCTCGTCGGTTACGTCATCTCCAGCAAAAACAGGAAGGCGTCCTTTAAAAGGCGCTTCCTGAAGAAAATCGGTGATGGCTGTGCCTTTGGTTGCCGTATGCAAACGCATCTCGATGACCATCTTTCCGCGTGTCAGCACGACATCCGGCAACCGGCCGGCAACATCTTCAACGAGCGACAAGCAGAGAGATTCGAGCTCCGGCCTGAGACGGAAGTGCAAGGCCAGCGCACCGCGTTTTTTCTCCAGGAGAAGACCGGGGTTGTGATCCACGAAGGACACGAGAATTTTTTCGACGGCGCGCGCCGCACTTTCTTCTGCACCCGGGGCTGAAACCGTAGTCTCTCCATTTCGTCGCTCGTATCCATGAACGCCCGCCACCGGAAGCCTGAGCGGTGCAAGGAACGTGTCGATGGAGTCGATTTCCCTGCCGGTCACGATAGCGACTGCGCCTGAGGCGCTCTCGAACAGAGTTTCCAAGGCCACCCGCACCCGCTCTTCGACAATAACGGCGGCTGGTGTTTCTGCGATCTCGGTTAGAGTGCCATCAAAATCAAAAAAGAAGCCGTAGGCGCTGGAGTCGCGCAAAATGGGCAAAACAGCCATGGTCAATTTCTGGAAGCTCTTGGTCGCTTTCAGCATCAGCTAGGTACACAAAAGCGCAGCTGTCAATAGAACGGCTGTGCATTTTTTGCTGAGAGCTGTGCTAAAAACTGGGTGGGTTAAGGATTATACAGTTTCGCCTAAAGTTTCCGCGCCCAAGGGTGCTTTTTTGACCAGCTTGTGCTACCCTGAGTGGCTGTGGCCTTATTTCCGGCGTAGATCTGCTTTCCGTTTCCCTGTCTGGGAGACAGGATGGTACCTTTTCAGCATGGCCAAGAGGGATATGCCTAAGCATGAGAAATGGTTTTCTCAATGGCTAGAATAGCGTGGGCGTTTATTGCGTTCTTTGCGTGGCAATTCAGCATTGCTTTCGCAGGCGAGATTCGGACTGAATCATTTCCCTCGCGAACACTTGGGCGCGAAATGCCTTATGCCGTTTATCTCCCGGACGGATATCAAGGCGGACAGCAACACTACCCCGTCCTCTATCTCCTTCACGGGGCAGGTGGCGACGAACACGCATGGACGGAACGCGGGCATATCAAGGAGAAAGCAGACCGTCTGATCGCAAGTGGAGCTATACCGCCTTCCATTATCGTGATGCCAGGGTGCCCTGGCTGCTGGTGGGTGGACGGCGCGAAGGATAGGGCGGAAACAGCGTTCTGGTCCGATCTCGTCCCGATCATAGACATGCGCTATCGCACCATCGAGACGCGGGGCGGACGGCTCATCGCAGGGTTGTCTGCTGGCGGATATGGGGCGGTTCGCTTTGCGCTTCGTTATCCGGATCGTATAGCGGCGGTAGCCGCCTTAAGCCCTGCGGTTTACACGGAATCGGTGCCGCAGACCTCAGCGGCGCGCGTTCAGCCGCCATTTCTCGCGCCGGATGGGCAATTCAACCAAGCCGCATGGGATGCGCACAACTATCCCGCTCTTCTCGATCGGTATTTTACACAGTCCTTCCGCGTGCCATTTTACCTTGTATCGGGAGACAACGACAAATTCGGCGTAGCGTTTGAAACTGCGCTTTTGTTCAAGCGGGTTTTTGAACGTCAGCCTGATCAGGTCGAATTACGCGTTGTCGACGGTGATCACAGCTGGAAGGTTTGGGAAGCGACAATCGACGACGCGATGCGATATGTGTTCCAATTCTCCGATAAGCCAAGACCCGCAACCCGGACAGCGACCGCAACGGGTTTGACCTCGGCTCAACCGGTCTCGGCGCATCCCTAGTCAAGCGGGGGCCAAGTTTACAAAAGCATTTTTTTCTCGCGGACAATGTGCCAGCTTTCACAAACGGGCCGGAAGCCAAGCTTGGCATAGCAGCGGTTTGAAGCCGGATTGCGCAGATCGGTATAGAGGCAAGCCACACTTCGCCCCTCGGAAAAAATCTGCCGTGCGACGTACGCCGTGACCGCTCCGGCAAAACCCTGGTTCCGATGCTGAGGCGGGGTGTAAACCGAATTGATAGAGGCAGCGGTTCGAGTGCGGCGGGAGATGGCAGCAATCGAAACAGGCTTATCCTCCAGAATCCAAAGCCAGTGACGCCCGGAACGCAAGTCTTCCCGCAACGCGTCGTCGTCCGGAACCGGATCGGTCGGGATGGCCTCCCTGATGAACTCGTGGGTCCATGCGCGAAACACCTTGAAATCTCTCAGCGTAAGCTGGCGCGCGACGCCTGGAACGCTTGGCACCTGAGGGGCCATTCTCAGCGCGCGGATGTACTGCGGGATTTCTTCGGAAAATACGGTGCCGAGTTGCCTCGCTCTCTCGGCAAAGTGCCGTGCCGTATCGCCTGATCCAACGACGCCAGGATAGTCCGCTCCATGGATCATCTCCGCAAAAGCGTAGGACTGAGCCTTTGAGAGATTTCCCAGGACGATGGGATAGCCCGGCGTCTGCATCGCGCATTCTCCCGGGCCGCCAAGCGTCCAGGTCATGATGCCACCCGGCTGCGAATTCTGTCGCAAGTGTCCGATAATGCTCAGCAGAAGACTGTTCCTGATCTCATCGGCTTCAAGCGCGGCTTCATGAAAGCGGGCGAAATCCTGGCACTGCATTGCAAATTGCTCTCGTAACAAAAACGGCTAACCGGGGAATAAAACACAGGCCACTCGAGTCCTACCCAATAAGTCTAACCCGGAAGGTCGCGATGGCAATCAAGGACAACAACGAACGGCAGCGTAAGGTTCTTTTGGATCGGCGCGAGGCGCTGACGTGCATGACCTGGGCAGGAACCGGCCTCCTTTGGACGCTGAGCGGGGTGTGCCGCTCACGGCCGGTCTGATCGGTGATGCGTCCGCAGCATCCGCCAGCGAACTCATCGCCTCTCATGTCAGGTCCCTTCTTGCATCCCATCTGACTGACGTCCCGTCTTCAGATCAAAACACCGTCAAGTCTTGGTTTCTCGGCAAGTTGGACTTTGCGCCACCTGTCGTGGACCTTTCGAAGAATGATTTCCCGCTCATCAGAGGGCGCCTCGACTATATCGGGGGCCGCATGGTGGCGGCGATCGTCTATAAGCGCCGAGGTCATGTCATCAATCTTTTCGTTTGGCCCGCGGGCAAAATGCAAGGGATTGCGGAGACTAAAGAGGGCTATCACATCCTGAGCTGGACAAAGGGCGGCTTCAGCTACGCCGCGGCGTGATCCTCAGGAACCGCGCGAGTTCCAGGGTGCTTTGAAGCCGGTCTGGCTTAGCGGGAATCTGACTTCCGCTCATCTCTCGATACCCCGCCTTTATCCTCGGTTCATCGCAGCGAGCGCCAGCCTTTTTTGCAAGGATGAGCGGCGACGGCATGCCTGCACCTCGGAACATCAGCAATCGCAAAACGGCGCCAGCCTCTTTTCAGAAACCCCTAATCACCGGCCGAAGCCGAGCGCTTCGGTCCAATTCTCCCGGAATTTGAGTCCCGGGATCCCCCGCCTGAGCGCCGTCAATAAAGGCGCTCCAGCCAGCGCTGCGCCGGCGCAACGCCGGTCGAGCGCAGTCAAACTCAAAGAGGAAAGCATGGACACTCGCCTTCGCTACCCAAAAGGCTATCAGTTCTTCGATAACAATGGCAACCCGCTCGCGCTGGGAAATCTATACTATTACATCGCAGGTACAACGACCCTGCAGGACACATACTCCGACAGCGCAGGCACGATCCCGAACACAAACCCTGTCGTACTTGACGGATCGGGACGGCTGCAAACGGATATCTACCTTGGCTCGACGGCGGACTATAAGGAGGTCCTCACAGCCTCCAGCGCAACCGTTTCACCTTGGCCGGACGATAACATCGTACGCGCAACTTCGATCACCGTCTTCACAGGCGACAGCGGCTCAGGCGGGACCTCTGGCCTTGTTCCCGCCCCGGCCGCGGGTGATGCGCTCGCAAACAAATATCTCAAGGCGGACGGCACCTGGACCATTCCTCCGGGCGGCGGCACTGCTACGAACCTGACGGTTACCGAAGGAGCCACGAGCGTCTCCATCGCTTCATCAAGCGGATCCGGCGCTACGATTCCGGCAGCAACCTCCTCAGCGGCAGGCGTTCTGGACAGCACTCGGGCTACCAAGATCGACAGCCTTGCCGCTGTCGCGACTTCCGGCTCGTATGCCGATCTCACGAGCACGCCGGCGCTTGGCACGGCGGCCGCTCTCAATGTTCCCGCATCTGGCAACGCCATAAGCGGACAGGTCGTTACGGGCTCGGATTCGCGGCTCGCGGATGCCCGCACGCCCTCGGCACACGCGGCGAGCCACGCCAGCGGCGGGAGCGATCCGGTCTCGATCGCTGCATCTCAGGTGACTGGACTCTCAGGCACTTTTGCTCCCCTTGCCTCACCGGTATTTACCGGCAGTCCGGCTGCGCCGACGCAAAGCGACGGCGACAATTCTACGAACCTTGCGACGACGGCTTATATTGACCGGCTGAGAGGCGCCAGCAGTGGCATCGCCACGCTTGACGGCAGCGGAAAGCTTACAGCTGCTCAGGTCCCGGCCTCGCTGGTAGGCGCGGTCGTCTATCAGGGCGTATGGAACGCCAGCACCAATACGCCGGCACTCGCAGGCGGCGTTGGAACGAAGGGCGCCTATTACAAAGTCAACACGGCGGGCACCACCTCGATTGATGGCATTGCGTCGTGGAACGTTGGCGACAGCATCATTTTTGATGGAACGGCATGGGATAAGATTGACGAAATCACCAACGAGGTGATTTCGGTTGCGGGACTTTATGGCAACATTGCCTCATCCGCCCTTAAAACCGCGCTCGCCATCGGAGCGGCAGATGTGTCCGGCCTCGCCGCTGTCGCCACGTCGGGCTCTTATACAGACCTCACCAGTAAGCCTACCCTCGGCACTGCGGCTGCCCTCAATGTCCCTGCGTCTGGAAACGCAAGCACCTCCCAGGTCGTTTACGGGACAGATACACGGCTTACCGATAGCCGCACGCCTTTGGCGCATGCAGCGAGCCACGCTAGCGGCGGCAGCGACGCGATCTTGATCTCCGCATCGCAGGTAAGCGGGCTTGCCACCGTCGCCACCTCGGGAAGCTACACCGATCTGTCGAGCAGGCCGTGGATTGACCCGATCACCGACTATAACGCCGCGGGCGTCAATACGACTACTACAGGCTCGATCACAGCCGGTCAAACGGCGCTAACGGTGGCCAGCGCTACCGGCTGGTCGGTTGGTATGGGAATCGCCGTGCATAACGCCGGGACCGGCGGAAACACGGAACTCATTACGAGTGTCACGGCAATCAGCGGTAACGTGCTGACGTTAGCCGCGTCTGCCGTGTCCACTGTCTCAGGACAGACCGTTTATCACGATGACACTGCGGCAATCTCTGCGGCAATCGCGGCGGCAATGACGACTGGAAAGCGCATACTTTTCAGGGACTCGAGCGGCTTTTACAACATCACCAGCTCGCTTCAGGCAATCAATAGCCTGGCGACCAGCTTCATCATGGACGTCAACGGAGCGACTCTTGTTCACAGAAGCGCAACCGCTGATGTTTTTACTGTGAGTTATGCTGCTAACCCTGATAGCGTCGGCCCGAAGCCGATTTGCGTCATTGATAACGTTCGCATAACCCAAGATCAAAGCATCACACCAACAGCCGGCTATGCTTTGAATTTCGGCTCGAATATTTTAAGCGGACCACCCTATTCAATGGTTGTCGGATTCCGGGCAAACTGTTGGCAGATCGACGGCCTTTTTGGCGGAGTGTATGTCAACAACGGGCAAATCCGGAATAACTTATCAGATTTCGACATGAACAATTTAACGGGGACCAATACAGGGCTATATCTGAACAGCGCATCTCCGAGCGGGGACACTACTTACGATAATTTCAGGATGAACGACGGCACGACGTCCACAAAAACGGGGGTCACCGTCGTCAAAGCCGATACCCAGACGCTCCGCAGTCTCAAGACAAACGGAGCGGGCGTTATCTTCGCGAACGCCAATAAAAGTGACGTTTACACTCTACGTTTCGAAGATGCAAGCATAGAAGGCCAAAACTCTGTTTCCTACGGGGTAGATTTCGGGACAGTCGGTGTTTATCGCGTGAGGATGACGGGAGGTAATGGCTTAGGCAGCGTGTCGGCATTTAGAAACATGAATCTGAACGACAACGGCACAATTTTGATGTCGGACTACTCTTCGAATCCTACAAAACTTGCTATGATAAACGGCGCCTTACTTGACTTGGGTGTAGGCGGCACGGTTGCCTATCAAGCCTTCAACCCGATTAACGCTGGCGTCTTGAAACTCTGGATGGACCCATCGAGTGCAGCAAACTACACGATTTCGAGCGGCTCTTCGATCAGTCAGCTGAAAGATCTGAGCGGAAATGCCAATCACGCAACTCAGGCGACCTCTACGAAGCAGTTCACTGTTCAAACAGCAGCTCAAAACGGTCTCAATACCCTGAGGGCTACAGCGGCGAATAGTCAGTTCATGAGCCTTGGTTCGGTGATAGATCTTACTTCGACGGGGTATACCATCCTTGCCGTGGTTAGACGTGGAGGTCCAAGCGGGACAAACGTTGCCGAACTATTTGGCAACACAACAACCGATGTCTCTACCATATTCGAGTGGTATAGCGATGGCACCATGTATTTCGCCGGTAATAGTGGTGAGTATGCCAACATGCTATCCCCAATAACTGGATCGGCCTATCATCAAGTAACCTTTGGCTATGGCGCAAGCAGTGGAAGCGGTTTTATGTACGTGGATGGCGCCGCAGAGACTATTACCAAGACTGCATTGGCCGGTCAGGTAGATAAAATTGGAGTTCTCGGGGTTGGCGACGCCGGGGTATACGGCAATTTCGAGTTCGGGGAGTTCTATGTCTACCAGGGAATCCTCGCTGATGCTGAGAGAATTGCGGCGCAAAATGCCCTTAAGGCAAAATGGGGCACACCCTGATGCTGTCTTTCTCCTGACCGAGGCTGAGCTTCGGTAGCGATCACTGACGAATAACCCGGAGGCAGACGGGAGCGCAGCGAATGGCAACTGCGCTTCCGCAGTAGACGGCCGCCTCCGGTCGCCCAACTCACGAACATTCCAATACACAAAATCAAGTTCAACGGCCAGGGGGAGACTCAATGGCTTCCGATAATTTCGAGCGCTGCCTTGCCATTACACTGAGATGGGAGGGCGGCTATTCCAATCATCCGGACGATCCGGGCGGCCCGACGATGCGTGGCGTCATCCAGCGCGAATACGATGCGTGGCGCAGGAAGCATGGTAAGCGGCCTCGCCCTGTCCGGCAAATCGAGGAAGACGAACTGCGGAGGATTTATCGCGAAGAATACTGGGATGCCATGGGCTGCGAGGAGTTGCCCGCGGGATTTGATCTTTGTGTCTTCGACGCCGCGGTCAATTCGGGTGTTGGCCGGGCAAGGCAGTGGCTTGAGGCTTCCGCCCATGACATTGAGCGTTACTGCGATGCGCGTCTTGAGTATCTCCAACGCCTCGGCAGACTATGGCGCGTGTTCGGCGCAGGCTGGCGACGCCGAGTGACCTCGATACGGCTCGAAGCGCGCGCTATGACCGGACGTCTCGAGGCGCAGGCCCCCGATGATGGCAGCTTGCATGCCGGGATGAAGGGGGCTGAAGTCCTCGCTCTCCAGGAAAAGCTCCGGGGCCTGGGCTATCCCGCCGGAGCTGTTGACGGCATATACGGCGAGCAAACGTTTCGGTCCGTTGTGCTCTTCCAGCATGACCATGATCTTGGCGGCGATCCTGGTATTTGGCAGCCCGCCTACAATGCCGTGCTTGCCGATGCCGAGCCAATGCTTCCGAAGCGCCAGGCGGCGACGCGCCGCGACCTCGAAAGCGCAGGCGATAGGCCGATCCAGCGTATGAACCTCTTGCAACGAATCTTCGCTTGGCTGTTCGGCGGGGCGGCCGCGGCAGAGACTTTCGACAGCGATAACGTGCTCGACAGCATCAGCGGCGCCCGTTCGGCATTCGAGCCTTTGTGGGGCGTGTGGCATTGGGCGTCGAGCAACCGCTGGCTGCTCCTCTGTGCCCTTTTCGTTGCGGTGATTGCCTTGATCCGGCTTTTGCGCAGCGAGCACGTCAAGGCTTATCAGAACTTCGATTATCAAGGGCCAGCCGCGGGCCAGTTGAATACCCTTAAGACGGAGACCGTATCATGAGCGCGTTCTTGTCTTTCATCGTCTCATTCTGGGATCGTTTCGCGGCCGCAGCCGCCAAATTTGGACTCTCGGCCACCGCCCTGGCTCTCGTCGGCCCTTTGGGGCCGATCATCAGCGGAATTGGACAAGTCATCGGCGCTGCCGTGACAGCGATCGGAGAAATTCTCGCGTCCCTATCGAAAAGTGCCGAGGGCCGCGTTGCGCTTTGCCTGATTGCAGCCACTCTCGGATTTCTCTACTTGCGATTCCATTACATCGAGGAGGGCAAGGCGATTGCGAGAGCAAAATTCGCAATTATTCAGAAGCCCTGTCCCGCACCGAGGATTGAAAGGCGCAGCCGATGACAGCGGTTGCACCTCAGGATGGACGGTCTTTGCCGGCTCATCCTGAGGCCGGCACAAACGGCCGCCATGAGATCTCGCTAACGCGCATCTATCTGCCCTTCGCCATGGTGATAACTTTTGGCGTGTTCCTTGTCGTGGCGGGATATACTGTCGGCAGCGTCATGTCCGGCATCGCGCGGGATAAAACCGAGACGGAAACGCGATTAAGCGCCATTGAGAAAGAGGTTACGGCAATCAAGAACATACTGGCCGAGCGCAACGCTGCGCCGCAGCCGTGCCTAAGCCGCGCCAAATAGCTATGATCGAAGCGCGAAGCGTCCCCGCTCAGGACCAAACAGACGTTAGATTGCTTCGCTCAAGTCTTTCGCTGCGCGGAAAGCAACTTTCTTACTAGCTTTGATCTTGATCGCTTCGCCGGTAGCCGGGTTGCGGCCCATGCGAGCTGCGCGCTTGCGGACTTCAAGCGTTCCCAGTCCGGCGATGCGGATCTTCGCGCCCTTCTTTAAGTGCTTGCCGATGCTGCTTATCGTGTCTGCAAGCACTTCGTTCGCCTGCTTCTGAGAAATGCCGTGCGTTTCGGCGACTTCCGTCGCGAGATGGCGAAGTGTGACAATGTCGGCCTTCACTGGTTTTGCAGCCGTCTTGGGCGCCGCCGCCGCTTGCGTTTTCGTCATCTGAGTTCCTTCTTATTTCCTGCCTTTTAATGGAAATCGGGCGCTCTTTACGCGATTGCTGTTAAACAGTCCATCCTGCCATAATCCATGCGGGATGTTGTACCTTCAGCCAGCGCGGTCAAGAGCACTACTCGCGTTTATGCCAACAGAATCAGCCTAAATTGGCTTGTTGACCGGCAGAACCTTCGAGCCGTGTACCGCCGCGCGTCAACAACCTTTCGCGTGAATGGGCTGCTCGGAGCAGCATCTTGGCCGAATTTGCAATGAAGTGTGGTTTTTTGGCCCCGAAATTGCGCGCCGTTGCGCGTAGCCGTAATGGTTTTACGGGCCGCACTGCCCCTGGGGAAAGGGCTTCGAATGGCAGCACGCCTTGACATGAGGCGATGTCATGACTAGAACATAAGGCGAACGATCCCGCTCCGGCTCACGTGTGGATAACAAGCCGGAACGACTCATCCGCGTCGATGCTTCGTGTAAACTCGACAGCGACTCACTGGTTTATGAAAGGAGCTCTCATGGCGGGCTCAGTGAACAAAGTCATCCTCATTGGCAATCTTGGCGCCGACCCCGAAGTGCGCCACACGCAGGATGGGCGGCCGATCTGCAATTTGAGGCTCGCGACCACCGACACTTGGCGCGATAAGCAGTCCGGCGAGAGGCGCGAAAAGACCGAGTGGCATAGCGTTGTCATTTTCAACGAGCAGCTCGGCAAGGTCGCGCAGCAATATTTGAAAAAGGGCGCAAAGGTCTATATTGAGGGCCAGCTTCAAACCCGTAAATGGCAAGACAACTCAGGAAACGACCGGTATACGACTGAAGTCGTTCTGCAGAACTATAACGGGCAGCTTACCATGCTCGATGGCCGCGGTAGTGCTTCTGGCTTCAACGACGGCGGCAATGCCGAGTTCGAAGGGGCAGCAGGCGATAGCGGCCGCGGCGGTGGCTTCAAAAGCGGTGGCGGCGGACGGAGCCGGGAAAGCTCAGCGCCAAAATCCTTTGAAAAGGACCTCGACGACGAAATTCCTTTTTAGTTCTTCGCTAAGAGTGGAGCGGGCGCGGCTCCACTTGTGCTTCGGCATTTCCTATATATAACGCGTAACTGAGTTCAGAATGGCTTCGGGTGGGATTCCTCCCGAAAGGGTTTAAGTTTGGCAGGCAACACCGACGGCAATCAGGGCGATCGCGGCGCGGGTGAGATTCGCCCGATCCTCATCACCGATGAAATGAAGCGCTCGTATCTCGAATACGCGATGAGCGTTATCGTTGCGCGTGCGCTGCCGGATGTGCGCGACGGCCTGAAGCCTGTCCACCGCCGAATTCTCTATTCGATGCACGAGAACGGCTATCAGTGGAATAAGCCCTACAGGAAGTCCGCGCGCATCGTCGGCGATGTCATCGGTAAATACCATCCCCACGGCGACCAGTCGGTCTACGACGCGCTCGTGCGCATGGTGCAAGACTTCTCGATGCGTGTGCCTCTGATCGACGGTCAAGGTAATTTCGGCTCGGTCGACGGCGACCCTCCGGCCGCCATGCGGTATACCGAGGTGCGGCTCGAGAAGATCTCCGAAACGCTCCTGCAGGACCTGGAAAACGACACGGTCGATTTCCAGGACAACTACGATAATTCCGAGCGTGAGCCCACGGTCCTCCCCGCCCGCTTCCCCAACCTGCTGGTGAACGGCGCCGGCGGCATCGCCGTTGGCATGGCGACAAATATCCCTCCGCACAATCTGGGCGAGGTCATCAACGCCTGTTTGGCGTACCTCGAAACGCCCGGCATCACCGTCGAACAGCTCATGGAGCACGTGCCCGGCCCCGATTTTCCGACGGGCGGCGTCATCATGGGACGCGCGGGCATCCGGGCCGCCTACGTCAGAGGCCGCGGCTCGATCATGGTTCGCGGCAAGATCCACGTCGAGACGATCCGAAAGGATCGCGACGCGCTGATCGTCACGGAAATCCCCTATCAGATCAATAAGGCGGTGCTGCAAGAGCGCATCGCCGAACTCGTGCGCGAGAAGCGCATCGAGGGCATTTCGGATGTGCGCGACGAGTTGGACCGCGATGGCTATCGCGTCGTCATCGAGCTGAAGCGCGACGCCATGCCTGATGTGGTGCTCAATCAGCTCTACCGTTTCACCACGCTGCAATCCGTGTTCGCGGCCAATATGGTCGCATTGAACAGCGGCCGCCCGGAGCAGCACACCCTGCTCGATTTCATCCAGGCTTTCGCGCAGTTCCGCGAAGTGGTCGTCACCCGCAGAACGAAGTTCCTGCTCTCCAAGGCACGCGACCGGGCGCACGTGCTCGTTGGGCTTGCGACCGCGGTTGCCAACATCGACGAGGTTATCAAGCTGATCCGCACCGCGCCCGACCCAGCGACGGCGCGTGAGCAGCTCATGACGAGGCCGTGGCCGGCGGAGGACATCGCGCCGCTTCTTGCCTTGATCGACGATCCACGTTCCGTGATCCTGGAGGGGAATGTCTATCGCCTGTCCATCGATCAGGCTAAAGCGATCCTCGACCTGCGCCTGCAACGCCTGACAGCGCTTGGCCGGGACGAAATCGGCGACGAGTTGAAGGGATTGGCCGACAAGATCCGCGATTATCTCGACATCTTGAGTTCTCGCGCGCGCGTGATCGCCATCGTTCGCGATGAGCTGATCGCCATCAAGGAGGAATTTGCAACGCCGCGCCGGACCGAGATCCTCGATGTCGAGGGCGAAGTCGAAGACGAAGACCTCATCCAGAAAGAGGATATGGTCGTTACCGTCAGCCATCGCGGCTACATAAAGCGCGTACCGCTGTCGACCTATCGCGCACAGCGGCGCGGCGGCAAGGGCCGTGCGGGCATGACCACGCGCGACGAGGATTTCGTGACACGGCTTTTCGTCGCCAACACGCACACGCCCGTGCTTTTCCTCTCCTCGCGCGGCATGGCCTACAAAATGAAGGTTTGGCGTCTTCCGCTGTCCGCACCGCAGGCACGAGGCAAGGCGCTCATCAATCTTCTGCCTTTGCAGCAAGATGAGACCATCACATCGATCCTGCCGCTGCCGGAAGAAGAGCGCGGTGAGGTCGGCGTTTTCATTCTCTTCGCGACGCGCTCGGGGAATGTGCGCCGCAATGAGCTCGCGGATTTCGCGGAAGTCCGCCAGAACGGCAAGATCGCCATGAAGCTCGATCCGGGCGACGAGATAGCGGGCGCGCAACTCTGCCGTGAAACCGATGACATTTTGCTGACGACCGCCGACGGCCAGGCGATCCGGTTCCCGGTGACGGATGTGCGCATCTTCAAAGGCCGCGAGTCGACCGGAGTGCGCGGCATCAAGCTCGAAGGCGAGGATCGGGTCATTTCGCTGGCTATACTGCGCCACATGGATGCGACGCCAGCAGAGCGCGCCGCCTATCTCAAGCAGGCGAACGCCATGAGGCGCGCCGCGGCAGGCGAGCGGGCCTCCTCCGAGGCGGGAGAGGTGGAAGAGGCGACAGAGGCGGAAATCAGCGCGGCAGAAGGCGGCCTCGACGACGGCGAGACCATCGAAAGCACGGATATCGCGGACCTCACTCCCTCTCGCTACGGCGAGATGGGCGCAGCCGAGCAGTATGTGCTAACGATGTCTGAGCGCGGCTTCGGAAAGCGCACCTCGTCTTACGAGTACCGGACTTCGGGACGCGGCGGAAAAGGGATCATCGCCATGGCCGTCAACGAGCGCAACGGCCGCCTGATCGCGTCCTTCCCAGTTGAGGATACCGACCAGATTATGCTGGTCACCAACGGTGGCAAACTGATCCGGTGCCCGGTCGAAGGAATCTCGATCACGGGGCGCTCGGCGCAGGGCGTCACCATCTTCAGGACCGACCAGGATGAGCGCGTCGTGTCCGCCGAACTGATCAACGACGACGGCAACGGCAACGGCAATGCAAACGGCGGCAGCGATGGCAGCGATGCCGAGGGCGGCGACGAGGCCTCGGAATAGGCGGAGGCTTGAGGCGGCGCATGCGTTGCGGCTTTTATCCAGGAAGCTTCGATCCTCCAACACTCGGTCATCGCGACATCATCGGGCGCGGCCTTGCATTGTTTGACCGGCTGGTCGTCGGCATCGGCGTCCACCCTTCGAAGGCACCCATGTTCACCGACGCAGAGCGCGTCGCTATGCTAAGAGACGAACTCGACAGCCTCGGGGCCGCGGGCCGGGGAGACGTCGTTCTTTTCCAGGGACTGACGGTGGACGCCGCCCGCAAGCACGGGGCGCAATGGGTTCTGAGGGGGGTGCGCGACGCAGTCGATCTGGGCTATGAAATGCAGCTTTTCGGCATGAACAAGTGCATGGCCCCCGATATCGAGACTGTGTTTCTCGCGGCGTCGCCGGGTACCGCCCATATTACCGCAACACTCGTGCGGCAGATCGCTGGCCTCGGGGGCGACGTTTCCCGCTTCGTTTCTCCAAGCGTACTCCAGCGAATCAAGGACAAAGTCCAGCTTCTGTGAGTTGGCCTAAATCCCGCCCTCATGCGCGTCTAGGCGCTCAAAGGGTAAAACAACAATAGCCGCAAAGGTCTACCATGTTCCGTTCCCTATTTTTCGCAGCGGTGCTTGCATCTTTGACGCTCGGCTTAGTTTCGGCGGGCGCGCATGCAGCCGACCCGGAAAACACCCTGTACCTGGACTTGAAAGATGGCCGCGTCGTCATCGAGCTTCGCCCCGGCCTTGCTCCCAAGCATGTCGAACGCATCAAGAAACTCGTGAGAGAAGGATTTTACGACGGGCTGACCTTTCATCGCGTCATAACGGGGTTCATGGCCCAGACCGGCGATCCGAAGGGGGATGGAACGGGCGGCTCGAAATACCCCGATTTGCCCGCCGAGTTTTCCCAAACGCCATTCAAGCGCGGCACCGTTGGAGCAGCGCGTTCCAGTAACCCTAATTCAGCCAACAGCCAATTCTTCATTTGCCTTGAGGACGCGCCTCACCTAAATGGAGGATATACCGTCTGGGGTCAGGTGATCGAGGGCATGCAATTCGTCGACCGGATCAAGAAAGGCTCAGGCGAAGGCGGCCGGGTGTTCAACCCCGATAAGATTATCAAAATGCAGCTTGCGTCCGACGCCCGCTGATCACCACATTTATGGTCAGATTAGTAAGGAATGCGCCGTGTTTGGGTGGTAGAAGTTCCCGTCTAGGCGGCGCGAGGAAAGAGTAACACATGGCATCTCCAAATAAAGAGAATACATTGGTCCTGGAAACCACCCAAGGCCGCGTCGTCATCGAGCTTCTGCCTGACCTGGCGCCCAACCACGTCGCCCGGATCAAGGAGCTTGCGAGCCAGAAATTTTACGATGGCGTAGTCTTTCATCGTGTCATCGAGGGCTTCATGGCCCAAACGGGCGACCCCACCGGAACGGGGAGAGGCGGCTCCGGCAAGAACTTAAAGGCGGAATTCAGTAAAGAGCCCCACGTGCGCGGTGCCGTCTCAATGGCGCGAGCGAACCATCCTGACAGCGCGGACAGCCAATTCTTCATCTGCTTCGATGATGCGACGTTCCTCGACGGCAAATATACCGTCTGGGGCAAGGTTATCGAAGGGATGGAGAATGTCGATAAGATCAAGCGCGGCGAGCCAGTCAAGAACCCGGACAAGATTATTTCCATGCGGGTCGGGGACGACGCCTAGCTAACAAGTTTATAACCGCTTTTGCTTTTTGGCGGCCCGTTTGACCGTGCTTTTGAAAGACTTCGATTTCGAGCTGCCAAAATCGTCGATCGCGCTCAGGCCCGCCTCGCCAAGGGATTCGGCGAGGCTTCTTTGTGTCGATCCGCACTTAAACGATCCCCTTTCCGAGGCGCAGGTGCGGGACTTGCCGTCGTTTTTGCGGCCCGGCGACGTGATGGTGTTCAACGACACCAAGGTTTTGACCGCCGAGCTTTGCGGCTATCGTCCCGCCCGCGGTGCCGACTCCCCCGCCGTCGAAATCTCCCTCACTCTCATCGAGCGGCTCGCCGATGGCTCGTGGAAAGCGCTTGCACGCCCGGCCCGCCGCTTGCGTGCCGGAGACGCTATCGTCTTCGAAAAGCGCGCGGAACAGGCTTTCCTTATGGTCTCCGCGAAGGGCGACGAGGGGGAAATCGTAGTTACGGCTGGCGCAGGTGAGACCGTGGAAGCCGTGATGGATAAGCACGGAGCGATGCCTTTGCCGCCATACATCGCCCGAAGCCGCGCGGCCGACGAGAAGGACCGCAACGATTATCAAACCGTTTACGCCAAAATGGAGGGTGCGGTTGCGGCTCCCACCGCCGGACTGCATTTTACGCCCGAGCTTATGGAGCGGCTGGCCGCAAAAGGCGTTCGCAGCGCGTTCGTGACGCTGCATGTGGGTGCCGGCACTTTTCTTCCGGTGAAAACCGAGAAGATCGACGATCACCCGTTGCATGCGGAGTGGTACAAGATTTCCGGGGACGCCGCCCGCACGATCAACACATGCCGTGCCAAGGGCGGCCGGATCGTCGCGGTCGGCACCACATCCTTACGTGTTCTTGAAACCGCCGCGCGCGAAGATGGCTTGATAGAGTCCAGCCAAGGGTTTACGAGGATTTTCATCAAGCCCGGCCACCGCTTTCGCAGCGCCGACCTCCTTCTCACAAATTTCCATCTGCCGAAATCGACGCTTTTCATGCTTGTTTGCGCATTTTCCGGGACGGCGCTTATGAAAAAGGCCTATGCGCACGCCGTCGCGGCCGGCTTCCGGTTCTACTCGTACGGCGATACATGCCTGCTCCGCCGCGCTGACGGAGGATCGCCTTGACCGCGCCCTTCTCCTTCAAGCTCCTGGGCAAAGATCGCGGCGCGCGGCTCGGCGAGATCGCCACCCCACGAGGCACCATTCGCACCCCCGCCTTCATGCCGGTCGGCACCGTGGCCACCGTCAAGGCCATGTTCCTCGACGACGTCCGAGCTGCGGGCGCCGACATCATCCTCGGTAACACCTATCACCTCATGCTGCGTCCCGGTGCGGAGCGTGTCGCGCGCCTCGGCGGTCTCCACCGCTTCATGCGCTGGGACGGGCCGATCCTCACCGATTCCGGCGGCTATCAGGTCATGTCGCTGAGCCAGCTCCGCACCGTTTCCGAGCGCGGCGTGAGCTTCCGGTCGCATATCGACGGCGCGCTTCACGAATTGACGCCGGAACGGTCCATCGAGGTGCAGAACCTGCTCGGCGCCGACATCCAGATGCAATTCGACGAGTGCACGCCATACCCGGCGACGCGCGACGAAGCCGAGCGGTCGATGCAACTGTCGCTGCGCTGGGCGGAGCGCTCGCTCGCTGCATTCGGGCAGCATGGCGAACCAGGGCGCGCCCTGTTTGGCATTGTGCAGGGCGGCGTCTATCCCGAGCTTCGCGCGCAATCCGCCGAAGCCCTCACCTCCATGGACTTCCACGGCTTCTCGGTCGGCGGCCTCGCCGTCGGAGAGGGCCAAAAGCTCATGTTCGAGACGCTCGCCACTACAACGCCGCTCCTCCCCGCCAACAAGCCGCGCTACCTCATGGGCGTGGGCACTCCTTCGGACATCGTCGGCGCAGTCGAGCGCGGCATCGACATGTTCGATTGCGTCATGCCGACGAGGTCGGGCCGCCACGGGCAGGCTTTCACCTGGGCTGGCAAACTCAATATGCGCAACGCGGCGCACATCGAGGATACTCGCCCCCTCGATGAAACAAGCGCCTGCCCCGCCGCGCGCGATTACTCCCGCGCCTACATCCATCACCTGATCCGTGCTGGTGAGTATCTCGCGCCGATGATCCTGAGCTGGGCCAACATCCATTTCTACCAGGACCTGATGGCCGCCATCCGCCAGTCCATTCGCGAAGGCAACTTCGCCGGCCTCGCAGCACGCGTCCGCGAGGCCTATCCTTCCACCACAGTTGCGGAGGAAGCCGGAGCCGAAGAACCCGGCGTGTGACGTTCCCGGAACAGCAGGTAAACCCCGGACGAGATGATGATTGCCGTGCCGGCCAAGGTCCACCAGCTCGGCACGTCGGCGAAGACGACATAGCCGAGCGTAATCATGAAAATGATGTTGATGTAGCCGAAAGGCGCGAGGATCGGCGCGGGCGCGCGCTCATGGGCAAGGATGATAAGCCAATGCCCAAACCCGCCGAATAGGCCCGTGCAGACGAGGACGAACCAGACCCAGGCGCTTTCGGGCGTTTTCCAGTTCATGAGCGCAAAGGGCGCGACGAATATGGCCCCCGCCAGCGGCGTGTAAACCAGCGTCGTTTGCGGATCGTCGAACCTTGCGAGATAACGCGTCCAAAGGATGTAAAGCGCATAGCTGAGCGTCGCCAGGAACGAGAACGACACGGCCCAATGGATCCCGCCGAAACCGGGCCGCGTGACGAACAAGACGCCGGTGAAACCAACGCAAATCGCGAGAAGCCGCCGCCAGCCGATCCATTCGCCGAGCATCGGCCCGGCCAGCGCGGCCACGATGAACGGCGACAGGAAGAAGATCATCCCGGTCTGATCGAGCTGGAGGTATTGCAGGGCCAGGAAGTTGAATGCGGTCGCTCCGATCAGGAAAACGCTCCGGAGAAGCTGATGCTTCAGGTTGCGCGACGGCAACGCCCGGATAGTTGTCCGAGGACCCAGCATCGCCACGACCAGCAGCACATTGACGGCAAAGCGAACCCGATGATTTGCAGGACCGGCAAGTGGGCGACCGTGGCCAGATACTTGGCGCTCGTGTCGAGAAAGGCGAAAAGAAACGAGGCCGCGCAAGTCAGCCCGATGGCGGCCAGCCTGGAATTGGTGAGCGAGCGATGTTGAGTAGGGCTCTTTCTTGGCGCGCCGAGTGCTGAAAAAATCATGCTCAATGCGCGCCGTGCGTCTCCGGTTGGGATGCCAAGAGTATTTAGGCACGGCGCCGGGATGCCGCCAGCAAATAGTGCGCTTCGATTGTATCACGGGCAGCTTCAGGGAGAAGCGCAGACCCTGAGCGCTTCCCAGGTCTATGCTGCTTGCTGGGAAGCTCATCCTTCGACAGGCTCAGGATGAGGGCCTTTCTCATGGTGAGGAGGCCGTAGGCCGTCTCGAACCAGGAGGAAGGCCGTTCCGTGGATCTGGAACAGGCTCTAACCGGCGTCCACGCCCTCCCGATACAGCCCATCGATTATGGGCTCGAGCCTCCGCATGACGGCCGCCCTCTTTACCTTCATCGTGGGCGTAAGGTCGCCACTCTCAATCGATAGCGTCTGCGGAAGGATCGCAAACCTCCGGATATTTTCGGCGCGAGCATGGCGCGCATTGATCGCGTCGATGCCCGTTTGCAGCTCCTGGCGGATCGCCTCCTGGAGCCGGTTCTCATCCCCGCTCAATCCGCGTTCTGCCGCGAACTGTGCGACCGCGCCTGCATTCAGAGTGATCAGGGCGCTCAGATAAGGCCGCCGCTCACCGCACACGATTGCATGCTCCACCAGCGGCAAAGCGGTAAGATCCATTTCCAGATTTGCGGGCGCAATGTTCTTGCCGCCGGACGTGATGATGATGTCCTTCTTGCGTCCGGTGATGTAGACGAAGCCGTCTTCGTCCATGCGGCCCAGATCGCCCGTGTGCAGCCAGCCATCGGCCAGCGTCTTCTGCGTCGCTTCCGGGTCCTTGGCGTAGCCTGAGAAGATGTACGGGCCTCTGACAAGGATTTCGCCTTCCGCGCTGATTTTAAGCTCAAGGCCCGGATGAGGGCGCCCCACCGATCCGATCTTCGTGGCGCCTGGAAGGTTAGTAGTCCCCGCCCCGCATGTCTCCGACATTCCCCACAGCTCCCGGATCGGAATATCGAGCCCATTCAGGAAACGCAACGTTTCCTCTGGGATCGGCGCTGCGCCGCACGCTACGTAGCGGACGCGGTCCAAGCCCATGGCGCGTCTCGCCTTCCGGTGAACGAGCCTGGACGCGACCGCCATGGCGAAAGCCGTCCTGGCGCCCGGACGCTCCCCCCTCTGCTCCTTGCGGTGCCACTCCTGGCCCGTGCGTACAGCCCAGCGCGCGATCTTCCCCTTCATTCCCTTCGCGTTTGCGATCTGCAGCTGCGCGGCAGCCGCGACTTTCTCGAACACGCGCGGCACCCCGAAGAACAGATGCGGCCGCACCTCGACGAGATGCTGGCCGAGTTGCTGGATATCGCGCGCAAAGTAAACGGCATTTCCGACAGCGAGCTGGAAGTGGATCGTAATCATCCGCTCGGCGATATGGGCGAGAGGAAGATAGGAAATCACGCAGTCGCGCTCGGAGACTGTCCAAAGCTTATGGATGAGGCCAGCCGTTTCGCTGAGCGCGCGATGGCTGATCTGCACCGCTTTTGGCGGCCCTGTCGTCCCGGATGTATAGATCAGGCATCCAACATCGGCGGGTTTGATGGCCTGCAAGCGCCGCTCGACTTCCGCATCGAACCGGCTCTCGCCGTAAGAAAGAAACTTCTCCCAAGTCATTTGCAGCGGGTCATCCGCGCTCGCGCCCTTCATCATCACGACGTGGCGAAGAACGTTGAGCTGGGCGCGCTCCTTCGCGATCCGCTGGAAATGCTCCTCCTTTTCGGCCAGGACGATCTCGCATTGCGAGTGATTGATGATGTAAGCGGCATCCTGCGCCGAAGACGTGAAGTAGATGCCCGCGACCGACGCCCCCGCCATCATCGCGGCCAGATCCATGATTACCCACTCAGGCTTGTTGTAGCCTAGGACGGCGACGGCATCGCCCTGCTTGACACCCAGGGCAACCAATGCGCGAGCCGCTTGCCGCACTTCATCGCGGTAGGCGTTCCAGGCTGTCGGCACCCAGCCTTCATCTTCGCGCACATAATACGCCGGCGCGCTCCCCATGCGCGCCGCCGTGTTCAGGAAGCGCTGAGGCGGCGAGATAAAGGGCTGACTTTCGTTAGCCTGCGCCGGCTCCTTCCTTCCCATGTGCCGCTCCTCCCAGTTTCAGCATTATCCTTGCTTCTTCCGGCGACGCGATTTCGCGCCCGGCGTTGCGCGTGCACGCTGCCAAGGCCTCGATGAGCACGCCGTTACTCGCGGCTTTGTCGCCGCTTGGCAGGTAAAATGTATCTTCCAGGCCGGTGCGCAACATGCCGCCAAGATCGGCGGCGCGCTGATGAACCGGCCAAATCTCGGCCCTGCCGATCAGCGTCGTCTGCCAGGGCGCGTCTTCACGCCGATACTTCAAAAGCAGCGTTAGAAGATCGCCATCGACCGGCATTCCCGAGGCTACGCCCATCACGAAGTTATATTGCGCCGTCGGGGTCATGCCATTTTCGATATAAAGGCCGACGGAGCGGACAATCCCCACGTCGAAGCATTCGAACTCCGGCCGTGACCCGCTTTCCGCCATCGCGTCGAGGAAAGCCTGGACCTTCGAGACGGGATTATCGAATAGCATGGGCGGCCAGGCCCACTTCCCGTCCGCCCTCAGCTTCAGATAGTTGAGACTGCCCGCGTTGCAGGCCGCGATTTCCGGCCGCGTGCGCTTGAGGCAAGCGGCGGGGCCGGAGATGTCGGAACCGATGACGCCGGTGGTTTGATTGATGATAATGCCCGGACAGGCCGCGCGAATGGCGTCCACGGCTTCGGCAGCGGCGTCCGGCTCCCAGCTCGGCAAGTGTCCCATCCCGGGCGCCTGGGAGCGGAAATGAACGTGAATGATGGAGGCCCCGGCATCGAACGCCTCCCGCGCCGATTGCGCCATCTGGCCGGGCGAAACCGGGACCATGGGGTGCTGGCGGGGATCTGTCAGGACGCCGTTCAAGGCGCATGTGAGGATTGCCTTAGACATTGGCGGGCTCATCCAGCTTTTCGATCTCGAACAGAAGCGATGCATTCGCAACCTGCGCGCCGGCATTGGCATGCACGGCTGCGACGCGGCCCGCGTGAACCGCGGTAACGCGAGTTTCCATCTTCATGGCCTCGATGAGCGCCAAAGTTTGGCCTGCTTCAACAGTTTGGCCAGCTTGGACAAGAACATCGATCACAAGACCCGAAACGGGCGCTGCGATCCTGCTTCCATCGGCAAGCTCATCCTCGGCGTGATGGCAATCGCCATCGCTGAAGGCAAACGCGGAACCCGCTATGCTCAAATGGAGCTCCGCTGCGCTCCAAACCGCGATGGCGCTTCGGCGCACTCCGGCAGCCTCGAAGACGATCTGCGGGGGCTTCGAGTCGATGAGCGTCACCTCGGACCGTCTGCCATTGTGAGTGACCGCGACGGAGCCATTGCGCGAGCGGCTGTAGCGCAGGCTCCTCCGTTCATCACCGCAAGCAAGCTCCAGTGAGAAATCGAACGCATTGCCGGACCAGAACCATTCGCCGGCGCTTCCGCGCTCCGCATACAACGCGGCGGCCAGCGCCCAGATTTCGCCGGAGGGAGCAGGGCGCTGAAAAAGCGGTGCTTTTGCCTCCATCCATGCATCGAGCGTGTATGTGTCGAGCGCCGCCTCGCGGAACTCATTGCTACGCAACAGATGAGCGAGGAATTGCTGGTTCGCCGGCAAGCCGATCAGAGGCTCATCTTCCAGCGCGCATGCGAGCCGCCGCGTGGCCTCGGCGCGGTCGCGGCCGTGTGAGATAACCTTCGCGACCATCGAGTTGTAGAAGGGTGAAACCTCGCTGCCTTCTACGACGCCGGAATCGACCCGGACGCCATCGGCAGAACGAGGCGTGCGAAGTACAGTGCCCGTCTGCGGCCTGAATGCGTCGTACGGGTCTTCTGCGCAAAGCCGCGCCTCGATGGCATGGCCGCAAAGTGAAATCTCATCCTGCCGCAGGGGAAGCGGCTCGCCCGCAGCCACGCGCAGCTGCCATTCCACGAGGTCCAGTCCCGTGATCATCTCGGTGACGGGATGCTCCACCTGCAGCCGCGTGTTCATTTCCAGGAAATAGATGTTCAGATCGCTGTCCGCGATGAACTCCACCGTCCCTGCGTTCCGGTATCCTACGCTGCGAGCGGCCTCGACGGCGTACCCCGTGAGCTTTTCGCGTAAAGCAGGGGTCAAGACAGGGCTTGGCGCTTCCTCGATGATCTTTTGCCGCCTGCGCTGCGTGGTGCAATCGCGTTCGAAAAGATGGACGGTATTGCCATGGACGTCGGCGAAAACCTGTACTTCCAGATGGCGCGGATGCTCGATGAGTTGCTCCAGCATGAGCCGGTCGTCGCCGAACCCGCTTTTCGCCTCGCGCCGCGCCGCCGCAAGCTGATCGGGCAGATCAGCCGGCGTGCGAACCGCGCGGATTCCCCGGCCTCCCCCGCCGCCCACGGCTTTGATGAGAAGCGGGAAGCCGAGTTTTCCGGCCTCGAGCGTGAGGCGCTTGTCCGATTGGTCGTCGCCGAAATAGCCGGGAACGCAAGGCACGCCGGCCGCTTGCATCAGGGCCTTCGCGGCGGCCTTGTCGCCCATCTTCCTGATCACCCCGGCCGATGGGCCGATGAAAACGATCCCCGCCTGCTCGCAAGCTTCCGCGAACTCCGCATTTTCGGCGAGAAAGCCATAGCCGGGGTGGATTGCATCGGCGCCGGTTTTCCGGGCAGCTTCCAATATCGCGCCGATGTTGAGATAGCTTTCCTGCGGCGCAGCGGGACCCGCGCGGACGGCCTCGTCTGCCGTCCTCACATGCAAAGCATTTACGTCAGCGTCCGAAAAAACCGCGACGGTCCGATAGCCCATCGCTTTGGCGGTGCGCCCAATACGGCAAGCAATCTCGCCGCGGTTCGCGATAAGTATTTTCTGAAACGGCTTGAACGTCATTATGGCTTCGCTGCTGTTTCATCCGCAACGAAGCCATATGTAGGTCGAGATCGGGCACAACGCCACGGCGAAGCGGGCGGGCTCGCTAAAAGGTGAGAGCCTATTGCGTCTTCGAGTCCTTCACCGCGAGCAGAAGGTTTGACGGTTTACCCCAGTGGTAGCCCACCGTGAAATTCAACGGACCTTCGCTGCTCTTCTTGAAAAGCTCGACGAGCTTTGGCTGTTTCGCGTAGCTGAATTGCCGGATCGGCGCGAGATAGGTACCGAAGGGGTGGAGCTGCCAGTCTGCGGAGCTCAGGTATCTGAGCGGAATGCCCGTGTCATCCTGCACAAGCTCTACCGAATTCTTCAGCAGGAAGTCGCGAACTTCGGAGAAACCGGGGCTGTGCAGGAGGTAGGAGGCGCTTTTCACAAAGCTGTCGCCCGAGCCAAAGCTTTCGCAGAACTTGAGGTATCCGCTGTTCGGAACGCCTTTGTTGGAGAGGTCCGTCTTGAAGTAATAGAGTGTGTGCTCCTCGCCGTCGCTTCCGGAGTACACGATCTTCGCTCCCTTGGCTGTGGGCTCAAACCCCGGCTCATTCTGCGGATGGAGCTTGCCGTCCTTATCGAGTGCCACGAGACTAACGTCGTGGATCGTCTTCCCCGACCGCGCGAGAAATACATAAATGATCGGCAGAGTGCCCGAAAGTTTGCTGCGGGAAAGCTGGGAGCCCATCTGGCTCGTAATAAAGTAGCTGTGCTTGAGAAGATTTCCGAGCGCTAGGCGAATGCCGTTGAGTTCAGCGTTGACACTGCGCGAGGTGATATCGCTGAGTTCCGGGATGCTTCCTGGAAGCTCAAGCCCGCTCATGATGATGGTTTTTGCATGCGGGAAGAAAGCATTCGCATATAAGAAGTCCGGGCCGCTAAACATATAAAAAAGCACCGGCTGGGATTGCTTGACATTTGCGGCCGACCACGCGCGTACTTTGGCCAACTGGCGATCTTCCAAAGCCTTCCAATCGGCGTTGAAAACTTCAGCGTGCCTTTTCCAGACCGGCTCGTTGGCCAGGCTCGCCAGCGGCGAATTCGCTGAAGGCGGCATGCCGGCCAGGAAATGAGCGATATCGTCGGAGGTTTGGCCGTCCGCGGCGCGGAGCACTTGCGGGGCAGCGACAATCAGGATTGCGCCCAGCAAGAATGATCGCAGAAACAAGCTGATTTGCATCATCGATGTTAGTCCCTTATTGAGATCCGAGCCGATGTCTCGCCGCTACCGCATATACCAGGAGCCCAGCCAGCATGGTGCAAAGGCTAGCCAAGGATTGGAAGGGGCGCTCCATGAGGAGGTGGGTAAGCACGAAGCCGGTAACGGCGAGGAAGAGAAACGGCGTAACGGGGTATCCCCACGCTCGGTAGGGCCTCGGCAAATTTGGCTGCCGGTAGCGCAGCACGATGACACCCAACACCGTTAGAAACGAGCAGAACGTCAAGCTGAACTGGATAAAATCGAGCACGGCTTCGAAGCTTTGAGTGAGCAGAAGGGCGGTCACGACAACAAGCTGAAGCAGCAACGCGTTGGCCGGCACTCCGTTCCTTGCGGTTCGCCCAAAAAACTGAAGCAGGGGATTGTCTTCGCCCATGACCATGGTGACGCGCGGACCAATCCACATCATCGCACTGATGGAGGAGATGAGCCCAATGCAGATCAGGGCGGCCACAATGCTTCCGCCGGCTTCTCCGAAGATATGGCGGCCGACGATCAGCCCTACATCGATCTGGCCAGCCATCTCGCTGACGGGCGTCGTGTAGAGGAACACGGCATTCAGCGCGACGTAGAGGAATGTCACCATCAAAACGGCCGCCAGGATCGAACGCGGGAGGTTCCGCTCAGGATCCTTGATTTCACCCGCGATATAGGTCGCGGCGTTCCAGCCCGAGTAGGAATACAGGACGAAAACGAGGCTGAGTGCGAACGGAGCCCCGGTCATGTAGCCGATGTCGGCTGCGGAAGGCGCGAATGAAATGGGTTGAGGATTGCCCAGCAGGAAACCGGCTGCGATCAAGGCCAACATCAGTCCGAGCTTGACGAAGGTGGAGATGTTTTGCAGCGCGGCTCCTTTTTGAATGCCGGATAGATGCACAAGCGACACGAGCCAGGTAATGGCAATCCCAAGCGTCAGAACGGGAGCCCCCGGCACGACCCCTGCGAAATATTGGCCGAAAGCCATCGCGGCTAGCGCCACCGGCGCTGCGAAGCCCACTGTCGCCGATATCCATCCAGCCATGAAGCCAAGGGCAGGGCGGAAAGTGCGCGACAGGAAATTGTATTCGCCCCCGGAACGGGGGAAAGCGGCGGCAAGTTCAGAATAGGAGAGGGCTCCGCACAACGCCACGAGCCCGCCCACAACCCACAACATCAGGAGCGAGAAGGCGGATGGGATATCGCGAACCTGAAAGCCGAGACTTGTGAAGACACCGGTCCCGATCATATCGGCGATCGCTATCGCGGTTGCGGTCAGGGCAGACACTTTAGGCAGATCGAACAATCGTGTCTGAAGACCGGTTGCGGCGCTTACTGTTTCTTGCATGGTTACCGACGCATCACTCATAAGCTGCTCTTATCAACTCGCGGCCGTTTCAACAATTCCGGGCTAGGTTAATCTTGTGGTAGTTGCCTTGTGGCAACTTAGACTTAACGATGGCTGCAACTACCACTCTAGCGCGGAAGACCTTTAGAAAGTCCTTCGCCGTTAACCCAAAGGTTGTAGGCTCATGATCTCGACACGATTCCGATTTATCGGAGAGGAGTGACTGAGATGATGCATCCTAATGTATGGTAAACGAAGACGTGCTAGTACCTGTGAAAAAGCCCCGGCCACTAATTAAGAGAGCGTTATTCAACCTGGGCTACCCTTTGGCGGCGGTTATTGCGGTCCTTTCTTGCGGATGCCGGAGCGAGGCGGACTCCGTTGACTTCGTCCATGAAAATGTGGCGGCAACTCCGAAAATTCAGGTTAGCGCCAGCAGGTCTGCAGAAGAAGACCGCCCGAACAGGATGGGCAAGCAGGCGTTCCTTAAAGCGAATACAAGCCGGGCTCCAATCGAGCCTGAATCGCTTCTTGTACCGGTGAAGATGGTTAAGAAGGGATCGCCCATAAAATCCGAACCGCCTTTCACTCCACTCAGGCACACGAAAACAAAGCTTGTCGAATTTGAAAGCGCGCCATTTCCTTATCACGGAACGATCCCGAACACGGGCCGCCCCTTCCTCGATGTGAGCGATGGAGACCGGCGCGGCCATCGTACCGGGAGCGGCAACGTCTATTGGGAAGATCGCTCTTACAGCGACAGCCGCACTCTGCTCCATATCCCGAAGGGATTCGACTTACGGCGCCCTGCTCTGATGGTGGTGTTCCTGCATGGCCACGGCGCTACGCTTCAGCGCGATGTGATTGACCGCCAGCGTGTGCCGGAGCAGGTGTCCGAGTCGGGTGTGAACGCCGTTTTGGTTGCACCGCAACTGGCAGCCGACGCCGCTGACTCAAGCGCTGGGAAGCTGTGGGAACCGGGTGGCTTTAAGCGCTTCCTTGATGAAGCGAGCGCCGAGCTTGCAAAGGCTCATGGCGACCCCCGCTCAAAGGCGATTTTCGACAAAATGCCGATCGTCATTGTGGCGTACAGCGGCGGTTACGCAACCGCTGCCTCCTGCATACGCCATGGAGGGGCAGGGTCTCGTGTCCACGGCGTCGTTCTCCTCGACGCACTTTACGGCGAGATCGACACCTTCGCGAGCTGGATTTCGTCGAGGGATAAGGCCTTCTTCCTCAGCGCCTACGCCAACTCGACAAGGGCGCGAAACTCGGAACTTGCGGATATGCTGAAGGGCAAGGACGTCGCCGTGAGCACGACATTGAAGGGCGCGCTGCGTGGCGGCAGCGTGACCTTCATCTCGACCGACCCGGAAACCGAGCATCGCGATTTCGTGACAAAAGCCTGGGCGCATCATCCGATCAAGGACTTGCTGCAGAGGCTGAGGGTAGAGGCGAGATAAGCCGCGCAGCTGGCAAGCACAGTCATGGCCGGGCTTCTACCCGGCTGAAATTCTTGACCGGCTTTATTTCGTCCCCGCGCAGGCGGGGACTTGAGTTCACAAACGAAGCGCAACACTCTACTAAGGTGTTGCCATCATGGGGGAAAACTACCGTCAGCTCTCGCTCGAAGAGCGCTGTGCCATTGCCCGTCTGCACGGGAACGGCCAATCGTACCGGAAAATCGCTGCAAGTCTGGATCGCGCGCCATCGACAATCGCGCGCGAAATAACCCGCAACAGTTCGGAAAAAGCAGCTTACAAGCCAGCCTATGCCGATGAACAGGCCTGGGCCAGACGATGGCGCGGAAGCCGGCTGGACCGCCAGCCGGAGCTGCGGCATGTGGTGCTGACCCGTCTCGCCGGCGGATGGTCGCCTGAACAAGTGGCAGGGCGGCTGGCGCGTGAAAAAGGCAGCACCGTCATCAGCCACAAATCCATCTACCGCTTCATCTACGCTCAAATCCGCGGCACAAAAAACTATCGCTGGAGACTCTATCTGCCGCGCGCCAAGTCCAAACGAGGCTATCGCGGCAAAAAAGGCGGAAGCTCAATCAAGCATATCAAACACCGCGTCTGCATCAGCCAAAGACCAAAGTCTGCCGAAAAAAGACGAAGGCCAGGTCATTGGGAGGCCGATCTCCTGATGTTCAGCAATAAGCGCGATAACATCCTCGTCGCCCACGAGAGGGTCTCGCGCTTTACCCTTCTGGCCAAGCTTAAAGACAAAAAGGCCGCCCGTGTCAGCCAAACCTTGACCCAATGGTTCCGGAGGATGCCCCCGAAACTCCGGCTCTCCCTCACCCAGGATAACGGCACCGAATTCGCCGATCATCACAAACTCAACGCCTCTCCCGGTATCAAGACCTATTTCCGCAAACCAAGAAGCCCCTGGCAAAAAGGCGCCGTCGAAAATATGAACGGGCGCCTCCGCCGCTTCCTGCCGAGGAAGCTCGATCCTTCCATCCTTTCCGGCAACGATATCCTGAACTTGGCGTGGCTGATGAACGCCACGCCCCGCAAATGCCTTGGCTTTCAAACGCCAGCCGAGGTATTTTCAGCCAACCTGTTGCACTTCAAATGTGAATCCACCGGACCCAGTAAGCGCTATGGTAAGTTGCTGTTTTCGAACACTTTTGGGCTTCCGATTACTGGATGCCCGCCTGCGCGGGCATGACACGGAGGGGTCAGCGCCAATTGCGTTCGGTATTATTTCTCAGGCTTGGGGGTCACCTTCGGCAGAAGGGTTCTGTAATTGAGAACGATCAGAATTTCCAGCAGGTTGGTCACGAAGTCATTGTAGCTCCAGCCGAGATCCTGAGACTCCAGCCAAATGTTTTCTATCTTCTTTTCTATCGTGACTCTCAGTTTGGAGCTCTGCGGCAAAACTTCCGCCGGGATGTCCAGTGTTTTCATAGACATGTCTCCCCCCAACGGCGTTGCCTTCGCTGATGATAATTCTTGTGTTGAAACGCCGAGCATACGCATCACTTTTCCCCCTTTTTGCGCATGTTGATGCAGCAACGCCATCTCACCGAGGAGCCCCGTCTGCATATTCGGGCTGATTAACACGGCACCCTGCAGATAGTTCCAATTCATGTAAAATTAACTCGAATCAGGCGCACCGCACGCGGGCCCCGGGCAGTGGCAGTGCATGCTAAATCACACTATCTTGCTTGCGGGCAGCTTGCGTTTGCGGCCCCTAATTATCGTTTTCACAAGATTTTTACCGGCGCGCTCGCCATCAAGGCGCGGCTGCGCTCCGCCTGGCGCGAACCGGAACGGATTTGTAGGCGGGCGTGCAACTCTTCGCTTCGTGGTGCGAGAGCGGAACGAGAGGCGACGCCTCGGGAAAATACGCAGCCGCACAGCCTTGCGCTATCGCATGCGCCACAATGCGGAAGCCTTGAACCTCGCGCCTCACGTTGTCCTCCGACACCGTCTCCAGATCCACGGTTTCGCCATCGCGAAAGCCGAGGCGCGCAATGTCCTCTTCGTTCATGAACACGACCATTCGGGTCCCATCGACGCCGCGCAGACGGTCATTATACCCGTAGATGGTGGTATTGAACTGGTCGTTGCTGCGGACAGTCGTCAACCGGAGCACGTCCTTCTCCTCGTGTCTGCGCGCCATCGGATCCCCAGCGGCATCCTCGGGAACGAGGAAGTTTGCCCGGCCGGTCGGTGTTTTCCACTCCCGGTGTCTTGCGGGGATCGGCCTCTCGAAGCCGCCCGGCGTGAACAGCCTCCGGTTGAAGTCCTTGAACATTTCGGGCCATGTTTCTTCCATGTCGTCGCGGATCTTGCCGTAGTCGCCGACCCACTCGTCCCACGGCACCTTCGGATTTGGCGGCAGCGTCGCCTTTGCAAGCTCGGCGATGATCTTCGGCTCGGAAAGAAGATTCGGGCCTGCGGGTTCGACCTGGCCTTTTGAGCCGTGGAAGAACGCGGTCGAGTCTTCCATCGAGACCGCCTGCTCGCCGTTCGTCTGGCGATCTATTTCGATGCGGCCAAGGCATGGCAGCAGGTAAGCGGCTTTGCCGTGGATGACGTGGCTTCGATTGAGCTTCGTCGCGATTTGAACCGTCAACGGAATTTCGCGCCAGGCTTCCTCGATTTGCGGTCCATCGGGCAATGCGCGGGGCAGATTGCCGCCAAGGCAGATAAGCGCCTGGAGGTCCCCCTTCTGCATGGCATGCGCGGTACCTATAATATTCATGCCTTTATCACGCGGGGCCTTGAACCCGTATTGCTGCTCAAGCTTGTCCAGGGGCGCGAGCTGAGGCTTCTCCGTGATGCCTACGGTGCGCTGACCCTGAACGTTGGAATGCCCGCGCACCGGCAAAATATTACCTCCTGGCTTGCCGATATTTCCTCGCAGCAGCAGCAGGTTCGCGATCATTTGGACGTTCTGCGTCCCATTGAGCTGCTGGGTGACGCCCATGCCGTAAATGCCAAGGCACGCCTTGCTCCTCGCATAGGTGCGAGCCGCCCTCTCGATCTCTTCGCGGGTCAGGCCCGATCCGTGCTCAATCGCCTTCCAGCTCATGCCTCGGCAGTAGCTTGCAAACTCTTCGAAGCCGTGTGTGTGCTGCTCGATGAAATCGGCATCGAGGACGCGCTCGCGGCCCGCTGCCTTTGCCTCATCGTCCAGCGCGATCACCGCCTTGCAGACGCCGGTCAGCGCGGGCACGTCGCCGCCCGACTTCATGAGATAATATTGCGTTGCAATCTGCGTCTCCGACAGCGTCAGCATCTCGACAGGGTTTTGCGGATTGGTGAAGCGCTCCAGCCCGCGCTCGCGCATCGGATTGAAGACGATGAAAGCGACGTCGCGATTACGCACGCGCTGGAACTCGTGGAGAATGCGCGGGCTGTTCGTGCCGGGGTTCTGGCCGATGTGGAAGACGAGATCGCAGTGCTTGAAGTCTTCCAGCGTCCCCGTCCCAACGGGCGCTCCTATGCTCTCCGGCAAGCCGACGGACGTGCTTTCGTGGCACATATTGGAGCTGTCGGGCAGGTTGTTGTGCCCATACATGCGCGCAAAAAGCTGGTACATGTAGCAGGTCTCCAACGAAGCGCGCCCCGAGGTGTAGAAAACCGTTTTCTTGGGATCGAAACCTTTTAATCGCGCGCCAATATCGCGGAATGCCTCCGCCCACAGCACCGGCACGTACTTGTCCGACGCTTCATCCCAGCGCATCGGCTCGGTGAGACGGCCTTCCAATTCGAGGTCGAAGTCGGTCCAGGACTCCAGCTCCGTGCAGGTGTGCTGGGCGAAGAACTCCCGGTCTATCCGATCGGACGTAATTTCCCAGGCAGTCGCTTTGGCGCCGTTCTCGCAGAATTCGAAGGGATGATAATCGCGCGGCTTTGCCCAGGCGCACGAGACGCACATGAAGCCGTCCGGCTTGTTCTGTTTCCTGAGAGCCAGGTCGCCTTTCAAAGGAACCTTTTCGCGATACAGGATCTCGGCGACAGACCTCAACGAGCCCCAGCCCCCGACGGGCCAATCGTAAGGCTCGATCTTGACAGTCCTGGTGAGGTCCCGTCCTTCCGCCGTCTTGGGACGGGGCGCAGCCTCGCCTCTGGTCACGACCGAGTTGTGGGTTGCTGCCTGCGGGTGGCTCTCGTCGTGGTCGAATTCCTTATGGTCAAGCTCCTCGCTCGACATCCTATCCAAGTCTTCAGCCATTGGCAGTTCTCGCTTCTCACAGCGTTGCGGCGCAATCGGGCTTAGCTACCGGCGCTCTGCAACAAACCTTTTCCAGTTAAGAAAGCTGACCGGGCGTTCGTTCCCTGAGAGAAGCTGAATGGCGTTATGGTTCCAGACAATCCTGAGCGATGCCGCCGAACCGTCTCCGGCAATAGGACAGAACTCATCATTTCAACTCAAACTTTGCATCCATCCGAAACGAAAAGCGAAACTCTATGGAATAGGGTTCAATGCGAATTATTTTCGCGCGCTGCGCCAACACGCCAAACACACCACAAGAAGAAGAAATCGATGCGCTGGGACGACTTCCGCAGGAGTGATAACGTCGAAGACCGCCGCGGGCAGGTGGGTACAATGGTCCGCCGTGGCGGGCTTGGCGTCGGGACCATCTTTATCCTCGGCTTGATTGCCTGGGGGCTGGGCGTCGACCCGCGCGTTCTTATTGGCGGGGCGGAGTACCTTTCATCCCGGACACAATCTCATCAGGCCCCTCAAGGCCAGAATCCGGCAGGAGCGGCCAACGATGAAACCGGACAGTTCGTCGCCGCCGTACTTGGCGAGACCGAGGATCGCTGGTCCGAGATTTTCAAATCCATGGGAAAGACTTACCGGCCGCCCAAGCTCGTCATGTTCTCAGGCGTAACTACCTCGGCTTGCGGAACTGCTCAGTCTGCGATGGGGCCTTTCTATTGTCCTAACGACCGGACCGTTTATCTCGACACCGCCTTTTTCAAACAGATCGAGACACGCCTTCGAGGCTGCGAGGCGGGCAGCAAGGCCTGCCAATTCTCGCAGGCCTACGTGATAGCCCACGAGATCGGGCACCATGTTCAGAACCTGCTCGGCATCCTGCCGAAAGTGCAAGCCTTGCAAGCAAGCGCAGGCGAAAGGCAGGCAAATCAAGTGCAAGTGCGCGTCGAATTGCAAGCCGATTGCTTTGCCGGCGTTTGGGCCAATCATACTCAAGGCAAGTGGCGCTTTCTCGAACCCGGAGATATCGAGGCGGCGCTTCAGACCGCGACAGCGATCGGCGATGACACGCTGCAAAGGCGGTCGCAAGGCTATGTGGTGCCCGATGCGTTCACGCATGGGTCCGCGGAGCAGCGCAAGCGCTGGTTCGTTACCGGCCTGAAAAGCGGCGAGGTCTCGAGCTGCGACACCTTCTCCAACGACCAGCTTTAATTTCACCAGGCAGAGAGTCCGAGGCGTGAGCACGCGCTCGTAATCATTCGCCCAAGCACACCTTGAAACCAAACGGAAGCCACATTCGACATGTGGCGCCTGAGGGTGGAAACGCGAGTTTGCTCTCCCCGTCGAGGTCGTAAGCGATCACGTCCTCGATCAACTTCGAGCCAAAGCCACGCCTGGTCGGGGGAACAACGGGCGGTCCGCCGCTCTCCTGCCAAAGCAGCTCGATGCCCTGCGCGTGCTCATGCCACGTCACGCTGACCTGCCCCGCTCGCTCCGACAGGGCTCCGTACTTTGTGGCGTTCGTCGCCAACTCGTTGAAAGCCAGCGCCAGCGTAACAGCCGCACCAGGCTCCAACGAAATGCGCGGTCCCTGAATCTTACAGCGGTCAGCGCCGTAAGGTGTGACAGCGTCTTGCACCACCTCGACCAAGGACGTGCTTCCCCAATCGGCGCGCGTAATAAGGTCGTGGGCTCGGGCCAGGGCTTGAATGCGAGCCATGAAAGCTTGCCCGAAGCCGTCCAGACCCGAGACGCTGGACAGGGTTTGGTTTGCGAGCGAGAGAACGACCGCAAGCGTGTTCTTGACGCGATGGTTCAATTCGCTAACCAGTGTCTCGCGCCGCCGCTCATGGCGCTTTCGTTCCGTAATATCCCGCACGATGACGGTGAACAGCGTCCGATCCTCGAGCTTGGCTTGCGAAATCGATGCCTCGATGGGGAACTCGCTGCCATCCCCACGGAGAGCGCTCAGCGCGCCAAGGCTCCCCATGAGGCGACTGCTCACGCCGGTCCTCGCAAATACGCTCACGTGCTCTCGATGAAGGCCCCGAAAGCGCTCCGGAATAAGCAGATCGAGGTGCTGCCCCAAAACGTCTGCCGAAGATCGCTGGAACATCTGTTCCGCCGCTGCATTGAAGAGCACAATGCGCTGCCCGGTATCGATGCTGATGATGGCATCCCGCGCCGATTCGACAATCCCCGCAATGCGCTGCTGGCTGTGAGCGAGTTGTGCTTGGGCCGACTTGCGGTCGGCGATGTCGACGCAGGTGCCGATGTAGCCGAGGAAGCTGCCGTCAATTGCAAAGCTCGGGACACCTTGACTGGCGACCCAGCTCCATTCACCATCATAACGCCGAAGGCGGTAGTCAGCTTGGAACTCTTTGCGCGCGTCAAAGGCGGCGGAGTATGTGTCGAGGTAGGCTCTCAAATCCTCAGGGTGTACCCCTTCGGTCCAGCCATTGCCGGCTTCCTCATTCATGGTCCGTCCGGTGAAGGCGAGCCATTGCTGATTGAACCACGTGCATTGCTTGTCCGTTCCGGAGATCCAGATCAGCACGGGCGCGCTGTCGGCCATCCTGCGAAAGCGCTGCTCGGCGTCCATCAGCGCCCCTTCCGCCCACCTGCGCTCAGCGACTTCCCGTTCCAGCTTTGCCAAGCGGATCTCGTCCGAGATGTCTTTCGAGATGAGGAGGAATCCGATGGCGCGCCCGCTGCCGTCGTGCCTTGGCGTGACGACCACGCGTGCGATGAAGCACTGGCCATTCTTGCGGCGGCGCTTGACTTTGCCTTCCCACTTGCCGTCGCGCAATGCGGTGTCGAGCATTAAGCGCGGTAACCCCGCCTTAACGTCATCGGGCGCGTGCAGCATAGAGCCATGGACAACGCCAACGACCTCCTCCGCCTCGTAGCCGTAGATTCGGCGTGCGCCCTCATTCCAAAGCACAATCTTGCCGTCGAGATCCTTGCCGATGATCGAGTACTCGGTCGAGGACGCGAGTATGTTGCTGATGAACTCGAGTGCCTGCTCGGGCGTGCTGAAGATGGTGCTGTCGAACAGATTGGTCACCATCGTGCGAACGCTTTCAGCAATTGCTGAATCTCGATGACGGCCTGCAGGTCAGGCGGCATCGGTTGAGCGTGACGTTCCCAGGTTAGCATCCACGTTGGCCCATCCTTGAACTTCACATATTGTGTCATCTTTGGCAAATGGTTGTGGCCTTCGAGCACGCCACCTTTGCGCGACACCCCGGCGGGGTATGGGGACTGCAGTGGCGCAACTTAGCTTGATCGTCGCACAAATCCCGGCACGCTCGGCAAGGTCTGCACGCGTCATGCCAAGACCTATAAGTTTTTTTGCACAAGGGCGGATTTGGGACTATTCTCGCGCGCCATCAGGCCGGACCAGGCCAGACATTCCGTGCGGAGCGGCCTGAGCAGGGAGGTGGTGAGGGATGGTTGAGCCCGCACCGGCAATCAATACCGTAGATCTGACGAATTGCGACAGAGAGCCGATCCATATCCCCGGTTCCATTCAACCGCATGGAGTCCTTCTCGCGCTTGATCCTGACACGCTAAGGGTTGTTCAGCTTGCTGGCGATACCGCGCGTTTACTTGGCATTGCTCCGCAGGAGGTCATGGGTCGTGAGCTGGGAGAGCTGATCGGCCTCGCCGCGGTCGAGAAACTGCGGGCGCTTGGTGCGCAGGATTCTGCTATTCCACGCTCCGTCTTCGCCTTTGAAACGGGAATACACCACAACGGCCGTCCGCTCGATGTGGTCGTCCATCTCAGCGACAGCATGCTGGTCGCCGAGGTGGAACCCCGCCTGTCCGAGCCGCCAGTCAACCCATTGGCTTTTGTGCAGAGAATGATAACCCGCGTGCAAGAGGCGCCGGACGTGTCCGGCTTTTTGCAGGCGGCCGCCGAAGAGGTTCGCGCGGCAACAGGCTTTGACCGGGTTATGATCTATCAATTCCAGCCGGACGGTAGCGGCGTGGTGATCGCCGAGGTCAAGAGCGAAGGCCTGGAATCCTATCTTGGACAGCACTACCCCGCTTCCGACATCCCGAGACAAGCCAGGGAACTTTACTTGCGTAACAGAATGCGGCTTATTCCTGACGCGCGGTACGTCCCGACGCCGGTCACGCCCGCGCTGAACCCCGTTACCGGCAAGCCGCTTGACCTCACCTACAGTGTACTGCGCTCCGTTTCGCCCCTTCACCTCGAGTACCTCGCCAATATGGGCGTCGCGGCGTCGATGTCGCTCTCGCTTGTGATCGACGGCAAGCTTTGGGGCCTGATCGCATGCCATCATGGCGAGCCACGGTACATTCCCCACCCAGTGCGTTCGGTATGCGAGCTGTTCGCGCAGATGATTTCTCTGCAACTTGGGGAAAAACTTGCCAACGAGGCTCAGAGCGAACGCCTCCATATAAGACGCATCCATGGCGGCTTGCTCGATGCCATGATCGGTCAAGACCGTCTCGACCAAGCGCTGATCCGCAACCACCGGACGTTGATCGAATACATTCCCGCGGAAGGAGTCGCCGTGTGCTGGGAAGGCGAGGCGACTATGCTTGGCCGGACGCCCACCCAGGAGCAGCTCGGTCCGCTGGTGGAGTGGCTGAACGCTTCGGTGCCTCAAGGCGTATTCATGACGGATTGCCTTGGTGCGCATTTTGCTCCCGCCGAAAATTATGCCGACGTTGCAAGCGGCCTCCTTGCTCTTTCGGTATCGCGTACGCCCCGGGACTACGTGCTTTGGTTCAGGCCGGAGGAATGCCGCACCGTGACATGGGCCGGCAACCCGGCCAAACCCGTCGACCTTGCGGACGACGGCGTATGCATCGGCCCGAGAAAATCCTTTGCAGCTTGGCAACAAACTGTACGTGGGCATTCGAAACCTTGGAGCGCGGGTGTTGCCGAAGCGGCTCAGGAACTTCGCTTATCCATTTTGGAGGTTGTGCTGAGGCACTTGGACGATGTCATGCGCGAGCGCGAGAGGGTTCGCAGGCAGCAGGATCTGCTGATGGCGGAACTCGACCATCGGGTGAAGAACACAATAGCGATCACGCAAGCGCTCGTGAAACATTCCGCGACCGGCGCAGCAACCCTCGATGCCTTTACGGAAAGCATCCAGGAGCGCCTGCACGCAATGGCGACCACTCATAGCATGCTTACCCGGAACCGCTGGGAAGGGGTCAACCTCCGTGATATCGTTGAGGAGCAGTTTGCGCCATTCGGCGGCCCGGACCGCGTGAAGATTGAAGGGTTGAAGCTCATGCTGAGGCCAAAGGCGGCGCTCAGCGTCTCGCTCGCCCTTCACGAACTAACGACAAATGCAGCAAAGTATGGCGCTCTGTCCGTGCCGGAGGGCTGGATCAATATCGACTGGGACGCACAAACTCTCGAGGGAAAGAAGTGGCTGAGGCTGCGCTGGGCCGAGCATGGCGGGCCAGCAGTCGCGGCGCCGAGCCGCATGGGGTTTGGACGGGTGTTGCTGGAGCGCAGTCTCGCTTATGACGTGGACGGTCAGGTTGACCTCGATTTCCGGCCGGAGGGGCTGATTTGCACAGCCATGATCCCCTTCGAACAAATCATCGAGCGCGGGGCATAGCCATGACATCCCTGGGTGCACAAGGTAAGGGACCTTCGGGACCGTTCTCGCTAAAGGGCCAGCGTATTCTGGTGGTCGAGGACCAGGCTCTGATTGCAATGGAAATGCAGGATTGTCTTGAGAAGGACGGTGCCACGGTCGTCGGCCCGGTCTCGAGGGTTGGGCCTGCCTTGGTCAAAGCTCAAAAAGACAGCCTTGATGCCGCGCTCCTTGACGTCGACCTGAACGGCGAGCGTTGCTGGCCCGTCGCCGATGCGTTGGCAGGCCGCGCAATTCCTTTCGCCTTCACAACGGGGTTCGAGACAAGCATCGTGATGCCCGAAAGGTTCGCCGGATGTCCCGTTCTCTCGAAGCCCTACCGGGAGAGGGACGTGTTGGCGGTCTTAAGAGAGATGCTGGAGCCGGATCGCCTGGACGAACTCGAAAGCCTCTGATACCGAACCCGCCCGTTTATCGGGATCGGCGCTCGGCGGCGGTTCGCCGGCTAAGCGCCCACACGTACGCCGCAACCGCCTTAACCTCCGGCGGCGAAAGCTCCGCGCCGCCCATCGGAGGCATGGGCGAGCGGTATTTTTTCGGCTCCGGCACGCCCTTCTCTACGATTTGTTCGATCGATTGCAGGCTTCCATCGCTCCAGAGCCAGTGCCCGCTGACAAGACTGGGCGCCAGCGGCGTGCCACCGGCGTTTGAGCCGTGGCAACCCGCGCACGTTCCTCCCGCAGCCTCGCCATGGAAAATCCGGTCGCCAAGGGCAACCTCGCCTGGAGCGGCGCCGGGGGGAGCCGGAAGATTGGCTGCGGTTTCACGGCCAGCTTCGGGATGAATGCCTTCAGGAGGGCCAGGGGCATTGGGAGACGTTGAGGCCGAAGGAGCAGGCGCGGCTTGAAGTCCGGCCACCTCGGCGCCTCCCTTATAGAAGACCCGCCAGATCCGGCCACCCTGATCGTCCGCAATATAGAGCGCGCCGTCTGGGCCGAATGCCAATCCCGAAGGCCGGTGAGCAGCCTGGCCGGGTTCCTTGATTGCTCCCGCGAAGCCATCGGCAAACACCACGAACTTGCCGGATGGTTTGCCATCGGCAAGGGGCTGGAACACCACGTTATAGCCGCCCTGAGGGAACGGCGCTCGATTCCACGAGCCGTGAAAGGCGATGAATGCGCCGTCCCGATAAGGCGCGGGCAACTTGTCACCCCTGTAGATGGCAAGATCGTTCGGCGCCCAGTGCGCAGGGAATACCGCGACGGGAGGCTGTTTTTCCGCGCACAGCCCGGTCTTCTTGCCGTCGCCGCCATATTCGGGCGCTAGCACCAGCTTATTCAAGCTCATGTCGAAATAGCAATAGGGCCAGCCGTAATCCGCGCCCTTTTCGAGCTGAACGAGTTCTTCGGCGGGCTCGTTGGCCCCCTGCTCCGGCGTGTAGAATTTAGGCCAGTTCTCGCGAAGCTGATCGCGCCCATGCTGCGTCGCGAAAAACCTCCCCGCACTGTCGAAGGCAAAGCCTTCGCCATTCCTGAGACCGGTTACAAAGCGCTCGGATGGCGAAAAGTGCTGCCCGGTCTTGTTGGCGTCGTAAGCCCATGTGCCAGCTCTTGTTTCCAGCTCGGTGCAGGGCTCTATGCCGGGCGAATTCGGCATGCGGTTCCGGCGCTGGCAGGAATTGGTTGCCGAGCCGAGATCGACATAGAGATTGCCCTGCGCGTCGATGTGGAAGGGATGCATCGGGTGATCGCCCGTCAGGGGCAGCCCGGAAACGATCACCTCCGGCGGCAGCGACGGGTCGATGTTTCCATCGCGCAGAGCGTAACGTTCGATGCGGTCGTTCACCTCGGCGTAGAGCGCATCCTTGTACAGAGCGATGCCGGTGCCGCCCGCGCTTCCGCTCCGGACCGTCCCGCCGAAGCGCACAATCTTATCCGCGTGGCCGCTACCCTTCGTATCCTGTAACACAACGAGAAAGCCGCCCGGCGGTGGCTGGTCGTAACCATAATAACGTCCGCTCCAGGTGTTGACGTAGACGATGCCGTTCGGCGCCACCACCATGTGACGCGCGTGGCCGATTTTGTCGGCGAAGACGGTGGCGCAAAATCCTGGAGAAAGCGTGATGCCGCCGTTTTCGGAGTTGCACTTTTCGGCCGGGACCTTCGCTTCCTGCCCCGATGCCGGTATCGAGAACACCATCAGTAGTATAATGATGATAACGATTATCGCGAGAGGCTGGAGATCCTCTTGACTGGCGGGTTCTCCCCTTCTGGGATCGATCTTCATCTCTAACGAAGCTCCCTTTACGCGGCTTTCCTCTCGGGCGGCGCCATGAATTCCGGTCCCACCGGATCCTTGACGGTCTCCGCTAGGATGCGGTCCACCGAGCGCTTGGCTTCGCCATCGAGGGACCAGCCGAAAGCATCCTTCACCGGCGCCAATTGCTCCGGCCTGCGCGCACCCCACAGCGCTATCGTGCCGCCCGCGTCGAGCACCCAGCGAACGGCAAGCGCGAGGACTGTCTTGCCGTAGCGCTCCTTCGCAAAGTCATCGAGTTGGCGGACGGCGCTCAAATATTGCTGCAGCCTTGGGGGCTGGAACTTGGGGTCCAATTTACGGAGATCGTCGCCTTGGTACGCTGTGTTCTCCGTGATCTTGCCCGTGAGAAGACCTCGGCACAGCGCGCCGTAAGCCAGGACGGCGAGGTGATGCGCCTCCGCGTAGGGCAAGATGTCTTTTTCGATTTCCCTTTCGAAGAGGTTATAGGGCGGCTGAACGCTGCTCAGCGGGGCGGCAGACTGAAACCGCTCCATCTGCGCCGGGGTGAAATTACTGACGCCAATCGCCCGGATCTTGCCCTCGCGCTGGAAGTCGGCGAGTGTCGCCGCGGTCTCCTCAATGGGCACGCTTTCGTCGGGCCAGTGGACTTGATAAAGATCGATGGCGTCGGTCTGAAGCCTGCGCAGCGAGTCCTCCAGCTCGGTGCGGAGCCGCTGCGGGGAAGAATTCCTGAAAATTTGGCCATCGCGCCATTCGAGCCCAACCTTGGTGGCGATGATCGCGTTGGCGCGGCGGCCTCCTTCGAGAGCCTTGCCGGTAATCTCTTCCGCGCGCCCGAAGCCGTAGACGGGAGCCGTGTCGATCACATTGATGCCGACGTCGAGAGCGGCGTGGATGGTCTTGATCGCATCGTGCTCGTCGCTGCCGCCCCACATCCAGCCTCCGATCGCCCATGTGCCAAGCGCCACGCGTGAGGCTGGCAGTTCGAGGCCGTTGATTGCGATATGCTCCATGATTTCCTACCGTCTGACGTTTTGCATTGGGGAGGCTTTGGCGGCTCGGGTGCGTTAGCTGGCGGTTAGTTGTTGCTCGGTCCTGAATATTAATTCGCATTCATGCAAGGCGATCCAAGCGCTTTCCGTTATGGACTGGCGAAGATGCCAGGCGGTGAATGAACCCTTGCGCCATTAAACGAGATTCGAGACTTCCAACTGATCCTACTCGGCTGGCGCCAGGCCGTGCTCGCGGCTGGGAAGCTGGCGCTGGTGCGCATCTGCGCGGCCAGATCCGCGGTTCCGCAGCCGGTCGAGGACGAGATAGATCACGGGCGTCGAGTAGAGCGTCAGGACCTGACTCACGATCAGGCCGCCGACGATGGCGTAACCAAGCGGCTGGCGAAGCTCTGACCCAGTTCCCGTTCCGAGCATCAGCGGAATGCCGCCAAGAATGGCGCAGACCGTCGTCATGAGGATGGGCCGGAAGCGCAAGAGACAAGCTTTGCGGATGGACTCGAACGGCGTCAGCCCCTCCTCGCGCTCAGCCGCGATCGCGAAGTCGACCATCATGATCCCGTTCTTCTTCACGATGCCGATCAGCAGGATTACGCCGATCAGGCTGATAATGGTGAAGTCGATATGGAACAGATACATCATCCAGAGCGCGCCGAGGCCGGCCGACGGAAGGGTCGACAGAATGGTGATGGGATGCACGTAGCTTTCGTAAAGAATGCCGAGGATGATGTAGATCACGAAGACGGCAGCAGCGATAAGGAATGGCTCGCTCGCCAGCGAGGTCTGAAAGGCTTGCGCGTTGCCTTGAAAGCTTCCCGAGATTGCCGCGGGCAGACCGATCTCCCTCTGCGCGGCATCGATTGCGGTCACGGCCTGGCCAAGCGAAGCCTCCGGCGCCAGATTGAACGAGAACGTCACCGACGGGAACGTCGCCTGGTGGTTGATAATGAGCGGAGCGACGGGCTTGGTGCTGATTGAGACAAGTGCCGTCAGCGGCACCGCCTGGCCCGACGGTGCGCGCACATAGAGCTTCGAAAGCGTATCGAGATTGCCCTGCAAATTGGGAAGCACTTCAAGAATAACCTTGTAGGTATTCAACTGCGTATAGAACTGCGTGACCTGCTCCTGGCTGAACGCGTCGGCCAGAACCGCATCGATGGCGGCGGGCTGGATGCCGAATTGCGCGGCCACGTCGCGATTGATGGTCAAGGTCACGGTCTGGCCATTCAGCACCTGGTCGGTCGAGAGATCCTTGATCTCCGGAACGGTCTTGAGCCGGGCGAAAAGCTTGGCCGCAAAGGTTCCGAGTTCCCCTGACTGTCCGCTTTGCAGCGTATACTGGAAGAGGCCCTGCGATTGCCGGCCGCCAACGTTGATATCCTGGGTCGGAGCGAGAACGAGGCGAGCGCCGACGACTTGCTTCAGTTTCGGGCGCAGGCGATTGACGATGTCCATGGCGCTGGCGTGGCGTTCATCGAGAGGCTTCAGGCTGGCGTAGACGAAGCCCTGATTGGGCGCGCGCGTCCCGCCGACCGTCGAGACAACTCCGGCCACGGCAGGATCGCTGGCGACGACCGCCGTGAGTTGCTGCTGGAGCTTCTTCATCTGGTCCGGCGACACCGACGGAGAGGCTTCGGATTGGCCAATGAGAAACCCGGTATCCTGGATCGGAAAGAAGCCCTTGGGCAACGCCGTGAACAGCCAGGCCGTTGCGGCAACCGTCACGAAGAAGCTCGTCAGCGTCAACCCGGGATGCCGAAGCGCAATGTCGAGAGTGTGCTTGTAGCCATTCACGAGCCCGTTGAAGGCGGCTTCGCTGATTCGGTAAAGCCTGCCGTGCTTCACGTTGTGCTTCGGCTTCAGGAAACGGCCCGCCAGCATGGGCGTGAGCGTCAGCGAAACAAACGCAGAGACAAGGATTGCGACGGTAACCGTCATGGCGAACTCATGAAGTAGACGCCCGACAATGCCGCCCATGAAGAGGAATGGGATGAACACCGCGATCAGGGACAAGCTTATGGAGAGCACGGTGAACCTGATTTCTGCCGAGCCCTTGTAGGCCGCTGGAAGCGGCGCCATCCCCTCCTCGATGTGCCGTTCGACATTTTCCACTTCGACGATGGCGTCGTCGATCACAAAGCCGACTGCGATGGTCAGGCCCATCAGCGAGAGGTTATCGAGGCTGTAGCCGAGCGCGTACATGGCCGCGAAGGTGCCGATGATCGAAATCGGAACCGCGAGGCCCGGAATGATCGTCGAGCGGATATTTCGCAGGAAAACGAACACGACCGCCACCACGAGCACCATGGTGAGAACCAGGGTGAACTGCACGTCGGCGACAGAGGCGCGGATCGTCGTTGTCCGGTCGATGACGGGCGTCACCTTCACGCTTGGGGGAATGTTGGCGCGGAGTTTCGGCAGCTCGGCCTTGATCCGGTCCACCGTGTCGATCACGTTGGCGCCGGGCTGCTTGAAGACAACGAGCGCAATGGCACGCTGCCTTCCCATCCAGCCTGCAACGGTGGTATCCGCGGGGCCCTCGACGGCGCGGCCAATGTCCTTTATCCGGATCGGACCGCCGTTCCGGTAGGCGATGATGAGGTCGTTATAGGGCTCTGCCGTCGTCAGCTGGTCGTTGTCGTAGATGGAATAGCTTTGCGTCTCGCCGCGGATTGTGCCCTTCGGAGAGTTGACGGTCGCGTTGGCAATGACCGATCGCACCTCCTCCAGGCTGAGCCCCATCTGGCTCAGCTTCGCCGGGTCGATCTGGACGCGAACCGCCGGCGTCTGCTGTCCGCCGATCACGACCTGCGCGACGCCGGGCATTTGCGACATCTGCAGCGCGAGCATGTTCTCCGCGTAGTCATCAACTTGCGTGATGGGCAAATCGTCGGAAGTCACGCCGAGGATGAGGATCGGCGGATCGGCTGGGTTAACCTTCCTGTACGTGGGAGGGTTCGGCAGGTTTTTCGGAAGCAGTCCCGCCGCCGCGTTGATCGCGCTCTGCACATCCTGCGCGGCTGCGTCGATGTTGCGGTTCAAGTCGAACTGGATCGTAATCTGCGTGCTGCCGAGCATGCTCGCGGACGTCATCTGGGTGACGTCCGGGATGATGCCGAGTTGCTTTTCGAGCGGCGTTGCGACGGCGGACGCCATCACGTCGGGGCTCGCCCCCGGAAGCTGGGCTGTAACCTGTATGGTCGGAAAGTCGACGGTCGGCAGCGGCGCAACCGGCAGCAGCGGATAAGCCGCGATGCCGATCACGGCGATGGCGATCATCAACAGCGATGTGGCGATCGGCCGGCTGATAAAGGGTGCTGAAAGGTTCATGATCAGCCTTGCGCGGCCTTCGCCGATGTTTCGGTGATGCGGGCGCCCTGGGTCAGTCCGTATTGCCCCGCGATGACGATGCGATCGCCGGGCTTCACGCCGCTTGCGATCACAGTCTGGTCATCCTGGATGGCGCCGATTTCGACGGGCTGCCGGTGGGCCGTGTCATCCGGGGAAATCAGCCAAACGTAAGCGCCGTCCGGCCCGTGCTGAATGCCCTCGGACGGGACTGCCAAGGCGTTGCGCTCGGTCCTCACAACCACCTGCGTCTGTACGAACTCGCCAGGCCAGAGCCTGTGGTCCTTATTATCGAAGCGCGCCTTGAGCCGTATTGTGCCGCTCGTCTGATCAATCTGATTGTTGATGACTTCGAGCACCCCCTTTGAAAGGAGCGCGTTGCCGGATTGATCGTAGGCTAGGACAACAGGCGTGCCGTGCTCGGCAGCGGTCTGCACGTCCGTGAGATCGCCCTGAGGCAGCGTGAAATCGACGGCGATGGGTTCGATTTGCGTAACGGTGCCGATGGACGTTGCAGGCGTGACAAGGTTGCCCACGTCGACGTTGCGAAGGCTTACCACGCCTGGGAAGGGCGCTTTCACGGTCGCGAAATCCAAATTGATCTGGGCCGCTTCGATCGCGGCGTCGTCGCCTTCGATCGTCGCCTTCAGGACTTGAACTTGAGCCTGCTCGTTGTCCACGGTCTGCTGCGTGGCGTAGCCACCCTTTGCTATAAGAGTTTCATCGCGCTGAAGGTTCTTTTGTGTATTGGCGAGATTGGCCGCGTCCTGAGCTTTCTTGGCCTTGGCTTGATCGAGCGTTGCCTGGAAAGGCCGGGGATCGATGCGAAGCAGCACGTCGCCCTCTTTCACGCCCCGCCCTTCGCGAAAGGGGATCGCAACAATACGGCCTGAGACTTCAGGACTGATAGTGACCATTTGCCAGGGTGTGACTGTGCCAAGCCCTCCGCGCGTGATTTCAACCGATTTAGCCTTTACGGCGGCCGTGCGGACAGGAACAGTGGCCGGCGCGGGCTGGGCGGTTACAGGATTCTTATGACCGCCCCACGTTGAATAAGCGCCAAATGCAAGGATGGCTGTGCTTACCACGAAAACGATACGCGCCAGCCGCGCCATAAAGATCGGGTGGCCCCGCGGGTGGTTATCCGTGCTCATTTCCGTATCCCAACAGCCAGCGCTCGTTATCAATGTTGAGCAGGAAGATGGGTTCGCGCCCTGTCACGATCAGCCTGTGAAATCTGACAGAGGGCGAAAGTGGAACGAAGCCCTACATGGAGGACAACACGAAACCCACGCACTCATAAAGCAAGGCCCAAGATGGAAACAGGCCACCCGATCTTGTCGTTGCGCGGCTCTGCTCCGGCAAAGCTGGCGTTCATTGCCGTTTTATTCGTTGCCGCGGTTGTCGTGGTTCGAAGTCTCAGCCTTGGAAGCCTTGCGAATGTGGATGTCGTCTCCTCCGAAATTCGAAACCGCTGGCTCGAACTCGATCCAGATTCTCGGCAACCTTCGGCATCACGTCGCGAGGGTCCGCACCGAGGAAGCCGAACTCCTGCTAGGGGGCGATGCAAGCAACCATTCAGAAGCCTTGTCGCGATATCTCAATCTCGCAGCGCAAGACATCGCCAGCTACCGCGCGATCTCTCACGACCCGGATGAAACGAAGGCCTTCGAGAACTTCGTGAGCGACTGGCAGGAGCATATCAATCGCGATCAGACGCTCACTGCGCTGGCCCAGAGCGGACGCACGCAGGAGGCCATCTCCTTTTTTCATGGCGAGTCGCTTTCAACTTTTCACAAGGCCGCAAAGGAGCTGCGGCAGCTTATCGATCTCACGCATGTTAAAGCGCAGGCCGCGCGAAAAAATGGTCGCGACACCATTGCAGCGTCCCAGCGCTTCATCTCCGACCTGATCTTGGCGACGCTTTTTCTGTTCGTCGGCCTGTGCCTTTACTTGTGGCATTCGTTCTCGCGCCCGCTGCTCGATCTCGCGAACAGGATGCATCGCCTCTCCACGAACGACACGCGCTTCAAGATCCCCTTTGAAAGCAGGCGCGACGAAATCGGTGAAATGGCGCGCTCTCTCGCTGTTCTTCGCCGGAACACTGTGGAGCTGCTGGAAAATCGCAAGAGCCTCGCGATGCAGGCGGAAATCCTGGAGGGCACGCTTGAGAAGGAGCGCGAGCTGACGACAGCGCAGCGCAATTTCTTGACGACGATGTCCCATGAATTCCGTACGCCGTTGACTTATATCGATGGGCACGCCCAGCGTCTCATCGCGACGCGGGAGCATGCAACGCCCGCGCAAATCGGCGAGCGAGCGGAGAAAATCAGGTCCGCGGTGTTCCAGTTGACGAGCCTCGTGGCTAGCCTCACCGCGGAACTGGAAATGGTGAACAAGCCGGTGCAGGCCGAAAAACGCCTCTTCGATCCGTCCGCCATGCTTCAAGACCTCGTCGATTATTATAAGGAGATCGACCTCAAGGTGCATTTTGATGAGCGCATCGGCGAACTTCCCAAAGAGGTTACGGGCGATCCCAAGCTTCTCCGCTGCGCCTTCAGCAATCTGATTTCGAACGCCATGAAATATTCCCCCGAGGGCGGGCGCGTCGAGGTTTCGGGCAAGACGGTGGACGGCGCGATTGCGATCAGCGTCGCCGATCATGGCATCGGCATACCGCCGGGAGAACTTCCGCGCGTTCGCGAACGTTTCTTTCGTGGCAGCAACGTGGGGTCGATCCCAGGCACCGGCATCGGGCTTAGCCTCGTTCAGCAGATCGTCGAACAGCATGGCGGCCGCCTTTCCATAAACAGCGAGCCGGGCGAGGGGACCAGAATTGTCGTCTCGCTGCCCATCGAAATGTCAAGGGGAGTAACCGCCGGAAGCCTCCGTGAGCAAAATCCTATACATTGAGGATGATGTTGAGACCGCCAGCCTTCTCGCGGAGGCGCTGGCCGAGTTCGGCTACAAGGTCGATCTCGCGCGCGACGGCGAGCAAGGCTTGGCTGCGATTTTCTCAAATAGGCCGGATCTCGTGGTTTGCGATATTCGCATGCCATCGAGCAGCGGCTTTGAAGTACTTGAGCGGTTGGCAGCGGCCGGTCCCGGCTATGCCGGCATCCCTTTCGTTTTTTTGACGGCGCTCGGAGACCGGGACAGCGAGCTTACGGGACGCCGCCTCGGGGCGGACGACTATCTGACCAAGCCCGTCGATTTCGAAATGCTCGACGCCGTGATTCAGAACAGGCTACGGCATCGCGAGAATGCGTCCCGGCCGCAATCCGAATACCACCTGACGGGCCGCGAGCGCGAGGTTTTGACATGGGTTGGGCGCGGAAAGACCTCGTCCGAAATCGCCACGATCCTCGGTCTCAGCGAACGAACCGTCAATTTCCACTGCGAGAGGGCCATGAAACGCCTCGACGTCACCAATCGCACGCAAGCTGTCGCGAAGGCGGTGGCTGAAGGACTGATCGCCGTTTGAGCTAGAGTATGACCGGCTGACATGGCGAGGTCATTAAGGGGCGCAGCTTCAGAAGCCTCGATACGGCCCCCGCCCGATCTCGCTAGAACTTTGTTTGCAGGCGCAATCCTGCGTAAGTCGCTTGCGATCTGGCCGGATTCCAGGGATCGATCACCTGGAGATCCGCGGAGAGGCGCAGCCACGGCGTGATCGCGAGATTGTAGAAGGCCTCGATCCCTCGCTCGCAGCGTCTTTCGATGCCAAGTGCGGCTAGCGAATCCAGCAATGGCCCGCTCGGCTGATATTGAAAGAAGCCGGCGCCCCAGCGGTCGTTCTCGCGGCCCTCAAGGAGATTATTCCCCGCAAGCCCTGCGAGCGTGCTCCACTTGACCGGGTTCGGATTGCCGTCCGAGAAGGTCGCAAGCGTGAACAGGCCCCAGCCAACCGCCGGATTTGCGTCGCTTTGAAAGATATTCTGCTGAATGGCATAGGACGTGAACCAATAGCCTTTCTTGAGACCGATCGTTCCGGGAGTTACCGGAATCGGCCGCTCCGCGACGGCTTCGAGATCGATGCCTTTCGCGTTGCTGTACGCGGCGCGCACCGTTTGGAAACCTTGAAGACCGGCGATCTCGACGGGTAAAGTCGCCGAAGCCCCGAACGCCCAGCCCTTTTCCAGCGGATGCTCGATGACTTGCGGATCCTGCGCGCTGCGAGGGTCGGCGAGGAGGAGTGTAAAAATCGCCGGTGACTTCTGGACGATCGGATCCGTCTTGAATGTCAGCGCTGCAGCGAGAAGGTATGGCGCGGAGATAACGAGCCGGTCGACGGGCGCTCCCTTGGCGGCGGTGTAGGCCACGCCGGTCGACGGCAGGGCGAAGGCCCTGTTCATGAAGGTGTCGATGCCGCCACCGCCAATGAGAGGCGTTTGCGATGCAAGCGTCATCATGTTGAATTTGCCGGCGCTGGCGGAGACATGGTCGCCGAAATCCTGGGTGACGGTGAGCGAAAGGGCGGTGTGGTAGCCGTCCCGGTCGAGATAGGCCAGCGCCGTATTCACGGGAATGAGCGCAAAATCCTTCCGGTTCACGTTATCGCCGAAGGCATGCTCGAACTGAGTATTCACGTGAAAACCGGACCACAGACCGAGCTTGTCGCTATCCAACCGCAGGAATGCGTCAGTCTTGCCCCCGTAAAACCATGCCTTGGTGGCATCGCCCTCGATTTGCGACTGATAGAACTGCGTGACCCAAACGTCGGTCGTGATTCCGATACGGCGCAATTGGTCCTTGAGGCCGTCGGGCGTGTCCGTCAGCGATGGCCGCGTGAGCAACGACGATCCGTCGTCCTCCGCGGCAGTCACACTCGCCGATGTAACGAAAAGAGCGCAGACCGCGAGCGAAACGGCGCGCGACATCGAGCGCAGACTGGCCTTAGCCCGCGCCGCGCGTCCAGGAGAATCCCAGGCGTTCAGCGCCCGCGCAACTTGAGGAGATTTTCCGGTCACGATGCGCTCCCAGATTGCAACCGAAGAAACGCTTCATGCTACCCTGCCGTAAGTGCTTTCTTCGAGAGATTGTCGAATTGGGGCGATTCTCGCAAGAGTTGTTCTGCGTTGAGCAGCAGCTCCGCACTGGACAAACCGGACACCCCGCTTCCCCGGCGTTGCAATAACGGCATGGCCGATCCGAGTATTCAACAGCAAGGCAAGTTGAGTATTCAATAAAAACCCTTATTGATTTAAATAAAATAGGCCAATTCTGCTCATTTCATTTCTAAACGTCACAAGCCTCACCTGGAGAAAATTAATAACCGAAGAGCTATTCTCGTGAGCATGTGTTTGACGGGCCATCGTTTCCCGTCGGTGAGCTGCAAAAAAGTGGGATGGGCCAGCCCGAAGGAGTATCGATAATGGCGAGCTTATATGAGATCCTCAACAATGCGTATGACGGCGAGGGGATGGCCGCGCTCGGCCGTGAGTTCGGGCTGACGCCAGAGCAGACGCAAGCCGCAGTGACGGCGCTTCTTCCCGCCATCTCGACTGGACTGAAGCGATCGACCGCGACACCGGAAGGGCTCGGCAATCTGTTCGGCGTGATGGGACAGCAGCAGAACCTGGCGGTGATGTATGCCGACCCCCAGACAGCCTTCGGACCGGATGGAGTTGCCGCCGGGAATGATGCCCTCTCCGTGGTCTTCGGGTCGCCCAACGTGAGCCAGGCCGTCATCGATCAGGCGCAGGCTTTCTCCGGGGTCGGCTCGGGTATTCTGAAGAAGATGTTGCCGGTGCTCGCAGGGATCGTCCTCTCCGGGCTTATGCGAAGCAAAACGACTGCCGCGACCCCGGCACCGGCTGAAGCTCCAGGCGGCAACCTCGGCGACATCTTGGGTCAGATATTCGGACGGCAGATGCCGGGATCGGCCGGCCCGGCTCCTGCTCCGGCACCGTCCGCCCCCTCAGGCGGCGGCTTGGGCGACATCCTTGGGCAAATATTCGGGCGCCAGATGCCGGGATCAACCGGCACGACTGCCGGCCCGGCTCCTTCTCCGGCGGACTCGGGCGGGTATGCCCCGCAAGGCGACATACTCGGCACCCTTCTGCGAGAGCTTGCCAAGGGGATCAGCAACGGCAGCATCAAGCCGGTCATCATCAGCGGCGGTGGACCGATACAGATCCCCATGCCGGGAGGACAACAAGGTCAGGCACCATCCGGCCAAGGCGCACCGCAGGTACCGGGCGGCGAAGTCTTTGGCCAAATCCTGCGCGATATCCTTGGCAAAATGGGGGGCGCCCCCGGGCAGATGCCGCAAAGCGGCGGCGGACAGGGACAGTCCCCGCAGATGAAGGACCTGTCGGACCTCAGCAAGCAGCTCGGCGTAATGGGTGGTCCCGGCGCGGTTGGTGCAGGCGTGGCGGTCTTCGGCGATCAGATCGAGGTTGGCCGGGACGTCGATCCAAGTCATGTCGAGAAAATTCACACCGTGTTCGATCGTATGTCAGACGCGCCGCAAAGTTGCTGAGAGGGCTGCCCTCGAGCCACTGACCAAACGAAAATTTCAGTTGCCAACCCTTCCCGGCCAATAAAGCTGGGAAGGGCCAGGCAAACCGGAGCGCCCCCCGCTCGGGATTTGTTGATCTCCCGCATCTGCACATGGCGAATAACGCGGTCTGCCGCTAAATTGTCTGAAATCCCAAGACCGCGCGCGCCATTTTCTGTAATCTATCAAAAAACCAACCTGGGGAGTTGAAATGCGGATAGCACTGCTGGCGGATATGCACGCGAACCGGCAAGCGTTCAGCGCGTGTCTTCAGCATGCCGAGGAGAGGGGCGCGGAGCGGTATGTGCTGCTCGGCGATTATGTCGGCTACGGCGCCGATCCGGTGTGGGTTGTCGACAAGGCGATCGAGCTTGTCTCGCGCGGCGCCATCGCAGTGCTTGGCAACCACGATGCGGCGGTGAACGATCCGAGCGTCGCCATCAACGTCGAGGCGCAGTTCGTCATCGATTGGACGCGCGGCGAGCTTGGCGTCGAGGAGCGCCGCTTCCTGGCGGAACTGCCGATGACCACTCCCGAGCAGGACCGGCTGTATGTGCATGGCGACGCGAGCGCGCCATCGAAGTGGATTTATGTGCTAACGGTCGAGGAAGCGTCGCGCAGTCTGCGCTCGACGAAAGCGCAGATCACCTTTTGCGGCCATACGCACAGGCCTGCCATCTTCAGCGTCACGACGGCTGCGAAAATGACGGCGTTCAGCCCCGTGCCGGATGTGGCCGTGCCGCTGCACGGACTGCGCCGATGGCTCGTCGTGCTGGGCTCGGCCGGCCAGCCGCGCGACGGCAACCCTGCGGCTTCTTACGCCATGTTCGACACCGACAAGAAAGAGATCACCTTCCTGCGCGTGCCCTATGATATCGAGGGAGCCGCCACAGCGATCCGGAACGCCCGGCTGCCGCTGTTCTTTGCCGAAAGGCTGTTTATGGGGAGATGACGAGCCATGGCCAAGCCCCTTTTAGAACCCGGCAACGTTCTCGACGGTTTCGTGATGGAGGGGCTAATCCATCGAGGCGGCATGGCCCGGCTTTGGAGCGTGACGAAGCCCGGCATCGAGATCCCCTTACTGATGAAGGTGCCGGTTCTCGGCGAAGGGCAAGACCCGGCGGCGATCGTGAGCTTCGAGATGGAGCAGATGATCATGCCGCGGCTCTCCGGCCTGCATGTGCCGAAGTTCATCGCGGCGGGGGATTTCGCCGTGCACCCTTATATCGTCATGGAGCGGCTTCCGGGAAAATCGCTTCTGCCGCGCCTTTCCGATCTGCCGCTGCCCTATGAGGAGGTCGCGGACATCGGCTACAAAATTGCCACCGCCCTCGATGACATCCACCGCCAGCACGTCATCCACCTCGACATCAAGCCGAGCAACATCCTGTTTCGGCCTACGGGCGAAGCGGTGCTGATCGATTTCGGCCTCTCCCATCACCTGCAGCTCCCGGATCTCATGCAGGAGGAGTTTCGCCTCCCTTACGGGACCGCGCCGTATATGGCCCCGGAGCAACTTATGGGCGCGCGGCACGACCCCCGCACCGATCAATTCGCGCTTGGCGTGCTCCTCTATTTCTTTTCCACGGGAGTGCGTCCTTTCGGCGAAAGCGAGCGCATGGGCGCGATGAAGAAGCGGCTTTGGCGCGATCCGAAGCCGCCGCGTCGCATTCGGGAAGACTACCCGCTGTGGCTTCAGGAAATTGTTTTGCGCTGCCTCGAAGTCGAGCCCGCCTGGCGCTATCCCTCGGCGGCACAACTCGCGTTCGAACTCAGCAATCACGACCAGATCAAGCTGACCGCGCGCTCGGAACGGCTTGAAACGGCTTCTTTCTGGGCGCGTATGAAGCGGCGCTTCAACCCCGACCTCAAAGAAGAGTACAAGCCGCGCTCGGTCGCGCTCCCAATACCTTCCGCGCCCATCATCGCCGTTGCGATCGATACCAGCGAAGGTGCAAAGGAGACCAACGAAGAGATCCGCGAGGCAGCTGCGCGCGCGCTCGCGCAGCTGCCATCGGCGCGCCTCGCTTGCGTAAACGTGTTGAAAACAAGCTACATTGCCACCCGCGACACCGCCCTCGATGCCGAGGGACACAACAAGCATGTGAACCGGCTTGTCGCGCTCCAGAATTGGGCGGCGCCGCTGAAGCTTGGAGAGGGCCGCATTACGTATCACGTGCTGGAAGCCATCGACCCAGCCGCGGCGATCTTGACCTATGCCGACCAGAACAAGGTCGACCAGATCTTCATCGGGGCGCGGCAGCAGTCGCTGCGGCGCTCGCTGCTTGGAAGCGTTTCCTCCAGAGTTGCTTCAGAGGCGGACTGCACCGTGACCGTGGTTCGACCCCCGCGCAAGGCAGGCGCGGATCGCTCCGCGCCGGTTGAAGGAAAGCCCGTCGAGGAGAAGGCCGAGGCGTCTTAGCGCGCGAGCCACCACAATGTCTTGGCCGGGCTTCGACCCGGCCATCCAATGACCCCTTCCAATGCTGGAGTTCGTTTCATGGCCCTGGATGGCCGGGTCAAGCCCGGCCATGACACCGGGATTCAGATCACTCTTTCTTCGGAAGCAGCGCGTCATCGATCTCGCGGGCGCGGATTGCCGCGGGCCGGTCTTTGATCCTGTCCCAATAGCGTTCGAACGCCGGCCGCTTCTCGAGCATGCCGTAGAGCATGCCCCAGCCAAGCTGCGAGCCGACATAGACATCCGCCGCCGTAAACCGATCTCCGGCAACATACTCGGAAGCGGAAACAGCTTTCTCCAAGGCAGTCACCATATCGGCATGGCTCCCGTAACCTACCATCCCTCGCCTCTCAGACGGAGGCTCGAAGCCAAGCGCCTTGTTGACGATTGCTGACTCGGCAGGGCCGGCCGCGAAGAACATCCAGCGGTAGTAAGGCCCGCGTTCGCGGCTTCCCGGCTCCGGCGCAAGCCCCGATTGCGGAAACGCATCCGCGAGGTAGGCGCAGATCGCGGCGCACTCCGTGACGACGGTATCGCCGTGGCGGATGGCCGGCACCTTCCCCATCGGGTTGATGGCAAGGTACTCCGGCGACTTCATATGCGGTCCGTATTCGACGATTTCGGTGCGGTAGGGCTGGCCAAGCTCTTCGAGCATCCAGCGGATGATGCGGCCACGCGACATGGGATTTGTGTAAAAAACCAGCTCGTCTGCCATCCTCGATTTCTCCTTCTCCGGGTTCAAGGACCCTTAGCCACACGCGTTCCAGAGCGCCACGCAAAGAAATGTTACGATGCGGCGGCCGGCTTCCGCTTGAGCCTGAAAAAGCGATGCTTGCTGTGGCTTCCAGGCGTCACGTGCTTCCTGACGTGCTTCGGAACGTGCTGCGCAGCATGCCTTCGCGCCGCCGCAAATTGACGAGCCTTGATCCTCGCCCTCTTTTGCCGGATTGCTCTACGCTGACGTTCAAGCCGCAACTGTTGCTGCCGGAAGTCGCGCCGGCGTTGCGTGAAGTGCCGTCTTTGATGGCGCTTCAAGCGTGCCGCGAAGCTTTTGGCAGCACCGTTCTCCTCGTCGATGACCGCTTCCTCATCCTCGCGTTGCTTCAGACGCCGGATTTGAGCCTTATGGGCAAGAACGGTCTCGCCTTCCTGCGTCTCGAGCCGATTCTCTAAGGCGCCGGATGGCGAAGCTTCATCCGCGGCGGCATTCCCGGCCCAAATACAAAGTGGTGCGGCCAGTCCAGCAAGCACGGCGCAAGCAAAAAGCCTTGGTTGAAGGCTTCTATTCCTTTTGCGACGCACGGCGCATCCTTCTCAATTTCAAACGTACTTGGACTCTTCGGGACTTCGCCCCAAGATTCTGGCTTGAGCAAGACAGATCGATGAGCCGTTAACGGATGTCACGCTCAAAGTGCGTGCCCGGTGAACGGCGCTTGCAGAAGGCGCAACCGGACGTTTTCATGTTGACAGAAATGCGCGAGCCGTTCATCGCCTAGAAGCGAAGCAGCGTCCGCTTCAATAACCCGAAACACCATTCAACCACCGTCGCCCGCGAATGCGGATTCAACAAGAGCGCGAAACATGACCCCGGGCTAGAGCGCCCCACAACCTAGAGGAGCGAGGCGAGCGATGACCATGCCCCCATCTTCCGCCGGCAGCCGCCGCATCGCTAATATTTCCGCTACGGTCGCTCGCGCTTGGCCTAACCGATACGATGTGATCGTATTTTTCGCTTTGGGCGCGGTCTTCGTCGCCGTGGCTCATGGCGCGAAATCGATGCACAGGCCGCTTGAGGGCCTTGAAGCCAACCCCGTTTCTCTCGACCCCCTGAATCTGCCCCAATATGCGCTGCTGACGACTCTGAGAATGTTCGCCGCGCTCGGGTTCTCGCTCCTTTTCACCTTCATCGTCGCACCGCTCGCAGCCAAGAGCAAAAAGGCCGAGCGCGTCATCATACCGGCGCTCGATATTTTGCAATCGGTGCCCGTGCTGGGCTTTCTGACATTCACGGTTGTCTTCTTTCTGAGCCTTTTCCCGGGCAGCCAGCTCGGCGCCGAACTCGCGGCCATCTTCGCGATTTTCACGAGCCAGGCCTGGAATATGACGTTCTCGTTTTACCAGTCGCTCAAGACCATTCCGCGGGACCTTGAGGAGGTTACGACCCATTTCCAGCTGACGCCCTGGCAGCGCTTCTGGAAACTCGAAGCGCCGTTCGCCACCCCCGGCCTCGTCTGGAACATGATGATGTCGATGTCGGGGGGATGGTTCTTCGTCGTCGCGTCCGAGGCGATCTCGGTCGGCGATACCAAGATTACTCTGCCGGGGATCGGCTCCTATCTATCCCTCGCGATCGAGCAGCAGAGCATCGAAGCCGTCGCGTGGGCCGTCGGAGCGATGGCCGTCGTGATCATTCTTTACGACCAGCTCATTTTCCGGCCTGTGGTCGCATGGGCCGACAAATTCCGCGTCGAGCTGGTGGCGGCGCAAGAGCAGCCGAAATCCTGGGTTCTCGATCTCTTGAGGCGGACCCGGCTGGTGCAAGCCATTAACGAATTCCTGAGCAACCTTCTCCAGATGTTCAGCGGCAATGTGAGCGACCTCTCGAAGCAGATCCCGGAGACCAAGGTCAATAACACCACGAGCAAAGCGTTCGACCTCATCTTCAACATCGCGCTTGTAGCTGTCGTCGTATGGGCTGCCTGGTCGGTGATTTCATACGTAAGCACTACGCTCGGCTGGCCGGACGTTCAGGAAGCCGTGATCGGAGGGTTCATTACCTTCCTGCGAGTCATTATCCTCATCGCCATCGCGAGCGCGATTTGGGTGCCGATCGGGGTTTATGTCGGGCTGCGGCCTGCCCTGGCGGAGCGCGTTCAGCCCGTCGCGCAATTCCTGGCCGCCTTCCCGGCGAACGTTCTCTTTCCCTTCGTTGTCGTTGGTATAGCGACCTACCACCTCAACCCCGATATCTGGCTTTCGCCTCTCATCGTGCTCGGCACGCAATGGTATATTCTTTTCAACGTTATCGCGGGCGCGAGCGTGTTTCCGAGCGACTTGGCGGAAGCATCGACGCTTTACCGGCTGAACCGGTGGCAATGGTGGCGGAAAGTGATCCTGCCGGGGATATTTCCGTATTACGTAACCGGCGCACTGACCGCTTCCGGCGGCTCGTGGAACGCCAGCATCATCGCCGAGGTCGTAACCTGGGGTGACAAAAAGATAGAAGCGCACGGCCTCGGCGCCTATATCGCAAATGCGACCGCGGCGGGAGACTTCCATCGGGTGGTGCTTGGCGTGGGCGTGATGTCGATATTCGTCGTTACCGTAAACCGCCTGCTGTGGCGTCGGCTTTATGTCCTCGCCGACCGCCGTCTGCGACTTTAAAACGAGAAGGAATAGGCCATGGGTGTAGTCGCAGCAAGGACGGGCGAACGGCAGGCCTTGGTCTGCGTCAAACATGTCCGGCATTATTATAAGCGCGGCGCAAGCAGCAACCTCCTTGTGCTCGATAACGTGGACCTGAAACTCTACGACAACGAAATCGTGGCTCTTCTCGGCAGGTCCGGCTCCGGTAAATCCACCCTGCTCCGCATCATCTCAGGCCTTATGCCGCCAAGCGAAGGCGAGGTCGATATCGATGGCCGCAGGATCAAAGGCCCTGCCGACGGTCTGGCGATGGTCTTTCAAAGCTTTGCGCTTTTTCCCTGGCTGACCGTTCTTGAGAATGTGGAGCTTGGGCTTGAAGCTCAGGGCGTACCTCAGGAAGAGCGCCGCAGGCGAGCCCTTGCCGCAATCGACCTTATCGGCCTCGACGGATTCGAATCCGCCTATCCGAAGGAGCTTTCCGGCGGCATGCGGCAGCGCGTCGGCCTCGCCCGCGCGCTGGTCGTCAACCCGAAAGTGCTGTTGATGGACGAGCCGTTCTCGGCGCTGGACGTGCTGACGGCCGAAACGCTTCGCACCGACTTGCTGGACCTCTGGTGCGAAGGCCGCATGCCCATCCGCGCCATTCTCCTCGTCACGCATAATATCGAGGAAGCAGTGCTGATGAGCGACCGGATCCTGGTCCTCGCGTCCAATCCCGGGCGGATCATCGCCGAAATCAAAGTGAACCTGCCTCAGCCGCGAAACCGCGTCGATCCCGCCTTCCGGGCGCTGGTCGATGACATTTACGCCCGTATGACGGCGAAGAGCACGGCTGCTCCCGCACGGGAGGGCATTTTCCCCGGCACCGGCATCAGCATGAGCCTTCCATCAGTCTCCACGAACACGCTCGCGGGCCTTCTCGAAACGCTTGCGGAACCGCCCTTCAACGGCAAGGCGGACCTGCCATTGCTTGCCGAGCGGGCGCAAATGGATGTTGACGAGCTATTCCACGCGGCGGAAACGCTGCAGCTGTTGCGCTTCGCGGAGCTGGCCGAAGGCGACCTCAAGCTCACCGACGCCGGCCGGCGCTTTGCGGATGCGGGCGTCGACGAACGCAAGGCGCAATTCGCACAGCATCTGGTGACCTACATTCCTCTTGCTGCCCATATCAAACACATCCTCGATGAGCGCCCAAGCCATCGAGCGCCCATCATCCGCTTCAAGGACGAGCTTGAGGATAAGATGCCCGAGCAGGACGCCGAAACGACGCTGCATACAGTGATTAACTGGGCGCGCTATGCTGAAGTGCTTGCCTTCGATGGCGAGTTGGGAATGATAAGCCTCGATAATCCGAGCTGAGGCCTCTGTGGCGTCATGCCCGCGAAGGAGCATTGTTTAAGAAAGCGGCTTAGCTCTTTTTTGTCATGGCCGGGCTTGACCCGGCCATCCACTAACGCGCTGAGATACAAGCATTCTTCTGGATAGCCGCCTCAAGGGCGGCTATGACAACGGGGAGCAGGGCCTTATGGTTTCGGAGGGTCAGAGGCGGGCATTGAGCCGTCCGGAGTTGTATTCGTGGTGAACGAGGCATGACACATCGAATACTGGGTTCGCGCCCGTGCGGGGACGACGTCGGGACGGCTAACCGCCCATGATCGCGATTGAAGCGCGCGACATCACCAAGAGCTTCGGGGCTGCCAAGGTCTTGAAAGGCGTATCGCTCGCAGCCGAGCAGGGCGAGGTGATCTCGATCATCGGCGCTTCCGGGTCTGGCAAAAGCACGTTCCTCCGCTGCCTCAATCTTCTGGAAGTGCCGGATGGCGGCGAGATCCTCGTCGGCGAGGAGCACCTCAAAATCGGCAATGGCCGCCCTGGCCTTGACCGGCGGCAGGTCGAGCGCATCCGCCGCCGCGTCGCGATGGTGTTCCAGAGTTTCAATCTCTGGCATCACATGACTGTGGTGGGCAATGTCATCGAGGCGCCCATCCATGTGCATGGCCGGCCGCGCGCCGAAGCCGTCGAAGGAGCGCACGCGCTGCTGGCCAAAGTGGGCCTTACGCACCGCGCCAACGCCTATCCGAGCCAGCTTTCCGGCGGCGAGCAGCAACGAGCGGCGATAGCCCGCGCGCTCGCGGTGCATCCGAGCGTCATCCTCTTCGACGAGCCGACCTCGGCGCTCGACCCGGAACTCGTGGGCGAAGTGCTGTCTGTGATTCAGGACCTGGCGGCCGAGGGACGCACCATGGTTATCGTGACCCACGAGATGGCTTTCGCCCGCGATGTCTCCTCGCGCACGCTGTTCCTCTGTGAGGGCAAGATCGAGGAAGAGGGCGTCTCCACGGATCTCTTCAACGCGCCAAACAGCCCACGGCTTGAGCAATTCCTTGCGTCTTTCAGGACGGGACGCTTTACGAGCGAAAAACAGCGGGCTACGCTGCCCCCCATCGTGCAATAGAAGACCCCGCCGGCGAAACCCCATGCTTCAGGCTCGTCTACCGCGCATCTTCGCGCTCATAATCATGGCGCTGCTTCTGCCCTTGGCTGCGCCTGCCCAGCAGCAGAAGCTGCGCATTGCGAGCGAGGGCACGAATCCGCCATTCAGCACCATCAATTCCAATGGTGAGCTGGAAGGTTTCGACATCGATATTGCGCGCGCTCTTTGCGCCAAGATGCAAGCGGACTGCGAGATTGTTGCCCAGGATTGGGACGGCATCATCCCTGCGCTGCTCGCCCGGAAATACGACGCCATCGTCGCGTCGCTGAATGTCACCGAGGACCGCAAAAAAGTCGTGGCTTTCACGAAGCCGTATTACCGGTCGCCGAGCGTTTTCGTTGTCCGCAAGGGAACCGACATCAAGGATGTCTCGCCCAAAGCGCTGATCGGAAAATCGATAGGGGTGCAAAGCGCAACCAATCACTCCGCTTATCTCGAAGACGCATACAGCCGCTCGATTGTCCGCCTATATAACACGGTGGCCGACGCCTATCGCGATCTGGCGGCCGGGCGCGTGGAGTATGTGCTCTACGACAAGCTGGCGATCTACGATTGGCTGAGGACGCCCGAAGGAGCGTGCTGCGAGATCGCGCCAACCGAGCTGAACGATCCGGGCTATTTCGGGTCCGGCGTGGCGATTGCGTTGCGCAAGGGTGACGATGCGCTGTTGCAGAAGTTCAATGCCGCCCTCGACGGCATCGTTGCGGACGGGACCTACGCCAAGATCAACGCCAAGTATTTTCCGTTCCCGATTTTTTGAGTATTTCCCGCTGACATGGAAGCGCGCGGCACCTCTCCCAGGGGGAGAGGTCGGACCGTTTTGCGGTCCGGGTGAGGGGGAAGTGCGTGATTATCAGATGTAAGCGCCCCTCACCCCAGCCCTCTCCCCCTGGGAGAGGGAGCTCCGCTGCGAGCCTAATTTAACCGGATGCGGGTTAGGATCACTGCTTCATGCGGCCATCCGGTCGAGCCCGGCCGTTACCACAGAGCGGCTATTTCGAGACAATTTGTGTGAACAAGTGCCGTCATTGCGAGCCGCGGCTCGTGGGCTGGGGTAAACTCCGCGACAAATCCACAGCGAATTCCTTGCTGTAATTGGAAACTGGATCGCTACGCCGGCCTTTGCCGTCTCGCGACGACATCCGAGTGCTTATGGACGGTGTGCTACTAGCCTGGGGACATGAACTCGCGCTCGGAGCCGCGATGACAATCGGCTTGGCGCTGGCGACGCTCCCTTTCGGCCTCGCGTTCGGGCTCGCCGCAGCACTTGCCAAAAACTCGAAATCGGCCGTGTTGCGCGCCTGCGGCGAGACCTACACCACCATATTCCGGGGATTGCCCGAGCTGTTGACGCTCCTGCTCATCTATTACGGCGCGCAAATCCTGTTCCAGAACATCTCCGACGCGACGGGCCTGCCCTTCACCGTTAACGTTTCGCCCTTCGTCGCTGGTTTGATTGCGCTGTCGCTGGTCTTCGGCGCTTATTCGAGCGAAGTGCTGCTCGCGGCCTTGCGAGGGGTGGAGCGCGGCCAGATCGAGGCGGCCCGCAGCTTTGGGATGAGCCCCGCGCTCGTGTTCCGCCGGATCAGGGCGCCCCAGATGCTGCGGCTCGCGCTTCCGGGTCTGGGCAACAATTGGCTGGTGCTGCTGAAGGACACGTCGCTTGTTTCGGTCATCGCGCTCGATGACCTGCTGCGCATGACGACACTCGCCGTGCAGAGCACACGGCAGCCGTTTGAATTCTATGCCGTGGCTTGCGCAATCTACCTCGCCATGACCGCCGTCTCGACGCTCCTGATTGCTCGCGCAGAGCGTGCCGCCGCCAAAGGCTGGAGACCGGCCGCATGATCCATTGGGACCTTTTCGAGCGCTTCGGTCCGCGCATGGCGGATGGGTTCCTGGTGACGCTCGAACTTTCGATCGGGTCTGTTTTGCTGGGCCTGTTGCTCGCTGCTCCCGTTGGGCTAGGGCGGGTCTTCGGGAGCCGCCCCGTGAGCGCGGCCCTGTTCGCCTACACCTATGTTTTTCGCGGGACGCCAATGCTGGCGCAGCTTTTTCTTCTCTATTATGGGTCAGCGCAGTTCCAAACCACGCTGTCGGCTGCCGGTCTGTGGTGGCTGTTTCGCGATCCGTTTTTCTGTTCGCTGCTCACCTTCACGCTGAACACGGCCGCTTATCAGGCCGAGATTTTCGCAGGCGCGATCCGCAGCGTGCCCCGCGGCCAGATCGAAGCCGCCCGCGCCGCCGCCATGCCGGCTGCACTCACAGCGCGCAGGATCATCCTCCCGCAGGCGGCAAGGTTTGCGCTCCGGCCCTTCGGGAATGAGTTGATCTTGATGGTGAAGGCCAGCGCGCTCGCCAGCGTCGTCACAGTGTACGACCTGCTTGCAACGGCCAAGCTCGCGTTTCAGCGGACGTATGATTTCCAGGCTTATATCGCCGCCGCTCTCGTCTACATTCTTACCGTTGAGATTATTCGACGCCTCTGGAATGTGCTCGACAGAAGGCTGAACAAGCACCTCGTAAGGGCCTGAAAATCTCATCTTGAAGTTGTGCGGGAGCAGAATAGAATTGGCCGGACCCGGGTGGGGCAGGGGTCCGGCCTTTCTGGGCACTTGAGAGGGAAATGATCGAAGCAATCCTTGGGCATGGATTGTCTGGGATCACTAACGAAGGCACTGGCGTATTGCTCTCCAATGAGTTGAGCTATCGAGCTTGTTAACCGGCTGAGCTACAAGTTCGCGTTACACTCGTGTCTCGTTGGAAATACAACTATAACGGGAAGATTCAGATGGCAACACCTTTCGCGAGTCTTTCCTAAGGATTCGTCTTAAGGTTGCAAAAAAATCACAGGTGGTTTGATGGCGCAGCTCGCGCTTATAACCGGTGGCGCCGTCCGTGTGGGCAAGGCTATCGCACTCCACCTTGCCGGGTGCGGGTTTTCGATTGCGATTCAATATCGAAGCTCAAAGGACGAGGCGGAAGCCACAGTCGCCACCATCGCAGCGATGGGTGTTGAGGCCGCTTGTTTCTCTGCAAGCCTTGATGAACACGCTCAGGTTGCGGCCCTTATCCCGACAGTGAATGCAACCATGGGATGTGTCGCCTGCCTCGTGAATAACGCCTCTCATTATGCCGACGACCATCTCCAGTCGCTCACCGAGCCGAGTTTTCGAGCGCACATCGCGATCAATCTGGAAGCGCCGGTCTTCCTCGCGCAGGCCTTCGCCGCGCAACTGCCGCTCGACCAAAGCGGCAATATCGTCAACATTATCGATCAGCGTGTTCTAAAACCGAATCCGCTCTTCTTCTCCTACACACTGAGCAAGTCCGCGCTGTGGGCCGCGACGAGAACCATGGCGCAGGCGCTTGCCCCGCGCATTCGCGTCAACGCAATCGGCCCCGGCCCCGCCCTGCGCAGCGTCCATCAAACCGATGCGGACTTCGAGCACGAATCGCAGGCGATGCCGCTTGGACACGGCACGACGCCGGAAGAGATCGCGAATGCCGTCTCGTTCATCCTCGGATCGCCATCCATGACGGGCCAGATGATCGCGCTCGATGGCGGCCAGCATCTCCTGTGGCAAACGCCGGATATCCGCGTTACATAAAGCTTTATGCCCGAAATCGACGATACGCTCGAGGTCAGCTCCGGCGACTTGACCCTGGACGGCGCTGAAAGCGCGCCGCAAACAGGTCCGCATGTCGTCGCGCGGTATGTGAAGCACCTCGGCACGGGTCCCGGCGTCTATCGCATGATGGATAAGGCGGGCGAGGTCATTTACGTCGGCAAGGCGCGAAACCTCAGGAACCGCGTCCAGAACTATACACGGCTCGGCGGGCACACGAATCGCATCATGGCGATGATCCGCTCGACGGCGTCCATGGAATTCGTGAATACGGGCACCGAAGCCGAGGCGCTCCTCCTCGAAGCGAACCTGATAAAACGCTTCAGGCCTCGCTACAACGTGTCGTTCCGGGACGACAAGTCGTTCCCATACATCGTCATCCGGCGCGACCAGGAAGCACCGCAAATCGCGAAACATCGCGGCGCGCGGACGCTTAAGGGCGATTATTTTGGGCCATTCGCCAGCGCAGGCGCCGTGAACCGGACTATCAATACGCTTCAGCGCGCCTTCCTGCTGCGCACCTGCTCCGACAGCGTTTACGAGAGCCGCACGCGGCCGTGCCTCCTCTATCAGATCAAGCGGTGCGCTGCGCCTTGCACGCGAGAGATCGAGCTTGAGGATTACGACAAGCTCGTCGAGGAAGCGACCGCGTTTCTGTCCGGCAAGACCGATGCCGTGCAGAAAAAGCTTAACGCGATGATGGAAGAGGCCTCGGAAAAGCTGGAATTCGAGCGCGCCGCAAAATACCGCAACCGCCTCTGGGCGCTCGCGCATGTCCAGGCGCATCAGGGCATCAATCCGCGGGGCGTGGAAGAGGCCGATGTCTTCGCCATCACCCAGGAAGGCGGCCAAACCTGCATTCAGGTCTTCTTCTTTCGCAACAACCAGAACTGGGGAAACCGCGCCTATTTCCCGCGCGCCGACCGCAGCCTGAGCGCACCGGAGGTGCTGGGCTCTTTCATCTCGCAATTTTACGACGACAAGATCGTGCCGCGCTGCGTGTTTCTATCTCACGAGGTGCCGGAGCAGGCGCTGATCGCGGAAGCCTTGTCGACGAAGCTCGGACGCAAAGTCGAGGTTGTGACGCCGAAGCGCGGCGAGAAGCGCGAGCTTGTCGAGCATGCGATTCAGAATGCGCGCGAGGCGCTCGGGCGCAAGCTGGCGGAGAGTACAAGCCAGGGCAAGCTGCTAGCAGGCGTCGCGAAGGTCTTTGGTCTTGAGCGCACGCCGCGCCGCATCGAGGTGTACGACAACTCGCATATCATGGGCACGAATGCCGTCGGCGCGATGATCGTCGCGGGTCCGGAAGGCTTCGTGAAGAACCAATACCGGAAGTTCAACATCCGGACTGCGGACCTTACGCCGGGCGACGATTTCGGCATGATGCGCGAAGTGCTGACGCGGCGGTTCAAGCGGCTTCTGAAGGAGCATGGTCTTCCGGCCGGTGAAGCGGTTGCTGAGGAGGCAGAAGCTTTTCTGATAAAGTCACGCCCCTCACCCCAACCCTCTCCCAATGGGAGAGGGAGCGCGCCGAGCTTGCAACCTCGTCCCCTCTCCCCGGGGGAGAGGGTGGGTGAGGGGAGAAACCCTTCCAGAAGACTCTCCTCCAGAAGAAGCACCCCTCTCCGCGTCATGGCCGGGCTTGACCCAGCCATCCAGCGCGACGGATGTCATCGAAGACGAAACCGAAGACGACGCCCATGCTCAGGGCGGCGATGTCGGGGCATGGCCGGACCTCGTGTTGATCGACGGTGGAGCTGGTCAGCTTTCCGCCGCGCAAGCTGTGCTTGCCGAACTCGGCCTGCACGGCTTGACCATCGCGGGCATAGCAAAAGGCCCGGACCGCAACGCCGGCCGCGAGCGCTTTTTCATGCCCGGCAAGCCGCCCTTTAGCCTCGCGCCGAACGATCCTGTGCTCTATTTCGTGCAGCGGCTTCGCGACGAAGCGCATCGCTTCGCCATCGGCTCGCATCGGGCGAAGCGGAAAAAGTCTATGACCGAGAACTCCCTCGACGGCATTCCAGGCATTGGCCCATCACGCAAGCGCGCGCTCTTGAAGCATTTCGGATCTGCGAAGTCGGTGAGCCGCGCGGGGCTCTCGGATTTGCAGGCTGTTGGCGGCATCAGCGCCGCGATGGCGCAACAAATCTACGACTATTTCCACGACCGGAAATAGCCAGCCTCTTCCCTCATAGCCAGTTAAGCAAATCGGCCAGGCTTGCGCTAGAGTTCCTCCGGTGGTAAAGCGCGGGCTTATTATAGAGGGACACTGACATGATGCGGAATGTTGCGCGGATAAGCATGGTGGCGGCGCTTTGCCTGGCAAGCGTGAGCGCGGTGGCTAGGCACAGGGTCACTGAAGAAGAGGGGGAGCGGGCCTGCAAACCCGACGTGTTCCGCCTGTGCCACGAATTCATACCGAATCACAGTGAGATAGCTGCCTGCCTGAAGAAGAATAGAAAGCTTCTACGCCCCGCTTGCCGCAAGATCATGTCCCGCTAGGGGCGCTGCTATCGCGGTCCCGGCCCTCTTCCGCCAGCAGGAAAACTCCAGGCATCTGCTGGGAAAAAATCGCGGGCACTGAGAATTGGATAGATCCTCCCCACCCCAATAGAAAACCGGGACGCGCGCTCCGGGTCTAGCCTATTCTCAGACGAATGAAACCTGCAGACCAGTTGGCTCTATTGCCTCGGTCTGCCCCTTTGCTCCTTCGCTGGTATCATCGCGGCAATGGAGCAACAGATCCCCGGCTATAGCTGAGCTGCCTCAAATAAGGCACAACTTGCAACGAATCAGGGTAGGTTTCGCGCAAGGTCTGCGCGGGCCAGCGGGGCTTTACTGGAAAATCAAGAGGGAGACTTTCATGATGCGGAATGCGGCGCGGATTGCCGTAGCGGCAGCGCTTTGCTTGGCGAGTGTGTATGCAATCGCTCAGCCGGGTAAGGTTTTGGACCGGGGAACAAAGGAAGAGCAGGACGCATGCACGCCGGACGTGTATAAGCTTTGCAGCGAGGTAATACCGGACGAAGAGAAGATCGTCTCCTGCTTAAAGAAAAACAAGAAGCAGCTCAGCCCTGGTTGCCGCAAAGTATTTTTTCAAGATTGACGCTCCTTGTCATGGTCATGCTTGACCACGGCTGTTCGGTTAACAATCCCCATTCGACCCCATCCGAAAAACGCTTCAGCGTTGATCCGGGATCGTCAAGAACCAGGAGGCACGCATTCGGTCCCGGATAAGCGCAAGAGCGCTTTCCGGGGCGACGAAAGGGTAAGCCTCCGCGTGGGCTTAACCGGCCCGCCACATCTCGTTGCTATGGCTTAGTTTTTTGCTCTGCCGCATCAACGCAGCATCGCTAGAACCGGTCCTTGCGCCGCCTGAGGTCTTCAAAGACCTTTGCCTCGGGCACATCGGGACACAGCCCGAGGCTATGGCGGATCGCGGGGCTGCCCGGGCGCAGGAACGGATTTGTTTCAAGCTCCTTGGCTAGCGTGACGGGCAATGTCGGCTCGCCCTCGCGCCTCAAGGCATCCACTTCGCGCTTTCTCTCCAAGAGCGCCGCGTTGTCCGGGTCCACCGTGAGCGCGAACTTGATGTTCGCCTGCGTATACTCGTGGCCGCAATAGAGTAGAGTGTCGGCCGGCAGGGCCATGATCTTCTCAAGCGAATGCCACATCTCGGCATACCGCCCTTCCATGACGCGTCCGCAGCCTACAGAAAAAAGCGTGTCGCCAACAAAGGCCACCCCGCTCCGCCCACCTGCCGCGTCAGTCTGCACCGCGTCCGGTATAAAATACGTCACATGGCCGGGCGTATGTCCGGGCGTCTGCAAGACCTGCACCTCTATGGAGCCAAACGTCAGGCGCTCGCCTTCCTCGATCGCAATGTCGATGCCGGGGATATCGCGCGCTTCGTTCGCGGGCCCATATATTGTGCAGTTTGTCTCGCGCTTCAGGCCGTGATGTCCCTGCACGTGATCGAAATGATGGTGCGTCGTGAAGATATGCGTCAGCTCCCAGCCAGCCTCGCGCAGCTCTTCGCGAACCGCCTCCTCATCCGGCGTATCGATGGCTGCGGTGACGCCCGTGGAGCTGTCGTGGATCAAAATTCCGTAATTATCGGTCCTGCAGGGAAATTGGCGGATTTCGAGCGTGGACATGGCTTCACCTCGTTTTATCTTCTGAGACAGACTTAAGGGGAACGCGGCCAGCATTAAACAGGCCATCAAAGAAAATGCTATATTTCCATGTATGACGACGTCTCACAGCTCAGGGATTTCTACGCATCGCCGCTTGGCCAGCTCGCGCGCCGCATCATCGCGCGCCGCGTCCGTGCTCGCTGGGATAACGTCTCGGGGATGGACGTGGTCGGGCTTGGCTACTCTTCCCCCTTTTTGCGCATTTTCAACGGCGAGGCGCGCACGACGGCTGCGTTGATGCCGCACCGGCAGGGCGTCGTGCAATGGCCGCGCGAGGGGCCTTATCGCTCGGCGCTCGTGGAGGAGACGCAGCTCCCGATGCGGGATACGTCTGTTGATTGCGTGCTCGTCGTTCATGGCTTGGAGCACGTGGACGCGCGGCACGCCTATCTGCGGGAGATATGGCGTGTGCTGATGCCGCAGGGCCGCCTAATCATCGTGGTGCCCAACCGGCGCGGGGCGTGGGCGCGGCTCGAATCGACGCCATTTGGCCACGGACGGCCCTACAGTGTCAGCCAGATCGAGCACCTCTTGCGCGATGCTCTGCTTGAGCCTGTTGGCGTGACGCCGTGCCTGTTTGCGCCGCCATTCCGAGCCCGCGCTCTACCCGCGGCGGCGCTGGCCTGGGAGCGTGTCGGCGCCAGGCTTTGGCCCGCGTTTTCGGGCGTCATTATCGTCGAGGCGATCAAACAGGTGTATGCGGGCGTGCGGGTCACGGTCAAACAGCCGGCTTTTGTCCCAATTCCCGCGCTGTCCGGCCTCAGCCCGGCGCGGTGTACCGCTGAAACACTTTGAGACGCTTTCGGCGGTCTATTATCTCCACCAATTTCAATCTATAAACCAGCCGCCGCGCTCAGATATTCGCCGCCTGATCGGGGAAGAATTTTAGAAGTTTTAGCAAAATCCCATGTATTACTAAAAGCTTTTGAAAAATACGCATTAACACATCTCACGCATATCTGTCTCCAAAGCGTTGCTGACCGGAACAAACCATGGTCTGCATTATTGCATTGGCTCTCAATATGGCGCGAAGCCATCGTTCTTCTCTTGGCCGAGAAGGGATCGTAAACCAACTAGGGAGCTGTTTGCCTATGTCTATCAAGCAAATCACAATAGCAGCCGTCGCTGCGCTCGGGCTGTCTGTGGCGGCGTTTTCCGCATCGGCAGGTGCTGCAAATGAGAACGCTGGCAGCCCGCTGACGGTGTTGGCTGCGCATAACACAGGCGGAGGTGGTGGAGCGCATCCGGGCGGCGGTGGCGGCATGCACCCCGGAGCCGGAATGCATCCTGGCGGCGGCATGCACCCCGGCCGTGGCGCAATGAATCGCGCTGGAGGCGGCTTCGACGGCAGACATGCTGGCGACGGGGGTGGACGCCACGGATATTGGCGCGGCGGCCACTGGTACTGGGGGGCACCCGTCGTCTTCCGGGGAGGCTGCTATTCGACCTGCCTCAGCCGAGGCTTTGGTCCCTACTACTGCCGGGCGAACGCATACAGGTTCTGCGGCTAGTAGGCGATTAGACACTTCCCCGGGGGCCGCGAAAGCGGCCCTTTCCATGGGTGCCCTGGAACGTGCTGGCGACGCGGCTCATGGCACGCGCCTACCTCAGACAATCCCGTAATCCATCACCGCGCGCATGCGCTGCTTGCGCGTGGCGGCGTTGATTGCTAACCAAGCGACGGGGCAAGATTTGGGGGGCACATGCATCCGGCTGACGCGGGCCTTTCTCTGGTGATATGGCAGGGATGGGGCGTCCTGTCTGTCATGGCGGTTTTGACCGCGCTGCTGGCGACGATCCTCGCATGGCTGCTGCCGTTTCCCGAACGCTCGCTGAGCCGCCAGCTTTCGCATTACGACGACCGCATGGCGCTGAAGGACCGCCTCGGCGCAGCGCCGCCCTTCCGCACCTATCTCCTAACGGTGCGCCGCTTCAATGAATGGCTGCTGGAGTGGTTTGGACCGGCCTTTAGCGGGCAGGCTTTCGAGCGCTGCCTCGCCATCGCGTTCATTTTTCCGATCACGTTGCTTCTCGTCACGCTCATCACAAACGGGGTAACCGCGCAGCGGATCACAGCCTGGCAAGTGATGCTTTTTGCCGGCGCTTTCGTGATCATCGCTTATGTGATCGTCGCGGCTTTCAGGAACCTGCTCCGGCTGATCGAGCATGGCTGGCAAATGTTCGGCGGGGACCAGGGACTTGCGCAGACGATTTCGCGAATCCTTCTCGGGGGATTTGCGTTCATGGTGGCCTTCACCATGGCTTTTGCCATCGCATCGGCGTTCTCGGGGCAGGTTTCGAATGCAGGCTCCGTGCTGGGCGCGATGGCTGGCGGGTTTGCACTCGCTTTTGCCTTGGCGGTTGCGTTCGCGCTTGCCGGGGCTACCCTCTTCTCGATCACGATTGCGGTTCTCGCGGGAGCCGCGCTTGCCTTCGCCAGCGAATTCACGTTTCTGTTATTCCTTTTCTTCATCCTGCTCCCGCTCGCAAACGCTTCCATCGACTGGCTTTCCTGGGGCGCGACCCGCTATTTCCTGCGGCAGGCGGAGATTGCGGAGCCCGATCTGCTCGGAGAGCTGAAGGTGTTCGGCGCCGTGCTCGGCACTTTCGCCTCTGGTGCGCTCCTCATGATCGCGCTTACGGCGCTCCTTCCGAATGCGCTCGAAGCCCTCAATTTCGCGTTCGCCTCTGCAAACCTTCCCAGGTTCAATTGGGAGGCGCTCTTGAATAAGGCAGTCGCGGCTCCATGGACGGACGGGCTGTTCGTAACCGGAATGCTGATGACTGCGATCGTTCCGGCGTCCGCGCATCTCGTCGTGGGCCTGACGGGCGTTCTGGCGCGCCTGACGCCGGGCGCGCGGACCGCGGCGCAGAGCATCTCCGATCATCCCGAATCGCCCCTTTCGCCCAGCGAACAGATGCCGGTGAAGATCACCCTGATCTTCTCGCGGATGTGGTATCTCGTGGCGGCGGGGTTGACGGCCAGCATCATCGCGGGCGCAAGCGCCCTGATCTATTTCACGCACACGCCGGTCGCGCAATTCCTGGCCAACGTAGCGTTCTGCGCGACGGCGTGGAGCCATGGAAAGTGCGAGTGGTTTTAGCGCTTTTTCGCTGCTGCAAAGTGTGGATATCCAGCGAGCTTCACTTGAGACGGAGGAACGCGTTAGGTTCCTCCGTTATCCACTTGGGACGTTAATCGCTTGGATGGCCGCCGCCGCCAGGGGTTGTAGAACCGCTTGAGCGCAGTTCTTCCATGACCTGAGTGAGGTTCCAGCTCTCAGGCGACTGCATCGGTGGGAACTTCTTGTAGCTCTCAAGCTCCTTCAACCACAATTGCTGACCGATGGGCAGCATGTTCCAGTCATAGATATAAGCCGTGCTCGGGCCGCCGAGCGCACCGCCCATGCCCATCGCCGTCTTTTGATCGGGGCCAACCGCCTGCTCGAAAGGATCGCGCTTGATGTTCTGGACCAGCGTAAAGTGGTAAGGAACAAGGGGCTGGATCCAGCCGGTCGCGCCGGCCTGCGACATGGTGTAGTACATCTTCCAGTTCTTGTAGCGGACCGCTGAAGGGGTTGCCCCCGAATAGTAGAAAAAGACATCGCGCGCCGATTTCCCGGATTTTCCTTCCAGGAAGTCGCGCTGGTCGAAACCATCGAGAGTTGTCTTGACGATGCCGGGATATTGGCCCGCCTCGATCTGCTTTTTCAGGTCGTCGCCCTTGGGTCCGCCGGCAATGTCGACAAAGGTCGGAACCCAATCAAGCGCGGCGAAAAGCTGGCTGACGATTGTGCCGGGCTTGATGTGTCCGGGCCAGCGAACCACTTGCGGAGCGCGATAGCCGCCTTCCCAAGCCTCGCCTTTCTGCCCCTTGAATGGTGTTACGCCACCATCTGGAAAGCTGATCGCCTCGGCGCCGTTGTCCGTGGTAAAAACGACGACGGTATTGTCCAATTGGCCCATGTCTTCCAGCTTCTTGAGGACGTAGCCGATATTGTCGTCAAGCTGCTTCATGCCGGCTTCCTGAATGCCCCAGTCCTTGCCGCCCCTCTCGCCCAGCATGGCTTCGTATTTGGGCGATAGCATCGTCGTGACATGCATGCGGGCCGGATTGTACCAGACGAAGAAGGGTTTGTTGGTCTTCTTCGGATCGTTGCGATCCAGAAAATCGATGACCTTGGCGGAGATCTCTTCGTCCACAGTCCTCGAGCGATCAAGCGTCAAGGGCCCTTCGTCCTGGCAGGTTTGGTTCTTCTCGGTGCCGTCGGAGGAGTGGCACCAGAGAACCGGCCGTGGCGGCGTCATACAGGTGGTGGTCTTGGGGTCCACGGCGCCTTGCACTTCCGGGACGCCCGGGATCGGCGTGTTGCGGCACGGAGGCGCTATGACCTGTGTGTTTGGGTTCTTGTTGATGTCGGGGAAGCTCACCTGCTGCATGGCGTCGAGGTGATAGAGGTAACCCCAATACTCCTGGAAGCCATGGGCGGTGGGCAGAGCCTCGGTATGATCGCCCAGATGATTCTTGCCGAACTCACCCGTGGTGTATCCTAGATCATAGAGGAATTTAGCAAGCGCGGGTGTGCCGGGACGCAGATAGCTCGGGCTGCCGGGCAGTTGCGGCGGGATCAATCCAGTACGCAGAGGATACATGCCGGTGAAGAACGCGTTGCGGCCGGACGTGCAGCTTTGCATCGCGACGTAGTCCGTGAACATCGCGCCTTCTTTGCCGATCCGGTCGATGTTGGGCGTCTCGCCGACCATCAGGCCGCGATGGTAGATGCTGGGCTGCATCCAGCCGATATCATCGCCCATGATGAAGAGGATGTTGGGCTTTTGCGGCGACTTTTGAGTCTCAACTGCAGGAGCTGCTTTTTCCTGCACCTTCGGTGTTGGGGCTTGACCCCGTGCCGGAGGCGCCGCCTGTACCTGCGCTTTCTGTCCTGGGGCTTGACCCTGTACCGGAGGGGCTGCCTGCCCTGGCCCCGTCACGGCTGAAAGTGTCCCAGCTGCTATCAAGGCGGCGGCAAAACCCATTCGGCTCTTGGCGCGGCTGCTATGAGATCGCGGCATTGAAACTCGGCTCATATGGCCTCTCCTTTTATGATGGTGAGCGCCGGCGCGGTCTTCCCCTCCTCGCTTGACGTCTGGCCTGTCGAGGGCAGTAAGTTGCATCTCGTCTTGGAGGCTTGGGCACAATCCGGCCACGGCGTCAGCTTTTGCTAAGTAGACTTCAATCGGCTCTTCGTCATCGAAGTCTCTGTTCGAGCGATGTCGAAAGTACCAAAAGAGCGATGATCAAGTTAATATAAAATAATTTTTACTGCCCGCGCAGTCGCACTGCGTATCTATTATAAAAACATGTTTCAACTCTATTTTATGCAAACTGTCGGCTTTTATTAGAAGATGATGCATATAGTTCATTTATATTTTGGCAAACGCAGAAAGAAGTGTGAACGCTCCCCGCAACGCGCGATCCAGTCCGGATGGCTCCGGCGACGACAAGAGAGCGCCGGATTTAAACGTTCTTCGGCAGAAATTTCCTGAGATCGGACCGCTTCAGCTTCCCGTTCGCGGTTTTCGGCAAGGCCTGCACGATGAGGTATTCCTTGGGGCGCTTGTAGGCGGCAAGGGTCGTGCTGGCGAATGCGTCGAGGTCGGCCGCGATGCCGCTCTTGCCTTCATCCTGAACCACCACGAAGGCCGCGATAATCGAGACTCCATCGCGAACGGAAACTTCCGTCACGCCGACATCCGCCACGCGAGGATGCTTCGCAAGCTCATGTTCGACTTCGGCCGGGGAAACCCGAAATCCCCCGGCGTTCATGAGGTCGTTGTGGCGGCCGAGATGGGCAACATATCCCTCGTCATCCATCACGCCGGCATCGCCGCCGAGAAACCACTCCCCGCGAAAAACCTCCGCCTCCTCGTCCGGCCTGCGCCAATAGCCGATCATCAAGCCGGGATCGCTTCGATGAACCGCGATCAGGCCCTCGGAACCGGCTGGAAGCGGTTCCTCGCCGCCGTTCTCGTCGAGGATCGCGACGCAGCGCCCCGGCTGCGGACGCCCAACCGTGCCCGGCTTCCTCGGCACCGCCGGTGCGCTCGAAAGATAGGTCGAAACCTCGCTCTGGCCGAGGGCCTCGTAATAGCCTCGTGCGCGCTCTTTCTTGCCATTCGTTCGCGACCGCGTTCGAAAGCGCTTCACCCGCCGTCAAGCCATGGCGCAGGCACGGAAGCTTGGTCTTTCCCAGATTGCCGTATTTCAAGATTTGCCGGTAAACGCCGGGGACCGCAGCAAAGATGGAGACGTCGAAGGCCTGCATGAGGCGCGCCCAGAGAGCCGGGTCTTTTTCCCCTGTGTAGACGATCGCGGTTGCGCCGTTCGCCCAGGGGTCCGTAAGCCCGGTCCCCATCGTATAGGTCCAATTGAAGCTTCCGGCATGCATCAGGCGGTCATCGGGGGTTATCCCGTACCATCCCTGATACATGGGCCGCCGCCCCCAGGCGCTGGCGTGAGCATGCAGCACGCCCTTCGGGTTTGCCGTCGTGCCCGAGGTGTAGATCAGGAACGCAGGATCGCTTGCGGCTGTCTGAGCGTATTGGGCCATAGGGCCGGTCTCGATGGCAATCGCAAAGGCCTTTTCAGGGAAGACCGCGAGATCGGGAGGGAAGGCGCCATGGGGCAAGCTGTCATCGAGCAAGATGGCGGCTGCTTCGCTGTCTTCCAGCATGAAGGACAATTCCCGCGCGGTGAGGTCCGGAGATGCGGGGACCGGAATGAAGCCGCCGGCGATGGCGCCGAAAAATGCAAGCGCATAGGAGGTGCGATTGCGCAAGCGGATGAGGATCCGGCTGCCGGGCTCCAATTTGCACTTGGCTCGGAACGCATAGGCGGCGCGAAGAACCGCCTGCTCCAAAGCGCCGTATCTCCAGGTTTCTACGTCGCGTCCGGCTGGATCGTGGACCACCAGCAGCGCGGTTTTGTGCCCGGCCGGGCGCGCAGCACGCAGGCAATATCGCGCCATGTTGAAGGCTTGCGGCGGAAGATCCCCTCGATATCCAAGCTTACCGTTGCTCACTGCCTTCCTTAAGACCTTGCGATGCGGCACTCTTCGCGTTGTCCGCCCACCACGTCTCGATTCTCGCGCCGTAAAGCGTCGATAAGGGCGGCTGGCGCAGAAAAGACCACGCTGCGATCCACTGCTTAGGCGCGTAATATAGCGGAATTCCGTAGCGGCCCGAGAGCAAAATGCGGTCGAGCGCGCGCACCGCTGAGACAAACTCGGCGCGTGTCTTGGCAGCAACCATAGCCGCGATCATGGCGTCTGCGCCAGCGCTCTGCACGCCGGCGTAGTTCCAGCTCCCCTCCTCCGACGCCGACTCTCGCGACCAGCGAAAGCTTTGCTCGTTTCCGGGCGAAAGCGAGGAAGCCCAAGTCGCTTGCATCATGTCGAAATCGAACGAGGTGCTGCGCCGCTGATATTGGGCCGAGTTGATCAGCCGGATCTGAGCGTCGATACCGATGCTGGCGAGAGAGCGGGAATAGGACAGCAGAAGCCGCTCCTGCTCGTGAGAGGCGCAGATGATTTCGAACGTGAACGGCTCCCCGGTCGCCTTGCTGGTCATGACGCCGTCCCTGAGCTCATAACCGGCTTCTTCCAGGAGCGCGATCGCACGCCTGCGGCCTTCGCGGTTCGTGCCGGAGCCATCCGTCACGGGCTGGGTGAATTTGCCATCGAGAACGCCGGGCGCAAGCTCACCCGCGAAAGGGGCAAGCAGCGCGCGCTCGCTGGCGTCCGCCGGGCGGCCGTGGGATGACAGCTCGGAGCGGTCGAAAAAGCTCTCGGTGCGGGCATAAAGACCGTGAAACAGCGTCTTGTTAAGCCATTCAAAGTCGAAAATGAGCGTCAACGCTTCGCGCACGCGCCTATCGGAAAACAAAGGCCGCCTGGTATTGAAGACAAGCGCCGACATGGGCGCAGGCACGCTCACATCGAATTCGAGCTTCTTCACAAGGCCATTTTGCACGGCGGGGAAATCGAACTCATCCGCCCACTTCACGGCATCGATCTGATCGCTATCGCCTTGCACATCGAAAAGGCCTTTGCGGAAAGCTTCCATCATCGCCGTTCTGTCGCGGTAATAGTCGATGCGGATGGTATCGAAATTGAACTGCCCGCGCATGACCGGCAGATCGCGGCCCCAATAGTGCGGGTTGCGGCGGAATGTAATGCTCGCGCCGGGATCGACGTCTTCAACGACATACGGTCCGCTTGCGAGCGGTTTTTCAAAGCTCGTCTTCTCGAAATCTTCGGCCTCGATCGCATGACGGGGGAGAATCGGCAGCAGCCCCATGATGAGAGGCATTTCGCGATCCCCGCCGCTATCGAACGTGAACTTTACGCCCTGCTCGCCGACCTTTTCCGCTTTGGCGACTTTGGCGTAATAGAGCCGGTGGTTGGGACGGCCCTTGCTTTTCATGAGCGAGAAGGAAAAAAGCACATCCTCCGGCGTGATCGGCGTCCCGTCGGCGAAACGCGCTTCAGGGCGTATCTGGAACATCGCCCAGCTGCGGTCTTCGGGCGTCTCGATGCTCTCAGCGACAAGTCCGTAAAGAGAGAAGGGTTCGTCATAGCTGCGGGCAAGAAGAGTCTCGTAAACATAGTCGCGCATGCCTGCGACGGGCTCACCCTTTACGATGAATGGATTGAGGCTATCGAAGGAGCCAAGCTCCGCAAGCCGCAGCACGCCGCCCTTCGGGGCGCTGGGGTTAACATAATTTAAGTGTGGAAACGCTACACCGTATTTAGGCTCGTCGTGCATCGCGATGCCGCCCTGCGGGGCGGCGCTGGCCGCTGCGACGATCGCAAGGGCGCCAAGGATCGCTACCGTGGCCGAGATGCCGATCCGGCTTCCCAGTCCAGGTTTCAGAGCCAAAAGCTTATGTATTCCACACGCCAAGGGCGCGTATCCTTTCTTTTCCCATTCGCGCAGTCCCCGCTTAACGCTGGAAACTCTCGAAATCATGGCAACCGGGCAACTCTTACAAAGAATGGTCGGCGATCGGGGACAGTGTTTCACAGCGATGTGAAACTGTCACGGGAATGCCGCAATTTCGAGTATCCAAGCAACAGTGACGGTCCTGGGGAATGGGCCAGAGGAATTAGGACAGCCAACACGATTCGGTGAAAGGTTCGGTTTAATGGTTTTCACAAGGCTTGTGAAAGCGGCAACCTTTGGGTTCGTCGCAGCGTTAGCGCTTACGCTCGGCGTGACCGACGGTATGGCGCAAGGTAAGGATAAGGGGGGCGCCAAGGCTCCCGCCGCGGCTCCGGCGCCGCAACAGGCGGCGGCTGGACAGAAGTCGGCTGACATTTGGTACAAGCTTTGTATCGACGTACCGGTCGCCGAACCTCAGAAACCGGGCGAGCCGCCAAAGCAGCAGAAGCCCGAGGACATGAAGAAGGTCAACGTCTGCTTGACGCAGGTTGACGTTCGCGACAATGCGACGGCCATTCTTATCGGTAAAATCGCAGTTCGCCAGGTGGCCGGCCAGGAGAAGCCGCAGATGCTTGCGATGCTGCCTCTCGGCTCCGCTCTGCCCCCCGGCGCACTTGTGAAGGTTGATGACAAGGAGCCGATCAAGCTTGCTTACACAACCTGCGATCAAGCCGGTTGCTATGCCGAAGCGAACATCGAGCCCGCTCTCATCGACCAGATGAAGTCCGGCAAGCAGATCGCTTATCTCGGTATCGACGTTACGGGCCGCGCGCTGAGCATCCCCCTGCCTCTTGAAGGGTTTGCGAAGGCGATTGATGGGCAGCCGGTGCCTGTCGACAAGTATAACGAAGACCAGCGCAAGATTGCCGAGGTCATCCGTCAGCGCCTCGCCGATCTGCGCAAGAAGCAGGAAGAGGCCGCGAAGAATGGCCAGGCGGCGGGCGCCGCTGCTCCGGGTGCCGCTGCTCCGGCCGCTGCAGCCCCGAAGAAGTAGGCCGGGTCTTCAATCGACCTTTGCAGGGCCGCCTTCGGGCGCCCCGCACCACATGACGAAGCTCCCGCCAGTTACAGCGGGAGCTTTTCGATTCAGGTTTCCGATCAAGAACTGCGGTTCTTAAATGCTTTCTGGAGTCCTTCCGGGAGCCTCCGCTTCCGTCGAACCGAGCTGAGAGGTTTTTACATTGATGCGCTGGACCGGCGTCCAATCAATCGGAGTCACCGGCATTACGATCAAAGTGCATCAATCCAGACCTAAGCCCTGTTATGGGTCGCCACGGCGGCAAAAGCGGCCTCGCAATAACAAATGATTGCTGCGTCTGCCTATTAGGAACGCTTATCGCAAGACCACGAGCGGGCTGACATTTAGCAGGCCGGCGAAGGCACCAGCGCGTCCGATAGCGGTGCTGATCGGTCCATGCGTCCTCAGCGAAGCTCATCAACACGCCGAAACAAAAACGGCCCCCGAAGGCGCCGCATCGCGTGGAATTGGCAGAGACCCTACTTCAGAGGCTCGTAAACGTTGCCAATGTGGTAGTTGAGGCCAACGCGGACGGTGTGGAATGCATCGTCTGTCAATGTATTTCCAGCAATGCTAGAGTAAGTCTTGCCCGCAGGATCGACTGGGTCGTTCTTGCCGAGATTGATATATTGATATTCGCCTTTTACCGACCAAGCAGGCGTGATCTTGTATTCCAAGCCGCCGCCAAGGACATAACCTGTTGCGGTCCTGCTTATATCATATACAAGGGGCCCCCCCGCCGGCAGTACATTTTCGTTTTTCACGCCGCCGTAAGCAAAACCGCCCGTGAAATAAACCAAGGCGCGATCAACGGCATAACCCACCCGGCCGCGGACAGTGCCAAAGTAGTCAAGTTCCGAACTGTAAGTGTTGTTAAATTTATCAGTACCGCTGTCCTTGATACCCGAACCCTGGATATCCGCCTCGACACCAAGAACCAAGTGCGGATGCAGAATGCCTTGCCAGTTGTAGCCGATCTGGCCGCCGCCAAAACCTCCCGCAGGAGCGACGCCGCCAAAATAACCAGCCCCAGCGAGCTGGTCGCTATATTCGCTCCAGCCATAGCCGCCGTTGACGCCGACGTAGAAACCCGTCCACACAGCAACGGGAACATATGGCCCATCTTTATAGCCGCCGGGTCCATCGGGTGCGCGGTACATATCGGCGGCGTTTGCGGACACGGTGAGCGCGATTACGCTGACTGCACCCAGTACGACACTGCGAAGCATTACATTCTCCCCAATCACCAGCTTTCCAGAGCCAACTCTACGCTTATCCCAGCTTTAGAGCACTGGCGCGGCGCGAATAAGCAACCTAAGGTTGAGAGCCGCCTTATCCGAGAGTACTGTTGTATGTTTGCAACCGCGACGGAGATCGATCGGCGCAAAACAAAAGCGGCGCACGAAGGCGCCGCTTTGCAAGTCCAATATGGCAGAAGCCTACTTCAGAGGTTCGTAAATGTTGCCGACGTGATAGTTCAGGCCGACGCGGACCGTGTGCAGAGCGTAATCTTCGCTGGTGAGCTTTATGCCCAGCCGCTCTCTTGGCCGAGGTTGATGTATTGGTACTCGGCTTTGACCGACCAGCTTGGGCTGAATTTGTGCTCGACGCCGCCGCCAACAACGTAACCGGTGCTTGTTGTTTGGTCGCTGACCGACCCTGCGTAAGTATGATCCCTGATGGTCACAGCAGCGCTGAGCTCATCCTTGATATCGCCGTAAGCAAAACCGCCCGTCCCGTAAACGAGTGTGCGATCGAAGGCATAACCAATGCGGCCGCGAACCGTTCCGAACCAGTCGAGGCTCGACTTAACTGTAACGTTCGGGTTCGTGCCGACCGTGACGGAGTCGGTGATGTCGGCGCCCTGAAAGTCAGCTTCGACGCCGAGAACCAGATGCGGATGCCACAAGCCCTGCCAATTATAACCGACCTGGCCGCCGCCGAAACCGCCTTCTGGCTGGATATCCCAAGCTCCAAGGCTGCCGCCAATGTTGCTAGCGCCCCAAGCATAGCCGCCGTTGATACCAGCGTAGAAGCCGGTCCAATTCGCGACCGGAACATAACCGGACCATCCTTGTAGCCACCAGGTCCATCGGGTGCGCGATACATGTCAGCAGCGTTTGCTGAGGCGAGGGCGACCACGCTCGTCAGCGTCAGGCCCAAAATGCCGGAAAGAAGTTTCATCTCTCTCAAGTCCCCATCTAGTCTTTAGTGTGTTGTCAACGTATGAACCACACGTGACACCACCAGCCCCGGGCAGTGCCTGCCGTTCATCGATGGGGTGATATTAGTCGGGGGAGCAGAGGGGCGCAACAAACTTGGCGCAAGCCACAACAATCCGCGGCGCGCGGTGGATTTCCAAAAATTAGGACAAAAACAACATCCAAATCTGATACTTAACAATCCGCTAACGGACAAAACTCGTTACTTTTTGGGTGGCATATAGGCCACAGACAGGTCAAAAGCGCACCCGGCGAAGACTCCGGCCATCCAGGTACTTTTGGACCATGTCGTGATTCGCGCCGCTCCTGCAATCTTAACTTGCATTAACGGCCTTGATCGTGTGGACAATAAAATGCGGCATTTGCACAAAGGCCGCCGCGTTGGAGGACCCGATGTCCGCGCGCGCCCATTTTCGCCCTATTTTCCAATGCGCGCGCGAGCCAAATAGATTATGTTGCCGTCTCTCTTTCAGCGAGATGGCCCAGACCAAGGATTGCGGATGGAACGGCGGTATGCGATTTGGGACGTTTTCACCAGCACTCCTCTCGCGGGAAATCCGCTCGCAGTCGTTCTCGACGCTGGAGGCCTCTCAACCGAGGCGATGCAGACAATCGCACGCGAGTTCAATCTGTCCGAAACGGTATTCGTACTGCCGCCGCGTCTGCCCGCTCACACCGCCTATGTTCGCATCTTCACGCCATACACCGAGCTTCCCTTTGCCGGTCATCCAACGGTCGGCACCGCCATTCAGCTCGCAGACGACCGGATTTCAGGCGCAGCCGCGGATTGCGATGCTCTGATTGTGCTTGAGGAAGGCATCGGCAGCATCCGCGTCGGCGTGGTTGGGCGGCGTGGCCATGCTCCTTACGCCGAGTTCGACGTGCCGAGATTGCCTGAGCTTGCGGGTGCGCCCGCTCACGACGACAGGATCGCGGCGGCGCTCGGGCTTGCCCCGCAGGAAATCGGCTCCGCCAACCACAAGCCCTCGCAATACGATGCGGGCACGCCCTTCACTTTCGTTCCTGTGCGGGACTTGGATGCCATCGGGCGGGCGCACATCGTGGCGTCGCACTGGGAAGACGCGTTCCATGGCAGCAGCGGCAAGGTCTTCCTTTATTGCCGCGAGACGATCCAGCATAACGCCCATTTCCATGCCCGCATGTTCGCGCCGGGCGTCGGCGTGCCGGAAGACCCGGCGACCGGATCGGCGGCAGCGGCATTCTCTGCCGTGATCCATCGCTTCGATCAACTACCCGAAGGCACGTCCGAGTTCATGATCGAGCAAGGGATCGAGATGGGCCGCCCGAGCGAGATCAAGCTGGAAATCGAGGTGGCCGCGCGCCGCCTAAAGCGCGTGCGGATCGGCGGTTATGCCTGCCTCGTCATGCGCGGGAAACTGTTCGCTTAGCCCCCTCACCCCAGCCCTCTCCCCACGGGAGACGGAGCAACAACGTCCCTTCTCCCATGGGGAGAAGGACAGGATGAGGGGCTTCTACATCCGATTATCGCCCTCACTCGCCTTCCTCGTCCTCGTAGCCGAGGAGCGAAAGCGCGCGGGCCTGCAGGCCGGCTTTCCGGCAGTAATGGACGAGCGCTTCCTCGCGGCCATGCGTCACCCAAATTTCCTCCGCGCCCGTCTCATGGATGGTTTCGACGAGTTCGGGCCAATCGCAATGATCGGAGATTATCAGCGGCAACTCCACGCGCTGCTGCTTGGCCCGAGCGCGGATCTGCATCCAGCCGGAAGCAGCCGCCGGTATGACATCGGGCAGCGACCTCGACCAGCGGTCGGCCAGCTGCGAAGGCGGGCACAGCACGATTTCGCCCGCAAGGTTTTTGCGATTGTCCCTGGTGACGGGTGCGAAAGGCCCGAGCGCCACGCCACGCTGTTCATAAAGCTCGGTGGTCTTCATGAGCGCGCCATGGAGATAGATCGTCTTGTCATACCCCGCGCGCCGGAGTTCGGAGATAAGCCGCTGCGTCTTGCCGAGCGCGTAACATCCGACGACGTGACAGCTCGCCGGAAAAATTGAGAGCGACGTGAGAAGCTTCTCAATCTCCTTTTGCGGATCGGGGTGGCAAAAGACGGGCAGCCCGAATGTCGCCTCGGTGACGAACACGTCGCACGGCACAAGCTCGAACTCCCGAGCCGTGAGATCGACGGTGCGCTTGTAGTCGCCCGAGATGACCAGCCTCGCGCCGCCGTGTTCTATGAGGACCTGCGCTGCGCCAAGGATGTGCCCGGCAGGGTGGAGCGTAATGCGCGCCTCGCCGCAATGGATCGCCTGAGCATAGGGCAGCTCGACGCACTTCTGCGCGAAGCTCACCCCGTAGCGGCACGCCATGATGGCGATGGTATCGGGCGTGGCGATCACCTTGGCATGTCCGGCGCGCGCATGATCGGAATGGCCATGCGTGATTATGGCCGCCGGAACCGGCCGGATCGGATCGATGAAAAAGCCACCAGCCTTGCAATAAAGCCCTTCCGGACGGACCTCCATCCAATCGCGCGGATGTATCATGAGCCGAAAGGCTTTTCCCTGAGATGAAGCATATGAACTCATTTAAGGGAAGAGCGCCGTTTTTCGAGCTTTGGGGGCGCTTTTCCTCAGCCGGAGCGAGGCGGCGTGGGCTGATTGATGGCGTGATCTCCGAGGATTTCGAGCGCCTCCGCCACCGTCATCTCGCGCCAATCGAGGAGGGAGCCTTTGAAATGCTTCTTTATCGGCGGCTGCTGATTTTTGCGAATGATCTCGGCCGCCTGGCGCAAGCTGGCTCGCGTTTGATCTTCGTTCAGGCCCGCCGCCGTGGCGGCGCCCGCAAGGCTCTCAGCCGCCGCGAGTTTGTCGAGCAGCTCGAGGATTCGCGCGGTTGCTTGTTCCGGCTGCGTCGGCTGCGCAGCCCGCTTGATTTCGTCCGAAGTGGTCATGTCCCTCACGCAATACTAACTAAGCCGGACTTGATTTTACCGCAGATCAGGAACAAAACAAGAACATTAGTTCTGCGATTGCAACTTTTTCTCTCACCCGAGAAAGTGGCAATTCTGGCGCTTTCGGCAGAAGTGCTTAACATTAATACACCATGGCGAAGCCCCGGCCCATCCAGAATTTGCACTCCAACCTTCCGCCTTTCGTGGAGAGCTGGTTTGAGAGCCGCGGCTGGAACGCGCATCCTTATCAGAGGGCGATGGTGGCGGCTTTCCGCGCTCGCCAGTCGACGCTTCTGATCGCGCCAACCGGCGGCGGCAAGACCCTGTCCGGCTTTTTGCCAAGCCTGATCGACTGCCATGAAACGCGGCCCAAATGGCATCCACACGCTTTATGTCTCGCCGCTGAAGGCGCTCACCAACGATATCGAGCGCAATCTCATCCGGCCGATAGCGGAGATGGCGCTGGAGGTCACCGTGGAAAGCCGCACGGGCGATACGCCCCCCGCCAAGCGCGCGCGCCAGCGCCGGTCCCCGCCCAACATTTTCCTTACGACGCCGGAAAGCCTCATGCTGATGCTGTCTTCGCCGGACGCGGCGGGGCTCTTTTCGGGGCTTCGCGCCGTAATCGTCGATGAGGTTCATAGCTTCGCGTCCACGAAGCGCGGCGATTTCACGGCGCTGGCGCTTTCGCGGCTGACGGCGCTGTCTCCACATCATCTGCGGACCGGCCTTTCGGCCACCGTTGCGGACGCGCAAGCGCTCGCGGCATGGCTCGGTCCGGTTGGTTTTCCGGCGCACTTGCTTCAGTCGGGCCTTCCCACAAAGCCCGACATCCGGATGCTTGAACCATGCGGGGCGCGCATGCCCTATGGCGGGTTCATGGCGCGGTACGCCGTCCCCGAGATCTACAACGCGATCCGGCAGGCCGGCACCTCGATCGTCTTCGTCAACACGCGCGCGCAAGCGGAACTCATGCTGCAAATGCTGTGGGACGCGAACGAGGAGAACCTGCCCATCGCGGTCTATCACGGCTCGCTCAGCCGCGAGCAGCGGCGGCGCACCGAGGCCATGATGGCGGCGGGGAAAATCCGCAGCGTGGTTGCGACGGCGGCGCTGGAGCTGGGCATCGACTGGGGCGATGTCGATCTCGTGATTCAGGTCGCAGCGCCGAAAGGCGTGAGCCGTCTTCTTCAACGCGTGGGCCGCTCCAACCATAGGCTCGATGTGCCGAGCCGTGCTTTCCTTGTGCCGGCGAACCGCTTCGAGGCGCTGGAGTGCCGCGCCGCGCTCACGGCCATCGAGCGGGGTCAGTTGGATGGGGAAGCGCCGAGCGCCGGCTCGCTTGACGTGGTCGTGCAGCATATCTTGAGCTGTGCATGCGGCGCGCCGGTCCATCCCGATAGGCTGTTCGAGGAGATCAAAACCGCGCTGCCCTATGCCTCACTCGACCGCAGCGTGTTCGATCGCTTGTTCCAGTTTGCGATCGATGGCGGCTATGTGCTGCGTGCCTACGATCGCTATAAGCGCCTTACACCCATGCCGGCCGGGTTCTTCCGCATCGCAAACAGCACCGTTGCGCGAAGGCATCGTCAGAATATCGGAGTTATTGTGGAAGCCGCGCGCTTGAAGGTGAAACGCCTGAGCGGCGCTGGGCGGGGCGGGCGCGTGCTCGGCGAGGTCGAGGAGTATTTCGCGCAAGGGCTGACGCCCGGCGATACGTTCTTCTTCGCGGGCGAGATCCTGTCTTTCATCGGCATCCGCGATATGACGCTCGAAGCGAGGCCGGCGGCGGGCGGCGAGCCGAAAATCCCCGCCTATTCGGGCGGACAGATGCCGCTTTCGACTTTTCTCGCCGATGGCGTTCGAGCTTTGCTGGCCCAGCCGCAGGATTGGCGGGCTTTGCCGGTCGATGTGCAAGAGTGGCTCGATCTCCAGGCGCGGTTCTCGAATATTCCCAGCACCGACAGGCTGCTCGTCGAACATTTCTTCGAACAGCGTTTGTTTCGCACGGTCTTCTACACGTTCGCCGGGCGGCGCGCGAACCAGACGCTCGGCATGCTCGTCACGCGCCGCATGGAGCATCTTGGCCTCAAGCCGATCAGCTTTCAGATCACCGACTACGGGCTCGTGATTTCGGGCTTATCCGCAATCAGCCGGGACCATGTGGCGCAATTTCTTGCGCCCGACATTCTCGGCGACGAGCTGGAGGAGTGGATCCTGGACAGCCCGATGCTGAAGCGGTCCTTCCGCCATGTTGCGACCGTGACCGGCATCGTCGAGCAGCAGAACAACACCGCACGCAAGACCATGCGACAGATGACCGTGTCCACCGACCTCATTTACGACGTGCTGCGCCGCCATGAGCCCGATCACATCCTGTTGCAAGTGACTCGGCGCGACGCCGAACGCGAGCTTCTGGATCTGAAGCGGCTTTCCGAGCTGTTGAACCGCTTCCAGAACCGCGTGCTGTTCATGGAATTGAGCCGCGCGTCTCCGTTCTCGATCCCGGTGCTGACCGACGTGCGGACGGAGCAAGTCCGCGGCGCAGGCATCGAGCACATTCTCGCGCAGGCGAGCATCCAGCACGAGGCTGAGGAGATGATGGAGGAAGTGCGAGCCGCCGTCGCGAAGGCTTCCCTGCATTAAGCCGCCTCACATTACTTCCGAACCCTGCGTATAGAACCAGCGCAGGATCGCACTTATTTCTGCCAAAGATCGGAATTCATGTTTCACCGTGGCCGGAACAACTTTCGCGCTTTAGAACGCGCGCCGTTTGCAATACTGGCTGCTCAAAACTCACGCAGTTGGGTGCAAAGGTGGTGCAGGCCTGCAACAAAAGGTTGAAAGCGCTCTGAGGGATGCGTTCAAAAATTGTATAAATCTGGCGACTCTCTCTAAGGTTGATTCGGTTCAGGATGGTTCAGCCGCTGCCAGCCGCATGGTCCGGCGACGCCAATTTGAGAGATCGACATGCGCAAACTCACCACATTGTCCGCCCTGGTACTGCTCCTGGCAAGCAGTGCTACCGCCATTGCTGACGAAACGCCTAGCACGAAGGACAAACCTGCTCCGGCGAACCCTGATTTCGATATCGCCTTTGGCGGCGGCATAGCCTCCGATTACGTGTTTCGCGGGATAAGTCAGTCGGCGCGGTGGCCGTCGGGATCAGCCTATACGGAATTCCGTTACAACTACCGGTCCGACTTGCAGTTTTACAGCGCGATCGCGGCAAACGGCATCGACTATCCCAACCGCGCCGCGGCTGAGGTCGATTTTTACGGCGGTATCCGTCCCACCTTTGACAAACTCAGCTTCGATCTCGGCCTCTGGTACTACTGGTATCCCGGCGGCCGCGAATTCGACGGTTCAGTGCCATTCGTCGGGGCGCCGACGGGCTTAGGAGCCCCGAATCCGCATTGCACGAACGGCTTCTACGGCTTCAATGCCAGCTGCAACGTCTATGAATCCGACTTGAGCTTCTTCGAAGTTTTCGGCAAGGCAACCTATGCACCGAATGACACATTCACGTTTGGTGCGAATGCTTTCTACTCGCCCTCCTGGCTCAATGAAGGCGCGGACGGGACCTATGCTTCGGTGACCGCGAAGGCGGTCATTCCGTCCGATTTCCTTGGCCGCGTTTTCCCGAAGGATGTCGGCGCATTTGTGTCGGGCGAATTCGGTCATTACTGGTTCGGAAGGACCTCGGCATTCTACGGCAACACGGTTTTCCCGGGGCAAGCCGATGGTATCGACTTGCCGGACTATAACACCTGGAACGCGGGCATAGCCTTTACCTACAAAGTCTTCACGCTCGACTTCCGCTACTACGACACGGACTTGACGAGAAGCAATTGCGATGTCTTGACATCCGATTTCACGGCAAGGGCCAACCCCGGCAATATCACTTCGATAAATCCGAGCGGACTCGGTTCCGACTGGTGCGGCTCGGCTTTCGTCGCCAAGCTTTCATTCGATATGACGGTGAACACCAACCTCAAGTAGTCGGGACTGGGCCGAGTCCCCGGGGCGTTCTTGGGCGGCACATCGCCACCAAGAACGCCCTTTTTTATGCGATCAACCTTGGGGCCTTGCGCTATCGTGCCAATGGCGAAGCAAACGGTCGCTGACGAAAGAGAGCAGCGCGAAAATCACCAAGCCGGTTGCCGAGATGAGGACAAGCGCCGCGAACACGCGCGGAATGCGAAGCCGGTAGGCGGATTCGAGGATGCGATAGGCAAGCCCCGACTCCGTGCCACCGGTCCCAGCCACGAACTCCGCAACCACGGCGCCTATCAAGGCGAGGCCGCCCGAGATGCGAAGCCCCGCCAGAAAATACGGCAAGGCCGAGGGGAGCCGCAGCCAGAACATTGTTTGCCATTTGGACGCGCCGTAGAGCTTGAAAAGGTCGCGAAGGTTGAAGTCGGCGCTGTTGAGCCCCGTTATCGTGTTGGACACAACAGGAAAGAAGGCGACGAGCCAGGCGCAAATGAAGAGCGCGAGCATTGTGTCCTTTGCCCAGATGATGATGAGCGGCGCTATCGCCACGATGGGCGTTACCTGAAGAATGACCGCGTAGGGAAAGAGGCTGCGTTCCAGCAAACGCGAGGACGTGAGAAGCAAGCTCAAACCTAAACCGCCAATGGCTGCTCCGATGAAAGCGAGCAGCGTGATTTTCAGCGTAAAAAGCCAGCTTGGAAGCAGCGTCGGAAAATCCGTGACAAGCGTCTGCGCAACCAGAAGTGGAGACGGCAAAAGGTAAGGCGGCAGCTCGTTCCACTGCACCGCGGCCTGCCAAATGCCGAGAAGAAGCACGCCCACGGCAAAAGGCGCGATGCGATCGAGGCTCTTTATCATCAGGAGGCCTCGCTCATGGCTCTTGCGAGCGCCTCCGAAACCTCCCGGCACTGCTCGATATACGCCGTTGACATGCGATACCCTTCGGTGCGGGGATACGGCGCGTCTATGTGCAGATCGGCGGCGATGCGGCCAGGGCGCGGCGTCATCACAATGACGCGGCTTGCAAGAAAGACGGCCTCGAAAACGCTGTGCGTGACAAAAACGACAGTAAGCTTCGATGCTAGCCAAAGCCCTACCAAATCGCGTTCGAGTTTGGCGCGCGTGATTTCGTCCAAGGCCGCGAAGGGTTCATCCATGAGAAGAAGGCGGGGTTCGGTGACAAGAGCGCGGGCAACGGAAGCCCTCATGCGCATGCCGCCCGACAGTTCGCGCGGATAGGAACGCGCGAAGTCCCGAAGGCCGACGCGGCCCAACACCTGCATCACGCGGTCCGAAACTGCGCTGCCACGCAGCCCCCGAATGCGAAGCGGAAGGCAGACATTATCGAACACGGTTGCCCAGGGCATCAAAGTCGGCTCCTGGAAAACAAAACCGAGGTTCAAACCACGGCCGCCGCGTTCGCCAGCATGCCCGCAACCGTGCCAGTCGATCTCCCCTTCGCTCGGCGAATCCAGCCCTGCCGCCATCCGCAGCATGGTGCTTTTTCCGCAGCCCGATGGCCCAAGAACCGCAAGAAACTGCGGCTTGCCTGGAAGCGTAAGCGTAATGCCGTCGAGCGCCAGCACGCCGTTCGCAAATGTCTTGCGCACCCCTCGCATAGCCAGGAGAGGCGGCATGACCGTCTGCGAGGAAATCCGGTCCAGCATTATTTGTTCACGAAATCGAGGGTGTAGGATGCCTTGTAATCGAGCTTCGGCGAATAGACGCCGGCTGCGGACATGGTCTCGAAAAAGGACTTCCACCGCTCGTCCGTCATCGCGCCAATGCCGAGCCTTGCCGCGTCGCCGCCATCGACAAGGCCGAGAGCCTTCATCTCCTTGAGCTTGAAATGAAAAAGGGCCTCGCCGTGATCGGGGTTCATGCTGAGCAACAGCTTCATTCCCGCCGCATAGTCTCCGGCCATGCATGCCTCATAGCCTTTGCGCGTAGCCTCCACGAAGGCGCGCACCGCACCGCGATGCTTTTCAACGAAGGAGCGGAGGCCGAAGGCCGTCGTTGTGTAATTGTCGAAACCGTAATCCGCAAGCAGCAGGATCACCGGCGGCTTCGGCATCTGCGATCCGCGAAGGAGTGCGTCTTCCGTTACATAGCCCTGCTGGATGGCCTTGGAGTCCGCCAGGAAGGGCGCAGCCGAGTATGTGAAGGGGCGCAGCTGATCGTCCGTAAAGCCGAATTTCAGTTTGAGGAACTGCCAGAATTCCTGCCGTGCGTTGGCGGAAACCATCACCGGGCGGCCTTTGACATCGGCCAAAGTTCTAATGCCCTGATCGGGATGGGCGACAAGCGTTTGCGGATCCTTCTGGAAAAAGGCCGCGACCGTTACAGCGGGAATGCCCTCCGCCACCATGTTCAGCGAAGTGAAACCGGTTCCGATCGCCAGATCGAGCTGGCCGACGCCAACAAGAAGCGGGGTATTTACATCGGGGCCGCCCGGTATCAGCTCGACATCGAGCCCTGCCTTGTCATAGAGCCCGGCCGCCTTTGCCTGCAAAAATCCGCAGTGCTCACCTTCCGGCAACCAATTAAGCCCAAACCTGATCTTTTCCGCAGCCGACAAAGGATTTATGATCAGACAAATCGTCAGCGCTAGGATGAGGGCGAAAGGCCGAAAAAGAAATTTCATTTTGACTTCATGCAAAGTGCGCACTCCAGCGATGGCAAGCAATAAATACTGCATGATCGAGGCCAAGTTGAGCGTTGTCCATAAATGACAGGTTGTCCGATGGAAACGGGAGAAGGCAAGTCGATGGAGGACGAGGGCAAAAGAGAGAATGACGCAAACTTGCGCCGGGAGGACCCGCCGCCGACTTCGCTCGAAATGGAGGAAGGGCCACAGAGCAAGCTGCCTCACGATCATACCGAAGTTCCGCTGCGCCCCGTCGGCCCCGATCTATTGCTCGATGAGCGCCTCTCTTCGGCCGCGGCTCCCTTCCTCTATCTGCTCTCGATTATATTGATCGCAGTCGCTGGTTACTTCGCCTACATGTTTTTTCACGGCTAGCACACAGCGCCGGATCATTCCACAGCCGGGGGGCTCTTCGTCGGCGCTGCTTTATAGCCGCCCATGCGGCAGACCAGAGCCCACTCCCCGGAAGTTACCGGCTGCACCGACAATCTTGAGTTCTTGACAAGCGCCATATTCGCCAGCTTGGGCTCCGCCTTGATTTCGGCCAAGGTCACGGGCCTCGGAAAAGCCCCCACAGCGGAAACGTCCACGCAGTTCCAGCGCCCGGTGGGATCCGTTGAATCGGGGTGGATTTCGCTAACGACCTTGACGACGCCGACGATCTGCTTTTCGTGAACGGAGTGGTAGAAGAAGCCCAAGTCGCCGATTTTCATGGCGCGCATATTCTTCTGCGCCAGTGCGTTCCGCACCCCGTTCCATTCCTCACCCTTCGACCCAGCCTTCACCTGATCCTGCCAGGAGAAGGTTCCGGGCTCTGTCTTGAATAACCAAAAGGCCATCGGCCTTCCGCTCCGTGCAGATCATCCGCCGACTCGCGTCGCCGCAACGATAGGACCGAGAGACTCTGCCTGCAAGAAGACGACAAGCATGTCCCCGTCTTTCGGAAGCGCGCTCACAGGCATGGCATAAGACGCTGGCGCGCCTTCCCACTGGCCAGCCTCGGTGAGTTCGCGCACAACGTTCGTGTAAGTAACGACGTTGCCAGCGTTTTCACCGCGCTTGATCGGCACTGTCAAAGACCGCAGAACCGTCGCAACCCAGACCTTACCCTTTCGATGCCGCGACCCCGCCGGCGCCGCGCCAATATCGATAATGAGCTTGCCGTCGCCATGGTGCACGCTGAGTGGAACCGCCTCTTTCCCGATAATCGGGGCAGTCGATTGAACGGCGGATTCGATTGCAGCTAGATTGCTGCCAACGCAGTCTTGCATGCCATTGACGATAGCTTGAGGCGTATAAACATCGCCCTCGCCCAGTATCTTGGCATAGTTACGCTGCCGTTCCGTGTTTTCGGGCCGTGCAAGAGTGTCTTTCCAGCCAAGATAATCCCAATAGCTGACGGGAAAGCTCAGCGCGATGACATCGGGCCGCTGGGCAAGCTGTTCCAAGAGTTGATCGGCTTCCGGGCACGACGAGCACCCTTGGCTGGTAAAAAGCTCGATGAACGAGGCGCTGGCGCTGGGAGCGTTCTCTCCGGCCATTGGGCGCGAAGGGTCAGCGACAGAGAAGAGGCAGGCTACAGCCAACATGCCAAGTGACGAGAACGTGGACACATCGGTCTCCAAATAAAATATTCACAGGCGGCACTCTCTTGCAGGCTAATTTCAACTTCTAGTCACGTCTGCTTGCTTTCGTGTCACACCTGCGCAATTTTACGTCATCGTGCTTATTCGAACTGCGTACCCTTGCCGAGCGGGAAGCCTCGGAGGAAATCGGCTCCGCCGACAGGACGCTTGCCGGACCTTTGAACCTGGGTGAGGCGCACCGCCTGCGAGCCGCAGGCGACCGTCAAATTTGCGTCGAGAAGCAGCCCGGGGTCGCCCTTTCCAGGGACAAGCACCGAGCGCAAGACCTTGACGCGCTCCGCCTTGCCGCCAAGCAGCGCTTCGAACCACGCGCCGGGGTAAGGTGAAAGCCCGCGTATGGTGTCGTGCACTTCGATGCCGGGCTTGGTCCAGTCGATGCGCGTCTCCTCCTTGGATATCTTTGCGGCATAGGTCACGCCCTCTTCAGGCTGGGGCGTGAACGTCAACTCGCCCTTCTCCAGCAGGTCGAGCGCGGTCAGCATGAGCGCTGCGCCCATGAGCGAGAGGTGATCGTGGATCTCCCCGGCCGTGGCGTCGGGGCCGATGGAAATGCGGTCCGCCAGAGCAACGGGCCCGGTATCGAGCCCCTCCTCCATCTTCATCACCATGACGCCGGTTTCCTTGTCCCCGGCCATGATGGCGCGCTGAATTGGCGCCGCGCCGCGCCAGCGCGGGAGTAGCGAACCATGCAGGTTCAGACAGCCAAGCGGCGGCGTATCCAGCACGGCCTTCGGCAAGATAAGGCCATAAGCGACCACGACGGCGACATCGGCGCCGAGGGCTGCGAATTCCGCCTGGACTTCGGCGCGCTTCAGGCTTTTCGGCGTGAAAACAGGCAGCGCCGCTTCCTCTGCGAAAGCATGGACGGGGGATTTTCTGGCTTCCATACCGCGTCCGGCAGGCCGCGGCGGCTGGGTGTAAACGCCAACGACGTCATGCCCCGCTCCCACGATTTCGCTGAGGGTTGGGACGGAGAAGTCCGGTGTTCCCATGAACACAACCCGTAGGGCCATGGATGAGGGCCTCCTGAGCCGGGGATATAAAGGTCGTGTTAAAGCCCCAGCGCGCCTGCTTTGCAAGCCAGAAACGCGGCTCGCAATCCGCTTGGCGCGAAGTGGCGGATCTCCGCGGCGGATCGGACCTTTAAATCTGCGGAGGCTTTACGTTGATCGCTTAGGGATCACAACGCATTGGCGCGCGGTCAGCGGTAGATCCGGGTTATCTTCGAGCCTTCGAGGGTAAGATTGTACATCAGCCCCTTTTGATCGAAGACGAAGCCGACGATCGGGTGATGGATGGTGTTCGTATCGACCGCGCCGCCTGCGCCGACGGTGATCACCGCAACGGAGCCATCGACGCCAACCTTCCAGCCGTCTTTTCTGTAAAAGCCGTCGAGCGCTTCCGGCGTCATGAACATGATAATGACGGACCTCGCCTGCGCTCCAAGCTGGAACCCGAAGGAGGCCGAGACCGTGTTGTAGTATGCGGCTGACCGGCCGCGAACGAGCAAGCTTCCTTCGCCGTACTCTCCGCCGAAACCGAACCCGGCTTTGACGATCGTCGGAAACACCAGGATACCCGCGGCTCTGTTCGCCATCTCCCTCGACCACCCGGCGTGCCGGTAAAACCGGTCGAGAGTAGCGCCGACGCCGGTATCGATGTCGTAGGCTGAGTACGCTTTGGCTTTCGGCGAGTTGCCGAGCATCGCAAGCGCCGCCAGGCCCCCCACCCCCAGCGCCTGCCTTCTGGAGAACGACATACTGATATCTCCCTCGTGAGCATAACGGACACCCCCGCGCCCTGGCTCGTTAACCTAACGGATGGGCTTACCCTTCTATTTCCTCGCCGCCGGAAAAAGATGAGCAGATCGCATCGCGCGAGGCAGCCTTAGGCGTGGCCAAGAAATGGCAATACACTAGAAACCAAACGGATTTTAGGCGAAAGCTTGGCTGAACTAACAGGCCGCTGAAAAACCGGAAATCTTGGCTTCATCCTTCGACAAGCTCAGGATGAGGCTTCGACAAGCTCAGGATGAGGCCGCGTATTATCAACGAGTTAAGCCACATGGAGAGCCTGTCGAACCATGGACACTTCCTTTTTCGGCAGCCTGCTAGAGCTGCTGCTGAGCTGCGGCTTTTTCGCGCTGCGCCTTGTGGTATTTCCGGATGAGCAGGTTGCGCCGGAGGCGCGACAGGTGATCGATGAACAGGATGCCTTCCAGATGATCGATCTCATGCTGGACGACTGTCGCCTGCAAGTCCGCGAAATCCTGTTCTTGCAGCTTCCCCTCAATATCGACATAGCGGACGCGCACAAGGGCGGGGCGCTCCACCTCCGCATACATCTGCGGGATTGAGAGGCAGCCCTCCTCGTGGACGCGCGGCGTGTCGCCGGAGGACAAAATTTCAGGATTGATAAGCACGAACGGGTTCTTGGGAACGTCTTCGCCCTTCACCGTGTCCAGGACGAGGATGCGCCGCAATACGCCGAGCTGGACGGCCGCGAGCCCTATGCCGGGCGCGGCGTACATCGTCTCCAGCATACTGTTGGCAAAGCTCTGCACCTCGGCGTCGACGGTTTCCACCGGCGCTGATTTCTGGCGTAGTATCGGGTCTGGCAGTGTGATAATCGGCAATTTTGGCATGCGGAGCAGATAATCGACCGGCTCGGTCTGGTCAACGCTTTCCTCAGCAAACTGCGCAGGCTTTTTGAAAATTAGGAGCGGTTATCAAACAGAACCGGCGCCACCCTTGAAAAGGCCGAACCTTCCCTGTTTGGATCGCTTCCCGGCCCGCCAAATCTCAGTATTGCCAGTGAAGCCTATCGGTGACCGGAACAGCCGCCTTTGACGCGCTCCGCCAAAGCTTCTTTACCTCAAAGCGAAACGCAAGCTCAAGCCAGCGCCAAATCGATTGCGCTTTGCGGGCCTGATGAGCTTCGTAAGCTTCCTTCGAAATCCAGTAGGTGCCAACCCGGTCGCGGCCGAGGGTCCCATCCAGCGAGGGCCTCGCCTCGATCACAAGGTGGTGGCCAAGGGTCACGAGGGGCGGGTTGAGAGAAAAATGAAGGCGCGTAACGGGCACATACCGGGCGAGCGCCGCATCGAACTTGGGCACATAGTATATCTGCGCGCCGAGCCGGACTTGGGGTTGCATTGCATGACTTCCTTAAATTCACTTTTGGGCCAATTCAGGAGCGCAAGTGGCGCCGTCGATCAGCGTCCAGACAGCAGCCCTTCTTGGTAAAATAAACCCCACGACTATAAAGAGAGTTAATTCTGGATTTTATGAGTTGATATTGTGGATGCTCTTGCAACGACGGCTGTACATTAAAGCAATCATAGTTAAGAGCTGGTTGTATTCGGCGCGCGATATTGTGGCGCCGTGGGGGGCGCACGTGTGTGTTTAGTTGCAATTTTCAGCTAAAGAGCCGCAGTTGCTTTCTTTTGCGCGAACGCCAAGACGCGTGCCCTCTTGTTTTTGTAGGCTCGCGATCACGAAAAACATGTTTACTGCCCTGGGGTTTCCCGTTGGAGAAAGCATGCGCATTAAGCTTTTTGGGCTTTTTCTGGTGATCACTCCGAGCTTCTTGAAGCCAATAGTTGCATTGATGTAATCCCGAAGAAGCGTTTTTCCGGTTTCCACTTCTCCGCCTATTAGAAGCTCTATAGCCTCTTCCAGGAGAGCGCGTCTAAACTCCGGGTCAATTTCAGCTCTTGCCCTGACAGTTTCCTTAAAATCTCTGGTCAATGGCATTTGCTCAACTCCTTCTTCTTACGCGACTTGTACTCACGCCAAAGCGCTTTAGCCGTCTTTATGTCACCTGGTTGGGTCTTCTTATGACCGCCATTGAGTAAGATCACCACTTCCTCGCCATCTTTTCCGAAGTAAAATCGGTAACCAGGCCCATAATCGATCTTGCACTCAAAAACTCCCTCTCCCACCCCCTCTACATTAGAGAAATTCCCTTGCTCTAGCCGAGCAACTCGAACGCGGAGCTTTGCCGCTGCCCGCGCGTCCAAAGAGACAAACCAGCGACGAAACGGACCATTGCCGTCTTCGTCAACGTATTCGACAACCGTAGGAATCATAAAGGTAACGTATGCGTTACCATGTATCAAGTAAACGAAGCGTGTAAGCGAGGCGTTTTTTTCCACAGCCGGATAGGCCATTGTGCGGCAGATGTCAGCTGCCGATAGCCGCAATCTGTCCCCGGTGGCCGTTGCGCCATGCTGCCGGCTACAAAAAACTATAGGGATCCACATCCACATGCAGATTGAGGCTGCCGCGCGGGGCGTCCATGCGCGCGAGCCATTCGGTGAGATAGCCCTGCAGGTCGGCCTCGCGCGCCGCTTTCACCAGCAAGCGCTGCCGGTGGCGGGCGCGGATGATCGCGAGCGGGGCTTCCACCGGGCCTAAGACCTGGATGAGGCGGGCTTCGGGCGCGGCAAGCGCCAGGGCGCGGGCATAGGATTCGGCCTCGGGCCTTGTCTTGGCGGAGACGACGATCGCGGCGAGCCGGCCGAACGGCGGCAGCCCGGCCGTTTCGCGCATGGCGATCTCGGCCTCGTAAAAAGCCTCGCGATCCGCCGTGACGAGCGCGCGCATCACAGGATGGTCCGGAAAGTGCGTCTGGATCAAGCCGCGGCCCGGAGCGCCGAAGCGGCCCGCGCGCCCCGTCACCTGATGCAGAAGCTGGAAAGTGCGCTCGCCCGCGCGCGGGTCTGCGGTCGCGAGGCTGAGATCGCCGTCGACCACGCCGACAAACGACAGCTTCGGAAAATTGTGGCCTTTGGAGACAAGCTGCGTGCCGACGATGATGTCGGCTTCCCCGGCGGTGATGCGGCTCAGCAGTTCGCGCAGCGCGGCCGTCGTGGGCACGAGATCGCTCGACAGAACCACCATGCGCGCGGCGGGCCAGCGATTGGCGGCCTCTTCCATCACACGCTCGATGCCGGGTCCCGAGGCGGCCAACAATCCCTCGCGGTGGCACGATGGGCAGGTCTTCGGAAACGGCAGCGAAAAACCGCAATGGTGGCAGATCAGCCGCCCGCGAAGGCGATGCTCCACGAGGTAGGCGGTGCATTGCGGACATGTGAAGCGGTGTCCGCACGCGCGGCACAGCGTCAGCGGCGCGTAGCCCCGGCGATTGAGGAAAAGAAGCGCCTGCTCGCCCTTGCCGAGCGCCTCGGTCACGGCTTCCGCGACGGGCGGGCTGAGCCACGTCCCCTTTTCGGGCGGCACCGCCTTCAGATCGACGGCCTGCACATCGGGAAGGGCATTCCCGGAGAATCGTGCGGGCAGAACGGCGTGCGCATAGCGCCGACGCTGCACGTTCACGATGGTTTCGACCGATGGCGTCGCGGAACTCAAGACGATCGGAATTTTGCCAAGCGATGCGCGCACCACGGCCATGTCGCGGGCCTGATAGGTGACGCGGTCGTCCTGCTTGAAGGATGAGTTGTGCTCTTCGTCCACCACGATCAGCCCGAGATCGGCGAAGGGGAGGAACAGCGCGGAGCGCGCGCCGCAAACGACGCGCACGTCGCCTTCGGCAACGCCGCGCCATGTGCGGGCGCGTTCCTTGGCCGATACGGCGGAATGCCATTCGGCTGGGCGGCATCCGAAGCGCGACTCGAAACGCTCCAGGAACTGGTTCGTCAGCGCAATTTCGGGGAGCAGGATCAGCACCTGCTGCTGTCCCCTCCGAAGCGCTTCCGCGACTGCTTCGAAATAGACTTCGGTCTTTCCCGACCCTGTCACGCCATCGAGCAGCGTGGAGGAGAAGCCGCCGCGCGCGACGGCCGAGCAGAGCACGTCGGCTGCCTGCAATTGCGGCTCGGTCAGGCTCGCGAATGCGAAATCCGGCTTCGGGCTGAAGGACCGCGCGCGCGGAAGCTCGGCGCGAAGCAAGGCGCCCGCTTCGGCAAGGCCATCGATCACTGCCGCGCTCACGCCTGCCGCATCCATGAGCTTCTTTTTGGACCACACCGCGCCATCCTGAAGCGCGGCAAGCACCCTCTGGCGGGCCTCGGTGAGGCGCGCGGGCGTTGCGTCGCCGAGCCGGAAGCCCCAGCGCGGCTCCTCTGGCTCGAAGACCAGCCGCGCGCTCATCATCATCTGCAGCACCATGCCCTTCGGCGCGAGCGTGTAATGCGCGACCCAATCCGCGAATGCGAGGTTGATGGAGGGGAGCGGCGGCACGTCGAGCCGGGCGATCACAGCCTTCAGTTTCTTGGGATCGACCGGCTTGCGGCTGCCTTCCGCCTCGCGCCAGACGACGCCGATGCGCTTCATAGGGCCGAGCGGGACGACGACGAAATCCCCCGGATTCAAGGTTTCGCTCTCGGGCGCTTCGTAAGTGTAGGCCTCGTTGAGCGCGAGCGGCATCAAGACGGGCACGGTCCTCGGGGCGCCCCGCGCAACCGCAGCCCGTTCGGGCGCATCCGCTTCAAAAAGAGGCAGCTCAGACGGCGTCATCGCGGAAACTTGGCCGAATGCCGCCCCGAATGCAACTGCCTGTGCCGCTGTGAACACTCTTTGGACAAACTCCTCTTCGTCATCTCCCAAATTCGATGCTGATCTTGACGAAGATACGGGAAATCAGTATTTTTATGAACGAAGATGATTTTGAATGGGATGGGGAGAAGGCGGCCGCGAACTTCCGCAAGCACGGCCTCACATTTGAGATTGCACGTTACGTCTTTGACGACCCGGCAGCGCTTGAAGCCGTCGACGATCGAGAAAACTATGGCGAAGACCGCTTCAATATAATCGGCATGGTGAGCGGACGGTTGCTGGTTGTCACTTACGCGATACGCGAACTCAAGATCCGCTTGATCTCAGCACGAACGGCAGAACCTCATGAAAAAAGGCGATACCACGAAAAAAGAAGCTAAGAGCCAGCTCGACACTTTCGACTGGTCCCGCTTCGACGCGATGACCGCCGAAGAAGCTCATGCGAATGCGCTCGCGGATCCCGATGCCCAGCCGCTTGCCGACGAGCAGCTTGCGCGGATGAAACCAGTCTCGCGCGCCAAGCTGGTGCGCATACAGCTTCGTCTCACGCAGGAAGAATTTGCCAAGCGCTTCGGCATTCCTCTGAGCACTTTGCGCGATTGGGAACAGTATCGCACGACCCCCGACCAAGCAGCGCAATCCTATCTCGAAGCCATTGCGGCCTGCCCGGACGATATCGCCAGGGCTTTGATTAGTCGCCGCCGGAAAGAACCGGCATAAGCGCGGCGAGTCAGCGCCTATTGCATGCGGTATTACTTCCGGTGCGAGGAAAGCAGCAGGCTCGTTTCGGAGCTGGCGATTCCCTTCATTTCGCGGATGCGACGCAGCGCCTTGTCGAACGCGTCCAAATTCGCGGTCTTGAGTTCCACAACGAGATCCCAGCGGCCGTTTGTCGTGTGAATCGCCGAAATCTCCGGGAAACCGCGCAGCACCTTCAAAATGTGCTCCGAGCGCTCGCCTTCGATTTCGATCATCATGATGGCGCAAATGGCAGAGGGCTCGGCATCGGGCCTCAGCCTGATCGTGAAACCGGTGATCGTGCCGTCCCTTATCAGCCGGTCGATCCGGTTCTGCACCGTGGCACGTGAGATGCCGAGAATCGCGGCGAGCGATGCGACCGGCAGGCGGGCGTTATCGCGCAAAAGAGCGACGAGCCGTCGATCAGTATCGTCCATGTCCATTCGCTAACAATCTGCTAATCCGATTACGCATTTTGATAACGATTCGGCACATTTCAAGCAACTTGCTGCCTTTAAGATAGGTAAGTTCTGGGTGATTATTAGCGTGCAAACCCAGCGAATCGCCACAGAATTAAAGATGTCAGATACACCCACTTTTCTTATGACGGACGGAAGCCACTTCGAGGTGTCTTACAAGATTAATCCTTGGATGACACCTGAAGCTTGGCGAAAGGACGAAGTGCGCAACCGCAAGGAAGCGCGGGAAGCGTCCTGGGGGCTTTCGACCGCACTGAGACAAGCGGCGGGCCCGGGTCGTCATGATCGACGGCGCGCCGGGGCTGCCGGACATGGTTTTTCCCGCGAATTCGGCGATCATCCTGAACAAGCGCGCGCTCCTGGCGCGATTCCGCTATCATGAACGGCAAGGCGAAGAGCGCCACTTCCTGAACGAGTTCGCCCGCCTCAAGGACCTGGGCACCTTTGACGAGGTTGCGCAGCATCCGAAAGGCATTTGGCAGGAAGGTGCGGGCGATTGCATCTGGGATGCCTCGCGGCAGATGTTCTGGGTGGGTTTCGGTCCGCGCTCGTCTTTCGAAGCGCTGGCGGCGATCAAGGACTTCTTCGGCGTGCCGATGAAGTGCCCTCGAACTGGTTTCAGGCCGCTTCTATCATCTCGACACCTGCTTCGTGCCCTTGAGCGGCGGCGAGATCCTGTATTACCCGCCGGCGTTCTCGAAACTCTCGCTCTCGGTCATCCGCGATCACGTGCCGGCCGATTTGCGCATCGAGGCCAGCGACGAGGATGCGGCGCGCTTTGCGGTGAACGCCGTGAACGTCGGACGCGAGATCGTCATGGCGGAACCGACCGCCCGTCTCGCCGATGAACTCAAAGAACGCGGCTACTCGGTTTCGCCTGTTCATTTGCGCCCATTCATCATGTCGGGCGGCGGGGCCTACTGCATGACGCTGCGTCTCGATCTTAAAACCGCTTCCGCTAACAACCTTGGAGGATAAAATCAGCATGGCTTTCGACATCGCGCCCCCGGCCGCACCCCGCACCTTTTCCTCGCCGCAGGATTTCATCGCGGCTGAAAACGAGTATGGCGCGTCCAATTACAAGCCGTTAGACGTGGTGCTGAGCCGCGGCCAGGGCGTGTGGGTTTGGGATGTCGAGGGTAACCGTTATCTCGACTGCCTTGCTGGATATTCCGCCGTCAACCAGGGCCATTGCCATCCGAAAATTCGCGACGCGCTCGTGGCCCAGGCCTCGCGGCTCACGCTCACTTCGCGCGCCTTCCGCAACGATCAGCTCGGCCCGTTCTTCGAAGAGCTTTGCACGCTCACGCGCTCGACAAAGGCGCTGCCCATGAACACGGGCGCGGAAGCGGTAGAGACCGCCATCAAGGTCGCGCGCAAATGGGGCTACCTAGTCAAGGGCGTGCCGGAGGGTCAGGCGGAAATCATTGTCTTTTCGAATAATTTCCATGGCCGCACGGTGTCTGTCGTCAGCTTCAGCACCGATCCGATGGCGACGGCGAGGTTTGGCCCCTTCACTCCTGGCTTCAAAATCGTGCGCTTCGGCGATCTGGAAGCCATTCAGGACGCGGTCACGCCCAACACGGTTGCGGTCCTCATGGAGCCGATCCAGGGCGAGGCGGGCGTTATCGTGCCGCCGCCCGGCTACGTGCGCGCGGTCCGCGAGCTTTGCACGCGCGAGCGCATCATTTTCATTATTGATGAGATCCAGACGGGCCTGGGCCGCACAGGCAAGCTTCTCGCGGAGGAGCACGAAGGCGTCGAGTCCGACATGACGCTGCTCGGCAAGGCGCTCGGCGGCGGGTTCTATCCCGTGTCGGCTGTGCTTTCCAGCGCCGCTATCATGGGTGTGCTGAAACCCGGCGAGCATGGAAGCACCTTCGGCGGCAATCCGCTCGCTTGCGCGGTCGCGCGCGCTTCACTTCGGGTCATGACCGAGGAAGGCATGACCGAGAACGCCGCCGCGATGGGCGACTATTTCCGCGACGGTTTGCGGGCGATCCAGAGCCGCTTCATCAAGGAGGTGCGCGGGCGCGGCCTGATGCTGGCGGTCGAGCTTCATCCCGATGCGGGCGGCGCGCGCCGCTATTGCGTGGCCCTGAAGCATCGCGGCATTCTCTGCAAGGACACGCGCGAGCACACCATCCGAATCTCGCCGCCGCTCGTGATCACGCGCCATGACATCGACCGGGCGCTCGTGCAGTTCGCGGCAGTTTTGGCGTAGCCGATCCTCTCAAATTGCCCCTGTAGACGCCAACTTTCGCGGTCATGGCCGCACTTGATGCGGCCATCCACTGGAGAAAACTGAGGCCTTGCAATGGGTTATATGGATAGCCGGGTCAAGCCCGGCCATGACAAGAGGGTAGCTTTGTGTTCCAGAATGATAAGGCTTTAGACTCCAGTAATTCATGACGTTAAGGCAGTGACGCCTTCCGGTTGCGAGGAGAATCGAGAAGATTTGCTTACTGTCTAGCCAAAGTCTTTATTCATTGAAAAGTGATTTGCTCTTATCATACTCACAAGGAGGTAATACCTCCTATCTCCGTTGTTCAATTTTCAGGTGAATTCGATGATGAAAGCCGCCAATATTTCCGTAATTGGGGGTGGCATTGGCGGATTGGCAACGGCGATTGCCCTGCGCAACCGCGGATTTAGCGTGCAGGTTTACGAACAGGCACAGGCGCTGAGACCTGTCGGTGCAGGACTGACCTTATCTTCCAATGGATTGGCCAGCCTCGATGCCATCCAACCCGGGATCGTTGAAGCCTTGAAAAAGGCAGGCAGCGAAGTCGATAGACTCACGATGAAGCGAAGCACGGGCGAAACGATCATATCGAAGCCGATGACGATCGTGGAGCAGTTTGGGCTGCCGATGCTCAATATCCAGTGGTCGCGGCTGCAATCCACGCTCGCATCGGCGCTGCCCCCCGATATCATCCACCTCAACCATCGCTGTGCCGCTATCGAGCAGCATAATGGTGGCGTAAAAGTGCGTTTCGAAAATGGAGAAGTAGCCGAGTCGGACTTGCTGATCGGGGCCGATGGGATCAATTCCGCCGTCCGACAGGCGCTCATCGGGGACGGTGCTCCCGCCTATGCCGGGCGCATGTCATGGCGTGCCGTCATTCGGTTTCCCCACGAGGAATTGACGCCAAACGCATCGACCGGATTTACGGCGCCGGATGGCAAGAACTTCATGCTGTTTGATATGGGAGAAGGTTACACTTGTTGGAGCGCAGGCGCGCTCCAGGCAGAGGCTTCGGCTGGCAAGCGTGCAGAGGATGTCAAGGCCAGGGTTTTGGAAGTATTTTCGGGCTGGGCAGAATTGGTGGAAGCAATCGTCAAAGCAACGCCTGCCAGCGACATTGTGGAGCGCCCCATTTGCGATAGGCCTCCTTTGCGAAAGTGGAGCAAAGGCCCGGTAACATTGTTGGGCGATGCCGCCCATCCCGTCGTGCCGGCTTTGGGTCAGGGAGCAAGCATGACATTTGAGGATGCTTATGAACTGGCGTTCTTTCTGTCGTCAGCGCCCGATACGGAAACAGCTCTCCAGGCATACGAAGCCAGTCGCATCCCTCGGACGGAGGCGATCTCTGTTCGCAGCGCAAATCAAGGATTCTCCTCCTATAAGCCGGATAGCGCGTCAACGCTCGCCGAAACGGTGGCCCGGATAAGCGAAGACGAATTTCAGATATGGCTCTATGGCTATAAGCCTTCGAAAGTCAGCTTTCCTCCGATTGAAGCGACACGGGCTTGAGTTTTTCCTTATGATCCCACATCGAAGGTCACGCCCTGGGCGAGCGGAAGCGACGTGCCGTAGTTGATCGTGTTGGTGGCGCGGCGCATGTAAAGCTTCCACGAGTTGGAGCCGGACTCGCGCCCGCCGCCTGTCTCCTTTTCGCCACCGAAAGCGCCGCCGATCTCCGCGCCCGAAGGCCCGATGTTCACGTTGGCGATGCCGCAATCGGACCCGCGCGCGGACAGGAAAAGCTCGGCTTCGCGCAGATCGTTCGTGAAGATCGAGGACGATAGCCCTTGCGGGACGGCGTTGTGTAGCCGGATCGCTTCTGAAAGGTCGCGGTAGCGCATGACGTAGAGGATCGGCGCGAAAGTTTCCTTCTCGACCGGCCCGGCGTGACCGGGCATCTCGACCAGCGCGGGGCGCACATAGAACGCGGCGGCAGGCACATTTTCTGCGTTACGCGCGCGCCGCCTGCAACCGCCCCGCCAGCCGCCTTCGCTGCTTCGAGCGCAGTCTGCATCGCCGCAAAGGCGTTTCCGTCGATGAGAGGCCCGATCAGCGTTTGCAGCTGCAAAGGGTTGCCGACCTTCACCGAGGCATATGCCTGCTTGAGGCGAGGCACGAAGCGCTCGTAAATGCTCTCGTGGACGAAGAGCCGCCTCAGCGTCGTGCAGCGCTGACCCGCTGTTCCCATCGCGGCGAAGGCGACCGCGCGCAAAGTCAGGTCGAGGTCGGCGGAGGGGCAGATGATCGCCCCGTTGTTGCCGCCGAGTTCGAGGATTGCACGCGCGAAGCGTTGGGCCAGGCGAGGCGCGATGGCGCGTCCCATGGCGGTCGATCCGGTCGCCGAGACGAGCGGCACGAGCGGGTGATCGGCCAGCGCCTCCCCTGCCTCGCGTCCGCCGACAATCACCGTAGACAATCCGTCCTGCGCGGAGTTTCCCGCCTCGCGAAAGCGCGCAAGGGCCCGGTCGAACAGCGCCTGAGTGGCAAGCGCGGTCAGCGGCGTTTTTTCCGATGGCTTCCACACGCAGGCATTCCCGCACACAAGCGCGAGCGCCGCGTTCCAGGCCCAGACCGCGACGGGGAAATTGAAGGCCGAGATGATGCCCGTGACGCCGAGCGGATGCCACGTCTCCATCATGCGATGCTCGGCGCGCTCGCTCGCGATGGTCAGGCCATAAAGCTGGCGCGAAAGGCCTACGGCGAAGTCGCAGATGTCGATCATCTCCTGAACTTCGCCGAGACCCTCGGAGATAATTTTGCCCGTTTCGATGGATACGAGGCGTCCCAAGCGCCGCCTTTCTCGCGCGCAGCTCATTGCCGAGCAGCCGGACGAGTTCGCCGCGTTTCGGCGCCGGCACGTCGCGCCAGTTCAAAAACGCCGCATGCGCAGCCTCGATTGCGCTATTTACCTCGCCAGCGTCCGCGGTCTGGACGCGGCCGATAACCTCCCCTGAAATCGGAGAACGCACTTCAAGCGAGCCCGCCGCCGTCGCACATCGCGGCACGCCAAGCTCCGCGAGAAGCGTTTGAACGCTGGCTGCAAGGTCTTCGGGAGTGTGAACGGCTGTCATGTCTTTGCTTTTTCCTTAACGAGCCAAGATCGGCCCAAGCGGCTTTGCTTGATCCGTGAAAGCAAACCCGTTAGCTTTGATCATTATATTGGAACGCTTGATGTTTAGCGTAACCGCAGGGCGAGCGCTTGAGTGAGGCGGATGCCGTAACGTTCGGGCCGGAGGAGCTTGCCCGCTACCAGGCGCTGCAAGAGCACTTCCGCGCCACATTCCAGGAAGTATTCAGCGATCCAGGCGCGCCGCGCACAGTTGTCATCATCCCGAGCATCACCTTCGACAAGGAGGTCATGTCGAGGATTACGGGCGTGCATCATTACGAGGAGCGGCTGCTTTGCCTGCTTCTCCTGCTGCGGTTTCCTAGAACGCGCGTTGTCTACGTAACAAGCACGCCTATCGCCGAGCCGATCATCGACTATTACTTGCATTTGTTGCCGGGCGTTCCGGCCCAGCATGCGCGCAAGCGCCTCGTCCTGTTGTCCTGCTACGACAGGTCCGATGCCCCTCTAACAGCGAAGATCCTGGCGAGGCCCCGCCTCATGCGGCGGATCAGGGAGGCGATCCCCGATCCCAAGTCGGCCCATGCCACGTTCTTCACCGTCACGCCGCTTGAGAAGAAGCTCGCCCTGAAGCTCGACTTGCCGATCTATGGGGCCGACCCGGCGCTCGCACACTGGGGCTCGAAGAGCGGATCGCGCAAGATATTCAAAGAGGCCGGTATTGACCTGCCGGCAGGTTTCGAAGACTTGCGCAACGCAGAAGACGTCGCGGACGCGCTCGCGCGGCTCAAGGAGATGAAGCCCGAGTTAAAGCGCGCTGTGGTCAAGCTCAATGAGGGGTTCTCGGGCGAAGGAAATGCGATTTTCGATTTCAAGGGCGCGCCCAAGAGCGGGCTTAAAGCCTGGGTCTTGAACAAGCTGCCGGACCTCGCCTTCGAGGCCCGCGGCATGACGCTCGACGTCTTCCTGGAAAAAGTTCAGCTCATGGAAGGCATCGTCGAGGAGTTTCTCGAAGGCAAGACGAAGCGCTCTCCCTCGGCGCAGTTTCGCGTCGATCCAACCGGAAACCTCGAAGTCATCTCGACGCACGATCAGGTTCTTGGCGGCAGCAACGGCCAAGTGTTTCTCGGCTGCCGTTTTCCGGCCGACGCGGCCTACCGGCTCGAAATCCAGGACCTGGGCTTGCGCGCCGCCAGAGTGTTGGCTTCAAAAGGCGTGTTGGGGCGGTTCGGCATCGATTTCCTCTCGGTTCCCGAGGGCGACCGATGGCGGCATTATGCAATCGAGATCAATTTGCGCAAGGGCGGGACGACCCATCCCTTCCTGATGCTGCAGTTCCTCACCGAAGGGAGCTACGACATCAGGACGGGCCTTTTCATCAGCGCTGCCGGCAAGCCGTGCTCCTACTATGCGTCCGATAATCTGCACGAGGAGCACTATCGCGGCCTGACGCCGTCGGACCTTATCGATATCGCCGCTACGAAGGGCCTGCATTTCAACGCGGCAACGCAGGAGGGCGTCGTCTTCCACCTCATCGGCGCGCTGTCGGAGTTCGGCAAGCTGGGCGTGCTGGCCATCGGCGACACCGACGAAAAGGCCTACGCCTCTTACATGCGCAGCGTGCGCATTCTCGACGAGGCGAGCACGAATAACGGGGACTATTGAGAGCAATTGGCTCATCCTGGCAGCAAGATCATCTTCCGCTTTACCCGGGGTCTTATACTTGGCGCCGAATTTCTTGACCGGCTTTATTGTCGTCCCCGCGCACGCGGGGACCCAGTAAGCGCTATGATAAGTTGCTGTTTTCGAACACTTTTGGGCTTCCGATTACTGGATGCCCGCCTTCGCGGGCACGACACAGGGGGCAGCGTTTATTGCGTTCGGTATGAGTTGCGTTTTCAAAGATCCCGGATCGGCCCAAGTGGCTGTCCGGGACCGGATCGCAATAAACTCAAACCAATGCCCATGTTAAGGCTACGCGCCGCAGCGCATTCCCGGCAACACTACCGGTCAAACCTTATTGGTCTCGTCCATGAGACCGAGCAGACCTTTCAGCAGGTCCAAGGGCTGCGGCGGGCAGCCGGTTACGGCGAGGTCCACAGGGATGACTGAAGACACTGGCCCGGCGCAAGCGTAGCTTCCCGCAAACACGCCGCAATTTGCGCCGCAGTCGCCCACGGCCACGACCCATTTCGGGTCGGGAGTTGCGGCGTAGGTGCGCTCCAGCGCCTCGCGCATGTTCCAGGTGACGGGTCCGGTCACGAGGAGCACATCCGCGTGCCGGGGCGAGGCGACGAATTTCAGGCCGAAGCGCTCGACATCGTAAACCGGGTTGCTGAGCGCGTGAATTTCGAGCTCGCAACCGTTGCACGAGCCGGCGTCAACCTCTCGGATTGCGAGCGAACGGCCTAGCCGGCTGCGCGCACGCTCACCCAGCGCCTTGGCCAGGTCCGCAAGCATCGCCTCGGAGGGCTTTGGCGCATCGGTCGTTGCGGGGCCTTTGAGAAGGGCGTCGAGAAGGAGGATGTGCATCGGCGGCCCTTACAAGTCGTGGCCCGAATAGGAGCAGTTGAACGACTTATTACAAAGCGGAAAGTCGGCGACGATATTGCCCTTGATTGAGGTCTCCAGCAGTGGCCATTGGAACCAGGATGCGTCGCGGGCGTGAAGATGCGCGATGCGGCCCTCTTCTTCGAGCCGGACCGAGAGAAACAAGTCGCCGCGGAACGCTTCGACAAGCGCGGCTGCTGTGCCGGGCGCGAACGGAGGCGGCGGCGCGAGCACGGGCCCTGCCTCAAGCTTTGCGAGAAGCTGGCGGATGATGGAGACGCTCTGGCCGATTTCGTCGATGCGGACCCAAACGCGGCAGTCCACGTCGCTCTTCGTGCGGGTGGGCACGTCGAAAACGGCGCTGTCGTAGGGAGGATAGGGGAAGGATGCGCGGGCGTCGAAAGCACGGCCGGCGGCGCGCCCGACGTACCCGCCCGCAGCAAACTCGCGGACGAATTCGGGCTCTGCGATCCCTGTGCCCACCGTGCGATTTTGCAGCGACGGCGATTGATCGTAAGCGCGCACTGCCCGGTAAAACCCGGTTTCGATCCGCTCAAGCAGCGCGAGGATTCCGATAGCGCACCCTTCATTCATGTCGCAGGAGACTCCGCCGGGCACGATGCGATCCATCATCATGCGATGGCCGAAGCACCCGGCATTCGTCTGCAAGATGTCCTCGCGGATAAGCATGCAGCGAGACTGGATGGCGACGACGCTGGCGTCGTTGCAGATTGCGCCGACATCGCTCACATGGTTGGCAAGGCGCTCCAGTTCAGCCATGACCCCGCGCAGCAGATGGGCGCGGACCGGGACCTCCCAGCCGAGCGCCGTTTCAATGGCGCGCGCGAAAGCGAAACTGTAGGCGACGGTGCTGTCGCCGGAGATGCGGGCGGCGACTTTGGCGGCGTGATCGATGGGGGCTCCGGCGCAGAGCGCTTCGACCCCTTTGTGGACGTAGCCGAGCCGCTCTTCGAGCCGGGCGACGGTTTCGCCGTTCGCCGTAAATCGGAAATGTCCCGGCTCGATGATACCCGCGTGGACCGGGCCAACCGGGATTTGATGCAGACCCGCGCCCTCGACGGCCAGGAACCGGTATCCCTTTTCCGTTCTCGCCGGCGCCCGGGTTGGCCATACGCCGTGATCGAGCCATGCGCGCTCGTCGGGCAGTCCTATAGGGTTAGTGCCGTAGAGATCGCGCATTGCCCGCTCAAGCCGCATCGCCGGCGCATGGTGATGTCCCACGGAAGGGTATGCGCCGTCGCGCGCGACGAGCGAGAAGATGGCTCGCCGCCGGGTATGCGGGTCCGACAGGGCCATGTGCATCTTGCCGTTATCGAACCAGAGCGCGCTCAAGTCCTGCCAACCGGTAGCGCACCCTTTGGCGAGACCGGTCCAAAGCGAATCCGTCGCCTCGAGCCGTGCATAGCCGTCTCGCGCGGGCGTCTCATGCTCGATCGTAGTCGCAAGCGCAATACTGTCGGTGTCGAGGCCGGGGTATTCGGTATCTTTCATCCGAGCAACTCCGCGGCACGCTGGAACCAGGAGACCATCGCTGCCGGCAAATAAAGCCCTGCGATCAAGACGAGGGAGAGATGAACGATCAACGGCGCTGCGGAAGCGTTCACGCGATGTACCGGTTCGGTGGGCGTGCCGAATAGGACATCCTGAAGTCGAAGAAGGAGCGCCCCGAATGCGACGAGCAGCCCGAAAGCAACAGCAAGCGCAAGCAGTGGCTCACGGGCGAAGGTCGATGTTAGGATCAGGAATTCGCTCATGAAAGCGCCGAAGGGCGGCAGCCCGGAAATCGCGATCACGCCGGCGGCCAACCCCACGGCAAGCGCGGGGTGGGAAACGCTCAAGCCGCGGATGTCGGCAAGGCGCTGCGTGCCCTTGGCCTGCGTGACATGGCCGACCGCAAAGAAAATCGCCGACTTGGTCAGGCTGTGCATCACCATGTGGAGAAGACCCGCGAAATTCGCGAGCGGGCCGCCCATGCCGAAGGCGAAGGTGATGAGCCCCATATGCTCGATCGACGAGTAGGCGAACAGGCGTTTGATATCGCGGCGCTGATACAGCATGAACGCCGCGAAGATGAGCGAGATCAGCCCGATGGTGATCATGATCGGCCCCGGCTTCAGTGCGCCGGGATGGGCCGCGATCAGCATTTTGAAGCGCAGGAGCGCGAACAGCGCCACGTTCAGTAGAAGCCCGGACAGCACCGCCGAGATCGGAGTGGGGCCTTCGGCATGGGCATCGGGCAGCCACGCATGCAACGGCGCAAGCCCTACCTTGGTGCCGTAGCCCACCAGCAGAAAGATAAAGCCGAGGTTGATGAGCGGAGCGTCGAGTTGCGGCGCAACCTCAATAAGGCGGCTCCAAGTCATGGCGGCGACGCCCTCGCCGAGCACGCTTTGCCCCGCGAGATAGAAGATGATCGTGCCGAAGAACGCGAGCGAAATGCCGACGATGCCGAGGATGAAGTATTTCCAGGCCGCCTCGAGCGCGGATGGGGTCCGGTAAATCCCGACCATGATGACGGTCATGAGTGTCGCGAATTCGAGGCCGACCCACATCAGGCCGATATTGTTCGCGAGAAGCGCCAGGTTCATCGCGCCCATCATGCCCTGGAACATCGCGTGGTAGAAGCGCACGAACAGCGGGGTCAGGTGACCCGTCTCGATCTCGTGCTCGATATAGCTTCCGCTGAAAATCGACGTGGTGAAGGCAACAAGCGTGTTCAGGATGATGAAGAAGATGTTGAGGTTGTCGAGGATGACGTAGTTCTCAACAACGGGCGGAAGGGCGAGAAACGACAGGCCCGCCGCAAAGGTGAGCCCGGAGGCGATCACGTTGCCGAACGCCGTTATCCTGTAGCTTGGAATGAGAGCCAGGATAAGCGCCGAAAGGAACGGGATGCCGACGACTGCGTAAACCGCCTGATTTATCGTTGCGCTCCCCTGACGCGATCAAGCGACTCGATGTCGACGCTGTCGAAGCGCTCGCGGATTCGAAAGACGAAAACCGCGAAAACGAAAAGCGCGATCAGCACGGAGAAGGCGACGCTGACCTCCACCACGAGCGGCATGCCACGCGCGCCTGTTGCCGCGAGGATAAGGCCGTTTTCGATGGACATGAAGCCGACGATCTGGGTCACGGCGTTGCGCCGCGTAATCATCTGGAGAAAGCCGAGGAGAATGATCGCAAGCGCGAGCGCAAGCCCCTCCCGCGTGAAGGACGCGGCCCCGGGCGTCACCTTGAGGACGAGCAGCAGCGCGAGGCTCGTGAGGCCAAGCCCCAGAAACATAGCCACGCCCACATTCACCACCTGATCCACGTCGCGGTGAATGCCGAGGCGAACGATCATGCGGTTCAAGGCGACGGGGATAACGATTCCCTTGAGCCCGAAGGCCATGGCCGCCGTGATGAAAAGGTCGGGCGAATTCTGAACGAGGCCCTGCCAGGCAACAGCCAGCGAAAGCATGATCGCCTGTGCCGCGAATGTATTGAGGACGGCGAAAATCCGGTCCTGATAGAGAAGCGTGAAGCTGCAAACGAGCATCATGCCGGCGAGAAAATGCGCAACGTCATAGGCGTTCGTCACCGCAGCACCTCCCTTGAAAGGAACGCGAGCAGGATGGCGAGGAAGGAGAAGACGAACGCCCCGCCGAGAAACTCGCTCACGCGGAACACGCGCATTTTCGCGATACTCACTTCCCAGACGCCCAGCGCCACGGCTGCGAAGATGACCTTAGCCAGATAAGCGGCAAGCCCAATCGCCCAGGCCTGCGGTCCGCCATTGAGCGGCGCCATGCCGAATGGCAGGAAAAGGCAGATGATGAGCGAGATGTACAGAACGAGCTTGAGATAGCCCGCCGCTTCGATCATGGCGAGGTGACGCCCGGAATATTCGAGCACCATCGCCTCATGCACCATGGTCAATTCGAGATGCGTGGCGGGGTTGTCGACGGGAATGCGGGCATTCTCGGCGAGCGCCACAACGACGAGCGCAACAAAGGCAAGCGCGAACGAGACGCGGATCTCAAGCGGCTGGTTGATCAGATATTGTGCGACCTCGGGAAGCCTCGTCGTCCCGGCAGCAAATGCTATCGTGAGCGCCACCAGAAGGGTCGCCGGTTCGGCGAGCGAGGCGATCATCATTTCGCGGGAGGAGCCTATGCCGCCGAAGGCCGTGCCCGCGTCCATCGCGGCGAGCGCGAGAAGCGCGCGGGCTGCGCCGATGAGCGCAACCAAGGCCACCACGTCGGCCGCCCAATTGAACATCAGCCCCGATGCGAGCGTCGGGACCAGCGCCGCCGCGACCCAGGTGAAGGCGAAGATCAGGTAAGGCGCGGAGCGGAAGTACCACGAGGCGTTTTCGGCAAGCACGACATCTTTGCGAACGAGCTTCAACAGGTCGCGATAGCCTTGCAGGATCGGCGCTCCCCGGCGCCGCGTGAGCCGCGCTTTAACGCGCCGGGTGATCCCGGTCACCGCGGGTGCAATCGCGAGCACCAAGAACATTTGGGCACCCTGAGCGACGAATGATTGCAGTGTAGCGGCCATCACATCCACGTCGCGGTTATGATAAGAAGCGTGATCAGAGTGCAGAACATGAGAACGAGGTAGCGGCGGATCGTCAGGAAATGGATGGCGTTGAACTGCTTCGAGAGAGACCAGAGGGCCTCGGCCGGCTCAAGGTAGAGATAGCGCCAGAGATAATCCGAGTACCGGACCAGAAACCTCCCCGGCCTGATTTCTCCGGGCGGAGGCATGTCCACGTTCTCCTTGGCGCTGAAGACGATGCCGCCGTAGACCCGCCGAAGCGGCTGACTGAAGCTCGATGCCGTGTATTGGGTGGCGGGCGAAGCATCGGGAAAGCCGCAGTCCCAGGCAGGCGAGCGGCGCGTTTTCTTGCTGGCCAGTAGATGGACGGCAGCCATCGTCGCGAATGCCGAGATGGCGACGAACAGTGCGATCGTGGGAGCGTCGTAGATTGCGCGCGCCTCATCGAACGCGATGAGCGAGAATGGAGTGGGGCCTTCGCCAAGCTGCATCAGCCCGGACCCGGCGAGCGTCGTCAGCAATGGGCCGATGGCGTAAGCTGTGAAGCCGCCGAACAGTCCTCCAAGAGCGCATAGCACCGCGAGCAGCCCGATTGCGGACGTCTGCGAAAATGGCGCTTCGTGAGCATCGCTGGCTTCCGTGCTGCGCGGACGGCCAAGAAATACGGTCCCGAATGCCCGCACAAAGCAGGCTGCGGCAAGTCCTGCTGCCAGCGCCAGCATTGCGCCAACGACGGGGGACAGAAACCGCAGGATCGGCTCGGGAAAGACCGGTCCAACCAGCACCGCCTGAAACAGCAGCCACTCCGATACGAAGCCGTTGAACGGTGGCAGCGCGGAAATCGAAAGCGCTCCAATAAGCCAATAGAAGGCGGTTTTGGGCATGCGGTGAATAAGGCCGCCCAAGCCGTCGAGATCTTTGCGCCCCGTGGCGTGATATACCGCGCCTGCGCCGAGGAACAACAGCGACTTGAACCACGAGTGATTGAGCGAGTGAATCAGCGCCGCGGCCATGGCCACCGCGGCGGCATAGCGGATGCCCGATGACTTGAACGCGATTGCAAGGCCGATCCCAGCAAAGATGATGCCGACATTTTCGATGGTGGAATAGGCCAGCAAGCGCTTGAGGTCCTGGTCTTGGACCGCATAAAGAAGGCCGCCGACCGCCGTGGCCACGCCCAGAATGATGAACGGCAGAGACCACCACCAAAGCGGATCGCCCAGAAGATCGAAAACGACGCGAATTATGGCGTATATCGCCACCTTGGTCATGACCCCGCTCATGAGCGCCGACACATGGCTTGGCGCGGCGGGATGAGCGAGCGGCAACCACGCATGCAACGGCATGATGCCCGCTTTTGACGCCGTGCCAATCAGGGCAGCGGCGAGTACAAGGGCCGATACGAGCGGCGTCAGCTGGCTGGCGCGGATGGTATCGAAGGCGTAGCCGCCGCCAGCCCCGGCCATTCCCCCAAACGCGAAAAGCAGCGCCGTCGTGCCGATGGCCGCCATTACGAGATAGACATAACCCGCTTTCCGGCTGTCCTCGTCTTCGTGGCGGGATACGACGAGCATCCACGAGCTGAGAGACATGAGCTCCCAGAAAAAAAGGAAGCCGAAGGCGTCGTCCGCTAGGAGAACGACATTCATCGCCGCGCAGAACGCCGCGTAAAAGGGCTCGATGCGCTTGGAAAGGTCGTGCTCGCCGAGCCCCACTCCATAGACGCTGGCTGCGAAAATTCCAATGTTGACGATCAGCCCGAAAAAGGCGCTCAGGCCATCGAGGCGAAAGTGGAGCCCGATCGAAGGCAAGCCAATGGGCAGGTGCGCATGAAGGGTGACTTGCTCGAAAAAGGCCGAAATATCCGCGGCGCAAGCGAGCGCTGCTGCCGCGGCGCAAACCGGATAAACGAATGAAAGCGAGCGGCGGGGCACGGTCGCCGCTATCAGGGCTGCGCCCGCGTAGACCGCGAGCGCGCAAGCCAGCGCCGAAAGCTGCCAACCCGCCGGGGCGTTCATTCGATAGACCTTTCTTGCGGCCTCTTCAGGCGCACACCCCGGCCACCTACGCTGCTTACGGCCCCATCCCCGATCAGCTCCACCCCCGCGCGGTCGAGCGCCTCCACGATTTTCGTGAGGCTGTCGACGACTCCGCGGACTATTCCAGGGCTTGCTTCCATCCGTTGCACTGTGGGCAGGGAGACACCCGCTTGATCCGCGAGCGTCTTTTGATCAATCCCGAGAAGCGCACGGGCCGCGCGCAGCTGGGCTCCGGTTAACAAATGAAAACCCTCTCATATGACAGGTTGTGAACCATATTCCGTTAAGGCTGATATCTCAAGCATCAATTCAGATGCAAATATCTCAATTCAGGGAGTCTTAACTTTTCCACTTATTTCGCTGGAAGCGTGAGAGGGGAAGAGTGCCGGCCAGGGGGGGACTTTATCCGCGCGTTGTACGCTTCCTGTTGCCAGCGGCGGGGCTGCGGTGGCCGGGCTTTAGAAGCGGCCGCTTTCCCTTCTGTAGCTGCTTCTTGGCGGTCTTTGTGAGCTTGCGACCGCTGCAGACGATGCTGCGCATATCCGGGGCCTTCGCGCCTTCGGGCGTCGCCACTGGCCACGTCGCAAGCGTCGGAGCCAGCACCGCCTTCCACGGATAGATCTCAAACCCGTGCTCGAAAAGCCCCGCCGCCCGGATTGTCCGCGCCGCTCCCGAGTTCTCGCCAAGCACCACGGCCACAAGCTGACGGCCGTTCCGCGTGGCGCTTGCCACAACATTATACCCGGCCGCGCAGATGAACCCCGTTTTCATCCCGTCCGCGCCGTCATAGCTCTTGAGAAGCCCGTTATGCGTGGTCACGATGCGGTTCCCGATCCGCACCTCCGTCATGGCGAAGATGTCCGCGTATTGCGGGAACTCCTTCAGGATCATGTTTGCGAGGAGCGCCATGTCGCGCGCGGTCGTAACCGCCTGCTCCGGGGCTTCCACGTTCTCGGCGCTGAAAACCGGTAAACCATTGGGATTGACGAAATGCGTATTCGTCATGCCGAGCCGCTTGGCGGTCTTGTTCATCATCTCGACGAAGTTCTCGGATGTCCCTCCGATCTTCTCGGCCAGCATGATGGCGACGTCGTTCGCGGATTTGACGATCAGCGCCTTGATCGCGAGATCGACATTGATCTGTCCGCCGAGGGGCAGGCCCAGCTTGCTCGGCGGCTGGCTCTGCGAAAGTTTCGAAGACGTGACAAGGTCTTCCGGCGACAGCTTGCCGTCGCGGATCGCCTCGAAGGTGAGATAAGCCGTCATCAATTTCGTGAGAGACGCGGGCCGCCAAGGCTGGTCGGCGTCCTCAGCATAAAGGACGAGCCCTGTGGATGGCTCAGTCAGAAGGGCAGGCCCCGCGTGAGCCTGTTGCAGGCAAATCAAAAAAGCCGCAAATCCCGCAAGTAAAGACCGCACTATCTTGAACATCGATACTTGCATTGCTGAACTCGGCTCGATTTTGGTGCCCCACGCCGGACTTGAACCAGCACGCCCTTGCAGGCAACAGATTTTGAGTCTGCCGCGTCTACCGTTCCGCCAGTGGGGCACTCCCATCGGGAAGCCGGATCATAGCGCCGAAGTACGGGGCGTCAACTCCCGTCAGCGGACAGAAAGCACGCAAGCCTTGAACGGGGCTGAAGGCTCCAAGCGCGCTGGTATAGCCTTCGGCATTACAGAGACGGCCCCGGGTCGCGCAGCCCCGGCAAACGTGCCAATATAATTGCCTGCGGCTACTTCAACAATGTGTATATTTTTTGCGTTCCGCACACAAAGGAAGGCCTGTGCGCACTAACATAGAAATCTACGACGAACTGATCGGGAAGGCGGCCTCAAGACGAAGCGGGAAACCGTGGAGGAGGCGCTGCGCCTTCTCGTCCGGCTTAAATCGCAGGAAGGCTTCCGCCGCTATCGCGGCAAGCTCGCGTGGGATGGCGATCTCGAAGCCATGCGGACTGACAAGTGATCCTGGCCGACAGTTCGGTTTGGCGTGCATGCGTTGCCGCTGCTGCATGCGGACAGAGATTTCGATGTGCTTGAGGTCGAACTTGGCTTGAAGGTTATGAATTGCCGATAGAAATCAGCCCTCGCCGCCACGCGGGTCGCCTTCGTCCTCTTCCTCCTCGGGCTTGCCCGGAATGGCGTAGACGCCGCCGAGCCAGCGATGAAGGTCCACATCGGCGCACCGCTTCGAGCAGAACGGGCGGTATTTTTCGGTTTGGGGATGTGCGTGGCATATGACGCAGAGCGGGACCGTTTCAGCCTCCTGCGCCGCACCGTTGGACTTGTCCGTCATCTCAAATGGATTCGACTTCCGCGCGATTGAGCCAGTTGAAGTAAACGGGAAACCCTTCGCCGGTCAAAAGTTGCACGACTTCGTTCAAGGGAAGGCCAACAACGTTGGAGTAGGAGCCCACGATCTTCTGCACGAAAGCACCCGCGATCCCTTGGATCGCATAGCCGCCAGCCTTGCCGCGCCATTCGCCGCAGGCGAGATAACTATCCATTTCCTCGGCGGCAAGGCGTTTGAAGCGCACCCGTGTCTCCACCGTCCGCATCTTGACCGCGCCGGTGTCCGTAATGAGACAGATCGAGGTATAGACGCGATGGGAACGGCCCGAAAGAGCTTGCAGCGCAGCGGCGGCTTCGTTGAGGTATTCGGGTTTGCCGATGATCTTGCGGCTGACGGCGACGACCGTATCGGCGGCGAGCACGAAAGCGCCTGCCAAATTGGGCTCGCGTTCCAGCCGTTCCTTGGCTGTCATCGCCTTCGAGCGTGCAAGCCTTTGCGCGTAGGAACGGGGCTGCTCGCCCTTGCGCGGGGTCTCGTCGATCGAGGCCGGCCGCAAGGCGTTAGGCTCGATGCCGACTTGCTCCAGCAGCGCTAAGCGGCGCGAAGACGCGCTTGCCAGCACGAGAAGCTTGTTGGCGCTCGATTGGACGACAGCAGAGGGAGCACGCTCACCATCGGATTTCAAGGAACGGACAGCCGCCGCCCTACTTGAAGCGATACGTGATGCGTCCTTTGGTAAGATCATAGGGCGTCATCTCGACTAGGACTTTGTCACCGGCCAAAACACGGATGCGGTTCTTCCGCATGCGGCCCGCTGTATGCGCAATGATCTCATGGCCGTTGTCAAGCTTTACACGAAAGGTCGCATTCGGGAGAAGCTCCGTGATCAGGCCGGGGAATTCCAACAGTTCTTCTTTTGACATGTCTCCTGCCAATGAAAAGCCGCAGCTCTATCAAAACGCAATCACAGTTGGATTGGACGTTTTGAGAATACGTAAGCAAACGCAGCGATAAGTGATTGCGCCGGAGAATGATCTCTCGCAACGCTAAAATCAAGCCGGTTCGCCGTGTGGCCCCGAGGGCCGGTTGAAAACGCGGCGTTCGGGGCAACAGGCTTGTATTTCGACGCCAATAGATCCGCGAGAGTGGGAGGCCGCTTCCCGCCCGCGGCAGAAGCCACTAAAAGCCGAACATGTGATCGAGGCTGAAAGACACGTCCCCGCAGACAAGGCCATGATACCCGAATAACCGGCATGTGGAATCGCGGATCACGGCATAGGCGCCTTCGCCCGCCGCTTCCAGCGCGTCCGGCTCAAAGGTGTCGCTCACGCGCCAATGATAGGAGCCGCTGCAGGGGATGGCGGCCTGCGCGTGGGCGATCTCCTGTCCTTCCCTCGACATCAGGATCAGCGCCGTGTCCGATTTCGCGTGCCAGGACGTCGACGCGGGATAGATCAGATGGCACAGCGTGTCGTAGGGCTTTTGCCCGATGCGCAGGAAAAGGCGCGTGGTCAGCCCCGGCGGCCGGCCGGCGTAGCTCTGCGGTTCGTTCTTATAGACGAGAGCGGAGTTGAACATATGGCTGCCGAAGGAGCTTTCTGCTGCGTGGCCGCTTATGTGGTCGCGATAGCGGAACAGCCCATGCATCCAGCCGTCGGCCTCCTGGCCCGCTTCGAAATCGTAAACGAGTTCGACGTGGCCGTAGCCAGCAGGCAGCGTGCGCCCGGTCTCCCGGAGCAATTTGCTGACATCGAGAACGCTCGCATGATCGCGCGGCAGATTGCCAAAAGGGTGTTCCAAAATGGCTTCGCCGCTGGCATCGAAGACAATGGCTTTCAGCGGAAAATGCGAGATGCCCCGCGCCATAGGTGTCGGAAGTATCAGCGACTCGAAGCGCTCGAGCGGCAGGACCGGGGCTGGCAGGATATGCCCCTTGCCCATGATTGCGCCAAGCTCCGATAGTTTCGGATCGGACTTCAGGTCCGTTCGCTCCACATTGACGTGAGCGATGCGCTGGCGTCCCGCTTTCGCAAACACCTCATAGCGCGGCCGCACCACATATCGCCCTGCCGTGATTTCGATCTGCTGCGGCCAGTGCGCGCGGGGCAGAATCTCGGAGACGCTGAGCCGGTGCGTGGCAAAGGGCGCGAGTGGCGTTCGAAGCGGTGCACTCTCCTCCCGGCCCATGATGTTCAGCGCGATTTCCCCGGCCGGGACTTCGAAAGGCTGGCTGTTCTGTACCCAGAGAACCACGTCTTCGCCGTCCGCTGGCGCGGGCAGCCCGGCGTAGAAGTCGGCAGGCCATGAATTGGCGTCGTGGGTGCAGGACAAAATGCCGGGCGTGTCGCCGTAAGTGTCGAGCGCGTACTTCACCACGTCATGGCCCTGGATGCCGAGCGCATGAATGAAGAGCTGCCCGGTAAATTCCGGGAGACCGAACCGATCCCTGATCTCCCTGCTGTCGATGATGTAAGCGCTCTGCGGCGGCCCGGCCTTTTCCTCCCAGTCAGCGAGAATATTGCCGGTTTCGCCATAGATGCGGCACCAGAACCGAACATCCTTCGCCCCGTAACCGCCCCAATAATTGGCTGTGACAAGCCGCGTGTGATGGCCATCGCCATCGCGGAAAAACACGAAGTTGGTCGCGAAATTGAGCGGGGAGAGATAGCGGGCGCGATCGCTCAACATGCCGTCCGGAAGTCGCAGCGCATCGAGGCTATAAACCTTCATTGCGGGCGGTATCAGGTGCTTGATTTGCGCGGTCAGGCGGGACGCGTCGAAGGCCGTTACTAGGAGCGAAGTGGCTTCGGATGTGGGAAGCCCGGTCACAAACCGAGCCTTGCAATCGGCAAAAACGCATTCTCGGCGCTCTATGTCCTGAACATAATAGCCGTCCAGCGGGAGGCTCTCGAGGCCATAGGCTTGCGAAACCATGTCCGCCATATTGAGGGGGTCGTAGATCGCGACGCGTCCTTCAGCGCGCAACGCGTTCAGCAGCGCCTCCGCCTTCTCGGCGGCAATCGGATGCGTAAGCGCTTTGAAGAAGGCATTACCGCCCGATGCATTACTGAAAGTTTCGATGCGTAAAGGCATGCCCTAAAGCGGCCCTTTCATGTTATCAGCCGCGGCCCCGGCGAGCGTGAAGTCAACGCCCCAGCGCGTTGCCAACGCCCGGGGCGGGGATCGTCCACACTGGCTAACGCTTCAGCTTCTTAGCGAGTGCCGAGATGCTGTGACGGGTTTTCTCCCGCCAAACCACCCAATTGTCGCGCACCCAATTGAGCTGGATCACGCGCCGCTCGCCCTGGAACGGCTTGTGGCCGTGCCAGGCGTTCGGCACATTGAGGAATGCCAAAAGCGTGCCGCGCGCAGGCGGCACTTCCATGACCATGTCGTCAAGATTGTCCGGCGAGTTTAAAAGTCTGAGCCGGCCGCCATCCGCCTCCCACTGCCCGTTCATGTAGAGCAGAACGGTCACAAGCTTGCTTTTGCTATCCAGGTGGATTCGCCCATCGGTCCTTCGCGCCTGCCCTCGCACGGTGATTGTGACAGGGCGCTTTTCAAGATCGATACCGAGCTTACCTTCCATGATTTTTCGGAACGCAGGATGCCGCAACTCATTCATGAACTTGGAGAATTCAGGGCCCGAACGAAGTGTTTCGAGCGGAAAGCTCCCGGGCTTGGTGATGACCGGATAGTCCTTCTCGATCTCGTCCAACCTTTTCTCGTCTACAAAATTTGGAACGACGACGAATGGGAACGGCTTGGCATTAACGGGCGCTTGCTCCAGCGCCGGCAGGTTCAACATGGGGTCTCCAGATGTCCGCCGCGCAATAACAGATTCGCGCGCTTCTGTTGTAAATGGGCGCTCTCATAGCCCAGCTTTGATCAACCATCTACCGCCTGCTGATCAAAATATTGCGACCGCCTTATGACAAGGCGGCCGCAGCGATCTAGTAGAGAGGGGCTACCTGCGAGTGGAAAATGAAATTGAACCCCAGCTTGACCGTATTCGCGGTGAGGCTATTGTCCAGCCGACCGGTGGATGAGTTGAAGCAGCAGCTGAAATTGTTATTACTAAAATCGTAGTATAGATACTCTACTTTAATCGTCCAGTTTGGATTGAGCATGTATTCAATGCCCGCTCCAATGGTCCAGCCTGCAAATGTGCCGCTGTTTTGATGGATGCTGTCGAAATCGTCGTCAAGGGTGACGCCGCCGCCGAAAAATGCAAAGCCGCCCTTTGCATAGAGGAGGGCATTACCGTAGATAAGGCCGCCGCGAGTAGTAATATCGCCGTACCAGCCCCCGGAGCCTGAAACAATCAAGGACCGTGTGGGATTGGCGACGGTAAAAGTGTGGTTGCCGCCAATGTCCATCCCGCCGAGATCGGCCTCGATGCCATAAAGAAAGTTCGCAGCCTGGAAGTTATATCCGATCTGGGCGCCCCCAAAAAAACCTGAGGTGCTGACATTTCTGTCGGTCAGGATCTGTGAACCGCTTCCCACGAACAAGACATTGCTGGCCCCATCGATGTTCGCCCACGCGCCGCCAATGTGGCCGCCTGCGTAAAAGCCTTGCCAAAATGGAACCGGGATTACGCCTGGAGGAGGGGGAGGGATTGGTTGATCTTTGTAGCCGCCTCCGGAGTAGTAGGGGTCGGCTGCGTGGGCCGCTTGGGCCATAAGAAGGACGCCGAGAACAGCGACGCCGGTACGAACAAACTTCGCGACTGACATGATTTTCCCGCTTACGTTGGTTACTTTAAAGCTTTACGCGGAACACGGAAAAGACATGCCACCGGCGGACTTTCAACGCAAGCTTGCAGCAGATGGCTATAACTCGCACAGCGTGCAAAGCCTGTTGATGACGCATCCCGGAAATGCGATAACATCTTGTTTACGAAAGGTGTTTGAAAGCTGTCACATGAAAGGCACAGCGGCTTCCAGATTTTGAGAAAGCGCAGCCTGAAGCGAGGCTGTGGCGACAGCGCGGTTCCAACAATCGGGCGAGAGGGTTATTGGCCCCGCTCCATTTTGCGACAGGCCATCTCTTCCACTCACTGCGCCGGTACAAGTTTCGGGGGAGGAACCGGATCGAGCTTGGCATCTTCGGGCGTGAGCGCGCCCTCTACGACCATTTCCGCAAGCTTCCGCCGAGCTTCCTCGGCCTCGCGCTGGCGCTCCCACAGTCCTGCATAAAGACCGCCGGAGGCCAGGAGCGAAGCATGAGTTCCCCGCTCGACGATCTGGCCTTTGTCCATGACGAGGATCGTGTCGGAGTGGATCACGGTCGAAAGCCGGTGCGCAATCACGAGTGTGGTGCGGTTCTTGGCGATCTGATCGAGCGCGGCCTGGATCTCCTTTTCCGTGAAGCTGTCGAGCGCGGAAGTCGCCTCGTCCAGCATCAGGATCGGCGGCGCCTTCAAGATCGTGCGCGCGATCGCGACACGCTGCTTTTCGCCGCCCGATAGCTTGAGCCCGCGCTCGCCCACCATCGATTTGTATCCGTGCGGCAACTGCTGGATGAACTCATCGATCTGCGCAAGGCGCGCCGCCTCTTGCACCTCTTCATCGGTGGCGGTCACGCGGCCATAGCGGATGTTGTATTGAATGGTGTCGTTGAAGAGCACCGTATCTTGCGGCACGATGCCGATGGCGGCGCGAAGCGACTCCTGGGTGACGTCGCGAATGTCCTGCCCGTCGATCAGGATGCGGCCCGATTTCAGATCGTAGAAGCGATAGAGCAGCCGGGAAACCGTGGACTTGCCTGCGCCGGAGGGCCCGACAAGCGCAACCATGTGCCCTGGCGGCACCTCGAAATCGACCCCGCGCAGGATCGGCCTCGCTTCGTCGTAGGAAAAAAACACATTCTCGAACTTGATCGCGCCCTTGGTGACGATCAGTGGCTTCGCTCCGGGCTTGTCCTTGATTTCGGGCTCCTGGCCGAGCAACGCGAACATCGCCTCGATATCGACGAGCGCCTGTTTCAACTCCCGATAGATCATGCCCATGACGTTCAGCGGCTGATAGAGCTGGATGAAAACCGCGTTCACCAGCACGAAATCGCCGACGGTCATCGTGCCCATCGCGACGCCGCGGGCCGCGAGCAGCATCGCGAGCACCATGCCTGCCGTGAAAATTAGGGTTTGGCCGGAGTTCAGAACAGCGAGCGAACTGTAGGTGCGGATGCTGGCGCGCTCGTATTTCTCCATGGAACGGTCGAATCGGCTCGCCTCCCAGCCCTCGTTCCCGAAGTATTTAACCGTCTCATAATTGAGCAGGCTGTCGACGGCTTTCGTGCTCGCATCCATGTCCGCCTCGATATACTCGCGCCGGATGGCGATGCGCCTTTCGCTGAAGAAAAAGCTGAACCAAGCGTAAATCACGATCATGATAAGGACGATCGCTACGAGTTCCCACCCGAAATAGAAGCCGAACAAGAGGCACACGAACAGAACTTCGAGAAGGGTCGGAACGAGATTCAGCAATCCCATGCGGATGATGAGATCGATCGCCAGCTTCCCGCGATCCAGCACACGGGACAGGCCGCCGGTCTTGCGATCCAGATGGAAGCGGAGCGAGAGGTCATGCACATGGCGGAACGTGTCGGTTGAAAGCACGCGCGTCGCATGCTGGCCGATGCGGGTGAATAGCACGTCGCGCAACTGGATGAAGCCGATCATCGAGACCCGCGCTACGCCATAAGCAACGATCAGGGCGATGGGAATGGCCGCGATTTGCGCCGCCTTGTTCGAGGCGCCGGATTGGCCGAGCGCGGTCAGTGCATCCACCGCCCCCTTATAGGCCAGCGGCATCGCGATCGTGACGACCTTCGCTGCAATTAGCGCCGCCGCCGCAAGCACTAGCCGCAATTTCAGATCCGGCCTTCCCTTCGGCCACACAAAGGGAAGCAAATACTTAAGGATCGCACGATGAGAATCACCCGCTGGCTCGGGCGCTACTGGGTAATGGGAAACGGCATGATGGTGCAAAAAATGCCTCTTTGATGATAAAGGCTCAGAAGAGCTTCAGGGGACGCATGGCAACTGGAAAGCCCGCTCTCCATATAAGCGGATTTCCGCCATTGGCGAGAGCTTAGTTCCTTAAGCGGCGGGCAAGCCGGCATCGGCTAAGCTCTTGACCGCGCTCGTTCTGGATGTGATGACGGCCCTATGAAACAAAAGAAAATGAAACGTCTCTGTGTGTATTGCGGCTCCGGTTCAGGGAAGGATCCGCGCTTTAAGGCCGCAGCGTTAACTCTCGGGCGCTCAATGGCGGAAGCTCAGATCGGCCTCGTCTACGGCGGCGGAGGAAACGGGCTCATGGGAACGCTTGCCCAAACCGTCCGCGATTATGGCGGCCACGTCACGGGGATCATACCCGCATCGCTTCTCGAAATCGAAAACGCCCTCGAAACCATTAACGAGCGCTTCGTGACCAACGGATTCCACGAGCGCAAGATGCTCATGTTCAACCTGTCTGACGGGTTTGTTGCGCTGCCGGGCGGCGTCGGCACGCTGGAAGAACTCGTGGAGCAGCTCACCTGGACGCAACTTGGCCATCACGACAAGCCGGTCTTCATCGTGAACACGGCCGGGTACTGGGATCTCCTGCTTCAGATGTTCGATCGGATGCGCGAGCAGCTGTTCATACGGCCGGGTCTGGAAACGCGCTACATCGTGGTGGATGATGTCGAGGACGTGGTGCCGGAATTCTTGAAGCGCCGCTCCCCGAAGCGGACAACCGCGCCCCGCCTCATCCGCGCTTAAGTAGGCACTCGCAGTTCGCCGGGCGAATGCCCTGCGGGCCGCGGCTGCTCTATTGTAATTGCATCCGAACACCTAAAGGGCGCGTGCCGGAAAACGGGCTGCAGCCTCCCGTTAACAGCGGGAGTGCCTTACCAGGACCTCAATTCCTTCGCTTCTTCTGCACCTGGGTTTTCGGTGCTCAAAACTTCGATCGTTACTTCGCCGGTTCTGACGACCGCCTGGCAGGCCAGCCGCGACGCCGGGCGCGCGCCGGGGATCTGCTTGAGGCGGTCGCTCTCGGGGCCTGCGATCTTCGAGAGGTTTTCTCCGCCTTGATGAACGAGGATCTGGCACCCATCGCACTGTGCTTTTCCGGTGCACTCGTGGCCGATAGGGATGCCGGCCATGAGAAGTGCAAAGAGCACGGTGTCACCCTCAGAGGCGTCCACGGCAGCGCCCGAAGGCAAAACGGTCAGTGTCGGCATCGCGTCGAGTCCTCAAATCACTCTTGTTGAGATGCGGTCATGCCACAGGAGGTAAGGCAATGACAAGTCCGGCCCCGGTCCACGATGGTGCCTACGACGTTTCGTCCCAAGACTTCGAGCTGTGCTGTCAATTTAATTAAATTTGCTCGATCATGTGATCGGGCGATGGCGCGTGGCCGGACGACCGCATAAACTCAGCATTTGCTATGACTGTCTGCGCCGGGGGGCTCATGATTAGCATCACGAAAGCTCACGCCTACTGCAATAATGAGGTTGGATACCTGGCCTGGGACGTCGAGGGCGACGATCCCGATCTCTATGGCTTTGAAATAACCCGCGTCTATCTCGACAATGGCGAAGACCACAAGAAGGGCGAGCGCTCGCCAGGCCCGGTATTTTCGCGCAGTAGCGCTTCGACTGAACAAAAGGGGGGATCGATATGCCTGTCCGTTATGGCGTTTTGCGCGGCAAGCCCGCTCAGATTTTGCATCATAAGCCCGACGATCCGGCTCCGCATCTCGAAGTGCTAATCGGCACGCCGGACGGGCCATGGCGGCTTGCGGTCAACGTGCGCTCTGACGACGCCACGAATCTGCTGTTTCGTGCCGAGCACCACTTCGCGCATCCCATCCTCAACAATCTGACCTCTTTGCAGCAGGGGCTGACGCGGCCTCCGCAAGAGGACAGGCAGCTGCGCCTCGATTATGTCCGCGGCGGCTTTTTCGATACCGGCGCGATGCGCAGCGCCGACACTGCGTCTATCGGCGATCCCGACGCTCTCGACAATCTGCTCAGCGCGGCTTTGACGAGCGTGATGGACACCGAGGGCGCCGAACTTTTCGCCTTTGGAAACCCATGGGGGCCGGAGCCGGACAAACCCGACAAGTATTTCGGCTTCCTGCCCGGCCGCGGCATTCACGACATCCACATGAACCAGGGCAGCCCGCCGCCGCACGATCGCGACGACGGCATCTGGCAGGATGGCGGCCTGATCCTGCGCTTCCCGAACGGCGATGCGACCGCCTTCTTCTTCGCCTTCCAGAGCCAGACCTGGGCGACCGACGACGTGACGGGAAAGCCGCTCTAAGCAAACATTTTGGAGTCGGTGGCGGTCCTGCCGCGTTTTCCGCGATCCGATCCGCGCCGAGTCGGCTTGAAGATCCTATTGCAATCAAATCTTGCCCTACGCAGAACTCTCTAAATAAATTAATCTTTGGTGAGGACTTCGTGCACTAGTTGCGTGGGACAGAGGCCGATTAATTTAGTACCGGGTGGAATTAGCTTGTGATGTGAACGAGTGCGGCGAGAGCGTGTGAGGGTCAAGCGCCGAAAGAGTGAGTTGCGGCTGCAACCAAGCTGGCGTTTCGCGGGAAGTATATTTGCTGCTTTCTTGCTTCTTGTTGGCAGTCTCACCATTTCCCTGCATCAGGCGAGCTTCGCGGATCCGGCCAGCGATCTGTCGCAGTTAGAGCTTCCGTCTGGTGTGCAACTCGAAGAGCTGGAAGCCTCGCTTTGCCGTCACGGCGACGGGAGTTTGCCCGGCATTCCAGGGCGCGATGAGAACCAGCCTTGCAAAAGCTGCCCTCTCTGCGCCGCATTTCATCATCCCCCCATACTTCCCGTTTCCAGCGATAACTATCTCGCGTGCGGCTGGGCGGCACACACAACACCTTTTCCGGATCGCGGGATTTTGAGGGCTGTTGCGAAAGTCCCGGACGATGGACAACCGCGCGCGCCGCCGCTCGCGTGATTTTTCGCTCTCCTGACACGTCTCAAACCAGCGGATTTGACACTTCAGATTCCTTCGAACACTGCCGCGTAGCGGCAAGCGGAGTCAATGTGATGAGTTTTTGTACCTTGCGTTTCACTTCTGTCCTCGAGCTAACGCGGCGCTTCGCCGGGGCTTTGGTCTTATGCGCCCTTATTCCGGCCGAGACGCTCGCCTGCGCCTGCGGATGCAGCGTCTTCGATGTCGGTTCGAGCGCGCTCCTTCCAAAAGAGGGCGACCATGGCGGCATCGTCTATTTCGACTGGGACCACTCCGACCAGAATACAAATTGGAGCGGAGCCTCGAAGGCGCCGGCCGCCAACAACAGCGATAAGCACATTCTGACCGACTGGTATGTCGCCGGTTTGAATTATATGTTCAACCGCGATTGGGGCGTGAACGTGCGCGTCCCTACCGCAAACCGCTCCTTCCTGACCGACGACGCCGGCACCGGCATTCCGCCATTCGACTCGTATCGAACCTCCCAGCTCGGCGACATCGAGATCACCGGCATGTACACCGGCTTCTCGAACGACATGTCGAAGGGCATCATGTTCGGTCTGAAACTACCGACAGGCAGCTATACGGCGGCCGGCTTCGACCGCGATACGCAAATCGGCACGGGCAGCACCGACCTAATCCTTGGCGGCTTCTGGCGGGGCATGATCACGGGCGACAACGCCTGGCAATATTTCGCACAGGTCAAATATTTGCAGCCGCTTTTGACAAGCTCGGCGTACGATCCGGATTTGGGCGTCAACGCGGGTTACCGCCCCGGCGCCCAGGCCGACGGTGCCTTGGGCATCGTCTACAACAACCTTTATAATGTGGGGCCGTTCGACAAGGTTGCGCCGCTGCTCCAGTTCATATTCTCCCACCGTGAGCGCGATGGCGGCCTCGCAGCCGATCCTCTCGATACGGGTTTCGACCGCGTTTTCATCTCTCCAGGCATCGACCTCACCAAGGTGATCGACGATCCGAACAACAGGACGTTCAAGTTGTATGCCGATATCGAGATCCCGATTTACCAGCACGTGAATGGAAATCAGCTCGTTTCACCCTTCTTGTCCAAGATCACCTTGGGTTACACATTTTGAGCATGGCTCATAACTTCAAAACACAAACGGTGCGGCTCGTCTTGGCGGCCGCGCTGTCTCTGCTCGCTCTTCAGGCGCAGCCGGTATCCGCCACGCCGCGTCTCAAGGAGCGCGCGCCGCCCTTGCAAGTCGCGACCGCGCAAGGGGAGATCCTTGACCTGGAGGCCTTGCGCGGCAAGGTCGTCCTTGTACTCTTCTGGGCGACGTGGTGTGCACCTTGCCTCGAGGAGTTTCCCGTAATCGGCGATTTTCATGCGAAGCATCGCGCCGAGGGCTTCGAGGTTGTCGCGCTCAGCATCGACAAGCCGCGCAAACGAAGCCAGATGATCGCTCTGCTCTCGAAGTTGCCGTTCCCTGGCGCGCTTTTATCCGAAGCCACGGAGAACGGCTTCGGAACTCCTGACGCGGTGCCGGTCAGCTATCTCGTCGACGCGCATGGCGTCATCCGCGATACGTTCATTAATGTGGACGCGGACTTGTTGAACGAGACTGTCCCGCCGCTTCTCAGGGAAGCCCGGCATGCGTCCTTTGCGGAGCGGGAGGCCAGATGACGGGGCGCTTCGGGGCCATAAGCGTGACCTTCTGCGCCTTGCTTTCGCTCTTTGCCGCGAGAGCGGCAGCGGGAGACTGGGCGGCTGCCGGTGATGGTTGCAAAGTCTGGAATCCTAATCCGATGGCGGGCGAAACGGCCCATTGGACTGGCGCTTGCAAAGACGGATTTGTTGAAGGGGCGGGCATTCTGGAGTGGCGGCGAAGCGGCAAGACTTATGAGCGCGACGAAGGGCAGTGGCGCGCGGGCCGACAGGTCGGTCAAGGCTCACAAAGTTGGCCAGGCGGCCAGTTCAAGGGCCAACTCGCTGAGAGCATGCCCAGCGGCCAAGGCGTTCTGACCGCGGGCGAGGCGCGATATGAAGGCGCCTTCCTCAATGGCAAGCCGAACGGCCGCGGCGCGCTGACGAACGCGTCCAGCGTTTTCGACGGCGCTTGGCACGACGGCTGCTTCAACGACGGCAAGCGCAGAGCCGCTTTCGGCGTTTCTTTGCAGTCTTGCCCTTAGAGTGCGTCCGGAAAAGTGTGAAGCGGTTTTCCGATAAGACGCACGACAAAACATAGAGTTAGAGCGCGCTTTTGATTCCATCAAAAGCGGATACGCTCCAGAACACTGAGAATACGCCGCCGAAGGAGCCCGCCATGAAAACCTTGTTAGCCTTAACCCTCGTAGCATGCGTTTGCGCCGCCGCGTTCGACGCCCCGCCCGCGTCCGCGGAGCCGCGCTGCCGGATGGAAAAGCAATGCCGCTGGGTGAACTTCAAGAAAGTTTGCACATATGTGCGCGTATGCCGATAATTGCCACTGCGGCGCATCAAGCGCCGCTTTAGCCTCGCGAATTTTGTTGGCGGGCGCTCAAACCTCTTGTTTTCGCCGGCGCTCTTTGAGTGCCGCATTCTTAAACGGCAGCCAGGCCAGGGACAGCCACGGCTCGGAATGAACGACGCTCATGACGACGTACATGAACCACATCGAACTCAAGTATCCGAGGCCGCCCGGCGCGGTGCATAGCGGCGGGTGCTGGAGATAGGCGATAATCGCCATCAAGAGAAAGACGGGGGCTGCGGCAAACGCCATCGGACGCCTCCAATCACTGAGCGTGGAGCAGATGCAAGGCCTCGATCAGCAGACTTTTTGGGATCACAACCGCGCTTTCGCCAACTCCAGTCTTTTCCTTGACCGCGGCAGCTTCAACTAAGACGCTGCTGCTCGACCCAATGATGACGATGGAATCCTCGGGGCCTTCCATAATTGTGGGGCAGCCGCAGCTACAGCTGCCGCAGCGGGTTGCCAACACTCGCAATTCCTTAGACATGAATAACCTCGACGGTTGTGGCTGATCGTAAATAAAATCTTAACATGTAACGGCTCCGCGCGCCAGCGAGGAAGTCTTTCTTCAGACTTGGCCCGGAGATACTCGTTTCGCCCGTACGCTGTCATAGCCGATGAAAATGGGTGGCAGAGCCGCGGTTATGGCTAGGCTCCGCGGGTTCGCTACGGCCGGCTGCTCCCTAACTCGCGAAAATAATTAATACAGCTCAAGAACTCCGTAGAAAATGCTAAAGTTGTCGCGAGCATCATTCGCTTTCGGTCAATAATGTACAAGCTTCTAGTGCTTCACAGCCAAAGATGGAATTTACGCGCTACACGGATTAAATACGAATTCCGTATAATAAGAGACTCTGACGACGACCTATCCGAGGAAAGATTAATATGGAAAACTTGGAAAAACGCCAATCAGAGATCGAAGTTGAGGCTGCGGCCTTCCGCCGGCTTGTTGCGCATCTTCGCCAGCGGACCGACGTGAAAAACAAAGAGCTCATGGACCTCGCCGGCTTCTGCCGGAATTGCCTCTCCAAATGGTACGAGGAAGAGGCCGCTGGTGTGGGCGCGTCTGTCTCCCCGGAGGCGGCGCGTGAGCACGTTTACGGCATGCCCTACGAACAGTGGATGCTAAAGTATGAAGCATAGCCTGGAGGGGCGCATCTTACTGAATTCCACCGAGCGAGACCAGACGGCGGCCGATCCTGAGAACCGGGACGGCCAAATGTCGGCGAAGCCTTTGCACTCTGCTTAGCCCGAGCGTCTCAAGCTCATTTGACATTGCCCTCGCTTGAGAATGCGCCCTGCCTTGCCATATCCCTGCGCATACGGTGCAGGGAGTTCCGATGGCGTATCTCGACGAGGAGCAGCGTAATCGCGCTCGCGTTCGCAATATCGCGCAGTCCATCGCGCTTGTGGGCGGGATAGGCGCCATCAGCGCGCTATCGGCCTACGAGCTGTTCGGGCGGGACGGCGTCTTCTGGGCGGTCATTCTTGTGGGGGTGTTTGCCCTCATCGGCCCCAGGGTTGCGCCCGACGCGATCATGCGGATGTTCAAGGCCACACCCATTGACCCGCGGCGCGGCGGGGATCTCTTCGCCATCGTGCAGGCGCTCTCCAAGCGGGCCGGTCTTTCCGCCCCTCCCCAGCTCTACGTGATCCCAAGCCCGACGCTCAACGCATTCGCCGTGGGCACGCCGTCCCACTATTCGCTGGGCGTCACGGAAGGGTTGTTGCGCCGCCTCGACTTCAGGGAGCTTGCCGGCGTGCTTGCGCATGAGCTTACCCACATCCGGAACAACGACATATGGGTGATGAGCCTTGCTGACATGCTGAGCCGGTTCACGCGAAGCATGTCGTTCTTTGCCCTGTTCCTGTTTTTCGTCAGCGTTCCGGCGACGCTGTTCGCAGGGGCGACGATGCCATGGGCGGCGATCCTCGTTCTCTACTTCGCGCCGGCTCTTTCGAGCCTGTTGCAACTCGCGCTGTCGCGCTCGCGCGAATACGACGCCGACCTTGGCGCGGCTACGCTCACCGGCGATCCAGAGGCGCTGGCGTCGGCGCTGAACAAGCTCGAACGCTATCAGGGGCGCCTATGGGAAGACATCTTTATGCCCGGGCGGCGCATCCCGTTGCCCTCGGTTCTGAGAACGCATCCGCAAACGGCACGGCGCATCGCAAGGCTGATGGCGCTGCGAAAGCCCGCCGCCGCGCCTCTCCTGTTTCCGGGCGCTCATGGGCAGCTTGCGGGGCTGGCTCCCCTGCCGCCGGAACCGCGCTTTCATTGGAACGGCTTCTGGTTCTGATAGCGCCTGTACCGCTTATTACCGGTCCCGCTGCATCAATCGACACGCTGTTCATCACTTCCGGCTAGCCAGCCCTTCTCAACCGCATAGCCAGCCAAATCGACCCGGTTGTCAAAGCCGAGTTTAACCATTGCCAGCGCCTTAATGGCCTCGACGCTCCCGACGCTGATCTTTAAGATATTTGCGACCGCCTTATTGCTATGACCCGCCGAAGATAACCGCAGCACTTCCACTTCGCGCTCGCTGAGGTCGGCTCCAGCTGCTGCCTTGGAAGGCCTATCGGGTGTTCTATCGACGGCGAGTGCGGCGATCGATGGATCGAGATACATACCGCCCGAAGCGACGGCATGAATTGCTCGAAGAAGATCCTTCGCCATCGACCGCTTGAGCACGTAGCCGACCGCACCCACCTCGATCAGCTTACGCAAGTAAGCGCGATCCTCATGCATTGTCAGGACAACAACCTTGCAGGTCGAGAGTTGAGCGAGCAGCTGCCTCGTGACTTCCGCTCCGTTGAGCCCAGGCATGGACAGGTCAAGCACCATGACGGCGGGATTAAGCTCGATAGCCATTTGAAGTGCAGTTTCGCCGTCTTGCGCCTCGGCAATGATTTCTATCTCCGGGTCGCCATTGAGCAGTGTGCGAACGGCAGCGAGCACCGCCGGATTATCGTCAGCGATAAGAACGCGAAGGCCGGTGGAAGCGGTATTGGTCATAGCGGAATCCGGATGAAGAGAGCGCAGCCCTTACCAGAATGGGACTCGATCTTAAGCCTTGAGAATGGTGCCAGCATTGCGGACGTTCCATTTCCTGCGCTACTCCGGCTTCTTGAGCGGCGTCGGTTGCAGCTTCGGATAGTGCGAGAGCAAGCCGGGCGGCTGGGATGATCCTCGCGCCGCCCCTTTCAACCAACGCCATGAGAAAGGGCCGCGAGCGTCCTCCGTTCACGGCCCTTATGTAGGTGCATTCGCCCTTGGTATCAGACGCCGTACGGCACCAGCGGTGCAAGAGTGATGACGGTGGCCAAAATGATGGCAGTCCATTCCGTGATGCCCAGATTGCGTACCATTGCCATGTGAAGTCTCCTTCGTCGCGTTATTCCTGACAGCAACAATAAGGTATTTGGTCCTCACGAAAAACTCAGAAAGACGTGAGCTAAGCTTCCGCGTCGAACGCTAGATTGTGAAGGTAGTGTCAAAAGAGTTCGGCTGGCACGAAGCAATATTACAGCCCCAGCCCGCCGTGCGCAGCGCCCGCCCTAGCGCGAAGCACAACTAGAGAGCCAGCGCAGGGTTCCTCGCCTCGCATCGCGCCGTCGAATCACGTCATGGTCGCCGCCTATAGACATCATGACGCGACGGGTACATGTTAACGAAGATGCAAGCGGCGCCGCTTTCGAATGTTGCGGAATTTACGGTCTCGGAGCTGTCATCGGCCATCAAGCGGACGGTCGAGGATGCGTTCGGGCTGGTGCGGCTGCGCGGCGAAATATCGGGCTATCGCGGCCCGCATAGTTCGGGCCATGCCTATCTTTCGCTGAAGGACGACAGCGCTCGCATCGATGCCGTTATCTGGCGCACCGCATTCGCGAAATTGAAATTCAAGCCCGAGGAAGGGCTTGAGGTCATCGTGACGGGGCGCATCACGACATTTCCCGGCAAATCGAGCTACCAGATCGTGATCGACCAGCTCGAACCTGCTGGCGCAGGCGCGCTGATGGCGCTTCTGGAGGAGCGGAAGAAGAAGCTGGCCGCCGAGGGCCTTTTCGATGCGTCCCGCAAGCGCCCGCTGCCTTTCTGGCCGCAGGTCGTCGGCATCGTGACCTCGCCCACCGGTGCCGTGATCCGCGATATGTTGCATGGTTTTGCCGAGCGTTGCCCGACGCGTGTGATCGTCTGGCCGGTGCGCGTCCAGGGCGAGACCTGCGGCGCGGAGGTGGCATCGGCCATCCGCGGCTTCAACGCGCTTTCAGGCTTGGAAGCATGGCCGAGGCCGGATTTGCTCATTGTGGCGCGAGGCGGGGGCAGCCTTGAAGACCTGTGGGGCTTCAATGAGGAGGCCGTTGTCCGCGCCGCGGCCGAAAGCACGATCCCGCTGATTTCAGCGGTGGGCCACGAAACGGATTGGACCCTGATCGATCTCGTCGCCGACGCGCGCGCGCCGACGCCGACGAAAGCCGCCGAATGGGCTGTGCCAAAGCATTCGGAGCTCGTCATGCGGCTGTCGGAATGCACGGACCGCGCGCGTCGATGCGTCCGGCGGCACCTCGAGAGGCTTCGCGCGGAGTTTCGCGGCGCCGAGCGCGGCTTGCCGCGGCCCCATACGCTTCTTGCTGTCCCGCGCCAGCGCCTCGATAACGCGGGCGCGCTCCTGGGCCAGTCGCTTCGCCATTTCAGCGAGCGCTCGCGCGCCCGCCTTGAATATTACACTGTCCGGCTCTCCATCCGCCTCGTCAGAGTACCCCTGGAGCGCGCGGCCGAGCGGCTCAACCGCGCGGGCGATGGCGCGCTCAAGTGTTTCCGCGAGAACGCAGCGAAAAAGCGCGAGCGCTTCAATGACCGCGCCGCGCGGCTGAAGCCCACCCTCCTCGCCGGACCCGCAATCCGGCAGCGGGAACGATTGGAATCGCTGGCAGTAAGAGCCACGCAGGGCGCGCTCAGCACGCTCAAGCGCAAGGCATTCGAGATGGTTTCGCTCTCGCAGCTCTTGAGAAGCTTGAGCCACAGGAGCGTGCTGGACAGGGGTTTCGCGCTTGTGAGGGGAGCCGAGGGCGAGGTGATACGCCGGGCCGCAGCGTTGAAGGCCCCCACCGGCCTTGAAATTGAATTTGCAGATGGTCACGTTTCGGCCCAATATTTTGGGCCGGAAGCCGAGGCGGGCGAGCCTGCCTTGCGGCGAAGGAATACCGCTCAGGCCCCGCGCCGGACGGTCCCGGTCAACAAGGACGACGGCAGCCAGGGCACTCTACTTTAAGGTGTGGACGAAGCATGAATTGAATGGAGCGTTCCTTCGCGTTTGGGCAAGAAGCGAAAATCCGCTACCTCGACGGCGAATTTCAGGTTCTCAAGAATGGTGCCTACGTCCGGTGCGCGGTCACTGGCGAGCCTATCCGCATCGAGGACTTGCGCTATTGGAGCGTGGCCTATCAGGAACCCTACGCGAACGCACAAGTCTCGCTACGCCGTCACCTGGAGCGGCTGCGCATCAAGTGAGCGCCACCGCATGTCATGGCCGCACTTGATGCGGCCATGCGGAAAACAAACTCTGACGTTGCAATGGCATGGATGGCCGGGTCAAGCCCGGCCATGACCTGGAAGGTCTACGGCCGCTTCGGCATGACAAGCGCGCGCGGACCGTTTGACAGGGCGAGCATTATCCGCTCTTCCGCATCGCCCCAGAACTCTATCGTTATCGGCAACGCGGCCGCGGATTGATACAAGTCCGCCAGCGCGCCTCCTTTGCCTTGCAGCCGCACGCGATCCTTCTCAGTCGTAATAAGTCCTACGTTCAACGCCTTGGCGTCGGCCATGAGCGAGCGGGCATCGTCCTCGGTATAGGGATGATGATCGGGAAAGCTACGGCTCTTTACGGCGGAAATGCCTGCCTCTTTCAAAGTATCGAAGAACTTGCCCGGCCTGCCGATCCCGCAGAAGGCCAAAAATTGCCGGTCGCGCAGTCCGTCCGGCACGAGCGGCACGATCCCCGCGCCGAAGATCGGCAAGGGGCGGCGGCGTTCCTGCTCAATGAGAGCGACAACCTCAGCTCTTCGCCCTCCCCTGCCGAGGATCAGGACCGCGTCCGCCCTTGCGAGCTGAAAATCGAGCGGGGCGCGAAGAGGACCGAGCGGGAACACTCGTGCAGAACCCAAGCCGGCGCCCGCATCCACGACGATGAGGCTGAAGTCCTTTTCGATCGAGGGGTTCTGAAAGCCGTCATCCATGATGATCGTATCGACGCCAAGGGCCTCCAGAAGCATCGCGCCCGAGGGGCGATCATGGCTCACGACCGTCGCTGCCGCTCGCGCCAGAAGCAAAGGTTCGTCGCCCACCCTGTCTGCGCCGCTAGCCGCCGCATCGACCTTGTACGGGCCTTGTTCGTTTCCGCCATAGCCGCGGGTGAGAAATCCCGGCTTGCGGCCCGCTTCAGACAGCAGGGAGGCGAGCTTCAGGGCCACCGGCGTCTTTCCCGCTCCGCCCATGGTTAAGTTGCCCACGCAAATGACGGGCAGCTTGCTTCGGTAGGGGGCGGCGGACCGGAAGCGCTTTTTGACGATTGCGCCATACGCCGCCGAAACAGGCAAAAGCCCCCAGGCAGCAGTTGGGATTCGCCCGTCGTACCACCAGGATGGCGGTTCCTTTAAGCCTTCGCTCGATATGACGCTCTTTATGTCCATTTCGCTCACAAAAAGTAGAAACAAGCATTCCAAACGAGGCTTCTGGGCCAAACTGTGACTGTGGCCGATGCAGTTTTACCACATCCCAAACTCTAAAGCTTCCGCTTAACGCTTTAAAGGCCGAGTGCGGCGTGAAGTCAATTGTGGGGCAACGCGAACCCAGTAACGGTGGCAGTAATACTTCGATCCTAGGTAGTTTTGTGTCCCCACAATTAGAAGTAACCGTGGTTGCATTTTCAACCTTGAGTTGAAACGCACAGGCACAAGAGGGGCAGATATGACCGTGAAGAATACGAGCGCACGCCGGAGTTCGACAAGAAGTTTTATTGGGATAGCTTCTGCTCTGGTTATGACCTTGGGACTCAACCAAAACGCAAATGCGTACGATGAGCCGAATCTAAATCTGGGTTTTACAAGCTTCCTCGATGGCGGCGTTCCTGCCGGACCTGGATTTTATGCGGTCGAATACATGCAGTTCTACACGGCAAACAAGTTAAAGGACTTGAATGCGCCGGTGACCAAGACAGATGTCGACGCGGTTGTTTCGCTGAGCCAGTTCATCTATTTGTCCAAGGTGAAAGTGGGTTCGGCGAGCCTTGGCCTGGACGTGATCGTTCCGTGGGTCGTATCGGCAAACGTCGATGACGGTGTTGGAAATACGATTCTCAAGGGCAGAACCGGTATCGGGGACGTGCTTGTGGGACCTCTCCTTCAGTTCGATCCAATCATGGGAGCGAATGGTCCACTTTTCGTGCAACGGATCGAATTTCAAATTCTGGCGCCGACCGGTCAATACGATAGAACGGCAGCCGTGCAGCCGGGCGCGAACTTCTGGTCATTCGATCCTTACTGGGCTGGCACTTTATTCCTGACGCCCGATTGGACGGTGTCCTCCCGCATCCATTATCTCTGGAACGGCAAGAACGACGAGCCGAATGCGGCGCTCGGCACCAACGCTGTCTCAAGCCGGGCGGGCCAGGCTTTCCACATGAACTTCGCGACGGAGTACGCCGTCACCAAGGAACTGCGGCTCGGCTTGAACGGGTATTATCTTCAACAGACGACCGATACCGAGGTCAACGACATCGCTGTGCCTGGCCGGAAAGAGAGAGTTGTCGGCATCGGTCCGGGGTTCATGTACAGCTGGGGTCCGGAGCAGAACTTCTTTTTCAACGCCTACAAGGAGTTCGCCGCCGAGAACCGTCCCGAAGGCGAGCGCTTTACCCTTCGATACGTCCAGCATTTTTGATCGATGCGCGTATAGCGCTATCGTTTTTAATGGAACCGTGAGCGCCCCCTTGGTCATGGCCGGGCTTTGACCCGGCCATCCACATGCCATTGGACGCCAAAGTTTTTCTTTTCCTGGATGGCGCTCAAGCTGCGTGTTCGGCGGTGAGTTCAGGCGGAACCGTCAAAACAGGTGCGGCCGGCAGGTAAGGTTTCAGAGCGTCCAGGGTTTTTTCCAACGCGCCCTCAAGAGTGCCGATGGCGGAAGCGGCGCGCCGCTTCATTTCGGCTGCCTCGGCCGGGTTTTCAAAAAGCCATCTCAGCGCAGCCGCGAGATCGTCCGCTCCCCCGACGAGCCGGCACCCCTCATAGCGCTGCAGGACAGCGTAGGTTTCGGCGAAATTGAAGATGTGCGGGCCGCTCAGCACCCCCGAGCCGAGCTTGATCGCCTCAATCGGGTTCTGCCCACCATGCCCCACAAGCGATCCGCCGATGAAAGAAAGCGGTGCCAGCGAATAGAACAGACCCAGCTCACCGATGGTGTCTGCGAGATAGATTTGTGTGGTGTCGCGAACCGGTTCGTGCGCGGAACGGCGGGCAATCTTGAGATGCCGCTCGCCAAGCAGCGCCGCGATGGCCTCGCCGCGGTCGGGATGGCGCGGCGCGATGACGGTCAGAAGCGAAGGGATGGCGCTTTGCAGCATCTCCTGCACGCGCGCGATCACTTCGTCCTCGCCCGCATGCGTGCTTGCGGCGAGGAAAATGGGCCTGTCCCCGAGGCTGCGGCGCAGCTCTTGCATGGCATCCGCGTCGACCGGCGGCGGCGGCGCATCGTATTTCAGATTGCCGGTGATGGCGGCCTTGCGAACGCCGAGCCCCGTAAAGCGTTTCGCAAAACGCCAGTTCTGCGTGAGAACCAGATCGAACCGGGAGAACACGGGCTTGCTGAGGCTCGACAAACGCGCCCAGCGTTTGCATGAGCGATGCGACATACGCGCGTTCACGAGCACAAGGGGTACCTTCCGGTCGCTCGCCTCGACAATCAGGTTCGGCCAAATTTCGGAACTCGGTGAAAAGGCCGAGATCGGGCCGCCAATGCTCGATAAAGCGGCTGCAAAAGCGGGGGCTGTCCAGCGGCATGAACTGATGGATTGCGCCCTCGGGCAACCGGCGGGCTGCGATTTTGGAGGAAGTCGCCGTTATGGTGGTGAGCAGAAGGTTGAGCGTCGGATAGCGGCGCTTCAACTCATGCATAAGGGGCAGGATGGAATTCGTCTCTCCAACGCTTGCCGCATGAAACCAGAAAAGCGGACCCTCAGGCCGTGGCGCGCTCGCGTAGCCGAGCCGCTCCGGCAGCCGCTCTGGCACTTCTTTTCCGCGCGCCGCCCGCTTCTTGAGGATGGTCATGGCAGCGGGTCTGGCCGCCCAAGTCGCGCCGCGATAGACGGAGAGCAAGACGCCGAAGCGCCGCGGCCCTTTCGGCACCTTCGGCGCGGTCTTGCGAGCATCGCTGCCGGCAAGCTCATAAGCGCGTTCGGTGGTGGCGTTCATGGCGGCTTCCACCTGCTGGCGGAAGTCCTCCATCTCGCTCCCATCCGCGTCGCGCGGCACATAGATCGGCTTGCCCGCCACCATCGCGAGCTTGGTAAACGGCAAGTTTACGGTAAAGCGGCTCCAGGTGGGCAGCGTGATGAAGCGGCCTGTCGCGATTGCGAGCGGCACGATGGGTCGCCCCGACATCCGCGCCAGCGTTACGATGCCCATGCCTGCTACGCGGGCGGGTCCCGGAGGGACATCGGCCGTCAGGGCAACGGTCGTGTTCGACTTGAGCGTTTTCAGCGCCGCCCGCAAAGCAGCCGATCCGCCGCGATCCTTGCCGGATTCGCCCCCGCCTGCGCCCCGGATAAGTCCCATGTCGAAATGCAAGAGCGCGCGCCCGATCATCTCGCCGTCGGCGTGCTTAGCGACCATGTTGTTCACCGGCACGGTTTTCGGCTTGATCAGCGGAAGCAGCAGGAATTGGCCATGCCACATGGCCACGATCATCGGGTTGAGCTTTTCCAGATACGAATCGGTGTCAGCGGGTTCGCGTATCACCTCCGAGGTGGCGAACACCATGCGGATGTGGCGCGCCGCGAGCTTGCTGGCCGCATCGAGGAAAAACTCCGATTTCTGCAACCGGCGGCCAATCTTTTTGGGGGCAAGTGTATTCATCAAGCGCCGGAGCTTCTCACCTCAGCAGGAGCAAGCGTGGAGCACGTCGAAGGATTGAGTCATTTTAGAGTTTTACCCTCGCGCCACGGGTGCGCCTTCCAAAGCGTCATTCATACGTTCGGCCAAAATTTGATGCAATTTGGGTCCGGCTGCAAGAAATCCGCAGACTTTTGCCTCTGCTGAATTGAACGTAAGGGGCGTTCCTAACGGGTCTGTGACGATTCCCCCGGCTTCGGAGACGAGAAGAGCGCCCGCGGCAATATCCCACTCCCATTTGGGCTTCAATGCGAAAGAGGCGTCTGCCTCGGCGCAAGCGACGAGCGCCATGCGGTAGAGTATGGAATTCGCCCAGACCGGCGTCACCGCCGGCCAGGGACGCCGCCAGCGGCTGGGTTTCAGAAGCGATTCGGGAACGACAAGCCGGGCTCCCGCGAGAGTGCTTCGCTCGCTGGCAAAAATGCGCCGTTCGTTGAGGAATGAGCCTGCGCCCGCGCGCGCTTCGAAGGTTTCGCCCCGCACGGGGTTGATGACGGCGGCGAGAACTGGAGCGCCATCCTCGACAAGCGCAAGCGCGACCGTCCAATCGTCGCGGCCTTGGATGAAGGCTCGGGTCCCGTCGATAGGGTCGATAACCCAGACACGACGGGCATCGAGGCGCTTCTCGTGCTCAGCGCTTTCTTCGGAGAGCCAGCCATAATCGGGACGCGCGGCGCGAAGCCTCGACGCAAGCAGCGCATCGACGGCGTAATCCGCCTCGGTGACCTCGGAACCGTCCGCCTTCCGTCCTTTGTCGATTGAGCGGCCCCAATAGCTCAAAGCGAGCTTGGCGGCCTCTTGCGCGGTATCACGGAGCAAATCGTAATCGTGCGAGCGGTCATCTTTCATGCCAGCAAGATGTTGGCTTCACACGGATATCGCAACAGGAATCGCGTCCAATGTAATAGCCAGGAACACGATTGCGCCAAATCCGTGATTGCTGCGGAAGCGATCGAGGCAGTTCTGGGCGTCGTCGATGTCCAGCGTGGCCACCTGCCAGATGAGATGTGCGGCTGCCAGGACCATGCCCGCAAAGAACCAAACTCCCGCTCCGACCATCCATCCTGAAAAGGTGAGTCCGCCCAAGGCAATGCCGTAGAACAGGCTGAGCCAGAGGTTTGTGTTCTTTCCGAATTTGAGCGCCGTGGATTTCAGCCCGATAATGGCGTCGTCCTCTTTGTCTTGATGCGCGTAAATCGTGTCATATCCGATTGTCCAGGCGACGGCGGCGGCATAGAGAACGACGGGAGCCAAATCCAGGGACCCGAACGTGGCGGCCCATCCCATGAGAGCGCCCCAGGAAAATGCGAGGCCCAAAAACGCCTGCGGCCAGAATGTGACACGCTTCATCAAGGGGTATATCAACACGATGCCAACAGAAGCGAAGCCGAGCGCAACAGCGAACACGTTGAACTGAAGCAGCACGGCAAGGCCAACGAGGCATAGCGTAACGGTGAGCGCAATCGCCGAGACAAGCGAAATTTGTTTGCTTGCAAGCGGACGTGCTTGCGTTCGGGCAACCTTCGCGTCGATATCGCGGTCGATGATATCGTTATAAATGCATCCCGCGCTGCGCATGGAAAAGGCGCCGATGGCGAAGAGAAGGAGCAAAATGGGGTCGGGAAAATCTTCGAGCGCCCGCGCCGAAAGCGCCACGGACCACCAGCATGGCCAGAGCAGGAGCCAGACCCCGATAGGCCGGTCTGCGCGAATGAGCCTGAGCCACGGTCTGAGTTTTTGCGGAGCGAAGCGGTCCACCCAATTTTTGCGGGGTGCATCCGGAATGGCGCCGGCAGTGGTCACTCCAGAGGCAGTCTTGCTGTCTATTTCAGGCCAAATCGCTGGCATTGCTCGCTCGTCCGCGTGTGATGATTTCTCTATCACGCCGAATATTGCAAATACTATGCAAAAAATTAGGGACTGTCTTAACTCCTCACCACAAAAAGCTAGCGCACGCAATGACTGAGCAGAGGCTCTTTGTCGCAAATTATCTCGATCCCGCCACGGAGATGACGCTAAATCCTGCGCAGGCTCATTATCTCTTGCATGTTTTGAGACTTTCCGAGGGCTCGCGCCTTCTCGTCTTTGATGGAAAGAACGGAGAATGGCGTGCTGAAATCGCGCAGGCAAAAAAAACCCGGTGCGCCATTCGCTTGCTCGAAAAGGTTCGGGAGCAGACCGTTGCCCAGGACATTCATTATGCATTCGCTCCGCTGAAACAGGGCAGGCTCGACTACATGGTGCAAAAGGCCGTTGAAATGGGCGTTTCCTTGTTGCAGCCGGTCATCACGGCGCACACGGCTGTTGCACGGCTGAACCTGGACCGTATGCAGGCGAACGCAATCGAGGCCGCCGAGCAATGCGGGGTCCTGACTTCTCCCGCAAATCAAGCCGCCCATTAAACTTGAGACCTTGCTCAAGGCTTGCGAAAGAGACCGGGTCATAGTTTATTGCGACGAACGCGCTGAAGCCTCGTCGCCGCTGGAGGTTCTCGAAAAGCTGCGCGGTCGGAAGGTCATGGCGCTGATCGGACCCGAGGGCGGGTTTTCGGGGAGCGAGCGCGAGGAGTTGCTTTCCAAGAGCTTTGTTCGCGCGATTTCGCTTGGGCCGCGAATCATGCGCGCCGATACCGCCGCTGTGGCGGTGCTGGCTCTCTTGAACGCGGTTGTGGGAGATTGGCGCGCATGAAGGGTTTGCAATCAAAATGCTATATTGGTGTGCGAACAGCAAGAAACTCAAGCGGCCACAGAGCGGATCATGATGCTAGCCAGCGGTAAGAAACCTGAAGCACCCCTCATCCAAAGCCGCGACGAGCTTGTGGCGCACATCGAGCAGGGGGCCAAGCCGAAAGCCGATTGGCGGATCGGCACCGAGCACGAGAAGATTCCCTTCTATCACGAGAACCTGCGGCCCGTTCCCTACGAAGGGCCAGCAGGCATTTCTGCGCTGCTGCACGGCATGGCGGACCGCTTTGGATGGCGGCCCGTGTATGACAAGGACAAGATGATCGCGCTCGAAGAGCCGTCCAGCGATCTCGGCGGCTCGATCACGCTGGAGCCCGGCGGACAATTCGAGCTATCCGGCGCGCCTGTCCAGACGATATTCCAGACTTGCGAGGAAGTGAGCCGCCATCTGCGGCAGGTCCGTGAGATCGCAGACCCGCTCGGCATCTCGTTTCTGGCGCTCGGCTTTTCCCCTCTCTGGACGCTGGCTGAGACGCCGCGCATGCCGAAAAGCCGCTATGCCATCATGACGAACTACATGCCGAAGGTCGGCAAGCTCGGCCTCGACATGATGTACCGCACGGCTACCGTGCAGGTGAACCTCGACTTCTCCAGCGAAGCGGACATGGTAAAGAAGCTTCGCGTGTCGCTCGCGCTTCAGCCGATCGCGACCGCGCTTTTCGCCAACTCGCCCTTCAAGGAAGGGAAGCCGAACGGCTTCCTGAGCTACCGCAGCGCCATCTGGCTCGATACGGACAATGCGCGGGCCGGCATGCTGCCCTTCGCCTTCGAGGATGGCATGGGCTATGAGCGGTATGTGGACTACGCGCTCGACGTGCCGATGTATTTCGTGCAGCGGGACAAGAAGTATATCGATGCCGCGGGTTCGTCGTTCCGCGATTTCCTTGAAGGCAAGCTTCCGCAACTGCCCGGCGAGAAGCCCAGAATTAGCGATTGGGCCGATCATCTGACCACGATCTTCCCGGAGGTCCGGCTCAAGCGCTATCTGGAGATGCGCGGCGCCGATAGCGGGCCATGGCGTAGCCTTTGCGCCTTGCCTGCGCTCTGGGCGGGCCTTCTGTACGATCAATCGAGCCTCGACGCCGCTTACGACCTCATCAAGGATTGGACGGCGGAGGAGCGGCAGCAGCTCCGCAATGACGTGCCTCGGCTTGCGTTGCGGACGCCGTTCCGGAAGGGGACTGTGCTCGATGTTGCACGCAAGGTGCTGGATATCGCGAGCGCAGGGCTCAAGGCGCGCGCGTACACCAACGTGTTTGACGATGAAAGCACGTTCCTGAAACCCCTCAAGGAATTTGCTGAGCGAGGCGAGACCGCCGCCGACAACCTTCTGGCGCGCTACTATCGCGAGTGGGGCGAGGACGTGCGGCCGGTTTTCAAAGAGAACGTTTACTAAGCAGGCTGTTTCTCGCTCTAGCAGGCCGCTGAAAAACCGGAAATCTGGGCTTCATCCTTCGACAAGCTCAGGATGAGGCCGCGTATTATCAACGATTAAACCTCATGGTGAGCCTGTCGAACCATGGGCAACATCCCTTTCCAGCGGCCCCCCAGAGGCCGGAACGCTTTGCGGTCCGGGTGAGTATTGAGGTAAGCGCCCCTCACCCCAGCCCTCTCCCCCCGGGAGAGGGAGTCCCGCTTCGATTTGGAGTCCCGCTGCGACCCAGTTCAGCAGGATGCACCCTAATGTGAAGTTTTCGTCTGATCGGTTGGGGTACGTAAAAGGTTTCGTAGTATTCAACGAGGTCGTTCAATTCTGCAAGCATGAGCCGGCTGGAAGCTGCGACTGTGGCGAGCTCAGCTTGCGTCGGGGTGCCGCCCGCTGCCGTTTTTGAATAAATTTCGTGAAGAGATCGCCATATTTCTTCGATTTTATCCTTGCGGACAAAGATATTATCGATTTGGGTTGGCGTTAAATCGAGGTATGCAGCCTCCTTTGCAAGCCAATCCTGCGTTGAATTGAATAGAGCTGTGGTTCCAAGAAGAAAAGCGCGGCTTTCCTCGGGTTTATAATCGGAAACAGCCATACAAAACTCCTTGGCCATCTTCTGCGACAGCATCCGCTGCCGCCCCGCCACATCGATGGCCGCAGACAGCTTGGCATGCTGGGCACGTCCAAGGCGCCCATATTCGTTCTCTATGCGAGTAACGGTTTCATTCATTTCAAGCAGAAGCGTCAGATTAAGCTCATAGAGATTTTTGAGCGGCTCTTGAACTGTCTTGTCCTGATGGTGCTCGGCGACGAGCTTAAGGACCGGACTGTATTTTTCCGAGAGAGTTGTTACGGCTTTGAGCCCCGTGAGTACATTGGGGTCAGTCTCTGGAAGCAAACGCTGCGGCTGCGATCCTTGCGCAAGGTCATTTAGCGTTTTGTCAAATGTTTCATGCGCTTTAACAAGATCGCGGACATGATTTTCGGTATCGATACCCAGCACCGCGAAACATGCGGACTTTCCCATAAGTTCCAAAAGCGTGCGCTGCCGATTGGCGAGGTTTATCTTTCGCCCACCGTCCTCCGCGCCGGATATAGATTGCTCGGTTTGGGCGGGATATGAACCGAGGACTGCAGCGATCAAGACAACTGACAAACGTACAAATCTGGCTAATTTCATTATTTCATCCCGATATTATAGGAGTACTTGTAAGGCGATAGATGTATAGCGGCGATACTGGCAGGACGGCAACGAATAACAGCTTGGAGATTTGTGCTCCTGCAGAGTTTTACTCTAGCAAGGATGCTGAAACTCCATGGTTCGACAGGCTCACCATGAGGACTAAGTCTTGATAGCACGCCGCTTCATCCCTTGCCTGTCGAAGGATGAATCCAAGCTCCGGCCCGCTAGCAGAAGCTGAGGCTCAGTCATTTTACTGAGTTGGGCAAGGCTGCATGCGGAAAAAGTGCATCTCGATGCCGTTGAAAGAAATTCGCACCGGCGGGATTCGCTCGCCGGGCCTCGCGCCAACATCCGTTTCGGTTGGTGTGGATAAGGCTTCTGGCGCGATGGCCGGAGGCAGATGTGATGCTCCTTCTGTGGAAAACGGCTCTTTCCGCTCGACAGCATAGGCTATTAATGAAAACGACATTCGAATGAATTTACCAGACCGCAAAGCAATGAAATTGAAGTCTAGTCTCTATGGCACACTATTGCGCAGAGACTCCGATAAGCACAACTTGCAAAACGATAAGGCTGTAGAATTTGTGTCTGCCCTTTTTCGAGGGCTCCTGCACAGAGAACCTGACCCGAAGCAGTTGAAGCATTATGTCTCTGAACTTCTCAGCGGCCGGTCTCCTGCGGCTATTGTCGATGAGTTCGTTGATTGCAAGGAATATAGGCTTCAGAACGCGATCAAGATGTTTGTCCCTCCGGGACACTTCTACTCCCCTATCGTAGACCCCGCCGTTGCGACGCGTCACTTCGATAGCTTGGAAGCCGCGGGAACACCTGACAGCATTCCCGGCATCGAGCTCGATAGGAGCAAAATGATAGAGGTGTGGCAGGATCTGCTGCCCTTCTTGCAAAGCATCCCGTTCCCCGACGACAAGACTCCGGACTTCCGCTACGCCTTCAATAACCCTGCTTATTCCTGGGGTGACGGAAGTATTCTTCATGCGATGCTTCGTTTGCATCGTCCAAAACGGCTCGTGGAAGTTGGAAGTGGATGGTCGTCCGCTTGCTCACTCGATACAGTAGAAAGGTATCTAGGAAATGAGTGCGAGCTGACGTTCATAGAGCCGTTCCCTCAACTGTTGCGGCGCCTGATTGGCGAGGTGAAGGGCAAGATCCGTATTATCGATAAAGGTGTGCAGCAGGTTCCGCTGCTGACTTTCCAGGCGCTGGAAAAAGGTGATTTTCTTTTTATCGATTCTACACACGTATTCAGTACCGGTAGCGATGTTTGTTTCGAGATTTTCGAGATTTTAACACGCTTGGCACCCGGCGTAATTGTCCATATTCATGATATGTTTTGGCCATTCGAGTATCCGAGGGCCTGGGCCGTCGATGAAAACAGATCTTGGAACGAGATCTATGCGATACGCGCATTCCTCACTAATAACAAGTCGTGGCGTATCGTCTTTTTCAATGATTACTTCGGCAGGTTTGAAGGTCCCTTAATTGAGACGGGCTACCCTCAATTTCTGAGGAACCCCGGCGGCGCTTTGTGGCTTGAGCGCGTCTGAAAAAGCAAAGCAGGACACCTTTGCTTTCGGGCCTATACTACCGGATCAGCCCGGGCAACAGCATCGCAATCCCCGGAAAGACGCAAACCAGCGCAATCGCAACCGCCATTAGGAACACGAACGGCAGTGTGCCCCACATGACCTTCGACAGAGGAATGTCGGGCGCAATGTTCTTGATGACGAAGAGATTGAGCCCCACGGGCGGGTGGATCAGCCCCATCTCCATCACGATGGTCATCACGACGCCGAACCAGATCAGGTCGAAGCCCGCGGCCCTGATGGGCGGCAGGATGATTGGCGCGGTCATGAGGATGACCGACACAGGCGGAAGGAAAAAGCCAAGCACTACGACGAGCAGCAGTACCGCCGAGAGAAGCCCCCATTTCGAAAGCCCGAGCGATGTGAGCCACACCGCCGCGCTTTGCGAAATGTGCAGATAGCTCATCACGTAGGCGTAGAGCAGCGAAAATCCGATGATGAGCAGCAGCATCGAGCTTTCGCGCATGGTCCCTGTGAGGATCGGCATCAATCGCGATGGCCGCCAGACGCCGTACATGACGCCGATCACGAGCAGCGCGAGAATCGCGCCGACGCCCGCCGTTTCCGAAGGGCTGGCGAGCCCCGCATAGAGAACCACCATCACACCGGCGAGGATGGTGACGAAGGGCGCGACCCAGGCCAGCATGCCGATCTTCTGCCAGAAGGTATAGGCATGCTTATCCAGGATTGCCGACCGCGCTTCGCCGCGAGCCGCCGCCGCCAAGGCTTTGCGGCGCTCATGCCGATAACGCCACGAGGCGTAAACGGCGAAAAGGACGATGAGAAGCAGCCCCGGCCCGATGCCTGCGAGGAACAACTTGCCGAGCGAAACTTCGGCGGCCACCGCATAAAGCAGCATCGTGACCGACGGAGGCAGCAGAATGCCAAGCGTTCCGCCCGCCGCGATGATCCCTGAGGCGAGGCCGGGCGAATATCCGCGCTTGCGCATTTCGGGAATGCCGGCCGAACCGATGGCCGAGCAGGTTGCCGGCGACGATCCAGCCATTGCCGCGAAAAGACCGCAAGCCAGCGTGTTGGCGATCCCAAGCCCGCCCGGAATGCGATGAAGCCAAGCGTGCAGCGCCGTGTACAGGTCGCGCCCCGCATCGGAGCGTCCGATAGCGGCCCCCTTCAGAATGAACAGCGGGATCGCCAGGATGATGACATTCGACAGTTCCTCGTAGACATTCTGCGCGATGGTGTCGACCGAGGCGCGCGGCATGAACAGGATCATGAAGGTGGTTGCCACCACACCGAGCGCGAAAGCGATGGGAATGCCGGAAAACATCACAACGAGGGTTGCGGCACAGTAGGCGATGCCGATCGTGGTCGGCGAATAGCCCATCAAAATGGGCGTAACGGGTCTCTGCCAGATGAGGAGCGCGGCCACCGTCAGGATTGCGGCGGTGAGTATGATGAGCGATCTCTCGCCCACCTGCAGCGCGAGCTGAAGGGCGAGCAGCGTCATCCCGGTTGTCATCAAGGCATAGGGGATCCACATCGGCGGCGACCATGTGGATTGCGAAACCTGTCCCTCAGCCCATGCCTCATGAAGCAGGGTTCCCGATTTCCAGGCCATGAACGCGACGAAGGCGAGAGAGAGCGCGTCGATCAAGACATCGCGCCGCCGCCGCCAGCTCGTAGACAAGACAGAGCCGAGAATCTCGATGCCGATATGCCCGCGCCGCGCCTGCACCGCCGCCGCCGAGATGAAGACCGCCCCGGCGACAAGGAAAATCTCCATCTCATCTTGCCATTCGATCCCGCGCCCGAGGGTATGGGCGGCAATCACGCCCCCGGTCAAAATCGCGCTCGCTACGACAAGCGCGATCGAACTGAGATTGAAGAGCAGGTCGATAAGGCGGCGGAAGGCACCGCCCGCGACGGCGTTTCCGCCAGCAGCTCCGGAAGCTGTTTCCTCCGCGAGTATGGCGTCAGACCGCAACTCGGCGATCATCAGGCAACCGATCTTGCGCTGGCGAGAAGTTCAGCCGCTTCGGTGGATTTCGACGCAAAATCTTTCCAAGCGCTCGCCTCCGCGATTGCGCGCCACTTTGCGATGTCGTCCGCGGTAAGATCGACGACCGCCGCTCCCTTGGCGGCGTAGACTTTTGCCACCGTCTCGTCGTCCTTCTTGGCCTCAACCGCGCCGAACCACTCCATTTCCTGCCCGGCATCGACGATGGCTTTCTGCTCGCTGGGCGAAAGCGAGTTCGAACACGGCCTTTGACATGAGGAGGGGTTCGCACATGAACCAGATCGATCCGCCGCGCGCGGTCGTGAGCGCCTTGGCGAGTTCCTCCAGGCGGAAGGAAATCAAGCTCGTCGAGGAGGTGAGCGCGGCGTCGAGCGAGCCGGTCTGCATGCCGAGGTAAATTTCGTTCGATGGCATCGTCGACGCTTGGGCTCCCGCCGCCGAGAGCATCAGGTCCATCTCGCGGCTCCCGCCGCGGACTTTCAGGCCCTTGACATCGTCCGGGACTTTAAGCGGCGTTGTCCGCGAGGCAGCGCCGCCTGCTTGCCAGACCCAACTGATGAACTTGACGCCCTTCTCCTCGGCGATGCGCGTTAAGGTATTTCCGATCGGCGCTTCCTTCCATTTCGCTCCTTGCTCGTAGGACGTAACAAGGCATGGCATAAGACCGAGGTTCATCGCCGGAACCTCTCCTCCGGCATACGGCAGAGGATAAAGCGAAAAGTCCAGAGCCCCCTTCCGCAAAGCGGAGAACTGAGCGTTCGTCTTCATCAAGGAAGAGCCGGGATAAATCTCGAATTTCAAGCTGCCATTCGTCCGCGCTTCGACGCCGGCTGCAAATTTGAGGCAAAGCCGGTCCCGGAAATCGCCCTGGTCTATCGAACCCCCAGGGAACTGATGCGAAATCTTGAGCGTCCGCGGCGTTTGCGCCCGCAGCAGACTCGGGGCGGCAAAAGAAAAAGCGGCTCCGCCGACGAAAGCGCGTCTTGAGATCATGGTGTTCTCCGGATTGTTCGCGTCGTTCTCGGCCCCCTTTTTACAGCACTTGCAAATTCGTTAAAGGGATTTATTCTTTCGGGTGAAGAAAGGCCGCAGACCGCGTTCTGATTGCCGAAATGGCCGCCTCAATAATGCGGCGATTCCGCCATAGTTATTTCCTAATCGGGCTTCAGCGTGACAATTGCCAAGAGGGTTTATTCAACGGGAGAGAATTTTTTTCATGCGCACTTTGACATCAGCGTGCTTCGGTTTGGCGCTCGCAGCCTCTGCGTTTGCACTGGGCGGGACGCCGGCTTCCGCTATCGAAACTCAGCCTGCGGTTCAGAAGGCCGCAAGCGCAGTCACGCTGGCGGATTGGAGCCCGCGTTGCCGCCGCTGGCATCATTATTGCCAAGAGCGTCACCCCATGAGCCGTTTCAAGTACCGGGGATGCCTGGCTATTCATGGCTGCGCCGGCTGAGCGATGAAAGGCGGCTTCCGAGCCGTGTTATTCCAACCCCGCCTTTTGGCGGGGTTTTTTTGTCAAGGCCGTCAAACCCATCTTCAGCTCGGCTGAAACCGGCTTCTTGCCGTTCCCATTGCTTTCCCCAAGGTGCATCCGGCATTATAGGCAGATTGTCGTTGGTCCTTCTGGTGTGGCGCAGTCTTGATTGGAAATGAGAGCATCAGTTTGACCGAGGCCCGGCCTCCCTCCATAGGCCAAACCCCTCTTTCACACGAAGCTCTTTCCGAACAGCGATCCCCGGACTTGCCTCAAGCCGTCCTCTTTGCCTGCAATTTCAACGCGATCCGATCGCCCATGGCGGCGGCCATCCTGCGTTATCTCACCGGCAAGCGGATCTATGTGAAGTCGGCGGGTGTGCGGCCGGGAGAGATGGACCCGTTCGCGATTGCGGCAATGGATGAAATCGGCATCGACATAACGCGCCATCAGCCCCGCTCCTTCGAGGAGCTGGAAGACACGTCCTTCGATCTCATCGTCACGCTCGCTCCGGAGGCGCACCACAAGGCGCTCGAACTTACGCGCACCATGGCGGTCGACGTGGAATATTGGCCGACGCTCGATCCTTCCGCCGCCAGAGGCAACCGCGAGCAGATCATGCAATCCTACCGCGCCGTAAGGGACCAGCTGTTCGAGCGCATCAAGGCGCGCTTCGGCTTCACCGCGGCGCCGCAGGCTTGAGCGGCGTGAAATCTGTTCGCTAAGCTTTGCAGTCCTAAAAATCGCGGCTTTGTGACTCAGTAGGACTAGGCCGTGCTAGGGGCGAGGAACGATTGCACGTGGCGTGCAATCGTCAATTCCTCGTTGGCTTCCGCGATGAACACCTTCACCTTAGACTGATCCGCGCTGAGAAGGCGGTCACACCGCTGGTTTTTCTCCGGATCCAGCTTGAGGCCAAGCCAATCGAAATTTTCGCAAATGCGCGCGCGGATCGAGGTAGCGAACTCGCCGATGCCGCCTGAAAAAACAAGGGCATCTAGCCCAGACAGGAGAGCCGTCAGCGCGCCGATCTCGTAGCGGGCGCGATGCACGAAATAGTCGAGCGCGTTGCGCGCCTCAGGCGTGGCCGCGGCTTCGATCTCCCTCACATCCTGCGAGATGCCCGACATTCCCTTCAGTCCCGATCCCCTGTGGAGGAGGTTGGTGACCGCTTCGAGCGACATTCCGCGCTCTGCCATGAGATAGAGAACCACGCCCGGATCGAGCTGCCCGCATCGCGTACCCATGAGAAGTCCGTCAAGCGGCGTGAAGCTCATGGTCGAGCTGACGCTCCTGCCACCGTTCAACGCGCACATCGAGGCGCCATTCCCAAGATGCGCCATGATGACCCGGCCGTGCGCCAAATCGGGCGCAACCGTCCTGAGTTCCTGAATGACGTGCTCGTAGGACAAGCCGTGGAACCCGTAACGCCTCACGCCTGCATCATAATACTCGGCGGGCAGCCCGAAAGTGTCGTTGACCCATTCATGGCCCCTGTGAAACGCGGTGTCGAAACACGCAACCTGCAGCGCGTCCGGGAATACCTTCTGCGAAGCTTCGATGCAGGCGATATTATGGGGCTGGTGCAGCGGCGCGAGCGGACACAGCGCGCGAAGCTTTTCGAGAACGTCTCCGTCCACAAGAGCCGGGCGAACGAACTCCGCTCCGCCATGGACGATGCGGTGGCCGATTGCTCCGATATGCCGGCCTCCGCGGAAGTTACGAACGAAGTCAATGATCTCATGAAGCGCCGCGAGATGCGTGCCGGAGTTCGTCTGTTTCGGCTCGAATGGAAACGACTTCTCCCCGGCGGGTAATTTGACCGAAAAGACGGCATTGCCGCCCAACCCCTCGATCTGGCCGCGGAATGCCTCGGCGGGTTCACCGCCGCTGAGATCGAAGACCGCAAACTTAAGGGAGGAAGACCCTGCATTGAGCGTCAGAACGCTTGTCGTCATGCTTCGACTTTCGATGAAGGCGCGATCCAGAGGAGCAGTTTCTTACAAATCACGCTCGATGCGAAGGCAAAAAAGACACGGTCGGCTGCGACGATCCCCGCCTCGCCGGCCACCTGCCCTGCAGCGAGGCGCGCCTTTTGACTGTCTCGCGCGAGAACGCTGGCGCGGCTTCGCGCAAGATAAACGGGAGCTGGCAGTGCCCCTTTGATAAGGCTCTTCGAGACTTTAAGTTTCAGCTGCAAGCGGGCAGAAAGCGGAGGACACGATGAGCATGGCTGCGGAGGCCGAGCGGGCCTCAGACTGCCGCAAAACCGTTGCGTCTTTGATGGCGAGGGCGAGGGACGCGCAGAAGCGCTTCGAGCTTTGCGATCAGGCTCGCGTCGACGAAGCGGTCCGCGCGGTGGCGTGGTCGCTTTATAAGCCTGAGCATGCGCACGAATTGGCGGTTCTTGCCGTGAAGGACACCGGTCTCGGCAACGTTGCCGGTAAGATCGACAAGAAGCAGCGCAAGACCTTCGGAACGCTCCGCGATCTGCTTCGCGTGAAATCGGTCGGGATCATCGAGGAGGACAGGGCGCTCGGCATCGTCAAATACGCGAAGCCGATCGGGGTCGTGGCTGCGGTCACGCCATCGACAAATCCCGGAGCAACGCCCGTCAACAAGACGATGATGGCCATCAAGGGCCGCAATGCGATCATCATCGCGCCGTCTCCGCTGGGCTACATAACGACCGCGCGCGCCGTTGAATGGATGCGGGCGGAACTTGGCAAGATCGGGCTGCCCGAAGATCTCGTGCAAATCATGCCCAAGCCGGTCACGAAGGAGCTGACGCAGGCGCTGATGGAGGCGGCCGACCTCGTCGTGGTGACGGGCTCGCAGGATAACGTGCGCCGCGCCTATTCGAGCGGAACGCCCGCCATTGGCGTCGGTGTGGGCAACGTCCCGGTCATCATCGATGAGAGCGCGGACTTCGACGGCGCGGCCCGAAAAATCGCCGCCTCAAAGACCCTCGACAACTCCACGTCGTGCTCATCCGAAAATTCGGTCGTGATCCTCGACGCAGTCTACGATCATGCCATCGCGGCGCTAAAGCGAGTTGGCGCCTATCTCTGCCCTGCTTCCAAGAAAGAGACGATCGAGACGGCGCTCTGGCATGGCGGCAAGCTTGACCGGCGTCTCATCGCGCAGGACGCAAGCGTGCTTGCCCGGGCGTTCGGGCTGCCTGCCGAGGCGGAGAAAGCGCGCTTTTTCCTTGTCGAGGAGAGCGGGATCGGGCGCGATTTCCCGCTGTCGGGCGAGAAGCTGTCCCTCGTGCTGACCGTCTACCGCGCCAAGGACTTCTCAGACGCCAAGGACATCGTACGGCGCATCCTCGATCATCAGGGGCGCGGGCATTCCTGCGGCATCCATACGACCAACCTGGACCATGCCCGCGAACTTGCCGAGGACATCGACGTGGCGCGCGTTCTCGTGAACTTCGCGCACACCTTCGGCAATGGTGGAGGCTTCGACGCGGGCCTGCCCTTCACGCTCAGCATGGGGTGCGGCACCTGGCAGAAAAATTCGATCTCGGAGAACCTCAACTACAAGCACTTCCTCAACATCACTCATCTGGTGACGCCTATCGCGGAGGACCGTCCCAGCGAGGAAGAGCTGTTCGGTCCGCACTGGGCGAAGTACGGGCGATAGGCGGCGGCGACAAATGCGGAGTGCGTCCGGCTTAAGCAAGCGGGACTCCCTCTCCCAAGGGGAGAGGGTTGGGGTGAGGGGTGCTGCCATCGAGGACCCAAACTTTGGCGTTGCAATGGTACTGGATGCCCGGGTCGAAGGTCGTAATAATTGCCTGGTTAAAATTCCAGCACCATGCCGTCATAGGCAGGCACAACATCTGGCGGAAGCTGCGCAGCGAGTTCGTCGTAGTCAAGATCGACGTGGAGATGAGTTAGGATGGCCCGTTTCGGCCTCATGCGGCCAATCCAGCCGAGCGCTCTCGTCATGGTGAGGTGGCTTGGGTGCGGCGTGTAGCGCAGAGTATTCAAAATCCAGACATCGAGATCGCGGAGATGGGGCAGCGCATCGTCCGGCAGGTCGTTCAAGTCGCAGGAGTAGGCGACGCCGCCCACACGCAGCCCAAGCGACTCGATATCTCCGTGAATTTGCCGGAAAGGCTGGAACGTTATATCGCCGCCCGGTCCGCCGATCGTGACGGGCGCATAGTTTTCTATCGCATGCGCCTGAACGATGGCGGGGTAGCTCGATCCAGGGGGCGTCTCGAAGCAGTAGTCGAAGCGCTTGCGGAGCAAAGCGAGCGTCCGCGGATCGGCCCAAATGTCGATGCGCCGTCGCTGCGAATAGCAAAGCATCCTGAGATCGTCGATCCCGTGGGTGTGGTCGGCATGGTCGTGGGTATAGACGACGCCATCGAGGCGGGTGACGCCTGCCTGCAGGAACTGCTCGCGAAGATCGGGCGATGTGTCGATGACCGCGACGGTCCGCCCTTCCGGCGAAATCCTCTCGACAAGCACCGAACTGCGACGCCGCCGGTTCTTCGGATTGTTGGGATCGCAGGCGCCCCAATCGTTGCCGACGCGTGGGACGCCCGTTGAGGAGCCGCAGCCAAGGATCGTGAAGCGAAGGGTCATGAGGCGCCGCTGAGGTGCTTGGCGCGATTCGCCGCCGCCTTAGCCTTCGTGAAAAGTCTGAAGAAGTTCGCCGTGGTGATATCTGCGATTCCGGCTTCGCTCACGCCTCTGACATCGGCCAGTACCTTCGCTGTATGACGTACGAAGGCGGGTTCATTCCTTTTGCCGCGATTTGGCTGGGGCGCCAGAAATGGGGCGTCTGTCTCGACAAGAAGCCGGTCGAGCGGCAGCGAAGCTGCCAATTCGCGCAACTCGCCTGATTTTGGAAAGGTGAGGATACCCGAAAAGGAGACATAGAGCCCAAGCTCAATGGCGGTCATGGCGAGCGCACGGCCTCCTGTGTAGCAATGAAGCAGCGCCTTGAAAGGCCCGCGCGCCATCTCTTCGCGAAGGATGTGCGCCGTGTCCGCGTCGGCGTCCCGGGTGTGGATCACAAGCGGCAGGCCCGTTTCGCGCGCCACTGCAATGTGCGTGCGGAAGCCTGCTTCCTGATCCTCGCGGCTGCTCTTTTGATAGAAATAATCGAGCCCCGCCTCGCCGATCGCCACCACCTTCGGATGTGCGGTTTGCTCGATGATCTCGCTCGCCGCAACGTCCCGCTCCTCCGCTGCGGAGTGGGGGTGCGTGCCGATGGAGCACGTGACTTCCGGAAAGCGCTCGGCCATCGCCAGCACTTCGGGGAATTTCCGCACGCGCGTGCAAATCGTCAGCATATGCCCGACGCCAACGCTTTTCGCGCGCGAGACAACCGCGTCCGCTTCGCTTGCGAAGTCGGGAAAGTCCAGATGGCAATGACTATCGACTAACATCCTGCATTCCGAAGGTTACGCGACGCGCATGCTTTCCCCCCTCATCCTGTCCTTCTCCCGCAAGGGGAGAAGGGACGTTGCTGCACCGTGAATTCACAACAACGCACCCTCTCCCTTTGCGGGAGAGGGCTGGGGTGAGGGGTGTATCCCAATCCCGGCAAACCCGAACCAGTTATTCCGCCAAAGCGGCCGCCACTTCGTCCTCAACATAGCGCGGGAAGACAGGTTGTGGAGTGGCGATTTTTGTCCCGGGCTTCAAGGCGCCCTCGGCCGATAACGCGGCGAAAGTCCGGTCTGCAGCGCTGACGCCCAACTGATCGAGAAACGCGGCGGCGGCAGCTGGGACATAGGGCTGGCTGAGGATCGCAACACGCCTCACCACCTCCGCCGTGACGTACAGGATCGTGCCCATGCGCGCCGGGTCGCTCTTCTTCAACGACCACGGCTCCTGGGCCGCGAAATAGCGGTTGGTGTCGGCGACGACCTGCCAGATGGCTTCAATCGCCTTGTGGATCGCCTGCCGGTCCATCGCGTCGCGGCACACGGACAGCAGCGCGGATGAAGCGTCGAGGATCGGTTCGTCCGCCTCGCTTAGCGCGCTCGGCTCGGGAATGAGGCTGCCGCAGTTTTTCGCGATCATGGAGAGCGACCGCTGGGCGAGATTGCCGAGGTCGTTCGCCAAGTCCGCATTGATGCGGTTCACAATGGCTTCATGGGTGAAATTGCCGTCCTGTCCGAAAGGCACTTCGCGCAGGAAGAAATAGCGCACCTGGTCCGCACCGTAGGCCTCGACCATATCGAGCGGGGCAACCACGTTGCCGACCGATTTCGACATCTTCTCACCCTTGTTGTAGAAGAAGCCGTGGCTAAACACGCGCTCCGGCAAGGGAAGCTTCGCGGACATCAGAAAAGCGGGCCAGAAAACCGCATGAAAGCGGGTGATGTCCTTGCCGATGACGTGAAGCTGCGCGGGCCAGCGCTCTTTCCAAACCTTAGAGCGTATCTTCGGGAACCCGGCGGCGGTGATGTAGTTCGTCAGCGCGTCTACCCAGACATAAATGATGTGTCCAGGCGCGCCCGGCACCGGAATCCCCCAATCGAGCGTGGTCCGCGAGATCGACAGATCCTGCAAGCCGCGCTTCACGAAGCTCACGACCTCATTGCGCCGCTCCGGCGGCAGGATGAATCCGGGATTCTCCTCGTAAAGCTTCAGAAGCTTCTTTTCGTATTTCGACAGGCGGAAGAAATAAGTCTGCTCCTCCGTCCACTCGACGGGCGTTCCCTGCGGGCCAAGCCGCACGCCGTTCGCACCGAGCACCGTTTCGCTCTCGGCGTAGAAAGCCTCATCGCGGACCGAATACCAGCCTTTGTAACCGGCGAGATAAATGTCGCCTGCTTTCTCCATGCGGCGCCAAATCTCGGAAACCGATTCCGCATGGCGAGGTTCGCGCGTGCTGATGAAATCGTCGTAGCTCACTTCGAGCGCCGACAGCATCTCCTTGAATTTCGGCGTGTTCCGGTCCGCCAGCTCATCAGGCGTGATGCCAAGCTTCGCGGCCGTCTGCTTCATCTTGAGGCCGTGCGCATCCACGCCGGTGACGAAAAACACGGGATGGCCATCAAGCCGCTTGAAGCGTGCGAGCGCGTCCGTCGCCACCGCCTCGTAGGCATGGCCGATATGCGGCTCGCCATTGGGATAAGAGATAGCCGTTGTAATTGTAAAATGCGGTTTTGCTGCGGTCTCGGTCATCTGATTTTGGGGTGAGCACTTTTCAAAGGGAGGAAGCGGGCTATTGCTTCCTTGCGATACGTTCCATATCGGAAAAAGAGGCCATGAGAAAGGCTCCTTTATCGAGATTGAGCACTTCCATCTCGAGACGGCGCTCGCGAACGGCCTGCCAGAGGGCTGCCCAGGAAGCTGCATCCCCCGCCCGGTGAGGCTTTTCGAGCGCTTCCTTCTTCGCCTTTTCCTCGATGCGCTCTTCGATCAAATCGCAGAGCCGGACGAACGTCTCTGCGTTGCGCGCCCCGCTGGCAGCCTGAATCAGCTCATGAACCCGCGAATGATCGAGCTTCGGCAAGCCATCGATGATCCGCTCGACTTTATCGGCGAGGGACAGAAGTCCGCCCGAAATGAGGTCCAAAGCGCGGCCTGGGGAACCGGAGGACAAAGCGAAAAGCTTGTGGATTTCCGCCTCGGCAGGCTGGGGCAGGTCGCCCCCGGCGGAGGCGGCGCAGAGAGCGCGCTCGAAATTGGATAGATCAAGAGGGCGAAACGCCAGCTTTATGCATCGCGAGCGTATGGTCGGCATGACGGATGCCGCGCCATGGCTGACGAGGAAGATTACGGTTCGCGGCGGAGGTTCCTCGATGGCCTTCAACAACGCGTTCGCCGAGCTGATCGTCAGGTCGTTGGCGGGGTCGACGATCATGGCGCGCCACCCGCCTGGGCTGGTCAGACTGAGGAATGCGCGCAGCTTCCGAACGGCCTCGACGCCAATCGAAGCGGAACTTTGAGCCGATGTCGCCGCGCTGAGCACGAACAGCGAAGGATGCGCGACCGCCGCGATTTGCCGGGCAGCGGGATGGCTTGCAGGGATCGCGAGCGAGAGCGCTTCGCCCGGCGTGGATGGGGAGTCCTCGCGGCTGAGGAGGAAGCGGGCGGCGCGATAGGCGAAGGTGGCCTTGCCGATTCCGCGCTCGCCGGTGAGCAGCCACGCATGATGCAGCGAGCCAGCCTTGAACGCGTTAAGGAAAAGGTCTTCAGCCGCACCGTGCCCGAAAAGCGTCCCGGTCAGCCGCGGATGGAGCGGGTCCGAGCCGCCCGCCTCGGCGTCGGATGTGCTTGTCTCGGCGGATTTGCGTTTTGCCATGCTTGGATGATCCGCTGAATACGTGCCGTCACGCAGCGGCAGGGCCTGTGAAGAAATTGGGCGGTTGGCCCTGCTCTTGTTGTCATAGCCGCCCTTGAGGCGGCTATCCAGAAAAAGGCAGTAATCCCAAGGTCTTACTGGATAGCCGGGTCAAGCCCGGCCATGACAAAAAAGAGATAAGCCTTCACACGCTCGGCACGGGCATCCAGTAACCGAAGACAATGTTATGACTCGCCGATTACTAGGTCCCCGCCTTCATTACAGACTGAACCGCTCCCGAACAATAGACCAGACTTTATCCTCGACCCGCTGCTCCGTGTCCGATGCATCGACGATGACGCAGCGTTGAGGCTCCGCCTTCGCGATTGCCAGGAATTCCTGGCGAAGGCTGCGATGGAAAGCCATGTTCATGGTCTCGAACCGGTCGAGAACGTTGTCGCCGGCGTCGCCTGAGAAGCGATGGGCCTTTCGCTGGGCGGCCCGCTTCAGACCCACCTCCGGCGGAAGATCGAATATGATCGTGAGGTCGGGCTGCGTCGAGCCGACAACCGCGCTGTCGATGGTATCGATGATGGACATTGGCAGGCCGCCCCCGGCTCCCTGATAGGCGCGGGTCGAATCGCTGAAGCGGTCGCAGACCACCCACGTGCCGCGTTCCAGCGCCGGCCTGATGGCGAGTTCCAGATGCGATTCCCGGGCTGCGTAGAACAGCACGGCCTCGCCGAGTGCGCCGAAGCGCTTGGCTTTTCCGGAGAGGAGTACTTCGCGGATGGCTTCCGCGCGCGGCGTCCCGCCGGGTTCCCGGGTTTGAAGAACGTTAAGGCCTGTGCGCCTCAGCCTTTCCGAGAGCAGCGTCGCTTGGGTGGTCTTGCCGCCGCCTTCCCCACCTTCAAGCGTGATGAACTTCCCTTGCGTCACGAGCTAGGCTTCGAGATAGCCGGCGCGGCGGCGGCAGGCTGCTGCGGCGGCTTTTTGAGGAGTTTCATCACGGCGTGCGAGACGTAGGAATTCACGCCGAGCAGCAGGGAGTCGATCCCCTTTGAAACCATGCCGCCAGCCTCCAAATCCGCAGCGGCGTAGAGCGGCGCGCTGTTGGACGTGCCCGTCGTCTCCGACGTGATCCTCACCTCTGCAACTTTATCGCCTTCTTTGACCGGAGGCTTCAGCGGCCCGCGATAAACGATCTGAGCCTTGATGCGATGATCCTTCGCGTTGACCGGCAGCAGGATCATGACATCGGATTTTGCCTTGAGCGGCACGCTCCACTTCTGCCCGCCCCAGACCCTGGCCTCGCCGACCGTCTCGTCCTTGTCAAAGACCTTGAAGGCTTTGAAATTGGCAAAGCCCCAGCTCAAGAACTTCATCGTCTCTTCGCGGCGCTCGCGCTCGGAATCGAAGCCGTTCATGACCGCCACGAGACGCCTGCCATCCTTCACAGCCGAGGCCGTAATTCCGTAGCCGGCGCCCTCGGCGAAACCAATCTTTAAGCCGTCGGCGGGGATAGCCGCGTTGAGAAGCGGGTTAAGGTTCTTGAAATTGTAGGTCCGGTATTTGAACTCTTTCTGCGAAAAATAGGGGTAATATTCCGGGAAATCCTTGATCACATGGATCGAAAGCTTTGCAAGCTCCCGCGCTGTCACAAGGTTGGCGGGATTAGGCAAGCCGCTGGAATTCCCAAACGTCGATTTTTCAAGCCCAAGCGCTCGCGCCTCTTCGGTCATCGTTTGAGCAAAGGCGTCATCGGTGCCAGACAAGCCTTCAGCGACCGCGATGCAAGCGTCGTTGGCATTTTGCACGGCAATGCCTTGGATCAGATCGCCCACTTTAGCCGACTGATTGAGAGGAATGAACATGGCCGACGTGCGCGACGGTGCGCCGCCATTTCTCCAGGCGTACAAGCTGACTGGGAATTCGGTTTCGAGGGAAATCTCGCCGGCCTTGAGCTTCTTGAACAGAATCTCCAGCGTCATGATCTTGCTCATACTCGCTGGGGAAAAGAGCTTGTCGGCGTTCTTTTCGAACAGCACGGCTCCGGTATCGACGTCGATGAGAATCGCCTCGGACGCAGCCGTCTGGAAGCTTGGCGCTGGCTGCGCGATGGCTGGCGCACTTAAAAGAAGGAGTAAAAAAAGAGTGACAAGGCGCATGGGCGTCAATCCCGGCTGGCTCGTACGCATATATATCAATTCGACCGCCGATTTGCTAAGATTTAGGCCATTGACCGTTTAAATAATCTCACTGTCCGCCGTTGAAAGCCGCGGGATTTGTCAACCCAGGCCTCGCACTTGTTACCCATCCGCCGGGGCTTGCGCCCGGCTTCTCGAATCCGCCCTTCTTTGTCACGAGAGGCGGCTCCGCCGTTATCGCCGCCGTAACGAACTTGGTCTCGGGGGAAGGCCGGGGCCGCGCGTTGGTTGCGACGTGCGTCGCCCACGGCTGCTTGGCGAGGATGGAGCGCTCCAACCTGTCGTCCCCACTGAGCGGCGCGGGCGCGAAATAGCGGACGCGGACAGCGGCGGTGCCGTGTCCGTAGAAGCCAAGAAGCTCGGCAGCTTTGTGCGAAAGGTCGATGATGCGGCCGTCATGATAAGGGCCGCGGTCATTGATGCGGACGACAACGGTGCGGTTGTTGGCAAGGTTAGTCACTGTCGCATAGGTCGGCATCGGCAATGTCGGATGCGCGGCCGTGAGAGCGTCCATGTCATAGATTTCACCGTTTGCGGTGCGCCGCCCGTGGAAGAAATCCCCGTACCAGGATGCAAGACCGACCTCGTCATAGCCCTGGTCATTGACGGGAACATACCATTTGCCGCCAGCGAGATATGGCTCGCCGAGCTTGAAGACGCCGCCGCCTTTGGGAACCGGGTCGCCCACCCTGATGACGCGGGGGCTCAATTGTTGGGTTTCATCCCGCGAGCTTTTGGGAACGGAACAGGCACAAAGCGATGCAACAAGAGCTGTAACGATCATGATCCGGCTTGGGGACTGGTTGACGATACGCTGCAACTCAGAGGCACTCTGCAGCGTGACGCATCCCAAAGCCCGATTCGGGCGAATGCTAGGCGTTTGGCGCCTTTGCACCGGGTATGGTAGTTTTCCCCTCCTGCTTTTCGGCTCGCGAGCAACGCGGCCCTCAAACTCTCCTTCTTCGCTCATGACAAACGCGAACTCCGAACACAACCCAAGGATGCATCAGGCTTATCGGAGAGTGGTTAACCGACCTTTGCAGGGAAGCATATTCTTTCGGGGTTGCCGGTCACACGTGGGCTGATCGCAGCCGCGATTTGTTCAGTATGAGCAGACTTAGTTTCATCTACGCGGTCCGCATCGGGTGGAAAAATGAATAAACTGTTCCGGGGGTTTGCCGAGAAGACTGCCCAGCTCGTAGGAACGCCATGGGCATTTGCCGCAGCCGTGACGATCATCGTCGTCTGGGCCATCGCCGGACCGATGTTCGGCTACTCCGACACGTGGCAACTCATCATCAACACTGGAACGACGATTGTCACCTTTTTGATCGTGTTCCTCATCCAGAACACCCAGAATCGCGAAACGCGGCTTGTTCGCCTGAAACTCGACGAGTTGTTGCGCGGCGTCGAGGGTGCGCGAACAGCGTTCGTCTCCCTGGACAAGATGACGGACGAAGAGCTGGACGAGATCCAAAGCGAGTTCGAGCGTCTGCGCGAAAGATATGCGCCGCTGATCGAGGATGATCTGGCCGCGATAGACGCCGAGCGCCGAACCCGGCGGGCCCGGAGGAAAAAGCCGCCCGGCGACGCCGGAGTTAATGCGCGCGCCTGACCATGCGCGCCGCGAGAGTTGTCAAGCGCTGAACGCCGGCAACAAACGTCGCAGCGAGACGGTTAACGGCCCATTGCACAAATAGAGACTCTGCGCCATGGTCCTCGGTCTGGTAACGGGCTAGAGCACCGGACTTTCAGTAGGGGCGATCGTCATTGCGAGGCGGTTCTGCCGACGTGGCAATCTATAACATGATCTGTGGCTTAGCTCTGGATTGCTTTGCGGAGTTTACCCCGGCCTCCGAGCCGGGGCTCGCAATGACGTCGATTCTGTTCCAGCGTTCGCTGCTCTAACTCCGGCGTGGCGCATCGTCGGGATGACGGGCGGTTTACTGCCCGCGTTGAGGAAATATGGCTATCCGAAGAGCCGGCCCAGCATTTTGGGACAGGCTTGCGAACGAAATCGAAGGCGATGCTGCAAGCGACCTCTTCACAAGGGGACGCTACGCCACCGATGCATCCATGTATCAGTGCTTTCCCGCGGGCGTGGCGTGCCCGAAGAGCGCGAACGATATCGCCATCATTATCGAGATGGCGCGCGAGGAAGGCTTGCCGGTTATTGCGCGCGGCGGCGGAACGTCCACGGCTGGGCAAGCGCTCGGCGAAGGCGTCATTGTCGATTTCTCGAAATATCTGACCGGGATCGTGGAGATCGATGCCGAGAATCGGCGGTGTGTGGTCGAGCCCGGCTGCTCGCCGGCAGCTTTGAATGCCGCGCTCGAAGCGCACGATCTCATGTTTCCGGTCGATATCGCGTCCGCCGGCCAGGCCACTATCGGCGGCATGCTCGGCAACAACTCGAGCGGCATCCGCGCGCTGCGCTATGGGTCGATGCGCGACAACACCGCTTCCGCCGATGCTTTCCTCGCCGATGGGCATCGCGTTTTGTTTCGCGCAGTCTCCGAGGCGGACACTCAAGTCTTCCCAGGCCGCGACCGGCTGCTCGATCTCCTGCAGTTCGGCGAGCTTCACGAGAAGGCCATCGCCACTCTTTGGCCGCTGCGCGCCCCTGGAACGCCGGAACCGGAGGGCTACGATCTCCGAACGCTGCTTGCGAGCGCCGAAGACCAGAATTTGGCTCGCCTCCTGGCCGGATCCGAGGGCACGCTTGCCATCGCAAGCAGGATCGAGCTGAAGCTTGCCAGGAAGCCGGCGAATCGGGCGCTGGGCGTGTGCAGGTTCCCGGATCTTGGCGCGGCACTGCACCTTGTTCCGAAGATAGCGCTCCTCAATCCCTCCGCCATCGAGGTTGTCGACCGGATCCTGCTCGACTTTGTGGCCCTTCAGGCGAAGCACGACACTCAGGCCGCGCGACTCTTGCGCGGCGAGCCCGCAGCTCTCCTGATCGTCGAGTTCGACGAAGAGAACCCGGTGGACAATACGCGACTGTTGAAGGCACTCGCCGAGTACGTGGCTGAAGCGGATAAAGGCAAGTTCAGCGTCATTGAAATTCTCGGCGAGAACGCGCGGGCCGCGCTTTGGCGGTTGCGGCGGGAGGCCCTGACGCGCTCGTGGTCGCTGAAGTCTGCGGCGCAGCCTTTGCCATTCCTGGAGGACGGCGCGGTCCCGATCCATCGGCTTGCCGCCTATGGCGCGGAGCTTGAGGCGCTGTTCGCAAGGCATGGCGCGCGATCTGCGATTTACGGGCAGGCCGGGCGAGGTTGTCTTCACGTGCGGCCCATTCTCAACCTTCGCCACATGCAGGACCGGAAGCGCATGCGCGCGCTGGCGGACGCGATGGCCGCGCTGCTTCGCTCTCATGACGGCGTGTTGACCGCCGGCCATGGCCTGGGCCTTGCGCGGAGCGAGGCGCTTGAGCGCGCGCTCGGGCCTGAGGCCATCGCGCTCTTCAAGGACCTCAAGACACAGCTCGATCCGGGCTTTCTCCTCAATCCCGGAAAGATCCTCCGCGCGCCGAGGTTTGACGATGGCGCATTTTTGCGTGCGCCGCTGGAGAGCAAACCCGCGGACACGGCGATAGCGCTTTCCTGGGGATCGGGCTCATCGCCTGCCAAGGCGCTCGATCATGCGCGCCGCTGCTCGGGGCTCGGGCTGTGCCGTTCCGCCGAGCATAATTTCACCTGTCCGTCCTATGCCGTCACGCATGACGAACGCGACAGCCCGAGGGGCCGAGCGAATACCGCGCGGCTCGCGCTTTCAGGGCAGCTTGGAGAAGGAGCGCTCGGCTCGAAGCCCATGCTCGAAGCGATGAGTTTTTGCGTGTCGTGCAAGGCTTGCGGGGTCGCTTGTCCCTTCGGCATCGACATCCCAAGACTGAAGGTTGAGGCGCTCGCGGCTGCGAGAGCGATAGGCCAGCTTTCGCGCGCGCATGACGTCTACGCGCGGCTTCCCGAATACACCGACCGTGCGATGCGCTGGCGCTTGATCATGAATATGCGCGACCTTTTGCCAGGACTGCCGCGCTTCACCGAGCGCTACACCGGGCTGGCGGCCGACCGGCCATGGCCAAGATGGTCCTGGCGCCGCTTCAGGGCTCCTGCTAAGGCGAAGCCAGGACCATCCGGCCTGGTCGCTCTTTTTGCCGATACGTTTAACCGCTCATTCGAGTCCGCGAACTTGCGGGCGGCTTCCAGCGTCCTTAGCGCGGCCGGCTACGGCGTGGTTGCCTTTGCCGATGAAAGCGGGCGGCCGCTCTGCTGCGGACGCACCTATTACGACGCCGGCTACATCGCCGAGGCTCGCCGCGAAGCCGAGCGAATGAGCAAGGCGGTGGCGGCTTTCGAGGAGAAGGGCATTCCCGTGGTTGGCCTGGAGCCCGCCTGCGTTCTGATGATGCGCGATGAATATGCCGCGCTGGGCCTGCCCTTGCCGAAGACGCCGCCGGTCCTGTTTGAGGAGTTCCTCGCCGCCCGCATCGCGCAAGGCAAGTTCGCGCTGCCGCTGAAACCGATCGAGGCGGACGTTGTGGTGCATTCCCATTGCCATGAGCGCGTGCTTGGGCTTGAGAGCGGGGCGCACACCGCGCTGAAACTGATCCCCGAGCTGTCGGTCAGCGCAGCGCCGCCCTCATGCTGCGGTTTGAACGGCGTGACCGGCATGACGCCCGATACGCTCGAAGCCTCGCTCGCCATGGCGGAGCTGGCGCTGTTCCCCGCGATCCGCAAGGCAGGCCAGGACGCGCTCGTGGCGGCCACCGCATACTCCTGCCGCAAGCAAATCCACGATGGCCTGGGGCGCACCGCGCGCCATCCCGCCATGCTGCTGGAGCTGGCACTGAAGGGCGACGCGGAGATCGTGGGGTAGTCGCGCAAATTGCGGCGTGATTTGCACAGTGGTATGCTTCAACTTATGACAGCGCTCGCCAGCAAATTTATGACAGCGGAAGAATTTGTGGTGTGGGCTGAGGCACGCCCCGAAGAGCACTGGGAATTGTTCGACGGGGCGCCGCAGATGCAGCAATCACAAAATTGGGGACATGCGCGGCATGTTCGCAAAATCGCCCGCCTCATGGAGGATGCTATAGCGTTGTCCGGCCTTGCCTTGTCCGTCGGGACTCAAGGGCTGGTCGTGAAGGCTGGACCGGCATCGGCATTCGAGCCGGACGTTGTGATTTTTTCCGGACCGATGGACGATCACGATATCATCGTGCCCGAGCCCATAATCGTTTTCGAGGTCTTGTCACCATCTACCGCGCGCAAAGACTTGACGGTGAAGTTGGCTGGCTATTTCAACGTGCCATCGATTGACCATTACCTTATCGCCGATTGGGAAGACGGCGAAATCATCCATTACCGGCGTGAGGGCCGCGGCCTTTCGAGGCCCGTCATCGTGCGCGAGGGCGTCTTGATGCTCGATCCGTCCGGCTTGGAACTCGACATTTCAAAAGTTTTTCAAGACACCTAATCTAGCCACTTCGCGAGCGCCTGCAACTCATCCGCCTCGCGGGCGGGCTTGTTATCTTTTTTCCCTGTGCTTCCGGTCTGCCCTTGTATCACTTATTCAAATTCATTAATAATTTGGCGGAATGCGTGGGGTGCGTATATGTCGATCCAAGTCACAACGGCGACGTGCACAGTTGGCGAATTTTTCTCCGATGGCAAAGTTTATGAGTTGCCTCCATTTCAGAGGTCTTATAGCTGGACCGAAGATCAAGCCTATCAACTGTTTGACGACCTTCACAACGCGTGTATCGATTCCAATGGCAATAACGGCACCGAATATTTTCTTGGTGCCATAATCCTTGTCAACGGCGATCAGTTCCAACCCTGTTCTATAGTGGACGGTCAGCAAAGGCTTGTAACTTTGACAGCCATTCTAGCCGTCTTAAGGGATAACCTTCCCCAAGGTGGGTTTAGAAGAAGGTTGCAAGAGCGCATCGAAAGGTCGGCTGACGAAGCGCTCGGGTTTGAAACGGCGCCCCGAATCCATGTCAGATTGAACGATCAGGAGGCGTTTCAAAGGTATGTTGTTAACGATGGCGGTACCGAGGCAGTTTCGCAAGGTGCTGAAACGCCCTCGATGACTAAACTCGTAAACGTCTTAAGGCGTCTCAAATCGGAGTTCCCATACGCCGCAGATGTATTCTTTCAGAAATTGGTCACTTTCATTCTCAACAGATGTAGCTTTGTGGTCATAAAAACTACATCATTAGACACTGCGTACAAATTATTTAAGAGCGTCAACAATCGCGGCACGCCGCTTGATGAACTGGCTCTTGCTAGAGCGGAGTTGGTGGGGCCAGTTTTAACGCAACCACGTGTTTCTTGGACGCTTACCCAAGCATGGGACGAACTAGCGGACCGATTGACGGAAAAAGAACTGCGAGAGTATGTCAGGTCCATAGCGCAAACCGTTTCACCAAATGAGAAAAATATTGAACTATATCTTCTCATAAGAAAGATATCTCTGGATAGAATCCTCGCCGATAGATTCCAGAAGAATCTCGCATACTTTGTAATCAATTACTCTAGGCTAAAGTCGGCAACGATTGATTTTGGTCAGGATAGCGAGGTCATAAATCGCCATGTGCATTGTTTGCTCGGCTATGAAATTCAAGAATGGCGGTCAGTCGCTCTTATTTGGCTGAGTGAGGTAAGGACTAATCGTCAACATTATGAATTCTTTCGATACCTCGACGGTCTGCTCCTGGGGCTAACAATCCTTTATGGAAAAAATTCGCGGGTTGTTGCAAAGCGTTTTGCAGATCTAATAAGCGCCATTGGCGAGGGGGCAGTTCTCGAAGGCGCAACAAGTCCAATTTTTCTTAGCGCAGAGGAAAAGCTTAAAATACGACAGCGCATCCAGATTCCGCAGCGGTCTTTCGCGAAACCCTTGCTCCTTCGATTGAATGCCCAGGCGACAACGATTTAGATGAAACCGCCTTATCCAATTTCGGTGGAAATCGAGCACATCCTTCCTCAGAAGCCTAGTGCTGACAGCGAGTGGTGTACATTGTTTTCGAGAGAACAACGGGACGTCTACACTTGGTGGCTTGGAAATTTGACCCTGCTAACACGGAAAGCAAACGCAAGTGGCCGTAACGCACCTTTCAATAAAAAGAAGGATATTGTTTTCGGCCTAAACGAGAATAACTGCTTCGCTCTGACGAACAGCCTTTCTACTTTACAAAATTGGGATCTCAGCACGTTAACTGATAGGCATGAAAGGCTTTTGCAGCATGCCTATTCGGTGATGCATTTCTAACCATTAATCCAGCCACTTCGCGAGCGCCTGCAACTCATCCGCCTCGCGGGCGGGCTTGTCCCAGCGGATGCGGTTGATGCGCGGGAAGCGCAGCGCGACGCCCGATTTGTGCCGCGTCGAGCGATGCACCGCATCGAACGCCACCTCGAACACGAGCGCCTTCTCCACCTCGCGCACCGGCCCGAACCGCGCTACCGTGTGATTGCGCACCCATTTGTCGAGTTCGCGCAGTTCCTCGTCGGTGAAGCCGAAATACGCCTTGCCGATGGGCGACAGCTCGCCATTGTGCCAGAGTCCGAAGGTGTAATCCGAATAGAAGGACGAGCGCTTGCCCGTGCCGCGCTGGGCATACATCACCACGGCGTCGACGAGCATCGGATCGCGCTTCCATTTGTACCACTGACCCTTTGGGCGCCCCGATACGTAGGATGAATCGCGCCGCTTCAGCATAAGCCCTTCAATATGCGGCGAGGCGAGTTCGGCGGCTTCGGCGCGCAGCGCTTGCAACTCGCCGGGATTTTTGAAGTCGAGCGGCTGGGCAAGCTCGGCGCCCGAAGGCTGCGCCGCCTCGAACCAGCGCGCCATCTCGGCCTTGCGCTCGACGAGGGGAAGCGGGCGCAGATCGCGGCCCTCGACCGCCAGCATGTCGTAAAGGATCACGTGCCCCGGATACTTCGCGATCAGCTTCGGGTCCGGCGATTTGCGGTTCAGCCGCTGCTGCAGATGATTGAAGCTCGCGATCTCGTCGCCGGACTTCACGATCAGCTCCCCGTCGAGTACGGCATGAAAGTTCACGCGCGCCAGCACCTCGGGGAACGCGCCGGAAATGTCATCGCCGCTACGGGAAAAGATCGCCTTGCCGTTCGGCGTGGAGACGATCTGCACGCGGATGCCGTCATATTTCCATTCCGCCATGAAGGCGTCCGGCGTGATGCCCGGCAGGTCGGCGTCCTCCAGCGGATGCGCGAGCATGACGGGGTGGAACGTCACCGAGTCCTTGGCGTCGGGCTTCGGCCCGCGCCCCTCAAGCCAGGCGAACAGATCGAGATAAGGGGGCTCCTGCGCGTGCCAGACCTCTTCGATCTCGCCGACGCTCACGCCGCCGAAATCCGCCAGCACATGCTTCACAGAGCGCGCCGACATGCCGATGCGAAGCGTGCTCGTGCCGAGCTTCAGGAGCGCCCAGCGTTCGGGCGGGGTCATGTTGTCGAGGAGCAGCGCAAGGTATTCCCGTATTTTCGGCTTGTCGCGCGTCTGGAACTCGTGGATCACCTCATGCAGGGGAGGCAGGCGGTTCAGGATCACCCGATGCGGTGTTCGCGGCCAGATATGCGCGACCGTCTCCGACATTTCGCCCACATAGTCGTAGGATAGCTCCAGCAATACGGGATCGACGCGTTCCGCCACGAGATCGCGCACCAGCGCGCGCTTGAACAGCTCAAAAGTAAGCGTCCCCGCGATGACGCCCACCGCGAAGCCGCGATCGGGATCGGGCGTGTGGCGCAGGTAGTTCGTCAGAACGGCGGCTTTGTCGAGGTTGGAATGGGTATAGTAAAGCCGGTCGAGAAGGGCGGCGAAGGCTTGCATGGCTGGAATGTAATAAATTCGTGCGCTCAAACAAAGCGCAAGCCGCCGGGCGACGGCTGTGCCGGCGTTTTTGTTGCCGGCTTCCTCCAGCGCACAGACCAAATTTGGTAACGAGCATCGGTTTCGATTTCGGGCAGCAGGCCCATCCTCTCGGCGATCTCATAGCTAAGCCCCCAGAAATCGATCACGTAGCCGAGCCTGCCTTTCGCAGCTCCGTCAGTCTCCGTATCCCTTGATGCTGTCGGCGACGGAATCTGCGATGTGCTCTTTTCCGATAATGCCTATGACCTGGTCGGCGCGAGGCACGCGAGTTCTTCCCCGAACCACGACCGCCATGACGGCATCTCGCCTCCACATCCGGTCGATGACGTCAAAGAGGACGTCCTCCTCACGCGCGATTGTGAAGTTCTTGCGCGCGACATCTCCAAGCGTAGCGCCAGTCTTTTTGCCTTCGAGGCCCAGCCGCAGGGCAGTATTGACGCGCTGCACACCCACAATGCGGTTTCCTTCCACAATCACGACATGCTGCATATGCCCCGACAGTTCGGGGTGCCTGAGGAACTCGTCAAAGCTCAGGCTCGCGGGAAGCACGAGCGCGCCGCGGTCCATGATATCGCTCGCATGGCGCACCAAAAACATGTTCGCGTGAAGGGCCTTGGGCACAAAATGGCGGCGGCCGGCCAGCTTGATGGTATAGATGTTCTCCCGCGAGAGAAGGCGCCGCGTGCCAATGCTGATGGCGACGGCGACGATCATCGGCATGACGATGTCGTAGTCTCGCGTCATCTCGAAGAGCATGGTAATCCCTGTCATGGCCGCGCCTGTCCCGCCCCCTACCATGGCAGCCATCCCGACAATAGCGGCGTTGGCGACCCCTATTGAGGGCAACGGGTAAATCGCGTTGACAGCCGCGCCAAAAGCTCCGCCGAGCGTCGCGCCCATGAATAGCGACGGCGAAAAAATGCCCCCGGAGGCGCCGGAGCCAAGGCTGATCGATGTCGCGATCAGCTTGCCGGCAAAGAGGACGAGTAACAATGCCGGGATACTGAGACCGCCGGTAAGCGTGTCCTCGATTGCCGCGTAGCCAACTCCTTCGACGTAGTAGTGCCCGGCATAAATCATGAACGCAAAGATCATGATGCCGACGATGAGCATCCCAAGTGCGTGACGCAGGTATTGGTTTTTAACCCGGTCGAACACGGCCTCGGCGAGATGAAGGCTGCGGATAAAGGCCGTCGCTGCCAAGCCCGTCACCGCGCCTAAAACGCCGTAGAGCAGCAGGATGCAGATAGAAGCCGGAGTGTTCATCAAAGCGGCAAGATGAGGGACAGCAAAGGCAGGAGCGATCCCCATAAAAAGCCGCCCGACAAAGGTCGCGGTTCCGGTCGCCAGCGCAACGGGAAGAAACGTCCGCACACTGACCTCCGGCATCATCAACTCGACCGTAAACATCACCCCGCCGATCGGCGTGTTGAAGGTTGCAGCGATGCCGGCGCCAGCCCCGGCTGCGACGAGCGTTATGCGTTGCCAGACCGCCATGGGGATAAATTGGCCGGCGGTCGATCCTAGCGACGATCCGATCTGGATGATCGGGCCTTCGCGGCCAACCGCGGCGCCCGTGCCGATGGAGAAGGCCGAGGCGAGAGATTTCACAGCGGCCACAATCGGTCTGATGATTCCTTCCTTGTAATAGATGGCATCCATGACCTCCGGCACCCCGTGGCCGCGAGCCTCGGGAGCGAAGTTCTTGACGAGAAAAGTAACAATGAAGCCCCCCAGAACCGGGACGAAAATCACCAAGACGCCCCATGGGCTCTCAGGCGTATGGACATTGGCATCGTAGTGAACGGAGAACTGCCCAAGGAAGAAAACGTTGTGGATGAGCCCAATCAAGGCCCGAAAGGCAACGGCGCCAAGTCCTGTGACGAGCCCGGCCACCACCGCGAGTAGCGAGAGGGTAAAGAGACCGATTGTGCCTCCGGCCACTTCCTCATCGGACTTCTGGTCCTGTAACGTCAGGCTTCTTAAAAGCACGAAACACACCTCTGGGAGCGAGTCAAAGCAGGGCATCTGCTTTGGGCACGCTGAAACTTCAAATTTGGATGGATGAACACCTAGGTTGGACCGGCCGTTGCGTCATTGAAGACGAAGTCTGAACGCTTTTCGCTCCTGCGATGGCATTAGCGCAGCGGACGCTTAATCATACGCGGAAATTCACCCCTCCGTCGTTCCCGCCCCCGTCTTCACGGGGATAAACTCCGGCGGGAACCCAGTAAACAATGCCCATCGGGATTACTGGATGCCCGCCTCCGCGGGCACGACACCATTAGTGCTACCGCTGCCGCGAAGAATTCGACTGTCCGCGGCGTCCCTCTTTTTCCATGGATAGCCGGCCGCGGTTTCCACGAAACCTTGACTTTCGGCGGAGGGGAACACATTAGGGAGCATGTTCAACATCTTACCCGCGCATGTAGGCGGGAGTGAGAGGCCCCATGATTACCCTAACCTTCCCCGACGGTTCCGCACGCAAATTCAAGCCCGGCATCACAGGCTCGGAACTCGCAGCTTCAATCTCAAAATCGCTCGCGAAGAAGGCAGTCGCCATCAGCCTTGACGGCGCGCTGGCGGACATTGCCGATCCGATTGTCTCCGATGCCCGCGTGAAGATCGTCACCCGCGACGATCCCGAGGCGCTGGAACTGATCCGTCACGACGCGGCGCACGTCATGGCCGAGGCGGTGCAAGACCTTTATCCCGGCACGCAGGTCACGATCGGCCCCGTGGTCGAAAACGGCTTCTATTACGATTTCTACCGCGAAGAGAGCTTCACGCCCGACGACCTCGCCAGGATCGAGGCCCGGATGCGCGAGATCGTCGCCGCGGATAAGCCCTTCACGAAGGAGGTCTGGCCGCGCGCCAAGGCGCAGGATTTCTTCGCCGCCGAGGGCGAAGGCTTCAAGGTGGAGCTTATCGACGCGATTCCCGCCGGAGAGGATCTGAAAATCTACAGGCAGGGCGACTGGCTCGACCTCTGCCGCGGCCCGCACATGACTTCGACCGGCAAGGTTGGCAAGGCGTTCAAGCTGATGCGGCTGGCCGGCTCGTATTGGCGCGGCGACCAATCGCGCGAGCACTTGCAGCGCATTTACGGGACAGCCTGGGCGACCGAGGAGCAGCTCGCGGCTTATCTCCATCAGCTTGAGGAAGCCGAGAAGCGCGACCATCGCCGGCTCGGCCGCGAAATGGATCTGTTCCATCTCCAGGAAGAGGCTCCCGGCTCGGTCTTCTGGCACCCGAAGGGCTGGACGCTGTTCCAGGTGCTTATCAACTACATGCGGCGTCGCCAGGAAGCCAACGGCTATGTCGAGGTGAACTCGCCCGACATGATGGAGCGCAAGCTCTGGGAGCAGTCGGGCCATTGGGAAAAGTTCGGCGAGAACATGTTCGTCACCGAGACCCCGGACGAGCGCGTCTTCTGCTGCAAGCCGATGAACTGCCCCGGCCATATTCAGATTTTCAAGAATGGCCTGAAAAGCTATCGCGACTTGCCGCTGCGCATCGCCGAGTTCGGCAAGGTGCATCGCTACGAGCCATCGGGCGCGCTGCACGGCATCATGCGCGTGAGACACTTCACGCAGGACGACGCGCACATCTTCTGCACCGAAGAGCAGATGATCGACGAATGCGTGAAGATGAACGACATGATCTTGTCGATCTATCGGGACTTCGGCTTCGAGGATGTCATCATCAAGCTGTCGACCCGCCCCGATAAGCGAGTCGGTTCCGATGAAATCTGGGACCGGGCGGAGGCTGCCTTGAGCATCGCGCTGGAGAGGATCGGCCATCCATATTCCGTCAGCCCCGGCGAGGGCGCGTTCTACGGACCGAAGCTTGAATACACGCTGCGCGACGCCATCGGCCGGCATTGGCAGTGTGGCACGGTGCAGCTCGACTTCAACCTTCCGGAACGGCTTGGCGCGTTCTACATCGGAGAGGATGGGGCGAAGCACACCCCTGTTATGATCCATCGCGCCATGTTTGGGAGCCTCGAGCGGTTCATCGGCATCCTGATCGAGAACTATGCCGGGCATCTGCCGCTGTGGCTTTCGCCTTTGCAGGTGGTCGTGGCGACCATCGTCTCCGACGCGGATCGCTATGCAAACGAGGTGTTGGCGGCTTGCGCACGGGCGGGGCTTCGCGCCGAAACCGATCTTCGCAACGAGAAGATCAACTACAAGGTCCGGGAGCACAGCCTCGCAAAGGTGCCCGTGATGTTTGTGGCCGGCAAACGCGAGGCGGAGGAGCAGACCGTATCCATCCGGCGGCTCGGCAGCCAGGCGCAGGAGACGCTGCCGCTGGCGGAAGCGATTGCTCGCATTTCAGCCGAGGCCATCCCACCGGATTTGGCCGCGGCGAAGCTGCAAGCCGGGCAGGCTTAGAGTCGAAGCGCGACTCCCTCTCCCATGGGGAGAGGTGCCTCGCGTTTCCATGTCAGTCGATCGTACGCTAACAAATCAGATAATTTGGTTCGATTTATCGCCGGCGGCCGAAAGGTCGCCGGCTTTCTTTTGCGCGCGCTTCGCAACAAAGAGCTCCTTCCCCATTCGCCTTTCGTTCACGAGATTTTGAAACAGGTTTACACAAGCATTTCAGTTAATTTTCATGATACCATAGCGAGAATCGGGGTCCCAGCTTTCAGCTGATCGCACCGGGAGCTAAACATAGGGTAATTAAGAAGCGTAAAACTTGGAATAAATCTGGCCTCAAGCTGATGCCGTGGATAAGGCAGGATGTTATCGTTCCACAAAGCTGGAACTAAACTTTCAAGCTTTTCTGTTAACTTATAATTGGTGCACCTTAGACTATCATAAAGTTTTCCGGCTCCGGCGTTATCAACTGGAAGGAACAAAAAGGCGAGCGCGATCACGATCACAGCGCGTTAATCGCACCAGACCGAAGGTCTGGGGCGACACACGCAAACTTGTACGAAAGAGTGAAGCATAACAGGCATGCACGTCGGATCATTATACCTATTATGTGGTTTTGATTTGCATACGTAGGAGATAAAAACTAAACTAACGGTACAGATTGGCTTCGAAGGATCATGGTTGAATTGGCAAACGCGCTAGTTACAGCAACCGAACCCCGCCTCCCGGCGCGTGTAAGAGGCCGATATATTGAAATCCCGAAAAATCCGCTCTTCGCTAGCCTGTCCCGTCAGCAGGTACGTCTTGTTCTTCCACATATAAAGCACAAGAAGTTCAGATCTGGGCGGGTTATCTTGTCTGAAGGATCAAGAAATCCTGGCAAGATCTACATTATTATGGATGGTCAGGTCGCTCTGACCAAAGAGGGTCTCTCACCCATAGAGAGCCAGCCGACAAGTTATGAACTAGGGATCCTGCGCCGTGGCGAGATCTTCGGCGAGATGTCCTTCGTCGACGGCAAGCCAAGTGCAGTCTCATTCGTGACGAAGACGGACGCCGTACTTGCGGTGGTCGATCTCAGCGCTTCGCGCCGCAGGAGCACAACACGGCGGCTGCGGGACGTGGTGGTCGGCAAGCTTCGCCACCATCTCACGAGGCACGCCGATGAATCGGTGACGCTTCGTGTTAATAGCCTGCAACTTGAGAACGAGTTCGCGGCTTACCGCAATGGCGTTGGACACATCGTGGTGGCCACCCTTTGCCTTTTGTCGGTCTACACGCTCACTCTGAGCTTCATGCCGAACTTCAAGAGCCTGGCTCATGCGAACTTTGTGCTGAGCCCGATCGTCATCCTGCTTTTCGGCCTCTGTTTTGTCCCGATCATTGCGACAAGCGGGTTTCCGCTGCGTTTCTTTGGCCTGAGCCTTGATAACTGGCGTTCCGCGCTCGCGCTCTCGATGCGGGCATCGCTGCTCTTTCTTTTGCTTTTTGTTGCTGCGAAATGGATCTTGATCAATACGTCCGAGAGTTTCGCGGGGGTCCCCCTCATCGACAGCGCCGATGTGGAAGTGAGCGGGCGCCCCGTCCCTATGACGGCGTGGTATTGGCTCGCCCTGACCATCTACGTTCTGCTCACTCCCCTGCAGGAATTCGTCGCCCGCTCCGGTATCCAGGCGCCGTTGTACGCCTTCCTGCATGGCAGCGAAGCAAAGCGCCGCTGGTTTTCAATCCTGGCCTCGAACCTCGTCTTCGCCGCTGCGCACGCGCACATCAGCCTTGCCTTCGCGGTTGCGGCCTTTCTTCCCGGCATGTTGTGGGGCTGGATTTTTGCGAAGACGAATTCGCTACTCGCGGCGACAGCATCGCACCTGCTCGTCGGAGGAGCGGGGATGTTCCTCTTGGGGATCGAAGGCATGGTTTCGCGGCTGTCGGTTTGATGGCTTTGGGTCATGCCCACGACGGCGTCAACGCCCCTCACCCCGGCCCTCTCCCCATGGGAGAGGGTGTCCGCCTCTATTCGTCTTCGCGGTTGAGGCAGATCCAAATTCCGCCGTCGCTCGCCGATTGGATACGCACGACCATTTCGCGGTCCATATCGTCGAAATCTCCCACCCAGCCCATCTCGATATCGACGGTGCCCTGCTGGCGGGCGTGTTCCACGCGCCCTTTAAATTCGGGGGTTGCCATGCAGGGGGCGATACTCAGGAAAAAGTCGAGCCCGACCGCGGGGCGCTCCTTGTAACCCGATTGCCTGGCTTCCGTCGCGCTGAAGAAAGTAACCATGCCTTTGCTGTCCAGCTTGATGACCCCAAACGGAAGTTCATGCCTCTCGCCGTCTGAAAGTTCTTCGAGCTTTTTCGCCAGATTCGGGTCGTTGAAATTAACGAGGGTCATGAATGCGGTCCCTGAGGTGAAATCCCGAGTTCGTCAAAAGTCGCAACACCGAAAAGATGGGTAACGGTCATTCTATCGCTGGAAATCGGTAAAAGCAGTCTTTCGAACAGCAAAATGCGGCCATCTCCAAGTGAAAGTCGCGAGTAATCGAAATAGGCCACACCCTTAAGACACCGCTGGAATGCACGCGTGATGCTGCCCAGCACGTCGTAGTCTGAAGCGCGAAGAACCTCACCTTCGAGCGGCCGTCCAAGCCTCTCGGTAAGCGCATTGCCGACTTGAACGAAGCGGAACGCGGGCGCGTCCTCCTGCCCTGTCACCTCGAGCAGATACGAATTGTCCATCAATAGGTTGTCAAAATCGCTCGCGTCGCTGGGGCATGGCAAGTTGCCTTTCGCGGTCACGATCCGGCGCCACGATTCATAGAGATTTCGCACCTTCGGGTTGCGGATCCTGTCCCGGACCTTGTCGGCAATTCTCAGCGTATCAGCCGTCAGGATGGAAGGAGGGACTCGGCCCAGTTTCTCCAGAACGGCCTTTGCGAGCAGAGATTCCGGTATCGGCTTCCGGAACACCATCTCGTTCAATGGTTCTTGAGACGATGCCGGCCCTGCGAGAAAAATCCTCGGAATTTTGGCCTCAGCTTTCCGCGTCTCCCGCAACAGCTCGAACCCCGGCCCTTTGGCGAGATCGATATTGGCGATGAACAGGTCTATATGGATTGTCGCCAATGTAGCGGCAAGCGCGTGCTGCGGACTTGTGGCTTCGATCACGACATAGTTCAGCGACCTGAGCAGGTTGCCAACATGCCGGCGCGTAAACTCTTCGCTTTCAACGAGGAGAATTGTCGCGCCGCCATGATGCAGCGAATCGACAAGCGCCACCGGCGATTCGATCCGCTCATTTTGCACGGCGGCGCGCGGAAGGTGCATCGTGATCGTCGTGCCCTTGCCAAGTGCGCTGTCCAACGCAACGCCCCCGCCGCATTGTTCGGCAAGGTCGAATGCGGACGCCAAGCCAAGCCCGGTGCCCCGGCCCTTTTCCTTGGTGGTGAAAAATGGCTCTCCAGCGCGGGCCAGCACCTCCGGCGTCATGCCTTTCCCGGTGTCGCTGATGGAAAGCGCGACGTAGTCTTTAGCAGGCAGCCGGAGCGGCCTCTCATTCGCGTAACAGTTCGAAAGCTGCAATCTCAGTTCTCCCCCGTTTGGCATCGCGTCGCGCGCGTTTGCTACCAGGTTGAAAATCACGGTCTGTAACTTCCCGGGAGACACGAGCACCGGCCAAGAATCTTCGGGAAAGTCTAGCCTTATGTCGATTCCAAAGCCCGCGAGATGGCGAAGGAGATCGGCATCCTGAGCCAGGAGCCGATCCAGATACACGACCTCGGGGTCTTCTGAAGACACCCGTGAAAAGTCCAGAAGTTGCCTGATGAGGCGCGATGCGCGGTCGATGGCAGCGTCGGTATGATCGAGCACATCGGCCGCTTGCTCCGACGGAGAGCTTCTGCGCAAGAGGCGGCTGGCGCTCGTCATCACGGCCAGGACGTTGTTGATGTCGTGCACGATGCCGCCGACGAATTGCCCGAGAAGTTTGATTTTCTCGGTCTGCGATACCCGCTTCTGGGTTTCCGACAGCCGCCGCGACTCGGCTTCAAACTGCCTGGCGAGCAGGATTATTGCGGCTTTCTGATCGGACAATTGGCGTGAAAGCTCATCCTGCGCGGAGGCATAGCCTGCAAGCTTGTGCGACTGTGCGAGGATTTGCACCACCGTCCCGGCTTCGTCGAGGACGGGGGTAACCGTGACATGCCACCATGCCGGGACGCCCTTCGCCGTCGGGCGGTAGATCGTCGCCGTCGAATATCGCCCCAGTTTCGCGTTTGCGATGATCTGATCGACGTGGCGGTGCGCCTCTTTCGGCCAAAGCGTGCGCCAAGGCTGGCCTGCGATGCCGTCCAGACAATCGATTTCCATCGCCTCCGCACCGGCAGCGTTCAAGAGAATGATGTTGCCGGCAAGGTCTAGGAGCTTGATGCTATCGCGCGACGTTGAGAGCAAAGCCTCCAGGAGGTTGCTGTTTGCAGCGAGGCCGCGCGTGACGGACGGGTCAGCTCGATGGATTTCTCTTCTCATTCCCACCACGGCAAATAGCCACCCGGGCGGCAGAGACTGCCGCCAGCAAACTGCTCAGCTTTTGACAAACTAAGATACAAAACCCGCCTTGGAAACAGACTTTTGCGTAACTGTCTGTGTCAGTTAATACTTAAATGTTTCACAAACCGCCGCCAACGCAACATTTTCAATATCTCAGCAACTAATTTCAGCTTGATTTTTCAGGCTACTGAGGGACGCTGGCTTCCGCGCGCGGATTGGCTGCGCTCGCCGGTGAGGTGACTGCGGCACTTGGCGCCAATCCGGCCATCTCCTCTCCCGCGCCAATCGGGAGACGCAAGAACGAAAGCACCGAAAGCGCGCTGATGGCGGCTACGATCCAGAACGCGAGAGCGAAGTCGGCTTGGGAAATCGCGGGTTCGCCGCGAAAGCTGCGGGCCCCCTGCAGGATCAGCGCGCCCAGCGCAACCCCCAGCGAAAGCGAAACCTGCTGCCCGACGCTGGCAAAACTCGTGGCCCGGCTCATCTCCTCCTGGTTGATGTCGGCATAGGCCAGCGCGTTGATCGCGGTGAATTCCAGCGAGCGAAAGAAGCCCCCCGTGAGAAGCACGCAGATAATGACGGCATGGGCTGTTTCGGCCGTGAAGAAGCCGGTGGCTGCCAGAAAAGCCGAACTGATTATCGCGTTGGCTATCAGCACATTGCGGAAGCCGAAACGCCTGATGATAGGGGCCGCGGTTGCTTTCATGACGACGGCGCCCGCCGACGCGGCGAACGTGATCGTGCCCGATTGGAAGGGCGAAAGGCCGAAACTCAACTGAAGCATCAGAGGCAACAGGAACGGCACAGCTCCGACGCCGATTTGGAAGAACGAGGCTCCGATCACGCCCGCGCGGAATGTCGGAATGCGAAGGAGCCTCAGATCGATGACGGGGTCTTCCGTGCGCCGTGCGTGCCACACGTAGACGGCGCAGATCGCAAGCCCGGCAGCCGTCAGGGAAAGGCCGAGGGTGAGCGATCCGGCACTCTCGCCAAGCACGGCGAGACCGAACACAAAGGCCGAAAGCCCGAGCCCGGATAGGGCGAAGCCGATTTTGTCGAGCGGCGGCGTGTTCGCCTCCATCACATTGGTGATGAAGTTCCAGGTGAGGAAAAGGCCGAGCGCGCCGATGGGCGCGTTCACATAAAAGATCCAGCGCCAGTTGAAATAAGTGGTGATGAACCCGCCGAGAGGCGGCCCAATCACGGGGCCGAGGAGCGCGGGGATCGTGAGCCAGGCGAGCGAGGAGATCAGCTCGGATTTCGGCACGCTTCTAAGGATCACGAGGCGGCCAACGGGCACCATCATCGCGCCTCCGAGGCCCTGCACCATGCGGAAGAGGACAAATTCCGGCAGGCTGTTCGACACACCGCAGAGCATGGAGCCGCCGGTGAACACAGCGATTGCGGCCATGAAGACGGTGCGCGCCCCGTATTTATCGGCGACCCAGCCGCTGATGGGGACGAAGACCGCAAGGCTCAGGAGATAGCTCGTCAGCGCCAGCTTCAGCGAAATCGGATCTTCATGCAGGCTCGCCGCAATCGCGGGCAGCGACGTGGAGAGCACCGTGGAATTGAGGTTCTCCATGAAGAGGCCGCAAGCGACAATCAGCGGAATGAGTCTCCGGGAGGGTATCAAATCGGGTCTTTCTCAAAAGGGGTCTGCAGAAGGAATATAGGCGGCGAGCCGGCCATGCGATGGAAACCGCCTTCCTCGAAGGACACGGAATTCCCGCGAACCGTTTCATGTTAGATGGGCATTTCCCGCCGTGCCCTGGCTATAACGCCATTGTGGCGCTTTCACTTTTGGGTGAGGCTCGCCATCTTACCAATAACAGGCGTCTTCAACAGTGGCCGCGCCCTTCGGGCGCTCATCCTGCTGCGGGCGAACCCAGCTTTCATCCATGACGGATGAGTATTCTCGACTATCCCACCGGTTGCCCCGAATGCCGAAAAGCAATTGTGTCGCGCCGCCGAGGTGTATGGCTTGCCGGCCCATCTGCTTGATGAATGCGGCCAGCGGAAGCCCGTAGGCCCCGCAACCCACAATGGCAACGTCGAATTTCACCCCGGCAACTTCGCTCGTCAGAGACTGGAGGTTTGCGACCCACGTCTTCCCGTTATCCTGTCCTGCAAACGTCACCGGAGGAATGAGCGTCGAGAGTTCGAACTCGGGCATCATGTCCTTGATTGACTTTATCTCCGTGCGCCGGGCGTATTGCTTCTGTATCGATTGCGCGAAGGGATGAACGACGAGGACGCTTTTACCTTCCAGGGAGAGTGTCCACGCCAGCTCACCAGCGAGAAAAGCGTGCCAGGGGTCCAGAGCGGGCAGCGTTGTATATTGTAATGCCGGGGAGCCGAAAGTGTGCAAGAGAGGAAACATTCCTTTGACTTCCCAAGCACCTATCAAGTCCGCAAATGGAATGGCGGAGAGATAGATAGTCGAAAATCGATCGAAAGACTTGTCGCCCAGGCTTGAGATGCCCGCATTGTTCGAGGCTGATTTAGCTATCGTGTGACTGTGGCCCTTATTGAAAAACGATGCGCGGGTAAAATTCCAGCAAATTTGACATTCGATCCAGCCAAGTCTCCCAACAAGAAAGGGCTTATCGGACTTAAGCATGTCAGCAATCAGGCTGTTCGTTTTGAGATCAGAAATCATTTTTTGCGTTACGGAAGATTCAAATCTTCCGAACCGCCGCCGATAAACCTCATCTATAATTTTTCTTTTATACTTTTTTGTAATGTTCTTTAACACCAATCAAGTTCCTTCTGCATTATGCACATAGTGTCATTGAGGTTTTTCCTGACAGTCGGGGACGGCCAAGCGCCGCCCCATCGGATATTACTTGGCAAAGCGCCCATGGCAATATGGAAAGGCTCGTGTTTCACAGGCGATAAAAATCTGAGATTGTTTTGAAATCGAACGGTTCCACAAAACCGCGCGAGAGCGAATCCCCGTGCGTAACCCGCGCGCCGGGCTTTAATTTTGCCATGATCGCCCTAAGGTAAAGGTGCGTATAACCCTGCGGTGAAAAGTGGGGCGGGTAAGGTTTTGACACAAACACACATCGCGGTGCGTGGCGCGCGCGAGCACAATCTCAAGAACATTTCGCTCGACATTCCGCGCGAGAAGCTGGTGGTCATCACTGGCCTGTCGGGCTCGGGCAAGTCGAGCCTCGCCTTCGACACGATCTATGCCGAGGGCCAGCGCCGCTATGTCGAAAGCCTGTCGGCCTACGCGCGCCAATTTCTGGAGATGATGCAGAAGCCCGACGTGGACCTGATCGACGGGCTTTCGCCTGCCATCTCCATAGAGCAGAAGACGACAAGCCGCAACCCGCGCTCCACGGTGGGCACCGTCACTGAGATTTACGACTACATGCGCCTGCTCTGGGCGCGCGTCGGCGTGCCGTATTCGCCCGCGACGGGGCTGCCGATCGAGAGCCAGACCGTGAGCCAGATGGTGGACCGGGTTCTGGCGCTGCCGGAGGGGACGCGGCTGTACCTGCTGGCGCCGATGATCCGCGGCCGCAAGGGCGAGTACAAGAAGGAGTTCGCGGACTTGCAGAAGCGCGGCTTCCAGCGCGTGAAGGTGGACGGCAAGTTCTACGAAATCGCGGACGTGCCGGCGCTCGACAAGAAGTTCAAGCACGACATCGACGTGGTGGTGGACCGCATCGTGGTCCGCGGCGATATCGCGGCGCGGCTCGCGGATAGTTTCGAGACAGCGCTGGAGCTGGCCGACGGCATCGCGGTGGTGGAGTTTGCGGATGCGCCTAAGGCCGCAACCCCTCACCCCACCCCTCTCCCTCAGGGAGAGGGGGCAGGCCGCGACCCTGGCAACGTTCGTCCCCTCTCCCAGGGGGAGAGGGACAGGATGAGGGGTGAAGATTCGGATGGCCGGGTTGAACCCGGCCATGACAAGAAGAAGAAACCTGCGCCGCCGCAACAAGTAGAGCCGGAGCGCATCACCTTCTCGCAGCGCTTCGCCTGCCCGGTCTCCGGCTTCACCATCGACGAGATCGAGCCGCGGCTGTTCTCCTTCAACAATCCGTTCGGCGCTTGCCCAAAATGCGATGGCCTCGGCACGGAGCTGAAGTTCGAACCCGCGCTTGTCGTGCCCGATCAATCGCTGAGCCTGCGTAAAGGCGCCATCGTGCCATGGGCACGCACCGGCAACACCTCGCCCTATTACACGCAGACGCTCGACGCCATCGCGAACCACTTCAACGTCCCCATGGAGACGCCGTGGAGCAGGCTGCCGAAGAAGGTGCAGGATGTGATCCTGTTCGGCTCGGGCGGCGAGCCCATCGCGTTCACCTATGACGACGGCATGCGCACCTACACAACGCGCAAGGCGTTCGAAGGCGTCATCACGAACATCGAGCGCCGCTGGAAGGAAACGGACAGCGCCTGGGTGCGCGAGGAGCTGTCGCGCTATCAATCCGACGCTCCTTGCGAGGAGTGCGCGGGTTTCCGCCTTAAGCCGCAGGCGCTCGCGGTGAAGATCGACGGCAAGCATATCGGCGAGGCGTCGCGGCTTTCAATCCGCGCCGCGAACGATTGGTTCAACGCGCTGCCGGAAAAGCTCACCGCGAAGCAGAACGAGATCGCCTCGCGCATCCTGAAGGAAATCCGCGAGCGATTGCGTTTCCTGAACGATGTTGGCCTCGATTACCTGGCGCTGAGCCGCAATTCGGGCACGCTGTCCGGCGGCGAAAGCCAGCGCATCCGGCTCGCCTCGCAGATCGGCTCGGGGCTTACGGGCGTGCTTTATGTGCTCGACGAGCCGTCCATCGGACTGCATCAGCGCGACAATGCCCGGCTGCTGGACACGCTGAAGCACCTCCGCGATCTCGGCAATTCGGTGCTGGTCGTGGAGCACGACGAGGACGCGATTCTTACGGCCGACCACGTCATCGACATCGGCCCCGGCGCGGGCGTGCATGGCGGCGAGATCATTGCGGAAGGCACGCCGCAAGACATCATGGCGCACGACGACAGTCTCACGGGACAATATCTTACGGGCAAGCGCGCGATCCCGCTGCCCACCCAGCGGCGCAAGATCGACAAGCGCCGCCAGCTCACGGTGCGCGGCGCGCGCGGCAACAACCTGAAGAGCGTCACCGCCTCCATTCCGCTCGGCTGCTTCACCTGCGTGACGGGCGTCTCGGGCGGCGGCAAGTCCACGCTTCTGATCGAGACCATCCAGAAGGCGGCATCGCGCCGGCTCAACGGCGGCGGCGACGCGCCCGAGCCGTTCGACGCGCTCGACGGCATCGAATTCCTCGACAAGGTCATCGACATCGACCAGTCGCCCATCGGCCGCACGCCGCGCTCTAACCCCGCCACCTACACGGGCGCTTTCGGCCCCATACGCGACTGGTACGCAGGCTTGCCCGAAGCCAAGGCGCGCGGCTATCTGCCAGGCCGCTTCTCCTTCAACGTGAAGGGCGGGCGCTGCGAGGCCTGCCAGGGCGACGGCGTCATCAAGATCGAGATGCACTTCCTGCCCGACGTTTACGTCACCTGCGACGTCTGCAAGGGCCACCGCTACAATCGCGAAACCCTCGAGATCAAGTTCAAGGGCAAGTCCATCGCCGACGTGCTGGAAATGACGGTGGACGAGGCGGCTGAGTTCTTCAAGGCCGTGCCCGCCGTTCGCGACAAGATGGAGACGCTGCAGCGCGTGGGCCTCGGCTACATCAAGGTAGGCCAGCAGGCGACGACACTTTCGGGCGGCGAGGCGCAGCGCGTGAAGCTGTCGAAGGAGCTGTCGAAGCGCGCGACCGGCAAGACGCTTTACATCCTGGACGAGCCGACGACCGGGCTGCACTTCCACGATGTGGCGAAGCTTCTGGAGGTGCTGCATCAGCTTGTGGACGCGGGCAACACCGTGGCCGTGATCGAGCACAATCTCGAGGTGATCAAGACGGCCGATTGGGTGATCGACCTTGGCCCGGAAGGCGGCGATGGCGGCGGCCGCGTCGTGGCCGAGGGCCGGCCGGAGGATATCGCGAAGGCCGAGGGGAGCTATACGGGGAAGTTTTTGGCGGGGCTGTTGCAGCGGCGGCCTGGGAGGCGGACGGCGACGGCGGCGAGGGCTGCGGAATAGCTATGACATGCCAGACATTTCACCGCATCGCTGCCTTGGTTTCACTCGGAAACTACGTCTTCTCGCGTCATGCGCTCAAAGAGGCGACCGAGGACGAGACCTGGTTGAAGGTGTATCCTCGGGCGAAGTGATAGAGGATTATCCCGATTATTATGCTGGGCCATGTTGTCTTGTGTTCCAGCGTGATCCGCGTGGCAACCCCCTCCACGCGCCGTGGGGACTGCGAAAAGGAACGGACGAGCCAGCGGTGTTGATTACCTGCTATCGCCCAGATCCAAACGTGTGGGACGAAACGCTTCGGAGTCGCAAGACATGAGAACAAAAAAAAGCGTTGAGCTTGTTAAAGAAGGCAACTTCGTAGCGGAGGTTCCTGTTGAACTGCTCTATGACGATCATGAGTGGTCGCCTTATCTCTCGCCTTCGGACTTGCAAAGGCTCGATGCGGTAAGGCTGGCGCTCAGAAACGGCGACATTCGTGCGGCAGCTAAGAAAGCCAAGGTCTATACGCTCCAGCCATTCGCTGCGGAGTGATGCGCTAAGACGGCCGATTGGGTGATCGACCTCGGGCCGGAGGGCGGCGATGGCGGCGGGCGCGTCGTGGCCGAGGGGCGGCCGGAGGACATTGCGAAGGCCGATGGGAGTTATACGGGGAAGTATCTGGCGGGACTTTTGCAGCGCCGCCCCGCGAAGCGTGCGCCTGCGGTACGGGCTGCGGAGTAAGCTATTTACGTTAGCGGTGGGGCTGTCAAGAAGATGAAAAAGCCCAAACGAAAAAGAAGCAAGGCAAGGCAACCTAAAACTGCTCAAACTCTGGTAGCCAAAAAGCAAGTTGATCTTGATCAATTTAGCCCAAAAGCATTGAGGGCAGACCTCGTTCTTTGGATTGGCGCAGTCATGGCTTCCGTAACTCTTTTTGGGAGTTTGCAGACTTTTCTGGATATTGCTGATTGGGCTCGATACCTGGCTGTCCATTGGAATGAGTTTATGGAATTTCTTTGGGTTGACACACTAGGGCTTCCTAGGCCAGCGGCTGCTCCCATTACTTTCACTATCTCGTTGATGATGATTGCAGTGGGAGCTGCGATGCTTTCCGTTCCGCCCAATGATAACGCGGAGAGAGACAAAAAGAATATTTATGGTTTCTTGGCAATACTGACAAAGGGTTTCTTCCCATTCCTGACAAAGGAAGAGAATATACTTAAATTCCTGCAGGGTTTTTGCGTGATATTTACAGCGATGCTTTTATTTAGGTTCTCGATAGAAAGTTACGTATTCGATGTTACTCCTAGCTTCGCTATCCGGGCTATGCCAGCCTGGGTGTCATATGTGGCAGTACTCGTAACTTTCGCCATTTGGTGCTTGATCGCTCCTCGCCTCGGACAGATCGAGTTTTTTCATTCAATCTTGCTTACAGTTGTTATCGGTGTATTTTACCTTGTTATTGCAGCGCCTGGCGCTTATGCAGCTAAGTCTGGGGGAGAGCAACAAGTTGAGCAGTATCGCCATATGATTCTTGACTTTAGCATCATCTTCATTCCTACGAACTTGCTTGGCTTAATGTGGCTCGCCGATGCAAAGCGCCTTAATGCGCGGTTTAAATACATCGCTTTGGCCCTTGTTACGATTTTAATATTGAGTGCAATATCCAGCAAGGGTATTTCTCTGAAACCGCCGTCGCGATAGCAGCTTCAAAAAGCATCTGCTGACGGATATCACCGGGATAGAAACCCACCCATTAAACGCAAGATGCTCGCGAAGGATCCGCGCTTCGCCGAACGCATCTCAAGTGATATCGTTAAGGTCTTCTGACAGCTGCAAGTCCACCGCAAAAGACCGTGAATCTCACACTCGAAACTGACCGCGAAGACGACGGGCGCTGGATCGCCGAAGTGCCGGAGCTTCCTGGCGTCCTCGCCTATGGCGCGACCTTGGAAGAAGCCATGGCAAGAGCGGAGGCACCGGCGCTGCGCGTTCTAGCTGATCGCTTGACGACAAAGATTTGCGACGGCCATCGCAAATGACCAGCCTCGCAAGGCGGGTGAAGTTTCTTCGCGAGGGCAAGTATTTTGCCGAAGTCACGGTTGATATTATCCAGGACGAGCTTGGCTGGACTTCCGGCCTCACGCCGGGATGGGGTTGAGAAACTGGAGCCGCGTCCGCGCCGCCTTGCAGGCAGGCGATATAAAGACAGCCTTGCAATATGCTAAGGTCTACGAGGCTAAGCTGATTGCCCCAGTTGAGAACCGGATCAATGACCAGCCGTGAGCTGACGGACGAATACGGATCATATCAGCAAGGCGAGCCTGGAATGCGGAAGAAAGAGAGTATCGTAAGATACACGAGCGCAGAAATTGACGAGATGCTTCGGCGCGGCGAGGATCAAACCGATTGGGAAAAGGTTCGCGCCACGAACGATGATGACCTGGAGCGGCGTACCAAGGACGATCCCGATGAGGAAGGCCCTTGGGACGGCGACTGGCAGCCGGGAATTCCGGCTCCGAAACGGCATCTCAACCTGCGCATCGACGCCGATATTGTGGATTGGTTCAAGGCGAAGGGGCCGCGTTATCAGACGCGCATGAATGCTGTTTTGCGCGCCTTCATGGAAGCTGAGCGGCGCAAGGGCCGCTAGGATAAGCTTCCGATTATGTCGCCACGGGGAGTTGTGCCCGGCGCCTGGGCCGCAGCGGGCGCCCGCCTCGCCGTCGCCACAAAATACACCCCGAGCGCGATCATCGGCAGCGAATACACCACGCCCTCGGAGAAATACGCCGTCGTGAAAAACTGCGCCGTGTCCCATTCCTTGAAGTATTCGGCGAAGATGCGGAACACGCCGTAGGCGATGAGGAAGACGCCCGTGGTCAGCCCCGGCGAGAGGAACGCGCGCCGGTTGTGCGTGAAGTAGCGCAACAGGAAGAACATCACGACGCCTTCGAGAGCCGCCTCGTAAAGCTGCGTTGGGTGACGCGGGCCGAAGGCGTCGCCTTTGGCAAGCACGCGCGCGGGAAACTCGACAGCCCAGGGCACGTCCGAAAGACGCCCATAAATCTCGCCGTTGATGAAGTTGGCGATGCGGCCAAAAAACAGGCCGAAAGGCACCACCGCCGCCGACAGGTCCATCAGCGAGCGGATCGGAATGCCGTTGCGGCGCGCGAAAATCCAGATGGCGAGGCCCACGCCCAGAAGACCGCCGTGGAACGCCATCCCGCCTTCCCATATCCGGAAAAACTGGAGCGGATGGCTGAACAGCATGCCCGGTTCATAGAACAGGAAGAAGCCGATCCGCCCGCCGAGCACGGTTCCAAGCGTCGCCCAGAACAGGAAGTCGTCGGCCTGATAGGGCTGCATCGGGCTCGGGCCGCCCCACAAACGCTCGTCCGCGCAAAGCCTGCGCATATAGAGCCAGCCGAGCAGCAGCCCCGCCATGTAGGCGAGGCCATACCAGCGGATCGCGAGCGGCCCGAGATGGATCGCTACCGGATCGTTGAAGGGGAATGCTATCGCCATCAGGTCCATGGAAGCCTCTGCAAGCAGCCTCGCTCCCGGACCTCTTAGCAGAGGGAGGGCGCGTGCGCCAACCGCAAGCTGGCGCACGCTGTTTTTGCATGGCGATTACGATAGCGGCTTCAGCCTGATGGCTTTCGCCTTGCGATTACTGGGTGCTTGTACCCTTCGCTAGCGAGGGAAGTGTTCCAGCGCGGCACTCTCTCATGAACTCCCCTCGCCCCTTATGGTCTGCACGAAACTGGGCTTTGTAGGCTTTCCAGGTATGCAAGCAATTCATCTTGTCTTTGATATGGGCAGCGTTTCCGGTGCTGGCCACGACAACCAAGCTCATGCCGGCGATCAGCGGAAGTGCGAGCGTGGATGTGATGATCTTTTTCATTTTTGAGACCCTTTGCTTTTGTTGCGGGGGCGTTCCCTTGTTCTTGATTGTAGGAAGGCCGGGCAATCCAATGCAAATGGCCGCAGTCGCAAACATTAGGCGCGAGTGTAGATTTGTGATCTGATTTTAAGCTCTTTTCCGGTGCGCCGCGCTGACCAAGGCGAGGTTAGAAAGGAGCTGCCCAGCTGGCAAAGCCGGCGATTGCCGCCCCCGCCATGAGTGCCGATCCCGCAAACCGGGCTTGCCAGCTCCGCGCATAAAGTCCGCAGATGCGCCAGGCGAGCACAACGGACCAAAGGGCCGCCGCAACCATAAGCAGAGACCGCGCCGTTGCCAGGAAGGGCAGAGTGAGCCCCTCGGCATGGAGCATATTGGTAGTCAGCGCAAACAGGCCGAGAAACACGCCGCATCCCGCAATGGGGATGAGGCTTTGGGCGAGATGATGAAAGCGCATCCGCAAGTCGCCTTCGCGTCCCTTCCCAAGCGCCCGGCTGGCCGCGGCGAGGAAAAGGATCACAACCCCGCCGATCGCCACCGTGGCCGCAAGCAGGTATCCAAGCAGCACCAACCCATCCAGAGGCGTCATCACATCGTTCAGATCTGGATAGCTGGTTAGCACCCACCACGGCGCGTGCGCGGTGATGGGCCATAGGACGCCGCGGTCGATGAGCCACTCGGCGGCGGCCTGCTTGGCGGCGACGAACCACGGGCTCGATGCCCAGTGAAAAGCCCCGGTGGCATGCCCCATGAGGCCGAAAACGATGAGCCAGGTTTCCCACGGCTTGGCCTCCGCTCCCGCCACATGCACGATCTCATGGCCGGGCGAGCGGCGGGCCAGCGTCACGGCCTCCCGAAAACCGCTGCACCGTCCGCACATATGGCACTCGGACGCGCCGCGCATGGTGCGGATGGGCACGAGCGGCGCGCAATTGACGAGCCTCGCTTCGGCAGCGTCAGGCTTCGGCGCCATGTCCCAGGCTTCGCGGTCAACCCGGAAGTGAACCGGGGCGAGCTTCGAAAGCAGACCGAACACGCCGTTGACCGGGCACAAATAGCGGCACCAGACGCGCTTGCCGCGGCCAAAGGAATAGCCCACGGCCATGGCCGCAAGCGTCGAGCCGCCAAGTATGAGAAGCGCCGGCTTCGGGTACTGGTAGACGCTGACGAACTGGCCGTAGGCGGTCGTGCAGGCGAAGGCGACGAACGGCCATCCCTTCCACATGATCCACCGCGGGATGCCCCTGCCCCGGCCGCGCCAGCTCACAGCCTCGGACAACGCTCCTTCGGGACAAAGCACGCCGCACCACAAACGCCCGACAAGAACCATGCTCAGGAGAACGAAAGGCCACCAGATGCCCCAGAACACGAACTGGGCGAAAAGCGTGAGATTGCTCCAGATGTGCGCGGCGCGCTGCGGCGGTGGCAAAAACGCCGGGACGATGACCAGAAATGCATACGCGGCCACGGCCACCCATTGCACCGCGAGAATGGCGCGCTGATGCCGCACCATCCAATTGCCCACAGCGGCGAGCGTCCGGTCGATGCGGCTATCGCGTGGCGCGATCAATCGGCTGTTGACGGTCTTTCCGGCATGATCGCGAAGAAGAAGCTCCACCATAAAACTAAGATCCAGAATGCTGCATAAGCCGCCCGCTCAGTGTGCCGAAGTTGAGTGCGTCCGAGAAAAAAGGGCGCGGTGTTCGTAGACGACCCAAGGAGCGAACACCGCGCCAGTCCCATCGCCGCCGAACAATACGGCGGCACGCATCCTTCATTTCGCAATCAGCACTGCTGGCGGGGCGCCGGGCTGAAAGTCGTCGAAAAACTTGTATTCGCCCGCATCCAGCGTGCGAATGATCATGGCCGCCGTGCCTCCTGGTGTAACGACGACTTCCTTGCGCAGTTCCGTGCTTTCAAACTCGGCAGGCATTTGCCCGGTATTCTTCAACACGATCTTGAACCTGGTCTTCACAGGCACTTCGAGCCGGGATGGCACGATCACGCCGTCTTTCATTTCGATCTCGAACACCGGCTCATCGGCTGCGCGAACCGGCGGCGAACCAAACCACACAAAAAGCGCGGCGAGGATGCCGATCGGAGTCGCCCTTGCCATCAATAAGCGCCCTTCTTTCCAGTGCCTGCGTAAACGAACTCGTAGTCTACGCTGAAGGTCTTGAACCACGGACCAACGCCGGTTTCCTTGTCCACGTGCCTTCCGAAATGGGCATGAGGGTTTTCGTTTGGCGGCGTGATGGTCAGAATGAGCTTGTATTTACCCGGTCCGAAAAGTTTGACGTTGTCTCCATAATGCGGCCCATCGTTCGCCACCATGGGCATCAGTTCTCCCTTAAGGGTCTGCTTATCGTTCTCCTTGACCAGTTCGAAGCCGACCTGGAGGTATGGCATCCAGTCCCCCTCGGCAAATCCGTTGGGGTTGCTCTTGGACGCCTTGATATCGGCCTCAAGATGGATGTCGGAATCCTTCGCGTCGCGCATCATTCCGGGCGGGTCCATTTCGATGGGCTGCAGATAGACGGCCGCGATATGCATGCCTTCCTTCTCCTGCGCCACCCCGATGGGGTACTCCTTGCCAAACGCGCCGGATGCGATGCTGCATGCGGCGAGAACGGCGATGCCGGTAGTCTTCAAATCCATCCCTGATTATCTCTCCAATGAACGGTCTCGCTCGGGGCAGTGAAACCGCGCCCCCTTTTATCGAATATTCCTGCTATGTGGAAGAGAATTCACTGCTATACTTATAGCTAGCGCGTGAATACGCAAATGGCAATGTTTTTCTTTTCGAATTAGAGCAGTTCTAAAGTATCTCAGCCACGCCTCTTTTAGAATAAGAATAAATTCACACTATTGAATGAGGCTCGCGCCAAAGCGGCCGCGGCGCTGCGCTCGCCCAAGAATGCGTCAAATTGAACAGCGCCTTGCGCTGGCTTGAACGAGTCCGGCGCAATGATTAGTTTGCAAAGCGAAAAGCGCTCACCGGGGATCATCCATGACACAGACCACAGGCCGGTTTTTCGACGAGATTGCAAAGCTGATGACGGACGCCGCCGGAGCCGCGCAGGGCGCGCGGAAGGAGTTCGAGACTGCCGCGCGGAGCCAGGCGGAGCGTTTTTTCAGGAGCATGGACATCCCGCAGCGCGAAGAGTTCGAGGCGGTGAAGGCCATGGCGATCAAGGCGCGCGAAGAGAACGAGCGGCTTGCCCAGCGCGTAGCCGAGCTTGAGGCCGCCTTAGGCCGGGCGCAGGGTCAAACGACGCAACAATCTTGAGTTGATTTCCGATTTTTCCCGACAGTTCGGCAACATTGCTACACCTATTGTCAAGCCCCCGGCGTTTTCCCCGTGGAGAAAGTCGCGGATCGATTGCGCAAAACCCGCGGATCACCGCATAGCCTGAAGGACTTGATGCGGCGAAATCCAGACGGATGCAGCGGGGCTGCTGAGGGCTTTGTCTGGGAAAATTTTGCTGCGGCATCAGAGGGGAAATTTCGGATGACCGTTGCCGGACAGGATTACAATCGTCTTTCACACCCTGTCGACCTTATGGAGCATATTGCTTGCTTGCAGGATTGGGTTTTCGAGCGTTCGAGTGAAGATGAGTTGACTGTGTCGGTCGCGGGCGAGTGGTGCGATTATCATATCTCTTTCAACTGGCGCGATGACCTGGAAAGTCTTCACATGGCGTGCGCTTTCGACTTCAAAGTGCCGAGGAGCCGGATGACGGAGATTTATCGTCTTCTCGTCCTTATCAATGAGCAATTGTGGCTTGGGCATTTCGACATCTGGACATCGGAAGGGTTGCTTCTCTATCGCCAAGGGTTGATGCTGAACGGAGCCGAGCCCACGGCAAAGCAATGCGAAGCGCTGCTGCAGGCCGCGTTGGACACCTGTGAGCGCTATTATCAGGCGTTTCAGTTCGTGGTTTGGGCCGGAAAGCGGGCCGAGGACGCCCTCGCAAGCACAATATTCGCGACTGAGGGGCAGGCTTGACCGGAAGCACCCATAACTCTTCGATATTTCTTGTGGGCGCCGGCCGCATGGGCGGCGCCCTGCTGCGCGGCTGGCTGGCCGCTGGGTTTCCGGCCAGTTCGCTCGCTGTGAGGGAGCCGCAACCGTCGCCCGAAATCGCGGCGCTTTTGATAGACAAGGGCATCCCCGGGCAGCCTCGTTCAGCGCCGGATGTCCTCGTTCTCGCCGTTAAGCCTCAAATCATGGCGAAAGTGCTCGATGAAGTCGCGCCGCAGGCGGGGCCGCATACGGCCGTGCTTTCCATAGCGGCTGGACGCACGGTGCACAGCATCGCGAGCCATTTCCCGCCCGGTACGGCAATCGTTCGCGCCATGCCAAATCTGCCTGCCGAGCTTGGGCGGGGGATTACGGCAGCCTTCGCGAATGCGCATATCGATGCGGCGCAGCGCGATCTTTGCGGGATGCTGCTAAGCGCCGTGGGTGAAGTGGCATGGGTCGAAGAGGAAAGCTGGCTCGACGAGGTCACCGCGGTATCCGGATCGGGTCCAGCTTACGTCTTCTACCTGGTCGAATGTCTGGCAGAAGCAGGCCGCGATGCGGGCTTGCCTCCTGAGTTGGCAATGCAGCTCGCTCGGGTCATGGTCTCCGGAGCAGGCGAACTCCTGCACCAATCGCCCCTTTCCGCCGCCCAGCTTCGCGAAAACGTCACCTCTCCAGGCGGCACCACGGCAGCCGGACTTTCCGTCCTCATGCGGAAGCCCGGCCTCGAAGAGCTGATGCGCGAGACTGTCGCCGCAGCCGCGCGCCGCTCCCGGGAGCTTTCGGAATAATCTCCGCTCGATAGCTTCAGATCCTCGCCGCCCCGGAAAGCGCCATTGGGATGACGGCTGCAAATGAGCGGGCAGCGAAGCCCGCTACTTCACCGTGACGGTAATTTTCTCCGAGGCCAGCGCGGGGTCATAGGGAATGTGGTTCCCGTCTCCGACCACGAGTTGAAGCGTATGCTTGCCCGGCGCGAGAGAGAGCGTCGCCTCGGTCTGGCCCTTTCCGAAATGCTTCACGTTATCATCGGCGGGCAACGGAGAGAGCGCCTTTTCGCCTTTCGGGACATCGGTATCGATAAGGATATGGTGATGTCCCGTGTGCGGCGTCAGCGTGCCGGCCGGCGCGATATCGATGCCCTTAACGCCCATCACCACCTTCACCGGATTGCTGACTTCCGCCCCGTCCTTGGGTTCGACGAAGAAGACCTTTGCGTCCGCAGGCCAATGCGACTGTGCGGATTCCGCCAAGGCCGCCTGACCCGTCAAAAACGACAGCCCCAGGGCTGCGATAAACCCAACATGCCATTTCATCGTGTTTCTCCCTTGGTCCGCCGCGGCGGATTTGAGACGCGAGCATGGTGCGATTAGCAATTCTGCGGAAGGTTTTGTTAACGGAAGGGGAACTTTCCACGTTGAACTTTTCGCGATGACGCAAAATCAAATAATGGGCTCAAATATAAGGCGTGTATCGTGAAAATAGCTGCGAGGCCTGTATAATGAACTCGCGTATCGCTCTCCACAACCAACGGAATCGACCATGAGAAAACTCGCATGCATCGTAGCGGGCGCGGTTGCGCTTTTTGGCATCGGCGCCGCCCAGGCTCATGAGTATCACAAGGGACAGCTGACGATTTTTCATCCCTGGGCACGTCCCACCGCCGAGGACGCGAAAAATGGAGCCGTCTATCTTTCCATCAAGAACGCCGGCAGCGAGGCCGATAAACTCATCTCGGCAGAAAGCCCCGTGGCGGAAAAGACCGAGCTTCATGAAACCCTCGATGAAAATGGCGTCATGAAAATGCGACCCGTCAAGGATGGCGTCGAGATTAAGCCGGGCTCGTCGCAAGAATTCAAGCCGGGAGGGCTGCACATCATGCTGCTCGGTCTCAAGAAGAGGCTTACCGAGGGCGAGATGGTTCCGCTGACGCTCACACTCGCAAAGGCGGGCGTGATCAACGTGGATGTGAAGGTGGAGAAGACCTCGCCGGGCACAGCGGAAGCGATGCCGATGGACATGCACGGCATGAAGGGCATGGATCACTCCATGCATTGATTGCCCAGCTCAGGCATCACGCATCGTTGAAGTTAAGGAAACCGCGGCGGGCATAAAGTGGGGCCTTCCAACTACTTTTTCCCGGAAGCAAACCTAAGGAGAGCTGCAATGACGACGGAGATAACCCGCCAGATGTTGAAGGCAGGCGCAGCAATGCTCGGCATCGGCGCCATCGGGGAAAGTGCGCCTGGACCGTTCACCCTTCCCCCGCTGCCCTATTCCTACGACAAGAACGAACCTACCATCGACGCGGAAACGATGCGGCTGCATCACGACAAGCATCACGCGACCTATGTTGCCAATCTCAATCAGGCCGCATCTAGCGGCGGCAGCTGGGTGAAAAAACCCCTGCAGGACATTCTGGCCGGTCTCAGCGCCGTGCCGGAGAGCGTTCGCACCGCCGTCCGCAACAATGGCGGCGGCCATGCCAACCACACCATGTTCTGGGAGATCATGGGAGGGAGCGGCGGCAGGCCCGGCGGCGATGTCGCGGAGGCTATCGCCCGCGATCTGGGCGGCTTCGAAAATATGCAGAATGCCTTCAACAATGCGGGCCAGAAGGTTTTCGGCTCGGGATGGGTCTTCGTCACCGCCGGCAAGGATGGGAAGCTGGCGCTCACGACGCGGCCGAACCAGGATACGCCTCTCATGGATGGCGAGCGCGTGCTGTTCGGCAACGATGTCTGGGAGCATGCCTACTATCTGAAATACCAAAATCGCCGTGCCGACTATCTGAAGGCTTGGTGGAACGTCGTGGATTGGGACAAGATCGGCGCGCGCTATGCAGCGGCCAAGGCGGGAACGCTTACCATTTAATGGCTCGCGATGGCACAGTGGGGCGTGCCTCGCCTTCAAACGCATGCGGGAAGTAGCTGTGGAACGCTGATTCTCTTTTAAGCAAAGCTGGGTGGAATCGGATCAAACTGTGGAGACTTATCAACACCCCCCGCACCTATCGCGCAGTACGCCATAAAACAGGCTTCGACCCTTGCAAGATCATCGATCGAGGTAAGATATCTAGCACCGCTTTCGGCCATGTGCTGCTTGTCAGCGAATAACAGCCAAGAGGGACTGATTTGGGCCGCCTGCTCGCCACACTCGGAACGTTGCTGATCCTGCTGCTGGGCGCCGCTTTCCTGGCTCCGGCATTTGTGGATTGGAACACCTACAGGCCCGATATCGAGCAGGCCGCCTCGGCCATGCTCGGACGCAAAATCAGCATCATCGGCGATATCGACATCGCGCTGCTCCCGGAGCCGCATTTTCACGCAACCAAAATCGCGGCGGAGGGCGGCATTCATGACGCCGCTCAGATAAGCGCGGAGGCGGTCGATCTTTCGCTTTCGCTTCAGGCTTTGCTGGCCGGGCGTGTGGAGGCCAATCGGCTTAAGCTCCTCCAGCCTGTGCTGATTTTAGACCTCTCGAAGCCGTTGCAAGGCGGCGGCTCGCGCCGCGCCGAGGCTGGCGTGTTGTCGGTCGCCTCAGGTGTAAAAGACCTTGAAATCGAAGGGGGCCGCATTTCTGTGTTTCCCGGCGCCGGGGAACCCGAAGCACTGACCTTGACCGGAGTGGATGGAACGCTTGTCGCACCATCGCCTGGAAGCGCCTACCGCTTCAACGGGCGAATTTCGCAGAAGGACCGGCGGCTGGACGTGAAATTTCTGGCGGCACCTGCGCCGGGCAACGGCATCAGGCTCACTGGCAGTGCGGTGGACCTTCCATCGAAGATGGTGTTTCAAGCCGATGGCGTGGTGACAGCCGCGGATGCACCTTCCTTCGAGGGCGCCATCGCGCTGACCGCGCCGCAGGCGGCCGCGCTCGCGGGCGCGCCCTTCGAGGTGCAAGTGAAGGCTGGCGCAAAAATAACTCCCGCGAGCATGGTTCTTACGGATCTCGCGCTTACGCTGGACCCCGAAAACCGCCCGCAGATTTTCGCGGGTTCGGCGAACGTCAACTTAGCCGCTGAGACTGCGTACATCATGTTGCGCGCTCGCTCATTGGATGCCGATACGCTGCTTTCGGGCGGGACGGGGCTGGGAATTCCGCCAACTGCGCCCGCCGCATGGGGCAACTTCCAGACCGTCGCGGACCGGCTTCTTTGGCTCTACCCCGATTTCGGCTTGCACTTGTCTTTGGCCGCCGACCAGCTCCAGCTTCGGGGCGAACTCATCGAGGGCGTTGCGGTCGAGGGAACGCGCACAGCTGAAAAATGGGTTTTCGACGAGGCGAAGGCAAAGCTTCCCGGGGAAAGCGCAATCAAGCTTGCAGGCGCGCTCACAAAGGCCAGTGGAAAAACGAGGCTGACGGCTGACGCGTCTCTCGAAGGCAAAAACCTAGGCCGGCTCAACCGATGGATCGCACCTGCCGCCGCGAACGCAAGAGGCGCGCCTGCGAGAGCATTCGCCGTAAAGGGAGCGCTTGCGGTTTCAGAAGACGTCACCGCCTTCAAAGGCGTCACCGGCAATATCGATGGCACCCCCTTTACAGCTAGCCTCCAGCTCGACAAAGCGCCCATCCGAAGGCTGCAGGTATCGCTCGCCGGCGACAGTTTCGATTTGAGTGGCCTTCAAAACGCGCAGTCCAGCACGGACGCCTTGTCGGCCGAAAGTGTGAAGGCGGTCTGGCAGGCGGCGCTCGCGCAGTTGGCGCCGATTTTGGGCGACGATCCGAAGAATTTCGAAACCGCGGACATCGATGTCTCTGCCGGAAACATCAAGACCAGCTTCATCGAAGCGACGAACGTTGCGGTCCAGCTGAAATTCAATCAGGACCTGCTCACCGTCTCAAAGTTGAGCGCCGAGACAGCCGATGGGCTTGCGCTGCGCGGAGAGGGCGTAGTGCCGCTTCGGGGCGCCGGGCAAGGCCGGTTCGATGGCCGTGTGGACGCTCGCTCGGCGCAAGCGGTTCTGCAGCTTGCGGCGCTTGCGGGCTACGACGCCGACAGCCTCGGCGGACGCCGCGCCCAAGACTTTGCACCCGCGGCCCTCTCCATCAATTACGGCACGGAAGCGCAGGCCGGCAGCGCGACGGCGCAGCTCAACGGCACGCTTGGCACGGCTCGCCTCGATGGCCGCGCTCAGTTGAAGGGCAGTCTCGCGGAGTGGAGAACCGGGCTTTCTTCTGCGCAGTTGAGCGTATCGGCCCCCGATGGGAATAAGCTCGTCGCGCTTCTCTTTCCGAAGGTTGGCCTCGCTCCGGGCGCTTCGCTTTCTCCTGGCAACATCACGATCCGCCTGAGTGGCGGCGGAGAGCGGTTCGAGACCTCGGGCTCGATCAAGGCCGCCGTGTTGCAAGCCCAAGCCGACGGCGTCGCGGAGTTGAAGGCCAAGACTTTCGCCTTCAATGGAAGCGTGTCTGCTGCCAGTCAGACGCCCGAGCAGTTTTTCCCGCCCGCGCTCCTGGCTTTGCTTGGCGGCGAGCCGAAAGCCAATCTGCGCATCGAGACTAATCTCGCATGGGGGCCGGGGCACATCGATGCCGCCAAGCTCAAAGCTGAATTGCCGAAGAATCTCGTCACCGGTCGTGTGGCCATCGACACGGCAGATCGTTTGACGCGGCTCGATGCCGATTTGAAAGCTGATCAGCTTTCGCTCTCTTCGCTCTTCGGTTATTTGCTTACGCCGCCGCCATCGGATCAGGCTCTTTTGCAGCCCGCCGCCATCGCGGCGCCACCGCTCGATTTGTGGAACGACAGGCCATTCGCTCTGAGCGCGTTCCAGGATACGGCAGCGAAAGTCACGCTCGCCGCCAAGACGATGAAGCTCAGCGACAGCTTCGCCCTGGCAGACGCCCGCATGACGGCCCGGCTGGAGAATGCCCGCCTTGAGGTCCAGAGGCTCGAAGGAAAAGCGGTCGGCGGAGACCTCACGGCCTCGCTCAGCCTCGATTCCCGCGGAACTGCGGTTGCGGCGGCCGCGGGGCTCACACTATCGGGCGCAGACTTATCCGCCCTTCCCGTCAGCGGCTTCCCGGCGATGGTCACGGGGAAGGCATCGCTTTCGCTCAGGGCTTCCGGGCAGGGGCTAAGCCCGCGAGGGCTGATATCGGTGCTTCAAGGCCGAGGCTCGATCGCACTCTCGGACGGACAGCTCGCCAAAATCTCTCCGGCGGGCGTGCAAAAAAGCGCCGAGGAACTGCTCGCAATGCAATTGCCCCTAACCGACGACACAATCAAAAAAAAGGTATTCGAGGCCGCGCAATCGGGCGACTTCAAATTCCGCCGAGTCAAGATACCCGTCTTGATCAAGGACGGCATGCTTGAGATACGGCGCGCATCGTTCCGCAACAGGGACGGCACCGTGCGGATGGAGGCTTATCTCGACCTTTCCAAGATGCAAGCCGACAGCACCTGGCAGGCAGGCGTGATCTCCGACCGGCGCGCAAAGTGGCCCCCTGTGAAATTTCAGGTGTCCGGGCCGCTTCGGGAGCTTGGTGCGCGGCCTCGGACCCTGCTGGCGGAAGATTTTGTGCGCGCGGTGCTTCTGCGCAAAATGGAAGGCGATATGACACGGCTTGAGAGCCTCAACAAACCGCAGGCCCCCGCTCAGTCCTGGACGGCGACGCAGGAAGCGCCGCCGAAACCGAGCCGCCGCAAGCGCGATCAAGACCCTCAGCAGGCCGCTCCCGCAGTCGTTCCGAGCGGAACGACCGATTTTGAAAAGCGCATGCGCGACGCTTTGCAGTCGAAGACTGCGCAATAACGGCCGAACTCAATCGACTTTCTCAAGCTCCGCATCCAGGGCGAGCTTTTCAGGCAAATCGGCGATGGTCCCGCCGAGTTTCCTTCGCCAGTTCGGCCGTTCGAAATTGGTGCCCGGAAGGTTCACCGCCACGATCTCACCCACGAGATCGTCGATCTGAGCGATGGAAATGAGTGACGACGTGCGCCGGATCAGAGCATGTGCGGCTGCAACCATGGACGGATGCAGCGATGCCGATAAATCGGCTGGAGCTTCAATGTCTTCCTGCTTGATGAGCCGCAGAAATGCGACCTTGTCGTCCTCGCGTCTTTCGATCGCAGATGCCGCTTCCTCCGCCGATAGCAATCCAAGCGCTTCCTTTTCGCGAATGTCGTCGCCTTGCCACCAGCCCGCGAGCGTCGGCAAATCGTGGGTCGAGAGGCAGGCAATTGATTTTCGAGGGTACCATTCGGGCGGCTTGAAACCGTTCCCGTTCCGCTCGAACCAGAACACGCGGTAGCTCAGGACATCGGCTGCATCCATTGTTTCGCGAAAGCCCCACGGCACCGTGCCAAGGTCTTCGCCGATCACGACACAGCGCGCGCGAACGCTTTCAAGGGCGAGTTGCCCAACGAGATCGTCCACGGGATAAGAGAGATACGCGCCATCGCGGGCGAGCGCTCCGTTCGGGATGACGAAAAGGCGCGTCAATGCCATGGCGTGGTCGATGCGCAGCGCACCCGCATGGCGCATGTTCGCGGCGATCATTCCGCTGAAGAAATCATAGCCGGACCGCCGCCATGCCAGCGGATCGGGGGGCTGCAAACCCCAGTTCTGACCGTGTTCCGAGAACGGATCGGGCGGCGCGCCGACGGAGGAGGTTTGCAGCAGTTGAAAGGCATTCGCCCAGGCTTCCGCGCCTTCGGGTGCCGCGCCGACAGCAAGATCGCGGTAGAAGCCGAGCCAAAGCCCGCTGTCCTCTCCGCGCGTCGCGGCATGGCTAAATTGCCGCTCGCAAAGCCATTGCAAAAAAATCTGAAAGCGAACGGGGTCCGCATTTTCCTGTGCGAAGGCATCAAGCGCGGCTTTATCGCACTGCGCCAGACCGGCAGGCCATTTGGCCCATGCCTCGCCCTGGCGGCTTTCGCTGATGGCCTCGAAACAGCCGAATTTGAACAGCGCGGCGCCCCCATCAGCGACAAAGGCGTCAAACTCCTGCGCAAGGCTGGCATCGGGCGCGCGCGCTCGCATCTCCTTGAAGTCTGAAAAGCTTGCTTCGAGTATGCCACGCTTGACGGCCCAGACCCCCGCGTAATCGACCATTGGCTCAGCCGAAAGCGCGGCGATGCGGTTCGCATGGCTTGCAAGCGCGCTCGCTGCACGGCTTCCGCCGAACATCGCGGGAAGGCCCGAAACGTCGATATAGATCGGATCGACGAAGCGCCGGTCGGAAGGGTAATAGGGGCTGGCCCGTCCGCGGTCGGTCGGAAACAGGGCATGCAGCGGATTGAGACCGGCTGTTGCGAATCCCGCCCGGCCCGCGATCCCGGCAAGTTCCGCAAGTGTGGTGAAATCCCCGATGCCCTGGTCCCCTGTCCGGCGCAGAGAGTAAAGCTGCGCGGAGATGCCGAAGGCTTTCTTGCCGGATGCGAAAGCACTGGGCAGGAAGCATCGCCTCGGGGCAACCGTGAGGTGGCAGGCTATCTCGGGCTGCCGCTCCAGCACGATGCAATGGCGTCCGGGCGGCTGCGGCGGAAGCTTCGCGACGGCGCCATCGAAGCGGCGGCCATCGAGCGCGGTGAATGTTCCGGTTTCGAGATCGCCCGGCGAAAGCCTCACCCGCTCCTCACTGCCGTCCTCGTGCCGGACGAGAACCGAGAGCGGCACCCGTCCATCGCTGAACGCCATGCGGAGGCGGATGGATTCCCCTTCGCGAACAACAATCGCCGAGGGAAGCGCACGGCGATCCAGTTCCTCCGCCAGGCGTCCGAGGCTCTCCCGCGCCTGACCGGTGCTTTTGGCGGAAAGCCCCATGTCGCTAAGCAGTGATACTTTTGTCTCGCCGGGAACGACGTAGCGTCTCCCCGAAATGTCGTACCAGTCGGGCGATATGCCCGCGGCGCGCGCCAATCGGTCGAGAATATCCGGGGCAACGCCCGATGTCCCGGCTTTGCCTGCGGAGCGAGACTTCTCCCCCAACCGTTCTTCCAAAACGATGACAGAGCGCGGCGCGACCGTGATCACAGAGCCCGCTTCAAGGACGCCCTCTTCCCCATCGCCATTCTCGCGCGCCGTGTCGAGGCAGCGGCGCCACGAGTGGCCCGCTCGCGCTTCCGGCACGGTAAGTTCGATAGCCTCGCGACCCGCATGCAAGACTACGATGACGCGATCCGCGCTGCGGTCGTCTTCCGCCGGGGCGTAAAGCGCGGCGGTGATTGTTCGCACGTTCGCGCTCGTCCAATCCGCGGCCTGCATCGGCATGCCGCTTGGCGCTAGCCATTCGACATCGGGGATGAGGGTGGTGTCGACGGCGTCGCCGGTCAGGAACCGGTCGCGCGTCAGAGCGGGATGCGCCTTTCGAAGCGCGATAAGCTTCGCCGTGAATGCCGTCAGCGCCGGGTCGGCCTTGTCCCAATCGAGCCAGGAGAGCGCATTGTCCTGCGCGTAGGCGTTGTTGTTCCCGCTTTGGGATTGGCCGCACTCGGAACCCATCGCCAGCATCGGCGTGCCGCGCGCGAGCACAAGCGTCGCCAGCAGATTGCGCTGATCGCGGCGGCGCGCTGCCAGGATCGCTGCATCGGCGGTCCCGCCTTCGACGCCATTGTTCCAGGAATAATTGGCGTCAGTCCCGTCGCGGTTGCGCTCGCCGTTTCCCTCGTTGTGCTTGCGCTCGTGCGAGACGAGATCTGCCAGCGTGAAGCCGTCATGCGCGACGATGAAGTTGACGCTGCGCGAGGGGCGGCGGCGCGAACCGAATATGTCGGATGATCCCGCGAAGCGGGTGACGGTGTCTGCGATGAGGCCGCCCTCGCCGCGCCAGAACTTCCGCATGGTGTCGCGAAACTTATCGTTCCACTCGCCCCAATTCGTCGGAAAAGCGCCGATTTGATAGCCTCCCGGCCCGATGTCCCAAGGCTCCGCGATCAAGCGCAAGTCGCGAAGCACAGGGTCCTGGGATATGGCCGTGATAAGAGGCGCGGCTGGGTCGAACCCATTGTCGCGCCGTCCAATCGTGGTGGCGAGGTCGAATTGGAAGCCGTCCACGCCGCCGAGCAGCGCCCAGGCTCGCAGCGCGTCCGCCGCCAGCCGCACGACGGGGGATCGATCCAGCGCCAGGATGTTTCCGCATCCGGCATCGTTCACATAGTATCGCGGATTGCCGCGCCGCAGCCGGTAATAGGACGCATTGTCCAGGCCGCGCAGCGACACCGTGGGCCCAAGTTCATCGCCTTCGCCGCTGTGGTTCAGAACGACATCGACGATAACTTCGAGTCCTGCGCTTTGCAGCGCCGCGGTGCAGGCGCGGACTTCGTCCCAGCCTCCCGGAGCGAGGCGCGGATCGGGAGCCATCAGCGCCACGGGATTGTAGCCCCAGTAATTGGTCAAGCCAACGGACTGGAGATGGCGTTCGTCGAGCCAAGCGGCGCAGGGCATGATCTCGACAGCAGTCACGCCAAGTTTCACAAGGTGATCGATGGCCGCGGGATGGGCGAGACCGGCGAATGTCCCGCGAATGGCCTCTGGCACGCCCGCCAGTGTTTTCGTGAAGCCCCGCACCTGCAATTCGTAGACGATCGTGGCCGCCCACGGCCGCCTCGTGCAGCCCCGCGAAGGGGCGGTCGCTTCGCGGTGTATCGCGATGGCCTTTGGCACAAAAGGCGCGCTGTCGGCGCTATCGAAACTCAGATCGCCGTCCGGTGCGCCGGCCCTGTATGCGAACATGGCAGGGGCAAGCGCGAAAGGCCGGTCGAGCGCGAGCGCGTACGGATCGACAAGCAGCTTCGCCGGGTTGAACCGGTGCCCCTCCGCCGGGGCGTATGGCCCTTGCGCTCGCAAGCCATAGCGCTGCCCCGCCTTGATCCCCGCGAAGTGTCCGTGGAAAACGTCCCCGGTGCGGCAAGGCAATCGAAGCCGTTCGATCTCGGTCTCGCCCTTCTCGTCGAACAGGCAGAGCTCTATCGCAGTCGCATGAGCGGAAAAGACCGCAACATTGGCCCCGCGCCCGTCGAGCGTCAGGCCGAGCGGTTCTGGCGAGCCTTCGCTCCCTTGGCTGATCATGCAGCCGCGCTTACTGCCGCACTGTGCCCGGCAAGCTCCCTGTAAAGCTGCGCATAGCGCTTCGCGGGGTTGCGCCAGGAGACATCGGCTTTCATGCCGTTCATTTGCATCGTTCGCCACGCTGCCTTATCGCGGAACAAGGACGCGGATTTCCGCAAAGCCAAGGCTAACGCCTCCCTGGTTCCTGAAGTGAATTGCAAGCCGGTGGCGACGCCCGAGGTCAGCGCCATCTCGTTGGCGTCGATGATCGTATCGGCGAGGCCGCCGACGCGCGCGACCACCGGCACCGCGCCGTAGCGCAAAGCGCAGAGCTGCGTCAGCCCGCAAGGCTCGAAACGCGACGGGACAAGCAAGGCATCGGAGCCAGCCTGGATTCCGTGCGCGAGGGCTTCGTCATAGTCGAAAAGGACGGCGACCCGGCCAGGAAAAGCTTCGGCCGCAGCCTTGAACCTCGCTTCGAGGACGGCATCGCCCTTGCAAAGCATGGCGAGCTGCATGTTCTCCTCAAGAAGAACCGGCAGAGTGTCGAGCAGCAGATCGAGGCCCTTCTGCCAGGAAAGCCGGCTGATGACGCCCGCAACAAGAGTATTGGGCTCGGCATTCAGGCCAAAGGCATTTTGCAGCACGGCCTTGTTGATGGCGCGTGCGTTCAAATGCGAGGCATCGTAATTGGCGGCGATGCTGGAATCCCCGGCAGGGTCCCACACGTCCATATCGATGCCGTTGAGGATGCCGCTCAAGCGCGCCGCGCGCACACGGAGCAGGCCGTCGAAACCCATTCCCGTTTCGGGCCGCTGGATCTCCATGGCGTAGGATGGCGAGACGGTTGTGATCCAGTCCGATAGCTGAAGCGCCGCCTTGAGAAATCCGATTGCGCCATAATGCGCGACGCCGCTGACCGAGAAAGCTTCCGGCGGCAGCTCAAGCGCGCTCAGGAGTCCTGCCGGAAACTGGCCCTGATAGGCGAGATTGTGAACCGTGATGACTGTGGCCGGTCTCGCTTTGCCGCTGTAGTGCAGATAGGCGGCGGTCAAGCCGGCCTGCCAGTCGTGAGAATGCACGATGTCGGGCACGAACCCCGGGAACACCCCCTGGCCGATGGCCGCCGCCACCTTCGCAAGCGCAGCAAAGCGAAAAGCGTTGTCGGGCCAGTCTGCGCCATCGGGGCCAAGATAGGGGTTTCCTGGACGGTCGAAGAGGTGGGGAGCATCGAGAACGAGAAGAGCGAGGCCGCGAGCCGCGGCGATGAGAACGCGGGCGCTTCCTCCGAAAAGGTTAGGGGTCGAGTACACTTCCTCGGCACCATCCAATGCGCCCATCACAGAAGGATACCCGGGAAGGAGCGTGCAGATGCCGACGCCCTCGGCGTGTAGCGCGCCTGGCAGTGCGCCGGTGACGTCGGCAAGGCCGCCGGTCTTAATGAGCGGGTAGACCTCGGAAGCGACCGAAAGGACTTTCACGCTTCTAGCTCGTCGGCGACCGGTTCTTCAAGCTCGCCGCCGGCGGGTTCCTCTTCCTCAACCTCGTTGAGTTCGTGGTGCGCGAGAAGCCTATCGATCATCGGCTGCGTGATGAGGCAAATGCCCCGCTCCGTTCGCCGGAATTGCTTCGCGTCGAGAGCCGGGTTTTCACCCACGACCAAACCTTCCGGTATCTTCACGCCGGCATCGATGACGACGTTCTTCAAGCGCGACGACCGGCCAACATCGACGTGGGGCAGGATGACCGCGTTCTCGACCGTCGAGAAGGAATTGACCCGCGCTCCCGTGGAAAGCAGCGTCCGCCGCAGAGAGGCGCCGGAGATAATGCATCCGCCGGAGACGAGCGACGAAACAGCCTGTCCGCGCCGGCCATCCTCGTCGTGCACGAATTTAGCGGGGGGCGTCACTTCGTTGTAGGACCAGATCGGCCAGTCCTGATCGTAGATGTCCAGTTCAGGAACAACATCGGTCAGGTCGATGTTCGCCGCCCAATAAGCATCGACGGTCCCGACATCGCGCCAATAGGGGCGCATCTCCGACTCCGACCGGACGCAAGAGCGTTCAAAGCTGTGCGCGACGGCGCAACCATTCTTGACGAGATAGGGAATGATGTCCTTGCCAAAGTCGTGGGACGAGGAAGGGTCGGCTGCGTCGCGACGAAGCTCGTCGAGGAGGAATTTCGTCTCGAACACATAGATGCCCATGCTCGCGAGCGACTTGTCGGGTTTGCCCGGCATTGCAGGTGGATCGGCCGGCTTTTCCAGAAATGACTGGATCACGTCTTTCTCGTCGATGTGCATGACGCCGAAGCCGGAGGCCTCGTCGCGCGGTACCTCGATACAGCCGACCGTGACATGGGCTTTCTGCTCCACATGCTGCTGCAGCATGTGCTCGTAATCCATTTTGTAGACATGATCGCCAGCCAGCACGACGAGGTATTCGGGATCATAGCCTTCGATGATGTCGATGTTCTGGTATACGGCGTCGGCCGTGCCGAGATACCAAAGCGATTCCGAGACGCGCTGGCTCGCCGGCAGCACATCGAAGCTCTCATTGCGGATGGGGCGCAGGAAGTTCCAGCCGCGATGGAGATGGCGGATCAGGCTGTGCGCCTTGTACTGCGTGGCGACGGCGATGTGCCTAATGCCGGAGTTGAAGGCGTTCGAAAGCGCGAAATCGACAATGCGCGACTTGCCTCCGAAATAGACCGCAGGCTTGGCGCGCCTATCGGTCAGTTCCATCAAACGGCTGCCGCGCCCGCCAGCAAGGACGTAGGCCATGGCATGGCGTGCTAAGGGAGATGTTCCGGCCGGTTTCATCGGTTCCTCCCAATGGTGGGATATGTCTGTGATAGCAGGATCGAACCGTTGCAGATTTAACCTGAGTCAAACTCAAAATAAACCGTGGCTAATGGTGGCAGGGCGATTTCTGCGAATGCCGCATATCCGTGCGATGGACCCTCAAGCGCCGTTACAGCGCCGAAATTACCCATGCCCGATCCGCCATAGGCCGGGGCATCCGAGTTGAATATTTCCCGCCAGCGCCCTGGGTACGGCAAACCGATCCGGTAATTGTGCCTGGGCTCCGGGGTGAAGTTCGAGACCACGGCAATTGGCTTGGCGCCAGGGCCGCCCCAACGCAGCCACGCGAAGACCGACTGCATCGCGTCGTCAACGGTTATCCATTGAAAGCCTTCTGGCTCGCAATCGCGGGCGTGAAGCGCAGGTTTCTCCCGATGGAGGCGGTTCAAATCCCTGACGAGCGCCTGCAAGCCACGGTGGGGTGCATAGTCCAGGATCCACCAGTCCAGGCCTGCGTCGAAGTTCCATTCGCTCCGCTGGCCGAACTCCTGGCCCATGAACAGCAGCTTCTTTCCGGGATACCCCCACATGAAGCTGTAGTAGGCGCGCGCGTTCGCGAATTTCTGCCAATCGTCGCCGGGCATTTTGCCGATGATCGAGCCTTTGCCGTGGACAACCTCGTCATGCGAAATCGGAAGAATGAAATTCTCGGTGAAGGCGTAGAGCAGGCCGAAGGTCAACTTGTCATGATGCCAGCGCCGGTGAACCGGATCGCGCGACATGTATGACAAGGTGTCGTTCATCCAGCCCATGTTCCACTTGAAGCCGAAACCGAGCCCGCCCGAACTCGTGGGATGGGATACGCCGGGCCATGAGGTCGATTCTTCGGCGATCATCGCCGAGCCCGGGAATGTCCCATAGACGCGTGCGTTCACGCTTTGCAGGAAGCGCACCGCATCGCGGTTCTCATTTCCGCCTTCGGCATTCGGCAGCCACTCGCCCGGTCTGCGCGAGTAATCGAGGTAAAGCATGGAGGCGACCGCATCGACGCGCAGGCCGTCGATATGAAAGCGGTCGAGCCAATAGAACGCATTCGAGGTCAGGATGCTGCTGACCTCCCGGCGCCCGAAATCATAGATCGCGGTGTTCCAGTCCGGGTGAAAACCCCGGCGCGGATCGCCATGCTCGTAAAGCGGCGCGCCGTCGAAATATGCGAGGCCATGCTCGTCGGTGGGAAAGTGCGCAGGGACCCAATCGAGGAATACGCCCAGACCGGCACGGTGCGCGCCATCGACGAAGCGCTGGAAGCCTACCGGATCGCCGAACCGCCGCGTCGGCGCAAACAGGCCGATCGGCTGATAGCCCCAGGAGGCGTCAAGTGGATGTTCTGAGACGGGCAAGAGCTCCAAATGCGTGAACCCCATATCCACCGCATAGGGGATGAGCTGCTCTGCAAGCTCGTCATAGCTCAGAAAGCCGTTGTCCCACTTGCGGCGCCACGAGCCGAGATGCACCTCGTAGATCGACATGGGCCCGCGCCGCGCGTCGGCCGTCGGGCGCCAGGACATGTGCGCTTCGTCACCCCAGACGAAATTGTCGGTCCGCCTCACGATCGAAGCGGTTGACGGCCGCATTTCACCGCCAAATCCAACGGGGTCGGCCTTGAGGGGAAGAAGCTCGCCGCCCGCGCCGATGATCTCGTATTTGTAGACGGTCCCTTCGCCGACGCCAGGCGCAAAAAGCTCCCAGAGTCCGCTGTCGATCCGCTTACGCATCGTATGGCGGCGTCCATCCCATTGATTGAAATCGCCAACCACGGAAACACGCTGCGCCTGCGGCGCCCAAACTGCGAACAGAACGCCCTCGATGCCCTCGTGGGTTATAGGGTGCGCACCGAGCCGTTCATACAGGCGCTGGTGCGTTCCCTCTACCAGCAGGTAATCGTCGAGCGGGCCGAGAGCCGGGCCGAAGGCATAGGGGTCGGAGAACTCCCACGTAGCGCCTACGTTTTCGGCGCGAAGCCGGTAGGCGAAGCGGTTCTCCTTTCCCGGCACGAAGCCCTCGAAAAAATCGCCCTCGCCCCGCCGTTCGAGTTCGACGGGTTCGCTTGTTTCCCCGATCAACGCCTCCAGTCGCGCGACGCCTGGGACGAATGCCCGGATTGCCATACCGCCGGAGACGGCATGCAATCCGAGAATTGAGAACGGGTCATTATGGTTTGCCCCGGCAATTCGGGCCACGTCTTCTTCTTGTACGCGCCAGTCGGCAGCAGTCACTGGATTCCCCTTCACGACGGACGCACGGGCACCCGCCAAATGTCTTCTGCATATTCGCTAATGGTTCGGTCGGACGAGAACCAACCGGTCCGCGCCGTATTCATGATGCTCGCCCGCCACCACGACTTACGGTCTCGCCAACGGATATCGGCGGCTCGCTGCGCCGCACAATACGCGTCAAAGTCCGCTGTTACCATGAAATGATCGTGGTATGTCAATATATCGACAAGTTGTCTGTAGCGGCCTTTGTCGTCATGCGAAAAAACGCCTGAAGCGATGGAGTCCAGCACCTCGCGCAGCGCTGGCGAGGCTGCGATTGTTTCGCGCGCGTCGATGCCTTTGGAGCGGCGTTCCTGCACCTGTTGCGCGGTCAGTCCGAAGATGAAAATGTTGTCGGCGCCGACACGCTCCTGGATCTCGACATTGGCGCCGTCGAGCGTGCCGATGGTCAAGGCTCCGTTGAGCGCGAACTTCATGTTGCCTGTACCCGAGGCCTCCATGCCCGCAGTGGAGATCTGTTCGGACAGATCCGCGGCGGGAATGATCGACTCAGCAAGACTGACACTGAAGTTGGGCAGGAACACAACTTTCAAAAGCCCCCGGACCGATGGGTCGTGGTTGATCACGCGGCCGACATCGTGGATCAGCTTGATGATCAGCTTGGCCTGGTGATAGCTGGCCGCCGCCTTCCCCGCGAAGATCTTAACGCGCGGCACATAATCGCGCGTGGGATGGGCGCGAATGTCGTTGTAGAAGGCGATCGTCTCTATGACGTTAAGAAGCTGGCGCTTGTACTCGTGGATGCGCTTGATCTGGACATCGAACAGAGCTTGCGGGTCCACCTTGATCAGAAGCCGATCGGTGATGAGCTTTGCAAGCGCCTCCTTGTTTCCCTCGCGCACTCCCATGAACCTTGACTGGAAGGCGCTATCGCCCGCAAATTTCTCGATTTCCGTCAGAGCTTCGGGATCGTCGAGGAATTTCGGACCGATGGTTTCCGTCAGAAGCTTCGTCAGGCCGGGGTTGGCCTCGAACAGCCAGCGGCGGAAGGTGATGCCGTTCGTCTTGTTGACGATGCGGTCCGGGTAGAACGCATGCAGATCGCGGAACACCGTTTCCTTCATGAGATCGGTGTGCAACTGTGACACGCCATTGATCTTGTGCGAGCCGAGGAACGCCAAGTGCCCCATGCGGACGCGCCGCCCGCTGTGCTCGTCGATCAGCGACATGTTGGAGAGAAGATTCCAATCGTGGTGACCCTGCTCTCTTAGGGAATCCAGGTGCAACGCGTTGATCATGTAGATGATTTGCATGTGCCGCGGCAGGAGACACTCCATCATCGGCACCGGCCAGCTTTCGAGCGCCTCCGGCAGCAGCGTATGGTTGGTGTAGGAGAACGTCGCCTGCGTGATGCTCCACGCTTGCTTCCACTCAAGACCGTAGACATCGACCAGGAGACGCATGAGCTCCGTCACGGCGATGGCAGGGTGCGTGTCGTTGAGCTGAATGGCAACCTTCTCGGCGAGCTTGGTAATGTCGCCGTGCTGCTTCAGGTGGCGGCGAATGAGGTCCTGTAGCGACGCCGAAGCGAAGAAATATTCCTGGCGCAGCCGAAGTTCCAGGCCGGCAGGCGTGGAATTGCTCGGGTAAAGCACCTTGGAGATCGATTCAGCCCGGACTTGCTCGGATTGAGCCGCGACGTAATCGCCGGCGTTGAACACATCGAGCCGCAACGGATCGGGGGCGTGCGAACTCCAGAGCCGCAGCGTGGCCACCGAGGCGCCGCGCCAGCCGGCGATGGGCGTGTCGTAGGCAACTGCTTCGACGATTTCCGATGGACGCCAGATCTGCGCGACCGAGCTGTGCTGGACGGACTCCACGGATCCGCCAAATCCGATAGGATAGGCAACCTCGGGCCGGGGAAACTCCCAGGGGTTTCCAAATGTCAGCCAGTCCTCGGGGTACTCGTGCTGCCAGCCATCCTTGATCGCCTGGCGGAACAGTCCGTGATCGTAGCGGATGCCATAGCCGTATGCGGCAACGGAGAGCGTCGCCATGCTTTCCATGAAGCAGGCCGCCAGCCGTCCAAGACCGCCATTGCCGAGCGCCGCGTCGGGCTCAAGGTTGCGAAGCTTGTCGAGATCGACATCGAGGCTCGCCAAAGCCTCGCGCATCTGGGCCGTGAGGCCGAGATTGTTCAGCGTGTCCATCAGCAGGCGCCCGATGAGAAATTCGAGCGAAAGGTAGTAAACGCGCCGTTTGCTCTGGTCGTAATTGGCTTTCTTCGAAGCAATCCAGCGATTTATGACCCGGTCCCGCACGACGAGCGCCGTCGCGATGAACCAGTCCCTGGAGCTTGCCGAGCTTCGATCCTTGCCGGTCGTGGATTTAAGGTGCTGAAGAACAAGCTCTCGCAATTCTGCGACTTCAGGACTCCCCTTCACCCTCTCCTCGCCGGCACTGAGGCTCCGTTCGGATATATCGGTCTGCGACATACTTTCTGTCATATTCCATTTCTCGTTGCATGGAGCGGACGCGCCCTCTGAGGTGGCGGCACCCTTCGTCACCCGTGATGCGAACCGCAATGAACGCCAGGAACGGACGAGGGGATTGGCCATGCCTCCGCTTTCGCTGAATGCCCGCACATTAACATTGTGGCAGAGACTTCATAAGGCCACCGGAGCGATTTGTCGAATTTTGCAGTGCGCGGAACAAGCGCCGCCGCGCCCCGCCTTCAGCTATGCGGCGACTTCGTGAATATAGTCAGAGGCTTGCCCGATCTAAAGGGCTGCTATGTGAAATGGCCCCTGGAGGGCGCATTTCACGACTTGAGACCTGCATCCTCGGCGGCGACGCGCGCAAGGCCCGACCAGTCGAGATCGGCGCCGCCCCGGGCAATGGCGCTGATGAAGTGATCCCGAACGACGCTTGCGACCGCCATGGGCACGGCCTTCGCCTCCGCTGCAGCCAGCACGGAGCGGACATCCTTCAGCCCCAGCTCCAGCTTGAAGCCTGCCGGCTGATATTTCTGCTCGGCAATCAGCGCGCCGTAAGTCCGGTAGACGGGCGCGGCGAATAGGGTCTCCGTCATGATTTCGAGAAAGCGGCGGGGATCGACCTCGTATTTGCGCATGAGCGCAACAGTCTCGCCTAAGCATTCGATCATCGAGGCAATGAGGAAATTGCCGCTCAGCTTCACGAGGTTAGCCTCGGGAGCATTCTCGCTCAGAACGAAGGTGCGCTGGCCAAGCGCATCGAACAGCGGCTGGAACTGATCGGTGAGCTTTTTTTCCCCGGCCGCGACGACGAAGAGCTTCGCGGCGGCTGCAGCGTCAGGGCGGCCAAAGACGGGGGCGGCCATATAATTCTGCCCAGCCTCCCGGTGAGCGTTCAGCAGGCTCTCGGACAGGGCGACCGTGATCGTGCTCATCGAGATATGCGTGCCGCCTTGCCGGAGGCCCTTGAGAATGCCCTGGCCTCCGAAAACGACGTCCTCCACGGCCTGATCGTTCGCCAGCATCGTCAGGACCGCGTCGCCGGCGGACGCTTCAGCGGGGGTGCCGGCGACGGTCGCGCCATCCCGCTCAAGGGGTTCCGCGTGCGCCCGGGTGCGATTGTAAACGCGCAAACGATGACCCGCCTTCAAAAGGTTTCGCGCCATCGGAAGGCCCATGTGACCAAGGCCGATAAAGCCAACATCCATTGCCCGTTGCTCCTTCTCTTCCAATCTGACCGCCATCGGGCGCCCCGCTCGATGCTGGATAACCGCTCGCACACATCCTTGTGCCGCGAAAACGGAAACTGCTTTTTGATGACTTCACCGTCAAATAGGTAGAAATGAGCGCAGATAGCCACGAGTTGAAAGGATTGCGATGGGTGGGAACATGAGCGCAACACTCTACACCGCGTCGACCTGGATCATTCCCGTGCTTCTGGCCGTGACGCTGCATGAGGCTGCGCATGGGTATGCGGCCCGGCGCTTCGGCGACAACACCGCGTGGAACATGGGGCGCGTCACTCTCAACCCCTTCAAGCACGTCGATCCGTTCGGGACCATCCTTTTACCCGGGATTCTGCTGCTCATGCGCTCGCCGTTTCTGTTCGGCTACGCCAAGCCGGTGCCGGTCAATTTCGGCGCTCTCAGGAACCCCAAAAGGGACATGGTCTGGGTCGCCTTGGCGGGGCCGGGCACGAATATCTTTCTCGCCATAGTCTCCGCGCTTCTCTTCTACGTTGCGCGGCTAATGCCCCAGCCCGCCTCGGAGTGGATAACCCAGAACCTCGTCAACAGCATCCTCATCAACGTCATCCTTGCGGTCTTCAACATGCTTCCGGTCCCGCCGCTCGACGGAGGCCGCGTCGCCGTTGGCCTGCTGCCCGGCCCGCTTGCGCTGCGCGTGGCGCGCATGGAACCCTACGGCCTTATCATCATCCTCGGGGTGATCTTCCTTCTTCCGCTTGCAGGCCAAAATCTCGGCATCGACCTGGACTTCTTCTCGAGATTTATCGGCTGGGTCTCAAGCGCAATCATCAAAGCCATTCTTCATGTGACGGGCTTGGAGTAGGCGCTTACGCGTCGCTCGCAGCTTTAAAGCCGAGGCGGGCAAGCCTGCCTTGCGCCGAAGGAATGCCGCTAAGGGTTCGCGGCGAGTCCTTACGAGGGGATCGGCGCCAGAGTTCACCCTTTGTTACTTATGATTGAGAAAGTCATCCGTTCAATTGAAACCACTGTAAAGGCGAGCGGTTGCCGCTATGGGTCTCTGAAATGACGGGGGGCTTTTCGATCAAGCGAAAGGTGCCCAATGAAAGTGTTCCAAGCTGTGACTGCCGCAGTGGCAGCCGAAGGAATGGATCATATCTTCGCCGTCATGGGCGATGCGAACCAGGAGATGATCGTCGACCTGGCAGAGAAGCACAAGCTTAAGTTTGTCCATGCTCATCATGAAGGAAGCGCAGTCGGCATGGCGGACGGCTATGCGCGCTTTACGGGCAAGATGGGTCTTGCCTCCGTTACTCAAGGACCCGGCTATAGCAACGCTACAACTTCACTCATTTCGGCGCGCCTTCACCGCACGCCCTTGTTGCTGCTCGCCGGTCATGCTTCGCTTCGCGATCCTTACAATCCTCAAGGAAACGTGGATCAGCACGCCCTCGCCAAGCTCACGACGGAGGCGACTGTGAAGCTCGATAACCCGAAGATTGTAAATTACTGTCTCGGGGAGGCATTCCGCCAACTCAAGGCGAAGAAGGGGCCTTTTGTTTTGAACATGCCCCAGGACATTCAGCAAACAGAACTCGCCGCGGACTGGTCATATCAGCCGATGTACAAGCCGAATACGCTTCAGCCTCCGCGGAAAGAAGACGTCGAGCAAGCAGTGCAGTTGCTTCGAAACGCAAAGCGGCCAACCATTCTTTGCGGGCTAGGAGCGGTCGAAGCGAAAGCGGAGCCTGAAGTTCTAAAACTGGCTGAATATTTGGGTGCTCCTATTGCGACCAGCCTATATGCGGCCGGATTTTGCGCAAAGTATCCGCTTTATTTGGGCATCAGCGGAGGTCTCGGGTCAGATCTCGCGGCCGGCACTCTTGCCAGCAGTGATGTCATGGTCGTCATTGGCGCAAGCCTGAATGAATGGACCACCCGTTTCGGCAAGATTCTTGAGAACGGAAAGAAGATCATACAGATCGATGTTCGCGCGGACGCGTTCGGATGGTTCGCCCCGGTCCAAGCCAGCCTGGAAGGTGACGCAAAGGCGGCCGCAGCGGCGTTGCTCCAAGCGCTTCAAGAAGGAAGCGCCGAGTCCCGCCAGCCGGATGCTGAGACCGTGCAAAAGATCGAAAATCGGCGCGCTCCTGCCGAGAGTTACGATGATGGAGCTACGATCGACCCGCGCCGGGCCGCCCGCTACATCGAAGAAAAATTGCCGAAGGAAGAACGGATTCTCGTTTTCGACGGCGGCCACGCTGCCATGGTTGCCTGCCAAATCATGAGCAGTCCCCGTGCAGAAGACTGGGGGCTGGGCCTGGATTTCGGCGCCGTCGGGCAAGGGCTGGGCATCGCTCTTGGCGCTTGTTTCGCGCGTCCAGGCAAGCGGGTGACGCACATGACGGCGGATGCATCCTTCATGATGAACGTAGCCGACTTCCATACGGCGGTGCGCCACAATCTGCCGCTCACGGTTATCGTACTCAACGATAATGCGGTCGGGCAGGAGCGGCACGATCTGATTCACAAGCATTTGCCTGCTTGCTATGCCGAGTTGACACAGCCGGACTTCGAAAAGCTGGCTGCCGGCTTCGGAGCCAAGGGCTTCCGGGTCGAACGCCCGGATGATTTAGGCGAGATCGACAAGGCGTTGGCGGTCGAAGAAGGTCCCGTCGTCGTCAACGTGCGTATCAATGGCGATGTCGAACTCCCCGTCAGCTGGGAGGTAGCTCAGCACCTCGAAATGACAGCGTGATCGCTGCTCCGGGGCCGGAAAACTCCCACGGCGCCCGGCCTCTTGACAAAACCGCCCGCGCGGCGCACCTATGTTAATGTAACTTACATTTACATAGGGAGTTACGCAAAATGCAGCTGGCCGAAAGGCTTGACGACATAGGCAGACCCGCGTGGATCGCGCTGACGGTCGTTTCCTTCATCATCTGGTGGCCCATCGGATTGGCTACCTTGGCTTTCTTATATTGGAGTGGACGCATGGGCTGTGGACATCACGGACGTATGGGCTGGCACGAGCGGCGTGAGCGCTGGCGCGAGGCGCGCGATGAGTGGCGGGCCATGAGGCGCGGGGACTATGACGCGGTGAGGAGCAGCGGCAATGCCGCCTTCGACGATTATCGTGCCGAGACGCTGAAGCGCCTTGAGGATGAGCAGAAAGAGTTCTCCGGCTTTCTCGACCGCTTGCGCCGGGCCAAGGACAAGGCCGAGTTCGAGCAGTTCATATCCGAGCGCGGCAGCAAGCCCGCGGGCGAGGCTACGCAGAACTGAATACGGGCGGCGCGGACTATTGCGCCGGCCGCCCTACGAGGCGCCTTCTCAACGCAGCAATCTGGGGCATAAATAGCTGAATGGCCGGGTCATGCCCGGCCATAACTTTCAGGGCCTCGCCATCCTTCGAGCTTCCCAGCCCCCATGTCGCAATCCGAACACGTGTCGCCTTTGCGACACCGCGCAAATTCCAGAATTAGCTCATCAATTCAAGCTGTTATCCGTTTGGCATGACTCCTGCTGATGGAAGCGCAGGACTTGCCAAACGGAGCGCACATGCGCGATACCTCATACGGCTATACCGAGATTGCCATCGACGCGGGTGAAGGCTTCTCCCACCGCGCCGGTGAGACAGCGCTTTACCAGCGCCGCCGCCTCGATCGCCGCATTGCAATCAACGACACGACTTTGAGGGATGGCGAGCAGACCCCTGGCGTTGCCTTCAAGGCCGCCGAGAAATTGCAGATTGCCTCGGCGCTTGCCGATGCAGGGGTGGACGAGATCGAGGCAGGCACGCCTGCGATGGGGCCGGAGGAGCAAGAGGCGATCCGGCGCATAGCCCGCGCGGGCCTACCCATTCGCGTGATGGCCTGGTGCCGCATGCGGCGCAGCGATGTGGACGACGCGATCGCATCCGGCGTCAGCATCGTGAACCTGTCTGCGCCCGTATCGCGTCCGCAGATTGCCACGAAGTTCGGCGGTTCTCTGGCGCGCGTTGTGGCCGCCACGAAAGACGTCATCGGCTATGCTCGCGCGAAGGGCCTGGAGGTCGCTTTCGGCGGCGAGGACTTGTCGCGTGCAAGCCGCAATACCCTGGAGCCCATTCTCGAAGCGGCGGCAAAGGCCGGCGCAATTCGCTACCGTTTTGCTGATACGCTCGGCGTGATCGATCCGGTCTCAACCCGGGCGGCTATCGAGACGGTCCGCGGCTTGACCGATCTGCCTATCGAATTTCATGGCCACAATGACCTCGGCCTCGCGACGGCCAATACGCTTGCGGCTCTCGAAGCCGGCGCGGCTGCGGCGAGCGTGACCGTAAGCGGCCTCGGAGAGCGCGCGGGCAATGCGGCCCTTGAACAGGTCGTGGTGGCGCTCGATACGATTTACGGGAACAGCCATCGCGTCCATATGCCGTCGCTCAGACACCTCAGCGATCTCGTGGCGCGGTGCAGCGGCGTCGAAGCGGGACGCGCCCAGCCCATCGTCGGCAAGGATGTCTTCACGCACGAATCCGGCATCCACGTCGACGGCATTCTTAAGAGCCGCGCCTGCTACGAGGCGCTGTCGCCGAAGAAGCTCGGGCGCAAGCATCGTTTCGTGCTCGGCAAGCACTCGGGCCTTTCTGGCCTGCGGCACGAGCTTGCCTATCTCGGCCTGCAATTGACCGAGGACGAGGAGCGCCACCTGCTGAGCATCGTTCGCGTATACGCGGAACGCCACAAGTCGTCCGTGCCCTCTTTTACTCTTCTCCGTCTGGCCGCTTCCCTCATCGACGAAAGGTCGGAGCACCGCGAGGCCGCGCCTGTGGATGGCCGCCAGGCCTTCCGGCATTGTCTGCAGCAAGACGAACACCAAAGGAGCGCGGCATGAGCGTTTTGACGGACCTCGAAAAGCTTCATTCAGCCGAAGATTTCTTCGCCTACCTCAAGGTCGATTACGACCCCGAGCTGCTCCGCGTGTCCCGGCTGCATATCCTGAAGCGCATGGGCAAGTACCTGGACGGCGCAGACCTCACCGGCGCGACCGAGGAGCAGGTTTTCGCGAAAGCGCGCGAGACGCTGGTCCACGCCTATCAGGATTTTGTCGCGTCGCGTCCCATCGACGAGCGCGTCTTCAAGGTTTTGCAAGAGCACGACCCGAACCGGCCCCAGAAAGCTGACGAGGCCGAGACAAAGGCTTTCGTGCCTCTTGAATCTCTAACGATCATTCGCTGACCGGCAGGCGAGAAGGATTGAACATGCATACCGTGGTTTGCATCAAGCAGGTTCCAGACAGCGCGCAAATCCGCGTGCATCCGGTGACCAACACCATCATGCGGCAAGGCGTGCCGACCATCATCAACCCGTATGACTTGTTCGCTCTCGAAGCGGCGCTCAAGCTCCGCGAGCTCCACGGCGGCACGATCACCGTGCTGACCATGGGGCCGCCCATGGCGGAGGACAGCCTTCGCCGCGCGCTCTCTTTCGGTCCCGACCGCGCCGTGCTGCTCACCGACCGCGCATTTGCCGGCTCGGACACGCTTGCGACCAGCTTCGCCTTGTCTCAGGCCATCAAGAAGATCGGCGAGACATTCGGCCCCGTGGATATCGTGTTCACGGGCAAGCAGACCATCGATGGCGACACCGCCCAGGTCGGCCCTGGCATCGCGAGGCGTCTCGGACTCAATCAGCTCACCTATGTCGCGGGGATCAACGAGGTGAACCTGGAGGCGGGCGTCATTACCGTGGAGCGCCGGGCCGAGGGCGGCGTGCAGGTGCTTAACACGAAACTCCCCTGCCTGATCACAATGCTCGAAGGCACGAATGAGATCCGCCGCGGCTCAATCGATGTGGCGCTGCGCGCGGCGCGCGCCGAGATCGTCACCTGGAACGCTGCCGCCGCCGGCATCACGGAAATGCTGAAGTGCGGCTTGAAGGGGTCTCCGACCGTGGTGAAGCGCGTGTTCGCGCCGCCGCCGCGCGCCGAAAAGGCTTACCAGATCGACATCAGCGGCCTTGCTCCGGATGCGATGGCGGTGAAGACGCTCGACGAAATTTTCAAGCGCCTGCCAAGCCTCGAAAAGGAATTGACGCACCTGGCCCAAAGCTGAGGCGCAAAAAGGAGATTTGAGATGACCACCAAACCCGCTCCGCAACCGGCTGGCGCTGGCAGCCGCGCCGGAATGAAGAAGGAATTGCCCGAGCGCTTCAGGTCCTACAAGCACGTATGGGTGTTCGTTGAACTGGAGCGCGGCGCCGTGCATCCTGTCTCCTGGGAGCTGATGGGCGAGGGGCGGAAGCTCGCGGACAAGCTCGGCGTTCAGCTTGCGGGCGTCGTCCTGGGCGGCCCCGGCGAGGACACCCGGGCGGCGGTCTCCGAAGCCTTCGCCTATGGGGCGGATGTGGCCTACTTGGTCGAAACCCCGATTCTCGCCGACTACCGCAACGAGCCTTACACGCGGTGCATGACGGAACTCGTCAACACCTACCAGCCGGAAATCCTGCTTCTCGGCGCAACGACGCTTGGCCGCGATCTCGCCGGAGCCGTCGCGACGACGCTCATGACCGGCCTCACAGCGGACTGCACCGAGCTCGCGGTCGACGCCGACGGCTCGCTCGCCGCGACCCGCCCGACATTCGGCGGCAGCCTGCTTTGCACGATCTACACGCTGAATTTCCGCCCGCAGATGGCGACGGTGCGCCCGCGCGTTTTCAGCCTGCCGGAGCGGGAGGACGGCAAGTCCGGCCCCGTCATCGAGCACGATTTCAAGATGCTGGAAGAGGACATCGTCACCAAGATCCTGCAATTCATTCCCGATCGCGACTCCAACAAGTCGAACCTCGCCTATGCCGATGTGGTGGTGGCGGGCGGCCTCGGGCTCGGCAGCGCGGAGAACTACCAGCTCGTTAAAGACCTCGCCAAAGCGCTGAACGCAGATTGGGGAGGTTCGCGTCCGCTCGTGCAACGCGGCTGGATCCCGGCCGACCGCCAAATCGGGCAGACCGGCAAGACCATCCGGCCCAAGCTCTACATCGCCGCCGGCATCTCGGGAGCCATTCAGCACCGCGTAGGCGTCGAGGGCGCCGATCTCATTCTCGCGATCAACACAGACAAGAACGCGCCCATTTTCGATTTCGCCCATGTCGGACTCATCACGGATGCCGTGCGGTTCCTGCCGGCGCTTTCCAAGGTAGTGCGGCGGCGGATCGCACCCAATACGCGCTCGCGGCTCGTCGGGTGAGCCCGCGCAGAAGGAATTTGAAGGAGAACAATCATGGCCGCTGAAAAATTTGACGCCATCATCGTGGGAGCCGGACCTGCTGGCAATGCCTGCGCGTACACTCTCGCAAAGCGCGGCCTGAAAGTGCTCCAGATCGAACGCGGCGAATATCCTGGCTCGAAAAACGTGCAAGGCGCGATCATGTACGCCGACATGCTCGAAAAGATCATCCCGGATTTCCGAGGGGATGCGCCGCTGGAACGGCATATCATCGAGCAGCGCATGTGGTACATGGACGATACCTCCTACACCGGCGTCCATTACCGCTCCGACGACTTCAACGAGGAAAAGCCTAACCGCTACACCATCATTCGCGCGCAGTTCGACAAATGGTTCTCGCGTCAGGTGCGCGATGCCGGCGCGCTTCTCCTCCTCGAAACCACGGTTACGGATCTCTGCTTCAGCGGCGGCAAAGTGATCGGCGTGAAAACCGACCGCGCGGGCGGCACGCTTCTCGCCGACGTCGTCGTCATGGCCGAGGGCGTGAATGGCCTGCTCGGGGCTAAAGCCGGTCTGCGTTCGATTCCGAAGCCGGACACCGTCGCGCTTGCCGTGAAGGAGATGCACTTCCTGCCGAGCGAGACGATCGAGGCGCGCTTCAACGTCAAGGGCGACGAGGGCGTCGTAATCGAAGCCGCCGGCACCATCACAAGGGGCATGGCCGGCACGGCCTTCATCTACACGAATAAGGAGAGCATTTCGCTCGGGATTGGTTGCCTCGTCTCCGATATGACGCAGACGGGACTTGCTCCATACGAGCTGCTCGACTCCTTCAAGCAGCACCCTGCGGTTGCGCCGCTGATCGCGGGTTCGGAGGTCAAGGAATACGCCGCGCACCTCATCCCCGAGGGCGGCTATAAGGCCGTGCCGCAACTTTACGGCGACGGTTGGGTGATCGTCGGCGATGCGGGTCAGTTCGTCAATGCGGTCCACCGCGAAGGTTCAAACCTCGCCATGACGACGGGCCGCCTTGCGGCGGAAGCGATCTTCCAGATCAAGATGCGCAAAGACCAGATGACCGCCGAGAATCTTTCTCTCTATCAGAAGATGGTCGAGAACTCCTTCGTGATGAAGGACTTGAAGAAATACAAGCGCCTGCCGGACTTCCTGCATACGTCGAAGAAGCATTTGTTCGGTACGTACCCCGAACTCGTCTCGAAGGCCGCCCAGTCTTTCCTGCGTGTCGACGGCAAGGACAAGAAGAGCAAGGAGCGCGACATCGTCCGCTCCGTCGTGAAGACGCGCGGCGTGCTTGGGCTCGCGAGCGACGCGTGGAAGCTCGCCCGGTCTTGGCGATAGGAACGGAAAAGGAAAGGACAGACCATGCAGATGACAGAGCATAGCTCGCAGCGGGTCGAGGAGAAGCTTTACCAAAACCGCTACCTCGTCGACGCCGGGCGACCTCACATTGTGGTCGCGCCGCACGATGTTCCGACCAAAGAGCTCCTGCTTCTGGTAAAGCTTTGCCCGGCGGGCTGCTACGCGGTCAATGCCAAGGGGCAAGTCGAGATCAGCCCGGACGGATGCCTCGAATGCGGAACCTGCCGCGTGATCGCCGAGCCAAGCGGAGCGCTCTCATGGTCGTATCCGCGCGGCGGCTACGGCGTGCTGTTCAAGTTCGGCTAGCACTCACGCAATTGTCATGCTCGCGGCGATGGCATCCAGTAATCAGGGGGTTGGAGGTTTTCGAGACAAACGATAGAACACTTCGTTTACTGGTTCACCGCCTTGGCGGGGACGGCGCCGGAAGTCAGAGATAACGTTGGCTATCAGCCACCGGAATAATTCAGGAGACGTTGATTATGGAATCCGTGGAGGAATTTCTCGCCTACTCCATAAAGCTCGAACAGGAGGCCGCCCTCCGGTTCGGGGAACTCGCTGATGCGATGGACTCATGCGGCAATCGCGAAGTTGGCAAGCTGTTTCGTCAGTTGTCGGAGTATTCCAAACTCCACCTGGCTGACGCCTTGGCTCGCTCCGGTTTTCGCGAGATCCCCGCCAAGAAGCCCGGCGATTTCGAGTGGCCTGGCATGGAAAGCCCCGAAACAGCGGCTATTTGGGCAGCCGATCCTATGATAGGCCGCGAGCAGGCGCTTGAGATTGCGCTGGATGCGGAAACCGCAGGCTACAATTTCTACAAAACCGTTCTCGACACGACCACCGACCCCGAAATCAGGATGATGGCCAAGGAATTTGTGTTGGAGGAGAGCGAGCACGTCGCTGAGCTTCAAAAATGGATAGCGGCTCATAAAGCCGGAAAGCCGTTGCCGGTCGATCGCTGAACCGTTCGCTTCAGCCTATTGAAATATCAGCACTTATGGACTGGAAGCGTGAAGCTTCCGGTAACATTTGCACGATTGGTTAAAAAATAGGTTGTGCCTTCAGAATGGGCATTTTTGAAATCGGCCTTTGATTTTGCGCAATTTTTTCCGCGGTAAAGGCTTCGCTAGGCCCCGAAGTACATGTTAAGCTGGCTATTCTATAGACACGACACCGTCGTTTTCGCCGTGGTATAATCAGCCTCAAATGCGAAACTATCTGGCGGAACTGAAGACTCGCGCCAAAGTTAGCGAACACGAGGTTATTGATGGCTTATTCCGCGCCGGCTAACACCGTCACGGTTTCGGGAAGTGTGAGATACAGCGAGACTGCTCTCAGCGGCATCTATGAAATCTCGAAGATTGTGACATCGCCCTCAAGTCTGAGGGTGATGCTCAACAACGTCGTTTCCGTCATGAGTTCGTTCCTGGACATGCGTCTGGCGACGGTGATGCTGCTCAACAAGGACGGCGACCCTGAAATCAAAGTTGCGGCGTCGACCGAGTTGACGATCGATGCGAATGAGGAGGCCGATCTGCCAATGCCGGTGGTCGATCAGATCGTCGCCACCGCAGCGCCTCTTGTCGTCCAGAATTGCGCCATCCATCCGCTCTTCAGCGGTTGGAAACGGCTTGGCAGCGTTGGCCCCAAATCGGTCCAGACTTTCATCGGAGTGCCGATCCGCGTCGACTCTAAGGTTGTCGGCACGCTCGCGACCGAAAGGGTCTGGGAAGGCCGCATGGATGTCCGCATCGACCACGATGTGCGTTTCCTGACCATGGTGGCGAACCTTATCGGACAAGCGCTCAAGCTCCATCGCGTCGTCGCCGAGGACCGCGAGCGGCTCATCTTCGAGCAGCACCGGCTCGCCAAGGAACTCTCTACGCTCAAAGCGCCCAAGTCTCAGACGCCCAAGCTGACGGGCATCCTTGGCAAAAGCCGTGCGATCCGGGCCGTCACCGAACGGATCGAGCAGGTTGCCAAGACCAATGCCCCGGTCCTGATCCGGGGCGAGACCGGCACCGGCAAGGAGTTGTTCGCCAGGGCGATCCACGAGTTGTCCCGGCGCAAGGGCAAGCCGTTCATCAAGGTCAACTGCGCGGCGTTGCCGGAAGGCGTGATCGAGTCCGAGCTGTTCGGACACGAGAAGGGCGCCTTTACGGGAGCCGTCGCGACGCGGAAGGGCCGCTTCGAGCTGGCGCATGGCGGCACGATCTTTCTCGACGAGATCGGCGAGATATCGCCGGCGTTTCAGGCGAAATTGCTCCGTGTCCTGCAGGAAGGCGAATTCGAGCGCGTCGGCGGCCAGCAGACGCTGAAGATCAACTTCCGCCTTGTCTGCGCGACCAACCGGAACCTCGAAGAACTCGTGTCGGGAGGCAAGTTCCGCGCCGACCTTTATTATCGCATCAGCGTCGTTCCCTTGATGCTGCCCCCGCTCAGGGAGCGCCCCGGCGACATTCCCGAGCTTGCCGCGCACTTCTTGAACCAGTATGGCGAGGAAAACGGGCACACCCTGACCTTCGGTCCGGATGCGATCGAGGTTCTTTCGAAGTGCTATTTCCCCGGCAACATCCGCGAGCTTGAGAACTGCATCAGGCGCACCGCAGCCATGACGCCCGCCGACGAGCTTCATGGCGGCGATTTTGCCTGTCAGCAGGGCCATTGCCTGTCGGCCATGCTGTGGAAGGGGCCTGCGTGCGGCGAAACTGCATACGCGGCCCCGGCGGCAAAACCGGCACGCGTGAACGGCGAGCCGCACAGCCCTTCCCCGGCTGCACCCATGAAGCCGCAGCCCGATCGCATCGAGCGGAAAGAGGCGGCGAACGGGAACGGCGTGAAGGACGTCTCGTCCGCCGAGATGAACGGCAATTATTCGCAGCTAAGCAAGGATGCGCTCGTCAACGCCATGGAGAAGACAGGCTGGGTGCAGGCGAAGGCGGCCAGAATTCTCGGGCTGACGCCGCGGCAGATCGGTTACGCGCTGAAGAAGCACGGGATCGAGATGAAGCGCTACTGATGGCGCGCCGCTGGTCGCCACCACCCCCCAGCCGGGAAAGGATCTGTTGCCCATGGTTCGACAGGCTCACCATGAGGATTTATTCGCATTTAGCACCCGCCTCATCCTGAGCTTGTCGAAGGATGAGGGATTTGCTGCTTTTTTAGAAGTCCGATAACGGAGTTAGCGAGAGCCCCATGACAATCGCCTACGCCATCTGCGGCGAGAATGAGATCCCCAATCGCCGGGGCAAAGCCTTTTCTCTGCTCCGTGTCGAGGAAGACAAGACCGAGCAGCCCTGGCACATCTTCATTGTGCGCTGGGGCAAGCAGGTGTTCGGCTACGTCAATCGCTGCCCGCACGATGGCGTGAACCTCGACTGGGAGGCCAACCAGTTTCTCGATGGGAGCGGCAAGCTCATCGTGTGCGGGAAGCATGGCTCGCTGTTCGAGCTGGCGACCGGGAAATGCATCGAGGGGCCGTGCCTGGGCCAGAGCCTCGAACCCGTCAGCGTCTGCGTGGTGGATGGCGATATATGCGTGACCGGCGTCACGCTGGCGGAGGCAGATTAGCCGATTTCAGTACAAGGGTCCCAGAAACGTTCCGAGCATGTGAAACGGAACGATCGCGGCGATAAGCCAAGCGCAGGCGATAATTACGGTTCGCAGAAAGAATGTAAAACCGCCCTGTTTGACGTCGTCCCACCGCCCGAAATAGTCGTGGATCAGCCAGCCTGCGAGCGCCATCGCACCGAGTATCGAAATGGCTATCCAGTTGAACTTACCTGAATAGACGCCGAGTCCCAAAGCGGTTAGCGGGGAGTACGCGACAATCGTTTCGAAGATGGAGAATCTTTTGCGAGGGTTCTCAAAAGTGCGGCGCAAACCGTTGTAACCGGGCCGCGTTTCTTCTTGTTTGATCTTATCGCCGCCGTTCACTGTCATGGCCCCCAACCACCATGAACCGGAAAAAGCGCCCGCCCCGGCGCCCAATAAAACTGGTGAGGGAATGACCCCCTTAATTAGATGCTTTTACCAGCCGGATCAGTACATCGATCCTGGCGACTTTCATACCTTCTGGCAATTTCGGCACGGACACCACGACCTCGTGCCCCGGCTCCAGGTCGATCAGGCGGCCGTCATCCTCGAAATAGAAGTGCTGGTGATCCGTGGTCTTCGTGTGGAAGTAGGTCTTCGAGCCTTCAATGGCGACCTCCCGCAGAAGGCCGGACTCCGTGAACTGCTTCAAGGTGTTGTAGACCGTCGCGAGCGAAACGGAGACGTTGCTGGCGCATGCCTCGGCGTGGAGCATCTCCGCGGTGACATGGCGGTCGCCTTCGCGGAACAGGAGCCGCGCCAAATCCAGGCGCTGCCTCGTCGGACGCAAGCCTGCGTTACGCAGCTTCGCTTCGAGCCGGGAAGCCGGCCCGTTTTCAACTGTCATGCTCCAACCGCCAACCCGAGAGTCCATCGCTTGCCTTAGCAGCTTAAGGAATTGCCGCGTGCCCGGCTTCCGCGCTCCCGGCGGGAATCGCAAAGGCTGAGGCTTCACGGGCTTTTTCCACGATTTCGGGCAAAACATCAAGCACTCGGGCTACATCATCGTTAGTGTTCTCATGGGAAAAGGAAAAGCGGATCGCGCCAAGCGCTGCCGTGTAGGGCACTTTCATCGCGCGCAGCACGTGAGACGGCTCCGTCGAACCCGATGTGCAGGCCGACCCCGATGAGGCCGCTATCCCGGCTTTATCGAGCTTCGACAGGATCACTTCGCCTTCCGCACAATCGAACACAATGTTCGATGTGTTCGGCAGCCTGTTATCCAGGTCTCCGGCAATGAAGCAATCGCGCACGCGTCGCAGCACATCCACTTCGAACCGGTCGCGCAATTGCCGGACGTGCTGAGCGGCGTTACTTTCGAGCCGCTGCCGGGCCAATTCGGCGGCCTTGCCAAGCCCAACGATGCCCGGCGCGTTCTCGGTCCCGGCGCGGCGTCCGCGTTCCTGCTTGCCGCCCCGGATCAGCGGATGGAAGCGCACGCCCTTTCGCACGTAAAGCGCGCCGATGCCTTTAGGTCCGTGAAATTTGTGGGCCGAAAGCGAAAGCATGCCGATCTGCGTCGCCTTGACATCGATCGGGATCCGGCCTGTGGCCTGTACTGCGTCGGTGTGAAAGATGACGCCGGCGTCGTGAGCGAGTTTGGCAAGCTCGGCAGCCGGGAAGACGGTCCCGGTTTCGTTGTTGGCCCACATGATGGAGGCAATGGCGGTTTTCGGTCCAAGCGCCGCCTTGTAGGCGTCGACATCGAGCCTGCCCTGGCCGTCGACCGGAACGGCGCGGACAACGATCCCGCGATACTTCTCGAGATGCTGCACGAAGGCCAGCACGGCCGGATGCTCGACAGCGGAAACGATTACCTCGTTGCGCTCGCGTTGCGTCTCAAGCGCCGACAGAATCGCAGCGTTGTCGGATTCCGTGCCGCCCGACGTGAAGATGATTTCGTGGCTGTGCTCGGCCCCGATCAGCGCCTGGACCTGCTCGCGCGCCGCCTTGATGGCAACGCTCACCTCGGCGCCGAATGCATGCGCCGAGGATGCATTGCCGAAATGGTCGGTAAAGGCGGGAAGCATCGCAGCCAGTACGGCAGGGTCGATGCGGGTCGTGGCATTGTTATCGAGATAGACCGGATGCATGGCGTCTCGATTTCACAAGCCCCCGAAGCCGAGAACCGGCACAACACGAAGTGGCATGCCGAGCTTGGCGATAAGCTTCGCCTGTATGCCGTGGATCGTGACGGACGCGAGCTGACAGCCGACACAGGCCCCCGCCATTTTGATCCTCACGACATTGCCTTCGACGCCGATGAGCTGGCAATCGCCGCCATCGCGCTGAAGAAAGGGGCGCAGCTCGTCGAGGGCTTCGCCGATCTTTCTCACTCTCGCTTCTTCCTCCGTTTCCGGCATGGACTCGGACGAGACCTCGCTTGTGTGTTCTTGCATTTCCAACATGGCCGCGTCTCCTCGCTCAACCGAATGATTTGCCGCACGAGCAACTCGACTTCGCCTGCGGATTGTCGAAGGTGAAGCCGGAATTCTGAAGGCCGATGACGAAATCGACCGTGGTGCCGTCGATATACATGAGGCTGTGCCGGTCGACGAAGACCTTTACCCCATCGCGCTCGACGACGACGTCGTCGGGATCGGCCTTGGCGACGAGCCCCATCATGTACTTGTAGCCCGCGCAGCCTCCGGCATCGACCGCGATGCGCAAACCCTCGATCGGGGTATTCGCCCCCGAGATCGCAGTGCGAACGGCGTTGACCGCGCTTTCCGTGAGATGAATCATTCAACGGTCTTTCTGCTTGTTACAGCGTCTGACCGCTATTCAGCAACTCCCGTGCCATCCGCTTAAGCTATTGATTTCTGATAATAAACGCGTCTTCCGGCTCTATTGGCATTTGAATTGTCCGGTTTGCGACAAGTCGGCTTCAAGACGCAAACGCGCGCCCGCATGTGCCGGAAAGCGTCAATCGCGACTATAAAAAGTTGAATAGGAGCTTGGACTTGGGTGTGGCGTTGCCGCTATTCAAACTACGCTGACGCCATGGCTTGCGGCATGGTGACACACGACGTTCACTTCTTTGACAACCTGGACTTCCAAAGGTTGCGGCCGCACTGCGGTAACGCGTCTGGTTAACGCGAACGCAGCCGGCGTCGTCTTGCTGACCAAACTGGAGAGGCTGAAGCTGCGAACTGCGGGGCCGGCAAGGGGAATTCTTCGCGAAATATCATGGTAGCTGAATATTGTGCCGCGCAACAAAAAGTCTCTTGCGGCTGCGAACAGAATTTTCCGGCTTTTGTTTCTATTTTGCCATTCAGATGCGCTTATTACCGCACTAAGAAAAAGTAAATGGTGATTATACACCAGCTGTGGCTTTAATTTTGCAGAGGAAGCCTAAGCCAAACAACCATTCGAACGCAAGGCAGGAAACCGCCTTAAGGTTGCAGGCAGCGGTATGCCTCTATCACTTTTTCTTTATAGACCCGTGAGCAGACATGAAGTTGAGCTACTACCCCGGCTGCACAATGAAAAACCACGCCGGGAACTTCGAGGAATCGCTGCTCTATTCGATGAAACATCTCGGCGTGGATGTAGAGGAGCTAAACCGCTGGAACTGCTGCGGCACCGTACTGTCGCTGGCTGAGGACGACGCGATGCGCCAGCTCGCGCCGGTCCGCAATATGCTCCGCGTCAAGGAGGCTGACGCGTCCCGCGTCATGACCGCTTGCTCCATGTGCTACAACACGCTGAAGCGCGCCAACGATCGCGTCAAGGCCGATCCCGTGCTGTTGAAGCGCATGAACTCCTTCATGACGGACGAGACGACCACCTATGAGGGCGATGTCGAGGTCGTTCACACGCTGGAGATCCTACGCGAGCTGAAAGCCAACACTGGCGCGCTTGCCGCCAAGATCGTCAAGCCGCTGAAAGGACTGCGCGTCGCCTGCTACTACGGCTGCCTGCTGGTACGGCCGCGCTCCGTCGCTTTCGATAACGTCGAGAACCCTCTTCTTCTGGACGAGCTGGTCAAGGCGCTCGGCGGCAAGCCGGTCGAATTCTCGCACAAGACGGAATGCTGCGGCGCCTATCAGACGGTGGACAAGCCCAAAGTCGTCGCCGACCGCACGTATCAAATCCTGAGCGATGCGCGTGAGCAGGGTGCCGATCTGGTCGCGGTGAGCTGTCCTCTCTGCGCCTTCAATCTGGATCAACGCCAGGCCGTCACGGTCAGAATTTACCCCGATTTCGAGGGCATTCCCGTCGTCTATTTCACACAACTCATGGCGATCGCCTTCGGCTGCGACGAGTCCGTGCTGAAGCTCAATCTCCACCATAACTCTCCCCGGCCCGTGCTGGTTGAGAGAGGGCTTCTGTAGGAGATCGCGATGTCTTTCGGAAAACTGAAGCAGGCCTACGGCAAGGTCACGATCAACAAGAACTGGTGCAAGGGCTGCGGCTATTGCGTCAAGTATTGCCCGACCGAAGCGCTTGAAATGTCCAAGGATTACAATTCGAAGGGGTACCACCCGCCGGCAGTGAAGACCGCAGACGACTGCCGGGACTGCAAGTTCTGCGAGATGGTTTGCCCGGAATTCGCGATTTTTGTCACGACGGACGAAAGATAAAGGGATAGACGAGTGCCGCAATTTCCAAAGACGGTTCCAGCAGATCCGATAGGCGTCCTGTCCGGGCGTCACTTCATGGACGGGGACCATGCCCTTGCCGAAGGAGCGCTTGCCGCGGGATGCCGTTTCTTCGCCGGCTATCCGATCACGCCCTCGACCGAGACTGCCGAGCGCTTCGCCGAGCGCTGCCCCGAAGTCGGCGGCCTCTTCATCCAGATGGAAGACGAGATCGCCTCGATCACCGCCAATGTCGGTGCGGTCTGGGGCGGCCAGAAGGTGATGACCGTAACCTCCGGTCCCGGCTTCTCGCTGATGATGGAGACCATCGGCCTCGCCTGCATGATGGAGACGCCGATGGTGCTCGCCGACGTGCAGCGCGGCGGTCCCTCCACCGGCCTGCCAACGCTGACCGCGCAGCAGGACATGATGCAGGCGCGCTGGGGCTCCCACGGCGACTATCGCGTGATCTCGCTCGTGCCGGATTCGCCGCAGGAGTGCTTCGACCTTGCGATCGAAGCCTTCAACCTCTCCGAAATCTACCGTGTTCCCGTCTTCATCATGACCGACGAGACGGTCGGCCACATGCATGAAAAAGTCGTCATTCCGCCAGCTAAAGAGATCCAGGTCGTCGAGCGTAACTGGTATACGGGGCCGAAAGAGGACTACCGGCCCTACCGTTTCGATGGCAAGGGAGTCGCGCCGATGGTGAAGGCTGGCGACGGCTACCGCTTTCACACGACGGGCCTGACCCACGACGAGCGCGGTTATCCGGCGCTTACGCCCGAAATGAACAAGAAGGTCGTCACCCACCTCATCGAGAAGATCGAGTCGAACGCGGACAAGATCATTCGCGTCGAAGAGGACGGCATCGAGGGCGCCGACGTTGTCGTGGTTTCCTACGGCATCACCTCGCGCATCGCCATCCGCGCCGTGCAGGATGCCCGCAAGGCCGGTCTCAGGGTCGGAGTGCTGAGGCTCATCACGGTCTGGCCGTTCTGCGAGAAGAAAATTCGCAGCCTCGCCAGCAAGGTCAAAGCCTTCGTCGTCCCCGAGCTGAATTACGGGCAGATCGTGCTTGAGGTCGAGCGCTGCGCTGCCGGCAAGTGCAAGGTCATCAGCGTCAATTCATGCGGCGGCGCTGTGCATGATCCGGATGAAATCCTTGCCGCCATCAAGGAGGGCGCGAAATGAGCGGTGCACCTGCTAGCTCCGAATATTCAACGAGCGACGACGAATTCCGCAAACAAAACCCCATGGCGGAGTTTCTTCGCATGGAGCGGATGCCGCATATCTGGTGTCCCGGCTGCGGCATCGGCACCGTCGTCACCGCGTTCGCCGATGCGATCAAGGCTGGCGGCCACGACAGGGACAAGATCGCCGTGGTCTCCGGTATCGGCTGCACGGGCCGCGTCGCGGGCTACGTCAAGTTCGACTCCTTCCATACCACGCATGGCCGCGCCATTCCCTTCGCGACCGGCCTGAAGCTCGCCAATCCCGAGCTGAAGGTGGTGGTGATTAGCGGCGACGGCGACCTTTCCAGCATCGGCGGCAACCATCTGATCCACGCCGCGCGGCGCAACATGGACCTCGTCGTCATCTGCGTGAACAACTTCACCTACGGCATGACGGGCGGCCAGGTGACCCCGACCACGCCGAACATGGCCAACGCTTCGACGACGCCTTATGGCAATTACGAAACGCCGTTCAGCCTGCCGTTCATCGTGGATGCCGCCGGCGCGACCTTCGTGGCGCGGTGGACCGCGCTGCACGCCCGCAACATCGCGCAGTCGATCGGACAGGCCCTGAACCACAGGGGCTTCTCTTTCATCGAAGTCATCGCGCCCTGCACCACGCTCTACCAGCGCCGCAATCGTCTCGGCGATGGCCTGGACGCCATGGAGTATTACAAGGAAGACGCCGAGATCATGCACGGCGCCGATACGCGCAAGATCGACATCGCCTATCAAAGCAAGATCGCAATGGGCAAGTTCGTCGAGCGGAAGAAGCCGACCTATCTCGACGCGGTCAACGACCACTATGCGAAGGTTATCGGCGACAGCTATCAGCTTTACGGCAAGACCCCGCTAGAGAAGGAGGCCGAGGAAAAAGCCCGCAAGAGTGCAGGCGTCTCGCCGGAGCCGCTCACGTGCGGGGCGGAAGACTAGCCATGTGGGAGATTAAATTTTCCGGCTTCGGCGGCCAGGGCATTGTCCGCTGCGCCTTGATCACCGGCAAGGCCGTGTCGCTTTACGACGACAAGTTCGCCACCATGACGCAGAGCTTCGGGCCGGAAGCCCGCGGCGGCGCCTGCCAGTCGCAGCTCATCGTCTCCGACAGCCGCGTGCTCTATCCCTACTGCACCACGGCGGGCGTGCTGATCGCGCTATCGCAGGAGGCCTACGACAAATACGAGCCCGATCTCGCCGACGGCGGCACCCTCATCATCGAAGAGGAGCTGGTCAAGCCGACGGGCGACCCCAAGCGGGTCAAGCTGTTTCCGATCCCGGCGACGCGCTTCGCCGAGGAGCTGGGCAACCGCCTGTTCGCCAACCTCGTCGTGCTCGGATTTTTCTCCGCCATCACCGGGGCCGCATCGGCCGAGGCCATGAAGAAAGCGCTGCCGGGCCTCGTGCCCGATCGCTTCCTCGCGGCGAATATGAAGGCGTTCGACAAAGGCTACGAGCACGGTCTTGAGTGCGCCGCCAAAAAGAACGGAGCGAGACAGTGACAAGACGCGCCGGGGTTTTCGTCTGCCATTGCGGAACCAACATCGCAGCAACCGTCGATGTCAAGCGCGTGGCCTCGGAGCTGTCCAAGGACGAGGGCGTGGTCTTCTCCAACGACTACGTCTACATGTGCTCCGATCCGGGGCAGCAGTCGGTAATCGACGCCATCAAGGAGCATTCGCTCGACAGCGTGGTCATCTCGTGCTGCTCGCCGAACCTGCACGAGAAGACGTTCCGCGACGCCTCGGCGCTCGGCGGCCTGAACCCGTTCCAGCTCGAAATCGCGAACATCCGCGAACAATGCGCCTGGGTGCATAAGGACAAGGAAGAGGGCACCGAAAAGGCGATCAAGATCACCCGCTCGGTGGTGGAGCGCGCACGGCGGAACGAGCCCCTGACCCCCATCGGACTTCCCGTGACGCGGAAGGTCATGGTCATCGGCGGCGGCATCGCAGGCATTCAAAGCGCGCTCGATCTGGCCAACGCGGGGTTCGAAGTCGTGCTGGTCGAGAAGCTGCCGACTGTCGGCGGCCACATGATCCAGTTATCCGAGACCTTCCCAACGCTCGACTGCTCGCAGTGCATTCTCTCGCCGAAAATGGTGGAGGTTTCCAAGAACCCGAAGATCACTCTGATGACCTCCAGCGAGGTCACTTCGGTCTCGGGCTTCGTCGGCAACTTCAAGGTCAAGGTCCGCACAAAGGCGCTGTACGTCGATCCCGAGAAATGCAAGATCTGCGATGACTGCACGCCCGTTTGCCCCGTCGCCGTGCCGAACGAATACGATGCAGGGCTGAGCAACCGCCGCGCCATCTTCATTCCGTTCGCGCAGGCCATCCCAGCGAGCTTCTACCTCGACGAAAACTCGTGCCTCGGCCTCAATCCCGTCGTCTGCGGCAAGTGCGCGGATGTTTGCGAAGCCGAAGCCATCAATTACGACGCCAAGCCGGCGACCACCGAAATCGAGGTGGGCGCCATCGTCGTCGCCACCGGCTTCGACCTCTACGGCATGGACAACATGGCGGAATACGGCCGCGGCAAATACCCGGACGTGCTGGACGGCATCCAATTCGAGAGAATGTGTTCCGCATCTGGCCCAACCGGCGGTGAGGTGCTGAGGCCATCCGATCACGAACAGCCGAAGACGGTCGTCTTCATCCAATGCTCCGGCTCGCGCGATCCCGAGCAGCACTGCGTCTACTGCTCGAAGATCTGCTGCATGTACACGGCCAAGCACGCCACGCTGTACAAGCACCACGTTCCAGACGGCAAAGCCTACGTGTTCTACATCGACATCCGTTCCGGCGGAAAAGGCTACGAGGAATTCGTCCAGCGCGCCATGGAGCGCGACGGCGTCATCTACATGCGAGGGCGCGTTTCGAAGGTTTATCAGTCGAAGGGCAAGCTCAAGGTGATGGGCGTCGATACGCTCTCGGCCAAGAACATCGAGATCGACGCCGACATGGTGGTGCTGGCGCAGGCCATGGTGCCGTCCAAGGGGACGGCCGAAGTCGCCAAGACGCTTAAGATCGGTCTCGACAAGGATGGCTTCCTCGCCGAGGCGCATCCGAAGCTTCGGCCGGTGGAAAGCGTAACCGGCGGCATCTTCCTTACCGGAGCGGCACAATCGCCGAAAGACATCCCCGAGACCGTCTGCCAGGCGAGCGCGGCGGCCTCCAAGGTGATCCAGCTCCTCTCCAAGCCGGAACTGGAGCACAGCCCCGTCGTGGCAAAGGTGCGCGATTCCCATTGCACGGGCTGCGAGATGTGCGTCGACGTCTGCCCGTTCGAGGCCATCACGCTCAAGAACGGCAAGGCATACGTCAACGAGGTGCTGTGCGAAGGCTGCGGCACCTGCGTGGGGACATGCGTCCGCGCGGCAATCGACGTGAAGAACGTAACGCAGTTGCAGGTCTTTGAAATGATCAGCGCCTGCATGGGAGGATGAGCGGTGGCGGAGCCGGCGGTTTCAAAAAACGAAAGTCAGGAATTCGAGCCCAAGGTCGTCGCCTTTCTGTGCAAGTGGTGCTCGTCGGCGGGTAGCGATCTCGCGGGTGTGTCGCGGTTGAAATATCCGGCTAACGCGGTGCCGATCCAGGTCATGTGCTCGGGATCGGTGTCGCCGATCTATATCCTGTCCGCCTTCAACAAGGGGGCGGATGGAGTGCTGGTCTCGGGATGCCATCCAGGCGACTGCCATTACCTGAAGGGCAACTTCTACGCCCGCCGCAGGATCTACCTTGCGCAGAAAATGCTGCAGTTCATCGGGGTCGAGCCTGACCGCTTCCGCATGTCGTGGGTCTCGGCGGCGCAGGGCGTGAAATTCGCCGAAGTCATTACTGAATTCGTCAAGGACCTCAAGGCGCTGGGTCCTCAAACCAAGCTTAGGGCGAAACGCTGATGGCAGTCATTGAAGACATCAGGGCGCGAGCCAAGGAATTGCTTGCGAGCGGGAAGGTCCGGGCCGTGCTCGGTTATCGCCCCAGCACAGCGAGCATGCTGGCGGAGCCCGCTTTCATTACGGCGCCGGAAGACACAGCTGATCTCGTCTTGGACGCCACATGCGTGGAAAACCTCGCGCTCTACCTCGTCAACGAGAAGAAGAAGAGCAAGCGCACCGCCGACAAGCGGCCGTTGGCCATCGTCGCGAAGGGATGCGACAGCCGGGCAATCACCGTGCTTCTGCAGGAGAACCACATCCAGCGAAGCGAGGTCATCGTTCTCGGCCCTTCCTGCGAGAAGGGCGGCGTGATCGATACGCGCAAGGTCAACAGGGCGCTACGAGGCAAGGCTGCCACTGGTGCCGTCTTCGATGGCGCTGGCGGGGTCAAAGTCTCCTACTTGCGCGGCGAAGCCACTCTCCCCGCAGCCGAAGTGCTGGCCGACCGCTGCCTCGAATGCAGCAAGGCCTATCCGATCGACACCGATTTCTTCTACGGCGAAAAGGTCGACGACCGCCCCTACGGCCCGCGCTTTACGGCAGTCTCCGCCTTTGCTGAGAAAAGCATGGAGGAGCGCGCGGACTTCTGGGCCGGCCACTTCGAGCGCTGCATCCGGTGCTTTGCCTGCCGGGCCGTGTGCCCGATGTGCTACTGCGACGAGTGCGTGGTCGACAGCACTAACTTCATAGTCAACCCGGCCACCACTGCCGACGAGAAAGCCAACCGCGTCCGCTGGATCAACCGCTCGGCGACCGCGTCGGAAAACGCGATGTACCACATGGTCCGCGCGATCCATCTCGCCGGCCGCTGCACCGACTGCGGCGAGTGCGAGCGCGTGTGCCCGGTCAATATCCCGCTGCGCCTGCTCAACACCATGCTCGAACGCGAAGCACTGGAGATGTTCGAATACTCGCCCGGGCTCGATCCCGCGCAGCCTTCGCTGATCTCGTCCTTCCGCGACGGCGATCCCAACGATTTCGTGAGGTAAGCCGATGGAAGCGATACTCAAAAAAAGCAAGCTCGGCGAGTGGGTTGCGAAACTTGGAGCAAACGCGCAAGTCTTCGCCCCGGCCTTTGTCGAAGATACCTGGGAATTCACTCAGGTCGAGCCCGGCGCCGAGGTGGAACTCGATCACGGCAACACCGTGCGCCCGGCCAAGGGATTCGTGTTCCCACAGCGCGAGGTGCTCTATCGCTTCCGCCTGGAGAGCGGCGCGGCGCCGCAACTGACCGATAGCGAGCCGAAGGTCGAGCCGGCGGTCGTGTTCGGCGTCCGGCCCTGCGACGGGCGCGCCATGGTGCGCAACGACAAGGTCTTCGCCTGCGGCTTCCTGGATCCCTACTATCAAGCACGGCGCGACAAGGTCGCCTTTGTTGGCCTCGCTTGCGATGCGCCGCCGTCCCAGAACTGCTTCTGCCTGTCGGTCGGCGGCTCGCCTCACTCCGAGGACGGCCTCGATGTGCTGATGACCGCGCTCGATGGCCGCTACCACGTCAAGGCGCTGACGGACAAAGGCAAGGAGATCGTCGCCAGCGCCAAAGCGCTGTTCGAGGAGCCCAAGGCCGCCGACAAGAAGGATGTGAAGGACGCCCACGCGACTGCGCTTGAGCATAAGCAGCGCTCCATCGCTCCCATGGACACGGTGGCCAGCGCTCTGAAGCGGAACTTCGACTCGCCCCTGTGGAATACGCTGGCCTTGGCCTGCATCGGCTGCGGCGCATGCACCTATCTTTGCCCAAGCTGTCATTGCTTCGACATCAACGACGAGCTAACTGGGCGCTCACCGCTGACGGGCGAGCGCGTGAGAACCTGGGACAACTGCCAGTTCCCGGACTTCACCATGCACTCTTCCGGCCATAACCCGCGCGACGATACCGGCGCGCGCCTTCGCCAGAGGATCTCCCACAAGCTTCTCTACTTCGTGGAAAACCACAAAATTCAGCAATGCACGGGCTGCGGACGATGCATCACCCACTGTCCTGTGGGGATCGACATCGTCAACATCGCGAATGTCATGGAAGAGGGCGCCCGGCAATGAGCGACAACGTCTATCTCCCGAAACTGGCTCGCATCATCGATGTGAAAGAAGAGGTTCCCGGCGCGCGGGCCATCAAAACCTTCCGCGTCCAGTTCGTGAACGGCGACGGCTTCGAGCACGAACCCGGCCAATGCGCCATGATCTCGGTGTTCGGCAAGGGCGAGTCGATGATCTCCATCGCGTCCGCGCCCGTGATCAAGGACTACAAGCAGTTCTCGATCATGAAGTCCGGCCGCGTCACGGCCGCCATCCACGAGATGAAGGCCGGCGACGTCATCGGCGTGCGCGGCCCCTACGGCAACAAGTTTCCGGTCAGCGATTGGAAGAAGCGCCATCTGGTGTTCATCGGCGGCGGTTGCGGCCTTGCACCGATCTGGCCCGTGATCCAGACAGCGGTGGCGAACCGCAACGACTTCGGCAACATTACCGTCTTCTACGGCGGGCGCACCTCGCGCGACATTATGTATGCGGCGGAGCTGGAAAAGCTGCGCGGCTCGGTCGATGTGCATCTCTCCATCGACTCGCCCGAAGAAGGCTGGGAAGGCTATTGCGGCTTCGTGCCCGCGAACGTGATGGACAAGCCGCAGATCGGCAGACAACGCCATCGCCATTACCTGCGGGCCGCCGATCATGATCAAGTTCGTGATCAATAACCTCCGCGAAATGGGGTTCGCGGACGATCAGATCTACACAACCATCGAAAACAAGATGAAGTGCGGCGTCGGCAAGTGCGGGCGCTGCAACGTCGGCAAGGATTACGTCTGCACGAAAGGCCCCGTCTATTCGTGGGCGCAGCTGAAGAACTTACCGCAAGAATACTGATGTGAAACTTCGTTTTGCAGGGGAAGCACAATGAACATTACAGGAATGCTGTATGGAGCCCAGCTTTTGAAGCTGGTTGACTTCCCAACTTCGCAAATCCTTGGGCCGGAGGCCACCGAGGAGGAGATCAAGGCGCTGATCGCCACGTGCGGCGAGATTTTCGTCAAGCCCAATTTCCGCGGCGGCGTCGGCAAAAAGGGCAAAGCCGGTTTGATCGGGCGTGCCAAGGACCTGAAGACGGCGCTGAAGGAGAAGGAGCGCCTCTACTTCGTCGAGCATTGTCACGGCAATTCGGTCGCGAAAGCATACGGGGTCACCTTCGAGGGAGCGGTGCCCGCCGAGCACGAGGTGTATGTCTCGATCTCCAACTCCACCCGCTACCGTGCGCCGACGATCACCATCACCCATCGCGGCGGCATGGAGATCGAGGAATTGCAAAAGGACCAGATCGCGGAAATCCCGTTCGACCCGCTTACCGGTCTCAAGTCGTTCGTCATCACCAATGCCTTGTCGGACATCAAGGCTCCGAAGGAAATCATCTCGCCCCTGGCCCAGAACCTGCCGAAGCTGTGGGACCTCTTCCATCACAACGGGATGACGACCCTCGAACTCAATCCGATCCGCATGATGCCGACCGGCAAGGGCAGCCTGACGCCGATAGCCTGCGACTTCAAATGCGGGTTCGACCGGGACGACCCGCGCGTGAAGCGCCTCAATTTGCCGAATAAGCTGTTCGTGCAGGACTACACCGAATTCGAGCACGAGATTAACCAGCTTCGCACATATCAGGGGCAGTCGGACGTTTCGGTCATCAACGCAAACGGCACGATTCTAGCTCCCACTTTTGGCGGCGGGGCGAACTCGCTCGTGACCGAGTTTCTTGGCGACGACGCCATCATCTCATCGGACTTCGGCGGCAACCCGCCCTACGACAAAATGCGCGACGTCATGCGCATCTGTCTTAAGCACTGGCTGAAGCAGTCCAACGTGCTCTTCATCATCGGCGGCAAGGCCAATAATACCGATATTTTCGTCACCTTCCGCGCAATGGCCGATGCACTCCGCGAGTATTTCAGCGAGCATGGCCCGACGCCCGTCTATGTCGTCATCGGCCGCGGCGGCCCCAATCTGGCACGCGGCATGATGGCCTTCAAGGATGTGTGCGATTTGGTCGGCTTGCCCTACCGCATCTTCGGCTTCGATTCAGCGATGACGGACGTGGTGCGCTACGCCCAGCAGGCCGACCGGTGGATGAAGAACGGCGGACGCGAAATGCTGGCGGCGAAGCTCGGATGCTCAGCGTGAACCGCATGATACTCATACAGGCCGGGCCAACTTTTTGATCGTTTCGAGCGTCGTGTGAGCACGACAATTGGGGGTTGCTATGGGCAATCATGGTATTACAAACTTCAAGTACTTCGTCGGAATCAGATCGCTGGAAGACATTGCCACGCGCGAGGACAGGGTCTGCGTCCTGAATATCCTCGGCAATGAGTTGCGCGCCGTCGCTCCCGTCAGCCATGCCTATTCCCGCGGAAACATTGTGTTCGGAACCTCGCCCGGCCGGCGCGGCGAAGTCCTTGAAACCCCTATTGGGCCGGTTCCCGTCTTCAATAACGTCCGCGAAGGGCTGGATGCCGGATACAACTTCAACGTCGGCGTGATCCATCTGCCGCCGGCAGCGGTGCGGGACGGCGCATTCGAGTTGATGCGCGTGAACAAGCACGTTCAGAAAATCATCATCCTGACCGAGAAGGTGCCCGCGCACGACGCCCGCGAAATCCGGGCGATGGCGCAGCAGCGCCATGTCGATCTGTTCGGCCCGAACTGCCTTGGCGTGGCCGACGCCTGGAACCATGTGCGCCTCGGCGGCCCACTGGGCGGCGAAAGGCCCGAGGAATCCTTACGCAAGGGCTCCGTGGCGATCTATTCCAACTCGGGCAACTTCACCACGACGATCGCCACCTATCTGGCCTCGGGCGGCTGGGGAACCACGACCAGCATCTCCAGCGGCAAGGACGTCTACATCGGTTTTGCGCCTGCGGAATTCGCCAACGCCTTCGACTGCGATTCGCGCAGCAAGTGCGCGGTGATGTACATCGAGCCGGGCGGCTATTACGAGGAGCACCTCGCATTCGACAAGCCGGTCATCGCCTGCGTGGTTGGACGCTGGAAGGCGAAACTGACGCGCGCGGTCGGCCACGCCGGCGCAATGGGCGGCGACGGCGATAACGCCGAGGCCAAGGAAAAGTGGTTCCAGCGCATTCTTAAGGTGGACGGCATCTACACGCCGGAAAATCCTGTCTTCTCAAAGTTCGGCGCCGTCGTCACCAATATCTCGCATATTCCCGCAGCGATGACCGCGGTCATGAAACTCCACGGCTGCCGTCCGGATTTCGCACCGGAGGGCGACCTTAAGCTGAAGCCCTGGTTCGGCAACAATCAAGGGCTGCCCCTGCCCCCGGAGCTCGACATTCCGCTTGTCGAACCCATTCAGCCATACAAGGATCAGATCGCCGAGCTTTCGAAGCAGGTCGGCACCCTGTTCCCGCGCGAGGCCATGAAAGACCGCTCGGGCAGTTCGCTCATGGATGCCAAGACACAGGTGACGAGAGTGAGCGGCGTCTCCATTCTCGACACGGCGAAGTATCCCCTCGAGTTCGAACTATTGCCTCGCGCTCACCCGCGAGCACAACGACGACAACGACAATGCGCTGTTCAACACAGCCGTCGCCGCCGAGGTCAATATCGGCGAAACGCTCGTGACCGTGACCAATGCCGCGCGCGAGTCGGGAAGCGCGCCAAACACGGTGCTGGCCTCGGCCTGCGCGCTCCTCGGGCCTAAGAACGTGGCCGGCGCGCGAAAGGCTGCCGATGTCCTGATCGATCTTTTCGGCCAGCGCGGGCTGAAAACCGGCGACCAGGAGGGCTTCGATTTCTCCGGCATCAAGGCGAGCGCGGAGCAGCTGGCAGCTCTCGTCGGCAAGACCGAAGACCCCAAGGCAACAGCAATGCTCGAAGGGCTGAGAGCACGCGGGGCCAAGTCGGTCTTTATCGACTATCTCCAGTCGCTGAACGGCAATCCGGCGGCGGATGCGGTGCTGGCCGCCATCACGACGACGATCTGCTGGGGCGCGCTCATGAAGAAGAAGATCACGCGCAACACAGCGCGGAACTTCCCCTGGTACGCGCGGCTCTTCGCCACGATCATCGGCGCTTCGGTTGACGGCTCAAAGCACAAGAGCGACAGTTTCTACGGCGTAAGCACCAAGGAACTCATCAACAGGTGGTCTGCGACCGAGATAGCCTATCTGGCGCTGCTCGGTGAAACGCCGGCGCCCGAAAAGCTTTTTCCGCTTCAGGTTCTCTTGGGGCTGATCATCTCCAATGGCCCCGGCACAATATCCGCGCAAGGCTGCAAGGGTGCGGTTTCATCCGACGGCCCAGAAACGCCGGACCGGGTGCAGATCAACAAGGCGATGATCGGCTTTCTCACCCACACCGGTTTCTCCCATGGCGGCAACGGCTTCGAAGGCATGCAATTCCTGATCAGCCAATTCGGCGGCACGGACCTCAAGGATCCGGGCAGCCCGGACCATGGGCTGGACCTGACTGCCATGGCGACCAAATTTGCCCTCGACTTCGACGCCGAGAAGAAGGCCAAGAGGGGCGTCGGAGGAGACTTCCAGAATATTCCAGGCGTCCACCATCCTGTCTTCAGAAACCAGCTTGTGAATAAAGACCCGCGCGAAGTCTACCTATCGCAACTCTTCAAGGAGCGCGGCGAGATCAACGTCTTCCACGACTTCTATAGCGCTGTCGTGCAGGCGCTCTACGACAACGGGGTCACCCCCAACGTCTTCTGCGTGAACATCGACGCGGTGATCGCCGCGCTGCTTCTCAAATTGCTTTGGCCGCGTTACCGCTCGGGCGCTTTCTCGGAGGAAGCGCTGGAGAATGCCGCATTCACCGCCTTCCTTTTCGGACGGTCGGTTGGCTGCGCGGGCGAGATCGACGATCACATCAACCGTGGCCGCAACATGGATACACGCACGCCGGCATCGCAATGCTCTTTCGTGGTGTGATACAGAGGGCAATGAGCCGAAGCTGGCCTGAACAATTTGACTGAGGTTAAAAGCATGACCACAAAAGAAGCGAAGATCGTTTGGACGAAAGTCGATGAAGCTCCGGCGCTCGCGACTTACTCGCTGCTGCCTATCGTTCAGGCTTTCACCGCTGCTGCCGGCGTCGTCGTGGAGACGAGGGACATTTCACTGGCCGGAAGAATCCTCGCGAACTTCCCGGAAAACCTCACACCCGCTCAACGGCAAGCCGACGATCTCACCGAATTGGGAGAACTCGCGAAGACGCCCGAAGCCAACATCATCAAGCTGCCGAACGTCAGCGCCTCGCTTCCTCAGTTGAAGGCCGCGATCAAGGAATTGCAGAGCCAAGGCTACAACATCCCGGACTATCCAGAAGACCCCAAGACCGACGCCGAGAAGGATATCAAGGCGCGTTACGCCAAGGTCCTAGGCAGCGCCGTGAACCCCGTGCTTCGCGAAGGCAACTCGGATCGCCGGGCCGCGCCTTCGGTGAAGCAGTACGCCCGCAAGCATCCGCACAAGATGGGCGCGTGGAGCCCCGACTCGAAGACCCATGTTGCGCATATGAGCGCGCACGACTTCTACGGCAGCGAAAAATCCATCACCGTCGGCGAGGCCGGCAGCTTCAGGATCGAGTTCGTTGGCGAGGACGGCAAGACCACCGTGCTCAAAGACAAGACGCCTTACAAGGCGGGCGAGGTTATCGACGCCGCCGTCATGAGCAAGGCCGCGCTGCGCGAGTTCTTCGCGGCTGAGATCGACGACGCGAAAGAGAAGGGCGTGCTGCTGTCGCTCCACCTCAAGGCCACAATGATGAAGGTCTCCGATCCCATCATGTTCGGCCACGCGGTCACGGTCTTTTTCAAGGATGTCTTCGACAAGCACGCGGCAACCTTCGAAAAGCTCGGCGTCAATCCCAATAACGGCCTCGGCGACGTGTACGCGAAAATCGCGAAGCTGCCGGACGCCGAGCGCGCCGCGATCGAATCCGATATCCAGTCCGTCTACGCGGCACGGCCGGAACTGGCGATGGTGAACTCCGACAAGGGCATCACCAACCTGCACGTCCCGAGCGACGTGATCGTCGATGCCTCGATGCCCGCGATGATCCGCGATTCCGGCAAGATGTGGGGCCGGGACGGAAAGCTCCACGATACCAAGGCCATGATCCCCGACCGCTGCTACGCCAGGGTTTATCAGGCGGTTATCGAGGACTGCAAGAAGCACGGCGCTTTCGATCCGAAGACCATGGGCAGCGTGCCGAATGTCGGCCTGATGGCGCAGAAGGCCGAGGAATACGGCTCCCACGACAAGACCTTCGAGATCGCGGCGAAAGGCAAGGTCCGCGCCGTCGATGCTTCCGGCAACGTGCTCTTGGAGCAGGCCGTAGAGCAGGGCGACATCTTCCGCATGTGTCAGGTGAAGGACGCCCCGATCCAGGACTGGGTGAAGCTCGCCGTCAGCCGCGCGCGTCTCAGCAACACGCCCGCCGTCTTCTGGCTGGACAAGAATCGCGCCCATGACGCCCAGATCATCAAGAAGGTCGAGCAGTATCTGAAGGACCACGATACGAGCGGCCTCGACCTCCGCATCATGGCGCCGCAGGACGCCGTTCGATTTTCGCTCGACCGCATCCGGGCGGGCAAGGATACGATTTCGGTAACCGGCAACGTACTGCGCGATTACCTCACCGACCTGTTCCCCATCTTGGAACTCGGAACGAGCGCGAAGATGCTTTCCATCGTTCCGCTGATGGACGGCGGCGGCCTGTTCGAGACCGGCGCGGGCGGCTCGGCGCCGAAGCACGTGCAACAGTTCCAGGAAGAAGGCTATCTCAGATGGGATTCGCTCGGCGAGTTCCTCGCGCTCGGCGTCTCGCTCGAGCATCTGAGCCAGGTTTTCAAGAACAAGAAAGCCGAGGTTCTGGCTGAGACGCTGGACCAGGCCAACGCCAAGATCCTCGACAACAACCGGTCGCCGGCCCGCAAGGTGGGCGAGATCGATAACCGCGGCAGCCATTTCTACCTGGCTTTGTACTGGGCACAGGCGCTGGCCGCGCAGAACAAGGACAAGGAACTGCAGGCGCTTTTCACGCCGCTTGCCAGGACGCTTACTGAAAACGAGTCCAAGATTGCCGGCGAACTTATCGCCGCGCAAGGCAAGCCCGTTGAGACCGGCGGCTATTATCGCCCGGATTTCGAGAAGACCTCGAAGGCCATGCGCCCGAGCGCGACACTCAATGCGGCGCTGGCGTCGCTTGCTCAACACTAACTCAGGATTTGGATTGAGAGAGGAAAAGCAGAGTTTGCGCAGGAAGCCAGTGAATCGCCCCTCACCCCAGCCCTCTCCCCGTGGGAGAGGGAGTTCGGCTGCGGCCGTTGGAACATCGTTCCCTCTCCCAGAGGGAGAGGGACAGGGTGAGGGGATTGTGCCGATGGTCAAGCTGTCGAAGTCTGCGTTGGATCTCTCGCCTCTAAAGGATTTTGACTATGCTTGAAGCCTACCGCGCCCACGTTGCCGAACGCGCCGCACTTGGGATTTCGCCGCTGCCGCTCTCGAAGCAGCAGACCGCCGAACTTGTCGCGCTGTTGAAGAACCCGCCGAAGGGCGAGGAAGAGTTCCTTGTGGACCTTCTTGCGAACCGCGTCCCGGCGGGCGTGGACGATGCTGCGAAGGTCAAAGCCGAGTATCTGGCGAAGGTCGCCAAGGGCGAAGACGCCAGCGCGCTGATCTCCAAGGTGCGAGCGACGGAGCTTCTCGGCACCATGCTCGGCGGCTTCAACATCAAGCCCCTGATCGATCTGCTTTCCAGCGCGGAATGCGGCGCCACGGCGGCGCAAGCGTTGAAGAACACGCTTCTGATGTTCGACTTTTTCAACGACGTGAAGGCCCTTGCCAACTCCGGCGAACCCGGCAGCTCGAACGCCAAGGCCGTCATGCAGTCTTGGGCCGACGCTGAGTGGTTCACCTCGCGTCCCGGCGTGCCGGAAAGCCTCACGGTCACGATCTTCAAAGTCACCGGCGAAACCAACACGGACGACCTTTCACCGGCCCCCGACGCCTGGAGCCGCCCCGATATCCCGCTGCATGCGCTCGCCATGCTGAAGAACGCACGTCCGGGGATCGAGCCGGATCAGCCGGGCAAGGTCGGCCCGATCAAGCTCCTGCAAGCGCTTCGCGCCAAGGGGCACCTCGTCGCCTACGCCGGCGATGTGGTCGGCACCGGCTCCTCGCGCAAGTCGGCCACCAATTCCGTGCTTTGGTGGACCGGCGAGGACATCCCCTTCGTGCCGAACAAGCGCTTCGGTGGCGTCTGCCTCGGCAACAAGATTGCGCCGATCTTCTTCAACACCATGGAGGACGCGGGCGCGCTGCCGATCGAACTCGATGTCTCGAAGATGGACATGGGCGATGTGATCGAGCTTCGCCCCATCGAAGGCAAGGCGCTGAAGAATGGGCAGGTCATCGCCGAGTTCAAAGTGAAGTCGGATGTGATTTTCGACGAAGTTCGCGCGGGCGGCCGCATCCCGCTCATCGTTGGACGCGCCCTCACCGCAAAGGCGCGGGCGGCTCTCGGCCTTCCGCCTTCGACGCTGTTCCGGCTGCCTGCTGCACCGGCCGACACCGGCAAGGGCTATACGCTGGCACAGAAAATGGTTGGCCGCGCCTGCGGCATGCCCGAGGGCAAAGGCGTGCGTCCCGGCGCCTATTGCGAGCCCAAAATGACCACGGTCGGGTCCCAGGATACCACCGGCCCGATGACCCGCGACGAAATGAAGGATCTCGCCTGCATGGGCTTCTCGGCGGGCCTTGTCATGCAGTCCTTCTGCCACACGGCGGCGTATCCGAAGCTCGTGGACGTGAAGACCCACGCCACCTTGCCGGAGTTCATCTCCACCCGCAGCGGCGTCAGCCTTCGCCCCGGCGATGGCGTCATCCATACGTGGCTGAACCGCATGCTGCTGCCCGACACGGTCGGCACCGGCGGCGATTCCCACACGCGCTTCCCGCTGGGCATCTCCTTCCCGGCCGGCTCGGGGCTCGTCGCCTTCGCCGCCGCAACGGGCATGATGCCACTCGACATGCCTGAGTCCGTGCTGGTGCGCTTCAAGGGCACCTTGCAGCCGGGCATCACCTTGCGCGACCTCGTCAATGCGATCCCATATGCCGCCATCCAGCGCGGTCTCCTCACTGTCGAGAAGAAAGGCAAGAAGAACGTCTTCTCCGGCGTGATCCTGGAGATCGAGGGCCTGGAACACCTGAAGGTCGAGCAGGCGTTCGAGCTGGCCAACGCATCGGCGGAACGGTCTGCTGCCGCAAGCACCGTGCGCCTCGCCAAGGAGCCGGTGATCGAATACATCCGCTCAAACGTGGCACTCCTCAAGTGGATGGTTGCCAACGGCTACCAGGACAGCCAAACGCTGGAGCGGCGCATTGCCGAAATGGAAGCGTGGCTCGCCGATCCGAAGCTGCTCGAACCCGACGCGGATGCGGAATATGCCGCCGTGATCGAGATCGACATGAACGAAATCAAGGAGCCGATCGTCGCCTGCCCGAACGATCCTGACGACGTGAAGCTCCTGTCCGAGGTTGCGGGCGAGAAGATCGACGAGGTCTTCATCGGCAGTTGCATGACCAACATCGGTCACTTCCGCGCCGCCGGAAAAGTCCTGGCTGGGAAGACGGACATTCCCACGCGTCTGTGGATCGCCCCGCCGACCAAGATGGACGCCGCTCTCCTGACGAAGGAGGGCTACTACAGCAACTTCGGCACGTCCGGCGCACGCATCGAAATGCCGGGCTGCTCGCTCTGCATGGGCAACCAGGCGCAGACGCGCAAGGGCGCGACCGCGATGTCGACCTCGACGCGCAACTTCCCGAACCGCCTCGGCATCGACACCCGCGTCTATCTGGGCTCGGCCGAACTTTCGGCAGTGTGCGCCCTTCTCGGCCGCATCCCGTCCGTCGCCGAATACATGCAGCACATCGAGGCCGTCAACAAGAACGCGGGCGACGTCTATCGCTACATGAACTTCGACCAGATCGAAGAATTCCACAATGCCGCGTCAAAAACAGCGGCCTGAAAATAGATCGAGCCGGGGTGCTGGCTGAAGCCCCAACGAGGAGTGGAAATGCAAAAGGAAGTCGAGGCGCACGAAGGAAAACTCGAGCACCTGAGCGCCAACATGGTGAGCGTGTACATTAACGGTAAACGCCATATTGTTCCGCAGCATGCCACCATCATGCGCGCCATCGAGTATGCCGGCCACCAGATCATCCGCGGCGCCGGGTGCCGGGAGGGCTTCTGCGGCGCGTGCGGGACGATCTACCGGCTGCCCGGCGACTACAGGCTCCACACGGGCCTTGCCTGCACCACCCTCGTCAAGGAAGGGATGTCGCTGACGCAGATCCCGTCGGTGCCGATGGAGAAGGCGGTCTACGACCTGGAAAAGCTGACGCCCGATGTGAACGCGATCCTCAGCGTCTACCCGGTCACGTTCCGCTGCGTCGCCTGCGGTACATGCAACAAGGCCTGTCCGCAGAAATTGCCGGTGATGGACTACATCCAGGCTGCGATGCGTGGCGACATCGCCGCGGTGGCGGACATGTCGTTCGACTGCGTGGCTTGCGGCTTGTGCGCCCTGCGCTGCCCGGCCGAAATCATCCAGCACGAGGTCGGCATCCTTTCAAAGCGCCTCACGGGACGGTATCTGCGCAAGGAGAGCAGGGAACTTGACGACAGGATCGCGGAGGTTCGGGCGCGCAAGTACGACGCGGAGTATGCCGAGCTCATAGCCATGGATAAGGCGAGCCTGAGCAAGCTCTACTACGACCGTGACATTGAACCCTGAGTTCGCCTCAAATGACTGGGCCACGGAATTTGACAACAAAGCCGGCGATCGCAATAGGCCGCTTCTGGGAGTGAGACATGTATCCTGACTATTTAGCCGGTTTGGTCAAGAAGGTCGAACTGACCCGCCACAAACGGCTCGACCTGGCCCTGAGCGGACAGCCGGTCTATCCACCCATGAATGCCGAGGAACGGGCGGACGTCCTGGCCAAGTACCATCCGGACTTTTCCGAGGGCGCAAAGCGGCAGATCCGCGTAGGTCCGAACAAGGGCGAAGAACTGACCACGGAAGTGGCCGTGATTTTGGAAGCCCATTCCATGATCCGGCCGAAGCTGATGACCCTGCTTCTGGATGAACCCGACTACGAAACGGACCTCCTCATCATTGGCGGCGGCGGCGCGGGCTGCTGGGCGGCCATCGAAGCGGCCCGCAAAGGCGTGAGGTCGCTGATCGCCACCAAGCTGCGGCTGGGCGATGCGAACACCATGATGTCCGAGGGCGGCATGCAGGCCGCTGTCTCGCGCACGGATTCGCCGACCCGGCACTATCTCGACGCCATTGGCGGCGGCCACTTCGAGAACGATCCCGAGCTTGTGCGCGTGCTGACCGAGGACGCCCCCGAAGTGGTGCGCGAGCTCGAAAACCTCGGCGTAATGTGGGACAAGATGCCGGACGGCAGCATCCAGGTGCTGCATGGGGGCGGCACGTCGCGCAAGCGCATGGTCTCCTGCCGCGACTATATCGGCGCCATCATCATGCGCACGCTCATGGACGAGGTGCGGAACCACCCGGACCTGATCTCAATCCGCGAGTTCGAGCCCGCTGTGGAGCTGATCCTCGATGATAAGGGCCAATGCGCGGGCGCTGTGCTCTACAGTCTCGATACTGAGCAGTTCCTGGTCGTCAAGGCCAAGGCCACGGTGATCGCCACGGGCGGTTTCGGCCGGCTGCATATTCGCGGCTTCGCCACGACGAACCATTATGGCGCAACCGGCGACGGGCTTGTCATGGCCTATCGCGCCGGAGCGAAGCTCAAGTTCATGGATTCGGTGCAATATCACCCGACGGGGGCCGTGTTCCCCGAGCAGATCGCGGGCTTCCTCATTACCGAGAAGATACGCGGGGCGGGCGGCCAGCCTCTCAACAAATACGGCGAGCTGTTCGTCTTCCCGCGCGAGCCGCGCGACATCGAAAGCGCGGCCATCATCCGCGAGTGCAGCCCCGACCGTAACAACGGCGTCGACACGTATGTCGGCCGCACCGGCGTCTGGCTGGACTCGCCAATCATCGACATGATCCACGGCGAAGGCTACATCCGCAACCAGTTCCCCGGCATGTGCCGTCAGTTCGACCGCTTCGGCATCGACATCGTGAAGGAGCCGATGCTGATCTATCCGTCGCTGCACTATCAGAACGGCGGCATCGGCATCAACGAGCGCTGCGAGACCAGCATTCCTGGGCTCTACGTAGCGGGTGAAGCTTCCGGCGGCGTTCACGGGCGAAATCGGCTGATGGGCAACTCGGTACTCGACTACAACGTCTTCGGCCGGCGCGCCGGGCAATATGCCACGGAATACGCAGCGACCGTGACGCATGGCAAGCTCAGCCTGCAGCATGTGACGGCCTATACGCGGGAACTCGAGGACGAAGGCGTCGAGACGGACCTCATTTCGCCGATGATCCTGCCATCCTATACGCCGGAAGACGTGAAGAACCATCAGCTCGCCCGCCTCGGCAACGTCCCGGCGCTGCACTCGATGCTGCGCAGCAGGTTTGCGCCCGGCGAGCGCAAGCCACATCCGTGACCGCGGCCCGAAGGAGACCAGAATGAGCGTGAAGATCAATGGGAACGGCGCCGCGGCCAACGCCTTTATCGACAAGATCGAAAGCTTGAGCGCCCAGGACCTTCTGGCCTGCTACCAGTGCGGCAAGTGCTCGGCGGGTTGCCCGATGGCCAAGTACATGGACATCCTGCCCCATCAGATTATTCGCTTTGCCCAGCTCGGTCTCAAGGAGGAGCTGCTCAACTCGAGCGCCATCTGGATGTGCGTGTCCTGCCTCACCTGCAACACCCGCTGCCCCAAAGGCGTGCGGATCGCGGAGGTGATCGAGTCCATCCGGCAGGTGCGGCTGCGCACGGCCCGTCAGGATCATCTTGTCGTGCGGAACCTGAGCGCCAAAGAGCTGGCGACGCTGCCGCCCATCGCCATCATCGGCAGCATGCGGAAGGGTACGTCATAGGCGGATATTAAGTGGGGCATTTCGGCCGGCGATAAGTGAGGTGCCTACGGCATGGCAGGGGGCCGACGACCGCAGTCACGGTCGCAGCCGGCCGAGCAAGGTCGCCGGAAGACGCAAGAGCCGTCCGCTTGTCGCGATCAACACGCATTGCACCTCGAGCCGGAAGACAGGCTGGCCGTCGCGCGTGATGGTCTGCCGTAATATGATACTGGCCTTGGTGAATTCGCCCGGCGCGGTGTGCACTTCCAGCACGTCGTCGATGTGAGCTGCTTTCAAGTACTCGGCGCTGAGGCGGCGCACCGCAAACGCGCAAGGCTCTCCTGCAAAAGCGCCATCCGCGAGAGCGTTATGGGCGATACCCAAAAGGCGCAAGTAATCCGAGCGCCCGCGTTCGCACCATCGCATATAGGAGGTGTGATAGACGAAACCGGAGAAGTCGGTGTCCTCGAAATAGACCCTGACCGGCAGGGTATGACCCGCCTCAGAAAGCCGGCCCGAGAGTTCGGCCCAATGCGATCCGCCGGACTGTTCCACACCCGCTCCTTACCTCCGCCGGCCTGCTCCTGCCTGACGATTTAGCCGCCGAAGCCAACGCTCCAGTCTCTTTGTATCACCGTCTCCCAATTCCGAAAAAACTAAGGCGGGTCCGTGTTGGAACCCGCCTTGCGACAGAAAAGATGGAACGAGACTACGCAGCCTTCCGGTTGACGCTGCTCTTGGCGATCTTATTCAAGAGCTCATCGGTCTGCTTCTCTTCCTCAAGAGTTTGATCCAGGAGCTTGGCAGCTTCCTGCATCCCAAGCTGCTGCGCCCACGACTTGAGCGTGCCGTAACGGGCAATTTCATAATGCTCGACGGCCTGCGCGGCTGCGATAAGCCCTGCGTCCATGACCTCGCCGGTCTCCGCTTCGCTCATCACTTCCTTGCCTTCTTCGACGAGCCCCTCGATAGCTTCACAAGTGCGGCCGCGAGCGCTTTTGTCCATCAATTCGAAGACGCGCTGCAAGCGTTCGACTTGACCTTCGGTCTGATCGTAATGGTGCTTAAACGCCTGCTTCAACTCGGGAGTCGTCGCGTGTTTCGCCATTTTTGGAAGTGCTTTCAGGATCTGCTTTTCACCGTGGTAGATGTCCTGAAGCGTAGAGACGAAGAGTTCCTGAAGCGTACGTGCTGACGCCATGTTTGGTGTCCTCTGATTGAGCGTTTTCTCTGCTAAGTTGTTCTTCGCCAAATTGTTCCGCGAGGCGAAGTTACACTTGGAGGGGGACGGCGCGCCCGTCTCCCTCCTTCGCCGAAGCCGCCTTAACGGTTCGTGCTGGCTGAGCCGCTGTTGCTCGAATTCCGCTGGAACGAGGGCGCTGCCCGGAGCTGATCCTCCGTCATGCCGACCATGACGCGGTTACCGGAGATGCCGCCGTTTTTCTGGATCTGATCGAAGTCCACGGCCACGTTCTTTTCACCAAGACCGAGGAAGCCACCGACGCCGATGACCAGCGCGACGACCTTTCCGTCCTTATCGATCAGCACGTCTTTCAGGTCGCCGATAGACTTGCCGGCCGCATTATACACACTCTTGTCCCAGAGGTTTCCAACAAGCCACTGGTTTTGCCCTTGCTGCGTCTGGAAGACGTTGGCGTTGGTGGCATTGCCAGCGTTGGCAGTTCCAGGATTGCCGGTGGTATCGACGGAGTTCGTACCGGGCGCGGCGCCGGTGTTTCCAGCGGGGCGGGATGGCGACGGAAGGGTACTGTCGGTTCCGGGTCCCTGCTGTGCGAATGCGGATGTTGTCAGCAAAACGGCTAGCGCCGCGGCCGTGATAGATTTCATGGTCGTGTCCTCCGAGTTCAAATCAAACGAATGGCTAGCAAACCCATCGGACGGCTGAATGTTCCGGCTCAAGCCTCAGGAACTTTGCTTTCAAGGCTGAGTTGTCAGGATAGAAAACAGACCATGAGGAGGTTGAAATGAGGGGAGTTTTGCTATGGGCTATCGGAATCCCATTACCGCTTATCATCCTGGCGTATGTATTTCATTGGATTTGAGGTTAACGTTAGGTAGATTTCTATTTGCAGAAGCTCCGGCTGCGCTTTTTTGTAACAACAGGAAAAGGACCGTCACAAAGGCGTCCCTTCCTTGCTCTTTCATGCTAATAAGAATGCATGAATGTGCTTCTTATCGGCGGCGGCGGCCGCGAACATGCGCTTGCTTGGAAGCTGAGGCAAAGTCCAAAGCTTGACACGCTTTATTGTTCGCCCGGCAACGCCGGCATACTTTCAATCGCGCAGCCCGGTCCTCCCGATATTCTGGATCATGGTCAGGTCCTGGCATTTTGCCGGGACGCTCGCATCGACCTCGCTGTAATTGGGCCGGAGGCGCCTCTTGTCGGCGGACTTGCGGATGATTTGAGGGCTGGCGGCATTCCTGTCTTCGGAGCCTCCGCGGCTGCGGCGCAGCTTGAGGCGTCAAAGTTCTTCACTAAGGCAATTTGTACTCAGCGCGGCATCCCAACGGCAGCTTACGGCTACTTCACAAGCAGCGAGAAAGCGATTGCTCATGCGCGCGAGATGGGCGAACCCCTTGTGGTCAAGGCCGATGGGCTGGCTGCAGGCAAGGGCGTCATCGTTTGTGAGACTTTAAGTGAGGCAGAGGAGGCGATTGCGGCCTGTTTCTCGGGCGCATTCGGCGAAAGCGGTTCTTCGGTGGTGATCGAGGAAAAGCTTGCCGGCGAGGAGGTGAGTTTCTTCGCGATCAGCGACGGTACACGGGCCCTGCCGCTAGCGACCGCGCAAGACTACAAGCGCGCCCATGACGGCGATGCCGGCCCTAACACCGGCGGCATGGGCTGCATTTCGCCTGCGCCGATAATGACGGACGCGCTGTCCGCGCGGATCATGGGCGAGATCGTGACGCCGACGCTGGAAACTATGCGCGCGCGAGGAACGCCGTTTCAAGGTGTGCTTTATGCCGGGCTCATGATCACCGCCGAAGGCCCGAAGCTGATCGAATACAATGTCCGGTTCGGCGATCCCGAATGCCAGGTGCTCATGCTTCGGCTGAAATCGGATCTGCTGCCGCTGCTGTTCGGTGCGGCCGAGGGGGATCTGTCGCGAACCGAGTTGGCGTGGAGCGATGACGCGGCTATCACCGTCGTCATGGCGGCGAACGGCTATCCCGGCGAATATGCAAAGGGAAGCGTCATTCGAAACCTGGGCGAAGCCGATGCCGTGGAGGGCGTCACCGTCTTCCACGCCGGAACGGGGCTTCGAGCGGACGGCGAGGTGATTGCACAAGGTGGCCGCGTCCTCAACGTTTCGGCGATCGGGAGAGATGTTCAAGAAGCAAGGTCGCGCGCTTACGCCGCTATCGGCAAAATCGACTGGCCGGGCGGCTTCTGCCGCGGCGACATAGGCTTGCGGCGGGTGCAAAGGCAAGAGGCGTCATGACCGGGTTGCCCGACCTTTTTCCAGGATTCGATTCGAGAGTTTTCTCGACCAGAGGCGCGGACATCTTCGCCCGGCTCGGCGGCGAGGGGCAGCCGCTTGTGCTTTTGCACGGCTATCCGCAAACTCACGTGATGTGGCACATGCTTGCGCCGGAACTGAGCAAGTACTTCAGCCTCATCATCCCGGATTTGCGCGGCTATGGCTCAAGTTCGGTGCCGGAGGACGAAGCCGGCCACTTCAGCTACTCAAAGCCGGCCATGGCGCAGGATATCTGCGATATAATGGATGCGCTCGGTCATCGCGAATTCCTGCTTTGCGGCCATGACCGCGGCGGCCGCGTGGCTTATCGCCTTGCGCTTGACGAGCCCTTGCGCGTGTTGCGCCTCGCGGTCCTCGATATCATTCCGACCTACGATATGTGGCACCGGCTGACCCCGAAGCTCGCGATGAAGTCGTTTCACTGGACGTTTCTCGCGCAGCCCGCGCCCTGGCCAGAGCGCATGATCGGAGTCGACCCTGCCGGATGGCTTGAAGACAAACTCTGGTCGTGGAACGGAACAGACACGACTTCGATTTTCTCCCCCGAAGCCGTCGCGCACTACAAAGCTTTTTTCGTGCAGCCGGACCGGCTCCACGCGACGTGCGAGGACTATCGCGCGGGCGCGACCTACGATCTGTTCGCAGATGAAGCGGATCGGAAAGCTAAAAAGAAAATCGCGTGTCCGGTGCTTGTGCTTTGGGGATCTGGCGGAATACCGGGAAAAACTGGAGGTCCGCTTCCTATCTGGCGGCCCTGGTGCCGTGACGTTCGGGGTCAGGCCATCGATTGCGGTCACTTCCTGGCCGAAGAAGCACCGGACGAAACCCTTGCCGCCCTCCTCCCCTTTCTCAAAGAAGCAAGCTGCCGGTAAACGCCAGGATTGGGCGTGACGGCGGTCTGGATAAGGCTCGCGCGCTGCGGAATCCTCTTGCCGTCAGATTGCCGCGCCAAAACCGGCGATAATCAGCAAAGCGACCTTGAAAGGAACCAAGGCGGGACCAACGCGATTTGGAACACACCGTTGCTGACAACCGGTTTCGGACAACTGCGTGACGCGGGGTTGCCTTCACAGGTGCGGCCGAAGGTGCAGCTGTTGAGGACGGACAGATGGATCGAACACAGCCTCGCAGAAGCGGTTCGCCTTACCGCGGCGTGTCGAAATTGGCTGCCGCATTCATTGCCCTGGCCGGGATCCTCCCTGTGTGCATGTGTGCGGTTCTGGCCGTTCCGCTTGCAAGCCAGGACACCGGCGCCGGCCCCCCGCCCGCATTGGCGCCCGGTGAGCCGCCACCCCTCCCTCAACCCGGACCGCTTGCGCAGCCCCGATCACAAGATCAAACCGGCTTTCCGACTGCGTTGACCGCATCGGTTATCCCGGCGGGCGGCCCGCTCACCTCAGCGGCGGTGGCGCTGGGCGAGAAGCTTTTCTTCGACAGCCGGCTTTCGGGCGACGGCACGGTCGCTTGCGCCACGTGCCATGATCCGGCGCGCGCCTTCACCGACGGCAGACCCACGTCTGTCGGCATCCACGGCCGCGTCGGGCAGCGCAATGCGCCAACCATTTTAAACGCGCTCTACAATAAGACGCAGTTTTGGGATGGGCGCGTTAACACGCTCGAGGACCAGGCGGCGCTGCCAATCACGAATCCGTTCGAGATGGGCTTGGCCAGCATTGGCGATGCCGTTTCAAAGATCGCCGGCGATCCCGATTACCAGAGGCAATTCATGCAGGCCTTTGGCCACGGCGTGAACGAAGAGGACATGTTGCGCGCGATCGCCACTTACGAACGAACGCTCACGTCGTTCGATTCTCCATTCGATCACTTCATCGCCGGAGATAAGAACGCGATAAGCGAATCCGCTGCCCGGGGCTGGGAATTGTTCAACACCAAGGCGCGATGCAACCTCTGCCACGCATTGACGGACACCCAGCGCGATGTGACAGTCTTCACCGACAATGATTTTCATAACATTGGCATCGGGATTTTGCATCATCGCGTTGTCCCCTTGGCGCAGCAGGCAGAGCGCGATCTCGCCAAAGGAAATTTGCGTGCGATCGACGACGCCGCGGTGGAGAGCGAGTTGTCGGCGCTCGGGCGCTTCCTCATCACCAGAAACCAGAAGGATATTGCGTCGTTCAAGACGCCGGACGTGCGAAATATTCTCGTGACGGCTCCCTACTTCCACGATGGATCGCAGCAGACGCTGTGGGATGTCGTGGATCACTACAACAAGGGTGACGGCCTGAATAATCCATGGCTTGACGGGGACATCCAGCCGCTGGCTCTGACGGAGCCCGAGATCGATGACTTGGTGGCGTTTCTGGCTTCCCTGACGAGTCCGCAATACAAGGAAGTCGGCGACAAGGAGTATGCACGGCAACTTGCGCTATCAAAAACGAGCCGCCCCCAACGGGATACGGCGCGTGCCTTTGCCCCAAAGCCCACGCAGCCAAAGCCACCGCCACTCTGATGAGTTGAGGCGCAACTCAAGCGAGAGCGCGGCTTTTCATTCCTTGCTGCCGCTTTCCTCTCTGGAAGTGCTGGAGGGGCGGCAGAAGCGTTGCCGCTGACTTTTTCAACATGCGAAAAGGGCGAATTAAGCGCTGTGCGATCGCCATGCTTCTCGAATAATCAATGGCTTACCGTGCGGCGCGTGCGAGGGCGAACCGGGGCGCGGAAATTCCTTTGGAAAACGAAGAGAAAGCAAGAGAGATTGGCGGATAGGGTTAATACTATGGTGAGGTTGTTTCGAGTGACGCTAAGGCAAGACGGGAATGTACATGAGATATTTCTTAATAGCATTGCTCGCATTTACCACCTCCGCACATGCCCAACTGCTCGACAGAGACGGCGATGGCTGGCGGTCGCACAGAAAAGGCCGCTGCTGCTGGCGAACGGAAGAAAGGGAAGAGTTTTGGCCGCGGCAATACGTGAGGCATTACCGCCCCTACCATCGCCACTGGCGGCATGTCGATAGAGACGAGGATCGCGGCTCCCGGTACCGCGAACACCAAGAGGGGTACCGTGGTTGGCGGCACCCTGAAAGAGATGAAGGGTATCACGGCTGGTGGCGCCCCCCGGGGGGGTGGCGGGAATCAGACTTGCGCGATGGCCCGCGCCGGTGCCGTCCGCCGATGCACGCTGCCGGTGACGCCGACGCCCGGACCGAGGCTGCCCGCAACATGGCCATCAAGTCCTGGCAGGAGCAGGTCATAAATGAGCATGGCGAAAGGTTCCTCAATTTCGCAGTAGCCTATGTTCTCGATGAGCACTGCGACCCAGCTCGCGTCGGAGAGACAAACGTTATTGAACTGAAGCGCTGCGTCGTTACCGCCGCCCCGTGCCTTACACCGCGCGAAGGGGACCGGCCACGCGGAGAAGAGCAGCGTGAAGAGGAACGCCGCTGATACTCACGTTTCAGTTGCCGCACACGGATTAAAGCCTGGGACCCGCTGATTTTCCTGTCAGCAGGTCCCAGGCTGTTATGCGTTGAAGTCGCGCTAAAACGCATATGCGCCAGTGCCTCAGGGCGGCGCCGCGCCGTTCGCGAAAGGTTGGAGCGCGATCAAGTAATCGCCGCGATGATCGACAGGATTCAGACACTGTGTTGTCCGGGATCACGCGTGAGGCGCTCGACAACACCCTCTACGCCATGGCCGCGTTGCAAGGCCTGATCTCGATGGGCCCTCTTTGAAGCAATTGAAGACAGGGTTTTTTGCATGGACAAAACAGGAGAAGATGCGCCTTCTGGCCTGGATCCAAAGGTATCGAACTCCCGTCTCAGCCAGTGTGATCGCTCCCCCACGATTACAGTGTTAGGGAGTCCGCATCTCGCCTGAATGCTTTCGCGATGCGTCTACAGCGAGTATTTTCCTGGTTCGCTCTCCGCGAGAAGGACCCTTAAGTCCCTGATTTTATTGGTGGGCGCACAAGGATTTTAACCTTGGACCCGCTGATTAA
>CAWIAL010000015.1:0-61951 GCA_963834165.1 uncultured Alphaproteobacteria bacterium | reverse complement strand
TGAAATGTGGCGGTTTGGGAAAGAGGGCCATGAACCGACTTCTCTGAGTTATTGAAAATCTGCCAAGATGAAAAGGAGCGCATCCGCAAACAGCGAATCGACAACATCATGCGCGATGTTGTGGTCCGCGAGGCGATGCGCCGATGGGTGTTGGAAAAAAATGTCCAGGTTCTAGAAGACTGATGCACCGCCGATTGCTGCCGGTGCTCATGGTCGTTCGTTTGGATCGGGATGAAGAAACCGCGCTCCCCATCCCGATCCGCTCTTGTTCCGCCCCTGTAACGCTAAGTATCGAGGCGTTATCAGCCAGCGCCTTATCGCTACTTCAGCGGGAACACTCCAGAATTGAAGTGATAGTTCACGCCGACCCGCACGGTGTGGTAGTCATCATCTTTCTGGGGGCCAGCCCACTCGCTGAAGGTATTGCCGGAACCGGCGGCGTCGTTTTTGCCGAGGTCGAGGTACTGATACTCCGCCTTTACCGACCAGGACGGGTTGATCAGATATTCTATGCCGCCACCCGCGACAAAGCCCGAGGCCAAGCCGCTGAAGGTTTGATGCCCGCCATCGGTCGTCGTTTTGGTCAGCGTGCCGAAGCCATAACCGCCCGTGGCGTAAATCAGCGCACCGCTGATCGCGAAGCCGGCGCGGGCGCGCACTGACCCGAAATCGGTGAGGCTCGATGTGAACTGATAGGGATGGGTATAAGCATCCCATCTGTTGTCTTGAATGCCGGCGCCTTCGAGATCGGTTTCGAGGCCCAAGACAAAGCTGGACGTCTGCCAGTTATAGCCCAGTTGTCCGCCAGCGAAGCCGCCGCTTGGCGCGACGCCTCCAAAAGGATCGTAGGGGTCAGAAAGCTGATTGTTTCCGCTTGTGCCAACGCCTCCGTTAATGCCGCCGTAGAAGCCGGTCCAATTTATCGGCACGTAGCCGGTAATGTCTTTGTAGCCGCCCAGATCTGCGGCGGTGCTTGGCTGCGCCGCCGCAACCACTGCGCCCGCGAGCGCAAAACTCATAATGCCGGTACGAATGCTCATGCTAGACACTCCATCTCAAGTTTCAGCCGCATCTGTACTATGGTTACCGCATAATGTGAGCCATATGGGCAATATAAATGATCGATTGTAGTGATTTATTGTACAAACTGTGGCAATATAAATTCAGAACTATTGTGATGTGATGGAGAAATAACGATGGCTTGGACGCCTCATTGGGGAGATAAGGCGCCAAAACTTGGTTCACTCTCAACGAAAAGCAAGCGGCTTCTCTGAGCTTTTAATGGTCCTGTGCTTTTTTATCACGTTTTATCTGTGCCTTGTCATGATGGTCTTGGCGATGATCCTTACGATTTTGTGCTTTGTCTGCGGCATCCTGCTTGTGATCGGCTTTAATTTGTTTCTTGTCGGCGCTATCTTGCTTGTGATCGGCTCGGATCTGTTGACGATCGGCGCGATCGGCGGCCTTGTCGGTGTTAATCCGATGCTGTTCTGCCCTTGCACCTTGTAAGTTGCCGCTGGCCTTGTCCTGGGCTTCGATCTTACGATCTTGACGCTCTTGCTGCTGATTGCTTTTGATCTGAGCTTGATCGGATTTGATCTGCTGGTGATTAGCATTAATCTGCTGTTTATCTTGCCGGATTTGCTGATGGTTCGCCTTGATCTGCTGATCGTTTTCCCGGATTTGCTGATGATTGGCCCGAATTTGTTGCTGGTCGTGCCGGATCTGGGATTGGTTGGCCCCCGCTGCTTTTGCGGATACAGCGTGGCTAAAATCGCCAGGTTTCGGGGTGGCCGCGTGCGCGGGCTTGCCCCCATTATTCTTGAATTTCGACTGCGGGTCCGACCGCGCCGTGTTTTGATGGCTTATCTGCTGAGGCGTCGGAGGCGTATGCTGCTCCTGCGCCGCTGCAAGTTCTTGAGCGTTTGGCTGTTGCTGTATACCGCCCGCGCCGCCATTAAAACTGACATTGACCGAGGCGCTAACGGCGACCGGCGTATTGTAGACGTTGATGCCGCCGCCGCCGGCCCCGACATTGACGACAGCCCTATTGTAACTGAACGAGCCCCCGACCCAAGAGCCGCCGGCAAATCCCGCGCCGCCAAAGCCGAAACCGTAATTCACGCCGCCATAGAAGCCGACATGAGGCCCCCAATAACCTGCGTTCCAGGCGTAGACGCCGTCGCGCCAGCCCCAATAGCCCGGCGTCCAAAGGAGACCTGGAGAGGGTGCGGGAACCCAGGTCCCTGGGACCCAGTAGTAATCGCCATCGTCGTCATCCCAAGCCCAATAGCCTGGCGTCCACAAATATCCCGGGCCGGGGACGGGTGGCTGCACGTAGACCGGCAAAGCGGGCGGCGCTACCGTTACGGACACAAAAAGTCCAGCATGGGCCTTCCCCGGCTTTCCGGCGACGATAAGCGCCGCGAGCAGCGCGACGATGAGAGAGATTGTTCGCATTTTTCGATTCCCCAGTTGGTTCCAGTCCCCAGAGCAGGCGCCAGGGCGCGGCGCACCTGCCGCTTTCACCTTGCGGTGGACGCGCGCAGTCGCCGCGATGAGCAGCGAGAGCACGGCTACGATGAAGGTGAGTACGCGCATGTACCCAGTTCGATTTGGACGCCACCTATGCCCGATACGTGGGAAATTTTCCCACGTCAAGGCAAAGTTTCTGTTTGACATGCATTGCCTAGCGGGAAAATCTCCCACGGCGAGAGTTCGCAGCAAAGGAGAAAGACGTGGCGAAGACGGAGCCGGGAGAGCCGCCGGAAGCGCTTTTGCAGGCGGTTAAGAGCCTGCTGCGGCCGCTTCTGCGCGTACTCATCACTTACGGCGTCACGCTTCCAATTCTGTCCCGGCTTCTGAAGGAACTTTACGTGGAGGTCGCCGAGGCGGAGTTTCCGCTGGCGGGAAAGCCGCAGACCGATAGCCGGATCAGTTTTCTGACCGGAGTTCACCGCAAGGATATTCGCGCTCTCAGGGGCAGGGAGGGCGCGCCACACCTTCCTCCGGCGGTCCTGTCCCGCAACGCGCACATGATCTCGCTCTGGGCCGGGGCTTCCGAGTATCTCGACGCTTCCGGCCAGCCGCGCCCCTTGCCGCGGACCGGGGAGGCGCCGTCCTTCGAAAGCCTAAGCCACGCCGTCAGCACCGATATTCGGCCACGCGTGGTTTTGGATGAATGGCTGCGTCTGGGACTGGTCCGCGTCGACAGGGAGGGGCTTGTCTATCTCAACAACGCGGCGTTCATCCCGCGCGAGGATTTTGCCGACGTCGCCTATTATTTTGGACGAAATCTTCGCGACCACATCGCGGCGAGCGGACACAACCTGCTGGGCGACAAGCCGCCCATGCTGGAGCGCTCGGTCTATTACCAGCGCCTCACGCCGGAATCTATCGAAGAACTGGTGACTCTCAGCCGCGACATCGGATCGAAAGCCCTGATTGCCGTCAACCAGAAGGCATTCGAGCTCTCTCTGTGCGACGCCGACAGGCCGTCCGCGTCGCATCGCATATCGTTTGGAGTGTATTTCTTCTCGGCATCAGACCCGTCAAAAGAATCTAAGGGATAGATCAATGGCTTGGCCGCTCAAGTGGTGTCTCGGAAGGCGGACGCGTCTGGTCAGGAGCGGCTTCTTGGCGATCGCGGTTCTCTGCTCTTTCTCTCCGAGCCTTCTTGCGCAAACGTCGCCCTTGGAGCGACCCGGGATCGGGGGAACTGGCGATCGCCCAGGTGAAGGCAACGGCATAGGTGGCACCGGTGCGCCTCAGAAAGTCGTCTCGACGGGGATTGTCGGCACTGTAACCGGGTATGGCAGCATTTTCGTCAATGGTTTCGAGGTGGAATACGCCGCCGATACACCCACAAAATCCGACCTCGACGACATTCATGACGCAAAGGCAATCCGCATCGGCCAAGTCGTGGAGGTCGAAGCTTATGGACGAGGAAAGCGCTTGCGAGCTGGCAAAATCGCAGTGCGATACGAGGTCAGGGGACAGATCGAATCGATCGACCGCGGCTCTGGGAATATACGCGTCCTCGGCCAGACCGTTGCCGCCGGACAGAGCCTGATCGGAGCTTCCCACTCGGGATCGCTGAAGGACCTCAACGAAGGCGATACCATCGATATAAGCGGCTTGAGGCGGGCGGACGCAGTGATCGTCGCTTCCCGCATCGACAAAGCCGCCAAGGGAAGCAAGGTTTGGTTGCGAGGCTCAGTCAACAAGGCCGACGACAAGGGCTTTACTTTGAGCGGTGTTCGCATTGAGAGCCCTGCATCCGATCGATCGCGCCCTGCCGCGGGTGAAGAGGCTGCCGTGTCGGGCGCATATTCGGCGGGAACCTTGAAGCCGGCGAAGATCACGAGACTGCCGGCCACGCCATTTGGCGGGCGCGTCGGACATCTCTCGATCGAGGGGTTCCTTCGCGACAATAAAGGGAGCGGACGCTTCGTCGGCGGGCTCAACGTTGGAGACGCGGCCTCAAAAATGCGAGCCGGCGACCGCGTCATTGTCGCCGGCAAGATTGGAGACCATGGGCGCTTCATTCCCGACATGGTGCGGCCGGCCCATTTCCATCAAGAGAGCCCCAAGCAAGCCGGCCGGATCGCTCCTCTCGATCACAAATTCGAGCAACATGGCCGCGCTCCCATTCCAGCGCTTCCAGGCCCCTGGGGCGCTCGCGGCCCACGATGGACGCCGCATCACGAACTCCACCGCGACGGCAGGCGGTGGCAGAATCGCGGATCTCCAAGGCGTGGCCGCAATCGCAAGCATTGAAGGCGTCGACCGCACCCAGACAGCGGAAAACGAAAGTCGGAGGATGAAAACAACGTAGGACAAACGGTTGGGATACTCGGAACATTCCGCTAAGGGTCACGGGCTGAGATTTTCTCAGTAGTATCAATGAGGCCGCTTACCCTTCAACAGCCGAAGAGATTTTTTGCAAGTGCGAGAAATGGCGGTCGGGGCCAATTGCAGTTGTCATGCTCAGTTGATTGCGACCCATGAATGATGGCCGGTTTGTATTAGGGCAGCGGAAAGTTCCGCTCCGTCGACGTAAAGGGCTTCCTCGGGCGGCCGGCTATGCCTGAAGAGTTTCTTATCGGGACTCGCCGTGCTCGCGCCTTCTGTTCAAACCGCTGCCAGTCGCGCATAGCAGCCCTGCCAGATCGCTCAGCGTAGTGGCGGGCGTCCACCAGTGAGGACGTCAGCAAAGTCTCCGATCTTACTCCAGCTCATCGATCGAGCTAATGAGGCGGTGGCTTGCAGCCATTTCTTCGTCGACGCCGCGTTGAGGCAGCTGAGCGGCCTTGGCCTTGGCGCGGTCGACCCAGGCGAGGCCGCCATGGGCGAGCGCAAGGCTCACCTCGTTCAGGAGATCGAGGATGTCGTGGCCGGTATCGACGATGACCGCTTGGATGCCGAGCGCCATCAGCCGCCGGATGGATGAGGCGCCGATGGACGCGGCGTACACGGCCGCGCACCCCTGCACATAGTCGAGCTTCGGCAGCACCTTATCATGGATGGTGCCCGTCAAGCCGGTGCGTCCGGTCTCGCCGACCTGTTCGGCTTTGGCAAATTCCGTGAAGCCGACAAGATCGGCTCTTCCCGGGCAAACATCGTAGAGCATTAGGCTTTCGGCACCGCCGAAATGAAGATTGACGGTCTTGCGGTCGCTGGAGGCGAAGGCGATTCTCAGCACGAGGTTTCCCTCCCAATTTCCTTGTCCCGGGCGGTTCCCTGCCAGTAGCGCGAGCGGTAGGGCGCAAGTTCCTGGTAATGGCCGGCGAGCAGATTGCCGATGTCGAACAGGATCTGGCGGCTTCCGCCATAGCCGACCCAGAGCCGCGCGTGAGCCCCGTAGCTGTCGTAGATGGGAAAGCCCGCGCGCAGCAAAGCCGTGTTCAATCGCTTTGCGATTTCGACGCCGTGGGAGTTGGCGACGATCAATTCAGCGCCGTGCTCGCGCGCGAGCCACTCAAGGTCTTCCAGATCGCCGATGACCACGCTGTCGATCAGCAACTCGGAGAGATGGTCGGCCCTTGCGGACGCGACCGCGGCGACAACATCCGCCCCCATCGAGCCGAAGAAGCGGGCGATGGAGGAAAGCAGATCCGGATCGGCGGCGATGCCCAAGCGCGCGCCGCCCAGCTGGAACTGGCAGTCCACCATGGCGTCCTGTAACTGGGCACGCTGGCGCTCGATCCTGACGGGGATCGCGCAGCCCGCGATCTCGCTCAAGGCCTCGGAGAAGGCGTCGCATTCGTCGAGGCCCATGAGACCTGAGAAGCGATAGGCCGGAACGCCGGTTCTGGCCCGAAGCAGATCGGCGGCTCGGTCGAGCGAGCGGCCGATGACGAGGGTTGCGATGGATTCCCCCATGGCGGCGATGGCTGAACGCGGCGTGCCGCCGTAGGTCAGCGTGGAGAACCCGGCCTCGATCATATGGCCGTCCAACGAATCCGCGATGTCGGGGAGGACGATGGGAGTGAGCCCGAAAGCGCAAACCCAGTCCTTGATGGCTTCGACATCGCCGGGCGTGAGCATGGCCGATGCGAGCACGTTGACCTGACGCGGACGGCGTAATTTCGACGGCGACGGCGGCACAAGCGCTGCCACGATCGCTTCAACGGCCAAGGCGAAGCCGGTCTCAAGGCACCCCAGCGTGTCGGTGGCACCGACTGGAATGATGGCCACGCTGTCGTATTGCGGAAAGCCGGTCCTGAAGGCTTCGATGGTGTGGGGGACATCCGCGCCGAGCGTTTCCGATAAGCCCGTCGTAATAAGTCCGATGACAGCGGGCTTGTTCTTCTCGCAAATGGTCGAAAGCGCCTCGACCACGTTGCTATCCGCGCCAAGGACAACCGTCGTCTGTTCCATCGCGGTGGTCTGCAACGCGATGGGTTCCCGGAAATGACGCATGAAAAACAGCTTGTTGAAGGACGTGCAGCCGCGCGCGCCGTGCTCCAGCGGCATGGCGTCGGCCAGCCCAAGGAAAGCAAGCGAAGCGCCGATGGGCTGGGTGGCCTTCAAGGGGTTGACGGCAAGGGCCTTGGTGGGAAGAACGATCTCGGCCATGGGGTCCTCTCTATGCCGCGCGCTTCGAGACGACCGGACGGGCGCGCACTTGCTCCCACACCGGCGAATGAACAGCGCGGTCGACGTTGCGGGCAAGCTCGATCATGCCGTCATAGCCCGCGTAGCCGATGCGGCGGACATGGTCGATGTCGAGGAAGGGGATGCGGGACTTCAGCGCCGCATAAATGTAGCGGTCGCCGGCAACGAGAATATCAGCCTCGCATTCGTGGAAAGTTCTGATCAGCGCGGTCTGATCGTTGTCCGAGATCATGCGGGCCTCCGGCCCCATCAGCGCCACGATGCGCGCCTTGTCTTCCTCGGTCGACTTCTCGGTGCCGGTGGCGACGACCACCATGCCCAGATCCTGCATTGCAGACACCAGCGACCAGGATTTGTAGCCGCCTGCGAAAACCAACACGCGCTTGCCAGCGAGGCGTTCGCGCAGGGGGGCAAGCGCCTCACCCACTCTCCCTTCTTCGCGCGCGATTATCGTTTCGGAGCGGACCGCGAGATTAGGATCGCCCAGCACGCTGGCGAAATCGCGAAAAGCCTGCGATGTATCGGCGATGCCGTAGAAGCTGCCCTCAAAATACGGGGTGCCGAAGTCTTCGCGAAGCTTCCGCGCGACATGCAGCATGGCCTTCGAGCAGACCACCATGTTGGCCTCGGCCCGGTGCATGGTCTGCACCTCGCCGAAGCGGGAGTCTCCCGAGAAGGTGCACAAGATGCGAAGGCCCAATTCGTCGAAGAGTGGCGCGACGTTCCAGAACTCGCCCCCGACGTTCCACTCGCCGATGAGGTTCACGTCGTGGGTCTTGATCCCGGGCCTTTCGGCGCCCGCGGGGGGCGGGCTTGGTTCGCGCGTGCCGATCACGTGCTTGTAGACCACATCGCCCGCGAGGCGGTTGCCGAGGTTCTTGTTGCCATAAAAGCCTGCGCAATCGACTGGCACGACGGGCACCCCGAAGCGCTCCGAAGCAACCTTCGCGACCGCCTCGATATCGTCGCCATGCAACGCCGGAACGCAGGTGTTGTACACGAAAACCGCCGCAGGACCGTAGGTCTCGACCGCTTGCCGGATGGCTTGGAACAGGCGCTTCTCGCCCCGCCCCATGATCACGTCCATATCGTTGAGATCGGTGGTCATACCGATGCGGTAGGTGTGGACGCCGCTGGAGCGCGCGCCGCGATTGTCCCATGATGAGCCCGCGCAGCCGATAGGACCGTGAACGATATGGGCGGCGTCAGCGATCGGCAGAAGCGCATTGCGGGCGCCGTCGAAGCAGCAGCCGCCTTGCGTCGCTCCCGGCTGCGGCTTTGCGCACCCCGATTTTGACTTGGCGTTTTGCGCGCAGGCCGGCTCGTTCATCAGAGCGAGGATGTCCTCGTGTTTCATGCCGCTTACTCCTGTATCGGCATTGATACAGCAAAGGCTGTGCCAGCCGCGGGTTCGGCGAAATGGGGATCGGCGCGCGACCGGGCCAGCGCGCGGGCGCGTTCCAATTCTTGCGGAGTCAGAAGCGAGTCGCGGACGCGATTGAAAAAGGGATTGAGATAGGCGTCGAGCCAGTTGAACAGCGGCGAGCGCTGCTTCAGCACATTCTTCCGGAAGCGCATACAGCCATGGCACTTTTTGGAGCGCGCCCTTCCGCCATCGGTCCGGATCAGCAAGGCGACGGCGAACAAGCGAATTCCCGTGGCAAGCACCTCCCTGAAGGCGCGGAACCACCAGGCGCGTTGGTAGCAGAGTTCCTCCAATCGAATTGTGCAGATTTTGCAGGTGATGACTGCGTTTAATTGCGAGGCGGGAATGGGCATACGGCGTCCTCATGGCTAATGGGAGCACCGTAAGTATTGCAAGCACTGGGCCAAAGCTATTCCCATTCGTATATAGCTGTGGCAGGATGCTGGGGCGTTTGGCGTTTCGTACATGAGAGGAACGGAAGGAGAAATTTCGTTCGTTTCTGTACGTTTCTCCAGCCCCTACGCGAGGATCGAATGCTTGGCATTAAAAAGATGAGCAACCGTCATCATAGAAAAAGCGCCATTCAGAAAGCTCGGACTGCCTCCTATCGGCCCCCTGGCATTGCCCTTGCAAAACAGGCCAATTATCGAAGTGCATCGGGAATACCTATGGACCAATCGGTCACCATCGAACTAGACGACTTCGGCGAGGACTTCACCCACTGCTTCACCGGCGAATGCCGTGTGAACGTGCTGCCGATCCTTTTTCAGATCAGCGAAATCATCACCGAAAGTGAGGACCTGCAGACCTCGCTCGCCATCATGTTGAAGGTCATGCAGCAGCGCCTGAAGATCGCGCGCGGCATGGTCACGCTTTACGATCGCGAAGCCGAACGCATCTTCATCCATGAAAGCTTCGGGCTCACCGACGAGCAGAAGGCGCGCGGCATCTACTCTCTTGGCGAAGGCATCACTGGCAAAGTGGTAGAGGCCGGCAAGCCGATCATCGTTCCGCGCCTGCGCGATAATCCAGGCTCGCTCAACCACACTATGAGCGGCGACGGGGCGAACATGAACAGCTCGTTCTTCTGCGTGCCGATCCTGCATGCGAAGAAGGTGATGGGGACGATCAGCGCCGAGCGCGTCTACCATAACCGGCGTCTTCTGAAACAAGATGTGGAGCTTCTTTCGACCATCGCATCCATGATCGCTCCGGCGGTGGAACTCTACCTCATGGAGAACATCGAGAAGGTCCGGCTTGAGAACGAGAATCGCCGCCTTGCCGCCGCGCTCAAACAGCGCTTCAAGCCATCCAACATCATCGGCAACTCCAAGCCGATGCAGGAGGTTTACGAACTCATTCATAAGGTGGCAGGCACGAAGGCGACCGTGCTGATCCTCGGCGAAAGCGGCGTCGGCAAGGAGCTCGTGGCTAACGCCCTTCATTACAACAGCCTCACCGCAGATGGACCGTTCATCAAGTTCAACTGCGCCGCGCTCCCGGAAAACATTGTCGAAAGCGAGCTGTTTGGCCACGAGAAGGGTTCGTTCACGGGCGCCGTCGCGATGCGCAAGGGCCGTTTCGAGATGGCCGACGGCGGCAGCATCTTCCTCGACGAGGTTGGCGAACTGAGCCTCTCGATGCAGGCGAAGCTCTTGAGGGTGCTGCAGGAAAAGACCTTCGAGCGCGTCGGCGGCATGCGGCCGGTGAAGGTCGATCTCCGCATCATCGCCGCGACCAACCGGAACCTGCTCGACATGGTGGAGAAGGGCACGTTCCGCGAGGATTTATACTATCGCTTGAACGTGTTCCCCATGACCATCCCGCCGCTGCGCGAGCGCGGCAGCGATGTCATTCTGCTCGCCGATCACTTCGTCGGCGCTTATGCCAACGAGACCGGCAAAGACGTGAAGCGGATCTCCACGCCCGCTCTGAATATGCTGATGGCTTACCATTGGCCGGGCAATGTGCGCGAGTTGGAAAATGTCATCGAACGCTCGGTGATCCTCTCGGAAGACGGCGTCATCCACGGCTATAATCTGCCGCCGTCGCTGCAGACCTCGACCGAAACCGGCACGACTTTCGGCTGCGGGCTGGAAGCCAAGCTTCAGGCGGTCGAATACGAGATGATCGTCGAGGCGCTGAAGACGCACCAAGGCAACATGACCGAAGCCGCCAAGGACCTCGGCCTGACGCGGCGCATCCTGGGGCTCAGGATGGAAAAGCACGCCATCAACTACAAGGCATTCCGCAAGAGAGAGACCGCTTAGGTGACAGAGCAACCGGGGCAGCGTCTATCCGCCAATCAGCGTTATCATCTGATGCTTGCCGACATCGCCATGGCGGCGGCGATCAAGACCTTCGATCCGGGTTGCGAGATCGGAGGCGGCGAGGGCTATGCGCCCGGCTCTGTCCGCGACGCGTGGCTGGCACAATGTAGAGACGAAAGATTGCGCAAGCGCGTCAGCGCGATGGCATCCGCCGGCGTCAATGCGCTGAAAGCTCTGTCCGCAGAGCAGCTTGCGTCGGCCGCCGAGACTTACGGCATTGCGCTGGCCGACGGCGCAAGCGAGAGCATGGCCGAACACTTCGAGGCGAAGCGCAATGCCGTGCTCTCCTATAACAGGTAGGAAGAGTTACAGCGGCGTGATGCCGAACTCTTTGTAGATTTGGTCCTTGGCTTCCATGAACTCCTCCATCGTGAAATCGTAGCCGTGAGCGCGGATGAGAGCCCAGCTCGCGGCTTCATCGTCGCTTCGTTCATTGACGGCGCGGTGGAAGTCTTTGTCCTCGCGCATGCGGGTGATATAGGCGATGGCGGATTCGACGGACATTGGATGATCTCCTGATGATCGTGGGAATTTGGCGGCCCATTATTCAAATGAGCCAGCATAGGGCAGCGTCAGTTCACTGTTCCGCGGGCTGGAACAGCTCGATGCGGTGGCCGTCCGGGTCTTCGACGAAGGCGATGATATTGTCGCCGTGGCGCTGGCCCCGCGGCGCGCGGGGCATCGGGGCGCCCTCGGCGGCCAGCTTGTTGCACAAGCGGTTGATGTTCGTGACCTGGATGGCGATGTGGCCAAAGGCGTCGCCTTTCGTATAGGGCTCCTCCTGCGTCCAGTTGAACACGAGTTCGAGCACCATCTGCGAGAAGCCGTCGCTATAGCCGAGATAGGCTTGGCTGAACTGGTTCTTCTTGTGGTCGCGCTGCTCAAGCACCTGCATGCCGAGCAGCCGCGTATAAAAGTCGATGGAGCGATCGAGGTCGCTCACGCGCAGCATGACGTGCGCGAGCCGGAAGGTGGACGCATCGATGGGCTCGTTGCTTTGCGGCAGCGTCTTGTCGGCGAAGACCTCTGCCAGGGCCGTCTCGATGGGCTTGCCGACATGGGCGTCAGTGGCTTCGATGCCGGCGCCCATGAGCTTCTCCGAAGGCATAGGGCCAATCTTCGCCACGAGCAGAACCCTGCAGTCCGCGAGCATGCGGCACACCGTATCGCGCGGGTCTTCTTCCTCGCTCAGGGCATGGCTTTCAATGCACCGGCGCGCGATGAGCGCTGCACCGTCAGCGGTGACATCATAGACGAGGAATTCCCGTGTCTGTCCGAAGTGCAGATTGATGGTGGTCCCGTCGCGGCTTGCGACAGCGACGCGAAGCGCATGGACGGCTGAGGCGGCTTCAGCGCTTGGGCGTTCGAGCGTTTCGGTGGTCATGGCGTTCTCTCCAGAGGTGAAATCTGGAGAAACTCATGGCAACCTTCGTGCCAGATCCTATTCCTGGCACGATATAGCTTTCCGGACCTCCGTTCGCGCACCGCAGGGAACTATTTTTCAACCGTTTCGTACGGATTTGAACACCGCCGAACGAGCTTACATCTGCGAACACCCTGAATTCCGGCGCATCAACTGGCCTTCAGAGGAATTTCCAAAGTTTGGCACGCCTCCTGCAATAAAGGTAGCGTTATCTTCCGTACGCAAGCAGACGGACAGATAAGACCCTCACTTGACCAAGGATCGATATCATGCCCATGGTACTTCTAAAATGCGATACGGATATTCCGGAGCGCGAGAAGCATATTTACTTGAAGGTTGAGGGCGAAGACACGCGCGATTTCCTTCCCGTCTCCAACGCCCCGACTATACCCGGAACATTGTCTGAGCGCGGCTGCGCCTTTTGCGGCGCAAAGCTCGTCATCGGCGGCGTTCTTAAAGACACGATCCAGATGATCCATGGTCCGGTCGGCTGCGCCTACGACACCTGGCACACCAAGCGTTATCCGAGCGACAACGGCCACTTCCAGATGAAATATGTCTGGTCGACGGACATGAAGGAAAGCCACATCGTGTTCGGCGGCGACAAGCGGCTCGAAAAGGCCTGCCACGAAGCCTTCGACGAGATGCCGCACATCAATCGCATGATCGTCTATACGACGTGCCCGACGGCGCTGATCGGCGACGACGTGCGTGCCACCGTCAAGAAGGTCATGGCCGACCGTCCCGGCGTCGATATCTTCACGGTGGAATGCCCAGGCTTCTCCGGCGTCTCACAGTCGAAGGGCCACCACGTGCTCAATATCGGCTGGATCAACGATAAAGTCGGTACGGTCGAGCCGGAGATTTGGAGCGACTACACCATCAACTTCATCGGCGACTACAACATCCAGGGCGATACTCAGCTGCTCGACACATACTGGAAGCGCCTTGGCATTCAGGTGATCGCGCACTTCACCGGCAACGCCAATTACGACGATCTGCGCGCCATGCATCGCGCCCAGTTGAACGTGGTGAACTGCGCCCGCTCGGCCGGTTACATCGCCAATGAGCTGAAGAAGCGCTACGGCATCCCGCGCCTCGACGTGGATACCTGGGGCTTCAACTACATGGCGGAAACCATCCGCAAGGTGTGCGCCTTCTTCGGCATCGAGGAGAAGGGCGAGGAGCTGATCGCAGACGAATACGCGAAGTGGAAGCCGAAGCTCGATTGGTACAAGGAGAGGCTGGCCGGCAAGAAGATGGCCATCTGGACCGGCGGCCCCAGGCTTTGGCACTGGACCAAGGCGGTCGAGGACGATCTCGGCATCAAGGTGGTGGCCATGTCCTCGAAGTTCGGCCATCAAGAGGACTTCGAGAAGGTGATCGCCCGCGGCCAGCAGGGCGCCTACTATGTCGATGACGGCAACGAGCTTGAGTTCTTCGAGATCATCGACCTCGTGAAGCCCGACCTCATCTTTACCGGCCCCCGCGTCGGCGAACTGATGAAAAAGCTGCACATCCCCTACATCAACGGCCACGCCTATCACAACGGCCCGTACATGGGCTTCGAGGGCTTCTTCAACATGGCGCGCGATATCTACAACGCCACCCACAACCCGCTTCTGAAACTCGCCGCCAAGGACATTCGCGGCAAGGTGCAAGTTCCCGCTCTGGAGATCGCGGCATGACGACGGAAAAAATCGACCAGCTATTCGGCTATGTGCAGGAGCGCTGCCTTTGGCAGTTCTTCTCGCGCACCTGGGACCGCAGGGAAAACATCGACGGCATCATGAAGACGGCCACCGAGCTTTTGAGCGGCCGCGTGCCGAAGCTTGAGACGCCGATGGAGAAGCTCTTCTACGCCGACGCCAAGATCATGGTTGCCGACTTCAAGGAGCGTTTCCCCTGGATCAAGGAAACCGCGCCCGCCGAGATCACCGCCCTCATGCAAGGGCTGAAAGAGCGGGTCGAGGAGATCAGCATCACCAAGTCGCTGAACCACGAACTGAACCACTCACTGTACTAGCGCGAAGCGCCGAGCCGGCTGCTTCATACGGAGATTGACCCCATGGGTTGCGAAGTCATCAACAAGGAACGGGTTAGCGTTATCAACCCGATATACGATTGCCAGCCGGCTGGCGCCCAATATGCCGGCATCGGCATCAAGGACTGCATTCCGCTGGTCCATGGCGGCCAGGGTTGCACCATGTTCGTGCGGCTCCTGTTCGCCCAGCACTTCAAGGAAAATTTCGACGTCGCCTCGTCGTCGCTCCACGAGGATTCGGCCGTGTTCGGCGGTCACATGCGCATCGAGGAAGGCCTCATCATCCTCGCCAAGCGCTATCCGAACCTGCGCGTCGTTCCCATGATCACGACATGCTCGACCGAGGTGATCGGCGACGACTGCGAGGGCGCCATCGTCCGCACCCAGAAAAGACTGAAAGAGATCTTTCCGGGCCGCGAGATCCACATCATGGCGGTCCATACGCCGAGCTTCAAATCGAGCCAGGTCGGCGGCTATGCGGAATGCGTGCTTTCGGTCGTGAAGGGCATCGCGAAGGAGAAGACCAAGCCTTCCGGCAAACTCAACTTCTTCCCCGGCTGGATCAATCCGGGCGACCTGAAGCTCCTGAAGCATTACGTGAACGAGATGGGCGTCGAGGCGACCTTCTTCATGGATACCGAAGACTTCGACTCGCCGATGCTTCCTGACAAGTCGATCCACACGCATGGGCGCACCACGGTCGAGGACTTCCAGGATGCGCCGAACGCGCTGGCCTCGATTTCGCTCGCCCGCTATGAGAGCGATCTGGCGGCCCAGCACCTGAAGACCGCGTTCGACCTGCCGGTCTCGAAGGTTCCGACCCCCTACGGCATCGCCAACACCGATGCGCTGCTTGAGGAGTTGAGCCGTGTCACTGGCAAGCCGATCCCGGACTCGCTCGTGCATGAGCGCGGCATCGCCATCGATGCCCTGCAGGACCTCGCGCATATGTTCTTCGCCGGCAAGAAGGTGGCTCTGTTCGGCCATCCCGATCTCGTCATGGGCCTCGCCGAGTTCTGCCTCGAAGTGGAGCTGCAGCCGTCGCTCCTGCTGCTTGGCGACGACAACGGCAAGTACAAGCGCGATCCCCGCATCAAGGCGCTGCAGGAAAAAGCCACCTCGGACATTGAGGTCGTCTGCAACGCCGACCTGTGGGAACTGGAGAAGCGCATCAAGGGCGGCGAGAAGAAGTACGACCTGATCCTCGGTCACTCGAAGGGCCGCTACCTTTCCATCGACAACAACATCCCGATGGTGCGCGTTGGCTTCCCGACCTTCGACCGCGCCGGCCTCTACCGACACCCCACCATGGGCTACAAGGGCGCCATGCTGCTCGGGGAGGCCATCGCCAACGCGCTCTTCACGCATATGGAATACACCAAGGACCGCGAGTGGCTCCTTAACACCTGGTAAAACGCCTTTCCAAACGAGGCGGGGGGACATGCCGCTCCCCGCCTCAACCTCGATGGGGCGGGGACATGCCGCCCCCGCCCCATCCCCTCACAACTGACTATACGATGTGGCCTATGGTTCGACAGGCTCACCATGAGGTTCAACCGGTCGAAAACACTCAGCGTCATCCTGAGCCCGTCGAAGGATGAAGCCAAGACGTCCCGCTTTTTCAGCGGTTTGCAAGCCGGCGCGCGCCGCCCGCAGTTTTTGCGATGAGAGAAGAGACCCGCCAATGGATGCCGCACACTTACGGATCGCCATCACCACGAACAGCCTCGTGCAGGTGGACGCCAATTTCGCCTCCGCAAGGCAGGTTGTGTTCTACGACGTGGCCCGCGACGACTCGGAGTTCGTCGACGTGGTCAAGTTCACCCCTGGCGGCAAAAAGGGCTTGGGCGGCGGCATGGGCGGCGCGGATGGCCGCTGCGTCATGGAGGACATGGGCGACGACGACGGGACGGGGCGTGACCCTCTCGTTGAGCGAGTTGAAGCGCTGGCAGGGTGCTCGGTGCTCTTCACGCTCGGCTTGAGCGACCTTGCCGCCGTGCGCGTCCACGACAAGCGCGTCTTTCCGGTCAAAAGCGCACACATCCGCGACATCGAGGATGTCATTCTCCAGCTCCAGCGCCTGATGCGCAGCACGCCGCCCCTGTGGCTGCGGCGTGTCTTGCGGGACGCCGAAGGCAACCGCCTACCACTGGATGATCAGGAGATTTGACGGCGTCCACGCTAAAGCGGCAACAGCTTTTTCTCACATGCTTGTAGCTATCTGGGCATCAAGAATGAGAAGGCGGGCCTCGCCGCGCTGAAACTGCCCGATAAGGCTCGTGCGCTTCACAAGCAAATCGGCAATATCCGCAGTGGAACAATTGCCGAGCCTTAGCCAGATGCATTTCGGCGGCGCCCCCAAAAGGCACTGCTCGCTGACGGAAATCCTGATCCTTGGAAACCACCATGAGGTTGTCCTCGGCGGCGTAATTCCAAACAGCGGCATCATCCGCGTTCGATAATCCAGCCTCGCGCACATGCCGGCAACCGGGGGGAAGTGTTGCTTTGCCGCCGATTCTGGAACGCTATAACATCGAAAAAATGCCTAGTAGTGGGAACTGCTTGGCGCATTATCAAAAAGAAGTCTTCGAGAGTGTGCTTGCAGACATCGCCGTGCTGCGGGCTATTCTTGAAAATGAAATTAACATGATTGGAACCGAGATTGCTGCGCTGCGCGATTGCTAGCCGAGAAAGCGGCGGCGGAGTGCCGCCCCGATCATGGTGATCGCGGTGACGAGGCCCAAAAGCACGATGATCAGCGCCGAGGCCTCGCGATATTCGAAGAGGTGAAAGGCGGTCACGATTTCGAGGCCGAGGCCTCCGGCGCCGACAACGCCCAGCGTCGTGGCGGCCCTAAGATTGTGTTCCCAGCGATAGACTGTGACATCGACGAGCCTTGGCAGCACCTGCTGAAGCACGGAAAATCGCAGCACGCCAAGGTGCGAGACGCCGTGGCTGCGCAATGCGTTGCCGGGGCCGGGATCGACGTGCTCCATGGTCTCGGCGAAGAACTTGCCCAGCATCCCGGTCGAATGCGTCGCCAACGCCAAAATGCCAGGGAGCGGGCCGAACCCCACCGCGGCGACGTAGATCACGCCCCAGATCAGGCCGGGTATCGAGCGCAGCACGTTCAGAAAATGCCGCACCGGGGCGCCGATCCACGATTGCCCGACAATGTTGCGGGCAGCCAGCGCCCCGAGGGGGAGAGCGGCGGCAGCGCCAAGCACGGTGCCCGCGATGCTCATGGAGAGGGTTTCGAGCAGTGGGCGGCCCCATTGCTGCCACCGGCTGAAATCCGGGGGCATGGCGTCGGCTGCAAGTTTCAGGATGGTCGGCACCGCGTCGGCGTATCGCCTGGGATCGAAAGCTCCGGCATAAGCGAAGGCGCAAACGATGACGCCTGCGACGGCAGCCGTTGTTAGGATCGCGCTCAACTGCTTGCGGCGGCTATCGGCGAGGATAGCCGCCATCTGCGGGTGAAGGGAATCGGCGTTCATTGCGAGGCCGGAACCGCATCGGGATTGGCCGCCTGTATCGCCGCTATCCAGTTACGTACCCGGTCCACATCCGAGTCGACGCAAGGGATGAAGGCCTCGGCGCGGAAAACCTTGAGCGCCTCGGGATCGGTCACGGTGATGAAAACCTTGCGGATCTCCTCCTTGAACGCCGGATCAAGCCCCTCCCGGAAGGTCCACATGTACTCAGGGATGGCCGGCGAGGCGGCGAGCACGCGAACGGACTTCGGATCGATTTTGCCTTCCTTCAGAAGCCGGTTGTAGATCGGCATCGAGAGACCGCCCGCAGCGACCTTGTGGTTGGCGACGGCGAGCGCGACGGCGTCGTGAGCGCCGAGAACCCGCATCGTGTAGTCGCGCCCGGAAACGAGACCGGCTTCCAGGAGCTGATAGCGCGGCACCCATGTGCCAGAGGTCGAGGCGGGATCGCCGAAGGCCACTTCGCTGCCCTTCAAGTCTTGAAGGGTCTGGGCTGGGCTGTCGGCTGGAACGATGACGACGGCCTGGAAAGTCGGTCCCACGACCTCATGCGAGGGCCGCGCGAACGGTTCGAGCTTCGCCTTGCGCGAACGCAGAATGTAGGTCACAGGTCCGAGATAAGCGATGTCGATCCGCCCGAACCGCAACGCTTCCCCGGTGGCGGCGTAATTTGCGCCAATGGCCAGCTCGACCGGAATGCCGAGCCGCTTTTCGAGATAGGCGCGCAAAGGCTCGTTGAGGCGCATGACGGTGGGTGCGGATTTGCCCGGCAAAAGTCCCACCACCAGCTTCTGCGGCCGTGTCTGCGCCCCCGCGTGCGAGAGCAACGGAACAATCAAAAAGGCAGCCGCCATCATAAGGCGGTTCAGCATCCTGAGCATGTCTTCTCCTTTTTATTAGTGAGGGCAGCGTTTCGATCGCGCCGGCCTAAGGACCGAAAATGCGCTTCTCCTCCGATGCGCCGAAGTCAGCGGCCAAGCCGTCGAAAGCGACGCGGCCGCCGCGAAGGCCGACGATCCTGTCGGCGAGCGTTCGCGCCAAATGGAGCTGATGCAGCACAAGGACGACGGTCAGTGCGCTGCGAACCACAAGACGGCGGAATTCTTCTCCAAGTCGCATGGCGAGCGCTGGGTCGACAGAGGCGAATGGCTCGTCGCCGAGCAAGAGACGCGGGCACCGCACCAGCGCGCGGGCAATGCCAACACGCTGGCGCTCGCCGCCGGAAAGCCGGTCCGTGCGCGCGGTCGCCTTGTTCAGCAACCCGACTTCGTCGAGCGCGAGGACCGCGCGTTGCCGGAAGGAGCGCGGCCAGGGAAGCGGCGAAAGTGGATGGCGTGTGTCGGCCAAACCAAGCAGCACATTTTCGAGGGCGGACAGTCGTCCGATCAGAGCGTGGTCTTGGAAGACGGTTGCCGTCCGGCGCCGGGCTTCGCGAAGAGCGGCGGCGTCATCGAGCTGGCCAATTCCGGCGACGGAGATGGCCCCGCCTACCGGTTTGATGAGCCCGTTCAGGGCGCCGATCAGAGTCGTCTTGCCGACCCCGGATGGGCCGACTATGGCCGTGATGGTCCCTTCCCCGAAGGATAGCGAGATGTTGCGCAGAACCTCGTGTTCTCCTCGCCGCACGGTGACGCGATCCACCGTAACGGCGCGACGAGGTGCCGGATGCCCCCAAGCCAACGGCGTCGTTGCGCGAGCAGAAAAGCAGTCGAGCACATGAGAGGGAGAGCTGAAGAAGCGGGTTGGGACGCCAGCCAGACAGTCTGAAGTGATGCTCATGTGGGGCCTGCTGAAATTTGGAACTGACTCTCTTATAGCAAGCCGCAGGCCAAACCAATTCGCTCGCAAAAACAACGGATAAAGGCGAGCCGATCGCACCCGGACGAACATCGCAAACCTGGTTTCGTACGTGGGGGTACGATCTCGGCGAAAGCGCCCGCAATGGGAACACACCGTTCCGCGATCCCTCAGCGCCTGGCCATCGCCTGTCCTGTGCTATATTCTTCGGTATATAGCGTAGCTTGCCGTGAAGTCTTCAGCTGACAACGATGCGGTGGACCCCAGTCATGGCCTACGTCCGGGCTCGGGGATTGCCCCTTACACACTTACAAAAGCGGAATTTGGACATGGAAAATGCGCTAAACACCACCTCCGGTTCGCGCCGCTTTCGCAATACCTTCGCGGTCATACTGGGAACCAACGAAATCGCCTCCGCGATCGCGGTTCACATGCATCGCGCCGGCTGGACCACGCTTCTCTCGCACGATCCGGACCCGCCCGTTATCAGACGCCGCATGGCGTTCCATGACGCGCTTTTCGGCGATCCGGCGGAAGTCGATGGGGTGATCGGCCGGAGCGCGGAGACCTATCGGGACATCGCCGGTCTTCTGGGCCGCGGTGAGGTCGCCGTCACGCGGCTCAGGCCCGTCGACCTCACCCTTCTGTCGGGGATCGGCGTCCTTATTGACGGCCGGATGCAAAAGCGCTCGGCAACTCCGGACCTGCGTCACCTCGCGACGATCACGGTGGGGATCGGCCCGGAGTTTACTGTGGGGGAGAACTGCGACATTGCGATCGAAACACGTCCTGCCAGGAATGGCGCAATCGTTCCATATGGGCGCACCGATGTGGCCGATGGAAAGTCAAGGCTGCTTGGCGGGATTGGAGCCGAGCGTTTTGTTTATTCGCAAGCCCAGGGCCGTTGGCATTGCGCCGTCGATATCGGGACGCGCGTTTTTAAGAATTTTTCACTCGGAGTCCTGAACGGCATCGCGATCAACGCCCCTTTCGACGGTATCTTGCGGGGCGTCGTCCGTGACGGCACGGAAGTCCCAGCGCGTGTCAAGCTCTTGGAGGTCGATCCGCGCGGCAGGGACGCCTGCTGGACTGGAATTGACGAGCGCGGACGCACCATCGCGGAAGCAACATTGAAAGCGGTCGGCCTTGACAAGTCCCGCCGGGACAGCGCGGAAGCTTCCATGTAGATCAATAACGCTTCCTAATCGGACTCGATTGGGGAAAAAAGTTAATGGCTTCTGAACTGGTAGAGCACCGCTTTAACGTGTTATTGCAAAGGCCCCCCTTCGGAAAGGCGATACGCCTTCTTACCTTGAGCCGGCAACCATGAGAGGAGCGGTCATGAAACTCAGCGCGCGCAATTCCATTCCTGGGACGGTCGAACACGCTCATAAAGGGGCCGTGACCACGACGTTGAGGATCGACGTCGGCAAGGGAATCCACATCATTTCGCCGATTACAAATGAAGCCGCCGAGGACTTGAATCTCCAGGCAGGCGACAAGGTCACCGCGATCATCAAGTCTTCGGATGTGATCATCGGCAAATAGCTCATGAGGCTTCTTGCTTTCGAGAGGCCGCCGGTGAGCCTTATCGCCACCTAGCACCGAAATGCCGCGATGGGAAGAAGCGAACGGTCCAGCCGGCGCGCTCCCATTTCCGGTCTTGCATTGTCAAAGCGTCTTCTTTCGCGCCTCGGGCATGGCACCGCGAGCATCGCCTAGCAATCGGGTCAGTGCGGTAGGTCCGTTGTCCTCGAAAGCGGTTATGCCAGACTAAACCTAGCGCTTGTTCCTTTCTTCTCCTTTGGGTCATTCGCGTCGGTGCTCGATTCTTGAACGTCTGCAGCAGCCTAAGAGCGGCCCGATAGTCCGCCCGTTTGTGAGTAGAAAGCCGCCATAAGATCGAAGACTGACTCGGGCCACTTGCTGACATCCGTATTGATCAAGTGAGCTCGCATGACGATCGGGCATCGTATAAAAAACCGGACATCGGCCTCAAGGATCGCATTTTCGTCCGCATTCGATGGTACTGCGGTCATCGCGAATCCACGGCTCGCGTTAAGCGCGCCCCGGCACGCCCGGCTTCACGGCGAGTGTTTTTTTGTCTATGCCCATCAGCGCTCACGGGGTTGGAGCCTATCGAAGCGCCGTCGGCAACAAGGGTCCGCACATTCGGTGTTCCCAGCGCAGGTTACTTTCCTTTGGGCCTCAAGCGCGATGGCGATGTATTGCGGCAGCGAGATTGTCGTCGTCGCCGACCAAGCCTGACATGGAAAGTGGATTGCGCGCGCCTTACCCCGGCGCGTTAACCGGATTCTTGTGGAAAGGTTACCGCGCTTTCGGCGAGGTTTGTGCTGTTACCCCGGGCGTTACCCCAGCAGCAAGATCAACAGCGTGAATGCACGCCAAGTCTTTGATTTTGCTGGTACCGCTGCCCCGGCTCGAACGGGGGACCCCCAGATCCACAATCTGGTGCTCTAACCAACTGAGCTACAGCGGCAAACGTGCGAGGCGCAGTAAACAGCGTTTCTCGCCAAAACTCAAGGGCGCAATCACGTTCAGGATTGATCTATGGCAGGCTGGCAAGCCGCCGCCGATGCGCCAAAAGCGCGCGACGCGGGGGCAAGATAAATGTTTGCAATCTCACGCTGAAGCTTCTTCGACTGCTCCGTCAAAAGTCTCCACTGCGCCGAGAAGAAATGAAATTGCAAGTTCAGCGCCTCGGCAGGCCCCCTTGCCACTGCGAGTTCTTAAGGAAGTGCATGCCAAGTTCGTAATGCTGGCGGAAAGCTTCGCCGGCGGCGTGGTTGAGCGATTGTGCCGAGCTGTTTGCGTCCTGGTAAATATGCTCCAGCGAGCGGGAAACGTCTTCGAGGCGGTGACCGAGATCTCCGGCGGCCTCGTTCGGCTCGGCAACCGGCGCCATGAGCTTCATCACGGCTTGTCCGAACTCCTCTGTGTGTTCGGCCAGTTTTTCGGGAAGAATGGAAAAACGGGGGGAAACCCCAGCGGCGCCGCCGGATGCGGATACAACCAGCGGCAAGTGCGGTTTGCCGGATTCCATGGCCTCGCTACCTCAGGAAAAGCGGAAATAACGCCAAGCTTTTCGCGCTGCACCCCGACATGGTTTTTCAAGCAGAAGAGCCGCCGAGCCAAGCGGTAAACTTGGCCCGGGCTGGCAGTTCAATCTCAGAAGTGGCCCGAAGGAGTGGCCTTCTGCGCCGACTGCGCGAGAAGACGGGTCAGTTCCTGTGCCTGGTGCGCGAAAGTCTCCATTTGCTGGCGCGCGAATTGGCTCTGAATGTCGAGGGCCTCTTTAAGGTCTTTCGCATGGACAAGACGCTGGGCAAGCTCGAAGTTCGCCTGGAGGTTGGCTTCGGTGTACTTCACGGCCTTTTCGTTGAGCTCGCGTGCGCCGGTCGCAAACACGTCGGACGACTTGGCGACAACGTCGTTAGCCTGGCGGGCGGCCTCGATGAAACGATTGTATGCTTCACGGGCTTGATCGACGCTCTTGCTGGCAAGGTCGCGCACGGAAGCGGGAATTTCAAAATCCATGGGCTGGTTCATAGCGGTCTCTCCTATTTCGACGATGCCGAGGCACGGGCGGGCCTCAAGCTCGTTAAGATGTATAAACCCGATTTTGGTGCAATGCAACGCAGATTTTGTTGCACTGCACCAATTTTCCAAGCGCCTCGAATTTCCACAAAAAACCAAGCCCCCGCCACCCTCGCCGCACTTGCTTTTGCTGACGAACACCCTCCTTGTTGCAATCCGGGTTAGGGGTGTACCGCGTGGGCGCAATCGGGGCAGGATCATAAATTGGCTACAAGCCCGCTTACAACCGTCGCCGGTTATCAACCCTTTTCGGACCTTCTGTTTTCACCGCGCGCGGCTTTCATCTGGAATCACTCTCGCAAAAGCGTCGCTTGGATGAATCCTGCGGCGCGGGCCGCGTTCGCGCTTGGTCTTAAAGACTTCTCGGATTCGCTTCCCGAAACCCTCATCCGCCGTTTCGCACGCTGCGTGGAGAAGGGGGCGGGCGGTCCCCTGAAAGTCAAGCTTGCCCGGCAGGCTGCTCTTAAGTGTTCGGTCGAGATCCTCAAACTCGCGGGCGGGCAGGACGGCTTGATCGTCGCTGAAGTCGCAGCCCAGGAGGAAAGCCATACGGCGTCTGAGACGCCTTCCCTTCCCCAAAAAATCGCAAAGAGGCCGAAGAAGCCACCCCGGCAGGCACCCGCGCCCAGCGCCAAAATCCTCTCCATCCCGGCGCTAACGCCGGGGGAGATGCGGGCCTTCAAAGCGATTGGGCGCAAAGTTCGCAAGCTGTGCAAGGAGAAAAGGCGTTCCGATACGGAGGCCGCACCCGCTCGGCGCGCGCCTGCCCCTCCCTGGGCCGGAGCCGCGCTTTCGCCGGAGGGAACGGCGCAGGCGCTGAAAGATATCCTCTCGGCTTTCGATCTCGTGCTTTTTCTCAGCGGCGGCCTCGACATTATGCGGATCGAGGGCCGCGCCCAGCGCCTCGGCTGGCGCAAGACGAGCCTTCGCGGGAGGCCCCTGAGCGATCTCCTGATTCCTTACGAGCATGAGCTCTTCCAGCGGATGCTCAAGAAGCTGCGCGGGACAGTAGCGCAAACCTCTAAAGATACCCTCGCCGTCGCGGGCGAAACCGGAGACAGCGTGCCCTGCCGCGCCGTGCTAGGTCGCTGGGACGGAGATGGAACGGCGTTTTTCCTGGCGCTTCTTTCGCTGGAATTGCCCGCACGGTTGAAGCGCCAGCACACGGTCCACGTTGCAGCCCCGGCGCGCCTCGCCGCCTGATAGTAAGCATTCAATTTCGCGACTTTGGTCGGGGATGACATGTCAGCGCATGCCGCGCACTGTCGAGCCGAGAGGGAAGAAGCGATGGCGGATGACCTTATTTTGCAGACATCGGGTCTGACAAAAGAGTTCGGAGGCTTTTACGCCGTCAACGGCGTCGATCTCGCTGTCCGCCGCGGAACCATCCACGCGCTGATCGGCCCCAACGGCGCCGGTAAGACAACGTGCTTCAATCTCCTGACAAAGTTCCTCAACCCGACAAACGGCAGGATCTTCTACAAGGGCGAGGATATTACCCGCGCGCGTCCGGCTGACGTGGCCCGCAAGGGGATTGTGCGTTCCTTCCAGATTTCCGCTGTGTTCCCGCATCTGACCGCTCTCGAAAACATCCGCATCGCGCTGCAGCGCCGAAGGGGCGGAAGCTTCGATTTCTGGCGGTCTCAATCCGTTCTGCACGCGATGAACGATAACGCCTGTCTGCTGCTTGAAGCCGTCGGCTTGACGGACTTTGGGGATAAGAAGGCCGCCGAACTGTCCTATGGGCGCAAGCGTGCGCTCGAGATCGCCACCACCCTGGCGCTCGACCCCGAGGTCATGCTTCTCGATGAGCCGATGGCGGGCATGGCGCACGAGGATGTCGGCCGCATCGCGGTGCTCATCAGGAAAGTGTCGGAAAACCGCACCATCCTCATGGTGGAGCATAATCTGTCGGTGGTCGCAGACCTCTCGGATGTCATTACGGTTCTGGCGCGTGGCCGCGTGCTCGCGGAAGGCGACTACGCCACGGTCTCAAAGGATGAGCGCGTGATCGAAGCCTACATTGGGGCCGGTCATGGCTGACGCCGCGGCGCAACCGGTGTCGATGCCGACGGCGCAAGGCTCGCCGGTGTTGAGCGTTCGCGGGCTCGAAGCCTGGTACGGCGAAAGCCACATCCTCCACGGCCTGGACTTCGATCTGTATCCGGGCGAGGTGATCACCCTTCTCGGCCGGAACGGCGCGGGCAAGACCACGGCGCTCCGCGCCATCATCGGCATCCTCGCCAAGCGGCGCGGCTCGATCCTGTTCGAGGGCACGGAAACAATCGCACTCCCCTCGCGACACATCGCGCGGCTTGGCATCGGTTATTGCCCCGAGGAGCGCGGCATTTTTTCGAGCCTGTCGGTGGAAGAGAACCTGATGCTTCCACCGGCGGTCAAGCCGGGCGGCCTCGGCCTCGCCCGCATCTACGAGCTGTTCCCCAACCTCAAAGAGCGCCGGGCAAGCCAGGGCACGAAGCTCTCCGGCGGCGAGCAGCAGATGCTCGCCATCGCGCGGATCTTGCGGACGGGCGCGCGGACGCTTCTCCTCGACGAGCCGACCGAGGGCTTGGCGCCGGTGATCGTCCAGCACATCGGCAAAACCATCCGCGAGCTGAAGAAAGAGGGTTTTACCATCATCCTCGTCGAGCAGAATTTCCTTTTCGCCTCGACGGTGGCCGACCGCCACTACGTCGTCGAACAGGGCCGGGTGATCGACATGATGCCCAATGCCGAGATTCAGGCGAATATGCAGAAACTTCATGCCTACCTGGGTGTGTAGACTGGGCGTTGTGACAAGAAGGGGAGACCAAAGGTGCGGCTTAAAACTTTATTTATTGCGGCGGCTGCTTTCATGGCGGCGGCAACGGCGGCCAATGCCGAAACGCCGGTCAAGATCGGCGTTCTGAACGACCGCTCGGGCCTCTATGCCGATCTCGGCGGCGAGGGATCGGTGATTGCGGCGAAGATGGCAATCGAGGACTTCAAGGCCGCAGACAAAGGCTTGAAGGTGGACGTCATCGCGGCGGATCACCAGAACAAATCCGACGTCGCCGTCAACACCGGACGCGAATGGTTCGACCAGCAGGGCGTCGATCTTATTATCGACACGCCGAACTCAGGCGTCGCGCTGGCCGTCAGCGAACTCGTCAAGGAGAAGAACAAGGTCTTCATCGACTCCGGCGCTGCGGCTTCGGACCTTACCGGCGCGAAGTGCTCCCCGAACACCATTCATTGGACCTATGACACCTGGGCACTCGCGAACGGCACGGGGAGCGCCATCGTGAAGCGCGGTGGAACCTCGTGGTTCTTCATCACCGCCGACTACGCCTTTGGCGCGGCTCTCGAACGCGACACCGCCAAGGTGGTTAAGGATAATGGCGGGACGGTCGTCGGCTCAGTCAAGGCTCCGCTAAACACGCAGGACTTTTCGTCGTTCCTATTGCAGGCGCAATCGTCGGGAGCCAAGATCATCGGGCTTGCCAACGCCGGCGGCGACACCATCAACTCCATCAAGCAGGCGTCTGAGTTCGGCATCGTGCAAGGCGGCCAGAACCTCGCCGGGCTCCTGATCTTCCTGTCCGACATCCATTCCCTGGGCTTGAAGACAGCGCAGGGCCTCATCTTCACGGCCGCGTTCTACTGGGATCTGAACGACCAGACGCGGGCGTGGTCGGACCGCTTCATGAAAGCGCACAACCGCCGTCCTACCATGGTGCAGGCCGGAGTTTACTCAGGGGTTCTTCATTATCTGAAGGCGGTCGAGGCGCTGAAAAGCGCGAAGGACGGCAAGGCCGTCGTCGCCAAGATGAAGGAGATCCCGACCGACGATCCGCTGTTCGGCAAAGGCGCGGTTCGAGCGGACGGCCGTAAAATCCACGACATGTATCTGTTCGAGGTGAAAAAGCCCGAAGAGTTGAAAGGCCCGTGGGATTATTACAAACTGCTGGCGACAATTCCTGCCGGCAAGGCGTTCAGGCCTTTGAACGAAGGCGGTTGCCCGCTCGTCACAGCAGCGAAATAAGGCTGAAACCATGAGAGGGGCCGCCACAAACGGTCCCAATAAGCCGGAGACCGCAGGATGTTCGAACTGCTCGGAGTGACCCCGCAAGCCCTGTTCGGTCAGCTTCTGCTGGGCCTCATCAACGGCTCCTTCTACGCCATGCTGAGCCTCGGCCTGGCGGTGATCTTCGGGCTCTTGAACATCATCAACTTCGCCCATGGCGCCCAATACATGTTGGGCGCTTTCGCCGCCTACTTCCTGCTCAACAACTCGTTCTTCTCCATCGGCTATTGGCCGGCGCTCATCATTTCACCCGTCATCGTAGGCGGCCTCGGCATGCTGCTCGAGCGCAACCTTCTTTCGCAGCTCAACGTCCGCAGCAAGACGCGCGTGCTCGTCTTCCTCGGCAGCTTTTTCGCAATCTTCTTTGCGCTCTACGGTTCGCATCTCGCAAGCGGGCTCGGGCTGAACGGTGTCCCCGATGCCGCAACTATGGCCGGTTATGCGGTCGATCCTGCGGTGGCCTATGGCGCGGCCGCTATCGGAGCTCTTCTGTTTACGTCCTTCCTTTCTGCCAGCAATGTTCTGGCGGTCCACGATGCGGATCAGAATACTGACCACCTCTATGGCCTGCTCCTGACATTCGGCCTCGCCATCATCATCCAGGGGCTTTTCGTCAATCAATACGGCTCGTCGGGGCTGCCTTATACCATCCCGGCGGAGCTTTCCGGCGGCAAAAACCTCGGCTTCATGTTCCTTCCCATTTACCGGGGCTGGGTGATCGTCGCGTCGCTCACGGTTTGCATCGCGACCTGGCTCATCATCGAAAAGACCAAGCTAGGCGCTTACCTGCGCGCCGCGACGGAGAACCCGACCCTGCTTTCGGCGTTCGGCGTGAACGTGCCGCGGCTTGTCACTTTCACTTACGGTTTCGGCGTCGCCCTCGCCGGGCTCGCGGGCGTGCTGGCGGCTCCAATCTATTCCGTCAACCCGAACATGGGCGCGGACCTCATCATCGTGGTTTTCGCGGTCGTCGTGATCGGCGGCATGGGCTCGATCCTGGGCTCGATCGTCACCGGCTTCATGCTCGGCATCGTCGAGGGCCTCACGAAGGTCTTTTATCCGCAGGCCGCCTCGACGGTTATTTTCGTTATCATGGCCATCGTGCTTTTGATCAAGCCGGCCGGGCTCTTTGGGAAATCCGCCTGATGATAAGCTTGGAAGATACATCGGAGCCGCACCCGATCGCATCCGGCGCGGTAAGCCGGAGCGGGGGCGTCGCCGGTCATTTGCACACCGTCCTGTTCGCCGGGATGGCTCTCCTCCTCGTCGCGCTGCCTTCGCTCGGTTTCTATCCCTTCGTTCTTGCGCAGGTGCTGTGCTTTGCGATTTTTGCCTGCGCCTTCAACATGATGCTCGGTTTCGGCGGCCTTCTCTCATTCGGCCACGCAATGTTCTTCGGGTTCGCCTCCTACGTGACTGCGCACACCGCGAAGTATGGCCTCGCCTCCCTGCCCTTCTGGCTGCCCGGCGCAAGCTGGTTCGACATCCCCGTGGGCCTTCCGCCTTTCCCGCCGGAACTCGCAATCCTCGCGGGCGCCGCCGTTGCGGGCCTCCTCGGCTTCCTCACCGGCTCGCTGGCCATCCGCCGCCAGGGCATCTACTTCGCCATGATCACGCTTGCGCTGGCGCAGATGGTGTACTTCTTCTCGCTACAGGCACCGTTCACAGGCGGCGAGAACGGCATTCAGGCCGTGCCGCGAGGCATGGCGCTTGGGTTCATCGATCTCAGCGGCGACCGCACCCTGTATTACGCCGTCGTCGCGATCTTCATGGCGGCCTTTCTGCTGATCTACCGCATCATTCATTCGCCCTTCGGCCAGGTTCTGAAAGCCATCCGGGATAACGAGCCCCGCGCCATCTCGCTCGGCTACCGCACATCGCGCTACAAGCTCGTGATCTTCGTTCTCTCCGCCACCCTGGCGGGCGTCGCGGGCGGCACGAAAGCGATCGTCTCGCAGCTTGCGACCTTGACCGATGTACACTGGAGCATGTCGGGAGAGGTCATTCTCATGACGCTTGTCGGAGGCATGGGCACGATCTTCGGGCCTGTGCTGGGCGCCGCCATCATCGTGTCCGTCCAGAATTATCTCAATAATCTCGGCGCGTGGGTGACCATCGTACAGGGCACAATCTTCGTTATTTGCGTGCTGCTGTTCAGGGAAGGCATTATTGGCGTGATAAGCCGTGCTATTAAGCGTCCCCTGTAAGAAGGCTTGAGCTGGTGCCTATCCGCATCTCATCCGTGCTTAAAAAAATATTTACCCTTTCCCTCTAATTTCAATTCACGTTGTTTCCTTCTACAAAATGCAGGGAAACCAACAAACTAAGCAAGCTTGAGCTGGCTTTAGCCGCCCGGCATCTGTTAACGTTTTGTTAAGCCTCACCCCACACCATCAGAATCGCGATATGATCGATTTGGGCAGGTCATTTGCCCCGTCTGTCATCGCTTGTTTTGTTGCGTGTCCGGCGGTGAATATCGCCGGTGTGCCGCGCAACCGCTGGGCTTTGCCCCGGGGACGAGGCTTCGACGACGGCAAGCCGTATTCGGCGCACTGTCCCTTCGTAAAGTCCTGCGGCCAGCGGAAACCTGGGCGTGAGGAGGCTTTACGTCGAATCCGGGGCTTTCTCCTCTAAATACAAAGCCGCGGCACAGCAGAAGAGCGGAGGACCGATGCTAAAATCAGCTCTCGAAGGTCTTATGGGGCGCCGTTCGCGACAGGTGGTTCAATTTGGGTTTCGCGCAACGGGCGGGACGCTACCCGAGAGCGATCTTTTCCGAATGCCACAACATCTCTATCCTCCAAGTCGAAGAGGCTAAGTCGCAATGGCGGGCGGCTCCAATGCAAAAAGGATCGATGTTTTTGACTGATTGACAATTAGTGACAAAGGCTCCGCCCATGACGATTTGAAACCGGGTGTTTTTGCCCGGTTTCTTTTTCTTCGGGCCCCGCCTTGCGAGAGTGGCGCGAAATTTCAGCGCGTGTCCCTCGAATTATTACGAATATCGCGAACACCCGCTATAAAGGCCGCGAACAAGATCCGCGTTTTCCCATGCCTTGGCCGCAGCTATTCGTCCTACTTATTCTCATCGCCCTGAACGGCTTCCTCGTCATGGCGGAGTTGGCGATTGTGTCCTCGCGCCCCGCGCGTTTGCAAAAGTTTGCGAACGACGGGCGCCCCGGGGCAGCTGCCGCACTGTCCTTGAACGCAAACTCCGCCCGCTTTCTTCCTTCCGTGCAGATCGGGATCACCGTCGTCGCCATCCTCTCTGGAGCTTATGGAGAGCTGACGCTGTCCCCCTCCCTGGCGCATGTCCTGGCTGGCTCGTCCTGGCTCGGCCGCAACGCCGAGACAGTCGCATCCGCCATCGTCGTTTGCAGCATCGCCTATGTCTCGCTCGTGATCGGGGAACTCGTCCCGAAACGCTTCGCCCTTGCGAACCGCGAGCGCATAGCCTGCTTTGTGGCGCCTGCAATGGACGTGCTGGCCAAAGTGGCGACCCCTGTCTCGTTGCTGCTGCGCGTGTCGACGGATGCCGTGCTTCGCCTTGTCCGCCCTGCGATTCAGGCCGAGCCGGACGTCACGGAGGAAGAAGTGAAATCGATGATCGCCGAGGGCACCGAGGCCGGTGTCTTCGAGAAAGCCGAGCAGGAGATCATCGAGCGCCTGCTCAGGGTGGCGGACCGTTCCATCCGCTCCATCATGGTGCCGCGCCCCGACATCGTCTGGCTCGACATCACCGAAAGCGAAGCCTGCATATACGAGGACATCGCACAAAGCGGACATTCGCGCTTTCCGGTGTGCCGCGGCGATGTGGACGAGACCATCGGCATCGTGCATGCGAAAACGCTGCTGGATCAGCTCCACACCACGAAGACCATCAACCTCGAAGCCGCCATCAAGGCGCCGCTCTACGTGCACGAGAGCACCAATGTCCTGAAGCTGCTCGATATGTTCAAGTCGTCGATGGTGCATATGGCGATCGTGCTCGACGAGCACGGCACAGTCCAAGGGATCGTTACGCCTACGGATATTCTTACGGGCATTGCCGGCGACCTGCCGGAGGAGGAGGCCGACATCGAGCCGAGCGCCGTTCAGCGCGAGGATGGCTCCTGGCTCCTGGACGGGCAGATGCCCGTTTTCGAGGTGGAGCGCGTGCTTGGCGTATCGGGGCTGGGCATCGACGACGAAGAGTACACCACGCTCGCCGGCTTTGTGCTTTCGCAATTGGGCCGGATCCCGGCCGTTGGCGAGAAGTTCCGCTGGAAGAATTGGCGCTTCGAGGTTGTCGATCTCGACGGGCGGCGCATCGACAAGGTGCTCGCGACGCAAGTGGTGACCGGGGATTAGGGCACCCTGCTTGCTGATTGCCACGAGCCGCCGATGCGCTAAATCTACACGGCACAACGAAGGAGCGCCCGATGAGCAAGGTTGCATTTATCGGACTGGGGGTCATGGGCTACCCCATGGCTGGGCATATCCGCACAAAAGGCGGACACGATGTCACCGTGTACAATCGCACGCTGGGCAAGGCGCAGGCCTGGGTCGCTGAGTTTGGCGGGCAGCTCGCCCCGACGCCGGAAGAGGCGGCGAAGGATGCCGACTTCGTGTTTTCGTGCGTCGGGAACGACGACGACCTGCGCGCCGTGACAATCGGCGAGCACGGCGCTTTTAATGGGTTGCAAGAGGGCGCGATCTTCATCGACAATACGACGGCATCCGCGACCGTCGCCCGCGAACTCTACGCCGCAGCAGCCGGGCGCGGCGCGCATTTTCTGGATGCGCCGGTTTCCGGCGGGCAGGCGGGCGCGCAAAACGGCGTGCTGACCGTCATGGTTGGCGGCGACGCGGAGCCATTCGCGAAGGCCGAGCCCATCATTTCCCATTATGCGCGCGCCGTGAAACTCCTCGGACCGGCAGGCTCCGGCCAGCTCACTAAAATGGTAAACCAGCTTTGCATCGCCGGCGTCGTACAGGGTCTCGCGGAAGGAATTCATTTTGCGCAGAAGGCCGGGCTCGATGTTGCAGCCGTGATCGAGACCATCTCCAAAGGCGCTGCGCAATCCTGGCAGATGGAGAACCGCTGGAAGACCATGTCGGAGGGCAAATTCGACTTCGGCTTTGCGGTCGATTGGATGCGAAAGGACCTCGCCATCTGCCTGGAGGAAGCGCGGCGCAACGGCGCGCATCTGCCCGCGGCGGCGCTCATCGACCAGTTCTATTCAGAAGTGCAGTCGATGGGCGGCAAGCGCTGGGACACATCGAGCCTGATTGCTCTGCTCAATCGGAAGTAGCCCGCGACCGGCTTTTTTTGGGCCGCTGTTCGCTTCAGTATTGGCCGGTGAGGCCGCGCTCATGCGCTTCCAGCACCTGGCCCGCGAGATAGAGAGAGCCCGTCACCATGATCCGAACAGGTCCCTCGGCGCGCTTGCGGCTTCGAGCAAACGCTGCCGCAAGGTCGGCCGCAGGGTCCGCCGCGATCCCTTCGCGGTGAGCGATATTTGCCAATTCTTCCGCCTTGTAGGCATTCGTCTGGCCCGGGATCTCGACGGTCGCGGCAAGCTCGGTGAGCCCTTGAAAATGGCGCAGGAAGCCGCTTGCGTCCTTCGTGGACAGCATTCCAACAATCAGGTGGATCGGGCTCGAAACGCGCTCTTCGAGGTCGGCAAGCGCGCGGGCGACAACCTCTCCGGCTGCAGGATTATGCCCGCCGTCCACCCAGATCTCGGAGCCTGCGGGCGCCAAATCATGCAGCTTTCCTGGCGAAAGCCGCTCCAGCCGCGCGGGCCAAACTGCCGCCGTTATGCCTTTCGCGATTGCCTCCTCCGAGATGTGGAAGCCCTCCAGCGCCCGCGCTGCCGCAATGGCCGTGCCCGCGTTGTCGAATTGATGACGCCCGAACAGGCGAGGCAGGGGCAGATCGAGCAGGCAATCCTCGTCCTGGAAGATGAGCCTTCCATGCTGCTCGAACACGTCCCAGCTGCGCCCAGCCGCAACCACCGGGGATGAGAGAGCGTCGGCGCGCGCCTCGATCACGGCAAACGCTTCGTCGCTTTGCCGGGAGATGATCGCAGGCCTGCCGCGCTTCAAGATGCCGGCCTTCTCGCCTGCTATCGCCTCGATCGTGTCACCAAGAAATGAGCAGTGATCGAGCGAGACCGGCGTCAGGATCGTCGCCAGAGGCGCTTCGATAACGTTGGTGGCGTCAAGGCGGCCGCCAAGCCCGGTTTCGAGCAGGACGATATCCGCCGGGTTTTCCGCAAAGGCCAGGAAAGCCGCAGCGGTCGTTATCTCGAAAAATGTGATCGGCTCGTCGCGATTGGCGGCCTCGGCGCGGATCAGAATGTCCGCCAGATGCCGCTCGCCGATGCAGCGCGCCCCGCCCTGCCCGGCCAGCATGATGCGCTCGTGGAACTTGCGCAAATGCGGCGAGATGAATGCATGCGTGCGGTAGCCCGCCGCTTCGAGAATGCCTTTCAAAAACGCGACAACCGAACCCTTGCCATTTGTGCCCGCCACATGAACGACGGGCGGAATGCGGCGATGCGGATCTCCAAGCGCGTGCAGGAGGCGTTCCACCCTCCCAAGCGAGAGGTCGATGCTCTTGGGATGCAGCGTTTCGAAACGCGCAAGCAGGCTTTCAGTTTTCTGAGGTTGCAAGGCTTCTACCGGGGTTGAGGCGTAACGCGAGTGGAGCGTGGGCCGCGCAGCTCATGACGGCGGGTTGGCGGGCTGCGGCTGCGCCGTCTCCTCGACGATCTCTTCCAGCGCTGGTGCGCTCTTCGCAGCGGCAATTTGTTCGGCTGTGGCGGGAAGCTTGATTTCGGGCGATGCGCTGGCCGAGGCCGCGGCCTTCTTCCGCATCTTGACGTTGTTCATGCCGGCGCGGTGCTTCCGCTCGGTAACGAGCAGGCTGCAAAGCCGGCTCAGCGTATCGCGCAGATCATGGCGATGCACGACCATATCGATCATGCCATGTTCGAGCAGATACTCCGATCTCTGGAAGCCATCTGGAAGCTTCTCGCGGATGGTCTGCTCGATGACGCGAGGCCCGGCGAAGCCGATGAGCGCGCCCGGCTCGGCAATGTGGATATCTCCCAGCATCGCATAAGACGCGGTCACGCCGCCTGTCGTGGGATTGGTCAGGACGACGATATAGGGCAGCTTCGCATCGCGAAGGCGCTGCACGGCAACCGTCGTTCGCGGCATCTGCATGAGAGACAGGATTCCCTCCTGCATGCGTGCGCCGCCGGATGACACGAAAAGGATGTAGGGGATCTTCAGTTCGACGGCCTTCAGCATGCCGGTGATGATCGACTCGCCCGCCGCCATGCCGAGAGAACCGCCCATGAATGCGAAGTCTTGCACCGCCGCGATCACCGAAAGGCCGTCGACGGTCCCAAGCCCGGTCATGAGGGCGTCCTGCATGCCGGTCTTGGCGCGAGCCTCCTTGATCCGGTCCGAATAGCGCTTTTCGTCGCGGAACTTCAGCGGATCGGCCGGAACCTCCGGCGCGGGCGCGACGTCGAACTTGCCGCCGTCGAAAAACGACTTAAGGCGAGCCTCCGCCCCCATTCGCATGTGGTAGCCCGAGCCGGGAATAACGAATTGATTGGCCTCGAGGTCCTTGTGGAAGACCATCTGTCCGGTCTCCGGGCATTTCACCCAGAGGTTCTCCGGCATCTCGCGCTTCTGCCAAAGGCCGCTGATCTTGGGCCGAACAACGCTATTAATCCAGTTCACGTCGGTAACGCCCTTTTTTGCCTTGGAAAAGGCCGAGTAAGGTCCTCAAGCCGCCTTCATAACGGCGGAAAGCTGTTCAACCAGACCCAAAACCGCCTTTATGGTTAAGTCGGTCGCGTGCTGGTTCTCGTCAAGACTTTGGGCGATGGCATCGACGATTGCCGACCCCACGACCACGCCGTCCGAGACGCTGGCGATGGTGCGCGCCTGCTCGGGCGTGCGCACGCCGAAGCCCACCGCGACAGGCAGCGGCGTCCGCGCCTTGATCCGCGCCACGTTCCTGGCCACGGCGGCAAGATCCGGAGCCCTTGTGCCCGTCACCCCTGCGATAGAAACGTAATAGACAAAGCCGCTCGTGTTGGCGAGCACAGCTCCGAGCCGGTGATCGTCGGTCGTCGGGGCCGTCAGCCTGATGAAATTCAACCCAGCCTTCATCGCGGGCACGCAAAGCTCGTCGTCGGCCTCCGGAGGCACATCCACGACGATGAGCCCATCGACGCCTGCTTCCACGGCCTCGGCCAAGAACCGGTCCGCCGGGAAGACATAGATCGGATTGTAATATCCCATCAGAACGATCGGTGTCGTATCGTTGGTTTGGCGGAAGCTCCGAACCATCTCAAGGGTTTTGCGAAGGGTCTGGCCGCCGCGCAGCGCCCGCTGCGATGCCCGTTGGATCGCCGGGCCATCCGCCATGGGATCGGAAAACGGCATGCCGAGCTCGATGATGTCGGCACCTGCTTCCGGCAGGCCCTTCAGGATTTCGAGCGAGGTCGCATAATCGGGGTCTCCCGCCGTGATGAAGGAGATGAGCGCTTTCCTGTTCGCACCCGCTACGTCCTGGAATGCCTTCGCCAATCGCTGCATAAGTCCCTCAGATTTCCGGCGGCTGTTGGCGGATCTGCGCCTAGATTTCCATGCCGAGATGACCGGCCACGGCGAAGATATCCTTATCGCCGCGCCCGCACATGTTCATAACGAGGAGATTGCTCGGCGGCAAGGTCGGCGCAAGTTTTGTCACATACGCGAGCGCGTGCGCGGGTTCGAGGGCGGGGATGATGCCTTCGAGGCGCGTGCAAAGCTGGAACGCGTCGAGCGCTTCGCGGTCGGTCGCCGAGACGTAATTAACGCGGCCTGTATCTCGCAGCCACGAATGCTCTGGGCCGATGCCGGGATAATCCAACCCCGCTGAGATCGAATGCCCGTCGAGGATCTGGCCGTCGTCATCCTGCAGAAGATAGGTGCGGTTGCCGTGAAGAACGCCGGGCTTGCCGCCGTTCAGCGAAGCGCAGTGGCCGTTGGGGACATCGAGGCCACGCCCCGCCGCCTCGACGCCGTACATCGCCACGGAGCGGTCGTCGAGGAATGGATGGAACAGCCCCATGGCGTTGGAGCCGCCGCCGATTGCGGCCACCAGCGTGTCCGGCAGCCGGCCCTCGGCCTTCTGCATCTGCTCCCGCAACTCCTGGCCGATGACGGACTGGAAGTCGCGCACCATGGCGGGATAGGGATGCGGCCCGGCGACTGTGCCGATGATGTAGAACGTATCCTGGACATTCGAAACCCAGTCGCGCAAAGCCTCGTTCATGGCGTCCTTCAGGGTTGCCGTGCCCGATATGACGGGGCGCACCTCGGCGCCGAGAAGGCGCATGCGGAAGACGTTGGGGCTTTGCCGTTCGATGTCGGTCTTACCCATGTAGACGACGCAGGGAAGCCCGAAGCGCGCCGCCACCGTCGCCACCGCGACGCCGTGCTGTCCGGCGCCCGTTTCCGCGATGATGCGCGTTTTGCCCATGCGTTTCGCAAGCAGGATTTGTCCGAGGCAATTGTTGATCTTGTGCGAGCCGGTGTGATTGAGTTCGTCGCGCTTGAAGTAGACTTTCGCGCCGCCGAAGTGCCGGGTCAGCCTCTCGGCGAAATAAAGCGGGCTCGGACGCCCGGAATAGTGCGCGTGGAGAGCATTCAGCTCCGCATGAAAGGCGGGGTCGGTCTTCGCCTCATTATAAGCCGCCTCCAGCTCGAGGATGAGCGGCATCAGCGTTTCCGCCACGAAGCGCCCGCCGTACAGGCCGAAATGGCCTTTTTCATCGGGGCCGGTGCGATAGCTGTTCAGATGCAGCGGCGCGTCAACGATAGAAGGCATGAGGAGTTTTCCTTATTCCGCGGCCGTGGAGACAGGGGCGTATGATTTCGCGGTTTTTATGAATTGCCGGATCAGCGCGGGGTCTTTCACCCCTGGCGAGACCTCGACGCCGGATGAAACGTCGACGGCCGATGCGCCGCTTTCTTCAAGGGCTCTCAGCACATTATCGGGGCGAAGACCGCCGGACAGCATGAAATCCGGCCTGAGACCGGCGTTTGGCAGCCATCTCCAATCGAAGGAAAGGCCGTTTCCGCCCGGCAGCGCGCCGGGTACAGCTGCAGCCTGCGCGTCGAAAAGCAGAATGTCGGCTTCATCTTCGTAGATGCGGGCGCCCTGGATATCGCACGGCGTCCCCACCTTGATCGCCTTCATCACGCGCGCGCCCGTGAGGCTCCGTATTGCGGCGACGCGCCCCACATTTTCTTCGCCATGAAGCTGGAAGAAATCGGGGCGAACCTCGGCGCTGATCGCCTTGATCGCATCGTCGCCCGCATTCACCGTCAAGGCGACCGTCGCGATCCGCCCTTCCGCCCGGCGCGCAAGCGCGGCGGCGTGCGCAAGCGAAACATGCCGCGGGCTTCTTTCGAAGAACACGAATCCGGCGTAATCCGCGCCCGACTCGATCGCTGTTTCCAGCGCTTCTTCGGTCGATAGTCCGCAGATTTTAACGGAGACGGTCATGCTTTTTATGATGGGACAGGGCCTAACGCAAAACCAGTGGTGCCGTAGAACGACAAGGCAGCCACCGGAATCCTGATTGCGCCAGCAGGCGGATGCGCATGGTGCGACAGGCTTACCATGAGGATCGTTTCACTGCCAGCGCGGACCTCATCCTGAGCTTGTCGAAGGATGGAGCCAAGATTTCTTGCTGTTTCCTCAGCCTAAGGAACGGAGCGGCCGCGTCGCCGGCGGCGCTGGGACCTTGGGAGAAGAAGCTTCGAGACCTCGCTTCAGGTTCTCAGCCTCGCGCTTCCAGATCGTGGCTTCCTTATGAGTATCGCGTGCGCGCTTGCGCCAATGCCCCTGCCCCAGCCATGCCGTCATCCACCCGGCAAGCACGCCGATGAACATGGCGATGAACAAATAGATGTAGAGGGGCAACTGAAAGGTCAGCGCGATCTTCCTGTCGATGAAGGGATCGGCCACAAAGTCCACCGGATGCCGATTCGCCACGGCGAACGCCGCCATCAGGCAGCCTACGAGAAAAAGTACAACGACACTGAAGAAGCGTTTCATGGGTGCCTCGGTAAAAGCCGCCTGTCGCCAAAAGGAATTACGATGCCTTCGCTGCTTTCTTACGGCCTTTCGGCTTTTCCGCCGGAGCTACTGGCGGATTGAGCCTGACACGCAGTTCCTTGCCGGTCTTGAAGTAGGGCACGAATTTTTCCGGCACATGGACCTGGTCGCCAGTGCGTGGATTACGTCCAACCCTAGCGGGCCGGTGTTTTATGGAGAATGCGCCAAAGCCGCGCAGCTCGACGCGGTCGCCCTTCGCCAGCGCGCTTGTGATCTCCTCGAAAATCACATTGACTATCTTTTCCACGTCCCTGTGCATCAAATGGGGATTTGTGACCGCAAGTTTTTCAATAAGCTCCGACTTAATCATTGCATTATCTCGCGTTTCCCTATCAAGGGTGCCAAATCGAGAATAAACCGTCAAGCGGACGGTCCTTCAGAGCGTCCAACCCCTCCAGCACACCGGCGTCGAGAATAGATCCAAGACCAAGTTTCGCTGCAAGGCTTGCAGCCGACGACTCGAACAGGCTCGAAACGGAGCGTTGCGGCTTCCAATCCTTCACCTTCAAATCGGGCGTAACCTTCCGGGTATCGGTAAACCATTTGATCGCGGTCTGCTCGTCGCCAACGGCATCGATAAGGCCGATCTTAAGGGCCTCCCGCCCGGTGTATATGCGGCCTGTCTTGATGTCATCCATCGATGAAGCCGCAGCCTTGCGGCGTTCGGCGACCAGCCCCAGGAACCAGCCCTGAGAGTCCTTGACAAGCTCCTCCGTGAGCTGCTTCGAGGCCTCGTCCAAGGGTGTGAATGGAGATGGCTTTGCCTTAAGCGGGCCGCTCGTGATTTCGTCGACCTTCACGCCAACCTTGTTCAAAAGGTCTGTCAGGTCGGCCCATTGGAAAATCACGCCCACCGAGCCTGTAATCGTATTACCGCGGGCGACGATGTAGTCTGTTCCGATGCCGCCGAGATAGGCTGCGGAGGCGGCCACGGTGCCGAACACGGCGGCGACAGGCTTCGCTTTTGCGAGTTCGCGAAGGTCTTCGTAAAGCGCCTCGCCGCCGGTTGTCGTTCCGCCGGGGCTGTCGACGGCAACGATGACGGCCTTCACGTGATCGTTCTTGCCGATCTTTTTGAGCATCTCGTGCCGCGCCCGGCTGTCGCCGATGAAGCCGTCGATGCTGACGCGGGCGATATGATCGCGGCTCAGTCCAAACAGCGACGCCGTCTCGTCGTTCTTCAGCGCGGCAAAGGCGATCGCGGCCACGAAGGCCAGGATCGCCAGCACACGCCAGATGGTAAGGCGGCGCTTCAGGCGCCGGCGATCAATGAGGATGTCAGAGTCAAGTGTCATGCATTCGCCTTTGGAAGACCCAGCTGGCGCACCCATTTGCACCAGCCATGCCACTCACCTTCTCTGCTGAGGTTGGAGCAGTCCGCATCCATTTGAACGCAGATTGCCCTAACACTTTATAATCGATCAACTTTTTCGCCTTTAAAACGATTAATGGCGGGTTGATCTGGGAAGGAGTCTCACTCCTTTTCCTTGGTTTGAGCCTTGTTCAAGGCCGCGCCAAGAATATCCCCAAGAGACGCGCCGCTGTCCGTGGAGCCGAATTGAGCCACGGCTTCCTTTTCTTCCGCAATCTCGAGCGCCTTGATCGAAAGCCCGATCTTGCGGCCGCTCTTGTCGACCTGGGTGACGACTGCGTCGACCATGTCGCCGGCCGCGAAACGTTCCGGGCGCTGCTCGCTGCGGTCGCGAGAAAGATCGGCGCGGCGGATGAAGGCGGTCACGTCGGTACCCGCGATCTTCACGTCGATGCCCGCTTCCTTCACTTCCACCACCTCGCAGGTGACGGTGGCGCCTTTCTTGAGCGTGGCTGCGGATTGGAAAGGATCGGCAGCGAGCTGCTTGATGCCAAGGCTGATCCGTTCCTTCTCCGGATCGGTCTCAAGCACAACTGCGCGCACGGTGTCGTTCTTGTTGTATTCCTTAATCGCCTCTTCGCCGGAGCGCTGCCAATCGAGGTCGGACAAGTGCACCATGCCGTCGATGCCGCCATCGAGACCGACAAACAAGCCGAATTCGGTGATGTTGCGGACCTGACCCTCGACGATCGAGCCTTTGGGATGGTTTTCGGCGAAAGCGTTCCAGGGATTTTCCTGTGTTTGCTTCAAGCCCAGCGAAATGCGGCGCTTGCTGGCGTCGACCTCGAGAACCTGAACTTCCACTTCCTGGCTCGTCGAGACGATCTTGCCAGGGTGAACGTTCTTCTTGACCCAGCTCATTTCTGAGACGTGGATCAGACCTTCGACGCCGGGCTCTAGCTCCACGAACGCGCCGTAATCGGCGATGTTGGTGACCGTTCCCTTGAACTTGCCGCCGATCGGATACTTCGCCTCGATGCCGGACCAAGGATCGGCGCCGAGTTGCTTCATGCCGAGGCTGATACGCTGCGTTTCGGGATTGATGCGGACAATCTGCACCTTCACCGTGTCGCCGACGTTCAGAATTTCGGTCGGGTGATTGACGCGCTTCCAAGCCATGTCGGTCACGTGGAGCAGGCCGTCGATGCCGCCGAGGTCGATGAACGCGCCGTAATCGGTGATGTTCTTCACGACGCCGTCCACCACCTGCCCTTCTTCGAGCTTGGCGACGATCTCCGAGCGCTGCTCGGCGCGGGTCTCTTCCAGGACGGACCGCCGGGAGACCACGATATTGCCGCGCCTGCGATCCATTTTCAGGATCTGGAAGGGCTGCGGCACGTTCATGAGCGGCGTCACGTCCTTGATCGGGCGGATATCCACCTGGCTGCCGGGAAGGAATGCTACAGCGCCATCGAGATCGACGGTGAAGCCGCCCTTGACTCGATTGAAAATGATGCCCTCGACCTTTTCGCCGGCGTTGAACTTCTGCTCCAGCTTGGTCCAGCTATCTTCGCGGCGGGCCTTTTCGCGGCTGAGAACGGCTTCGCCAGCGGCATTCTCGATGCGCTCGACGTAGACTTCCACCTCGTCGCCGACGTGAAGCGTGGGCGCCTGCACAGAGGAGCCAAACTCTTTCAGGGGGACGCGCCCTTCGGTCTTGAGCCCCACATCGATGACCGCGAGATCTTTTTCGATGGCGACGATCTTGCCCTTTACGACCGCGCCTTCGCTCGGCGCCGATCCGGAAAGCGATTCATCGAGAAGAGCAGCGAAGTCGTCGGCTGTCGGATTGTACTCCCTGGCCTTTGGCTCTATTGTTTGCGTTGCGATCATCAAAACTCCGATGCGGCCGAAGCCGGTAGTCTGCGTTAGTGTTGAACCGACGGCGGTCCGGACGCGAAGTCCAGAGCCATCTTCATGCGTATTCGGGTTGCCGCTAGAATGCGATCGGTCCCGAAGGACCATAAGCGCAGATAGATCAGCAGCTACCCGGAAGCCGAGTTGCTAGTGATTTATCTGCGGCTCGCGACTTTATCAATAAGCTCGAGTGCGGCGGCGAAGGCTTTTTCTATATCCAACTCTGTAGTATCGAGCAAGAGCGCGTCTTCAGCGGGCCGCAACGGCGAGATGGCGCGCTCGCGGTCGCGCTTGTCCCGGTCCTTGATCTCTCTGAGCACCACGTCTTCGCTGATGTCGACGCCGTAGCCTACGAGCTCTTTATAACGCCGGCGGGCGCGGCTTTCGGGCGACGCGGTGACGAAAATTTTCGCGTGAGCATCGGGGCAAACGACCGTTCCGATGTCGCGGCCCTCGACGACCGCCCCATTAGGCTGAGCTGCGAACGCTCTTTGGAAACAGAGAAGCGCCTCGCGAACCTCGGGTATCGTCGCGACCACCGACGCCGCTTCTCCCCGTCCTTTATGGCGAAGTGTGGGGTCGGAAAGGGTCTCCGGATCGAGCCGCCGCGCCGCCTCAGCAGCCGCTTCAACGTCGTCAAGGGCATGCCCGGCAAGCTGGACGTCGCGTGCGACAGCCCTATAAAGCGAGCCCGTGTCCAGGTGCGGCAGGTTATAACGCTGGGCGATCCGGCGCGCGAGCGTGCTTTTTCCTGCGGCGGCGGTCCCGTCGATCGCAATAATCATAGGCTGGCCGCCCCACTCGTGCTGGCGGCTCCGTCCACTGGTTCCTCGATCACTGCGCCCACTTTTTGCATCAGGTCTCGAAATTCGGGGAAGCTCGTTGCTATCATCGCGCCGTCATCGACGGTCACGGGCTCCTCGGCGGCAAGTCCTAGCACCAGGAACGACATTGCGATCCTGTGGTCCATATGAGTGGCGATGGTAGCCCCGCCGCGCACCTTGGGCAACCCGGAGACCGCGAGCGTATCGCCGCGGCTTTCCGCCACTGCTCCGCAAGCGGTCAAGCCCGCGACCATGGCCGCGAGCCGGTCGCTTTCCTTTACGCGAAGCTCTGCAAGGCCGTCCATGACGGTTTCGCCCTCAGCGAAGGCCGCAAGCGCCGCCAGAATGGGATACTCGTCGATCATAGAGGGCGCGCGCTCCGCCGGAACATGGACGCCGCGAAGCGTGCTTGCCTTCGCGCGGAGATCGGCAACCCTTTCGCCATTCAATTCGCGCTCGTTCTCGAAGGAAATATCGGCTCCCATCTCGCTCAGCGTTTCGTAGAAGCCGGTCCGCGTGGGGTTGATGAGAAGGTCTTTGATGAGGATGTTCGAGCCAGGGCAAAGCAGAGCCGCGGCGGCCAAAAATGCGGCCGAGCTCGGGTCACCGGGAACAGCCACGGGCTTGCCCTTGAAGTCTTTCCGCCCCTCCAGCGTGATGCGAAGGCCGCCGTCCTTGCCGGGCTGCGACGACACGCCCGCTCCGAAATAGCCAAGCATCTTCTCGGTGTGATCTCTCGTCTTTTCACCCTCGATCACCGACGTTTCGCCAGCCGCGAACAGGCCCGCAAGCAAGACGGCGGATTTTACCTGCGCCGACGGGACCGGAAGCCGGTAGGCAATCGGCACCAGCTCCGTCGTGCCGAGCAGCGTCAACGGCAAAGTGTTGCGCCCCGCCTCCTCGATTTCGAGCCCCATGCTTTTCAGGGGATCGAGGACGCGTCCCATGGGCCTTTTCCGCAAGGACGCATCGCCCGTGAACACGGCCCGGACCGGATGACCCGCGACGACGCCCATCATGAGGCGTGCGCCCGTACCGGAATTGCCGAAGTCAAGGGCGGCCGCCGGGCTAGTCAGTCCGCCAAGGCCCCTGCCAATGACGGTCCAGACGCCATCGGCTTTTTCGATATGCGCGCCGAGGTTCTGCAAAGCGTGCGCCGTGCACAGGATGTCATCCGATTCGAGAAGCCCGGTGATCTCCGTTCGTCCTTCGGCAAGCGCACCGAATATGAGTGCGCGATGCGAAATGGATTTGTCTCCCGGCACCGAGATCGTGCCTTGAAGGGACCCCGATTTGCGCGACATAAGCGGGTGAGCGGCGGCTGAATGCTGGGACATCGGTCACATGCCTTTGTCTTTGGGAGCAATAATCGGAACTCGGACCGTCATAGACCCATGTTAGGCAACGGTGTCAATCCGACACGGGAACATGCCGCATAATTTAAGCGGGTTGCGCGCTTTGTCTTTGACACGCGGCGGCGATGCTGACTATCCCAATGCAAAAGACAGGCGCCACTGCGCCATCGCCCAACAGTTAAGGAAGCTTCAGACCCATGTCCACAAAAGCTGAGCGCGGCACAAAGCGGGTCTGCCAATCGTGCGGCAGCAAATTCTACGACCTCATGCGCGACCCGATCATTTGCCCGATATGCCAAGCGGTTTACCAGGATGGCGGAGCGCCGTCGCGTCTTGCGGCCGGCGGTAACAATCTCGATGCCGACGACGATGCCGTTCTCGATGCGGGCCGGAGCGGCTTGGAATTCGTGCCTCTTGACGAAGTGGCGGCGCGCGAAGAGGAATTGCCCGATATCGAGGGCGGCGACATAGCCGACGTTGCGGACGACGAGGATGCGCCCCTCGATCCGGGCGGCGAAGAGGAACCGTTCCTCGAAAACGAAGATGAAGGCGAAGCCGACGTGACGGGCTTCGTGGGCGGCGGTAAAGACGAGGACGCTTAACGCGTTAAACCCGGTTGAGATGCGAGCCAATGCGCTTCATTTTTCTTGCGGCTCAACTTCTGAGGGGTTAAGTAGCAGTGATATATGCAGCGGGCCCTCGATTGGTTCGCAGTGGGGCCATAGCTCAGCTGGGAGAGCGCTTGAATGGCATTCAAGAGGTCGGCGGTTCGATCCCGCCTGGCTCCACCAATTTCAACGTTATTTGTTCAACCTTACGCCGAAGGGCATTTCTTGAAAGACCACGCGACGACCATATATGCCTCTTAACACGTCCACATCGGACACGTCCTCATATCGCTGCAACGGTGGCGAAATAGCAGACATGCCGGAGTGTGCATTTGGCACGAGGAGGTGCTTACCGTGGAAGAACCCCTAAAAGAATTTGAACTCGAAGCCTGGGGCGAGGGCGAGCTTGCTTATATCAAGCAGCTCAAGGCGAAGGATGTTGCGGAGCTTTTTCCCCAGCTCGGCGGCTTGCCTGATGGCATCGACCTCTATGCGGTTGTGTCCGCGGACGGTACACCGATGGTGCTGACCGACAGCCGTTCGGCTGCACTTGAAAATGTTGAAGAGAGCGATCTTGAGCTGGTGACGCTTCACTAGCTTACGGGAACGGCGCCTGTCCACCACGGCGGGCGCTTCATATCTCCCAGTTCGAACTAAGCCGCGTGCGACGCGGCTTTTTCCGTAAGAACAGCATAGATTGCAGCGCGATCGCGGCAAGCGCGAAGCTTCTCCACCGACTTTGGCTCACGAAGTAAACGGGAAACCCTGGCGAGGGCTTTGAGATGATCCGCGCCTGCACTTTCCGGCGCCAGAAGCAGCATGATGATGTCGACCGGCTCTTCATCGATGGAGTCGAAGTCCACCGGCTCGTCGAGGCGCGCAAACACGCCGACGCTGTGGCGAAGGCTCGGAAGCTTTCCATGCGGAATCGCGATACCCGAACCGACGCCTGTCGAGCCGAGCCGTTCGCGCTGAATAAGAATGTTGAAAATGTCTACGCTGTTCAGTCCCGTCAGATCCGCGGCGCGCTCTGAAAGGATTTGCAGCGCCTGCTTCTTGTTCGCCGCCTTAAGCGAAGGAATCACGCCGTATGGCGTTATGAGGTCGCTTAGATCCATGTCCTGTCCCACGCGTAAACGTCCTCCATGTGCAGCCCACGCACCTTACGGTTTCGCGCTCGCGACAACGCCGCTGGGGTCGATCCACCCGATGTTTCCGTCGGGACGCCGATAAACAACATTGATCCCACCGTGCGAAGCGTTACGAAACACGAGAAACGTCTGATCGGCAAGGTCCATCTGCATCACAGCATCGCTCACCGACATTGCACGGACGCGCGCTGGTGCTTCAGCAATCACGGCCGGTGCGCCTGCTCCGCTTTCAGCGTCGTCGGAATGATCCGCCACACGCTCCGCGTCTATGACGTAGTCGATACCCGCACTCTGCCCCGGGCTCTCCACGCCTTGGCCATGACTTTTAAGCCTGCGTTTGTAGCGGCGCAACCGTTTTTCCAGCCGCTCCATAGCGGAATCAACGCTTCCGTAAGCGTCCGCTCCGTTGCCGGTGGATTGCACGTCGAGTCCTGAGGCGAGATGGACGGCACAGTGCGTGAAAAATCCATCGTGATTCTTTTCGACGCTTACTTGGCCAGAAAGCGATCGGCCAGAGAACTTTTCGAGCGCCGTCTCAATGCGGTTCAACGCATATGCACGAAGACTCTCGCCTAGATCGATATTTTTGCCGGTTACCTTGATTGTCATTTCAGTATAGTTGGGTTCTGGCGTTCAGTTTTGGGCCGTTTCGCACCCGGCTTACGATAGTATAATATGGGGCGAATATTAGGCGCAACACATAAAAACTATTTCAACTCACCGGCAACTTCTATGCAGACCGAAAGAAAAAGCTCTACCGGGCGCTCGGCCCGGCACTAGCGATATTCTGCGCAGGTTGCTTTGTGAAGCTGTTCGTTTCTATGCGATAACCCTAACGCGGAACGAGGACCATGATCATCTGGCGGCCTTCGAGCCGTGGCTCCAGCTCTACCTTTGCAATCGTACTGGTTTCCTCCTTCACCTTCATGAGAAGCTGCATGCCGAGCTCCTGATGCGCCATTTCCCGTCCGCGAAAGCGAAGCGTTACTTTCACCTTGTCGCCCTCTTCGAAGAATTTTTTCACGGAGCGCATTTTTACTTCGTAATCATGCGTGTCGATATTTGGGCGCAGCTTGATTTCCTTGACCTCTACAGTCTTCTGCTTCTTCCGCGCCTCCGCGGCCTTCTTCTGAGCCTGGAACTTGTATTTCCCGAAATCCATGATCTTGCAGACGGGGATTTCCCCGTTTACAGCAATCTCCACGAGATCGAGACCGGCTTCCTGAGCCCGGGTCAGCGCGTCGCGCTTGTTCGTGGTGCCGTGATTCTCGCCCGCTTCATCGATGAGCTGAACATCACGAGCTATAATCGCTTCGTTTATACGCGGCCCCCCTTTAGTGGGCGCTTCTCTCATTGGACGGCGTATTTGACTTCTCCTATGTTTGTTGACGAAATGCGGGCCGGTCCGCCCTGGATCGGACACGCACCCTATAAAATGAGGATAAAAACCGGAATAGACAAGTCAAGCGGCATGTTGCAGCAGACAAGTTCTATTAACGGCCGAAAGAACGCATTTAATTTTGCATCGCATTCTTGAACGTCACGGCAAGCTGGGTGCCGATGAGCCGATCGTAAACACACAAAGTTTGATGCTGCAAGGCGCACTTCGAGAAAGTATTGCGGGCGCGCTCGATGCGGCGCTGACGGAGGGCTTCCAGCGCATCGCCGTTAAGAGCGAGGGCGGCGCAAAGCGATTCGCACAAATCTTGAGGATTTCCAGGTTCGAAGAGCCATGGATTGCGTGCCGGTCCCGCCACGGGCTCAGGCCCTGCGCTCCCAGGTACGCTGACCACCCGTGCCAGAAGGCCCGGTTCATGCGCAATCGTCTCGGGAAAAGCGCCGATGTTCGAAGCAATCACGGGGCAGCCCATCGCCTGCGCCTCGATCGAAGAGCGTCCGAACGCTTCCGCTTCGATCGACGGAAGCACCGTCACAGAGGCTGCCTTGAACGCAGCAGGCATATCGTCGCAATGCCCTGCAATAATAACGCGATCCGCGATGCCGTGAGACTCGATGAGAGATTCGAGTTCAGCGCGATAGGGAGAGCGGCCTTGATCGTCGCCCACCAGCACGTATGCAATATCAGCGTCCTGCGACCGTTCCTGCATAAGCGCCGCCGCCTCGATGAGAACGCGCTGCCCCTTCCATCGCGTGAGCCGCGCGGGCAGCAACACGATTCGCTTTCCCTGCCCGACGCCCCAAGCCTCGCGCAGCGCGCGCACGCGCTCCGGCGAAACGGAGGGAGGGTCGAACAGGTTCGCATCGAGGCCGCGGTAGATCACGCCCACGCGCTCCGACACTTCGGGATGACGCTCCCGCACGACGCGCGCGGTGTATTGGGAATTGCAGATGACGGCGTCGCCTCGCGCCATGACGCTGTTATAGAAAGCTTTGAGGCGGCCCTTTTGATTATAGATGCCGTGGTAGGTCGTCACGAAGCAGCGCTTTGTGCGCCGCGCTGCGAGAAACGCGCTCCAGGCCGGGGCGCGGCTTCGGGCGTGAACGAGACTGACGCCTCTCTCGCGTATGATGCGCGCGAGCCTCATGCCGTTGAGCAGAATCAGGGCCGGGTTTTTCGTCTTGGCGGGGAACCGGATCAGCTCGCCACCCACATCGGCCAGTTCCTTTTCCAGCCGTCCGCCGGACGAAACAACGAGCGCCAGCCCGCCGCCAAGGGTCACCGCCTCGGCCATCTCGATCGTGGTCCGCTCGGCTCCGCCGGTCGATAACTCCGGAACGACTTGGAGGATGACCGGCCAAGGGCTTCGTTTTAACATCAGCGCGCCCCACGATGTGACAGTGCGGCCATGCTTGCGAACAAGGGACGAATAGACCTGACTTTTTTGCTCGGTCTCATGAAAGAAGCATAAGATGAACAGCGAAGAACTGCAATTGCTCCCGATCCGCAACGCTCACGGCACAATAATCTCTATCGCCTACCGCTTTCGGAAGCCTAAAGAAAATAAGCCCACATTCGTCTGGTTCTGCGGTTACATGTCCGAGATGGAGAGCGTGAAGGCGACTGCGCTCTCAAGCTGGGCGAGCGAGACCGGCGCGGGCTGCCTCCGGTTCGACTATTCCGGCCATGGGCGGTCGGGCGGAAAGTTCGAGGACGGCACCGTGAGCGCGTGGCTCGATGAAGCCGCTGCGGTCTGCGATGCCGCGCTGCGCCGGGAGGACGAAGCTGTGTTCGTCGGGTCCAGCATGGGAGGCTGGATTGCGTTGCTTCTGGCAAGAGCGCTGGCTGAGAAAGGCCGCGCGCTGCCGAAGGCCATAACCCTGATCGCTCCCGCCTGGGACATGACCCACCTGATGCGGGGGCGGTTTTCCGCGGAGGCACGCGCCGCACTCGAACGCGACGGCGTCTACTTCCGGCCATCGGCCTACGGGAACGGACCGTATCCGATCACGACGACGCTTCTGGAGGACGGAGAGAAGCACCTTTTCGGCAAGGGACCGGTGCAACTCGATGCTCCCATCAGGATCCTGCACGGCTGCCAGGACCCCGATGTGCCCTGGCGGCATTCGCTCGATTTGCTGGAAGCGATCGAAGCGCCCGACATGCGGCTCACGCTCATCAAGGACGGCGAGCACCGCCTGTCGCGCGGCCAAGACCTCGCGCTTCTTTTCGCGACGCTGTCCGAGTTTCTTTAGCGTAGCCGACGCTCAATCATGCGCGGAGCAACATCCCTCCCCGTTCCCGCCCCCGGCTTCCGCGGGCACAATCAGCGCGTCTTCACCACCAAGCCTTCCGGGCCGTTCTCTACGCTGAGCCCCTGCCCTGCCGCCAGCGCTATCAGGCGCTCGGCTCCGCCGGGAAAATCGAAGCCGATCTGAGCGCTGCGCGGGTTCACGGACCGCAAATCCCAATTCTGAATGCCGGGGACGCGTTGCAGCCGCGCCCGGATGGCCTGCCATTCTTTCAAGCCCGAATACTCCGCCGTAACCTGAAGCGAGATCAGACCGCCGGACGATGGAAGCCCTGGTAAATCGGCCGTGCTTGCCATCGTGCTTCCGGTCACCAATGAATCACGAGTCAACTTCCACCGCTCCTGGACGGTTTCGAAGGCGAGGCGCGCCGCGGTCTGAATCAGGGTTTCGTCGATGCCGTCTTTTGCTTTCACCTTCCGCTGCAGGGAGAACAAGCCGAGCGCGTCGCTCCCCATGAGCTTGAGCGTCAGCGTGTCTCCGCCGCCGTTGAGTTCGGCCATGGCGAAAAGAAGCTGCGTGGTCCGGTATTGCGATTTGAGCGTTTCCACGCCCGCCGCAGGGTTGGCGAAGTAGGCGTTCGCGATCGCCGCCGTGATGTCGCCGCGCGTGGGCGCAACCTTCGCCGGAAGCAAGGCATGCGTGAGGTCGAGCCCGGCGAGCGCACTGTGCCACGGGTTTCGGTCGGTGGTCCTGGCGGAGCCTTCCTCGACATAAACGGGGACGATGAGGATTTCAGGTCCGCGATCGAGGATGGGGACGACGCCGTATTGGCCGAGAAGACCGGTGACGGCGCGCTCCGAGAACGTCACGCCGAAGGTTGCGACATAGGAGGTGCCCGATACCCCTTCGCCGCGGACATCGATATCGGACACGAGCCGTTCCACCTGCTCGGGGGGGAGATCCGGGATGCGCGGTTCGGCCCTGAAATCCGTCAGCCGCGACACCAGCAGCCGCAGCGCGCGGGTCTGGGCGGACTGGGTGGCAAGCCTTTTGGCCTCGACCGCGTTGACCGCCTCCGCTTCGGCCTTAACATTGGCAACCGTGAAGATGCTGGCCATCCTCTGTTGCGCGGAACAGGTTGCGCCGAGTATGAGGATTGCGGTGATCGCGCCCGCAAAAGTTTTGGCGGCATTGGCCAAGGCCATGAATGGAACTCCCTCGTCAGCCCCTCGGCGCTTGTGTAGTATGCGCGCTTAGTGATAGCCCCTCTTTAAATCGTGTCCCTGGCCCCTGCAAGCCTTTGCAGGGGCTTTCGCCGGACTCTCAATGACAGGTAGCATGACTGCAAAATCGAACGGTTCTTATGCCGAAGCCGGCGTGGACATCGACGCGGGCGACGCGCTCGTGGAGCGGATAAAGCCGTTCGCCAAGGCGACGGCGCGTCCTGGAGCTGGCGCCGCGCTTGGGGGTTTCGGCGGCCTCTTCGATCTGAAGGCGGCCGGTTTTCACGATCCCATTCTCGTCGCCTCGAACGATGGCGTCGGCACGAAGCTGAAAATCGCCATCGAAACGGGGCTGCACGATACGATCGGAATCGACCTTGTGGCGATGTGCGCGAACGACGTCGTGGTGCAGGGCGCGCAGCCGCTGTTCTTCCTCGACTATTTCGCCTGCGGAAAGCTCGATGTGGACATTGCCTCGCGGGTCGTGCGTGGAATTGCCGAAGGCTGCAAGCAGGCCGGTGCGGCGCTGATCGGCGGCGAGACGGCCGAGATGCCCGGCATGTATACGCAAGGCGACTACGATCTCGCGGGATTTTGCACCGGCGCTGCCGAGCGCGGCGCCCTCCTTCCACGAGAGGACATCGCGGAAGGCGACCTTCTCATCGGCGTGGCCTCTTCGGGCGTCCATTCCAACGGCTTCTCGCTTGTCCGCAAGATCGTGCGCGACAGCGGGCTTTCCCTGGACGATGCCGCGCCTTTCGAGCCGTCGCGCCCGCTTGGCGAAGCGCTTCTCGACCCGACGCGCATCTATGTGAAAGCGGCGCTGGCCGCGCATCAGACCGGACATGTGAAGGCGTTCGCGCATATCACCGGCGGAGGCTTGCCCGGAAACGTTCCCCGCGTGCTTGCCCCCGGCATGGGAATCGACATCGACCTCGGCGCGCTACCCTGCCAGCCGGTTTTCCACTGGCTGGCAAAAGCCGGCAAGGTGGAAGAGGCCGAGATGCTGCGCACCTTCAATTGCGGCGTGGGCTTTGTCGCCATTACCGGTCCGCATGACGCGACTGAAATCGAGGCGTGCTTTCACGCTCACGGCGAGAAGGCTTTTCCCATCGGCATCGTCGCGAAACGCAGTGGCGATGAACCCGCCGTTCGCTTCAGCGGCAAGCTCGGGGCTTGCCTATGACCGTCCGCAAACGCGTGGGTGTGCTCATATCGGGGCGCGGAAGCAACCTGGCCTCGCTTATCGAGGCGGCGCGGGAACCGGACTATCCGGCGGAGATCGTGCTTGTCCTGTCGAACAAGGCGGACGCTTATGGGCTCGCTCGCGCCAGAGAGGCGGGGATCGCAACAGCCGTCATCGGCCATAAGGGCTTTCCGAGCCGCGAGGCGTTCGACGCCGCGATAACCCATGCCCTAAGAGACGCGAGCGTGGACCTCGTCTGCAATGCGGGCTTTATGCGCCTGCATTCGGCAGCGTTCGTGCGGGAATGGTTCGGCCGGCAGCTCAACATTCACCCTTCCCTGCTGCCTGCGTTTCGCGGCCTCAACCCACAGGCGCGTGCGATCGAGGCAGGCGTCCGCATTGCGGGCGCAACCGTGCATTTCGTCAGCGAGGAGATGGACGCGGGCCCGATTATTGCTCAGGGAGCGGTGCCCGTGCTACCCGGCGACGACGAAGACGCGCTTTCGGCCCGTATCCTCGCGATGGAGCACAGGCTTTACCCGTTTGCGCTGAGGATCGTCGCAAGCGGAGCCGCGTGGCTGGTGGATGGCCGGGTTGAGGTCGCAAGCGGCTCCGAACCGCCATCGCTTTGGGATAAAAGTGTAGATTGACCGGACATCAGTAGCAGAGGGTTGGGGTGAGGGGGCGCTTTAGCTCGGTCTCCCGATCGCGCGTGAAGCAAGCGTCACAACCTGCGCGCTTTCGGGGCGCTTCAAAGGAACGGCGCCTTTCGCCACATTGCTGTTATGCGGACCCTGGACGTGCCAGTAGACCTCTGCGTTGAACTGATAGGCGTAGGCTTCGCCATCTGCTGTCGGAACGCGATGGATTCCCCGCTCGGCGCGCGCTTTCTGGATCGCGATTTCAAGCGCCTTGATTTGTTCCTCGGCTAGGAATTCGACAACCACAGGGCCCTTCTTTCCCCCGCCTCGTATGACATCACGCCGAATGAGCTGGATCAGCTTTGTGCAAGCTATGCCCCAAGTGTTGCTCTGTCGTTGACTTTTGCCACAAAGCCCCGGCTGCCATGAGGAGGCCAGCAAGCAGCCTTGCACATTAACGATTTTTTAGATCGGTCACATTTTAACCAATTTCAGCCGGATGTTGCAGCGTGGCCTTAACGCGTTGCCCGGTTGCGGCGCCGTGGTGCCACCTCATGTTCATGAAGAAGAGAGTTACAATTTTAATGAAGCGAAAAGTCCTTATCCTCCTTACGGCCGCAGCGCCGCTCTCATTCGCCTACGCGGGAGACGAGGTGCTCTCGGGAGACGCCTTGCACAGCGCCGTCGCAGGCCGGACGATCTACATTGACACGCCGATGGGTGAGGTTCCGATCCGCTACAGCGCGAATGGCAGCGTCCACGGCAACACCGAGCTTGCGCTCCTCGATGGAGAGGCAACCGCGGCTGATCGCGGGCGCTGGTGGATTTCCGACAATAAGTTGTGCGTCCGCTGGCAGAATTGGATGGAGGGGGCAACCCATTGCTTCACCATGCACCGCCTCAGCCCCACCCGCGTTCGCTGGCATCGCGAGGACGGAAAGAGCGGGATGGCTCGCATCGGCTGACGCTTCCGCGCCGCCGCCCGGAAAAGCGCCATGCGCTTATTCGGGTCAACATTGACCTGGGTTATTGCGATCCCGGATACGGCTCCATAGCCACTCCGGGATCTTTTCGTCACGCAGCAAAGCGGCGCTCGTGCTTGCCTTCACGGACCTCCTCGATGATCTTCGCGGAGAAGGCATCCAAATCTGAAGGCTGGCGGCTCGTGATGAGCCCCTGATCGGTCACGACCTGCTCGTCCATCCATTGGCCGCCGGCGTTGATCACGTCCGTCTTGATGGACTTGTAGGATGTAGCGCGGTGGCCCTTGATGATACCCGCCTCGATCAGAAGCCACGGTGCGTGGCAAATCGCGGCGACGGTTTTTCCGGCCGAGTAGAAGTCCTTGATGAACGCAATCGCCTGCTGGTTGACCCGAAGGTAATCGGGATTGAGCTGCCCGCCAGGCAGCACGATGGCGTCGTAGTCCTGCGCTTTGACATCGCCAAGGGTCTTATCCACTTTAACGGGATGGCCCCAATCCTTCTCGTCCCAACCCTTGATCTCGCCCGCCTCCGGCGACACGACGTCGACGGTTGCTCCCGCTTCGCGAAGTTTCTTCAGAGGCACCTCCAGCTCCGCTTGCTCGAAGCCGTTCGTCGCCAAGATAGCTATCTTTTTTCCTGAGATATCAGCCATTTGCTCTCCTGTTCTGCTCTTGCAGAGTCGAACGGGCGAGCCAAGGCGGCTGTTCCACGTTTTGCTGCAGCGTTATTGGGGCGAGATTTCCCAGCTTCCGAGAGTTTTTGCCGCTTGCGGTTGCGGTTGCGGAAAGAGGGTTTGCGAAGAGAGCGTTATCGGGGAAAGGAGATCGACAATCCTTTTCAGCTCGCAGCTGTTGCGGTTTGCTATCATGAGAGCCGTGTCGCCGCGTTCGCTTTTCGGGGGGCAGCGCGCAGGGTCGCCGATGGTAAGGCGGATGATATCGCTCGAAAGACCGGACAGCTTCCAGCCAAGCGGCAGCGGAAAGGCTTTCTGATCGAGCTGTACGACAATCATGTTGTCGCCAAGCTGCGTGTACGCTTCCGTGACGGCTTTCCGCGATTGAAGCTCCCGGACCGACAAAAGCGTCGTGACGGGAGAAAAGAAATCGTAGAGCCAGCTCCGCACAGGCTCCTCACCGGCTGGTTCAACGTCCTTATCGGTCAGCGCCTTCAGCTTATCGGTTAGCGCGATCAAATAAAGATCGATGCCGTCGCCGCCGGCTTTCTGCAGTTTATTGTACAGTTGCAGGGCCGTGGCCGCGCCCGAGCTGTCGGCATACCCTCCATCAACAAAGGTCAGCCTGGAGCCGCCGTCCAAATTGAGGGTCCAGGGCGGCATCAGGCCGGGAAAGCGCGCGCTGATGACTGCCGCCTCTATCAACGACGGATCGGACGGCTTGTTGTAAAGCTTGTCGAAGGAATAGAGCGTACCGCCGCCGAAAGGCTGCAACGCAAATGGAGAAAAAGCCACCCGGTATCCCGTCTCGACCCATGTGGCATTGAGGAGCAGCGCCGGCACATCGCCCTTTTCGGACCAGCTGTTTGAGAATGGACGCATCAGCAGGTTGCGATCCATCTGGTCCGGGCAAACGGTATAGTCGGAGCCCGCGCCGGAAGGCCTGCTCCGCTTGAAGCTGTAAATGAAGCTCTTTTCCAGGATCTGATCCCGGCCGAGCCAGCCAGAGCGTGAGCTTCCGCACGATGGCTTCCGGGATGGCTCCTTCTCCCTCCATTGAAGACTGCTGGGAAGCAGGCCGCCGAAAAAGTCGGGCATGAGATAGGCGAGCACAGGGCTGATATGATCGTCCTGCGTTATCTTGCGCAGCCTGTCCGAGAGTTCCCTGGGCTGAGCGAAGAAGCGGTCGCAACCGGGCTCGACGTCCACGGCCGCCTTGCGGTTCGTGCCGCGAGCGATGCTGTCCGCAAAAGCTGCGTTGAACAGGCTCGCGCCGACGCTTCCGCCTGAGACGGCGCTTATTGCAAACACATGCCGCGCGAAGGCCGGGCAATGGTCCTGCATGGTGGCGAGAAAGGCGGCCGTTGTCGAAGCGGCATAGATCCCGCCGCCCTGCGCGGCGACAATAAAGACAGGGTAGCGGCCTGAACCGGTCTTGCGCTCGGCGAGCCAGGCCTGAAAAGTCTGTGCAATATCGTCTCCAACCTTCGCAGCCGCAACTTGCTGAAGTTCGGCTGTGCCGCTTCCACCCAAGATGAGTCTCGCGACGATCCCGGCGACGGCGAGGAGCGGAAGAACGGCGATGGCGGCTTGCCTGACAGCCAGCGGCAGCCAGTCCATCACCATAAGGAAACCCGAAGGCAAGGCCATGAAAAGCCGGAAGATCCTTTGCAGGAACCAAAGCAAAAGCCGCACGACGACCGCCAACTCAATCAACACCAATGCTGTACTCATCAGCGGCCCAGCGAGCCGCGATCCGATCACCACGCTGTTGGAGGCGAATATCGGCACCGCAATCAGGAATGGCGTGAGGCAATAGCAAACGTACAAAATCCATCTCTGGCTTCGGATTTTGTTTCGGAAGCGGTTAAGCAGAAGAAACAGCCCCGCGTACACCACGAGCGTGATGGCTGCCGCCACGGCGACTGATTGAGGAAGGCCTGGAAGCGCCTTCGGCAAGTCGCCTTGCGGCAGTCCGGCGTTGCCGGCATCGAGCACATGCCGGTACACTTCGCCGAGCCCGATGAAGAGGCCGAAGAACGGCAGGCTTGATGCAAACGACGTTTTGAGGTCGCGAACGGCGAAAACCCGGCGGTCGAAAAGGATGTCGGCATGATCGGGATAAATGGCGTCGATGCGCTGGGTTACCTCGGTATGGTTCCAGGCGTATAACAGCGCGCTGAAGAGCGATATCGTAGCAAGGCCCAGAAGCCCGCGCTGGAAATCCCGATCCTCGATGATGCCGAGGTAGATCTCCTGCATCTGCGGGACCTCGGCGAACAGATAAGCCGAGGCAAAGCCCAAGAGGAGCGGCGTTAAGTAGACGGTTTGGGCCAGATAGCGGAGATACCGGGGGGCCGCGGAACGAAAGCTGCCGCGTTTGGCGCCAGCTAGGCCGGGCCAAATGATCGAGATAAAATCCGTACTCCAAGGAAATTTGGAACCGGGCACCGTCCCCCCTCCTAAGTCATGCTCCGCAATCAATCGTCAGGCTGCGCCTCCTGCTCCTCCGGCTCGACAGATGAAGCGTCCTTGATCGCGGTCTTGAGGATTTCCAGATCGCCTTCGGAGTAGGCCAAGAAATAAATCTCTTTCAGCGCGGATTTCGGATTGTCGTTGAAGAAGGCGAGAGCGCGCTTCACAAGCAACGGCGCGACATCCCCGACCGGATAACCGCCTTGCCCGGTTCCGAAAATGGGGACCAGCGCGGAGCGGTAGCGCTTGGAGGAGATTGCCTTCAAGACGTTGTCCATCGACAACTCGATGTTGGGCAGCGAGGTCGAGAGCCCCGAGCCGATATTCCCCGCGACGCTCGCGACGTGAAATATCTGCCGGACGTTGTGCGTCCTTTCCAGCTCTCCCGCCCCGGTTGGAAGCACGGTTCCGGGCCTGACGAAATTGCGCGTCCCGAGTTGAGCAGCCAGTTCCTTGCCGATCGTATCCTCTGCGATGGAGCGGCCGTCCTCGTGCTTGCGAGCACCAAGCGAGCGGATCGTCGCCGACACCGAGCGGCCGAAAAACCGGTCCATCATCATGTCGGTGTTCTCGGAATTCACCCAAACTTCGACATCTTTCGTCGCCTTGATGTTTCCGGTCTTGATGCCGAGGATTTGCCGCTCGTTGATATTTGCAACGAAGGTCCGCGAAACGTCGTCGGCGTATTCGGCGCGGATACCACCGCGCCGCATCATCAGCCATTGCCCCGCGATGATCAGCTTCGGGTCCTCGAACTCGCCGCCCGTCAGCCTCCTGAAGAAATCATCGATGGGGTACTCGACGACCTCGATGTCTTCTCCATCGGACCGGACGCCGCCGCCTTCGGCCGTCTTATCGATCCTGCGGACCTCGGCGTAGAAGAGGTGAATGACTTCGGAACTCCCGCCCGGCGACGAGTAGAAGGTCGAAACCGGCGTCGCGCGCGTGAGTTGGTAGCCGGTTTCCTCCCGCGTTTCGCGAATGAGGGTTTGCAGCGGCGTTTCTTCCGGCTTCCCATCGGCATCCGCCGGGATCATGCCTGCAACCGCTTCGATGAGCCATCCGCGCCCGCGGCCTCTAATTTGCGTCGGCAGCCGGAACTGGTTCACCGTTATGACCATCCGGCGCTCCGGATCGTAAAGAAGTGCGGCGACGGCATCGCCGCGCTCGAAGACGAGGAGCGGCCGCTCCTCACTCATCTCGCCGTCGAACTGCTCATGGGAAACCGTATACTCATCGACCTTGAAAAACGCGTCCAGCAGCCTTCTGTGACTGGAAATCTCGACGCGCCACGGCTTCGTCTTCTCCGGCATGGTATCCCGCACCTGACGATGAACTTGAAACAACGAGCAAACGATTGAATCGCAGCCTTTGGCCGCAGTGTGCCCTAATCTTGGCAGGATAACGGCGGTTTCGGCTTCGCCGGGAAGTATCCTTCGGAAACCCTATTCGCTCAACAGGCCGCCCGAATTAATGTGAGGAAAAGAGTGCGCGGTCCACATGTTCCGGCCGGAAGCCGAGCCCGATCACCCGCGCGGGTATACGCGCAAGCCAGGGAAGCCATTGCATCAGCCGCAGAAGCACCGGCGGCTTCAGGGGCTCCGGCTTGCCGAGCACGGCCTCGATCACATTGTTCTGGATTTGCACTTGCAGCCATTGGGTGCGCCGGGTGGGCATGTCGCGCCGCTCCTGAACGCGCTTAAGATCCTTCTCGCTAACGCGGCCCTCGCGAAGAGGGATCGCAAGCAGGTTCGCGGTTGCGACCGCGTCCTGGATCGCGAGGTTTATGCCGACGCCGCCGACGGGCGACATGGTGTGGGCCGCATCGCCGATGCAGAGGAGCCCTGGCCGGTACCATCGCTTAAGGCGGTCGACGCCCACGGTAAGCAACTTGACATCGTCGAAGCTCTTCAGCTCTTCCGCCCGCCCGTGGAGAAACGGAGCAAGGCTTTCGAGTTCCGCGCGGAAAGCCTCGAGACCGCGCTCGCGAACACGGTCGAACGAGCCTTTTGCGATGACATAGCCGCATTGCCAATAATCGCCGCGATTGATCATGATGACGATGTGGCCGAGGCCGAAGCTGCCGGCGGGGTCTTCGGGAGCGCTGTCCCGGCGCGAGAGGCGGAACCACAAAACGTCCATGGGCGCGCCAAGATCCTCTACGGTAAACCCGCCTTTCGCCCGCGTCATGGCGTGCCGCCCGTCGCATCCGATCACAAGCGGCGCATTCACGCGCATCGGACCATTTGCCGTTTTCGCGACGACACCCTTGACCTTGCCTCCCTCTTCGATGAGGTCCGTGGCGTCCGCTTCCATGAAAAGTTTGAAGGCTGGATAAGCTTTGGCCTCGTCGGACAAAAAATTCAAAAAATCCCATTGCGGCATGAACGCGACGAATTTTGCACGCGTCGGCAAGTGCGAGAAGTCCGCAAACGTCGTTAGGAGTGGGCCGAACCGGCCTTTGAGCGAGTAGGCATTGTAGTGCGGCCGGCTCAGCAGCCTGTCGTAGAGCCCGAGTTCATCCATAACCTGAAGGGTGGATGGATGGATCGTGTCTCCGCGGAAGTCGCGAAGAAAATCGGCGTGTTTTTCAACCACAGCCACGGGAATACCAGCCCGGGCCAGAAGGTAGCCGGTCATCATGCCGGCTGGACCGCCGCCGACGACGCAGCACGATACTGAAATATCGCTCATGACCCCAAAGAACGCTCCCGTGTTTCATCCGGTTCATTTTCAAGTTTTTGAGGGGGCGGCTTGTTCCTCCCGCGCGGTTGCGGATCGTGCTTGCAGTTCGGCGAGCGAGGTCACGCCCGCATCGGAAATGCCGCACGGAACGATGCCCTGGAAGTGCGACAGGTCGGGGCAGATGTTGATGGCGACGCCATGATAGGTCACCCATCGGCGTACGCGCACGCCGATGGCCCCGATCTTCTCATCGCGGCCGCCGGATTTGACCCAGATGCCGGGACGCCCTTCCCTGCGCTCGCCCTTTATGCCGTAGTCGCCGAGCGCAGCGACGACCCAGTCTTCAAGGCGTTGCACATGACGGCGCACGTCGCGCCCGCGTTTGTTGAGATCGAGCAGGACGTAGGCCACGAGTTGGCCCGGTCCGTGATAGGTATACTGGCCGCCGCGCCCGGTCCGGTGGACGGGAAAGCGAGCGGCGTCGAGGAGATCCGATGCCTTCGCGCTCGCGCCGGCGGTGTAGAGCGGCGGATGCTCCAAGAACCAGATGAGTTCGGCGGCGTCTCCTGCAAAAATAGCCGCGGCGCGCTCCTCCATCGCCGCGACAGCTTCCTCGTAGGAAACCGGCGAGGAGCTGAGACGCCATTCGATCCCGGCCGTTTCTCCGAACGCGCCTACGCGGGCGCGCAGCCTGCCTGCGAAGGCGGTGACGGTTTCATCCATATTTTTGTGCCGCTACAGCTTCCAGGCTTCCACCTTTACTGAAGCGTAACGCCTCGGCGCGATACTGCAATGGTCTCGCGTTGCTGCGGGGCTGGGGCGCTGTCCCGCGTTCGTCCCGGCCCGCAGTGCGGGTTCGAACTCCCTCCCCGCTCATCGCCGGATACCCCTCCGTAACATTGCGCATTTTCGCGTAAGGTTTCCTTCAGCCTCACAGAAAGTCTTCGCGCCGCCGAACAAAATCAAGGCTTTGAGGCGCGGCCTTAGCGCACGATTTAACTCTTCGCACACAGATTGAGCCTTCTCATAGGACGATCACGTCCTTTGAAATCCATGACCCTGTGAGTGAGTGGTGTTATGAGAAAACCGTTATTTTTCATCCAATGCGTCGCCGCTCTCGCGAGCGTAGTGGTACTGTCGACCGCAGCTCACGCCCAAAAGACCGCGAGGGCCTGCGAAGCCGAGTGGAGAGCAAACAAGGTAACGATTCAAGCATCCGGCGAAAAGAAGAAAGACTTCATAACCAAGTGCCGCGCCGGGACAGAGCAGACAGCCGCCGCCCCGGCTGCGCCGGCAGTCGGCACAACACAGACCACGCCATCCGAAACCACGAAAACCGAGCCCACGACAACGCCCAGAAGGACGCGCCGCGGCCGCACGGCGGTGGTGTCGACGGGAGCGAACGAGTTTGCGACTGAAATGGAGGCCAAGGCGCACTGCCCTGGCGAAACCGTGGTTTGGGCCAATACCCGGTCGAAGGTTTATCACTTCGAAGGCTCCCGCGCCTTCGGCAAGACCAGAAGGGGCGCGTACATGTGCGAGAAGGATACTGTTGCGGCAGGTATTCGCTCCGCCAAGAACGAGAAGCATCCGTGATGACGGCCTTTCGACCGTAACGTCCTCCGGCGCGCCTTCCAGCGGCGCATCTTTTAAAGCAAATCGCAAACTCGTCGAGAAACAGCGCTGCACCTCTCCATCGCGGGAGGTGCAGACCTGTATCAACCGAAACACAGCGCGCTCCGTGCCCGGTTGCATCCCACGCTGGCGCATAAGATCTTTTTTCCGTTTTGGTGGCTCAGAACTGATTCAGATCAAATTATTCCCGATATGCGATGGTATGATAATTGACCTTGGTATTTGGTACGCCAAGTTCCTATTTAAATAAAAAGGTTTGTCCAAGGGGCCATCCCAAGCCGGCGGCAGGTTCGCACTTTCGCTGCTTATTTCTCACAATCACTCCAGGCGTTGTCCGCCCAACTCGGCTTTCGATGCGTTAGTAATGTTCCAGGCTCCCATCTTTGCCGCCGCTTAAAGAGCAGAGCCAACACATGGAGAATGAAAGCGTGGCACAATCGGCAAAGCAGCCGGAGCTTAAAGTCGTGCCGTTGGAGGCAAGCACAAGTCTCCGGACCTTGGCTTACGATGCTCTGAAGCGCGCTATCACCGAAATGGACATCTACGGACAGCTCGATCCGATCCGTCTGGATGAACGGCAGCTGTCCCAGAAGCTCGGCGTGAGCCGGACCCCGATCCGCGAAGCGCTCACGCTGTTGGAGCAGGAGGGTTTCGTCCGTGCCGTTCCGAGGCGCGGCATTTACGTCGTCCGCAAGTCAAAAAAAGAAATCTGCCAGATGATCGTGGTTTGGGCCGCCCTCGAGGGCATGGCTGCGCGGCTCGCGGCGAAAAATGCGACCGAGGATCAGCTCAAAGCCCTGGCGGAGCTTTTCGAGAAGTTCAAGGATGAGCCGCTTTCCGACCAGATGAACGAGTATTCTGAAGCGAACATCACGTTTCATCAGGCCATCATCAAGCTTGGCGGCTGCGATCTCATCGTTGAGATGACGCAGAACCTGTTCATCCATATCCGCGCCATCCGCACGGTGTCGCTCAGGGAAGACGATCGCGCGGCCCGCTCGATCAGCGACCACCTGGCGATCATCGGCGCGCTTGAGGCGCGCGACGCCGATCTCGCCGAGAAGCTCGTGCGCGAGCACACGCTTGGGCTCGCCGCGCACGTGGACAAGCACGGCGTTTTCGCGGAGTAGGCA
>CAWIAL010000014.1:0-41255 GCA_963834165.1 uncultured Alphaproteobacteria bacterium | reverse complement strand
GCCGTTCAGCTCCCTGACAGGCTGAGAACGGAGCTCATGGCGTATCACTCGCTTGGGCTGAGGAACGCGATGGCCGATAATCACCGCATCGCCTATCTGGCCGTGCTTCATGCGCTGGCGCTCAAGCTGTTCTACTCAAGCCGCGCCTACTGGCCGGCCAGCTGCCTGCAGATCGAAGCGCAGGACACGCTCGTTCCGGCTTTCGACGGGCTCGGCGACTTCAAAGCGGCCAAGGACATCGAAGCGCGCCAGCAAGCGTTCGAAGGCGCGCTTCCACAGGAGCCGGCCGATCTGTGGGATTACCTCCTGAGCATCGATGACGATACAGCCCAGAAGCTGTTCGCCCATTGCGCCGGCCTCACCATCAACGCCGTCCACGATCAGTTCGTGCGCGGTCCAGGCAAACGCGAGCACGCCTTGCGGCTCGCGACCGCCCTTGAGCTCGATATGAGCGAACAGGGCTTCGTCACAGGGGCGCCGAACTTCTTCGGCCGCGTCACCAAAGCGACGATTCTCGCATCGGTCGCAGAAGCCAAGGGCGAGGAGACCGCCAACCTCCTCGCCGACATGAAGAAGAAAGACATGGCTGCCGAGGCGGCGCGTCTCGTCGCCGGCATTCGCTGGCTTCCGGAGCCGCTGCGCACGCCGGCGCCAATCGAGGAAGAAGCCCCGGCCACGCTGCCTGACTTCCTGGCGGCTGCCGAGTAGCCCTCCCGATCCTCCGCTTGCGCCGAGGCAGATGGGCGCTCCTTTCCGAAAAACAAAAGCCGATCCAAGCGGGCGAGCCTCTCGCCCGCCGCTCACGCTCGTTTTGCATCCGGAGATGCCGCCATGAATAAGCCTCTGAAGAACCTTGCCGATTTCAAAAGGCGCGCCGTGCCCGGCGCGCGCTTTCTCCGCAGCTTTCCCGGCCGGGAAACCCCATCGCGCATCATCACGATCGCCTATGCGCAGAGCAATGCGGTCGTGTTCCCGCCGAATGGCTTCGAACCAACCCCCGACATCCTCAAACGCATCGCGGACAACCCCGGCCGCAACGGATCGTGGTTTTGGTTTCCCAAAGCCGGGCGTTGCCAGTTCAAAGACGGCGCGATGATCGTGCTCGATTCCGAAGGCCGTCCCATCATCGCCTTCGCGCCGATCGCCGGCGACGCCGAAAAAGCCGAGGCCGCGTCGTGACCATCCGTGTCATCACCCTCGGCGATGGCCGCCAAGTTCGGCTTGGAACGTATGTGAAGGCCTGGAAGATCTGCCTTGGGCTCGCCGCCGGAACCTGGCTGCCATGCACCCCAGGCGGTTGGCCGGGCACGGCGGAGGAAGCGCTACAGGAGTTCCGCGCAGGCCTGCACGATCGCATAAACCGTCACCTTCCGTGGTACGGCAAGGGGCGGAAATGGGATTCCGAATGGCAGCGGCACACGCTGCAGGCGGCCCTGCAGCTCAATACGCCGCGGCTGACCATTCATTGGCTGCCAGAGCGCCTCAAAGCGCGCTTTGGGCGCCGGCTTTCCGATCCAAGCGATCGGTAACCGACCAAGCTTTCTCGCTAACCCAGCATCAACCCAACGCCCGCGCTCGCAACGCGGGCTTTTTGCATCTGGAGACACCGATGCCCGATTACCGCGCCACGCGCCTTCGCAACACAAGGGAGGCCGAAACCTATCAATTCAGCGCCAAAAACGACGAAGAGGCTCTTGAGGTTCTTCGTCTCGGCGAGAATCTCGCCTGGAGCGGCGACGCCGATGTCGTCGAGCCGGACGTCACCGACGAAGTTCTGGCCCTCGACCGGCGCAAAGACGAGGAAACCTGGGAAATCGTCGATGACGAAATCGAGCTTCCCAGCGAAAGACCCTACGGCCGAGCTTCCCGAAGCTTCGTCGAGCACGTCGCCCGTCTTGGCGAAGAAGGCGCCTACGACGACGCGGTCGAGACCCTCGAAGAGGTCATCGCAATGGCCCGCCGCCTTTGCGGCATCGATGACGGCGCCGCCGCGGCGGAAGGAAGAGGAGAGCTTCGCCGGGAGTGAAGATCGAGAGACCAGAGAGAGTTTCGCGATCCCTGGAGCCCGCGCTTGCCGCGGGCTTTGCTTTTTCCGCCTGTTTGGAGGTTCTCATGCCCACCATCCGTCTTACCGCCTACCCGATCACTGAACGCGATCGACATGGCGTGTGCATCGCCCTGGGGCTTGGTCAACAGCTCCCCAGCCGCGATGAGGAGATCAAGACCGTCGCCGATTGCGAAGCGGCGCTCGAACGCTTCGCCGTCGAGATGACCGCGACCGGCACGCCTTGGCGCCTCAGCGCTCTCTTTCTCAAGAAGTCCGGCCGAAAACCGGCCGGCTTCGACAAAGCGGACGCTCAAAGCCGCCTGACACGCGACGTCAATCTGGAGCTCGCGCCCCGCAGCGCTTGATAACGCCGGCCCGCTTCTTCCCCGACCTCAGCCCGCGCTCGCCGCGGGCTTTTTTCATTTCAGGAGACACCCCGCCATGACAACGATCCTCATCGGGCAGCCCGCCACAACTGTCCAGCCCAACGAAGCCTTGAGTTCGAAAGCCAGCGGCATACTCGCCGCCGCGGCGAGCCTTCTCAGCTCCCTCGAAGCCGGCAAGAGCCTCGACGCCCGCATCTTGCGCGAAGCGATGATGTCGGCCTTCCAAGCCAGCGACGCCGACGGCGCCTGGATCTGGAAGGACGCCTACGAGGCCTCCGAAGCCGCCGCCGTCCTGTTCTTGCGCAGATACGCCAAGGCGATGCGCGCAAAAGCGGCGACGCCGGCGAAATACCTCGGCATGATCGAGCGTCTCTCTGCGCTGGCGCCGTCACATACGCGCCGCTCGGAAGAGAGCGACCAATTCCAGCAATTCTCGACGCCGCTCGGCCTCGGCTATTTGATGGTCCATGCCGCCCAGATTGCGCCGGGCGAAGTCGTCTTGGAGCCATCGGCCGGCACAGGCCTTCTCGCGATACAGGCCGAAGTCGCCGGCGCTTTGCTGCTCCTGAACGAGCTTGCGGAGACGCGGCGCGCCATGCTGACCGGTCTTTTCTCCGCTGCTCCGGTGACCGGTTTCAACGCCGAGCACATCGACGATTTCTTGAGCCCATCGCCGGCGCCGGCGATTGTGCTGATGAACCCGCCCTTCTCCGCCTCGCCCTCGGTCGAGCGGACGATGAGGGACGCGGCGGCCCGGCATATCCGCTCGGCCCTGCGCCGCCTGCGGGAAGGCGGCCGGCTTGTCGTTTTGACGGGCGCGAACCAAAATCCGGCGAGGGAGGACCTCGCCAGCAAAGGCGTTTGCGTTTTCACCGCGACCGTCGCCGGCGCCATCTACGCGCGCCACGGCGCGACCATCGACACACGGCTTACCGTCATCGAACGCGTGAGCGGCGAACAGACTTCTGCCGAGACCGCTGGCCACGCCGCCACGCTCACCGAGTTGCTCGCGCTGATCGACGACAGGCTGCCGCCTCGATCTAGCGTTTCGCAATCGGCCGCTGCGCCTCTCTCCGCGGTAGCGTCGCCGGCGAAACCTGCCGTCAAAGCGCTCTCCTCCCTTACGGCCAAGAGTTCGCCGCAGCCCGCCTTGCCGATCGCCGCGGCGGAAGTGATCTACGGCGCCAGAGAGGCGATCGAAAACGACGCCGCCTTCAGCGATCGCATCTACGAGCCGTATGGCGTGCAAACGATCGCCATCGACGGCGCGCAGCCGCATCCCACAAAGCTGGTTCAATCCGCAGCGATGGCCTCGGTGCGGCCGCCGCTTCCCACCTACCGGCCCCTGCTTCCACGGGCGCTGGTCGAGCAGGGCGTTCTGTCCGATGCGCAGATCGAGACGATCATCTATGCCGGCGAAGCCCACAGCGAGATGCTCGGCGGCCGGTATATCGTGGACGAGACCCTCGATGCTCTCCGCCTCGCCAGAGACGACGAAGCCGGCGCCGTTGAGTTCCGAAAGGGCTTCTTCCTCGGCGACGGCACGGGCAGCGGCAAGGGCCGGCAAGCCGCTGGCGTCATCCTCGACAACTGGCTGCGCGGCCGCCGCAAGGCGGTCTGGATTTCAAAAAGTGACAAGTTGCTCTTTGATTCCCAAAGAGATTGGTCCGCGCTTGGGCAAGAGAAGCTCCTGATCGCGCCACAGTCCCGGTACAAGCAAGGCGCGCCCATCCGCATGACGGAAGGCGTGCTGTTCACGACCTACGCAACGCTGCGGTCCGCGGAGCGCCAGGGCAAGGACTCGCGGCTCAAGCAAATTCTCGACTGGCTCGGTAAGGATTTCGACGGCGTCATCCTCTTCGACGAAGCGCATGCGATGGCGAACGCCGCCGGCGAAAAAAGCGAACTCGGAGACAAAGGTCCGTCTCAGCAGGGCCGCGCAGGCCTTCGCCTGCAGCACGCACTGCCGCAAGCCCGTGTGGTCTATGTGTCGGCCACCGGCGCAACGAGCGTCCATAACCTCGCCTACGCCCAGCGCCTTGGGCTCTGGGGCGGCGTCGACTTTCCCTTTGCAAGCCGCCCGGACTTTGTGGCGGCCGTCGAGGCGGGCGGCGTCGCCGCCATGGAGGTGTTGGCCCGCGATATGAAGGCGCTCGGCCTCTACGCCGCGCGCTCTCTGTCCTATGAGGGCGTCGAGGTTGAGATCGTCGAGCATGCGCTGACGGCCGAGCAGACCCGGATCTACGACGCTTACGCGCATGCTTTTCAAATCATACACCTCAACTTGACCGAGGCGCTCAAAGCCGCGAACGTCACGGGCGAGGGCGGCACACTGAACCGTCAGGCGAAGGCTGCCGCCAAGAGCGCGTTCGAAAGTAATAAGCAAAGATTCTTTAATTATCTAATAACAGCCATGAAGGCGCCGACTCTGTTGAAGTCGATTAAAGCCGATCTCTTAGCAAATCGCGCTTGCGTGGTACAGCTTGTCTCAACAGGTGAAAGCATAATGGAGCGCCGCCTCGCAGAAATACCGGTAGAAAGCTGGGGGGACTTGGATCTAGATGTTACTCCTAAAGAGTATGTACTTGAATACCTCGCCAAAGGTTTTCCAACACAGCTTCACGAGCTTTACGAGGACGAGGGCGGCCGCCTCCAATCCCGCCCCGTCATGAGGGACGGCCAGCCCGTTCAATCGCGCGAGGCCGTCGAGCTCCGCGACCGCTTGATCGAAAAGCTGGCCGCCCTGCCGGCCGTGCAGACCGCGCTCGATCAGATCCTGCACCATTTCGGGACGGAGAAGGTGGCGGAGGTGACGGGCCGCACGCGGCGCATCGTGAAGCGCGTCGACGCCGGCGGCGGAATGCGCCTGGCGGCCGAGACGCGGCCCGGCTCGGCCAATCTCGCCGAGACCCAGGCGTTCATGGACGACAAGAAGCGCATTCTCGTCTTCTCCGACGCCGGCGGAACGGGCCGCAGCTACCACGCCGACCTTTCGGCGCGGAACCGGAGAAAGCGCGTACATTATTTGTTGGAGCCCGGCTGGAAGGCCGACGCCGCCATTCAGGGACTTGGCCGCTCCAACAGGACGAACCAGGCGCAGCCGCCGCTGTTCCGGCCCGTCGTGACCAATGTGAAGGGCGAGCGCCGCTTCGTCTCCACCATTGCGCGGCGCCTCGACACGCTGGGCGCGATCACCCGCGGCCAGCGCCAGACCGGCGGCCAGGGCCTCTTCCGGCCCGAGGACAATCTCGAAAGCGTCTATGCGCGCGCCGCGCTAGCGGAGCTCTATGGGCGCGTCTTCGCAGGAGCGGTCGCGTTCATGAGCCTTGAGGCCTTCGAGACCGCGACCGGCCTTCGCCTGGCGACGCAGGAAGGCGCGATGATCGAGGAACTGCCGCCGATCACGACGTTCCTGAACCGCGTCCTGGCGCTGCCGATCGCGCTGCAGAACCAGATCTTCGAGCTGTTCGAGGAGCTGCTCAACACGCGGATCGAGGCCGCGATGGCGAGCGGGACGTACGACGCCGGACTTGAGACGCTGCTGGCGGAAAGCCTTGCCGTCGCCGATCGCAGGGTGTTGCACACGCACGCCCGAACCGGAGCGACGACGTCGCTCCTCACCATCGAGCGACAGGACAGGAACGAGCCGCGCAGCCTCGATGAAGCGCTCGAAGTCGCGCGTGCGCCAGGCGTGCGCCTGCTCGTGAACGGCGCTTCCGGCCGGGCGGCCGTCGCGCTGCCGGCCGGCAGCATGACGCTCGAGGACGGCATGGTCGACGAGCGCGTCCGCATGGTCAGGCCCATGTCGCGCGATACGGTCTCGAAGAAGCGGCTCGAGGGCAGCAACTGGGAAGAGACCGGCCTGGGAGATTTCACAACCGCCTGGCTCGCCGAGCTCGACGAAATCCCGCCCACGCGCTCGAGCAAAATGTACCTCGTGACCGGTCTCTTGCTGCCCGTGTGGAAGCACCTTCCGCGCGGCGCGAGCAAGGTCTACCGGCTGCAGACCGACGACGGCGAACGCATCGTCGGCCGGCTGATCGACGACATGGACGTTCCAAGCCTGCGCGCCGCCTTCAATCTCGACGGCGGCGTGGAGATCACCGCCGATCAGGCCCATAGCCTACTCTTGGACAAGGCAGCCAAGATTGCGCTGCGGGGCGGTCTCTTCCTTCGCGACGCGGCCATCATGGGCGCCAAGCGCATCGAGCTGACCGGCTTCCGGGACTATGAGGTCGACCTCCTGAAAAGTATTGGCTTCTTCGGGGAGATCATCCAGTGGCGGCTGCGCCTGTTTGCGCCGGCCGAGCAGAGGCTTGGCGTTGAGGCTCTGTCGCGGCTCTTTTTGAAGCACCCTCCTTTGTCGGGAGGCGCAGAAGAGGGAGACGCGCAGTGAACAACGCCGCAGACCTTTCGCGCCGCCTCGCCGGCCAGGCCGAGGCGGTGTGCTCCGCCTACCTGCCCCGCGGCCGACGCAGCGGGAATTATTGGATCGTGGGCGACGTTCACGGCGCCCCCGGCCAAAGCATGTTCATCCGCCTCAGGGGTGAGCGCCGGGGAAAATGGCTGGACGCCGCTAGCGGGCAAAATGGCGATCTCCTCGACCTCATCCGCTTCGCCCGAGGCCTCGCCGACTTTCAGGCAACGCTCGATGAAGCCCGGCGCTTTCTCCGCGATCCCATCGTTACCAGGGAGCCCGAAAGTACCCTCCTTGAAAGGCAGTCCGGAACACCGGCCGCTGCGGCGCGTCTGCACGCCCTGTCGCAACCCATAACGGGCACGATCGCCGAGACCTATCTGAGGCGCCGCCGCATCACGGCGAGATTGTCCTGGCCGTCTTTGAGGTTCCACCCAACGTGCTTCTACCGTCCGGAGGCCGATGGACCTTGTGAAGAATGGCCCGCGCTTCTGGGCGTCGTAACCGATGAACGCGGCAAACTCTTCGGGCTGCAACGCACCTGGCTCGCCCGCGACGGCGGCGGCAAGGCCCCCTGCCGGAACCGCGGCGCGCGATGGGCAATCTGTTGGGCCATGCGGTGCGGTTCGGGGCGGCGGAAAACGTCATGGCGGCTGGCGAGGGAATCGAGACCGTTCTTTCCCTGTTGTCGCTGTTTCCGGCAATGCCCATGGCGGCGGCCCTGTCCGCCGCCCATCTTTCGGCGCTCGTCCTGCCGAAAAGCCTCCGCCGGCTCTACCTCCTTCGCGAAAACGATGCGTCAGGCGCCTTTGCGGGAAAGCAGCTTGGCCAGCGATGCGACGACGCCGGCATCGAGTTGATGGTCCTGACCTCGATCGCCAAGGATCTCAACATCGACCTTTGCGAAGCGCCGGCCCAAATCGTCAAAGCGCGGATCGCCCCGCAATTGGCGCCGGAAGATCGCATCCGGTTCGCAGCATAACAGCCGCGATCGACGGCGGGTTCGCCTGCCGTCATGCATCGCCATGTCCTCCTGCGAGGAGATCCGCTTCGCGCCTTGAGAGTGGCGAGGAGGCCAGACGCGCCGGCGGCGGGCAACGGCGAGACGGCCGTTATTTTCCGCCGGTCGCCTGCGGCGCCCTTTGCATCGCCAAACAAAATAACGGCCCTACGCCGTCCTCCGCTTCGCTTCGGCCTTGGGCGCTTCCGCGCGCCCTGCGGTGCGGCCTCCGCCCGCGCCTCTGGCGAGAGCCTCGCCAGCAAGGCCGCGAAAGGCGGCCTCCAAGCTCAGGAGGACATCATGGCGAACGCTCTTTCCGAAGACGACGAACCCGCCCACGAAAGCTCGGCGACAGCCCGAGTGCTCGAAGAACTGACGCTCTTCAACCGCACTCCTATGGACGGAATCGATCCGCGCCCCCTGCCCGACGGCGACCAGGCCGAATGCGCAATGGCCGCCATCTTCGAAACCTTGGCCGGCATCTTCCAGGACACCTGCCTCGAACCCGACCTCGACGCCACCCTTTGGTCGTTCACCGAACTCTTCCACAAACTCGCCGCGAAGGCGCAACGTCAGCTCGACGAAAACGAAGACCGGCAGAAGCGCTCAGCGCAAGAACAAGACGGCTCCGAAATCCGCTCGGTCGAACTTGAGGCGCTCCTCAGCCAAGGGCAGGCCCTGCTCGATCGCCACCAGGCCCTCGAACAGTTCCGCGATCTCGCCGCCTCACACTATGAAGCCGAAACCGGCTCCGCCTGGCGACCCCGCGCCGGAAGCCTCATCAGCCATCGCCATATGACCGCCGCGGTCATCGACAGCCGCGAGTTCCTTGCCGCTCGCCGCCGCTCTCAAAACGAGCTGTTGCTTCCGAAAGGCCCGAAGATCGCCTTCTCCGGCGGCGCCGATTACAACGACCACACGCACATCTGGGCCGTTCTCGACAAGGTCCACGCCAAGCATCCGGACATGGTTCTCATCCACGGCGGAACCTCGAAAGGCGCCGAGAAAATCGCCGCGCTGTGGGCCGGCAAACGCAAGGTCTCGCAAATCGCCTTCAAGCCCGACTGGGCCAACGACGGCAAAGCCGCGCCGTTCAAGCGCAACGATCGGATGCTCGAAATCCTGCCCGCCGGCGTCGTCGTCTTCCCGGGCTCCGGCATCACCGGCAACCTCGCGGACAAAGCCAAAAAGCTCGGAATTCCCGTCTTCGACTGCCGATAGAAGCGAAGCCTCCGCGGAAGCTGAGATCGACTCTCAGCTTCCGCATTTTTGCGTGGAAAGAGGCGGCTCGAACATCGCGGGACCGGGGGCCATATTGTGTGAAGCGCTGCGCTATGCAGAGATTGCGGACTCCATTGCGAGCGAAGATCATTATCAAGGCTAGTAAGTTTCTAGAACCGCTTATGGCCAGGAAGCGGACCTTCCTACTGCTCGCACACAATAGTAGACTGAATGACCTGACTTGCAATCGAATAGCCAGTGATTCGAGCCCCCGTTCGGCGAGGGTGATGATGATTATTCGGAGCCGTTCATCCCGAACGCGAAGCGGAGTAAACGCTCATGATCCCGCAAAACTATAGTCGCGACATCGCAGAGCGGTGTCAGACGTTGATCGAAAATCTTCTGCCTCTAGTTCATAAGGGTCTTCCGGGCGATCAAGCCTTCGGCGGCCCCTTAAGCACGACCCTGCTCCTTGCGCTGGCAACCCCGATGATCGTGCTTCCGGCCGAGCGCATCGTGAAAGCAGCAGATGGCGTCGAGCGCGCGGGCGATGATCGGGGATTCGATGCCGCTCTCGCGCAAAGGATTGTTGATGCTTTTGGTGACGGAAAAACATTTGCCCAAGCGCCTTTTCGAGCTGGTGAGCATTGGAGTTATGTGCCGAATTTTCCGCGTTTTAACATCGCTCGAACTTGGCCAGCCGGCCTCCTTCATCAGTTGGACACACAGCAAGCGATCATTGACGCGGAGAATGCTCCCGCAAAGCAGATCATCCTAGATCTTCGTAATGCATTGGGGCACGGCGGCATCACCTATCTCGACGCGCAAGGCCGCCAAGGAGAGGGTGAAGCAGGAATGCTTGCGTTCGCAGGTAACGCTCGAAATGGGCGAACAGCACCCTTCAATATCCTTCGGATCAGCGAGGAAGGTTTCCGTAGATTTTTACGATCCTGGTCCCGATGGATAGCAGAGAAAGGCGTGCAGGACGTACTTAACAGAATGAATCCACTCACGGTATAGTTAGCTGGACGGCCGCCGCGAGAGGCCAAGCGTCTGCTGCGATGTTGCCTGTGGGGTGACCGTGTTGGGCCGATCAAGCAGAGCCTGCTAAATTCCGGGCACCGCGATTGTCGGTGGCAGAGCGTTTCGCTGGCTCCGCCTTGCACCGAAAGCGGCATCATTAGCGTGAAATTGTTGCCTCATGTTGCGCTGTATGAAATGCTAACTTAGGCGTTGCCACCGGGTTTGATCGCAATGGTTTTTAAAACGGATACGCTGTCCATTAGTGAATTGCTCTCAGGTTCGAACACCTTTCACATCCCGACCTTCCAGCGAGCTTTTTCCTGGACGGAAGTGGAGGCTGCCCAACTTTTCGATGATCTCTGCCTAGCCGAAGATTGCGGACACAATGCCTCACGCCGCTCCCTCACCAACGGCAGCTACTTTCTCGGCTCCATCATCGTCGGGCGCGGAAGCGACAATGGAGCCTACTACCTCATTGATGGCCAACAACGCCTGATCACTCTCACCGTTATTCTGGCCATTTTGCGAGACTGCCTCAATGCCGAGGAGGATCAAAAGGCTCTACAGGTATATATTGAGCGCCCCACCAACTCACTTCTCTTTGAACGCTCGCCGCGCATCCTTCTACATCCGCGCTGGCAAGAGTATTTCGAGCGATGGGTGGTGCATCCTGGAGGAACTCGCCAGCTTCCTGAGCATCATGACGATGATGTGCTCGAAGGCCTTCTTGGCGTAATAAAGCGCCTCCGCGAAGAGTTTTGTATTCCGCGAATCCCATCCACCGCCAATGTCATATCCCTGTCCAGGTTCGTCCTGACGAAGACCTGCGTTCTTATGCTAACCGCCCAAAATATGGACGACGCCTATCTTCTTTTCCGCTCGGTGAATACCCCCGGCCGTCCACTTTCAGCCCTCGACCTCATCAAATCCGAGTTGTTGGGCGAGACCACTCATGGAAGTGCCGCCAATCATCGCATGGCGGAGTCCTGGGCTGAGATCGAAGCTGAAATAGGTCAGGAAGGGCTTGAGGATTACGTCAATACCATTGCGGACTTGGTCATGCCCTCTGATGGCGAAAGCACCCTCAAGACACGTGTTCATGCATTACTCCATGACCGTGTGCATATGACCAGCTTCCGCAGTAAATTGGCCGCGTTCGTCAAATCATACGCGAATCTTAGCAATGCAACCTTGGCCTTTGGTGCCGACAGCGGCCGCATCAACCGTATAGTAGCATGTCTGCATAATCTGCCTTTTGAAGAATGGCGTCCGCTGGCACTGCTCTACCTGTCTACCAACCCCTCAGCGGCCAAGGCCTATGATTTCTTCGGCTACTTAAACTCGCTCTGCCTCGGGATTTGTGTTCTAGGTACGCGCGAGCCCAAGCGCGTGAAGCGGTTCAAGGAGATCACTGCGCTCATTGTCAATGGGAAAGACCCCTTCGCCCTCTCAAGCCCCCTATTCATTTCCGATGACGAGCGCCCAAGCATCAAAGCGAAGTTGCGCAAGGGCATCAAGGACGTCAAATTTATCCGCCATCTCTTGCTTCGCATAAATGCTGAAATGCAGACCGAAGAGATACCCATCTATTTTCCCGACAACATAACCATTGAACATGTATTGCCGCAAAAACCGGCGCCTCGCAGCGAACGGCTAAAGATTTTCGGCGATCCAACACGCCGCAAACAACTCTGCATGTGCCTTGGTAATCTCACTATCCTCACCGGCCCCGCTAACGCAGAGATCGGGAATAGCGACTTCCAAAAGAAGAAAGACCTTGTTTTTGGCGTTAATGGCAACCAGGCCTTCGCCATGAATAACGAAATCGCACGCAAGCCACGATGGGACGAGCAGGCGATATTAATGCGTCATGAAAGCCTCTTGGCTGTCGCCGACAAGGTCTTGAGGCTTTAGGCCCCCATGTAGGTGACCTCGGCGGCCATTGATCACGCTCTACGCGAGAGGAAGATAGGCGCAACCCCATGCGATCGGGGACAAGATTTCTAATCGATTGATCCTGCCATTACCAATGGGCATGATCACAGTATCGATTCGTGGTTTTGTCGACGCTATCAAACTGGGACGAGTGTGACGAGCTTCCCTAGTGGGAGTAAATGATATGAAATCTTGTACCGCTGAGGAGTGCACCAGAAAAAGACCTGTGATGCAGAACTCCGATATAAACAGAATTATCTGTTGGACACGAATGCAAGCGGAGGCGGGGCAGGACATCAACGACATTATATCTCGGAAAGAACTTGAGAGAGAGACAGGGAACGGCTTATTCTGCTGGGGAATTGGAAACGCGCCCCCGCGCTCGCTTAGAGAAATTGCGCGGCGACCAACCAACGTTGATGTGATTTTTTCGCTTATGAAGTCTCGCCCGAAAGCATCTGATGCTGCTCCTGAAAACATCTGGGTATGGCGAAGCTACTTAGACCTGGCGGATGTCGAGCATCCTTTGCCGCCACACGTGCTCGTTACTAGCAGGCCAAAATCAAACGGTCGATCCCATTACGCGCTCATGTGTCATACGCCCAATAGGCTTCGTCTATCTGATAGGGGGGCCTTTGATCCGTCTGCATACCGTAATGTCTCCGAGGCCGCACGGCCAGTTGGCGCTTCCCAAGTCACTGCGCTGTTGAGGCGTGTCGCAGAGGAAGGGGAAGCGACGTCGTATAGGGTCAACTTGCTGGCCACGCTCGCGCGGCCGATGTGGGTGAGGCTAAGCAGTCCTATGGAGTTATCAAAAAGAGCGAAGGCAGAACTTTGGGAGGCGCTTAGTTCAGTGCGACAGATACGGGCTTCGGATTGGCTTCAACTCGCAATTCTGGTGAGAGGTGAGAAAGGCAGGCGCTCACGTAGAGGCGAACAGCAGCTGGCACTTTTTGGTTAGGGGCTGTTGTGTGACAACAGACGCCAAAAAACTTCGTCGCGCTCTGAAGCAGTCAGGCCTAAGCAAAAAAATCGTCGATGCGGCGTGGCCAGATTGGTGGAGCGATGAGGCTAATTCGTCTTCATCCGCGCGAGCGGAGTTATGCTTTGCAATCGCACGCAAATTGGGAATAGCACCAAAACCGCTCCTAAACGACGAAGTGGAATTTGTCTGGCGTGATCATGCTCGCTTCAAGCACGTTTCTGCGGAGACAACGCAAGAAAAAGATGCCCTTAGTTCGTTCGGTGTATCCATTGGGCGTATTCTTGTCGGCATGATGAGAGGAGTTGAGGTGGATCGTACCATCCCGGCTCTCGAACTGCGTCGTGCTATCCTTGCTCGGCACCAGCATGTTGACCTGGTACAGCTACTCTCGACGTGTTGGGCGTTAGGTATTCCAGTAGTACACTTGCGGGTTTTCCCTCTCCCGACAAAATCGATGCATGCCATGGTGGCTCGATCAGGCGGACGGTACGCAGTGCTCCTTGGTAAGGACGCAAACTATCCGGCGCCACTAGCCTTCACGCTGGCCCATGAGATTGGCCATGTCATGCTTGGGCACATCAGCGACGGCTCGGCGATCGTAGAGTTGGGCGATCCTGGGAGTTGGGGCAGCGGCGGTGACGTGGAGGAAGCGACTGCTGATGCCTATGCTCTTTCCTTGCTTACAGGCACACCTTCGCCGGTGATTCAGTCAGATGTGCCGCAATTCGGAGCCAGACAACTTGCCGAGGCTGCAAAAAACGCGGGACATGTCGAACGTATCGAGGCGGGGACTCTCGCGCTCTGCTATGCATTTCAGTCAAATGAATGGTCGAAGGGGATGGCAAGCTTGCGTTTTATCTACGAGCATGCGAAGCCGGTGTGGCAGGAAGTGAATGCCATTGCGAATACTCAATTGGATTGGTCAAGTTTAAGTGACGACACAGCAAGCTATGTGCGGACTGTGATGGGGCTCGGCGATGCCTGAGTTGGATTTAGTTGATAATGATATTATATTCAAAGTGAGCTGTTTTGATTTGGTTAGTTCTTTTTCTCAGGTCCATCCTTGGGAGAGCTCCCCTTCTATTATGGGGGTAGCAGGCTTTGTCGTTAAGAAAAAGATCTCGAAATCAAAGAGGATAAATGACGCAGCCAGTTGCGTGGAAAGGCTTGAGCAGTTTCTTGCTTGGGCTCATGTGACGGAACCCACAGAAGCCGAGGTTCTTCTGGCGGCAGAGATAGAGGGCTTGGCACAGAAAAACGATATCTCCTTCGATGGAGGAGAAAGCCTCCTCCTTTCAATTCTTCTACTACGCAAGGCTCGTCTCATGTTTACGGGTGACAAGCGTGCTATTCAAGGGCTGTGGCCGCTCGCGGAGCACCTGAAAAAACAAAAAGAAGTCGAATACAAGGTGGTCTGCTTCGAACAAGTGTTGATTGCTATCCTGGAACAAATTGGGGCCGAGGAGCTCTCCCGTCTCGTTTGTCGGGAGCCAGGTGTTGATTTGACGGCAGCGATTTGTTGCGGATGTTCGTCTGGAGGATTCAATAATGAAGTGACCCGCGATGGGTTGCAGAGCTATATCCGTGATCTGTCTCGAAAGTCCGGAAGCCTCCTGTACCAATCACTTGTGGTCTCGCAAGAATACAGCGTAGGGCTCAGCTAACTCAGCGACGATGTCAATGCTTATCAAAGGTATATTCTCTTCGTTAGTCCTCTCAGGCTCCTCCAACACTTCTAAGCACGCTTTATCTACCCGGCCCTGAAGGTATCGGCTCCCGAGACGTCCACGACTGTTGCCGACGGCTACCTTTGTTTGGTTCAATGGCAGGACATGCTCTTCGCGGCGAAGCTCTTTGATCACTAGAGCGTAACGCGATCCTAGCACGTGTATGGTATTTGGCACTGGTTTCCAAGTGATACCATCGGGTGAGTATTCGCTCGCTCGTAGCGGTTCAGCAAAATGACTGGAAACCATCGCTTGCATGCAAAGATAAATGGGCTGTTTCCTGATCGCTAGTTCTTCGGCGAAGGGCTGCACCATGGTGCGTGGATGGCATGTGTTCCCACCATAGCCCCACATGCCATAGCCTGTGTCAGCAATCTCCTTGCTTTTACGGGCAATTATATCCTCAAGGCTTTCCCTGGCATGGGTGCCGACTTTCATAAACAGCAGACCCGCCCCGGGCTTAACAATTGTGGTCATTGCGTTTTTTCCATCAACTCAAGCTGGTATTCGTCATCGTGCGCCATGCCATAGTTGAGCGTCTTCCTCTCACGAATGTATCGAGCGCGAGGAGCTTTAGATCGGCCGTAAAAATTTTTGAGACGGTCCGGGTCATCTATCGGATGGCTCTCGGCGTGGCGCCCGTTATCGGGCAATGAACTGATAGCGAGATTACAGGAGTGCAAGTACGGCGCGTCATCCAGATGATAAAGGTGAAGTCGTGGCATCATTCTTGAAACATAAAATCCGCGATCGATTGAAAACCTCTGAACGCTAGCCAGCACTTGCTTCGGCCATTCTAACTCTTCATCATCCGCGATAACGATGAGGCCGTCGCCTTCGTAGCCGATAGCTTCGATCCCACGCTGAGTAAATACGTTGACGCTTTCGCCGTTATTTGAGGCACCCCAAGGTGGATTCGTGTAAAACGCATCAAATTTCGGGAGCGAAGGTAATGCGTCCAGGCAGTTATAAAGCGTGGCGTCAAGATGTTCGAGGCGCTCTTTGTCTGCAAACCTCTTAATTGCCTGAACAATTCTTTCGTCGAAATCGAGTACCATGATTTTCGACGGGCCGTAGTCGATGATTTCGCGACCTTTAAGATAGGCGACGCACACGCTAATAGCGTCTCCATCGCCAATAAAAGCAAGGCGTTTATCTCTTGCCCAACTTGCAACGAACTCGCTTTGCATGACCATATCGCCGGTCTTCATATAAATCTGATCGAATTCGCGGATAGGTCTTGGCCGGTTTTGCACAACATCGGAAATCGCGTTGATTGCTTCCTTGAGATCAATCTGCTTTGTCATTGGCTTTTCCGGATCAGGGATATACCGAATCGATTCCTTGCAATCCGAGAAGATTATGCAGAAGTGTCTTTCTAGATGGAAGACCGGACTGGGGGTTGGGCTAGCTTGTTCAGCCAAATCTTAGCGGAAGATAAGTCGGCTGCGGGTACTGTTTGTCCGCAGGCAATCAGCGGACTTATTAGCCGCAGCGGCCGGGGGGACGGGTGGCTCCCCCCACGTTTTGACCGAAAACCCGGCATACAACAGCGCGACTTGGGGATCGAAAAGCAGTCCTCCCCGAAGTGCGGCGAACCGAAAGGGATGTGGGTTCAGCCACTTCGCATGAGGTGATGTTGGCGCGCTTTTGACGCGCGCATGCCAAGGCGCGACACAACGAGGACAGAACTCGTCCCCAGGAAATTGGGCGTCTGCGCTCTCAGGTCATGCCGAATCGTGCTGTGGTGACCATATTAGCGCAATTGAGGGAGCATAGCTCCTTGCTAATTCTCAAATTCATGATTGTAAGCGATGGATACGATACAGAAGTATTGGCATCTTTTTGTGCTCGGAGCGGTAGGCACCTTGTTGGTGCTTGGATTTTTTAGAATTTACGTAGGTCGGTCAATCACACTTTCGCGTACGCTGCGCCAATTTATTCGAAGTTTGGAGCCGCTGAACAACAACGGGGCTAATCCACGTGATATTGATGTTTCTGACCACGATCTTCATCATCTTTGGGGACAGTATTGTGAGACGCTTCACGCGGAAAAGATTGTCGACGAGAACGGCCTAGAAAGAACAAATGAATATCGGGCCACGCTACCATCTAATGCCATATTTTATAGCGGCTCTGTCGTTGATGCCTGTCTGTCTGTCGAGTTTTTTAAGCATCTTCCTGGACTGTTGACCGGCCTAGGTATTATTGGTACGTTTCTTGGTCTGATCTTTGGATTAAGAAATGCGAGTGTCGGCGGAGGCTTGGACACTCAAGTGCTCATTTCGTCGGTTGCAGAAGCCTTCTATTTTTCCGCAGGCGCAATCATCGTCGCCATGGTGGTGACATTCTTTGAAAAATGGCGGTATGCGCACCTTCTACGTTTGACAGACGAAGTTTGCCGTACCATCGACCGGCTATACTCCGCCGGCGTCGGCGAGGAATATCTTCGCCGGCTCGTCTCAGCCTCGGAGCAGGCCGTTACCAACTCGCAGCAGCTGAAAGATAGCCTCGTCGGAGAGTTGGGCAACATCCTTGAGCGGTTGTCGGAAAAGCAGATCGAGGTGGCAGGGCGGCATACCGCCGAACTTCGCATGAGCTTGCAGCAGCCAATCGACGCGGTCGCCCAGGGCTTCAGCGAATTCGGACGATCGCAGGGGCAAGCCATCGGCGCCGGGCTTCAGGACCAAATGGCCGCCTTTGCCGACAAGTTAGAGCAATTGCTCGGCGGACAGGTTGGGCATGCCAAGGAACTCCAGGCGGAAACGGTGCGCGCGCTGCAAACCGCCGTCGCTACATTCCAGAGCATGGCGCAGAGCGTAAGCGCCGCCGGAGAGACCGTCACCAGCGCAATGTCGGCGCAATTGCGGCAGGCAATCGACGACATGGCCGCGCGTCAGGGGCAGATGAACGACGCTATGCGTGCTTTTACGGATGAGATGCGCGCCAGCGTTGAGCGGTCGCAGTCCGGCACAGAGCAGCATGTGACCGCGATGCTGCAAACCTTGAGCGCGGAGATTTCCCGTACGATTGGCGCGCTTCGGCAACAAGCCGATGCGTCGGGTGAGGCGACCCGCTCCCACCAGCAACAGATTTCCGAGGAAGCACGGCGCACTGTTGAGGGCTTGGCGGGCGAGGTCCGCAGCCAAACGCAGGCTATCGAACAGGCGACAAGCGCCATGCGCGGAGCGATAGCCGACCTTGGGGCGTCCACGGCGCGCAATGTTCAGGCACTTGGCGACAGCGCCGTGAAGATGACCACGGCGGCGGACGAATTCTCGCGCTCCGGGACAGGGTTGTCGGAAATGTTCCACAAGGCCAGCACCCTCACCGGGCACATGGTGCAAATCTCTGAAGTTCTGCGCGCTGCATCCACGCATGTTGGCGAGATTGTCGCCGATTACCGCGCGGCGCGAGCGGAGTTCGAAACTATCGTGGCGACGCTGCGCGACACCGTTGCCAGCGCGCAGCGCGATGCCTCGATGACTGGGCAGGCCGTGGACAAAATCGGACGGGCGGCAGAGAAACTTCGGCATGCCCAGGATGCGGCGGACTCATACCTGACGAAGGTGAACGAGGTGCTGGCGGCAGCACACCAGCAGTTCAGCACGAATATGCTCAAAACCGTGGGTGACGCCAACAAGACCTTCCATCAGGAAGTCACGAAGTCAACGCGGGTCATCTCTCAGATTGTTACGGATTTTGAGGATGTGTTGAGCACCGTGAATGCAAGGCGCTAGCAATGTTGTTCGCGCGGATCACAGCCCATCGCAACGGCAAGGAGGAAGGCGAGCGCCCCTTCTGGATTTCGTTCGCCGATTTAATGACGGCATTGATGGTGCTGTTCCTGGTATCGCTTTCAGTCGCGCTTAATGACGCGAACAAGCGGCGCGATGAGGCTGTCAAGGCTCAAGTAGAGCTAAAGAAGGAGCGCGAGGAATTGGCGCGCGCCAAGGCGGAACTCGAAGAGGAGAAGCGCAAGCGCAATGATGCCACTAAGCAGCGCGCGACCGACTTGCAAAGCTTGCTCCGCATGATCGACAAAGCAATTGTCCGCCATGACGGTGTGCGGCTGGATCGCGAGCGGCATGTAATCGATTTCGGCAGCCGCGCGCAATTTCGGCTTGGCCGGAACGATCTAACGACGGATCAGACAAACGCGCTGCGCCAATTCATCCCCGAACTGTTGAATGTCGCGCGCACGGATCTGGGCACGCGCTGGCTGAAGCGTGTCGTCGTCGAGGGCTTCACCAGTTCGGACTGGACCTATCTCGACAACCTCAATCTCAGTCTGCAACGCAGCCAACGCGTGATGTGCGTGCTGCTCGCAAACGATTGGACACAAGCCCGAAACACCGGTGAACCTTCGACAGCGCTACAACCCCCGCTTCAGCCACTAAGCCGGGAAGATCAATCCCTTATCATGCAATTATTTTTGGTCGGCGGGTATTCCTCGAATTCCACGAAATCGACACCTGAGGCCAGCCGTCGCATCGAGTTGCGAATCGAATTCTACCAATTGGAAGATTTGGATGCGAAGGGCCGCCCGCCGCCACGCCCTCAGACGGTAGATCTCATCGGCAACTGCGCTTTGAGGTAGCAGGATGGATGCCATCGAGGCGCTGAGCCGGATGCTTTCCAAGTTGAATGGCGACGCGACTAGAGACTTCACTGTAACGGTGGACGAGCATGTCAAGAACCTCGATGAAGTTCAGGAGCGACTGCGGTTGCGTGTGCGCGCGATGGGCGATCCCAAATCTCATGGCGACATTTTCGAACGCATCAAAACCTCGGTGCTCGCCTGCCGCGCGGGCGTAACGCTGGACTTTCGCCAATTACGGCTTGCGTGTTGGGGTTGCACGATGACGTTACAGCCCGACGACTATGTGCTTCTAACGGACGGAGCCGCGATGAAGCGCTTGGCTCAACTCGTGGATGCCGAGCGCGGCGAGCCCCGCGCCTTCGGGAAGCTGTATGGCCGCCTGTTGAGAGCCTATTTCGGACATTCGGATGCCTCGAAAAAGGGCGAGGCTGACCGCGAACCGCTCCGCGAGTTTCTCGCTGCCCGCGCAGACATTGCGCGCGATCTGCCATTTCGCCCGAGTTGGGCGCAGGCAATGACCGAACATCCGGGACTGCTGGACAAACACCCCGGACGCCAGTTCGCTGACGAGATGCTGGCGGAAAAACGGACCAGCATCAATCAAGTCAGCGAGTATTTGGGGTTGACGGGTGAAGCTTGGCTAAGCGCCGCGGTGCTGCGCGAAGCCACCACGGTGGCGGTGGAGGCTGACGACGACTTCTTCAAGACGCATCTACAAGCGCTCTTGCGTACCATTGAAGACAAGCGTTTCATCTCATTGCGGGATGAAATCCTTGCCGGGCTTATTGAGCGCTACCACCGATGCAAAGGCGCAGACGTCCACAAGGAACTTCGTGAATTTTCGGTGGCTGCATGGAAAAATCCGTGGCTGCCGCTGAATGAGATGGCGTGGGGCCGGGTCTCAAACGCCGCTCGGCAGATGATTAGCAATTGGCTGAAGCTAGATCTGATATTTGAATTCTTCAATTTATTAGCGGAAGACGGGCGCGGAGACCGCACCCGTTTCGAGTTCTGGCGACGGTATCTTGAGCAGATCGACGACATGTATTTCATTCTAGGCAGCAGGACGCTCTATTCCACGGATCCCAATATTCGTGCATTACGAAGAAAATTAGAGGGGCGCCTAATGCACCTCACCGGCACGGAGCCAGCCAATAACGCGTTTATCATGCGTGTCGGCAACGCGCTCATCGTCGAATTTAGTCGTAGCGGCAATGCGACGTATACTTATACGAGTCATCAACTTCCTTTTTCCCTTGAAGGAGTGCAGAGCAACGATATTGACGACCTGAAATCCGATAAAGAAAGCCGCCTTCTTCATAGAGAAGCTAGGGGACAAAGCTGGCAGGAGAGGTTCGAACAGACGCTTCGCACTCGGTTCAATATCAACCCCGATGGCGGCAGGCGTGGCGCATCCGCTGCTTCGGCGCCTGTATTCTCCAGCCGCCGCACGCCACCCGGAGGGCGAACGAAGGCGAGCCTCGATGTGAACGAGCTGCGCGATCTGATGAAGAGGGAAAACTTAGCTTGGGAAGACCTGCGCGCGCGCGGTGGCAACCTTTGGGTTTTGTCAAACGAAGTACCTCATCACGTCGAGACGCGGCTCGTTGAATTGGGTTTCCGATTTAAGCAGGGTCGAGGATGGTGGCTGTCCGCTACGGAGGATTAGGCACGAACATGAGCGCGAACAACTATTGGATCAGCTACACAAACCAAGGCGTCCTCATCAGCCGCAACCAGCCTGACGCGACGGAGCCGTTTCGCGCGCGCTATTCCTCGCCGGAGATTGCCGGTCTTGTCGACCAACTGCAAGATGAGGCGTATGCGGCGGATACACCGGCGGGAGCGGTTATTTCGTGGGAGGCTCTCTACGCTCTCGTCGATGACAGGAATTACACCTCAAGTCTGCATTTGCTGCGCCTGCCCCGGATCAGTGACTTGACGTTGCGTCTGACGTCTCAAGGGTCCCTCACCGATCGGAATTTCCGCATAAATTTCGCATTGGTAGACGCAGCCCATCAACCGGTGGCGGCTATGCGCGGCGGCGCGGTGCAAGTCGGCGCGGAATTGCGGCTGCTAAGCCAACCCGTGTGGCGTCTCACGCAGACGATTGGCGCCTTTAACCAGCGAACCGACGCTGAGCGCAACGACACCTTTCATCGACAGCAATGGGGCAAAATTCGCCGCTCAGCCGTTGATGCTAAAGCCCAACTTGGAGATTTCCTGCGCCGGACGGTGGTGCTTACACCGGAAAAATTGAAGCTTCATCTGCGCAAGGCCGAGGTCGGCGACACTGCGGTGACCGAAGTCCAGCCCACGTTTGAAGGTGCGCCTGAGAACTGGCTGTTGGCCTTTGACCGAGCGGATCGCGTCAAGGAGCGATACGACATCGCAACCCCCGAAGGCGTCGTCCAAGTCCTGATCACCCCGCAAATCCGCACTGTACTCGGCGAAATCAAGCGTATGCAGGGACGGCGCATTACGGGGGCGAGGGCGGAGGCATTTCTGCTGAACCCATATTCCGCTCTCGGGCCGGACGCCACGCTGGTGATTGACGAAGACCAAGTCAATGAAGCAAAAGCAGCGGCGGGTATCAGCTTCGAGCGGTTCCGCCCACACATCGCCATCAACGCGGCGGGGTTTCCGTTCGAGGTCGGTATTGAGATCGAAGAAGCCAGTGGAACGTGCATACCGCATGTTTTCCGTGGCGACACTGAGCTGAAGAATTTTGTTGTCGATCTCGCTCGCCGTTTGGAAGGCGGTAGGCCCATCTTCGGATGGCAGGGTTATGAATTTGAGCTGCAAGGCGACGCCCACGAGCATCTGGCGCAGTTGCAAGCGGCGTTGGAGGTGCGAGCCAAGCCACCGACCATCATTCGGCGCGACCAGATTTATGATCTCAGTCAATATGATCCGCGCGTTACTGACATCGGCCACGATAAGCCGTTCATCTCAACCTACATTGTCAAGCGAAAAGATGACGACGGCTGGTTTCCCGAGAATTTGATGGTCCTGTTACAGGTGCCGGGCCGTGATGAGGTCGTGCCGATTCCGCCGGAACAGTTTAAGGAATGGGAGAAGGAGCTGGAAGCCGCTGAGAGTGCCGGACAAACCGCGATCCGTTTGCCAGGCATAACCGAGACGATACCGGTTTCCGTTGCCCGCGGGATCGCCGACAGGATTTGTGGGCCGCTGAACTCACCCGAGCCACCATCTCCGCCTGCGGCGTCCGAGACCGCCACGAGTACCGCGCCAAAGCCGCCGACACTCATCATCCGCGGAAATATCGATGCGCTCGAACATCCCGAGCCGGCTGAGCCCGATTGCGCCGCGCCCCTGGAAATGGAGCGGCCACGGGCATTAAAGCCACATATTGTCTTGCGCGCGCATCAAGTCGAGGGCGTGGCGCGCATGCAGCAGCTTTTTGCCCGCTCTCCGGGTAAATGCCGGGGTGTCCTGATGGCCGATGACATGGGGCTGGGCAAGACTGTTCAGCTTCTCACGCTCATCGCCTGGAGCTTCGAGAAGTTCTCCGGTCTGCCGCCCGCACTCGTTGTGGCGCCGGTCTCGCTTCTGGAGAACTGGCGACAGGAGATCGAGCGGTTTTTCGCTGCCGACAGCCTGCCCGTTCTCACTGCCTATGGCGATAACCTCTCGGCGCTTCGTGTGCCGCGCGCTAGCATTGATGCGCAGTTGCAGGGCGAGGGGTTGGTGCGCTTTTTGCGGCCCGGCTGGCGCGGAAATTCTTGCGTCGTGCTCACGACTTACGAAACCCTGCGCGATTTGGAATTCTCGTTTGCCATTGAAGACTGGTCGATCATGGTTTGCGACGAGGCGCAGCGCATTAAAAATCCTAACGCTATGATCACCCGCGCCGCCAAAAAGCAAAAGGTGCGCTTCCGCATCGCTTGCACTGGAACGCCGGTGGAGAATTCACTGGCCGATCTCTGGTGCCTTTACGATTTCGTGCAGCCCGGTTTTCTCGGCGCGCTGAATGAATTCGGCCGGGAATACGGCAGACCCATCGAGCAGTGGGAAGAAGGAGGACGAGAAAAGCTCGGCGAGTTGCGCACGAAAGTCGAGCCGCTGCTTATACGCCGCACAAAGAAGGACGTGGCTAAGGATCTGCCTCCCAAAATTGAGGCCCCAGATTGCCGCGTGCCGCTATCTGCTGAACAGCGCGGCTTTTATATTGGCGCGTTTCACCTTGGTGGACAAATGCAGCGCGCCGACGGTGAACCGGGCCGACAAAACCATCTCGGTATTCTACAACGCCTGCGCCTCATTTGCGCGGATCCACGCCCCCATGGCGTGGAAGCATTCGTCCGCGAGGATTTGGGCGATTACCGTCGCAAGGCACCGAAGATGGACTGGCTGCTTCGACGCTTGGAGGTTATCCGCGGCGACCAAGACAAGGCGCTCATCTTTGCCGAGCATCGCGATATTCAACGGCTGCTGCAATACTATATCGCTGCGCATTTCGGTTTTCGCCCAGACATAATCAATGGCGACACTGCGGCGTCCGCCAAATCTGAAGCCAGCCGCCAGAAACGGATTGACGCCTTCCAGGCCCGCCCAGGGTTTGGCGCTATCATTCTGTCGCCGCTGGCAGTTGGCTTCGGCGTCAATATTCAGGCGGCCAATCACGTGATCCATTTCCTGCGCCATTGGAATCCGGCCAAGGAAGATCAAGCGACCGATCGTGCTTACCGAATCGGCCAGGAAAAGCCGGTACATGTTTATTGCCCTCTGACGGTGGCGGACGACTTCAAGACGTTTGACGTTAAGCTGGACGAGCTGCTACGCCGCAAGCGTGAGCTCGCGACTGATATGCTGATGGGATGCGGCCAACTCAGCAGCGCGGATTTCGATATTCGCGATCTTGTCCCGCCCGGTGCCGCCGAGATCCGCGATGCGCCGATCACTACCGACCGCCTCGCTGCCATGGACTTCAATTTCTTCGAGGCCTTCGTCGCAACACTGTGGCGCAAACAGGGGTATGTTGTCGCCGTAACTCCGAAAAGTGGAGATGGAGGCGTCGATGTTATCGCGATCCGGGGGAGCGAGGGCACTCTGATACAGTGCAAGTCGTCCGGCGTCGAGGGTAAGCAGTTGGGTTGGGACGCCGTCAAGGAAGTTGTCGGCGGCACCGCCAAGTACGAGGCACAATATCCAGGCATTGTTTTCAAGCGCATCTGCGCCACAAACCAAGCATTCAACCCCAATGCCCGAGAGCAAGCGCGTATTAACGGCGTTGAGCTCCTGGAGCGCGAGGCACTTGTGAAGTTACTAGAACTCTTCCCTGTCACAGTCCTGGACGTTCACAATTTTCGTACGCTGTAGACGCGATCGCTCAACTTCGTGAATCCAACGGCTGTAGCCCGTAAACGCCCCGTCGGCCTCGGAATTGGTTTGCCGTCGACGGCTAAATGGCAGAGAAAAGTCAAGACCGCTGGGATTGCTGTCCCAAGCCCAAGGTCGCGATCTTTCTCGCCGGGGCAATCGACGTCTGAAGTCTAGACCGCAGCGCCACGATCAGCGGACCTGAGCGACGATTGTTCTCGCTTGGCGGTCGCGAAGCGACCGATGTCCGCTTCTGTATGATTGGGTGGAAGGCTGATCGTTGGGTTAACCGTGCTGATCGAGGAAGCGGCGGCAAGCTTGAAAATCCTGCGCGTAGCCGGGAGGCAGCGGCAGCTTCTTCGTCTTGGCGAGCTTCTCCGCATAAGCGACCATGCGGGCGGTCGGAGCCGCGCGCTTGGCAGCGGATGTCTCCGGAGCGCCGCCCATCTGGGCAGCCTTGCTTCTGCGAGGCCGTTTGGGGTTGGCCGAAGCCGCCCTGCGGCGAGAAGATTTCGCCGGGGCTGGCCGATCCTTCTCCGCTGCGGGCTTGCGCGAACGCCGCTTTTTCGTCTCCGGCTTGGCAGGCGCGGGCGCGAGGTTGACCGCGCCGCACGTGCGCTGCTGGAGGACCCCGATCAGCTTTTCCGCCTCAGCGGCGATGGCGTCGATCACCCGGCGATGATCAGCCTTGCCGGTCACCACGGCATCGAGTTGCATCTCCCACTCGGCCGTTGTCCCAGGATCGACGAGTGCAGGCGCGGCGTTTCTCAGCGCTTCGAACAATTGCAGGCCCGCGCTGGTCGGGACCACCCATTTGCCGTCAGCCGCGAGCAGGTTCTGTTTCTTTAGACCCTTGATGATCTCGGCGCGCGTGGCCGGAGTGCCGATGCCCTTCGCCTCTTTCAGCCGTTCTCGCGCCGCCGGGTTTTCCACGAAGCGCCAGGCGTTCTGCATGGCGTCGATCAGCGTGCCTTCGTTATAGCGCGGCGGAGCCTGCGTGCGCTTGGCGTCGACGCGCGGTTCGGCGAGCCGGGCCATTTCGCCATCGGTGAGCGGCGGTAGGGTCTGTTCCGTTTCGTCGCTGGCGGCGTCGGGCTCGCTGGCGCTGTAGACCGCTTTCCAGCCCTGCACGAGTGGAATACGCCCCACCGCCCGGAATTCAGCGTCAGCGCCGGCCGGCACAGGCACGCACAGTGCGACCACCGTCTGGCGGTAATCATAGTCCGGCATGAGTGCGGCGAGATAGGACCGGCAAATAATCGCGAACAGCCGTTTCTCGTCCTCGCTGAGCCGCGCCAGCCGCTTCTCCAGGTCGTTGTCGAGGACGTTGACGTTCGGAACCACGGCATGGTGTGACACGCCCTCAAGCACGCGATCGCAAAAATGACCGGACTTGCCCTTTCGTATAACCGGTTTGGACAGATCGAGATGGGCGAAGCCGCGCAGCCGTGTCAGCGCGGCCGTAATGGACGGCACATCCGCGATCTGGTTCTCACTCAGATGGCGGGCCTCGGCGCGCGGATAGGTGATCAGCTTTTTGCCGTCGCCGTCATAGAGTTCCTGGGCGATGGCGAGCGTTTTCTCCGCCGTCCAGCCCCAGCGCTGGCCGCAAGTTTTTTGCAGCGACGGCAGATCGAACAACTTCGGAGGCCCCTGGCAGCAATGCTCCACCTTGACGCTGAGCGGGCCGCGATAGCCATCGGCTGCGCGGGCTATCGCCTCGGCGCGGGCGCGGTCCTTGATGCGCTGCTTTGCAGGCGGAGCGTGGCGCATGGCGAAACCGCCGCCCGCCACATGCGCCTGCGCCACAACCTCGAAATAGTCCTCGGGACGGAAATTGCGGATTTCCAACTCGCGCAGGCAGACGATGCCGAGCGTCGGCGTCTTCACCCGCCCGATGCCGATGACGCCGCGCGCGCCCGGCGCCAAAAGCGTCTTCGTCGCGGCGCGCGTCAGCGACAGGTTGAAGATTTGATCGGCCTGCTGGCGCGCCACCGCCGCTTCGTAGAGGGGGCGCAATTCACGGTTGGGCTTCAGTGTTGCGAACGCCTGGCGCAGCGTTTTGGGGTCTTGCGCGGTGAACAGCGCGCGCTGCACGCCGCCGCGATAGCGCAGATGCTCCAGGATTTCCTGGCCGATGAGCTGGCCCTCGCGGTCGCAGTCGGTGGCGATGATCACCATCTCGCAGGATTTCAGCGCCGCCGCGATGGCCTTCAGCTTGGCGGACTTGTTGCCGCCGGCGGCGGGCCGGGTGGGATAGAGGCCATCCGGCTTGAGCAGTGCACAGGACCAGCGCTTCCAGGCCGGATCGATCTCATCGGGTTCGGCGAGCCGCAGCAAGTGGCCCTCGGCGGGCAGGATCTTCCCGAAACGGCTGCCGAGCGCCGCCGCCAAATCTTTAGCCTGGCTGGTCTTTTCGGTGATGATCAGCGTCGTCATAAGCCGCCGCGAGAAATGATTCCGGTGACGGCAGCGTAGCGTCTAAGGCCGGCTGGATAAAGCCCAGATCGGCGCGGCCACTGCGCGCCGAGCTGAGCCTGACCTGTCAGGCCATCGCCAAAAATTGGCGATAGCTCGCGGTGCGTGTAGTTGCCTTGAGATTGCGGATTGAGAAGCCTGGGCGCCACGGCCGGCGCTAGAAAGGCGCCGATCGCCACGCCGATGGCGACTGACAGGATCGCCACCCATACAAGCGCTCCTATCCAGACAAGACGGCGGGCGTCTCTCGCGAGCGTTTCCACTCTCGCCCGCTCGGCCGCAGCGGCTTGAGCCAAAGCGGCTGCGAGTTCCTCGACCCCCGCTCGCGTCGTCTTGACATGATAGTTGGCGGCCGACGTGATCAACTGCTCGGCGATCGCCTTCGCGGCGTCACTAGCGCGATCCAGCGCCTCAAAGGAAACCGCCTGGTGAGCCTGGAACATCCCGTCCAGCCTCGACAGGTAGCGATCGAGGAAAAGCTCAAGAACGGTCAGAACGATGCAAAGGGGGTCGCCAGACCCCAGCACGATGCCATGGCGTTTGGCGACCTCTCCGATCAGACGTTGCGTCTCATCGTCTTGTTCAGGCGGCGTCTCCGAGGAGTACGGCGAATTTTCCATAGAGGTCTTTTTCTACTCTCTTGAGCCGATGCTTCGCCATGACGGTGAATTCAGGAGAGGCCTGAACCTCCGCGAAGGTCAGGCCCGCCCGCGTCATTTGAGAGACGTCCGCGCCGAAGGTCTGCTTCTCGCCGAAGGTGTGATCTTCGAGCTGGATCACCGCCGCGATCCGGCTTTGCGTCATCTTGTAGATCTCAAGGTCTTCAAACCGCCGGCCAGCCGAAACGACAGGGCCGAAATGATCGTTGATCCAAACCACGATCTCGACTTCCTGCGGCAACTGATCGGCGATCGCCTCCAAGTTCGAGCACGTCTCGGCGAAGAGATTGCCCGGCAGCGATGATGATGTTGGCGATGAAGCGCTTTCCGCCCTCGACCACATGCTGCGGAATTCCGTTCCGCAGGAGGTAGCGATTGAGCTCGACAAAGGAGGATGAGCCGGTGTCGATCACGAAATTCGCGTCCGTCGTCAGAATTTCTTCGACGATGGTATCGAAGACCCGCGGATTGATGTCGTCGCCCTCCATCAGCGGCACGCGGCGCACTTGCAGCGCCTTGTAGCAGAAGAAGGTGGCCGAGGTTGCGTCCGCGTCGATCGCCACCACAGGCTGGCCGGCCTGCCGGTAGGCCTGCACCATGAAGACGGCATGATGGCTTTTGCCAACGCCGCCCTTGCTGTTCAGAAAGAAGTTTACAGCTCTCGCGTGTGATCCGTTTTGCATTACAACACCCTCTTCAGTCGAACTTCTTGTTGAACGCTTCCGTTGGGTCCCAATGGAAGGTTCTCTCTTTCTCGGACCGCACGATGAGCGGTCCGGAACGCGGCTTTGTAGACGCCGGCTTGTCTTGAGGCGCCGAAGCTTCAGGAGAAGCAGCCTCGCGATCGGCAGCCTTGGAAGCCTCAAGAAGGGTAAGCAGCGGCGCATCTGACGCACTCTCACGACGATTCTGATGTGTCCGAACCCAGCGCGTGAAGCTGACGTAGCTCATCCTCAGTCGCGCTCGGTACTTCTCGTAGACCTGCTTCTTGCTCGCTGACGCATCGAGTTCGGCCAAGATCTCGACAGCGAGGACACGAAACGAATGTCGAGCCTCTCCCCACCTCGCTCGGTCTCCTCCCTTTCCGGCCACCACACTCTCCAAAAACTGAAGGTCTAAAGGCTATCACGACAATTTGGGCCAAACCACGAGATCGTTCGAGTTCTGCTCAGACATTTTCAGAGTTTTCCTGACCGGCTCCGAGAATGTCGGAAATTTGCAGAGTGGCTACGAGATTTTCAGAGATTTTCAGAACGGCTCTAACTGGCTCTGAGATTTTCAGAGAGTGTCGGAGAATTTAGGAGATGCGGATGGCAAGATGTGTGATGTAGGCCTACATTCGGCTTCGCCGAGGCCTCATCACGCGGTCCTTACTCGCCTTCGGCTCGACGGAGACAGGCGCCATTGCTATTCATCCCTGATCGATTTTAGAATAGCGAATGCCAAGAAAAACCGCGCGTTCTTCGGTCGACAGGGAACATCCGCTGAAGACGTTCGTCTCTCCGGAAGAGCGCCTCGCCATTGAGGGAAAGGCTCAAGCGGCGGGTCTCACTGTATCGTCCTATTTGAGGAACGCAGCGCTCAGCCGGCCCATCAGCTCGACCGCAGATCAGCAGGCTTTCCTTGGTCTTCTGAAGGTGAACGCCGATCTCGGGCGGCTTGGCGGCCTCCTTAAATTGTGGCTCAGCACGAAGCCAGGACACGGCGCCAAAGCCATCGACGTCCGTCGCTTGCTCCAAGAAATTGAGAAGACTCAGACAGGCATGAAGGTGTTGATCGACGCCGCAGCAGGCGCCATTAGATCGCCTATAAGCGAGTAGCGATTCGGCCGGCGGCCGAACGCGGCAAAAGTGAACGGATGACAAGGCTTGCTTGAAAGAGGCCGGCGCTGCGAATAGGGCCGCTAACGGGAGCGAGCTCGCGACGAACTTTGCTCCAGCGTTGCGGCTCTTACGTCATCCTGCAAGGTCATTACCTTTCCGACCCGCTGCATAAAGGCCTCTACGACCGCCGCTTTTTCAACGCCGCCCGGACGCCGGGCCATGTTTCGAACATCCTCCAACAAGCCCCGGGAATGAAGGTCCGCCAGTTCTCTGAAGGTGGGGCCTAGAACGTCCGGATGAACGGTCGCGTCCGGTGTGCCCAAGCCCAGAACATGCTTTTTGAGCATACTGCTCAGCACCTCCGCCGTTGACCAGGTCGCGGCGAACAAATGAACCTTCGCCGCGTCGCCCTCGAACGCGGCTGGAAGGTTCATGAGCGCGGACTGCGAAACGTCCGGATACAGAGTGCGCAATCTTTGGAGGCGATCGGTCACTGATTCACTCCTTGATCGAGAAGCTGGCCGGCGCCGTGCTCGCCATCCTCGCCGCGCCACTGGAAGGCCGGCCCGTCTTGCAGATCGATCACGAAGCAGCGCGGGCGCGCCTCGAACCAAGTCTCCCAGCGAATGCAAATAGAAGAACCCTTGACCCACCAACGGCCCGAATCCTTCGGGCTCTTCTCCCCAAGCGCGAGAAGGGCGGTGGAGTCGCCTCGCACCCTGCCGTTAGCCGCGAAGTTTAGTGAAAGAGAGCCGAACCTGGTCGAGATGAGCGCAGAGCGATCTGCAAAGAACGTCGAGAGACGCGGCGGAGAAGCAAGGGCCAGGAACACCGGCGTACAGATCGTAGCTGCAACGAGAGCAACGCGGCAGCCAAACAACATCGGCTTGCACTGATGGCTCATTTAGTATCCTGGCTCCCGAGGAAAAATACTCAGCAGCCACGCATTATAAGCGCATCAGAAAGCTCAGAAGGAGCTTCAATGACCGCTTTTGCACGAACAATTCTATTGTCTCGGCAGTCAATTGTTGAAGTGTTATCTGGACTGCCGTGAACGGGGCAAAAATGATGCCATTCGCCGAGCGCCCTCGTTCTTGATGGCCCCGAACATCAGACAGAAACGGCCAAGAATGAAGACTACCGGCCGCGGCCCTTCGAACGCCTGCACTTTTGCTCCTTCACGGGAGGCTCAACCAGCTCACAGGGCACGCCGCCTTCAGAGCGCGCCGGATCCCTCTGGCGCACCCTGTAGCGCTTGCCATCATAGTTGAACTCCTGACCGATCGAAGCAGGCAAATCTCTGCCGAGGAGGCCGGTCACGACCTTCTCAGGGAGGAAAATTACATTATCCGGCATGATCGCTTCTCCTTTCACCGGCGCCCGGCGTCCGAAAGGCCCGTGTCGGCGCCGTTTGCTTCGCGAACCGCCCGCAGGGTGTTCCACCCGGTATCCGCGGCGTTGACGCCCCAGGCGATCCGCCCTTCTGTCAAGGGATAGGCGTAGATCTGAGCGCCGTCTTTGGCGTCCACATCGGAGCGAATACCCGACCGGCGCGCAACTTTAATCGCCGTTTCAATCTCCGCGTGGTAGCGCTGTTTCGTTTCGCTCAACCTGCCCGCCTCCTTGATTGCTGAGGAGCAGCTGCGAACAGCGAAGATCATCTGCGCTCGCAGCTATTACTCTTTTGATGGCAATAAAGCGATCAGCACGGGAACGGCGCTTCTAGCCCTCGTCTACCCGGATCGATGCAGGAGGAGCTTTAGAAGAGGCGGACCAAGGATCGCCCATATTGATTTGCCGGCGGCGACCAAGAGGGGTGAGGATGAACCCCCTTACTGTCGATGAATCCGTTGCATGAAAGGGGCTAATCTGCAGGCCCGGTTTTACAAACATGGCCCAAAAAAGATGTCGGGAGTTCAACCCCCTTCGAGCGCTCGGAAAGAAAGAGCAAGCACGCATACGCATCGAATCACGCTCCTACTTATCGTATAAGAACGATCAAAATTGGCGAAATCAAGCGTGGATCAAAGTGGGTTAACACTATAAATACAGAGCACGTCATAGCTCCTGCTCCTGTCAGTTGAGAGGCGGCTCCTATGCATGACCCCGATCTCACCATTGGGTTGATCAAATTCTTGGCTGTGTTCGTCGCGCTGGATTGGACGAACCGCTTCTACAATCGGCGCTGCCAGGAGCGGTTCGGCGTCGAACCGCTAAGGATGGACGCTATAACTTGGTGGGTTGTCTTGATCGCAGCCATCTACCTCGGCGACGCTTGGCGGCGCCACATCGCTGAAATCGGTCGAGAGAAGCCCGAGGGACTCTATCTGATGGGATTGGGAGCCATCGGCGTCATCGCTTCGCTTGTCTTGAATCTTCGGCGAACGAACACGGTTTACGGGATAGCCGGGACAGCGCTTAAGTTCGCTTCCGCTCTGTCTATCCTCCTGTTCGCCTACCACACGGTGATCGGATGGATTTTCCTGCCGTTTCTGGTAGCTCTACGCGACCACGAGCCACGCCGAGGCCGCCCTCGCCTTCCTCTGCCGGGCGAGGCCAATTGGAACGATCATCGCTGGAATGATCCCCGTTGGCATGACCCGCGTTGGGCTACGCTGATTTGGGATGACCCTCGGCACGGAAGGCTGCCTTGGCATGACCCGCGCTGGAATGACCCGGAATGGAAGGGTCCGCGCTCACCCTAGGAGGGCTAAAACGTCAGCGCAGAGCGGGCGCTGAGGCGGCGGCGAGATTGGCGATCTGCTGATCCTCATGGGACGCAAGACCGCTCACGCCGATCGCGCCGATGATCGCGCCGGCGGCGTCCTCGATCACGCTGCCGCCCGGCAACGCCGTGAGCCGATGATCGCAAAAGGAGGCAAGCTCGATTTTCTCGCGCTGAAGACGCTCGAGCAGCAAGGACGTGTTCGTTTGCATGAGCGCGGCGCTGTAGGCCTTTCCCTGCGCAATGGCGATGGAGCGCAGGGGCGCCTCGTCCGCCCGCTGGAAGGCGAGAAGAAAGCCGGCCGGATCGCAGACCGCCTTGCCGTAATCGGCGCGGGCTTTCTCGATGGCCAACCAGACAAGATCGCAGGCGCGCTTCAATTCGAGGGTGCTCATGCAGGACTCCTTTGCTGAGGCGATTAGTTCGCTGTGAGAATGGGGCGGGCCTCGCCCTCGATCGCGGCGAGCGGCAGCGGCCCGAAGTACCGGCTGTCGAAGCTGCGGGGATGAGCGCCGACGAACACCCCTTCCCCGGCGCGGATGACGAAGCGGCGGCTCTCAAGCGCCGGGAGCGGACGGCCTTCAGCGTCCGTATCGAGCGCCTTCGAATGCGGAACGGCGCGGCCGTTGATGAAGAGCGCGTCTGTGGTTTGCAGCACCTCGTCGCCGGGCAACCCCGCCAGCACCTTCAGCATCGGCTCCAGCGCGCCAGGACAAGCCCCGCGCTGGAGATAGCCGCGCCGGCGCGCTTCCAGGAACACGTCCGTCGCCGGCGGGCAGAAACTCACCACGCGTCCTCTTTCGAGGACGGCGACGGGCAAGACACGCCACAGGCCGACCGGAACCGAGGGCGTCTCGTTGAGCCGGAAGCCAAGGCTTCCCGCGAGCAGCATCAAGCAAGACGCGACGACGCCAAACACGATCAGGACGACTGGGCCGCGGCGGCGGCGGTGATTTGAAATGGCGGAACCTCGCTGCGGTGAAGGCTGTCGGTCGTAGGCACGGGCAGCTGGGCGCGATCCAGGAAGACGGGATCGCGGAAGTAAAGGCTCTGCGTGCCGAGGATCGGCGCGTGGCCGGCGACAAAGACCAGCATTTCGCCCGGCTCGACGATCAGATCGCCTTCGTCCTTCACGGGCGACCTGAGCCGCATGATTTCGTCCGCGGTGGCGAGCGGCCGGCTGATCTGGTGATAGGTCTTCGACACTTGCGTCAGGACCGCGCCGAAGCGCTTGCCGCTCGTGGTCACATCCTCCTTCACAACGGTCGCGGTCCCGCACATGCGCGAGAGCCACTCCGCGGTCTCGACCCGGTTCGGCGCAAAAGCGATCCGGACATGGCAGTTCGAGAGCACGCTCTCGTCCTTGCCATAGGCGCCCCAGAGCTGGCTCATGTCCTGGTTGATGAGGTACGCCTTGATGCCGTAGCCCGCGATATAGGCGAGCGCCTCCTGGAACACTTCGAGCTTCCCGTAGGACGGAAACTCGTCGAGCATGAGCAGGAGCCGATGCTTGTGCGGAGGCTGCGGCCGGCCCTTCACGAAGGTGATCTCGGGCCTCAGAAGCACGCGGACCAGCTGGTTGATGATGAGCCGCATGAGCGGCTTCATGCGGTCCTTGTCCTCGGCCCGCACCACAAGGAAGAGCGTCACGGGCTTCGCATGGTTCATGAGGTCCATGACCTTGAAGTCCGAGCGCGCCACGTTCTTGGCGACCAAGGGATCGCGGTAGAGCGACAGGAAGGACATGGCGGTGGAGAGAACCGAGCCGCGCTCCTCGTCGGGCCGGTTCACCATGTCGCGGGCGGCGCTGGCGATGGTGATGTGAACGGCGCCGTTCGGCCCCCACTTGTTCTGGATCATCTCCAGATAGAGCGACATGACCTTACTGTCGGGGTCGGAGAGCGCCAGCGCGACATCGGGCAGACAGCCCACCTTGCCCTCGGCCCGCTTCTTGTAGAGCACATGCAAGATCGCGCCGGTGAGGAAGGCGTGGCTCGTCTTCGCCCAGTGGTCGACAAGCCCCTTGCCCTCCGGATCGACAAGGATGGTCACGAGGTTCTGCACGTCGCCCACCTCCTGCAGCGTGCCGAGCCTGATCTCCTTGAGCGGGTTGAAGCTCACGCTTCCCGTCTCGGCGCCCGGATCGAACTTCATGACGACGTTGCCGGCCTCGCCCTTGCGCCAGGCGGCGGTCAGGTTCCAGAGCTCGGCCTTCTGATCGTTCACGACGACGCTGTGCGGCCAGGACAGGAGCGTCGGCACGACAAGGCCGACGCCCTTGCCGGAGCGCGTGGGCGCGATCGCCGCGATGTGCTCCGGCCCGTTGTGGCGGAGATAGTGAAGCCGGCCGCGGCCGTCGCGCCAGCCGCCGACATAGACGCCTTCGCCGCCCTTTCCCTTTTTCGGAAGAAGACCCGTCGCCCTGATCTCGTCAAAGCTCGCCCAATGCGCGGTGCCGTGAATGCCCTCGTGGCGCTCGGGATTTCGCCCGCTGATCGCGAGCAGCCCGAGAACGCCCAGCGCCAAACTCAACGACACACCGATCATGACCGGCTGGAACACCGCTTCCGCGCTGGCGCCGAACCGGCCGTACCACACCACCCACTCCCAGGGCGCATAGACATGCCCATAAAGCGGAGCGCCGAGCGCCGGATGATAGGCGAACTTCGCCGCGACATGCTGCGTGGCGGCGCTGTTGAGCGCGATGACCGCAAAGAGAAAGACGAAGCCGATCGTTCGTCTGCTTTTGGGTTTCGGCGGTTCTGCTCCGATGGGCGTCATGATCGCGTTCTCCCTCGACTTGAGCCTGAGTAGTGAACCGCGGCGCCGGCGCGCCAGGCCTTCGCCTGTTCGACCTCATCGGGGCTGGCCGGCCTGACGAGCACTTCCGCTCCCCGTTGCAGAAGCAGCGCGTCATGACCGTCGATCGTCCGCAAGCCTCTATAGATCGCCTCGCCAGCATCCCCCGTGGCCCACAGCCGATAAGCATATCGGCCTGATCGTCTTTGCGCGATGCGATTTTGCGTGGCGACGAAGTCGACAACAGCTTTTGCAGGCGCTGGCGGCGTTTTCTGCGCGATCAGATTGAGGCGATCTTTCTCCATCTCATCGTCGTCGAAGACGATGTTGAGCCGCAGCGCGGCCGCCACCTCCGCCGCCTGGCGCTTGAAGGATGCGGTTCCATCGAGAGCCAGGGTCTGCCCACGGAAGCGCTTCTCGCCGAGGCTGAGCGCCGTCAGCACCGCCTGATAGGACAGCCGGTCCACGCGAATGCGCTCCTTCTCATCGGTCACGACGCCGCCGTCGCCGAGCTGATAGGCGAGGTCTCCGTTTTTCCGCACCGTCGGCCGCAGGTTCTGAAGGATGATCGTCTGCGCGGCGGCCGTGTCCCGAGCGGTGATGAAGTCGGCCGCCGCGCGGGCCGCGGGCTTGCCGCTCGATCTGAGCGCCCGAAGCGCCTCTACATCGCCCCGCGCCGCGCGATCCTGCAGAAAGGCGATCCAGGTGAAGAAGAAGCGCTTGTCGATGTCCTCTTCGGTCGCGCGCAAACGCTTCGCCGCTTCGGCCAGCCTTTGGGTGCGCAGCAGCTGGAGCTCGAGGCGGCGCCCGCGCTTTCCCGTGCGCGTCAATCCGGACCTCTTGACCTGGGCCCGATGCTTCGCAAACACCGCAGAAGATGTCCTCGCGGTCGCGCGCGCTGGCTTCCCGCGCCTGCTTTCGCGCATCGGCGCCTTGCTGACGCTGGCGCGTGTATTCGGCGAACAGCGCCCTTGTGTTGCCCTGAAGCGGCTTCGGTTGATAGGTGGCCTGCGCCTGGGAGGCGGGCGAGACCTGGAACGCCCCAAGCTGTGTCGTGAGCGCCTGCATCGAGAAGGCGCGGTTGACGGCCGACGCCCGGACGCCGCGGCCCGTGGCGTCGACCATGACCAAGCCAGCGCCGCGCTTTTTGAGCGCGAGCCCCTCCTTGCCAAGCAGCGCGTGAACGTCGTCCCAGGCGCAGCCGCCAGCGAGGAGAGTGATAAGCGGCGCCTCGATTTTCCCCTTCACCCAGGACGAGAACGAGGCCTGGCCGCTATGCGCCTCGAAGTCCGCGGCGCGGCCCTTGGGTCCGCCCTTGAGCGACCGGCCATGATTGGTGCGCGCCAGGCCGTGCTTGATCTCCAGTTCGTCGCAGGCCTTCATCAGCTTGCGCTTGTCGTAATAGGGCTCGACGCAGCGCAGGGTGGCCGGATCGACCTTGTTGATCGCAATGTGCAGGTGCAGATGCGCGCGATCGAGGTGAAGCGCCGAAATCCGCTGGTGGCTCGACAGACCGATCGCCGCGCAGAGCTCGTTCTCGATGGTCTCGATTTGCGCGGGCGTCGGCCGCTCGCCGGGCTCGAACGACACCACAAGATGATAGGTTCGATCGCCGCGGCTTCGCTTGTTGAGGCTTTGCGTCGCCAGGATCTCCATGATTGCGAGCGTCGGCGTGTCGGCGTTGCAGTTCGTGATGCGCACGGCGCCGACGCGGCCGCCCGCTTGATCTGCAAGGATGTAATCGAAGGTTTGATCGGTTGCGACGGCGCCCTTGTCCGCCGTTTGGCCCTCGCCAAGGATGTAGGCGCTGAGCCTCGCGAAATCGGAGGAAGCCCTGGGACGCATCACACGCTTCGCGATCATGATCCGAATCAGCCAAACGCAAAAAAAAGCCGCTGCAGAAAGCGGCGGCGAAAATTAAGGAGCTACGATGACAGCGCCCACGCGGGCTACTGGAAGCAAGCGCCCGCGGGTGACGCGTTCAAAGACAGGAAACGGAAAGCCGAAGCCCAAGCGCCTTTGGCAGGTGGTTTCGGGGAAGGTCTAAGTGCCCCTATCATCCAGCGCGTATGCGTGCTGGGGGTCGAAAAGAGACGTTCAAGATTTCCGAACAAAATTCCGCTTATGCTTCGAGCCCCGCCAAAAATTACGGGGTCAGACTTCAGCCTGCCAAGCGGAACCTTTCAGTAACAACGCCGCAGACTGGACGCCCTCGGCGCACCAAAGCCACCCCAGTCCAGGCGACGGGGCTGCGCTGGCCGTCTGCCAGAGACGAGAACGCAATCAGCTGATCTCCATCCCTTTGCCTTACGATGAAATCGGAAAGTTCATCCTCGAAACGAGACGTCGGAAATAAAAGATTTGAGGGGACAGGCGGTTGGCGAACTGACCTTCGAACTCAGCAGCTGAAATTTCGGACCGCAACCATTCATTTGGCGGAAAGCCGCTCTTGTCTCTGGCAACCTCAGCTTGCAGATTTTGAATAGCAATACGGGTAGCAGCAGAAAGAAGGGACGCACCAAAATTTAGGTATTCACTGTGATATACGCGAAGCAGGCGGGTGATATAGTCTTCTATCGAGGATACGCTCTCTGTCTGGCCGATTAAATTTAGCCCTAATTTGCTGTCGATCTGGCGAATGGCAGCGTCTGCGCTTAGTCCATCGAATTGCAGAAGACGATATTTCCTCACCGTCGAGTAGACCAGATGTTCTGGGGTTTGCCAAAGCTGAAAAACTGGAACGCGCGAAGGGTGAGGGAGCTTCCGTAGCACCCGATCCTTCCGCCTTCGAAGCTCTATCATCTGTATCAGCGTTTCTTCAGAAGAGGATGAACCGTTAGAACGCCTCTTCCCAATAAGCCATTTCCACATTGTCAGATCGTCCGGTAAACAGTGCCGAAGCTTATGCCGCCACCCTTAAGCTATTATTAGAGCCGACTCAAGCCTGCAACGTTCATTGGCCAAGCACGCGTCCCAACACCGCGCTGCATATAAAACAATCTGGGTCACCGCCTGAAACCAGGCGCGTAGCCCCCGTAAACCGTTGATTTTGCTATCACTTTAGGCACCGTCATTTCTAAGGCAAGGAGAGCCCCTCTTGGCTCTTTGATGAACGAGAACTTGTCGCCCTCTTCCCCGAACCAACCTAGCTCGTCATCCGACCAAAGAATGTTTTGTTTCAAAGAGCCGTATAAAGCATGAGAGTTAGCAACGATATACGACCAAGCCCTCGCAAGAGGCGGGATCAACGATGGATCTTTTTCGGCGAGAAGCTCAGCTCGATATAGGAGCAACCCCTGAGCCATCCACAATATCCGGCGCTTTGCAATATCTGCCCTTTCATTGGCTAAGTCCTTTGGAACACTATACTTGTTCCGCATATATTTCGGAGTGATCCGAGAGTAATTTTTTAGCATGGTCGCGAGTTGACCTTCGAAAGTGGCGAGATCGCCGTGTTTAGGATCCCGCTCGAACATTTGCCGATAGGCGAGATATACGGGAATTATGTTTTTATACCCGACGACCAACATCGCAACGCCGCCAGGCTCTAAATCGCAGACCAATGTTTCAACTATTCGAATGAAGTCTGCGTGCGGTAGTTTCGGCAGGTGGCGATAAAAGTCTTCAATTTCACTCGCTGGCCCCTCTCGACGCTTTCCAAACAACCAAGATAGCATGCCCTCCCCCTTCTAACGCGGCGCTCTAGCTGCAAAAGTATAATGCCACTATCTACAGCGGCCCAGCAACTGACCGTGTGCTGTCTAAGACACAGCCTTGCCCAATCACTTTCAGGGGGTTCGGCACTTCGGCAAGACCTTCAGCAAGAGACGAACCCATAGCACCACCAAAGGTCACCTTCCGGCCTATACCGCCCCTGCGGCAATTGGACACGCTCAAGCTGCGGCTGCGAGATAGCAGGACGGGGACTACGGGTCGATAACGGTCATTGGCTTGATTTCCTAGCGCTTCGGCTTTTCCCCAACTCCGGAATCACGAACCACGTCATGTCTCCACTCAAGCTCGGCTGCCAAACTGGACGCTATCTAAACAATATGGTAGGTAAGTTCTTGCCTGCTGGCCCCCATGCGCACTTCATCTCCCATAGCACTAGACCACTCCCACAGCATTAGACCTACTTGCTTATGTAGTTTGACCGAACGAGAGATAATCGATGGCGGACGTAGTATCAATTAAGCCCCTTGAAGTGCTCGAAACACCCGAGCTTACAAAGAATCGAGCAGTTGTGAATTTTCGGCTGAAGACAGAAAGCCTGATCGCCGATGCCAAGGCACTTATAGACCTTCCCAAGAATCTATACGCCAATGCACAAGAGAATTATAAGATATTCAAGAAGACTAACAACTTATACATCGATCCACAATATGAAACTTCGTCCCTATTCGCATTGGGGGCGCTATCTTTAATGTCGATGGGCGAGTCAGGAGCTACTTCATTTCTTCTTAAAAATATTTCAAATGGACTAGCCGGAGCTATCTTTCTCGCACTCTCACTTTCAATCGCAAATGTCTTACTAGGGTTCTGTATTGGCTGGTTGCTTGTTCGCTACATGAGACACAATGACCGGTTTCATCGTGTGTGGGCTAGTCTTCTGTTTTTTCCCATTACTATTGGTGGCGTCTGGTATAACCTTACGATAGGAATATTCCGAGAAAATGCAGAACATGCTAAACTGGACTCTGCCACCGCTCAGAACATCGCCTTAGCTGCGAAGCAGGTTTGGCCCGCGATTACTGGGTTCTTCTCAGGCCAGCAGGACAGAAGTTTAAGCACACCTTCGTTGGTATTGGTGATACTTGGATTGGCAATATTCTTTCTATCTATGTATAAAGGTATATTCCAAGACCACCCCTATCCAGAATTCAAGAAGCAATTCGAGTCGCTACGAAGGGCAGAAGAAAGTTATTTCACATTGCGTAGCACTATATACAATGAGTCAAGCCAATTGATAGATGCCTTGAATGTCGACATCACCGCCGAAGGTTCGAAACATTCCAACGATATGCAGGCCTATCTTGATGCTCTCATAAGTTGGCACACCGAAAAAGTGGATGGTGTCGTATATGTAGAACCATACGTCGCAAGTGGTGAAATCAACGTAGTTCAGGCCTAACAGTGAGATATAGAGCCACGCTATGAGCCCAAGCCCACTTCACGAACTCCGCGTAAAACAAAGCAAGTTAACGGTGTCTGCTGCAAAGAAGCGTAGGGATCTGTGGGGTTTAGCAATGCTTGCCCTGTCCATTATTTTATTTTCCGGTCTGTTTTATGCTAGAATTGCGGGAGAGCCCGAAGAGATCGGGGACAATTTTTGCGTTAAAGGAAAAGCGCCCTCCCGACAGGTTGTCGTGCTTGTTGATCAGACAGATCCTTTTCGGAAGGATATGCAGAGACGAGTGATGCTGGCGATTGAGGGAGCGTTGAAGAGCGCGCGTCGCGGTGAAATGTTTTCACTCTTCTATTCACTGGGGCTGATACAAAAGGTTTCTCCCCAATTGTTCAGGCATGCAGCCCAGGCTCTAAAGATGAACATAGTATTTGGTTTGAGAACGAGAATCAGGTGGCTTCTACTTTCGAGAAGTTCGAGAAATTCATAAGAGGTAGCTTTCCGCGCGTGACGGAAGATCGATCGAATCCTAACTCACCGATACTAGAGGTGATTAAAGACCTTTCAGAGCGCGAAGAGTTCTACAACTCCAGCCGCGGCAGTACACTCTATATAATCTCTGACATGCGTCAGAATTCCAGTATATTAAAATTCTATGATTACAAGAATAGGAAAGCAATGCCACTGACCGATGACGCACTCAACAGTGGTTATCAAACTATATTTGGCGATAACGGGCTTAAGGCACAAAATTTTGACATCGTGATATACGAACTACAGCTTCAAGACGCGAATGTGGCCGCATCGGACGGCGTAAGAAATTTTTGGACCGAACCCCAAAAGGGCATGCTAAATCAATAACATGGAAAAGCTTGAGGATGGACTTTCTGGAATGCTTCGATGCAAACGGAACGTCGGCTTATCCCCAAACATGCTAGTTCCAAGTTTTGACTGTTCTT
>CAWIAL010000013.1:0-20729 GCA_963834165.1 uncultured Alphaproteobacteria bacterium | reverse complement strand
ACAGCCAATCTCCCAAGTCCCGCCTTTTGCTAGCTCCGCAATCGAATATGCTGCGGTCATGCCGCGGCGTCGATGCCGTGATGTACCGATTTCGCGGCTTAGCTTACGCTGACGATGCTTCTTCAGAATTAACCGCTGAGCGGATGGCTTCGTGTTTGCGGATGTGGTCAGCGCAAGCCTGCAAAATAGAAGCGAAGGCAGCGTCCATAAGCTTCTCCAGGCCCGTAAGTTTCTCGGGTTGTTCCTGACTTCTTTGCGACGGCTCCTCCGTCAACGTTTCGGCATAGGAGCCGTAATCGTCGGCGAGCGCGAGATAGACTTACCTTTCCTTTTCGCTTGCGAAGCTCAGCACGATAGCTTCGACAATTGCAGCGACGTCGTCGAGAGCTTATTTTTTTGCTCGCCTTGATGGTGATCGGTTCGCCTGTGGCGGGATTTCAGCCCGACCGCTCAGCCCGTTTCCGCACCTCGAACGTGCCGATGCGCGCGCCCTTCTTGAGTAGCATCGCCCTAGATTTCTTGTCAGTCTTCAGCGCTGGGCGATCATTTTCTCTGTAAGGCGCGGCGCGAGCCGCAGCAGAATCGGCAGCAACCGCGCTTGTCCGGGCAGCACTTCCTCCCGCTTGTCATCGAGCCCACGGAGCGCCTGCCGCACCACCTCGGCAGACGATATCTTGCGTCCCTTTTTGTGCTGCACGGCGGGCGTATCGACCAGCGGCGGGGCCACCTCGAGCACGTGCACGTCGAAACGCTTCATTTCGCGCCGGAGCGATTTCGCGAAACTGCGTAAGCCCGCTTTGGCCGCCGAATAGATAGGCATGCGCGGATAAGGCGCGAGCGCATAGCCGGACGTGACCACAATGATGCCGGACCCGGGGCGCTTCTTCAGTGCCGGCAGCAAGGCGAGGATGAGTTGGACCGGTCCGGCGAGATTGAGGTTGATTTCGCCTGCCACATCGATTCCCGAAAGGTCGTCCGCTTTGAGATCGTTTTCGCTGGCCCGCCCTGCATTGCTGACCAGCAGGTCGATTGCCGGCGTCTTTTGCAGGATCGTGTCCGCAAAGCGCGCGACCGAGTCCAGATCGGACATATCGCAAACGATGGTCTCGACGCCCGGAATCTCGCGCTCGAGTTGGCCGAGCTTTTGGCTGTCCCGAGCACACACGATGGTTCGGTAGCCGCGTTGGGACAGTTCGGCCACAAAATCGCGCCCGATACCGGAGCTTCCGCCCGTAACCACGGCCACCAGATTGCGTTCAGCCGTCATGATCAATACCGCCTTTCGCTTGCCAAAAATGGTTTCGAGGCCCTGCTCGCGCTCACCGCGCGGACTTAACCGCACAGCCGTCGTAAGACGGCTGCGCAGCCCCCCTTCATTGACACGCACGAGGCGTGCTTTTCCGCGTGAGTATGCTGGGCTTGCTGCTACGCCGCCTTCTTGAAGGCCTCAAGCGCTTTCTCGCTCGCCCTGTCAAAGGTAACGCGGCTTTCTTCGAGGGCTGCTTTCAAGGCTGCCCAGGATTGCTTTCCAGCCTCACGTTTTGTTTCCAGCTGGGATTTTGCAGTCTCTGCCTCTCGCTGCAATCCGCTGACCGTTGCGTCCAGTTTTTGCTTCTCCGCCGCGGCGAAAGTAGCGGCCTTGGCGCGCAAGGCGCCGATTGTCTCTTCCCAGGCTTTGCGTTGCGCTTCGGCGCGAGCCTTGAAAGTTGCCTCCTGCTGTTCAAGCACTGACGGAGCTCGTTTTATGTAATCGTGGACTGCGGTTTCGAAGGCGGCCCAATCCGCCTCCAAGGCAGTCTTAGCCTTTGCCCAGGCAGCCTCGTTTTCGTGGTGGTGCTTGCCGATGGCCTGCTGGAACGCTGCCCGTTGCGCCCGAATGTTCGCCACCGCTTTTTCAGCCTCCTGTTTGGCTTCGCCCTGCAAAGTAGCAAGGCGGGATTTAATCGATGTCAGAGTTGCATCTATTTCATGGAGGCGCTGATTTGTCCAATTCGACCATTGATGTGCAAAAGGATCTTTTGGCATGGTGTACTCCTGTGTTCATCTGGATGAACGGTTTGCTGCGCCGAGGGAGCGCCAAGAAGGACACAACCACTAACAGAACGACACCGTTTCGTTCTTTATATAAGGTTCCATGCACGTTCATGTCAAGAAAAAAACGATACGGTTTCGTTCTCTTTACGCGACGCCAAAAAAAGGGTAATGAAATGGCTACGAGCCTAAGAATGCTGAGGTGACGAAGATGGGAATGCCGAAGCGCTCAGGCAGGCCTCGAAAGGAACATGCAGGCGAGGTGGAGGCGCGCATCCTCGATGCGGCGCGAGATGCCTTTCTCGATCGTGGATTTGAGGGCGCAAGCATCGATGAGATTGCCGAAGCAGCGCGCTCGGGGAAGCCAACGATCTATGCGCGATTCCCCAACAAGCAGGCGCTGTTCGCTGCCGCCGTCACGCGCTACATGAACCTCAGAATCACGGAGCTGGAGAGCTACACCTCTGCCGGCGCCACGATCGAGGAGCGCCTCGCGAGTATTGGTGTGACCCTCCTTCAAGAGGTCCTGACAAGCGACTGGATCGGATTGGTGCGCTTGGCCATAGCCGAGGCGCGGCGTTTTCCGGACCTTGGGAGCAGCATCGTTCAGATGGCGATTGAGCGCGGAGCGAAAGCAACGGTGCGGCTCCTCAGCGAGGCGGCGCAATCCGGGGAGCTTGGGACGCTACCCGCATTCAGCCCTGATAGTCTTGAAGCAACGGGCCGATGTTTCCTCGATTTGATCCTTTCATCGATGCTCATGCGCGCCTTGTCAGGAGAGGACGTAATGAAGTTGCATGCCGAGATCAGCCCCCATGTCGCTCAAAGGGTCGCCTTTTTCCTTGCTGCGTGCAGGCATGGCGGCATCCGCTGATTGACCGCGCGGAAATTAGTCGCATCTTCGGCCAATTGGCCTGAGGGCAACTGGCTGCGCTCTCGTCGCGGGATCTCCTCTGCTTCATGATGGAGGCCCTTTTCCATATTTCGCATCGAAAGCGCATAAGAAAGCGTCCGCTGCTGGCCCATCTCGACAGAGGCCCTTGTTCGGCTTCAGGTACCCCCGTCGTTCACGATGCTTGTACCGTCGAGGATGACCCCAACCGGACGTAAAGAGCTGCCGTGACACTCAGGCCGGACATCCCAGAGGAAGACTAAAAAACATTCCTTGTCATGTATGCGCATACTTGACAGATGCCCAGCCGTAGAGTAGTATGCATGCAGATACATACTGAAGAAGGATCATGCCATGAGCGATCGCGGTCATGCGGCGCAAGTCTCCTTTGATTGGGCGCCGCTCCTCAATGCGCAGGCGGCGTTTGAGGCTTTTCGCGAGCTTCCACCTAATCTCAACGTCCGAGACTTCGAGGCTATAGCGGCGGAACGCGGAGAGGGGGCTGCGGAGAGAAGCGCTCGGCTTATCCAGAGAGCGAAAAGCGAAGAGCCGGCCGATAGCGGCCCGCGCGCCGATGAGCCGATGCGGAGCGCGACATTCGAGAGATCGGGGACCGGGAGGGCGCGCCGCGTCAGACGCCCGCATCGAGCGGCCGATCTCTATCCGGGAAAGCGCCGCCGCCGTCTGTGCCGTGTCGGCCGGTGAGTCAAAACAAGCGGCGCGGGAGGTATCCGATGAAAACAATTTCCCTCGAAAAAGCGGTCGCCACGATCCCAAGCGGCGCGAGCCTGATGATTGGCGGTTTCATGGCTGTCGGAACGCCCGAACGCGTCATAGATGAGATCGTCCGCCAGGGCAAGCGCGATCTGACCGTGATCGCAAACGATACAGCCTGCCCCGGCAAAGGGATCGGGAAACTCGTCAGCGCATGGCCGCGCCACGCTCTTCGAAACTGTGGTCAACGCGACCGAGGCCGAACTGATCGTTCCGGACCATGTGCCTGACATGAGCCTCGGCGAGTGAGGTGAACGTCAACTTTCCTACCCCTTCAGCATCGACCTTGACAGAAAGGACTCCTGAGATGACCCCAGACTTCAGCAAGAAGATACCCGATTTCCATACCAAACTTTATGAGGGCAAAAGAGGCCTAATCGTCGGCATCGCGAACGAGCATTCCATCGCCTGGGGTTGCGCCGCCGCCTTCCGCGCCTTGGGCGCCGAACTCGCGGTCACTTACCTCAACGACAAGGCCCGCAAGTATGTTGAGCCGCTTGCGGAGGAGTTGTCGGCGAAGGTCTTTATGCCTCTGGATGTAAACAAGCCAGGAGAAATGGAGGCGGTTTTCGATCGCATCGCCACGGAGTGGGGATCGCTCGATTTCGTCGTTCACTCCATCGCGTTCTCGCCTAAGGACACGCTGTGCGGCCGCGTAATCGACGCTCCGCTTGAGGGCTTCCTCCAGACGATGGGCGTCTCCGTGTGGTCCTTCATCCGGATGGCGCAACTCGCGGAACCGCTCATGCCAAATGGCGGCGCACTGTGCACCATGACCTACTACGGCAGCCAAATGGTCGTGGAGCATTACAACATCATGGGCGTGGCCAAGGCCGCCCTCGAAAGCGCTGTGCGGTATATCGCGTCCGAGGTCGGACCCAAGGGCATTCGCGTTCACGCCATTTCGCCTGGGCCGCTTGCGACGCGCGCCGCTTCCGGCATCCCGGAATTCGATGAGCTTCTCCATAAAGCCCAGCAGAAAGCGCCGACCCGCTCCTTGGTGAGCGTGATGGATGTCGGGATCGCCACGGCCTTCCTCGCGCATGATGCGTCGCGGCTGATCACCGGCGATACGCTTTACGTCGACGGCGGCTATCACGTGATCGACTAGGCTCTTGAGAGGAACCACGGACATGCAAGCGCGCGACATCATGACGAGAGGCGTCGTAACAATCAGACCCGACGCCACCTTGCGGCAGATTGCTTCGCTTTTGTTTGAAAAGCGGATCAGCAGCGTGCCGGTGCTGGACCAGACAGGTTCGACCATCGGGATCGTCACTGAGGGCGATCTCTTGAAGTCGAATGCACCGGACCGGGAGAGGCGAAGGGAGTGGTGGCTATCCCTGCTGGCCGAGGGCGAAGCGCTTAGCGGGGAATTCCTGTCCACGATTCGCAACAATCATCGGACGGCGCGAGAGATCATGTCCGCCCCTGTCGTGACCGTAAGCGAAAACACGGACATTGCCGAGATCGGGAAGCTTTTCGCAACGCTCAAGATCAAGCGCGTGCCCGTGATCCGGGAGGGCCGCGTAACTGGCATAGTGGCGCGCGCGGATCTCGTTCGCGTCATTGCTAGCCAGAGCGTCGACGGTCCTCAAGAGGAGGGGATATTCGGCTGGACGCTGCACTTCGACCCATTCAAGAGCAGCGAGGCCCCCGCCCATCGCGTTTTCCCGCAAGAGCCTCCCAAGGAAGACGGGCTGAGCGCCTCTAGCTTCCGTCATCTCGTCGATGATTCAGTTTCGAAAAAGGTGCATTGGCAGGAGGACCAGCGCAAGGCGGCGGAAGAGCAGCGAAAAGCAAAAATGAAAGAGCTCATCGACCACCACCTCACCGACGAGCATTGGCGGAACGTTCTGCATCAGGCGCGAATCGCGGCCGAAAATGGAGAGAAGGAGGTCCTTCTCCTGCAGTTCCCGCACGAACTGTGCAGCGACGGCGGCAGGGCGATCAACGTGGCCGAGCCCGGCTGGCAATCCACGTTGCGCGGCGAGGCGGCCGAAACCTATCTGCGCTTCGAGCGGGATCTAAAGCCGAAGGAATTCCACCTCATCGCCAAGGTGCTGAGCTTTCCGGACGGCTATATCGGCGACATCGGCCTGTTCCTGCATTGGGGCGGCTCTACCGAAACTTAACCGCCGTTCTGGCGCCCGTAATCGCGATCCTTGGCCGCGAAGATCGCCTCTATAGCCGGCCTCCGCGCCCGGAGGGGCAAGCCCCGTGGGAACGCAGGCCCAACTAAATGAGGGAAAGTACACATGGACTCCGCATTTCTGTCTGCCGTCTCGGCCCTAACGGGATCGCTTATTGGCGGGCTCTCAACTCTCGCCGCCTCCATAATCACGCAGCGGCGTCAGTTTCGGGCGCAAGCGCTCATTCAGGAGGCGACCAAACGTGAGGCGCTCTACGCCGAATTCATCAAGGAGGCGTCGAGACGGCGCGCCGAAGCCTGGGGCCACCAGGCCGAAAGCCCCAGGGTTATCGCCGGTCTTTACTCCGGCGTCGAGCGGATGCGCCTATGGTCGTCAGATGAAGTCATTCGCAAAGCCGAGCATGTGATCCACCACGTGATCGACACCTATGCTTCACCTGACAGAACGTTCGAGGAGTTGCGGCAGAATGTGGATCGCGCAGTGAGCAATGACCCCATTAAGAGTTTCAGCGAAGCCTGCAGGCGCGAGTTGGAAGCTCTGCTCAGCGATGGAGAGGGCTCGACGGAGTCGGAGAAATGGAAGCCAGTTCGCCTTTCGTGGCCGACCGTCGCAAGTAACTGGGTCAACTTAAAGCAAGCACGCGGAGAATGCCAATGACTCGTGTTCAAAATGCGGTCTGGCGTTGAACGACAGTTCGACTGAGCAGCAGACCGCCACAACGCAAGCCACGGAAATAGAGTTTGATTCAACAGGTCGGGGCATCATGAAAAAAGTTATCGTCATCACTGGCGCCAGCGACGGGATTGGCGCGACCGCCGCGCGCCGTCTTGCCGCCGATGGACATCACGTGGTTGTCGTCGGACGTTCTCCAGCCAAGACGGAAGCTGTCGCCCGGGAACTCGCGACCGACTTCTACATTGCGGATTTCACCAAGCTCGGCGAAATCGACACGCTCGCCGATCAACTGCTCGCAAACTTCCCTCGCATCGATGTTCTCGCGAATAATGCCGGCGGCTTTTTCAGCGCTCCTTTGCGCACGACGCAGGATGGCCACGAGTTCGACCTTCCAGGTAAACTACCTTGCCAGCTACCTCCTGACCACACGGTTGCTGGATCGCCTGATCGAGTCGCGCGCAACCGTCATTTTCACTTCCAGCATCGGCCAAAGCTTTTTCGGGGAAATCGATATCGACGACCTGGAAAACGTCGCGAACTACAGCTCATTGAAGGCGTATTGCAACAGCAAGCTCGCCCAGATCGTTTTCGCCCGTGAACTGCATCGGCGGTACAGGCAACATGGTCTCGCCGCCGTCGTTTTCGATCCAAGCGCTATGGCCTCTAATATGTTTCGCAACCCAAATGGTCTGCTGCGATGGATGTCCCAGATATCCCTCCCGCAAGTCATTGAAACGCTCCCCGCAACATCGGGGGGAAAGCCTCACATCGAAGGCGCCGCGGACACGCTCGTCTTCCTTGCCGATGGCTTGGCAGGCCTGGATTTCCCGAGCGGGGAATATTTCGTTAAGCGCAATGTAGCAAGTCACAACAAGCAGGCTCTTGACCCCTCCTTGGGCCGCCAGCTCTGGAAGCGTTCGGAACTCATGGTTGGACTTGCGAGATCCGGACCCTTCGCAGCGGCTGCCAATTCATGACAACGCGCGCCAGCCGCGCAGGTCCCCGTCCAACCCATCCCACGGAGGATCTCGGAGAAAGCAGATGATCATTCTAAAATATATCTTCGCGTGCGCGTTCGGCCTCCTTTTTGGCTGGTTCAGCTACGACATGCAGAAAGCTGTGTTTACAGCCGTCATCAACAAGCTGCGCGCACGATTCTCAACGGTTCAGCAGCCCCATTGCGCGCGCCGTTTTCTGGGCGCGCAGGGCCAGCCGACTGGATCCTGGTTGAGTCTACGCTGGAAACTGCAATGGAATCGCATCATCAAGTGGCGCCGTTCGAATTCTGTAGGACCTGTAGAAGAAATCGACGTTGGACACGCCGCGCCCGAAATTCAGTAATGCGGCATGTCTCAGCTCTTCGTTGAAGATGGAGACCGCCAGCTTCCGGGTTTCTTCCTCAAGCTCCATCATGGATTCGTCATGGATCACCCAGGCCGGGCGGTGCGTCAGGAGCCTCGCCAGCGCCCAGCCGGTTTTCCCAGCGCACCGCGCTATCCAATGCGGGGATGAGCTGTTCCATCTCGACCCGCGCGAGCGCCTGGCGTACGGCAGAATCGGCGGACGACGGCGTTGGCCGCGATAACGAGCGTGATGAGAACACTGGAAAATTCTCCTCGCTCCCGGTGAGCGCCGGACAACCTTTGTAAGCTCCCGTGTCTGGCCGCTCATGCTGCCGGGAACCGGCCCTTCTATTGGTCTGCAATTTTGCCCTGTGTCATCGCGGTCCTATCGAGGCGCCGAGTTCCGGGGCAAGGCGCGGCGATGCGCGCCCCCGCGCATGCGAGATGCGCCGCTACGCCCAGCGAATTAAGCTCGCCGGGTGCGTCCCGCGCTGATGCTTAGAGTCGCCTGATAAACGACAGGGTATGTTGCGCTATCATGAGTTCTTCGTTCGTGGGGACGACGTAGAGGGCGACGGCGCTGTCCGGCGCCGAGATCAGCTGCTTTCCGCTCCTGTTCGCGGTCCCGTCGAGCTTCACGCCGAGCCACGACAGTCTTTCCGCGATCCTCGCCCGCAAGGAGGGAGAGTTTTCGCCAATGCCCGCCGTGAAGACGAAACCGTCTAGGCCGCCCAGCGCCGCCGCGAGCATGCCGGTAAAAAGCGCGATCCTGTGGACGAAATATTCGATGGCGAACGCGGCGCGGGGGCTGTCGCTCTTTTCCAATTCCCGCATATCGTTGCTGACGCCGGACAGGCCTTTGAGGCCGCAATCTTGGTAGAGCAAATGCTGGACCTCATGAGGGCTCATGCCTTTCTGCTCGATGAGATACAGCACCACGCCGGGATCGATCTGGCCGGCGCGCGTGCCCATCGGCAGCCCATCCAGCGCTGTGAAGCCCATCGTGCTTTCGACGCTTTGTCCGCCGCTCAGCGCGCACATGGATGCGCCGCTGCCCAGATGAGCCGCGATGACCTTTTTCTTGGCGAGGTCCGGCGCGATCTCCGCGAGCCGGCCCGCGATGTACTCGTAGGACAGGCCGTGAAAGCCATAGCGGCGCACGCCCTCGGCATAGAACTGTTCGGGGATGGCGTAGCGATCGGCGACGGCGCTTTGCTTGCGATGGAACGCCGTGTCGAAGCACGCCACCTGAGGCAACCCCGGCAGATCCGCCATGATGGTCCGGATGGGAGCAAGGTTGTGAGGCTGATGCAGCGGCGCGAGCGGAATGTACCGCTCCAGGCGGCGCAGAACATCTTCCGTTACAAGGACCGGCTGATCGAATTCCGGTCCTCCGTGCACAACGCGATGGCCGACGGCCGCCGGATGGATGTGAAGCTCATCGCGCAGCCAAGCGCCCGCTGTGAGCAACGCGGCCGGAACGTCAGGCACAGCCTCTTTCGGATATGTTCGCTCGACCAGAACCCTGCCTCCGGTTGACTTGGCGGTCAGGTGCGGCTTGGTTCCAACGCCGTCGATCTTGCCGATGATCTGGCCGCTCAATTCGCCGGCCAAATCGGCGCCGAACGCCTCGAACTTGACGCTCGACGAGCCGGCATTGGCTACAAGGATCGTATCCATGACGCTCACGCCGCAGGCAAGCTGATTCCGCGGCGGCGCGCGTCGGCAAAGAGAGCCGCCACCGCACAGGACGCAAGCCGGGTCCTCACGGAGTCCGCACGCGACGTCAAAATGATTGGAACCCTCGCGCCAAGCACGATGCCTGCGCAATCGGCGCCGGAAAGGAAGGTGAGGTTCTTCGCGAGCATATTCCCCGCTTCCAAATCCGGGACGACAAGGATTTGCGCGCGTCCGGCGACCTCGGAAACGATGCCTTTTATCTTGGCTGCTTCTGGGTCGATCGCGTTGTCGAACGCGAGCGGTCCATCGAGGAAGCCGCCCGTGATCTGCCCCCGGTCGGCCATCTTGCAGAGCGCAGCCGCGTCGATGGTCGACGGAATCTTCGGCGTGACATTTTCGACAGCCGACAGGATCGCAACCCGCGGCTTTCCGTGCCCGAAATGCGCGTAAAAATCGATGGCGTTCTGAACGATGTCGCGCTTGGCCTCAAGATCGGGAAAGATGTTGATCGCCGCATCCGTTATCATCAGCGTGTCTTTGTAAGCCGGCACGTCCATGATGAAAGCGTGGCTGATGCGCCGCGCCGTCCGAAGACCGGAAGTCTTCGAGGTGACGTGCCGCATCAGCTCATCCGTATGCAGGCTGCCCTTCATCAGGACTTCGCCCTTCGCTTCCTGGATGAGCTGAACGCCTTTCGCCGCGGCCTCCTCGCCGGTCTCAGCCTCAACAATCTCGAGGCCGCCGATTTCGAGACCGAATTCCTTCGCAACCGCTCTGATCTTGCCACCGGGGCCGACAAACACCGGCTCGACAATTCTGGCCTCCGCGGCCTCCACCGCGCCCCGCAAAGAGGTCTCATCGCAGGGATACACCACGACTGTTCTTGGCGATTCCACCTCAGCGGCGCGCGCCAGCACTTGCTCATACTTTTCGTGCGGCCTATGAGCTTCCGTTTCCGCGGTCATGCCAACACCCCATTTCTGGATTTCTCACTGGAAAGCCCGGCGGCTTGCGCCGGTCCGGCAGGCTTCGAAGCCAGCCTCAAAGGTTCTCCTTGCAAGGCAGGCCTTGCCTCTGTTTCCCGAAGCCCAAACAGCTCCTCGACCCGATTCAGCCGCTTGAGGGCGTCGCCTGTCAGCGCTCCGCTTGCCTCCATGACGTTCTTCATCAAGGTGAAGGCCTTCCGCCGCAGCGCGGGATCCACCGGAGCAATAAGAACGGGGATTGCCTCCAGCGTCGCCTCCGCATCGAGGAGCAGCATGGAGAACTGGTCGCGCGCCATGTCCTTGAACTCATCGAGCGTCATGGCCGGCAGCTCTCCCGAAAGCCGCATGCGCCGCAGCGCGTTGACGCCGCGCTCATCGACACGCCCGCAGGCGAGCGCGACATAAATCAGGCCGCGAAGGGCGCACTCTTCCAGTCCGCCTTTCGTCAAGCCCGATTTGAGCTCGGCAATGCGGCCTTCGACGAGTTCGCGATGGAGGGCGGACTTCGGCGCGGCGCGCTGCGGCTGGGATGATTTAGGGTCGACGCCGGCCAGGGCCTGCACGATTGGCGATCCGTAGATGGCGAGGAAGACGTTCTCGACGAGGCTGTCGCGCATCTTGCCGAAGTCTCGAAGCGCAGCGGCGATTTGCTCGGACGCCGCCTGCTGCGCCTTCAAGAAGGGATTGTCCAAAGAGACTTGATGCCTGTTGCCCCGCACCTTTTCGGCGCTTTCCGCGACCATCCGCCCATAGAAATTTTCTCCACTCAGCAATGCGTATTGCAGGCGCAGAGGATGCATTTGCCGCATCCATTCCGCGAAGGCCGGCGTTACGGTTGCTTTGACCAGCGGCTGCAGGAAGGTTCGATAGAGCGCAAGATTGGCCTCCGAAAGCCGGGCCACAGCCGCGAACATGCGCTCCTCTTCCGGCTCATGCCCGCCAAGCGCCCGGATGTCGTTCAAGGTTCGCGGCTCGCAAAACATGACCCAATCGCCAGTGATGAGATCCGCGTGCGGCGTGCTTTCGGACTTCTTCTCGAACTTCGCTTCGTAAAGGCCCGGAGGCAGCATATCGATGAGGTCGATGTTGCTGGAGAACTCCTGGTACTCTTTTTTGGCGATCCCGCTCGAGACGAAGACTCCAAGGTGCCCCGCGCTCTCGTGCACGGTGTAGACGATGGTCTGCCCATAGGAGCGGATCTCGTCGACATCCTGGTAGAGATCGAGAATCCATCCGAGCGCTTGCTGGGGCGGCGTGATGTTGTCGCCCTTCGAGCAGAAGACCACGATGGGAGAACGAATATTGCGCAGGTCGATGGCCGTGCCGTCGGACAGTTTCACGTCGCCAGCGGCGAGTTTGTTGCCGATGAACAGATTGTCGACGATGAACTGAATTTCCTCGGCATTCAGGTTAACATGTCCGCCCCACCAGCGTTCGAATTCGAGATAGCGGGGAGCCTCCTTGTCCACGTTAGAGTAGAGATTGTAGTGTTTCGACCAGAGCGTGTTGGCCGGGTTCAGGTTCTCGAAATTCTGAACAAGCCAGGCGCCGTCGAATTTGCCCGCGCCGAGGTCGCTTGTGAGGGCCGTGAGCCAGCTTCCCCCGAGAAGCCCGCCCGAGTAACGCATCGGATTGACGCCGCGAACGCCCGCCCAATAAGAAAGCGGCGAGCCGGCGATGATCAGCGGGCCGAACAGCTCCGGCCGGATCGCAGCCAGCATCGTGACGGCCCAGCCGGCCTGACAATTTGCAATCACGCAGGTCTTGCCCTCGGCCTCTGGATGCAGTGCATTGACCTTCTCGAGGAAGATCGCTTCGGCCCGCCCGACGTCTTCGAGGGTCTGACCGGGCGTTGGCTCGGGGAGAAAGCCGACGAAATAGCAAGGATGGCCCGCTTTCAGGGCGACCCCGATTTCGCTGGCCGCCTTGAAGCCGCCAATGCCTGGTCCGTGGCCCGCTCGGGGATCCACGACGACAAAGGGCCTCGCCTTCGGGCTGATGGCGACGTCCTTCGGCGGGATTATGCGGACGAGCCCGTAGTTGACCGGCCTCTCGAAGGTACGCCCATCGGCGATGACTTCGAAGGGGTAGCTCAGCACGTGCGGCGCGAGTTGCGCGGCATGTTCGCGGTACTGATTACCGCGCTGGCGCATGGTGTCCCAAAACAGGATTTGCCGCTCCGCGAAATCCATCGCGTACTCGAATGCGGGATTTTGGAAGGCTGGGAAGGACGCCCAATCCAAAGAAAGCTGGGCCGCATTTTCGTGATCGCTCATATCATCATACTCCCGCGGCGTCTGCGCGCCCTTCATCTAGTATGTACATGCGTGCATACTGACTTAGAAAAAGACGCTTGTCAAGTATGCGCATACATGCTAAGCAGGAGATGAAACTGTCCTAGGCGCTTGAGGTCCCCCCATGCAGGAGAAGATGCCGCGGAAGCGAGACAAGGAAGCCAGCAAGCAGGCGCTCTTGCGTGCGGGTCTGGATGTGTTCTCAAAGTACGGCTACGAGGCTTCGACCACAAAGATGGTCGCCGCCGAGGCCGGGCTGAACGAGCAGCTCATCACGCGTTACTTTGGTGGGAAATCGGGCCTCCTGCTCGCGGCTTTTGCCGCCTTTATCGACGAAGAAGCCGATGATTACTATCCCCCCGCTGCCGAAGACGTCGAGGCGGAAATCAGGCTATTCCTTCTGTACAGGCACAGACGATTTTTGGAGTTGCAAGATTTCTTTCGTACTTTCGTCCCGCTCAGCATCGTCGATGCTTCGATTCGTGAACAGTTAGAGCCCATCCTGCTGCGGGCGGGGCCGATATTGAGTGACCGTCTCGCAAAACTCCAGGAGCGCCATCTCGTTCGCGCCGATGCGGATTTGACGGCCGCCAGCCTGATAATATGCGGGCAGTCCTTCTTCATTTCTTTTCTGCTGCGCTTCACGACCTCGATTGATGACGACCGTCTCAGGCGCATGATGTCAGACTTCGCCTCTTACATCGCACATGGCTTAGCTCCGCCGAAGGCGTAAGGGCGATCCACTTAAACAACCGCAGTCTCTTGCAGCGGGCAGGCGCGCAACGCATGCCGGCAGCGCCCATCTGCGCTCGCAAGGAGGAGAAAGTGTCATGCCTTGTTCGAACGTTCCCGCGACGGCGTCAGCTGATGCCCCTTTTGGCGCCGCGGCAGGAGCCATCCCCAATCTTACAGTCGAAGGCCGTGTTCGGCCTTTCATTCGGGAGCAGTTATGAGACGGAAATCTGTCATCTCGGCGTTGGTTGCCCCCTTTCTCGTGTGCCTCGTCCTTGTGCCTCTTCTCTCCGCAACGGCGGAGCGGATTGTCGCGGCAGGGATCAATGAACAAACCCTCAAAGCGGCCGCCGAACTCAGAACGCCGGAACGGCTGAAAAACTGGGCGCCGCTGCGGCCGTTTCACGCCTCGTTGCGCCCATTGCAAGAACGGGAGTAGATCCCATGCCCGAACCATACGCTATCGAGTTTTATAGGCATCGGCGCAGCCACTTGCGCCGCGGCGTGCTGTGCCTGGCCTGCTGCTTCGGCGCCGCCCTGCTTGGAGGATGCGGCCGTGAGGATAATCGGAAGCACGCGCTGCTGCCTGTTAAAGTCCAGCCGGTCAAGCTCGTCAAATATGCTCCGAAAACGATGCTCACAGGGGAAATCCTGGCGCGCGTGCAAAGCGATCTTTCGTTCCGCTTGAGCGGCCGGATCATCGAACGGAAAGCTGACGTCGCGTCGCGCGTCCAAGCAGGCGATGAGTTGGCGCGGCTCGATCCCAAAGTGCAGGAAGCCGATGTTCAAAGCGCCACAGCCGCCGTTCAGGCCGCGGAAGCGAAATTGCGTCAGGTGGCTTCGACTTTCGAGCGTCAGAAGGTGCTGCTCAAGGACGGCTTTACCACCCGGCGCGAGTACGACAAGGCAGAACAGGAGCACCGAAGCGCTCTCGCCATGCTCGATAGCGCGAAGGCGCAACTCGCGACAGCGCGCGATCAACTGGCCCAAACGGTTCTGCGCGCTCCCGCTGCAGGCATCATCACGGCGCGCACCATGGAAGTTGGGCAGGTAGCCCAGCCCAGTCAGGCCTTGTTTTCGCTTGCTCAGGACGGTCCCCGCGACGCCGTTATCAATGTTCAGGAATCTGTTTTCACTGCCGGCTTCGGCGACGGCATTGAAATTGCGCTTGTTTCCGATCCAAGAATCAGGGCGGCCGGAGAAGTGCGGGAAGTGTCCCCGGCGCTTAACGCAACGGGAGCCATACACGTGAAAATCGCGGTCTCGCAACCGCCTCCGGAAATGGTGCTTGGATCCGCCGTGCGGGTGACGGCGCATGCCAGGAACCGTGAGGTGGCGGTCCTTCCGTGGAGCGCCCTTTACTCCGACGGGGGTAAGCCGGTCGTCTGGGTGGTCGATTTACACAGCCGGGCGGTGGAGGTCCGGCGGATAGAGATCGAGTTTTACGAAAACTCGGACATCGTCATTCGCTCAGGTCTGCGTCCTGGCGAACTGGTAGTGACGGTGGGGACCCAGCTTCTGCGGCCCGCGCAGCAGGTAGCATTTGCGGAGGATTCCCAATGAAAAATGCAACTGCTTTTCTGCTCATACTTGCGGCTGCCGCGTTATTGGGTGGTTGCGACAGCGATAGCCAGACCCCTAACCAAAAGGTGCGCCCTGTGCTATCCATCGTCGCCGAACGGCATGCAGGCGCCAGCGCCTCATTCGCTGGGACGATTGAACCCCGCTATAGCGCCAGCCTGGCGTTCCGTGTCCTGGGGCGTACAGTTGTGCGCGATGTCAACGCCGGTGACAGCACTAGAAAGGGTGCGCGGCTCGCCGCGCTGGATCCCGTTCCGTTCGATCTTGCCGTCAAGGATGCCCGCGCTGGTCTTGCAAACGTTGAAGCGCAACTCGCTAATGCGCTGGCGACAGAAAAGCGCTACCGCATTCTCCGTGAAGAGAACCATATCTCGCCGCAGCAATTGGAGGCGGTGCAGCAGGCGCGGGCAGCAGCGGAAGCAGCCGTAACGCAGGCGCGGAGCGCCCTGGAGAAAGCCACTGAGCAACGCGGCTATGCGGAGCTAAGCGCCGAGTTCGACGGCATCGTGACTGCGGTTAATTTCGAGGTGGGACAGGTTATTATGGCCGGCCAGCCTGTCGTCAGGGTCGCCCGGCCGGATGTGAGAGAGGCTGTCATCGACGTACCCGACGACGCCGCTGTCCGTTTGAAGGAAGGCAGTCCGTTCGAGGTGGGGCTGCTGATCGAGCCGTCTATTCGCGTTAGCGGGCGAGTACGGGAAATCGCTCCTCGCGTTGACGCCCTGACCCACAGCCAGCGTGTGAAGATTACCCTCGATAACCCGCCTGCGGATTTCCGGCTCGGCACCAACATCACAGCTCGCGCGCTGGAGCAGTCCACGGGGCGCATCATGATCCCAGAAGCGGCGCTTCTCGATCAGGACGGGAAGCAGATGGTCTGGATTGTCGATCCTGCGGCCAAGACTGTATCGCTCAGAGAAGTGAAAATTTCGAGCCGCGATAGCCAGGCTGCAATCGTGAGAGCCGGGCTCGAACCTGGTGACCGAGTGGTGACGGCGGGCGTGCACTCGCTTGTGCCAGGGCAGTTAGTGAGAATCCCTGAGGAGACGCAACAATGAGCACATTGCCCGAAAATCGCGATGGAAACGAAAAGAAGAAATTCAATCTTTCCGCCGTGGCGCTCGATAATCCTTCGGTCATCTGGTACTTCATGATCGTGTGCATGGTCGCGGGCGTTATGGCCTATATAAACCTTGGCCGCGAAGAAGACCCTGAATTCACCATCAAAACCATGGTCATAGCGGCGCAGTGGCCCGGCGCATCTGTCGAGGACACCATCAACCAGGTCACCGAGCGCGTCGAGAAGAAGCTCGAAGAACTGGAGGAGCTCGACTACACCAAGAGCGTCACCATTCCGGGGCAGACGACCATCTACGTCTATTTGCGCTCCAAGACCAAAAAACGCGATGTGCGCCAGACATGGGTCAAGGTGCGGAACATGGTCGAGGATATCAAGGCGCAGTTGCCCCTAGGCGTCATCGGGCCGTTCTACAATGACCGCTTCGGTGACGTGTACGGCAATATCTACGCCTTCACAGCCGATGGGCTGACCCAGCGGCAACTGCGCGACTATGTCGAGTTGGTCCGCACCGGCATCCTGACCGTGCCCGATGTCGGCAAGGTCGATCTCATCGGCGCACAGGACGAGGTGATCTACCTCGAATTCGATCCGCGCAAGGTTGCGAACCTCGGCCTCGATCTGCAGGCTGTGATCCAGGCGGTGCAAAACCAGAACGCGATTGTGCCATCCGGCGTCATTCAGGCCGGACCCGAGCGCGTCAGCGTGCGCGTCAGCGGGCAGTTCGCCTCGGAGGAAAGCCTGAAGGCGGTTAACCTGCGCGTAAACGACCGTTTCTTTCGCTTGAGTGATGTGGTCGACATCAAACGCGGCTACGCTGATCCGCCGGCGACGCTGTTCCGCTATAACGGCAAGCCTGCCATCGGTCTCTCCATCAGCATGAAGGCCGGAGCCAATTTGTTGGAGTTCGGCAAAGCGCTCAACGCTGAGTTGGAAAAGGCGACCGAGGACTTGCCCATTGGCGTTGGCGTGCATCTCGTGGCCGACCAGCCGCTCGTTGTCGACCATGCCATCGGGCATTTCACGCGATCGTTGTTTGAAGCGGTGGTGATCGTTCTGGCCGTGAGCTTCCTCGCGCTTGGCTTTCGTGCAGGCCTTATTGTGGCGCTGGCCATCCCGCTCGTGCTCGCGATGACGTTCATGAGCATGGGGATCCTCGACGTCACGCTTCAGCGCGTTTCACTTGGCGCGCTCATCATCGCGCTCGGCCTCCTGGTGGACGACGCCATGATCGCCATTGAGATGATGATCGCCCGGCTGGAAAAAGGGGACACGCTGCGGCAGGCCGCGCTGCAGATCTATACCTCGACCGCGTTTCCGAGGCTCACCGGCACTCTGTGCATCATCCTCGGTTTCACCCCCATCGGCCTCAACAGCAGCGACGCAGGCGAGTACACCTTTACCCTCTTCGTTGTGCTCGCGATCGCGCTGCTCATCTCCTGGACCGTGGCCGGCATCTTCACGCCGCTGCTCGGCTATACCTTGCTGCCGTCCAAGATCGAAAAGCATGAAGGGCATGGCCGCGCCTTCACCATCTTCCAAAAGGTGCTGCTCTGGTCCATGCGCTGGCGTTGGGTCACAATCGGCGCAACGCTCGCGATATTCGCCGCCTCCGTCTTCGGAATGCAGTCGATACCAAAGCAGTTCTTCCCGGCCTCCGACCGGCCTGAACTGCTCGTGGACTGGACGCTGCCGCAGAATTCCACCATCCACGAGACGAAAGCCCAAATGGACCGTTTCGAGAAAGCGCTGCAAGGCGATCCGGACATCGTCCGCTGGAGTTCCTATGTCGGCCAGAGCGCGGTCCGCTTTCTCTTGACGCTCGATGTGCAGCCCCCGAATGCCTATTACGGCCAGACCGTCATCCTGACGAAGGACCTCGAAGCGCGGGAGAGGGTGCGTGCCAGGATTACGGAACTGTTGAGAAAAGACTTCGCAGGCCTGGATCCCTATGTGAACCTCCTCGCGCTGGGACCGCCCGCCGGCCGCGCCGTGCAGTACCGGATCACAGGCCCTGACATTGAGAAGGTGCGGAAGCTGTCGCAGCAACTCGCGGCTATTGTTGGCGCCGATCCCAATCTGAGTTCCCCGATCTTCGACTGGAACGAGCCTGCGCGGGTTGTTAGGGTCAACGTCCTTCAGGATAAGGCCCGGCAGCTGGGGATCAGCTCGGCAGATATCGCCTGGGCGATGAACGGCACCGTTGGCGGCGTGCCCATCACCCAGGTGCGCGACAGCATCTACCTCGTGAACGTCACGGTTCGCGCCGGGGAGAGGGAGCGTGGCGCCATTGACACGCTGCAGAACATGCAGCTCGTGAGCAAAACCGGGCAGTCGGTGCCGCTCGCGGCCATCGCCACGTTTGAATATGAGATGGAGCAGCCCGCGATCTGGCGGCGGAACCGCCTCCCCACGGTCACGGTCAAAGCCGACATTCTGGACGGCAGGCAGCCCGCCACGATAGCCGCCAAGTTTGAGCCCGCCATCAAGAATTTCGTGGACAGCCTGCCTGGGGGTTACCGCCTCGCCATTGGCGGACCGGTGGAGGAAAGCGCGAAGTCGCAAAAGCCTATCTTCGCGGTCGTGCCGTTGATGCTGATCGCCATGGCGACCATCCTCATGCTGCAACTGCGGAGCTTCAACCTCCTGTTCCTGGTCGCCTCTGTGGCGCCGCTTGCGCTGATTGGCGTCGTGATCGCTTTGCTGCTCAGCAACTCGCCCCTCGGCTTTGTCGCAATCCTGGGCATCGTCGCGCTCGTCGGCATCCTGATCCGCAACTCAGTAATTCTCGTCGTGCAAATCGAGACGCTGCGCAAAGAGGGTCTCGGTCAATGGGACGCCGTCGTGAAGGCCTGCGAGGAGCGCGTCCGGCCGATCATGCTCACCGCGTCGGCTGCCAGCCTCGGCCTGATCCCAATCGCGCGCGATGTGTTCTGGGGACCGATGGCCTACGCCATGATGGGCGGCATCCTTGTCGGCACCGCGCTCACCCTCCTGTTCCTGCCCGCCCTCTATGTGGCTTGGTTCAGAATCGTTGAGCCGAAGGAAGTCAAAACTGACGAAATGAGCAAGCAAGCGATGTTCACCTGAGTTCAAACCTGCGCGGCCGGCAGGCGCACCGCCCGATGCGGTCCGCCTGCACGGGCCGCCGGCTTGCTGGAGCGCTCGAAGTTCACGCGGGCGAAACCTGTCACAGCCAGGAGCACACAGTTCATGAAGCAGCCAGCAAACGCTCAGGAAACGCGCGGCAAAATCATGAAGGCCGCCGAGCGACTGTTCCGGCATTACGGCTATACAAAAACGACTGTAGCCGACATTGCGCTGGCTTGCGGCATGTCGGCCGCGAATGTGTATCGCTACTTCCCCTCGAAGCGAGCGATAAACGACGCGATTTGCGATCTCGTCATCTCCGAGCTTGCGAGCGGGTTGCGCCAAATCGCTGCCGCCAGCTCACCCCCGCCGGAGCGCCTCGTCAATCTGATCGAACTGATAACGCGGTACATTGCCGATACCTATGACAAGGAAAGAAACGTCCACGAGATGGTCGCGGCCGCCTTGGACGAGAATTGGGGCGCGATCCAGCGCCACATAAGTGCGGTCATCGACATTCTTGCCAGCGTCATCGAAAGCGGTGTCGAAAGGCGTGACTTTGCGCCGCAAGATCCCAAACGCGCTGCTCAATGCGCTTGCTTCGCGCTGGCTGGCTTGTGGCATCCGGTCGTTGCAGCGCAGTCCCGAGACTTACCAGGCGCGCCGACAGCATCGGACATGGCGGCATTTATCATGTCTGCCTTGAGGGGAACGATTGAAGTGGAGCAGGGAACGCCCCGGCGCGGCGCTTAGCCGTCTCGCGAACGGCGGCGGCGAATGCGCGTCGTGACGCCTCAGAGGCCGAAGTCCTTTCAATATTTCAAAATGAAAAGGCCTTTGCCTTTGAAAGCCGGGGTAAAAAACGGCGGAGCAGCTCGATGAAGGGCTGAGATTTTATCGCGATGCTGGGTCTCCTCGAAGTCGCTCGACCTGTCGAAACCTACGTCATTCTCAAATGCGGCAGCTCCCAAATCGGCTTGATTGAGAAACGAGCAGGAACCAAACCGGCGGGAGGGTCTGACGACGTTCGCCGGTGTGAGCGGCACTGGACGCCGGTTCACATCGACTTCCATGTCGACGATTTTGAGGGCGCCTTGGTCAATGAGTTGAACGCTGGCGCGAAATGCAAGCAAAAATTCGAAGGCTGGGCACGCCCGCCCATCGCGTTTTGCAGCGATCCATTCGGCAATGGGTTCTGCATAATAGGAACGAAGGCAGACGCGTAATTCCGATTCGCAGTTCATGGCGCAAATGTCCATTTTTCGCGATTGCAGCGATTCCTTCGGCCGAGCGGACTTGTCCACCTCTTGAGCACGGCTCCACGCGCAGGATGCGCATGTCCGCTGCTCGAGGTAGTGCTGTCCTCTGATTTGGCGGATTGCAAGGGCTGGTCGGAAAGCGACTGGATGTCAGCTTCTGG
>CAWIAL010000012.1:0-145793 GCA_963834165.1 uncultured Alphaproteobacteria bacterium | reverse complement strand
AGGCATAAACGATGGCTGTCCTTCTGATTGGGGGGGCCGGGTATATCGGCTCCCATATGGCCAAGCGGCTTCTTGAGGAAGGCGAACGGTTTGTCGTTCTCGATAACCTCTCGACCGGCTTCCGCGAGGCTATACTAGGCGGCGAGGTTCTTATCGCAGATTTCGGCTCACCCGAACTTCTCCGCGAGGTGATAAGGAGCCGCGAAATAGATGCTGTTATGCATTTCGCCTCATTCATACAGGTGGGCGAATCCGTCACCGCTCCTGGGAAATATTATGTCAATAACGTCGCGAACACGCTGCAGCTCTTGAACGCGATGATGGAGGGCGGCGTCACACGCTTCGTCTTCTCATCCTCAGCGGCTGTGTACGGCAATACTGGCGCTGATCCCATCAAGGAAGATCATCCCTGCGCACCCATCAATCCATATGGCAGGACAAAGCGCATTATCGAGGAGGCGCTCGAAGATTTCAGCGCGGCCAACGGCCTGAACTTCTTTTCGCTCCGCTATTTCAACGCGGCCGGCGCCGACCCGCAGGCAAGGATCGGCGAAAGACACAACCCGGAAACACATTTGATTCCGCTAGTGCTTCAAGCTGCCGCCGGGCGGCGCGACACCATCACGGTCTTCGGACGCGATTATCCAACAGCGGACGGCACTTGCGTTCGCGATTACGTCCATGTGGAGGATTTGTGCGAGGCGCATCTGCTGGCGCTGCGTGCCTTGAGAAACGGGCAGCGCGGCGGCTTTTTCAACCTGGGAAATTCACAAGGGTTTAGCGTCAGCGAAGTGATTGGGGTGGCGCGGCAGGTGACGGGAAGAACGATAAATGTGAGGGATGCCGAGCGGCGGCCTGGCGACCCACCTGTTTTGATCGCAGACAGTGCCGCGATGCGGCGCGCGCTTGATTGGCACCCCACCAGGGCGGATTTGGGAACGATTATCGAGGACGCCTGGCGATGGGAACTACAGAAGGGAAAGACCTGGTAAGAAACCAGCGCTCGCGCGACAGCTGCGCCATTAAAGACGAGTGGACCCTAATGCGCGTCAGGCGTTACCGGGTCTTTGCCCTGCCCAATTCGCGCCAATCGTGCTCACGGATCTCGACGCCATAATACTCTGCCGCCTTTCTTAAATTCGCGAAGGCCAAATCCCGATCCTCATCCGAAACCCCTTGCACCTGATCGAAGCGAGCGAGCGCGTTCCGGACGTGGTTCGCGTCGGTCAGAGGCTCCTTGCGTTCCTTTGGAAAGGCGAAGACGCTGTCGGGCAGATCGCTATGGCTTGTGAGCTTGCCGTGCTCGGTGTATGGCTTCCAGGTAGTCTTAGCGGCCATGGTTTCCTCTCCTTTCGGCATGGACAACACCGTTCGGGCCAAAAGTGCATCTGGGATGTTGGACGGCAATCACGCAGCCGCAGGCCCTTGCTCTTTCGGCTGGCCGGCGTTCAGCAGCTTATCCAAGAATAACCAAGCCACGCCTTCCGATGATCTCGGGTTCTGCCCGGTCACGAGCTTATCGTCGACAAGCACGAAAGGCTGCCAATCGTCGCCTTTGGAGTAGTTGCCACCGCTCTCCTTGAGCATGTCCTCAACGAGAAAGGGCACAACTTCGACAAATCCGACGGCCGCTTCCTCGGAATTTGAGAAACCCGTTACGGATTTTCCCTTCACGAGAGGCGTTCCATCCGGGCTCTTAGTGTGACGGAATGCTGCTGGTCCGTGGCAGACCGCTCCCACCGGCTTGCCAGCCGCAAAGAAGGTTTCAATAATCTTGATCGAATGGGCGTCTTCGGCGAGGTCCCAAAGCGGCCCATGTCCGCCCGGGTAGAACACCGCGCCATAATCGATTGGCGATATCGTCGAAAGCTGCACGGTATGGGCGAAGGCCTCCTGGGCCTCCTTGTCGCTCGAAAACCTTTTCGTCGAAGCCGTCTGCGCTTGAGGTTCTTCGCTTCGGGGGTCTATGGGGGGCTTGCCCCCCTTCGGGGACGCGAGCACCACCTTCACGCCTTCGTCCCTGAAAATGTAATAGGGGGTCGCGAACTCCTCGAGCCAGAGGCCCGTCTGCTTGCCGGTGTCGCCGAGGCGATCATGGGAGGTTAGAACCATAAGAATGCTCATAAAGACCTCATCGCTCTATACGCTTTGCTATGCGCCGCGCCGCACGTCCCGCCCTCACGCCTAGAAATGTTCGCTTACAGCCAAGACACCAACAGGCAAGCGGTCGAGTTGTTCCAAAAATCCTACTGAAGCTTCGCCTTTAATAAGCGCACGCTGCCGCCGCTCAGGCAGGGGTTCTTTGAGAACGGCCGCATCCCAATTGGGGGCGAAGGGGACAAACCGGCTTCCTGAGCGTTCATGCAAGCAGGAAGAGCGCTTCCGATTATGTCTGCCTACGGTTCGATAGGCTCGCTATGAGGCCTAACTCGTTTGCAAATGCGCGGCTTCATCCTGAGCTTGTCGAAGGACAAAGCCAAGATTTCGGCTTTTCAGCCAAGCTTGGCTTTGGTGCAGTCGTCGCAAAGAGTTGAGGACAGGGCCGGCCATCGATGAGGTACTGAAGTAGCGGTGCTGTTTTGGGAGTGAGCAAATGCAGATTGGCGTTATTGGCCTCGGGCGCATGGGCGGCAATATTTCTCGCCGGCTGATGAGAGCGGGGCATCGATGCGTGGTGTTCGATGCGAATCCCAACGCCCGGGAAGCGCTGGCCAAGGACGGCGCCGTCGCCGTCCAGTCGCTCGCGGAGATGGTGGAAGCGCTCAAAGAGAAGCCGCGCGCCGTTTGGGTGATGTTGCCGGCGGGACAGATCACCGAAGACACGGTTAAGCGGCTGGGCGAGCTGCTGGGACCGGACGACATCATTATCGATGGCGGCAATACCTATTACAAGGATGACATTCGCCGCGCCAAGGAACTGGCCGCCAGGGGCATTCGTTACGTCGACTGCGGGACGTCGGGCGGCATTTGGGGCATCGACCGCGGCTATTGCATGATGATTGGCGGTCCGAAGGGTGCCGTGGACCATCTCGATCCGATCTTCTCGGCCCTAGCCCCCGGGCTGGGCGACATCCCTCGCACACGGGGCCGCGAGCAAGGCGATTCCCGCGCCGAGCGCGGCTATATCCACGCCGGGCCGTCCGGCTCGGGCCACTTCGTGAAGATGGTGCATAACGGCATCGAATACGGCCTGATGCAAGCCTATGCCGAGGGCTTCGATATCCTGCGCAACAAGAACTCGAAGGGCTTGCCGGAAGAGGAGCGCTTCGAGCTGAACATGCCGGACATCGCGGAGGTCTGGCGGCGGGGAAGCGTCATCTCGTCCTGGCTGCTCGACCTCAGCGCGACGGCGCTGGCGAAGGATCCGCAGCTTGAGAACTTCTCCGGCTTCGTTGAGGACTCTGGCGAGGGCCGCTGGACCATCGAGGCCGCGATCGAGGAAGCAGTCCCGGCCGAGGTTCTGTCATCGGCGCTCTTCGCCCGGTTCCGGTCCCGGCAGGAGAACACCTTTGCGGAGAAGATGCTCTCCGCAATGCGCTTGGGCTTTGGCGGCCACATCGAGGGCGCCGAGCCTAAGGAACCCAAGTCTGAACATTCGCGAACAGCTCCCCTGAAAACAGAAGAGCAACACCATGGATGACGATCAATCGATCTCGATAGAAGATAGAATCCGGATTATTGAGTGCTCGCCGCGTCGCGAGCCCACTCCGCCCGGCCCCTGCGCCATGGTGGTCTTCGGCGCAAGCGGCGACCTGACCTCGCGCTTGCTGGTGCCCGCTTTGTACAACCTCTCGCGCACCCGCTTGCTGCCCGAGCATTTCGCACTCATCGGCGTTGCCCGCTCCGAGATGACGACGGATAGCTGGCGCGACCGCCTCCACGAAAAGCTGAAAAGCTTCGCCGGCCGCGGTTCGGAGTTCAATGGGGGGCGAATTGACGATGAGGCATGGTGCCGGCTGGCCGATAAAATGTCCTACATCCAGGGCGATCTCACCAAGCCTGAGCTGTACGAGCGGCTACGCGCGGCCCTGAGAGAGGCGGAGCAGACCCACGGGACAGGGGGCAACGTTATCTTCTATCTGGCCGTGGCCGAACAGTTTTTCTGTCCCGTGGTTGAGCAGCTCTGCAAAGCCGGCCTGATTGAAGAGAAGAAAGATGAGGACGGCAAGCAGCTCTTCTGGCGCCGTGTGGTCTTCGAGAAACCCTTCGGTCATAGCCTGGATTCGGCGCGGAAGCTGAACGCACGAGTCCTGCGCATGCTGAACGAAGACCAGGTTTTCCGGATCGATCACTTCCTCGGCAAGGAAACGGTCCAGAACATCATGACGCTTCGCTTCGCCAACGGAATATTCGAACCGATCTGGAACCGCGACCGCGTGGACCACGTGCAAATCACCGTGGCGGAAACGGTCGGCGTAGAGGGCCGTGGAACGTTCTACGAGGCAACCGGCGCTCTTCGCGACATGGTGCCAAATCACGTTTTCGCCCTACTTTCGATGGTGGCGATGGAACCGCCGGGCGGGTTCGATGCGGCCTCGATCCGCGCGAAGAAAGCCGAAGTGTTCGCCGCCATGCGACCGGTCAAGTTGGACCGGGTAGTGCGGGCTCAGTACGCCGCCGGCACTGTAGCGGGCAAGCAAGTGGCAGCCTACCGGCAGGAGCCGAACGTTGCCCCCAATTCCAAAGTCGAAACTTACGTTGCGATGCGGCTCGAGATCGACAACTGGCGCTGGGCCGGAGTGCCCTTCTACATCCGCACCGGCAAACATATGTCGCGGCGCAAAACGGAGATCGCGATCCGCTTCAAGCAGGCACCCTATACGCCGTTTGAGCATACGCCCGTAGGGTGCCTGCCCGATAACTGGCTCATCTTTTCCATCGCGCCGAACGAGGGGATATCGCTTCAATTCGCCGTCAAGCGCCCGGGACCGGTGGTCGACCTCGCAGCGGTGAGGATGGACTTTCACGATGATGACTGGTTTTCGCAGGAGCCTAATGTCGGATACGAGACGCTGATCTACGATGTGATGATGGGTGACTCGACCCTGTTCATGCGCGCCGACATGATTGAGGAAGCTTGGCGCGTCGTGCAGCCGGTCCTCGACGCCTGGGCAGTGGATACAGCCGAGATCACCACGTACGTGTCGGGGAGCGATGGACCGCTGGAGGCGGACGGCCTTCTGGCGCGCGACGCGAACCGCTCCTGGCGGCCGGTGATTACGCCCCCGGAGTGGAAGCCATGATCGAGCCGCGCGATGCCGCGTAACCGCACATGGCAGGCGGCGCTACCGCACGCCATAAACCGTCCGCTCATCGTCGTGGTCATGGGCGTCTCCGGATCTGGCAAGACAACGATTGCCGCCTTGCTTGCAGCCGCCCTCGGCTGCCAATTTCAGGAGGGCGACGACCTTCACCCGGCCGCAAACATCGAAAAAATGCGTAACGGCATACCTTTGACGGATGAGGACCGTTTGGTCTGGCTGCAGAGGATCGCCGACGAGATCGATCGATGGCGCGCAAAGGGTGAAGCTGGTGTGCTGACCTGTTCGGCGCTGAAGCGATCCTACAGGGACATGATCATCGGCGGCCGGCCGGAAGTCACGCTGGTCTATCTCAAAGGCTCGTCCGACCTCATTCGCCGGCGTATGGCCGCGAGGCAGGAACATTTCATGCCTGTGGCCCTGCTCGAAAGCCAGTTCGCGACGCTGGAGGAGCCAACTCCCGACGAGCATCCCATTACTGTGGACGTGGGCGGCTCGCCAACCAAGATCGCAGCCGAAATTGTTCATCACCTAGAAGAGCCGCAAGAGGGCGCCGGAGTCTAGACTGCTCATACCAAACGCCGAAATTCATGACCCGTTTATTGTCGTCCCGCGCAGGCGGGGACCCAGTAAGCACTATGCTATATTCGATTTACTGGATGCCCGCGTTCGAGCGTGTGAAGAAATTGGCTTCGCCCTTTTTTGTCATGGCCGGGCTTGACCCGGCCATCCAAAAGGCCTTGAGAAAGAAGACTTTTTCTGGATAGCCGCCTCAAGGGCGGCTATGACAATGGAGTGTCGAGGCCAACCGCCCGAATTTTTCACACGCTCGTTCGCGGGCATGACACAAGGTGAATCAGCAAAGGCCCGTGGCGCGAGCGACCAGCGCCTCGAACTTGGCATCGAGCGCCTGTGCTGCGGCGAGCAGTTCGGGATTGCCGTCGATGGCGATCAGCGACGACGGACGCACGTAGATAAGGGTTGCTCCGCCGCCGTCTGGCTCTTCGATCAGCAGAAGCTCCACAGGGACGAACAAGCCCGCAGTAATGTCATGGCGAAGCATGGTGATGGCCATCAGGGGATTTCCAAAAATCCATCGCATCGCTTTGCGACGCATGCCGAAGATGGGGGTCCAGCCGCCGTGATCGATTTCGGAGAACAGCATGAAGCCGCTTTCACCGGCGAACCGCTTTTCGACCTCGCGGGCATAGTCCTCTGCGCTGGCGGCGTTCTTGGCGACCGCTACAATGTCCGATACCGAAGTGTGACCGACCAGGTTGCGCAATCGCATCAGGACTTCGTCGAACGAAAGAGCCGTGCTCACCTCTATGCGAACGCCTGTGAATTCTCGTGTCCTTACGGATGGTTGGGCCGTCATGGTTTTCTTCCACTTGATGCGTTACGGAGCCGTTTTTCGCCGTTGACGCCCAACATTTTCCCCGTCGAGCGAAAGCCAATGGCGGTGATGCGGCCAATGCCTCCAAGGGCACCTGTAACGAGAACAACCGGAGTGCTCATTCGTTACTCTTTTCGGTTGAACGCGTTTTGGAGCGCTACGTTGATGTGGAACCCTCCACTCGGGAGAAGGATCCGCTGCCAGGAGAATAGCGCCCTCTTTAAAGGACATCGCTTAGCACCGATTTCGGAGTGATGCCCTCGGCAGAAGAGAGGACCGATGACCCTTATTGCGACCCGCGCTCACCAGATGTTCCCCGTCCTCGACGCTGGCCAAATCGAAACGGCAAAGCGCTTCGCGAGCGGTCCGGCGACGGACTTCGCGCCCGGACAGGTGGTCTTCGACGCGGGCGAGCGCCATGCCCCGGCCTGGCTCGTGTTGAAGGGCTCGATCGATGTTGTGCTTCGCGATGGCCTCAATCGCGAGGCGGCGATCACCAGCCACGGCGCCGGCCAATTCTCAGGCGAGGTCAGCCAACTCTCGGGACGGGAGTCCCTTGCGGCTGGCCGCGCGGGCGCTGAGGGGTGCACAGCGCTTCCGTTCGACGCAGCGCATGTGCGCGCCCTGGTGATCGGTTCTGCTGAAGTGGGCGAGATCGTGATGCGCGCATTCATTCTGCGCCGCGTGGGCCTTATCGAGGAAGGCGGGGCCGGGTCCGTGCTCGTAGGAAATCCAGGCGCGCCCGATCTCGTCCGGCTGCAAGGCTTTCTCGGCCGCAACGGCTACCCTCATACGGTTCTCGACGCCACCAACGACCCCGACGGCCGCGCCGTCGTTGAGCGTTTTGGGGTACTGCCCGGTGAGTTGCCTCTGATGGTGTGCCCCAACGGCACGGTTTTGAGACGCCCGACCGATGCCGAAGCCGCTCTCTGCCTTGGCATGACCCCGGAACTCGACCCGGAAAGTATCTATGACGTGGCCGTGGTGGGCGCGGGGCCTGCGGGGCTGGCATCCGCAGTGTATGCCGCATCCGAGGGCCTCTCGGTGCTTGTGGTCGACGAGCGCGCCTTTGGCGGACAGGCCGGCGCGTCGGCCCGCATCGAGAATTACCTCGGCTTTCCCAGCGGCATCTCTGGCATGGCGCTCGCCGGAAGGGCCTTCAACCAAGCGCTGAAGTTCGGCGCGGAGATTGCGATTCCGCTCGAGGTGGCGCGGCTCCACTGCGAAGATCCGGAACAAAAACCTCGCGCCCCGATGCGGCTGGAATTCACCAATGGCGGTGGAGTGCGTGCGCGAACCGTCGTGATCGCGACCGGAGCCCGCTACCGCAGGCCGCAGATCTCGAACCTCGCGGCCTTCGAGGGTAGAGGCATTTCCTATTGGGCGTCGCCGGTGGAGGCGAAACTCTGCGAAGGGGAGGAGGTTGCGCTGGTGGGCGGAGGCAATTCCGCAGGCCAGGCCGTGGTCTTCCTCGCGCCGAAAGTGAAACGCCTGCATCTCGTAGTGCGGGGGCCGGGCTTGGAAGCCTCGATGTCGCGCTATCTCATCGAACGGATCACCGCCTTGCCCAACGTGGAACTTCACACCGGGACAGAGGTCATCGGGTTGGAAGGGGACGAAGCCACGGGCCTCGCCGCGGCTGTGTTTCGCGATCGCTCGACGGGCGCGACCCACACCTGCCGCATGCGTCACCTGTTCTTGTTCATCGGCGCCGACCCGAACGCTTCCTGGCTCAATCGCTGCGTCGCGGTGGACGGCAAAGGGTTCGTGATCACAGGAGCGAACGGCGACGGGGCGGCCCCAAATTCACGTCCTCTGCTGCCTCTTGAGACCAGTCGCCCCGGCGTTTTCGCTATCGGCGATGTTCGGGCGGGCTCGACCAAACGCGTTGCGGCGGCTGTGGGAGAGGGGGCAGCCGTCGTAGCGCAGATTCACAGCATGCTTGCTGCCGGATGAATGCGAAAACCCGGAGCACTCAGCCCTTATCGATCGTGATCGAAACCCAGCAGCCTTGAGAATTCAAAGAAATCTTCTGGAACCTTCTTGTTCTGCTCCAGGTTTGCGACCTCGATGCGAGTGTCCAACCCTTGGGCGTCAGTGATGATCCACTGTTGCAAGCTCATATCGGCTCGGTTGAAGAACAGCCGAATCCGCCCCGAGGTCTCCCCATTCTTGTCTTCAACTGTAAGAATGATGGCATCCGGGCCTTGCTGAACGTCTGAGATTTTCGCGTCTTTGGTGAGATCGACGTTTTCAGACATCAGCAGCTTGAAAGGCGTTACATCCAAAGGATAACGCTCGGACGTGTTCATGTCGTGGTCCTCGATAGCGAGATACCGGCCGTCCGATATGACCTTCAAGCTGCTTGGCACGCTGTAATCAAATCGCATCTTTCCGGGACGTGCGAAGTAGAATCTTCCTCGCTTTTGCCGGTTATCCGGGTCGGTCTGAATAAAGTCGCCCTCCAGCTCGGTCAGCTTGTTGAAGTAATCGTTCACCTGAGTAACGATCTTCATTTCACTTTCCTGGGAAGCCGCGACAGCCGTTTGAGGCGCAACAGCCGTCTGAGGAGGCTGAGCTACTTTGGTTTGCCAATCGGGGCCCGCTCCGATGGGGCTAACAGGCTTTGCGGCCGGAGCCTGGATAACAGGCGCGGTTACTGCCGGGGGGTTGGAGGGAGTTGTCTTGGCGACCTCGGTCTGACCGCCCTGTCCGAACGCCGTCGGGACATATCCAGCTCCTATCAAAACGCCGATAGCGCCCAGCTTCAGACACCGGGCGGCTCTGAAACTCCCCAGAATTTTGCGTCCTTGGAACATGGTTCAGTCGCCCCTCGCGTATGCACTCAATGATTTGCGGTTATAAATTTGCATGAAATCGTCAAATTCACGGCGGCATGCGGTGATGATCCAAGCTTTTTGAAGACTGAGCTGAATTGCTCGGCGTTCCGCCCCACTTGCGCGGCGATATTGGCTTAATCCACCCCCCGTCCCAAGCAAAATGTTCAAGGGGCAGGCGCGCGGGAGCCGAAGCCTCACACTTATCGGCGTTGCGCTAAAAAGTGAACGAAACGAAAGGCTTCAACGAAAAGCGGGCAAACGAAAAATCGCAGGCATGCCGGCGATCGCCATTCCGATGGGTGCAAGGCGGCCAATGCGCAAACCGGTGCAGAGGCTGGAGGCTGGACGCCTTACATTGGGCCTTCTGTGCGCCCGTGGGTATGGGGGAGAGTGGCGGGCTCCGTCGAGATCCGCGATGGGAGATAACGGCGTTTCAAACGGTTTCGCCTCCCTCCGCCAAAGGGCGCGGAGGGAAGCCTGCTTTTAGGCCTTAGAACTTCAAACGCATGCCGGTCATGAAGCTTGTCGTGTCGACGCTGGTCGCTGTGCCAGAGACTTGGTTTAGGGAGCACTTTGAAGTGGTCCCTCCCGTTCCCAATGCATAGCGTGCCGGGGAATCCAGCGGCAAGACCATCCTCCGCCTTTGCATAGGTCACACCAGCGTAGACATCGAAATGCTTGTTGAACGCGTAGTCCACCAGGAAAGAACCCTGGTCATAGGTGCCAGCACATTAAACAAACTTGCGCCGCCAAATGTACAAGTCGACGTTATCGGCCTTGTAAGAATTCTGGTCCACGTGATAGTACGCGCCTGTGAAGCTCCAGCCCGAAGGAAGTTCGTATTTGGCGCCCGTCCAGTAGAACTGCAAAATCTTGTCGGTCTGGAACGCTATGTTATCGGGTGATTTCCCGCGATGAGCAGCGTGATATCCGCCCGCCGCGTCACCAGCGGAATGACCGCACTATGCGGATCCGCCACGTCGATGTGCGTGTAGCCGCCGAAAAAAGTCAGCTTTGCGCCAGTGGCCCTTCGTCCTTGAAGCCGCCACCGAAATCATAGGTATATTTACCCATGATGACCACCCTTCGTTATCCGATATATTGGCAGCAAGAGCTTGCGTGCCCGATGGTCGTGTCTTTGGCTGCGCTCGACAAATTAACCGCGCCATGTTCTTTGGTGTAGACTGCGTCTAACGAAAATCCGCGATAGCTTCCGCCAACATTGGCGCCATAACCGTTCCCGAACATTCCAGTTGCGTCGCCGCCGTCTGAATACATGACTGCAGCATGCAAGGGGCCATACTGATAGACGTACTTCACCGAGTTATCCCACCGCGCGGCCTGCGTGCTTCCCGACCCGCCATTCGTGCCGGAATAGCCGAGAAGCGAAAAGGCATAGGATAGGGCCAATGGATCGTAGCTTGCCGATGCCATCGAGCTGAAGCGACTGCTGGCGGCCGACGGTCAGAGTGCCGTAGGCCGCGTTGCTGGCTCCTGCATAAGCCACGCCGTTAAACGCTTGGCCGCAGCGGCCGCTATCGGCGTTCGATGTCTGTTGGTTATAGGCTAAGCCGGCGTTTTGAAGGAAGGACACGCACCCGTTGGTGATTTCGCCAGTCAGCGGGTTGAAGCCCGTATCGAGCTTGCCGATGGCCTCCCAGCCATAACCGATTTCTTCCTCGACTTTCACGCCGATCTTGGATTGCTCCAGGCCGCTCATGGCTATCGTCGAAACAGACTGACCGGTGTAATTCCGGGTTGTCGTGAAGGGGACGAATTCAAGTCCTGAGACCACACTCCCGTTCGGGCGGCCGTTCGTCTGATAGGCGTACCCGACATCCACTGTTCCGTAGACCGTGACCCCGTGCCAGCTCAGCGTATCGGGAAGCGGATCTTTGATGCTGCCGACGTCCAAGTCCGCAGCTTGTGCTGTCGCCGCAAAACTTGCGAGCGCGAACGCGTATACTAATGGCTTACTCACTGTACCCCCCCAACTCAGCTAGCCGGCAGCGCCGGCTAAGCCCACAAAATGCCCAGGAACTGCTATATACCCAGGGGAATAATATAGGGGTGCGCACGGCACACAAGTGCAAAAGGGCAACAGGTGGGCTGGAACAAAAAAGCAAGCGGCACCTGACGAGGCGCAGCTTGCCATTATGTCCTTGGGCTGGGTTGGGTAGAGGCCCGCATCCAATAAAATGCGGGCTGTTCTAACGCTTTTAAATCGATCAACTTTCCGGCATCGTTCCGGCTAGTTGATCTAGAACTTCAGGCGAAGGCCCGTGGCGAACGTCGCGTCGTTACTTTGCAGGAAGCCGGAGGCAAGGCCGCCGCTGATTTCGCTGTAGGTTACGCCAGCATAGACGTCGAAGTGCTTGTTGAAGGTGTAGTCGACCAGGAACGACCCTTGGTTCAAATCGCCCGAGCAGTTGGGCGCAATCTGCTTGCCCACTCCGCCATGAGTCCCCCGCCACTGTTAAGCGGCGTAGTCGCATACCCCGCGGTAATATAGGCGCAGGTGCCTTCTGCTTTGTTTGAACCGAAACTTGCGCCGGTGATGTAGGAGTTCTGACTCCAATAATACCACGCGCCGGTGACGGCCCATGGACCAGTCTCAAATCTCGCGCCAGCCCATGCAGTATCCAGTATTCGATCTGTGTAGTATGGGAGATTAGCAGAAGAGGCCGCGGTCGTGCTCGTGGTCGTGAAGTACTGGTAACCTCCGATCGTGACGAAGCCATTATAGTAGTTTTGCAAATGGCTGGGGTTCGAAAGTTGCGCCTGTTGGAAGCCGCCGTAAAATGTCAGCCTGGCGGGCGGCGGGGGCGGCGGGCAATCGTCTTTGAAGCCGCAGGCTGTGCCGTCGTCCTTGAGGCTGGGCTCGGAGCCCCAAAGCTCAAAGGTGTACTTCGCCATCACGTCCCAGGCTTCGTTGTTTGTGATGGTCCCTCTTAGCGCATTCGGGCAAGCAACATCGTAGATGCCGTTGAGACCAACTCCGCAGGCGCTACCGGAGGTGTTGGTTGTGTTATAAGCGTTGCTAGCACCGCCGTAAAAGACAGGAGAATAGGTGCTCAAGTTGACCGCACCGTTTTCCTTCGTGTAGTAGCCGTCGACCGAGAAGCCCTTCCAGGTGAAGCCGGCATTGGCGCCATAACCGTCGGCCACCATTGGCGTCTCCTGGCCGCCAGTGGTGTACATACCGGCGGCATGGAAAGGACCATATGTAAAGATATACTTTACCGACTCATCCCAACGCGCCGTTTCTGTGCTGCCTATGCCACCGCCGGGCGTGCCTGAATAGCCGATAAGCGAGAAGGCATAGGAAAGGGCCATCGGATCATAGGTCCCCATGCCATCGTTAACCAGTGAGTTCTGACGTCCGACGGTCAGCGTACCGAGGAAAGGCTGGCTGATGCCGCCATAAGCTGCGCCATTAAAGGCTTGGCCGCAACGGCTGCCGTCCCCATTGACGTCCTGCTGCTGGTAAAGCCTGCCGTTGTTGCGAAGCAAGCTCGCGCAGGCATCCGAGATTTCACCGGAGAGGGGATTAAAGCCGGTCTCGATCTTACCGATGCCCACGAGGTCATAAAAACCCAGGCTCTCCTCGAACTTCAAACCGACCTTGGATTGTTCCAAGGCGTTGTTGGTTATCGTCGAGACGTTGCGGTAGGCGTACCTGGAACCGTAGATGGTGGTATCGGCGCCGACATAGAAGGAGCCGCTTGCAGGCACGCCGTTCGAATCGAAGGCATAGCCGACGTCGACAGTTCCGTAGAGTGTAACGCCATGCCAAGTTATTGTATCGGGGAGGGGGTCTCTCGGAGCGCTACTCCCTTTATCAGAGCCGCTGGACTGAGCGGCGCCCCCGGCTGCCGGCGCTGCCAGGGCCACCGGCACGGCCAAGGATGATGCAGGGACCGCCAAGGACCCGGGGACGGGCGAAGGCGCGGCAGCTTGCGCCGCTTCGACCTTGTCGGCCTTCTTCTTTGTCTTGATGATTTCGTTTTGAAGCTGCTTCAGCTGGCGCTGCAATGCCTGTGTTTCTTGTTCCAGCCGCGCGATTTTATCTGCATCCGAGGTCTGCGCAAAAGCGGCGACTGGAACCGCCAAGGAGGCGCCAACCAGGGCGCCGCCGATCATGAATTTGAACCCGCGCTTCGCCATATGGCGACGGCGATGATCGCCATCGCCAGCGCTCCGTCCACTCCGCCAGATCATCTGTATCTCCCTTCGGCCCAGAATCTCTGGGCAAACACGAGCTGCAGTGCATTCACTGGGCGGGGAGCGTTCACGCCGCCGCCTTGCCTGAGATTGAAAAGCCCAACTCATGCCGCCCGCACTCAACCAGAAGCTGAGAGCTAACGGATTTACTACTCCTTAGTGCTTAGGCTAAAAAGTTGAGCGCGTAAACGGATACAATTTCCGGCTGTGCCGCTCCGCAAATCCTCGTTGCCTTTTTGCAACGAGAAAGCCGCTGTTCCCGTAGAAATTCAATGAACCGATCAATTTTATGAATTAGTCTGCCCCGCATGGACGAGGCGCTTCGCATCGGGGCTGGCCTGCCGGCACGCGATTCTATCAACAGGCTGTTGAAAAGCGATTATGCCCATGGTTCGACAGGCTCACCATGAGGCTCAACTCGTTGAAAGGCGCGTTCGACAGGCTCACCATGAGGCTCAACCCGTTGAAAAGCGCGTTCGGCAGGCTCACCATGAGGCTCAACCCATTGAAAAGCGCGTTCGGCAGGCTCAGCAGAAGGCTGCAAAACAACTCGTGGATAAGGCGGCAGACCTCATCCTGAGCTTGTCGAAGGATGAAGCCAAAACATCCGGTCTTTCAGCAACCTGCTAATCCTTCGGAGGCCGGGGATAGCCGCTCAATCGATGCGCTTATCTCGCGCTGCACGCAAACTGCGAGGGAAGCCAGGGGACATTGATGCAAGTGTTGTCCCACCCGCGGGCATTCGATCTATACCGCCAACCGGAATTATCCGCCGCCCACACGGGACGATATATGGGACGGTAAATTGGCCTGTGCACTGCATACCGGCGGTGCGCCTTGGTCACGGCCCCGGCTTCGGTTCCAAACATAAGCGCGGCAACAACAGCAAAACCCATCGCAAAAGCTACCAACTTCTTACTCATACACATGAGCTTCTCCTGAGCTTTAGCAATCGTAGAGTTACGAACACTAATCCGGGTTGCGCACAATTGTTCCAGCCAAGAATAGAGCGCTTCGCCGGCGGTCATTCCGGCGAATAGGGGATCCATGTTTTGTGGAGTTAGATGGATACCCGCATGCGCGGGTATGACAGTTTGCGGTTAATTTGGCGTGCCTGCCGCGCGGGGCAAAAAAAACAAGCGGTGGAGAACCACCGCTTGCCAAATCTTGAGAGTGAAGAGCTAGCTGAGCCAGCCGTTCAACTTTAGAACTTCAGGCGAAGGCCGCTGACAACGTTAATCACTTCGGTGTCCTGACGGTAGCCGCTAGCGAGGCCGCCGCCGATTTCGGAGTAGCTGACGCCAGTGTACACGTCGAAGTGCTTGTTGAACTTGTAGTCAACCAGGAACGAGCCGAATCGACGTCGCCAGCGCAGTTCGAAGGCGTGGTATCTTTCGCAGGTAAAGACGCCACTGTGGAAGAGCCCTTCGAAGCGGTGGCGCAGGTAGCGATATGCGGTAGCAGACGTGTTAGCGTCAGTAAGCATTCTGGCTCTCGTGGTAGTAAGCAGCCAGTGAAGCCCAAGGACCGGTCTCATAGGTCGCGCCGACCCACTCGGTTTCCAGGATCTTGTCGGTATGGAAAGGATCGTAACCGCTTTGAGGTGGTCAACTGAGTAACCGCCGATCGGTGGTAAAGCCGTTGTAATAGGACTGAATATGATCCGGGTTCGACATTCCGAGTGGTTATAACCGGCGAAGAACGTCAGCTTTGCGCTCGGAGCTTCATCTTTGTAGCCGCCGAGCGCCGAAGGACCGGAACTCATAGACTATACTTGCCCATGACCGTATAGGCTTCGTTGTTCGTGATGGTGCCATCCAGCTTGTTAAGGTCGTCGTAGCATCAGCACTCAGGCTAACCGCACCGTTTTCTTTGGTGTAGTAAGCGTCGATCGAAAAGCCCTTATAGGTGAGCGCCGACATTGGCGCCTACGCCGTTGCCCATCATCGGGGTATCTTGGCCGCCACCAGTGTACATCACAGCCGCATGGACTGGGCCGTATTGATAGAGATATTTAACCGAGTTGTCCCAGCGAGTCGTCTCCGGTTCGCCGATACCGCCAAGCGCGCCGCCAGAATAGCCGATCAGCGAGAAGGCATAAGAACCATGCATTGGATCGTAGGTGCCGATGCCTTCGTTCACCAGCGAGCTCTGCCGGCCGAACGTCAGCGTACCGTAGATCGGGTTGCTGAGACCGGCATAAGCTGCGCCGTTAAATGCCTGGCCGCAACGGCCGCCGTCTTGATTCGCTTCAACGCCAGCGGTTGTTAAGTTCCATAGCCAGCGGCCCGATCCAAGCTGGCGCAAGCGTCGGCAAGCTCACCGGAGAGCCGGGTCGAAGCCGGTTTCGAGCTTGCCGATGGCGACGAAGCCATAGCCAATCATTCTCTTCGATCTTCACGCCGATCTTGGATTGCTCCATGGCGTTGTTGGTAAGGCGTCGAGACCGATTTGTTTGCTAAGAGCAACCGGAGATGTAGTCGCAGGCCCGTATAGAAAGCACCGCTTTCCGGCACGGCCATGGCTCTGGTAAGCGCAACGCCAACGTCGACCGTTCCGTAGAGCGTCACACCATGGTAGCTCAACGTCTCCGGCAGCGGATCCTTCAGGCTGACATCGCCCAAATCCGCGGCATTTGCAGCGTAACCGCTCATAGCGATCGCGGCGCCAGCCATAAGCGCGAGAGCGCTCGTCCTGCTCATTCCCCCAAACATGCCCATTCCCCTTCTCTCAACGCCAAATTGAAAAATCAGTTCTCGGTTGGCCACAGCGCATCTGCACCCTTGCGCCACCGCCTTCGGTGAACCCCACATTCATCTTTTTAGTGGACTAGCGGTGCCAGCTACACCAACCTTGGATTGAGTTAAAATTGTTCTCTGCAATCGATGCAAAATAGCAACGACTCGGCAGGGCGGCATAAGCTATTGATGATAAAATGGTTTTTCGGACTATGCCCAGATCTGGCCTTCGCCGTGGCCGCCTGAGCGCCACATTTCGGAAAATGCAGCTGAAAAAACGTTCCGCAAAAGGGGCTTGTGATTAATTCCAAAGTCCAATACGGCCGATTTGTGCAGCAGATTTTTCCTGAGCAGTCGAGGGAGGGCCGTTCTTGATCTGACCCCCCGATGATGCCCCAGCAGACTGCCCCGGGCATTCACGCGCTCCGATGTGGCAGAAATGCCACCGGTTCGATAAGCGGGATTTGGAAATGGAGCCGCGTGTCTGGCAGGCTGCTGAAAACCCGGAAATCTTGGCTCGATCCTTCGACAAGCTCAGGATGAGGCCGTGTTATCAAGGACTCGCAAAAATTCTTGACCGAAATTCTGTCGTCCCCGCGCTTTTTAGCAGCCTTGCTAGCGCTTGAGTTGCATCGACGCGACGGGAACCTGGCGGCCCCTGGCGGAATCGAACTGAGTAATCGCCACCACGTGATCGGAGGCGCCGTGGAAGGTCACGTTGATATTGCCTTTGAAGATCGGGCTCTGCGCTTCGATGGTCAGATGATTGCCGCTGATGCTTCCTTGAACAAGACCGGTGCTATGGGCGACATTCTCCTCGAACAATCCTTCAAGCCTGTTGCCCTGGCAGGTCACGCGGCTGGACGCCTCGAGCTTGTAGTCGCTGCCGGCGCAGGCAACGACCTGCAGGATGATGTCCGGTCCGCCCATCGAATAGGAAATCCTGCAGGCGATGAATTCCGGCGCCCCTCCGATCGGCGTCACCGCCCCTTTACCGCGCCAAGAGCCGGCGAGATTTCTCATCAATTCCAGCCCCTGGGCCGAGCATATAGCGAAAGCTGGGCTTGCCGCGATCAAAGCCGTCGAGGCCACGGCAAAAGCGAGGGCTGGGCGGAAAAACTTGGATAAGCTCATGTCGAACCTCGGCCATCAAGCATTGCAGCCATTCGCAACAGGACAAAACGCTGAGCTGCCGGCAATCACAAAACGCATCGCGCGACAAGTATCCGACAAAGGGCGCCGAGGACAACTATTTTCCCCCGGAAGGCGAGACAAAATTAACGATACAAATGGGAGACCGGCTTGGCGCCTCCGCCGAGTCCGTTCGCACGCTCAACCTGCGACTCAGGCATCCGCAACTGAGCGTGTAAAAAATTCGGGCGATGGGCCTTGCACTCCGTTGTCATAGCCGCCCTTGAGGCGGCTATCCAGGCCTTTGGATGGCCTGGTCAAGCCCGGCCATGACAAAAAAGAGCGAAGCCAATTTCTTCATCGGCTCCGTCGCGGGCAAGGCACAAGGGGGCAGCGTCTATGCCCGCGGTATCAGTGCCAATCGTTCGTCAGCCGCCGGACCGTCGCGACAACAGCAGGTTGCGCCTCCTTCAGGGGCGGCAGCTCATCGTAAAGCTCCCAGCCGCCGCCAAGCGCCTTGTAAAGCGCGATGTACTGCATGACGACAGCTTCTTGCGCCACGGCATTTTGATCCTCGATCGCATATTCTTGCCGCTCGGCATCGAGCACGTTCAGGAAGTCCGTCAAACCGCGCTCGTAGCGTTGTGTCGCGAGATCGACCGCGCGGCGCGATTGGTCCAACGCCACCGCAAGTTCGCGGAGCCGCTGCTGTTGCGCTCTGTATTGTTTAATCGCTTCGTCCACCTCTTCCACGGCGGTCAAAATGGTCTTCTTATAGGTAACGAAAAGCTCATGCGCCTGCAATTCCTGGATATCGATAAGCGCATCGAGGCGGCCGAAATCCAGGAACGGCCAATAGCCGCCAGGGCCGGCCGACCAGATGGGGTTGCCGATCGTAGTAGTTTTGCCCGTTGTGTTGCCGCCCTGGGCGCCGAATCCCGCTGTGAATGCAACCGAGGGAAACAGATTGGCCGTTGCCACCCCGATCCGCGCCGTCGCCGCAGCCAGAGCGCGTTCAGCCTGGCGGATATCCGGGCGTCTCCTAAGCAGGTCGGCTGGGACACCCGCTCTCAGACGGGAGGGCACGCGAGGCAATCCTGGCGAAACCCGCAGTTCCGGGATCACCTCGGCGGAATAGGTTCCCAGCAGCAAAGACAGGCGGCTTTCAGCCGCGGAAATGGCCGCCTGCCGCTCGGGCAGCACTGCTTGAACCGCAGCCAACTCGCGCTTCGCAAGCGTAACATCGAGTTCATTGGTGAGGCCGCGCTCGAACCGGGACTGTGTAAATGTGACATTTTTTTCTGCAGTCTCGACTGCCTTGCGCGCAATCTTGAGGCGCAATTGCAAGCCGCGGATATCGACATAGTTGCGCACGACATCCGCGATAACCGAGATCAAGACCGCATTCCGGATTTCGATCATGGCCTGGGAATCATCCCGGACGGCCTCCAGAAGGCGCTGGTACTTGCCGAAAAGATCGAGTTCCCAACTTGCGTCGAAACCGGCGATCCGGCTCAAATTCTGAAAGCCCGCCGTGCTGTCTCCGGCGCGGATCGACTGAGCGACGCGTCCTTTTGTCAGATCGCTTCCCGTGCCGGCGGCGATCCCGGCACTCCCGCCCACCTGCGGAAGCGCATACCCGGCAACGACGATCTGTTGCGTGCGGAATGCCTGCATGCGGGTCAAGGCGATCTCTATATCGGGATTGCTCTCTACCGCCCGTTCGACGAGGCGATTGAGCTCGCTATCATGCAGGGTGTGCCACCAGCGAAGGATTTCGGGCTCTGGCTGTGTCTCTTGTGTGACAATTGCCGTCGAAGCGGACCCGAAAAGGACCGGCATCGCAACTTCCGGCAAATGATAGTCCGGCCCAACCGTACAGCCGGAAAGCACTGCAACGCCGAAGGCGAGCAGAAATCGGCTCTGAATGACCATTTTATGTGCCCCTAAACCTTAGCCGCCGTGCGCGGCCAAGCCCTCTCTTCCAGATTGCAAGGCGCCCCTGCCCAGCTATCTGGCCGCCATCTTTTCGTTTTCCTCCACAGTTACTTTGCTGCCATCGGCAATCTGATTATTAATATTCAAAGCGACCCGCTCTCCTTCGGATAGACCCGAGACGATCTCAAGGGTGTTACCATTATCGCGCCCGATCTGAACATCCATAAATTTGACTGTGTTATCCGGCCGGATCACGGCGACCTGTGGGCCGCTCGGGCGGAATAAAAGCGCGCTAGCCGGGATCTGAACCCCGCGATTCTGCTTTAGATGAAACTCAGTCTGAAGGTACATCCCCGGAAGCAACTTCAAATCCGGGTTAGGGATATCGATCTCGACGCGGAGAGTGCGGGCCTCTGTATTGATCGACTGGCTTGTCCGGGCCACTTTCCCTTCGAATACATCGCTTGGATGCTCGGCCACATAGATCGTCGCCGATGTGCCGACGCCAATGTCGAGGCTTGCGCTTTGAGGGACATTGGTGAAAACCCTGATCTTGTCGGACTGAGCGATTCCGAACAAAGGCGCCGTGTTGGAGGTGCTCCCCGCCGTCACGAGATCGCCGATGTCGATGCGCCGCTCCGTGATGACGCCGTCGTAGGGCGCGGTCACTTGCTTGAATTGGGTCATGTAGGTCAGGCGATCCACATCCGACTTGTCCAGCTTGACCTTCGCTTCAGCGGCATTCAGCTTGGCGGCGGCGGTGGCATAGCCGGCCTTCTTGTCTTCGCGCTCCTGTTCGGATACGACGCCCTTCGCCGACCCCTGCCAGCGCTCATAAGTGGTCTTGGCGAAGGCAGCATCGGCTTCCCTGACCTTTTTTTCCGCTTCTGAGGCGTTGAGCTGCGCTTTGGCGGCGTCGAGTTGCGCATCGAGCTCCGGTGTGTCGATCACCGCGAGGACCTGATTTTTCTTCACGCGATCGCCGATGTCTGCCAGCCACTTCGTGACATACCCGTTCACACGGGCAAAAATGGTGGATGCGTACCATCCGCGCGCTTCTCCCGGCAGACGCAAAGGCTGAGCGGGCGGCGCAGGTCCGACAGTGACGGCTTCAACGGCCGGCGGTTCGTTGACTTTGGTTTGCGTTTCCCGCGAAAGCTGCCGTTCGTCATGCGCCTTGATGCTGCTGATGAAGAAAAAGGCCCCGCCGAGCGCGACGGCCAGGATGACCGCAAGAACGCCCAGCCGCAAACCGGTCCCGGGCTTGTAGGACGACTGGATAATGGGATGCGTATGAGGGTCTAATATGCCCTCGGCAACATCGTCGAATCCATCGAAGGGCCGCGCCCTCTTGCCATCGGAATTATCGGGCTGGGACAACGGCTTGACTCCCTTTTTCGGGCGCTGCCTTAGGGGCACGCCGTAACAATCGATACATGGTTGGAACGAACAGGAGAGTGGCAACGGTAGCAAACAGCAAGCCGCCGATGACAGCGCGCGCGAGGGGGGCGTTCTGTTCGCCGCCCTCGCCTACGCCGAGCGCCATCGGGATCATGCCAAGGATCATCGCACCCGCTGTCATGAGCACGGGCCTTAACCGCGTATAGCCTGCCTCGATCGCTGCCAGGGCCGGGGGGACTCCGGCGGCCAAACGCTGATTGCAGAATGTTACGACCAGGATGCTGTTCGCCGTCGTAAGCCCGATGCACATGAGCGTTCCCATAAGAGCCGGCACGCTGATATGCGTCTGCGTTACGAACAGCATCCACATCGCCCCACAGAGCGCGAAAGGAACGGCCATGAGCACGATCAGCGGATCGGTAACGCTCTGGAAATTGATGACAAGCAGCAGAAACACCAGCACCACCGCAAGCGCCATGCCGGAGAAAAGACCATTGAAGCTCTCCTGCATGGTCTCGATTTGACCGCTGAGCGTCACGGTCATGGCCTTGGAGGGATCCGGCCGGTCAGCCGCAATGACTTTCTCGATGGCCGCCGCAGCGGAGTTCAAATCGCGCCCCTGGACGTCCGCATGAACGTCATAAACCGGCCTGATGTTCAGCTGCGACATGATCATCGGCACTTTTTTGCGCCCGAACTTCGCAATGTTCATCAGGAGCTGCGACTCCTTGGCTTGCGGAGCGGTCACGGGGAGCGTCCACAGATCCTGCGCTGAATTGATTTGATAGGTCGGCGTCTGCACGACGAGCGGGTAGCTCACTCCATTTTTCGGACTGAGCCAGAAATTCGGCGCCACCTGCAGGCTGTTGTTCAGCGACACAAGCACGTTGTCCGCAACCGTCTGCTGGCTGAGGCCGACCTCGCGGGCGAACTCGCGATCGACATTGACCGCCAGCGCGGGCGCGTCCGGAACCTGGAACACATGCGAGTCGACGACGCCTGGGACGCTATTGAGGTCGCGCGCAAGCTTGGTTGCCACTGCATAGGTCTCGTCATCTTTCGGGCCGGAAACGCGAATGTCGATCGGCGCCGGCTGACCGAAATTCAACACCTGGTTCACGATATCGGCTGGCTGGAAGAAAAACTGAAGCTGCGGAAACCGGCGAGGCAGCTCGTGCCTGAGATCGGCGACATGCTTCGGTGTCGGGGTGTGCTTCTCGTTGAGAGAAATAAGAATCTCTCCATCCATCGGACCGACCGTCGCGGTGTCGCTGAGAGCGATGTTAATACCGCTGTAGGGCAGCCCGATATTATCGATCATGACATCGATCTGGTCATTGCCGACGATCTCGCGGATCGCCTTCTCCACTTCCGCGAAATATTCTTGAGTCTTCTCGATCCTCGTTCCCGGAGGAGCGCGAACATGCAAGCGCATTTGTCCGGCATCGATCTGCGGGAAGAAATCCATGCCGAGCCTTGGGTACAAGGTAAGCGAAGCGCCGATCAAAACGGCAAAGAATGCTACCGTGATCAGCGGGCGATCCACCATCCACGCCAGGGTGTTCCGGTGTGAATTGCGCAAGCGCTCGAAGCCATACTCAAAGGACCGATGAATAATGCCGAAGGGGTTGAACCGCCGGCGCCGCACCGGCGCCGGGTGCTCCGAGGCTTGCTCGTGACCGTGGCCTCCATGAACCTGCGACGCCATCAAATATTTGAACAGAAGGGGAACAAGCGTGAACGACAGGATGAGGCTTGAAATGAGCGAGACAATCACCGACAGCGACAGCGGCGAAAACAGATATTTGGCGGTGCCCGTCAAAAGGAACACGGGCACGAACACCACGCTGATCGACAGGGTTGCGAGAAATGTCGGCAAGCCGACTTCCGCCGTCCCTTGAAGGATCGCCTCCTCCAAAGGCTTGCCCAAGCCGGCGTTGCGCTCGATGTTCTCGATCACGACGGTCCCATTGTCGACGAGGATGCCTACCGCGAGAGCGAAGCCGCCCAAGGTCATGGTATTTAGCGTTTGGCCATCGACGTAAAGGACGAGAACCGCGAAGATGATGGAAAGCGGGATCGACGCCAGAATAATGAGTGTCAGCCGCCAATTGCCGAGAAACAAGAGGATCATAAGCGCGGTCAAGCCCGCCGCCATAAGGCCACCCATGATCACGCTGTTGAGGGCAGCTTTCACGAAGATCGACTGGTCGAAAATAGGCTTTAAGGAAACACCCTTGGGCAGAAGCTTCGAGATGTCGGGCAGAGCCTCCTTGATGCCATTGATGACCGCGAGCGTTGAAACGCCGCCGGTCTTCCGCACCAGCATGAGCGCCCCAGGCAGCCCGTTCTGGCTCACCGAGTTGGTCTGCACCTGATAGCCGTCATGAACGTGAGCAACGTCGCGCACGAACACGGTCTTGCCGTCGATCTTTTTGATGGGAAACGCGTTGATCGCCGCGATGACATCCGGGCTGTTGTTCATGGAGACGGTGTAGTCTTTGTTTCCCATCTTGGCGTCGCCTGCCGGCATGATGACATTTTGATGGGAGAGCGCCTCCGTCACATCGGCGGGGGTAAGGCCGCGCGCCTGCATCGCGTCTTGATCCAGGCTGACCATGATCACGCGCGGTTTGCCGCCATAGGGATAGGGAACGGAAGCGCCGCGAACCACAGCGAGATCCGGGCGGATGATATTTTGTCCAAGATCGTTAAGCGCGGTATCCGTAAGTGTATTGCTTGAGAGGCTTATTTGAATGATCGGAACGTCGGTCGCGCCGTACCGTAAAATGAGCGGCGGCGTTATATTGCGCGGCATGTATTTGAGGACGACCAGCGCCGAGCTGGCGAGCTGGGAAATTGCCCTGCTGACATCCGCGCCTTCATGCAAATAAACCTTGATGACGCCGACGCCGTTGTAACTGTTGGCTTCGAGGCGCGAAATGTCGTCGACGAGAGAAGCGAGCTGGCGCTCGTGAAGGGCGACGATCCGGTTTTGAATCTCCGGTGCGCTCATCCCGTTGTAGGTCCAGACCACGCTAACAACGGGGATATTGATTTCGGGGAAAATATCGGTCGGCATCCGCTGGGCGGCACCGGCAGCCAGCAAGCACATCAGAGCGATGACGGCGAATATGGTGTAGGGGCGCCTCAGCGAGAATGCAGCTAACGACATGTGCTACTTTCCAAGTATTCGCGAATGGTTTAACACCGCGTCCCTCGTCCGATACCGGCGCGCTGTCGCTGTGAGCCCGGGCTTCCAGCGCGGCCGGCAATTGGATCAACGAAGCTCTCAGGCGCTAGCCGAGCGTCCAGCGGCAAAACCCGAAGGCACAAACGCTCCAATAATCCTAGCACAAGCATCTAGTCGTCGAGGATTCGGAATAAAAGTTACATTTTTGTATCCATTCCGTGACTAAATAATATTTTTTGTACACTAATCTAAAGCAAGATATACAGCACGCCCCCGCAGCCTACAGAGACTACAGATGTCCGTTAACCTATCTAACTGGCCCAAAAACTTCGGGATCGGTTATGGGACAGATACTCACAAAGCAATATAGCGATCGAAAGCCTGGCTCAAAGAGCTGAGCGAGCCGGAAATTCCAGCGTGGCCCGGAGCCCTGGCTTATTGTCCGACAGCTCAAGGCGCGCCCCATGCCATTCCGCAACTGCCGCGACAAAGCTAAGGCCAAGGCCAAAGCCCTGTTTGCCGGCGGCTGAATCCAACCTCGCAAAGCGGTCCAGAATGGCCGTGCGTTTGTCAACCGGGATCCCGGGCCCATCATCCGCGATGGTGAGGCTTACGCGGCCTGCGCTTTGCGCCGCTTCGATCACCACCTTGCCGCCCTTCGGTGAATATTTGATGGCATTGTCCAGAAGGTTCGCCACGGCCTGCGAAATCAAATGTGCGTCTCCCAAGACAACGGCGCCCGCTTGCAATTTCGACTCTACGGTAACATCGCTCTCCTCGGCGAAAACCTGATAGAGATCTACAAGCTCCTCCACCACTTCCGCGAGATCGACGGGCGCGCGCGGCAGCGCGAGCGCACCCGCCTTGATCCGCGCGATTTTCAGGATGCCATTGAAAGTCTCGACAATCGTCTCCGTCTCGGCAATGGCGCGCCTCAGCACCGCCCGGTACTCTTCCTCCGAGCGGGGAGACATTAACGCCACCTCCAGCCTGCCGCGCAAACGGTTCAATGGCGTCCGCAAATCGTGAGCGATGTTTTCGGTGACCCCGCGAACGGTGGCTATAAGCCGCTGAATGCGATCGAGCATGGCGTTGATGTTCTGGGCGATCTGGTCGTACTCGTCGCCTCCTTCGCCGACTTCTATCCGTTCCGAAAGATTGCCTTCGAGCACTTCATGTGCCGTCGCATTGATCTGTCCCAAGCGGCGTCGCGCATAAAGAGCGAGCAGGGTGCCAGCGGCAGCGCCAAGCAACAAGTCTGCAGCAAGCACGCTGAAGAGCGACTCCGCGACAATTTCTTGGAAGAGATTTCGCTCGGAGAGCGTCCGCCCCATAAGCAGGCGCACTCCGCCGGGAAAGTTGAGAGTTCGGACACGCGCGCTCTTGGCGGCATTGGGCACTTCGACATCGGCGGCCGCGCCTGGCTTTGGTGCGCTTGCCGGCCAGTGCGCCAAGTTGCCGGTGATTACTTCGCCAGGCCCCACAAGCAGGTAGATTCGCAAGGCGTCTGGGCTTGGGGAGGCGCGATCGGCGATAGTCTGCCGGAGCCGCTCATAACCGCCTTTTTCATAGGCTGCCGTCATGCCGGAGCATTCGCGCTGAAGCGCGCCATCGATCTGGGCATCGATGAGGGAAAGCATCCTCAAATAGAGAAAGCCGAGCACCGCGCCGCCCAGCACTATGAAGGCGAAGCAAGCCAACACCGTCAGCCGGAAGGTCGTCGTTTGGAGGGGGCTAATCTGCAACGATGCAGTATCCCAAGCCGCGGACCGTGCGGATGACGGATGTTTCAAAGCCGCGATCAAGCTTCTGGCGAAGGCGGCTCATTTGCACGTCGATGATCTTTGTTTCCGGCTCGAAACGGTATTTCCAAACGCCTTCGAGAATCATGGTTCGGGTGACGGTTTGTCCGGCATGGCGCATCAACAACTCGAGCAGGCGGAATTCGCGCGGCATAAGCGCGATCTCGGTGTTGGCGCGCCTCACGGCTCTTGTTATCAAATTCAGCTCCAGATCGCCAACCCTCAAGATCGTCTCGTGTGCCGTATTCTTACGGCGGAGAATGGCTTCCAGGCGGGCCAAAAGTTCCAGAAATGAAAATGGCTTGGCGATGTAGTCGTCGCCGCCGGCGCGCAAGCCCGCGATCCGGTTGTCGACGTCGTTCAAGGCGGTGAGGAAAACGGCAGGCGTCGTGATGCCCTGTGCCCGCAGGGCCGTTACGATGTTGATGCCGTCGCCACCAGGAAGCCCGCGGTCGACGATAAGCGCGTCGAAATCTCCGCTTTTCGCAAGCGCGAGCCCTTCGGCGAAATCGGCGGCGCAAACGGCCTCATGGCCGCATTCCGCCAAGCCTTGCTCCAAGACGCTGCGTCCGCCGGGATCGTCCTCGACAATGAGAATGCGCATAGCGTAGAGCCTGCCCCCGGAAAGGTATCCGAATTGAAACTATGGCCGCGATAGCGCTCCCTGCCAAAGTGAGGCATCCGCGGGCCGTTTTCCCCGCGCCCGCCGATGCAGCAAAAATCAAGCATCTTGGCAAGTTTAACGGTATTCCGGCGCCGTTTCCAGACCGGGATCGGCACATGGGGCAAGGCACCGGCAGCTTAAAGGCGCGACTTGCAACGCAATGTCCCTTTGCGGATGCCGTCGCTAACAGCGTCCTGGCGGACTGGGCGCTTGTGACTAAGTCACAGACGCCTCATTCTCCGCCGGTCTATCATTCCTGGATATCGTGTGAGGGCTGGAAGGGGTTGCTCTCATTGCCTTCTTTGCCATTTCAGGGATCTTCGCTGCGGGAAGATGCCAATGAATGACGAGCTAGACATCGGATCTGGGCCGGGAAAGCCGCGACCCACGGCGTGCCGATCATCAAGGGGACCGATACCTGTATGAGTTACCTAAGCGCTCGGCATGCTTTGCTGGCGCGGGTACGAATTCGTAACTATCTTCTCCGTGTGCCGATCTTTTGGAAGTTGGTTCCAGCCGCAACCATGCTGCCGATGCCCGGTGCCGGCATTAGCGCATTTCGTAGTTTCCAACAGAGAGCTTTGAGGAAGGAAATCGTCATGATGTCTAGGTCATCCGGCCTTATTATTGTTCTTGCGGGTATTTTTGGCGCAGGCGTTGCGCTTGCGTCCGACGACCCGATCAAGGACCGGAAGGAATTGATGAAGGGAAACGGCAAATCCGTGAAGGGCGTTGTCGCCATGCTGAAAGGCGAAGCGCCCTACGATGGCGCAGCCGTTGCAAAGGCGATGACGGACATCAATGGGTCCCTCACTACCTTCGTCACACTGTTCCCCAAAGGCTCCGAGACCGGTGGCGAAACGGCGGCGAAGCCGGACATCTGGGACAACAAGGCAGAGTTTGAGTTGATCGCGAAAGATCTTGAGGCGGCGACCGCCAAGGCGGCTGCTGCTGCGCCGGGCGGCCTGGACGCTTTCAAGGTGGCGTTCGGCGATGTGGGCAAGACCTGCAAGGCTTGCCACGAGAAGTTCCGCTTCGAGAAAAAAGAGTAGGTCCCAATGGCCTCTGCCCGCACTCTCCTTTTTTTCTCCTGTTTGATCGCGTGGGCCAGCCCGCATGTCAGCGCGCAGGCCCGGAACGTGGAGAACGGGCGGTATCTGTTTTATGCCGGCGGCTGTGCGTCCTGCCACGCCGCTCCGGCTTCCGCCAAGTGCGACGATCCCAGTTACAAGGATCCACTGACGCTCACAGGCGGCCGCTGCTTGAAGTCGGCGTTCGGCACCTTCTACGTGCCGAACATCTCCCAGGACAAGCAGTCCGGCATCGGCGGTTGGAGCGATGAAGACTTCATCAAAGCCATGACTGCTGGAGTATCGCCCCAGGGAAAGCATTACTATCCAGCTTTTCCCTATGCGTCCTACCGGCATATGAAGCGGGACGACCTTCTCGATCTCAAAGCGTTCCTCGATACTCTGCCCGCGGCGCCCTCGAAAGTGCCCCAGAACCAGCTATCGTTTCCCTACAATATTCGCGCGGGCCTGGGCTTCTGGAAGTGGCTCAATCTTGATGGTGGAACCTTCGTGCCCGATCCCGCAAAAACCCCTCAGATCAATCGCGGCGCTTATCTCGTCGAGGGGCCTGGGCATTGCGGCGAGTGCCACACGCCACGCAACCGGCTCGGCGGCACGATCGCAAACAAGAAGCTGTCAGGCGCGCCCAATCCGGACGGCAAAGGGTTCGTCCCCAATATCACGCCGGATGCCACGGGGATCGCATCCTGGACGCAAAAGGATATCGTCTACGCGCTTGAGACGGGCTTTACTCCCGATGGCGACGCAATAGGCGGCTCAATGGCCAAGGTGCAGGATAATATGGCGAAACTGACGCCAGAGGACAGGGAAGCAATCGCCGCGTATCTGAAGTCGATCCCGCCGATTGCGAACGAGCGTCCGAAGAAAAAGCAGCCTGAAACCGGTTCGAAATGAGCTTTAGGCCGGTCAACGCTTCGGAGACGATTTAGGGCGGGATAAATGGCGCAGGCGTTCATGCGCCAACCCGGCAAGAGGCAGCGATAAAAAATGAACACGATTGAGACGATTGCCTGCACGTCCTGCGGAACTGTCAACAGAGCCCCTTCCTCAAAGCTTGCCGGCGGCGCGCGCCCAAAATGCGGCAGCTGCCACCGGCCGCTCTTCATCGGCGAGCCGTACGAAGTTGCAACGGAAGAAGAATTCGACAGGTTTCTGTCTCAAACCTCGATACCTGTCCTCGTGGACTTCTGGGCGCCCTGGTGCGGTCCATGCCTTCAGATGGCGCCGCATTTCTGCGCGGCGGCGCAGGCCCTCGAACCACACTTCAAGCTTTTGAAAGTCGATACGGAAAAGCTTCCTGGCGCGGCCGGCCGTAACGGTATCAGAAGCATTCCGACAATGATTCTGTTCGCGAATGGGTGCGAGATCGCACGCCACAGCGGCGCCATGCCCGCGAAGGCGATCGAGCAATGGGTCAAGCAGCAGCTTCCTGGCTGATACCACCTTCGAATTCGATAATGTCCAAATCAGCCGCGATAATGGTAACTATGAAGAAAGTGAGTCGGGTCTGTCCGGCGCCGATTGTTTAGTTACAATCAAACCGGTTGCGGCAGTAAAGTCACATTAAAGGAGAGCAGTAGAGTAGCGGGCGTAGCTGGGGGCTGCGTTCGGGAGTCTCTTGGCACCGAGGCTGCCAAGCAGAGGGGCACATTTATGGTGACGAAAAGCCGATTCCTGATCGTCTTCGGCGTGGCAGCGCTTTGCGGCTGTACGGTCGGGCCGGACTATCACCTCTCAGACATTGATGTGCCCGTTTCCTATGGGGCCGCCTGGAAAGCCTTCATAACCCAAGAAAGCGTGCCGCAGCCCGAAGCAGTTCGCTGGTGGCACACCCTCCACGACCGGGAACTCAATCGCCTCGTCGAACGGGCAATAGAGTGCAATCCCGATATCGAGATTGCCCTCACCCGCATGCAAGCATTCCGGACGCAGGAAATCGTCGTTATCGGCAATGCGCTCCCGCAGGTGGGCGGAAGCGCCGGTATCGCCGCAGGAACTGGAACCGATCTCACCAAAGGGCGCGTTGCTCAGTCGATTCGCGCGGGCGACATCACGACCGGCTTGAAGCACTTGGATCGTATGGCCGGTTTCGACGCCAGCTGGGAACTCGACCTTTTCGGCAAGTACCGGCGCCTTCTTGAGGCTGTCCGGGACGATGCGCAGGCGATGTTCGAGTTCCGGAATGCCGTCATGATCAGCGTTATCGCGGATGTTGCGCGCAGTTATGTCGATATCCGCGGCTTGCAGGTGCGCCTCAAGATCGCGCGGCAGGCCGTGGAGGCGGCGCAGACGAATGTCAATTTCACGCAGAGCCGGTTCGAGCGCGGCCTGACTAATGAACTCGACGTCACCCTTGCGAAGCGCGAGCTGGCCACGCTTAAAGCCGTGCTGCCGGAGCTGGAGGCTGCGATTTCTTTAGCCGAAAGCCGGTTGTCATTGCTGCTTGGGACCTACTCGCCCGAGATTATACCCGAACTGCGGACGGCAGCCGAATTGCCCCGTGTCCCATCACGCTTGAAGGCAGGGGTGCCGGCGGACTTGCTTCGGAGACGCCCCGATATTCGTCAGGCTGAGCGCGCCCTAGCGGCAGCGACGGCGCGGATCGGTGTGGCGACGGCAGATCTATTTCCGGCGGTTATATTCACGGCAGGCTTTGGCGTCCAGGGCGGCGACCCTACGGGCGGGACAACAAAGCCGGCCGGCAATCCGATCTGGTCGGCCGGCCCCGGTGGCTATTGGCCGTTGCTCGACTTCGGACGCCTGGATGCGCTCATCGATATCCAGGAGCTCCATGCGCATGAGCTGTTTGTCAATTACAAGAAAACCATCCTGGTCGCTGTGGAAGAAGTGGACGAGGCCATCAAACAGTTCAGGGCGCAGCAGCAGCGGCTGCGCGAGTTGGCGGTGGCATTGGAACAGTCGAAGCGCGCCGTTACTCTCGCGACCGCGCGCTACGAGCGTGGCTTGACCGACTTCCTGAATGTGCTCGATGCCGAGCGGCAGGAATTTATGATCGAGGATCAGTACTCCGTAGCGCAGGAAGCGGTCGTGATACAGTACATCGCGCTGTACAAGGCGCTGGGCGGCGGCTGGGAGCTTTACGAGGACTTGCCGCCGCTGAAAGGGGTGCAGCCGGCCGTCGTAGCAACCATTCGCCGGCTCACAAACGATTGGCACTGAGCATCTTTTCTTCTGCTGAGCGGCTTCAGGAACTCAACATTCTCGCCCCCCGCTTTCTTCTGGTCGCAGGAAGGCCAACGGTATGGCGCAAAAAAAGGGCGGTTAGACATTGCGGCCGCCAACTTTGCAGGCGCGAGCTGCGGAGTGCGCGATCACTCTCAAACGAGTGAGCGGCCGCGAAAGCGGTTGTTGCGAGGTAGCGGTTAGCGGCGGAGTAAACCCCCAGCGGCAAAGCCCACTTAAGCTGTGATGACAGTTGAACAGGAACCAGGTTTCCAGCATGGCCTGTGTTAAGCTGAGCATTGGCGGCCGGAGGTCTACGCCATGGACGATTCGCTGTCCGCATAAGGGAGGCACGTGAGCCAAGCATCGTTCAGGGCCACTCGCTATCGCGGCGGCGTTGCAACGGAAGGCAGCCTGAGCGAAACTTGGGCGGGGCGGCTCCTGTCGCCCTGCCTCCGGGACGCTCAACGAGCGCCCTTCTCAATAATTCCGTCCATTCAGGAAGTGCGCCAAGATGCCGGATGTTACGCTTGTCACACGCGATGGCGTGCGCTTGCAATTTGACTGCAGCGAAAACGAAAACATAGTGGACGCCGCAGCAAAGGCGGGACTGTTTCTGCTTGCCCTCTGCCGGGAGGGGAGTTGCGGACTTTGCAAAGCTCGCGTGGCTGATGGGGCCTACGAGATGGGCAGCCATTCCAGCGATGTGCTGCACGCCATCGGCAAAAATGGCGTTCTCCTCTGCCGCTGCCAGCCGCGCGGCGATCTGGTCGTCAATCTTCCCTATCCCCAAACCACCATTCGCCGCCGCGAAATCCCCAGCCGCGAAGCGGCGATAGAGGCGCTCGCCCCTGCTGGCGCAGGCGCCGTAACGATGACCCTCTTGCTTAAACCACGTCCGGAGCAAGGGCAGGCGGCCAACTTTATTCCTGGCCAATACATGGAGCTGGCCATCCCCGGTACGGACATTCGCCGGGCCTATTCCATGGCTAACCTGCCGAACTGCGAGGGGCGTCTCGAGTTTTTGATCCGATTGCAGCCGGGCGGAGCATTTTCCACCTATCTCGCCGAACGCGCCAAGATCGGCGACACCCTGATTGCGAGCGGCCCTCAGGGAGAATTCGTGCTAGACGAAACGAGCCCGCGGCCGCGCTGCCTGATTGGCGGGGGTTGCGGCTTTGCGCCGGTGCTCTCCATGTTGCGCCATCTGGCCGACTTTCAGGACACGCAAGCCACGCATCTGATTTTGGGAGCCAACCGGGAAGACGAGCTGCCCCTTCCCGGAGAAATCGATGCCTTGCGCGAGGCCCTGCCCCATCTCGGCGTCACGCTCTGCGTCTGGCGTCCCGAGGCGGCTTGGACCGGGTTCACCGGCACTGCGGCGGATGCCTTCGCCGCCTATATGGACACTTGCGCGGAAACGCCGGATGTCTATGTCTGCGGCCCGCCGAAATTGCTCGAAGCGGTGGCGGCAGTAGTACATGATCGCGGCATGCCGCCGGAGCGCATCATCGCCGAGCGTATTTTTGAAAAATGAAGGCGCGCCAGCGGAGCTATGAACGCTTATGCACCTGACCCGCTTCACCGATTACGGTCTTCGCTGCTCTCAGCCCTGGCGAGTTAGCTTCCATAGCGGAGATATCATACGCGTACCGGATCTCGCGTAAGTTTATCGAAGCCGCCCGCTGAGCTTGGCTGCAACGAAGACGAATCCGCTTTTTACGAAATAGTTAAAAAGGTTGCGAAGGCTCCGCCGCCCCGGCAGGTTGATGAAGCCGAAAAGCTTCTGTTGCGAGCGGGATCACCGTTGCGATTTTTTCAGAATCCGTTTTGAGGAGGCTTCATCGCGACGCGAGTTTAGCTGGCGAGCCTTAGAAGATCGGCGGCGATTTGATTGCATGCCTGATCATTAACATCTTGATGCAGCTTAGTCTTTTGAATCAAACCCAGCTGGTATTTCAAATTGTCATGAGAGTACTTTTGGCCGATCAAGACTTGAATCCTGCCAGCATACTCCTGCAGCTTTCCACGACTAATATCGCTTGGTATTTGCCAATGCTGGCGCAAGACCGCTTCCACTTTATCGATATCAGGGGTCATTGTTATCTCCGATCGTTGACATTGATCATATCACAAAAAATGCAGAGAACGCTTGGGATCGACCCACATATGAGCTCCGTGCATAGGAGAGCCCGCCTCATTTTCGCAACGATCCGCCGCTTTAGCGGAAGCTCTCATTTGATGTTCTCGGTGATTGCCGTCTGCGCATATGGGGCTGCGTCCAAATACAAACGAGTTTAGCGAGCGAATAGTTGGAATATTTCTTGTAATTGAACGCGCGATTTAATTTCATTATATTCTCGTTCAAGGGCCTTGTTTATGGACACGCAGTCCCGATATAAAGCCTATGGAAAAATTAAAATATGCCATGTTTTAGAAATAACTAGATCCTCCATAAATTGTATTTGATTAGCGCTCTAAGCGCTCTAAAAGGACTTTCAGCATGGGTGCTGCCCTAAAAATGGCTGCTGTAAATACCTCCGACATCGTGGACACAGTCAAAAGTGGCGGATCATCCACAAAGCTCCTGGTGGCGCTAAAAGCTGCTGGACTTGTGGAGATGTTAAGGGGGAGTGGACCCTTTACGGTTTTCGCACCATCCGACGAAGCATTCAAGAAGCTCCCTAATGGTGCGTTCGACGGGCTACTCAAGCCGGAAAACAAGGGCGAGCTTATCCGTATCCTGAAGTATCACGCCATCGCCGGACGGGTCACTTCGAAGGACTTGGCCGGTAAAAAGATCAAAAGGAAATCGGTCGATGGCGCGGAGCTGTCCATCGATGCAACCGTAGGCGTGACAGTCAATAAAGTGAAGGTGAAGTGCTCCGAAATCGAGGCATCGAATGGAGTTATTTATGCTGTAGACACGATGCTCATTCCTCCCATGGCATCATTACCGGCGAAGGCGGCAATCGCAGCGGCTTTCTGCCGCTCGGGACAGAAGTCTTCCGTTTCAGTGGCGCCACAGAGGGTCTTATCAAACCCTAACCTGGGGGAGGCAGATTTGTCTCACAAGTTCACAATCGGTCAAACAGTCCATGTAGCACCAAGCAAAGCGCATAACGCTGTTTCGGGAGACTACGAGGTCCGCCACCTCATGCCGGCATCCGATTATCAAGTTGAGCCGCGTTACCGAATAAAAAACCTGGCGGAACGGCATGAGCGCGTTGTTACCGAAAGCGATTTGACGCTGGCGCAAGAGACTGCGAACCGCTGAGAAACGCTTTTTGCGCATGAAACTTGGCCAGCGGCCCGTTCTGTAACAAAGCGTGTACCAGGCCTAGACCAGCATGGAGCCTGCCTATTGTCTATTTATATCAGCGGATAAAATTGAGGTCATCGATGTCTTCTCATCCTTATCTTAGAGCGACGGACGATGGGACTTATGAACTCCTGGTTCCATCTCGAGGTTCCTTACATGTTCTTCCGTACTGCTTCCACACTGAGGAAGACGCGGCGAACTGGCTCGCCACCCGTAAAGGCCAAGCACACATCCAGCAAATCCATATAACGAAACGAGAGCCCGTCAGCCGTCGTTTTGCGCCTCCAACGCAGCCGGCCATGTCTTAAGAAACGGCGAGGTCACTCGACGCTGCTCTAACTAAATATTTTTCTACCGTTCACTTGCCCCTATATTCAGAAAGTTTCTTGCTGAGGCAATGCCGACTTCAGCACCGGATAGGTACATTCCGAGTCTATCGTCTTTTGTTTTAAACAGGTAACTTCTTTTTCGTGGGAGGCGGCCGGCTGACGCCATCGACGCCATCCCTGTGAGCGGGCACGGTCGAGGCCTCATTGCAGACCAAGTAGCCCCCTTTTCCGCCACGCGCAGCATCCGACATGGTCCTGCTCGTCTCGCTATATCGAACGGTGGCGTTAGATCCATTCTTGGCGAGCCGTTCGCGGCCCCCTTCGGGCCTGATGCCCAAGATCATGCAGCTGAAAGACAATTTATGCCCGATGAGCTTCGCATTCACACAAATCGCGACTTCCACCGAGCGGAACGCCGGTCATTGCTCAAGAGCCTCGCGCAATTTCAAGGCCCATCCGCGTGGGGCAGCATATTTCAGTTCGCATCCACCGCGCTTGCCTACACGGCGACCGTCGCAGCTATGTACACCGCTTTGCATTACTCGGTCTGGCTGACCTTGGCGATGTCCCTTCCCGCGGCCGGTCTGGTCGTGCGGCTTTTCATCATCCAGCACGATTGCGGACACAACTCCTACTTCCGTTCGCCGCGCGCAAACGAGGCCGTGGGCTGGCTTTGCAGCGTCGTGACGTTCACGCCGTACTCCAATTGGCGGCGCCAGCACGCTGAGCACCATGCGGTGTGGAACAATCTTGATGAGCGCCATGGAGGGGCTGACATCTACTCAGCCTGCCTTACCCTCAACGAGTATATGGCTTTATCGACGCGCCGCCGCTGGCTCTATCGCGTCAGCCGTCATCCGCTGGTCGCCAACCTCATCCTCCCACCTCTTGTATTCTTGCTTCTGTTTCGCATTCCCCTCGACGCGCCGCGGGCATGGCGCAAAGAGCGCCGCGGGGTTTATCTTACCGACCTGGCGCTCGCTATTATGCTGGCAGGGCTTGTGGCGCTGGTGGGCTGGAGGGCGGTTCTCCTGGTGCAACTGCCGATCATGCTTTTTGCCTCTATCGCAGGCGTATGGCTGTTCTCAGTGCAGCATCGCTTTGAGGATTCGGAATGGCTGCGGCAAGCCGAGTGGACCCATGCCAGAGCGGCTCTTAACGGCAGCTCTTACCTGAAACTCCCGCGCATCCTGCAATGGCTCACAGGCAATATCGGTTTTCATCACGTTCATCATTTGCTGCCACGCGTCCCGAATTATCGCTTGGAAGCGTGTCACGAGGCCTTTGTCGCTCAGGGAGGCAACGCTCGCACACTGACTATCGCTGACGCGGTACATGCCCCGAGCTTCGCGCTCTGGGACGAAACCGAGCGCCGGATGATCCCGTTTCCTGCCTGACCCACGCTTTGAGCACATACGGCGGTTAGGGGACCGCGTTCGAAGACTGCGCGCGGTTCATCTGCCTTGGAGGCTTGCCTTTTCCTGGACCTGGTTGGGAGCGCTCTTGAGCCGGGAGAGGCGCAGACCGCCGCGAGCCCCTCGCAAGTAAACCCTGAAAAACAGGGGTTTAGAAGGAAACGTTGCGGGGGCACTATGCGAGAAGAATTGCTACATAATATTTCAAGGGTTTAAGCCAGACGACTTCGCCGCTTTGCGGCTTGCGGCGTAGCTCAGCCGCAGCTTCGCCCGCCGCGGGCAGGGTCGCCGCGAACGCTTAGGCTCATCCGGGAAGCCGCCGCGCTCGAATTCGCGATGTGCGCCTAACTCCCCGCGAAAGTTGTAAATGCGGGCGTGTGACCGCACCTTGACGGTGCGTGCACTTACGCACTACCTTAGCCGTAGCCGCATATCGAGCGAATGCGGTCCCGCCCCAAAGACACACGCACAAACACACGCACGCACCCAAGAAAGGAGTAGCTCGGCAACAAGAGCCCTGCGGGGCAGGACGTGTGGCATGGCGAAGAAACGGAGACGTGGGGAACGCGTCGGCGACTACAATCTCTCCCTCGACGACGATGAGGGGCTCGACCCCTCGGTCGAAACCACCACCCGAAAGAACGGCGCTGAGCAATGGTCGCAGCGCGCGCTTGAGCAGCTCGACCGGCAGCTCGTCAGGGCACTTCAGGAGGAGGCTCCGCAGAGTTGCAGGCAGCTCTTCTATCGCATGTGCGGCGGGCAGGTGCTCAATGTGCAGAAGACGGAGCTGCACGCACGGCGCGTTCAAGAGCGGGTCGTCGTTCTTCGGCGCAATGGCCTCATCCCGCTCTCGGCGATCTTCGATCCCACGCGGTCATCGAGCGTGGCGTACACCTACGCCGATGCAGGCGAGTTCCTCGAAACCTATGCCGGGGCTTTCCACTCCGATGCATGGGCTGAGGCTCCGCACTATGTTGAGGTCATCTGCGAGGCCCGCGGCACGCTCGGAACGATCAGGCAGACTTGCCAGGACTTCGGCGTCACGGTCACGGGCCTGGGCGGCTTCCTCACAATCACCCTTGCGAACGAAATCGGCGTCCGGGCAAAAGAACGGGCGCGCGGGCGCCCCGTTCGCTTCCTGCACCTTGGGGATCACGACCCGAGCGGCCTCCTGATCGACGCAAAGGCCAAGGAGGAGCTTTCCGGCTCATTGACCCGTTTCGAATATGAGCGGCTCGCAGTCACGCCGGAGCAGATTGCGCAGTACGGCCTCCCGAAGAAGCCGGCAAAGGAGAGCACGCACAACCGGGAAGGCATGACTGAGACGGTTGAAGCTGAGGCCATTCCGGCCGAGACCTTGCGCTCTATCGTTGCCGCTCGCCTCGATGACCTCCTCCCGGACGGCGCGCTCGACCAGGCTCGTGCCTTCGACGCAGAGGAGCAGGCCCGCTTGCTCGCAGCCGCGAGGGCGTTGCGATGAGCGCGCTTCCAAGGGACATTCGGGTCAAGCCTGAACCAGCCACGAAGCCCCGCTCATTCTACAGGGGCAATACGGCGGGGCGCGATGCGCCCGCCAGCGAGACGGCAGCCATCAACGAGACCGAGCAGACGGCAAGCCCGAGTGGGGAGCAGCTCGACACGCCTCGCGCGGCCTTAACGCTCGCGCATGAAACCGACATGCCCGACACGGACGAGTTCTCCGATGAAACGGGCCTGGACGGAGCTGACAATGCGGTCGCGGCTCGCGCATCGGCACTGAGGGCAATCCTGGTCGAGGGGTTCGATGCACAGCGCGCCGAATGGCGCATCAAGAAGCACTGGCCACGCCTCAAGGAGGATGCGGCCAAAATCGTAGCATCTGCCCAGCGCACCGCCGAGAAATGGAAGCCCGGCACTTGGCACATCATCGGCGGAATGCAGAAGGAAATCACCTCGGTTGAGGCGATCAACGAGCGCTTTGTTTTGCTCGCGGCCCCTGCGCGACCGTCATGCATAGCGCAGATCGAGGACGCGCTCCCCATGACACGGGAAGATTTTGCGTCTCGCCTTGATGAGTACGTCATTGTGACCAGCGTGAGCGCCAAGGGAGAGGTCCAAACAAGCCCAGCGGCTAAAGTGTGGCTTGGTGATCGCCGTCGCCGCAAAGCCAGCAAAATCGTCTTCACGTCGCGCAAGGTCGGCCCCGAGTGCTTCAACCTTTGGACGGGGTTCGGGGTGACGCCGGAGGCAGGGAAGTGCGATCTCATTTACCGGCACATTCACGAAGTGATCTGTGCAGGGCGCAATCGAGAATACAAAGCCCTTTTGGATTTGATCGCATGGCAGGCGCAAAACATCGGCAGGTCAAGCCGGATCGTTGTCGATCTCTTTTCAACAGAGCAACAAGTCGGAAAAGGCGTGCTGCTGGAAAAAGTCTTGTTGCCGATGTTTGGATTGCATGGGTTGTTCACGGCCGAAAGCGGCAACGTATTTGGCCGTTTCAATGACGCCGTGCGCGGCAAGGCGTATATCGCGTTCGACGAAGCGGCCTTTGCTGGCGACAGACAGCTTGCCGATAAGATCAAATCCGCAGCCGCGACGGAAACCACGTCCATCGAAGGAAAGGGCGTCCCCGTGATCACCTGCCCAACGGCTGTAAATTATTACATGGCGACAAATCACCCGCACTCGGCGCATGTCGAGTGGGACGATGCGAGATACTGGATTTTGAGAGTGTCAAAGCGCCGGAAAGGCGACCTCGCCTATTGGGCAGCGCTCTTCAGGGAAATCGAGGAAGGTGGCGTGGAAGCCTTCCTGCATGACATGCTGTCTCGGGACGTGTCGAACTTCACGCCCAGCCAAGATGTCCCGCGCGACAACAGCGAGCTGAGAGAAAACAAGCGTGCGAGCGACCCGGCGAACCCGGCGATCTGGCTCCTCGATTGTATCGAAAACGGCCTCTGGCTCGGCAGTGAAAATTGGCAAGGCGCGTACTCGCTGGACGGGTTGGAACGGGACGCCAAAGGCGCGCTGCCCTTCATAGGCGACGAAAGGATACTGCCCGCGTTCCTTGAGACTTCTTACCGGGCCTGGGCGCGCGCAAGCGCGAGCCGCGCCCAACCCGCAACCAAGAATGAATTTTGGAAGCAGCTATCAGGCTTCGGCTTTGATCGGCACGCTTCCAACGGCAAGCGCTACCGCATCGTCCCGGAAGCCGAAAAATTGCGGGCAAAAGTTGTTGAGTACCTGGGCGGCGAGGACGACGACGGAGCCGAAACAGAGGGCGATTGGACTGATGGCGGGTTCGAGTGACAGTGGACGGGGGTTCTTGCGATTACCCCGAAAACGGCGGGTAACGCCGCCAAAAAATGGCAATTCCCGGCTTCTTCGGCCCGGTCGAAAATTCACTGTCACCACTGTCACTTTTTCAAAAAAAAAGGTAAAAAAAGCAATGAAAACAACAAACAATGTGAGTGACAGTGGGCAGTGACAGTGACCACGACGTTCGGCAAAAGTGGAGTGACACTGGGGTGGTGCACTGTCACTCCCGCAAGCCCTCAGTGTCACTCCCGCTATCACCCCTTTCAACGACAACCAGCTTCGAGGAGGGGCGGCCTCATGCCGCCCCCTTCATCCGCACTCGCAAAGCAAAGGAGGCCTTATGACTGACTGGGGCATTAATTTTGTAGACGGAGAGACAGACTTCGTTGTCCGAGAAATACCTGAGCCGGACAGCAGGGGTAGGTCGGTTGTGCAGATCGTCGATATCCGCTGCACGGGAGCGACCATCGAGTGGCGGGCATACTTTTTGCGGCATAACGGCAAGCGCTGGAGCCAGAACAAGGACCTCTTCGCCCTTGAGCGGGAGTTTCCGGGCGTCTTGCGGCTCATTACGAGCGTCGTTTTTGCCGTGCCGGAGGGCGCTCCAAAAGCCGACAACGTGACGTATTTTCTGGAATACAAGCGCAAGCATCGGCCCAACAATCCGCCGCCTGCGCCATTCGGCGGCGGCGAGACCGCGCCACGCAAGCGCGCGGCATGCGGCTAGGGGGGCGGCCATGTTCACCGTTGCCGACGCGCGCCGTCTGACCGGCCTCACAAGCTCCGAGATCGATCGCTGGCGTGCTCGCGGCTGGTGGATCGCGAGATGGGACGGCGGCTTCACGGAGGCCGACATCATCGCCATCGCCTGCTTTGGCCGCCTCCTCGCTTGCGGGGAGATACCGTCGATGGCCGAGGTCGCATCGAGGGCAAGCTCTTGGCTGCGGCGGCCTGATCGGGCGTTCTTCAACGGCCGCAAGCTCTCCGGAATCGTAAGCCGAATGAAACGCCGGGCACGGGCTCTGGACCGTGCAGAGCGTGGCCTTGAGCCGTGGGCCGCATGAGGACCGGCTTGCGCGGTCGCCCGACGTCCTCGTACCTTTTGCGGCGGTCCAACGTGGAGCACATCAATGAACGACATTCAGGCCATAGCGCGAGAATTGGTGGAGATCATCGCCCGGCTTCAATTCATCGCAACGAAGCTCGAAAAGATTGCTAAAACAAAGGCCAAAGACTAGCCTCGATATCGGGCGCGCGTTATATTGAGAAACGCTGATATTGGCGAAGAGGAGCTAGAGACTATGTCGTACCATGACGTTACAGACCAGAACCGTCACGGGCCAAAAGCTTATGAGTTCGAGCGCCGGGGTGCGCCGATCCTGAGAGCCGCCCCCGATATTGAAGCTCGCCGGGCACGCGGGGAGACCGAAGAGCCCGAAGGCAGGCCAGGCGTGTCGAGGGGTACCGGCTTCACCATCGGCGAGCGCAGCAACGCCCCAAGTCGGCGGTAGTCTCGAAAGGGCCGGTCCAAACCCGGCCCTTCTTCACCGGAGGATGGAGGCCGTGCAGGTAATTCTCGCAACCAAGAAGATGAGATCGAGCGTTACGGACGACACGGATGGCGCCCTGGTCGTGATGCATTGCGGCGGCTTTTTCGCGTCTCGCTTTACGACGGTTCTTGCCCTGAAATAATCGAGGCTGCGTCGCCCGATGAGGCGCTTGCCAAATACGCGGGCGGCCTCGGATACCGCTCGATCGCCGCGATGGCGGCGTCGATGGACTTTGCTGTTGAGGAAATCGGAGGCCACGCATGACTGCAATTCTCGCTGAGCCCGGAACTCGCTTCATTGTCGTCCCGGTTCATGCCCATCATCGCCCAATAAATCGGGCGCTACCGGCCGCGGGCAGACCCTGACCGTCGACAGCAATATTCAGGGCAACGAAGGGCAAAGGAGGCGGGTCCATCGAGAGGCACGCCAGCAACACGAGCGGCCGGCATCGCCCGGCCCGGTCAGGGCTCAGGCAATGAGCAGTGACAGCCAAGGCATGGAGCTAAGCCCGCTCTCATGGCCGCCAGGTCAAAGAAGCAAAAGCTATAAGGCGGAAACTGCAACCTTGGCTGCTCGTCCCATAAATCGCCCAGGGCTCGCGATGGTCTGGCCCTGTACCACCCCCAGCGCCGAGGGCGTCTTTCCGAGCCTATGGCCGAGCCTCGCGGGGCTACCGCGAAAAAATCGACCACGGGTCCTCCCCGCTCGGCCTCGATCCGAGTGCGGGGCGCCGCACCGCGAAATTTTCGTATTTTTTTGGGTTGAAAAACGGCACTAGACTACCGCTTAACGGTGACCGGAAGGTCGTTAAACCAGACTTAATAGCACCAGTCCGCCGCCGAACCCGCGCAGGTTCTTAGCGCGCTGCTTGAGCTGAGGGGGGCTCGGGTAAAAATGGGCGGCGAGGCGGCTGAGCCCGAAGCAAAAGCGGCGCGAACGACCCCGGAGTTCATCAGCAGTGCAAAGGTGACGGCAGGCACTGGGAAGCCTATTAGGTGTGGAAATTTGAAAGAATACATACACAGGGAGTGCGTCCATCCGGCATGATAGGCCACCCATGTAATTGATTGCTTGACTATGTATTTTGCGCATTCATCAAAAGACCCAGACAAGCGCGACTGGCAGCCCCTTGCGCAGCATTTGTCCGAAGTCGCCAAACTCGCCGCGCTTTTCGCCAACTCTTGCAGATGCGAGAGGGCAGCCCGCGTAGCGGGGCTGTTGCACGATCTTGGAAAGTATCATCGCGATTTTCAGCGTCGGCTAGAGGGCGACACCATCCGCGTCGAGCACTCCATCGCGGGCGCAGCGCTGATCCTTGCGCTCGCGAACCCGCGCGACAAGGTGATGGCCGAATTGATCGCTCATGCCATCGCGGGCCACCACGCCGGTTTGCCGGACCGCATTGGCGATATGTCCTCTTTGAACGAGCGTTTGCAAGGTGCCGATTTTGGCCGCCTCGATCCAGGCTGGCGCAATGAACTAATCCTGGATGCGGCTGACCTCAAGCCCGCCGTATCATATCGAAATCAAGAAGCCGCTACCTTCGGCTTGGCCTTCCTTGGGCGCATGCTGTTTTCCTGCTTGGTAGATGCCGATTTCAAGGACACCGAGGCCTTCTACAATCGGATCGAGGGCACAACTGCGGACCGCGAATGGCCGGAGCTTCAGGCGATCCTGCCCGGCCTCGTGGAGCGGGTCGGCGCGGAACTCGCGAGCAAAGCCGCGCTTGGGGGAGAGACGACAGTCAACCAGATTCGTCAGCGAGTGCTGGCGCATGTACGCGACAAAGCGGCCGAAGCGCCAGGGCTTTTCACGCTCACAGTGCCGACCGGCGGCGGCAAGACGCTGACTTCTCTCGCCTTCGCACTCGACCATTCCCGCATTCATGGCATGCGGCGCATCATCTACGCCATTCCCTTCACATCGGTGATCGATCAGACCGCTGAAATCTTCCGGAAGCTCTTCGGCGAAGATGTCGTTATGGAGCACCATTCCGCCATCGACGAGGAGATAGTGAAGGACCGGTCGAGCCGGGACAAGCTACGCCTTGCCATGGAGGACTGGGTGGCGCCCGTCATCGTCACCACAACCGTGCAGCTATTCGAAAGCCTATTCTCCGCGCGCCCGTCGCGCTGCCGCAAGCTGCACAACATCGCAGGGTCGGTGATTGTGCTGGACGAGGCGCAGACGCTGCCGCGCCACCTCTTGATCCCGATCTTGCGCGCCATCGAGGAACTGGCTTCGAACTATGGCTGCACCGTCATCGTCTGCACAGCGACGCAACCGGCGCTCGGCGTTCGCGAAGGCTTCGCTGGCCTGCCGCTCGATGGCCGGGAACTTGCGCCCGACCCTGCGGGCCTTGCCCGCGAACTAAGGCGAACAAGGCTCGAATTCGCGGGGCCGATGGACAATCCAGCGCTGGTTGACGCCCTGAAACGCCACCAACAAGCGCTCGTCATCGTCAACAGCCGCGCCCATGCGCTCGACCTCTATCGCGAGGCAGTCGAGGGCGGGCTTGATGGCGTTTTGCATATCACCACGCGGCACTATGCGGTGCATCGCCGAGAAATATTGGACGACGTTCGCGCGCGGCTGAAAAGTGGACGCGCCTGCAGGCTTATTGCCACATCGCTGGTCGAAGCTGGCGTTGACGTCGATTTCCCCCGTGTCTTCCGAGCCGAAGCCGGGCTGGACCAGATTGCTCAGGCCGCAGGCCGCTGCAACCGCGAAGGCTCGCGCGATCCGGACGCGAGCGTCGTCACGGTCTTCGAAGCGGTCGGCTATCCGGTGCCGCGCGAGATTGAGGGGCTCATCGGCGATTTCGGGCGCATGAAGGAAAAGCACAGCGACCTGTTCGCGCCCGCTGCCATCCAGGACTACTTCGAGGAGGTGTTCTGGCGCGCGGGCGAGAGGCTCGACCGCGAAAAGATCCTCAAGCGGTTCGTTATCGACGCCACCGGAACGAACTTCGCCTATCGCACGGTCGGGGAGGCTTTCCGCATGATCGAATGCGGCCTTTTGCCGGTAATCGTGCCGGGGGACGAGACTGCCCGCAAAGCGATTGCCGATCTCGACAACCCGGCTATTCCTTCCGGCAAACTCGCCCGTCAATTCCAGGGCTACATCGTGCAGGTGCCGCCGAAGGCGAGGGCGCTCCTCCTGGCGAACAGGCATGTGACACTTGAGGCTGAGGGTATCCGCGGCGATCAGTTCGCGGTGCTCACGACACCGGGCCTGTACAGAGATGATACTGGCTTGCTTTGGGAAGACGCTGACTATGCTGCTGTCGAAGGCAGTATAATATAATTGAACTTGCACGCAGACTACTTGCGTGCAAGTTCAATTGTTGGACATTACTATAAAAGGTTTCGATCCACGCGCCAGTGTGAGGTGCGACCTGCCGACACTATTATGGAGGTGGGATGGTAATTACAACGTTCCCGCCAGGCTGTTCAATCAACATACGTATGCGTTTGTTCCTTCGATTTTTCATTTATTGAGTCCTTCGAGTGACTGGTGCGCTGTGGACTAAGATTGTTTCCCGCCTCTGTCAATAGCCCTACTATAAAAGGAAGTTGACGGCGATTGGAGCCTGTAGTAGGGAACAAGTGTTGTTTGAAGGGGGCTAAAATGGCATACGGCGTCCGACTTTTTGTATCCGGCGAGCGAGCCTGTTTTACCCGCCCAGAGATGAAGGTGGAGCGTGTCTCCTATGACGTGATGACGCCATCAGCGGCGCGCGGCATCCTTGAGGCCATTCACTGGAAACCGGCGATCCGCTGGGTCGTCGATGAAATTCATGTGCTGAGGCCGATCCGCTTTCAGTCGATCCGGCGGAACGAGGTGGGCCACAAGGCTCCGGTTGGCAAGATCAAACAAGCAATGAACCGAGGCGATCTGGCCGACTTGCAGATTTTGGTGGATGAGGATCGCCAGCAGCGCGCCGCCACCGTGCTGGTCGATGTCGCCTATGTGATTGCCGCCCATTTCGAACTGACAGAGCGGGCTGGCGCCGACGATAACGAAGGCAAGCACCTCGATACCTTCAACCGCCGGGCCGAACGCGGCCAATGCTTTCATCAGCCTTGTCTCGGAACGCGCGAATTTGATGCCCGCTTCGAGCTTCTGCCGCCGGACGCGCCGCCGCCCATCGCCGCCGTGGAACACCGCACTTCCGGCCTCGGCTTCGGCGCGCCGCGCGACCTCGGCTTCATGCTGTTCGACATCGACCATGCTGCCACCGGCCGTCCGTCGCTGTTCTTTCGGGGCGAGCTTCGAGATGGGGTGATGAAGGTGCCGCATCCGTCCTCGCCGGAGGTGCGCCGATGAGCATTCTCGCCTCGCTCACCACGGCTTACGAGAGGCTGCCCGATGCGCCGCCTTTCGGCTTTTCATCCGAGAAGATTGGCTTTCTGATATCACTCAATGAGGATGGGACGGCGGCATCCAGGCCAATCGACCTTCGTAATGACGACAGGAAGCGGACGCCGCGGACACTGGCGGTTCCAGCCTCTTTCAAACGCCCGGGAATAACGCCGCGTTCGTTTTTCCTTTGGGACAATAGCGCCTATGCGCTGGGTGTGACGGGCGCAGAGAGCAAGGATGCCGTATCTCGACACAAAGCATTTTGCGAGTACCACCTCGAAGCACTTAGAGATGCGACCGATCCCGGTCTCAAAGCTTTTGTAGCCTTTCTGAAGACGTGGTTTCCGCGCCGTTTCGAGGAACTCGGCTGGCCGGAGGAGATGAAGGACCAGAACGTTGTCTTCTGTCTCGAAACCGACCGCAGGGCAAACATCCTCCTACATGATCGTCCGGCGGCGAAGGCCCTGTGGGCGCGGCTTTCAGCAGAGGGCGACAGAACGGAGGCGATCTGCCTCGTTTCCGGTGCACATGCGCCGGTTGCTCGCCTGCATCCGGCTATCAAGAACGTCTGGGGCGCTCAGTCTTCGGGCGCGTCCATCGTCTCCTTCAATCTCGACGCCTTCACTTCCTACGGCCACGAGCAGGGCGACAACGCGCCGGTGTCGGAAGCGGCAGCTTTCGCCTATACAACCGCGCTGAACCGGTTCCTCGAAAAAGATAGCGGCCACCGCATCCAGATCGGCGACGCGTCCGTCGTCTTTTGGGCCGATGCGTCCGAAGCGGAAAGAGCCACAGAGGCCGAAAACATCTTCGCCGGCTTCTGGGACGATGGCGGCGAGACGGCTCGGATCGATGAGGCCACGCAGGCCGCGAAGATCCACGCCAAGCTGGACATGATCCGGCAGGGCCAGCCGCTCTCGTCCGTCGCCCCCGAACTAGCCAAAGGCGTCCGCTTCTACGTGCTGGCTCTAGCGCCCAACGCCGCGCGCCTCTCCATCCGCTTTTATTTCGAGGACGATTTCGGCTCCATCGCTGCCAACTATCAGCGCTTCCTTGCCGACATGCGGATCGAGCCGCCGCCCCGCGACGGCCAGCCGGCGCTGTGGAAATATCTCGCCGAAACCGCCGTGCTCAAGAAGCGAGAGAACGTGCCACCCAATCTCGCAGGGGAATGGATGCGAGCGATCCTGGCCGGCACACGCTATCCGCAGACGCTGCTCTCGAACATTCTGATGCGTCTTCGCGCCGACAAGGACGTCAACGCGCTAAGGGTTGCGATCCTGAAGGCGCTCCTCATTCGCAATAACAACAGGAAGGATACCCCCGTGGCCCTCAAGCCCGATTATCCAAGCAAAGGCTACCAGCTTGGCCGCCTGTTTGCCGTCTACGAGCGCATCCAGTTGGACGCGCTCGGCGGCAAGGTCAACGCCACGATAAAAGACAAATTCTACGGCTCCGCCTCGGCGCAGCCGCGCAAGGTTTTTGCGCTGCTGGAAAAGGGGTCGGCCAACCATCTCAGCAAAATCGGCAAGCAGTCGCCGGGCCGCAAGATAAACCTTGAAAAGCTGGTCGGCGAAATCATGGGAGCCATGGACCCGTCCGCCGATCCCTTCCCCGGCGCCTTGCCTGCTGAAGACCAGGCCCTGTTCGGTCTCGGCTATTACCACCAGCGCAACGAATTCTTCAAATCCAGCAAGAACGGTACGCCCGTCGAGGAGACCGCCCAATGACCGCCATCGCCAATCGCTACGATTTCGTCCTGCTGTTCGATGTCACTCGCGGCAATCCCAACGGTGACCCCGATGCGGGGAACATGCCGCGCATTGACCCGGAGACCAATTTCGGCCTGGTGTCCGACGTCAGCCTGAAGCGCAAGATCCGCAACTATGTCGAACTCGCCCATCGCGGCGAGAAGGGGCGGCACATCTACGTTCAGGAAGGCGCCATCCTCAATGAGCAGCACCGGGAGGCATACAAGGCAAAGTATCTCGACGATCCGAAGATCGACAAGGCGCCCAAACTCAATCCGAAAAATGACGAAGAGGCGCGCGCGCTCACGGCTTGGATGTGCGCCAACTTCTTCGACGTTCGAACCTTCGGCGCGGTCATGTCGACCGGCGTCAACTGCGGCCAGGTGCGCGGCCCTGTACAGATTGCCTTCGCCCAGTCGATCGAGCCGATTGTGCCGCAGGAAATCTCCATCACCCGCATGGCCGCGACCAATGAAGCCGAAAAGAAGCAGAAGGCGGAGGGCGATGATAGCGTCGACCGCACCGACAACCGCACCATGGGACGCAAGCATATCGTGCCCTACGGTCTCTATCGTGCCCACGGTTTCATTTCGGCCAAGCTTGCCGAGCGCACCGGGTTCGGCGAGGTGGACCTCGAGCTTCTTCTGACCGCGCTGACGGACATGTTCGAGCACGACCATTCCGCCGCGCGCGGCGAGATGGCAAGCCGGAAGCTGATTGTCTTCAGGCATGGTTCCGCACTCGGCAAAGCCCCGGCTCACTCCTTGTTCGAGCGCATCCGCGTCGGTCGCAATATCGACGGCGAGTTCCGCAATGTAGATGATCGAGGGATAGGCAACGCGCCGCCTGCCCGCAAATTCTCCGACTACATTGTAGAGATCGATCGCGCCAATCTGCCCGACGGCGTCGAGATCATCGAGCGGCTGTGACGGAGGATGCCGGGCTCGGCGCGATTAGCGGGGAGCAGGAGCCCATCCCGCTCTCCGCATTGCAGCACGCGGTATACTGCCTCCGCCAGGCGGCCCTGATCCATCTCGAACGTCTTTGGGAGGAGAACAGGTTCACAGCCGAAGGCCACGTTCTGCACGTCGCAGCCGACAAGCCGGGCGGCCGGCGCGTTCGCGGCTTTCGGCGCGTGACGGCGCTTGCCATCGGCTCACCGCGCCTCGGCATTGCAGGGGTGGCCGATCTGGTCGAATTCCATGGCGAGGGGGACCTCGAGGTTGCGTTTCCGGTGGAATACAAGCGCGGCAAACCGAAGCTCCATCGTGCCGACGAGGTGCAACTTTGCGCACAGGCGCTTTGCCTCGAAGACATGACCGGTCAGGCCGTGCTCGCCGGAGCGCTCTTTTATGCCGAACCGAAGCGGCGGGTTGAGGTCTCATTTGACAACGATCTCAGGGCGCTGACCCTGTCCACCATCGAAGCGCTGCGGGACGTGTTTTCCTCCCGACACACCCCGCTACCGACGCAGCAACGAAGCCGCTGCCGTGCCTGTTCGCTCGCCGACCTCTGCAAGCCGGAAATCGCCGGGCGCGCCGTTCGTGACTGGCGGCGTCGCATGGTCGACCGCATGCTAGCGGGAAAAAGCCAATGAAGAAGCTGCTCAACACCGTTTATATCACCACCGAAGGCGCGAGCCTCCGCAAGGACGGGGAGAACCTCGTTGCTGAGGTGGACGGCGCGGAACGGGCGCGGGTGCCCTTCCACATGCTGTCGTCTTTGGTGCTCTTCGGTGCAATCTATATTTCCCCCGCGCTGATCGGTGCCTGTGCGTCTTCTGGTATCACCATCGTTCTGCTTGATCGCGCCGGCCGGTTTCAGGCCCGCGTGGAAGGTCCGGTGAGCGGCAACGTCCTTCTGCGCCGGGCTCAATATCATGTCTCCGAAGCGCCAGCGGAGATCGTCCGTTCGCTGCTCATAGGCAAGATCGCCAACCAGCGAACAGTTCTGATGCGCGCCCTGCGGGACCATGGCGAGGAGTTCGCGGTCGGTCGGAAGGCCGCTATGGAAAGCGTTGTCGACCGTCTTGCCCATATCATCGCCCGCGTCGAGCGGAAGGACGACAGCGCCGATGCCATGCGCGGTTCCGAAGGCGAGGCGGCCAACCTCTATTTCTCGGTCTTGGACCATCTGATCCTCAATCCCGCCGCTGAACTACGCTGGACCGGCCGCTCGCGCAGGCCGCCGCTCGATCCCATCAATGCGCTGTTGTCGTTTCTGTACACCCTCCTGACCCATGATTGCCGCTCGGCGGCCGAGGCGGTCGGTCTCGATCCGGCGGTCGGCTTCCTGCACCGCGACCGTCCGGGGCGGCCGTCGCTCGCCCTCGACCTCATGGAGGAATTGCGGCCGGTGCTGGCCGACCGGCTGGCGCTTTCGCTGATCAACCGCCAGCAGCTTCAGCCCGGAGATTTCGTGACCGAGGCAAGCGGCGCTGTCCGCCTCAAGGACGAAAGCCGCAAGGTCGTCCTTTCTGCGTGGCAGGAGCGCAAGAAGGACGAGCGCCAGCATCCCTTCCTCGATGAAAAGGCGCCGCTTGGCCTCGTTCCCTACCTGCAGGCGCAGATGCTCGCCCGCCATCTCAGGGGCGACATCGACGCTTATCCGCCGTGGTTCTGGAAATAGGAGGCGCTCTTGCTCGTGCTTGTGACCTACGATGTCAACACGATCGAAGCGGGCGGCAAGGCGCGCCTCAGATCGGTTGCCAAGGCTTGCCGCGATTTCGGGCAGCGCGTGCAGTTCTCTGTCTTCGAGATCGAGGTCGATCCGGCACAGTGGACGCGCCTCAAGGCGCGGCTTGAAGCCATTATCGATCCTGAGCACGACAGCCTTCGCTATTATCATCTCGGGTCGAACTGGCGGCACAAGGTCGAGCATATTGGCGCCAAGCCGGCAGCCGACCTTGGCGGTACGCTGATCGTTTAGAAAGATGCCTTCCGGCGGGCTCTAACCGCTGTCTTTCCTCTCGGGTGCCGCGCGAACCTCAAGCGTGCCGTCATTTTCCGGAAGGTTCGCGCAAGAACAGCTCTTTGAAATCGTAAGATGGCTCGTTTTCGCTGCGGAAAGCCAGCCGGCGCCTATGCTCCATGACCAGAGGTTCGCGCTGATCGGGGGCTTTTGAAAGTGCTGTCAATGCGTTAAGGAGAGTACAGTCGCTCCCCGTGCGGGAGCGTGGATCGAAACTGCTCGATCCCGACGATTCGAAAGGGCGATTGTCGCTCCCCGTGCGGGAGCGTGGATCGAAACCGACGCCGCTTGCGAGCGTCTGGGGCATCGTGGCGTCGCTCCCCGTGCGGGAGCGTGGATCGAAACGCTGCGCTGCACAAAAACGGCAACGCAGCGAAGGAGTCGCTCCCCGTGCGGGAGCGTGGATCGAAACTTGGTCATGCTGCGGGAGCTGTCGAAACGATCGCGACGTCGCTCCCCGTGCGGGAGCGTGGATCGAAACCGATATGGGCCGAATGTGATGATGGCCGGGCTGAACTGTCGCTCCCCGTGCGGGAGCGTGGATCGAAACCTCGATGACGCGCAAGGCCGAGGGCGTGGACGTCGCTCCCCGTGCGGGAGCGTGGATCGAAACTCCCAGGCGAAATGCTGGCGTTATCGCGGCAGTCGCTCCCCGTGCGGGAGCGTGGATCGAAACACTTGAAGGTTATGAGATTGGCCGCGCTAGTGGGTCGCTCCCCGTGCGGGAGCGTGGATCGAAACGGCGCTAAGTCCGAAGGCATGTCGCGCGGCCTTGTCGCTCCCCGTGCGGGAGCGTGGATCGAAACACGGTTCTCCCGATCTTGATCCCATGCGAGGCTGGTCGCTCCCCGTGCGGGAGCGTGGATCGAAACAAAAGATCGCGAATGATCGCAATCGGTCGTGAGCGTGTCGCTCCCCGTGCGGGAGCGTGGATCGAAACGTGTCTTCGGCGTCGGCGTGAAGTCATGCGCCACAGTCGCTCCCCGTGCGGGAGCGTGGATCGAAACTCCAAACCCGTCGCAGATTGGTGGCGCGCGTATGTCGCTCCCCGTGCGGGAGCGTGGATCGAAACCATTCTGGCGCTCCTGGAGCGCCCTCTGCATAGCGTCGCTCCCCGTGCGGGAGCGTGGATCGAAACTCCCACCCCGGCATGCACGGCGCTGGCCGCCCGGGTCGCTCCCCGTGCGGGAGCGTGGATCGAAACCCTTCTCCGTGCGACGACCCGTCTGCGCCAAGCTGTCGCTCCCCGTGCGGGAGCGTGGATCGAAACCGTCATGGCGTCGGCGCTCGCTCAGACTATCGCGTCGCTCCCCGTGCGGGAGCGTGGATCGAAACCCGACTATCGCGACCGGACGGCCGTCGGCAAGGGCGTCGCTCCCCGTGCGGGAGCGTGGATCGAAACGCTTACCCAATGACGTATGCCGTAAATCTGCCTTGTCGCTCCCCGTGCGGGAGCGTGGATCGAAACATCTTCACAGGCCTGAGTAGCTCGCGTGTCCGGGTCGCTCCCCGTGCGGGAGCGTGGATCGAAACCTGTTCATAGATGCGGATTTCAGCCAGATAGCGCGTCGCTCCCCGTGCGGGAGCGTGGATCGAAACGGGACAATGGCTGTCGAGAAATCATCAAGACTGGTCGCTCCCCGTGCGGGAGCGTGGATCGAAACATCCGGAGACATGGCCCAAGTGGCGTTCAAATCTTGTCGCTCCCCGTGCGGGAGCGTGGATCGAAACTGCGTCTGATCGGTCTGATCCTTGACGAGGACGCGTCGCTCCCCGTGCGGGAGCGTGGATCGAAACAACACAATCCTTTCAGACTGACAATCAACTTGGGTCGCTCCCCGTGCGGGAGCGTGGATCGAAACGTTCTAAAAAGCCTTTGCTCCGATCCCGATCGGGTCGCTCCCCGTGCGGGAGCGTGGATCGAAACAACTAAGCGAAAAGCAGGCGCGCGCCGATGTCTTGTCGCTCCCCGTGCGGGAGCGTGGATCGAAACCTCCTCATCGGGCTCTATACCGGAACCCGCACCGCGTCGCTCCCCGTGCGGGAGCGTGGATCGAAACTTCGCTCATCCAGGTCTACCGGGAGACTTCACCGAGTCGCTCCCCGTGCGGGAGCGTGGATCGAAACGACTACTCGAAAATGTGCCGCTCGAAACGTAACGTCGCTCCCCGTGCGGGAGCGTGGATCGAAACCTCCATGAAGAGCCTATAAGCGTCGAGCTGCTCGTCGCTCCCCGTGCGGGAGCGTGGATCGAAACTTGATAGACCGAAGCGCAGCTGCGTCTTTCTTACGTCGCTCCCCGTGCGGGAGCGTGGATCGAAACTCTGCCATCGCGAGCCCGTAATCGTCCATCTCCGGTCGCTCCCCGTGCGGGAGCGTGGATCGAAACCTCAGTGTCACAAGCACCAAAATTGGCAGCAAGCGTCGCTCCCCGTGCGGGAGCGTGGATCGAAACCACAGATTGTAGCGCATTGCAATGCGGCCACCTTGTCGCTCCCCGTGCGGGAGCGTGGATCGAAACGGTTTGGGCCAATTCGTCGCGAAGCCCGATTGCGTCGCTCCCCGTGCGGGAGCGTGGATCGAAACAGTTGCCGTGCCACCGGTTTCTAACCCCTCGTAGTCGCTCCCCGTGCGGGAGCGTGGATCGAAACCGCTTTTGTAAGGCGGCTGTGCTCAAGTCGAGAGGTCGCTCCCCGTGCGGGAGCGTGGATCGAAACCAGAAAGCGAACTGTATGCTCCCGATGTGGCCACGTCGCTCCCCGTGCGGGAGCGTGGATCGAAACTCGCCGCCTTCCTCATCGCCTTCAATGGCCGCCGGTCGCTCCCCGTGCGGGAGCGTGGATCGAAACTCTTTGCGCTTGCATGGCGCGGATAGCATCACGTGTCGCTCCCCGTGCGGGAGCGTGGATCGAAACCGGCCGCGAGCGTCGTGTTGACGTAGCCGAACGCGTCGCTCCCCGTGCGGGAGCGTGGATCGAAACGGTTTCGCGTCGGGGCATTAATCCATTTTCAACGGTCGCTCCCCGTGCGGGAGCGTGGATCGAAACGATGCCGAGGCGCGTTAAGCGCCTCACACTCACACGTCGCTCCCCGTGCGGGAGCGTGGATCGAAACAAATGATGCCAATGTTAACGCCGTACATGAGCAAGTCGCTCCCCGTGCGGGAGCGTGGATCGAAACCGGTTAGATACTCATAAAGCAACTCTAGTCTAAGTCGCTCCCCGTGCGGGAGCGTGGATCGAAACTCGCTCATGATGCGGCCCTCACAATTTCAGCCCAAGTCGCTCCCCGTGCGGGAGCGTGGATCGAAACCTTAGCCGGTTGCTCGGCTGATGGCGCAGAACTCGTCGCTCCCCGTGCGGGAGCGTGGATCGAAACCCTGAGCCGAGAACAATCGCGAACCCGGCTGTCGGGTCGCTCCCCGTGCGGGAGCGTGGATCGAAACGACCTACTCATGGCGAAGATGCGCGACACGCAGGTCGCTCCCCGTGCGGGAGCGTGGATCGAAACGACGCCATCGCCGCCACCGTTGCCGCCTCCGGTGGTCGCTCCCCGTGCGGGAGCGTGGATCGAAACTGTCCGGCGTCGCCGATCTTGGACCCGGCATCACCGTCGCTCCCCGTGCGGGAGCGTGGATCGAAACGGCGATTCTGAACAGGCGTGGACCAGCCTGTACGGTCGCTCCCCGTGCGGGAGCGTGGATCGAAACCATTTCTTCTTTCCACGCTTGAAACAAGATCGCCGTCGCTCCCCGTGCGGGAGCGTGGATCGAAACCACGCTACTAGCTTCACAACTAGGGGAGGCCGAAGGTCGCTCCCCGTGCGGGAGCGTGGATCGAAACCATGTGCCTTGATAAACCACGGCGCCGACAAGCGGTCGCTCCCCGTGCGGGAGCGTGGATCGAAACTTCGCCAAGCTGGCCGCCTACCAGGGCACGCGAACGTCGCTCCCCGTGCGGGAGCGTGGATCGAAACCCATTTCAAGAACAAATTGGAGCAGGCATCTATAGTCGCTCCCCGTGCGGGAGCGTGGATCGAAACTCCATCGCCGTGACGCCATAGTCGATGTAGCGCGTGTCGCTCCCCGTGCGGGAGCGTGGATCGAAACGGCCTGCCGGGTCCGCGCTTCTCAGGCAAATCATGTCGCTCCCCGTGCGGGAGCGTGGATCGAAACTTTCTGAAACAGCGCATGGATGGCGGCAAGAAGGGTCGCTCCCCGTGCGGGAGCGTGGATCGAAACTCAAACGACACGACGCGCGTCGGCTGGACGGCGGGTCGCTCCCCGTGCGGGAGCGTGGATCGAAACGCCGCACACGCGCCGGCCGTTATGCCGTGGTCAAGCGTCGCTCCCCGTGCGGGAGCGTGGATCGAAACCTTCGGGATGACCGCGCGTGGTGGCAGAAGGCCGTCGCTCCCCGTGCGGGAGCGTGGATCGAAACTGCACTTTCAGGATTAAAATCCTCATGACAGCAGGTCGCTCCCCGTGCGGGAGCGTGGATCGAAACACCCTTTGGCACTTCGCCAGCCGCACGCGATCCTGTCGCTCCCCGTGCGGGAGCGTGGATCGAAACTCCCATTGATGCGGGGCTGGCATCTGGCATCTGTGCGGGTCGCTCCCCGTGCGGGAGCGTGGATCGAAACTATTAACCAAAGTCGCTGTTAAGGAGCGAACAATGGGTCGCTCCCCGTGCGGGAGCGTGGATCGAAACTCGACATAGGCGGGATATCTCCTGCAATGAGGGCAGTCGCTCCCCGTGCGGGAGCGTGGATCGAAACCGCCGCAGTTAACGGCGCGGCATTGATGCCGTGGTCGCTCCCCGTGCGGGAGCGTGGATCGAAACGTCCGGTTGACGGTGTCGAGAATGTCTTGGTCTGGTCGCTCCCCGTGCGGGAGCGTGGATCGAAACTTGTCGGTATAGAGCTTGTCGCCGAGGCTGATAAGGTCGCTCCCCGTGCGGGAGCGTGGATCGAAACTCCTTTGTTTGAGGGGTTATGCGGCCTCAAGTGCGTCGCTCCCCGTGCGGGAGCGTGGATCGAAACTAGTGCTTGAGCACCACGGCGATAGCAGGGGACGGTCGCTCCCCTGCGGGAGCGTGGATCGAAACATGTCCTTGTCGAGCACGGCGACACTTTGCTCTAGTCGCTCCCCGTGCGGGAGCGTGGATCCTTCTAGCTTTTTGCCCCTGCCTCGTTGAGCTGGTTCTGGATAAACCATTGCATAAGCCATCGCCCTTTGACCCGATGTCAAATTCCGGCGATTGAGGTTTGCCGAAACGATGAACGTCGCCGGGTCCGCGCCTGTGCGCTCAAAGCGCGGCTCAACTCCGGCCAGCTCGCAAGCCCGGAGCCGGTTGCGACCATCGATGACCAAGGGAACAAGCGACGGCGCGGAGGACGGCGCGGGCTGCATTAAGCCGGTCATCGGAAAAACCGCCGCGTTTCGCGGCAGTTTTCGCTACTGATTGCTTACAGCGCCCACCCTTCTCCGGTTCCGGGTATGCTATTGCCCGACCCCGCGTAGTTTTACGCAAGCAAAGCTTGGGCAAGGCGTATATTTACGCACAATAGCAACGGCTTGTGCTGCCACTTAGAAATACTTATAACGCGCTGTGAAAGTAATGGAGCGCACAATGACATTGATCTTCCCTGACAACAGCAATGACCCGGCTCTCACCGAACTCAATCTTTTCGTTTCCAAAGAGGCACTCAACGACCTCCGCGCCCCGCGTTTCCGCTTTGAGGATGGCAATCCCATGCCGATCAGCTACGACCGGCAAATGGCGGCCCGCATCAAGCAAGAAATTCGCAAGTTGAAACGGAAGCGGATTCACTAAACTCGCACCCGCTTTTGTGGTATATTCTAAGCGAGGACTTGGAGATGCTGCGAGGGCCGGACAATGACAAAGACCGTTGAAAGCAAGCTCAAGGTAACGCTCATCGACGGCGTCTCCGGCCCCGCCAAGAAGGCAGGGGGCGCCCTCGAAACTCTTTACAAGAAGAGCTTCGCATCGCGAGCCATGGGCGGCCTCGGCGCTTACTTCGCCCGTGACGCCAAGCGGATCGCCGGGGCGCTGGGTGAGTTCCGAGATAGCATGTACGGCCCCGCCGGGCTTGCCGCGGCGTTGGCCGGTCATGAGCTGTTCGACGCCCAGGTCTCGTATGAGAAGGCCATGAACCGGATTAAGGCAACGAGCCGGTCAAGCGCTGAGGAGCTTCGCGAGCTTCGGGACCTCATCAACGATCTTGCGATCAAGTATCCGAAGAAGCGCGCCGAGATTGCCGAGGGCGCGTTGCAGCTATTCAAGTCTGGCAAGAATGTCCATGAGGTGCTCGGCGCATTGGAGCCGACGCTGCAAGCGTCCCTCGCAACCGAGACGACCATCGGCCACGCTGGCGAGACCCTGACCGACATTGTGTTCGGTATGGGCCTCCGGGCAACCAATGCCAAAGAAGCGATGGAGGCGTTCACGCAGGTCGCGAATACGGCGGTCGTTGCGTCCAACGCCTTCAACCAGAACTATGAGCTGTTCGTGTCAGGCATGGCGAAGGCTGCGCCTATCGCGCGCGCGACCGGCATGACCCTTCGTGACGTGGCAACCGTCGTCGGCGTGCTCGCGGACGAGAACTTCAAGGGGGAGCAGGGCGGCACCGCGTTTGCCTCGTCGGTCCTGCGCCTGGGCAACCAGACCAAGAAGGCGAAGGCGGAACTCGCCTCGGCCGGAATTAGCCTCGACAAGTTTGTCAAGACGACCGAGAAGCTCGAAGGCATGGAAGGCCGCGGCCACATCTTGGCGGACGTGCTCGCTGAGGACTTGGGCGTTGATGCGGCGGACCTTGTCCCGGCGTTCGACAAGATATTGAAGGACCCGAAGCTCAACGAGAGCGGGACCTTGCTCGGCCGGGAGCTGCAAAAGGCCATCGTCGCCGGGCTCGGCATGGACGCCAACTCGCCGAACGTCGAAAAGGCGCGCGAGGCCGTGACAACCTTCCTTCGCGGCTCAATGTCCCGAATGGACGTTATCGGCATTCTGCACGAGCTGGCGGCCAAGGACGCAGACAAGAACCTTGCGCTCATGGGTGAGCTGTTCGGCAAGAACCACGCCCCGAAGATGATGGCGCTCATCAACGCCGTCCGACAAGGGCTCTACGATCAGCGGAACAAGTTCATCGGCGAGCACGAGAACGGCGCGGCTGAGCAGTATGCAAAGACCCTTCAAGAGGGTCTGCCCGGTGCGATCTCCCGGCTCTCATCGGCCTGGGATCACATGGGCGAGGTCCTCTTTGTCAACTCGGGCCTTATCGATCACTTCGTGGGCGCCTTCGATAGGCTCAGGGCCACGCTGGCGGCGTTGAGGGATGCGAGCCCGGCGGCCTTGACCGCGCTCGGATACGGCCTGACCGGGCTCCTTGCGGGCGGTGCCCTCGCAATCGGCATTGACGGCATCAGGATCGCTCTCCGTGGGCTTCGGCTTGGCCTCGTCCTTGTTACCGGCCCTCTCGGCGTAGTCAGAGCGGCCTTAGCTGCCATCGCCTACTTCAAGTGGGACGAGATAACGAAGGGGCTCGGCGAGTTCTCCTCTGGCTTCTCGTCCGGCTTCTGGTCAAACCTCAAGCCCGGCGATGACGTGGTTGCGGCATGGCATAATCTCACGGCCGCCGTTCGCGACGCTACCGGCATCACGCTCGATCTCACGACATGGAAGGAGCTGGGCTCAACGCTGGGCGGCGTCGTTGCCCAGGGCGTTCACCTTCTCGCCTCAGCCTTCCGTCATGTGTGCGACACGATCAGCGAGGCCATCGCCCTTGCAAAGAGCGCGGCCTCGGCCTTCTCGAACATCCACATGCCGAGCATCTGGGGCGGCTCTTCGAGCGCCCCGGTTGCGGGCGCGAGAGCTGAGGGCGGCCCGGTCACGGGCGGCAAGAGCTACCTCGTAGGCGAGCGCGGGCCTGAGCTGTTCACGCCCGGCTCCTCGGGGGCAATCATCCCGCACGGGTCCAAGGGAGCGGGGACAACGATCAACGCGCCCATCACCGTCCACGTCGCGGGCAACGCCGACATCGCCGATCTCGAATTTCGTATCCGCCGGGCATTAAGCGATGTTGCCCGGCAAGCCCTCCGAGGCGCTCAGGCCGACGTCGGCCTCCTATGGAACGGACCGTGACGTGGTCATTATCGAACGGAACCGGGGGCTGAGGGGCGCCGGTCCAGAAGGAGAGACGAAGGTGTCTGAAGTCATTAGCGGCAAAACGCCAGGGGACGCATGGGCAGAGGTCTACGCCAAAACGGCCAGGGAGATGGGGCTCATTGCGACCCACCAGGTTGAGGCCCGGCGCTTAAGGGCCAAGGCGCCCGGCGACGTATGGGCCGATGTTCATGCCCAGACCGCGAAGGAGTGGGCTCAAATGACTGTCGTCGATCTCGGACAAGCCCGCGCGGAAAAGGCAGCCCTTCTGTTCGATCCGGCGGCTCGCGTTTTTGCGAACATCATCGCAAAGATGAACCCGTTCATGACGAAGGGCGAAGCGGCTCAATATTACGAGTGGTACGCGGAGCTTCTGCTGAAGATGGCGCAAGAGCTTCGCGAAGACCCTGACGCGCCGTTAGTGGACAAGGACAAATGATCACCCTAAGGCCGCAGCCGCACCCCAACATCGGTCGCACGGTAGAGGCACTTTCGAAGGCCGTCGCGGCTGCGCTCATCAGGCGAACCCGCGCGCGACACGCTATGAGACCGCCCGCATATTGGATGCCTTCTGCGGCGCGCTGGAAGATTGGTCTCAGGCGCTCCGCGAGGGCGAGGGCGGCCCCCTGGGCGACAATTCGAACTGAGCGCGGCTCCTCTTCACATCTCCTCCGCGCTCGCCGCTCGCCATTTTCGGCGGGGGGTTTTTTGTATTTGCGGACCCTCCGGCCATCTTGCTAAGGCTAAGGCGCAACAACACAAGCAACCGCCGAAGCAATGACCAAAACTCGCGCCGCTATTTATGCCCGTTACAGCTCAGACCTTCAAAGCGACCGATCGATTGAAGATCAGAACCGCCTTTGCGAAGAATTCGCCGCCCGCAACGGGTTCGAAGTCGTCGCCAAGTACAGCGACGCGGCGCGCTCAGGCGCCAGCCTGATTGACCGGGATGGGGTAACGGACCTTCTCCTTGACGCCCGCGCCGGGCAGTTCGGCGCCGTCATTGTCGAAAACCTGGACCGGCTCTCGCGCGATCAAGCGGACCTCGCTCTCATTTTCAAGAAGCTTTCTTTCAAGGAGATCAAGATCGTCGCCGTCTCCGGCGGGGTCGCCGACGAAATGCAAGTCGGGTTCCGGGGGCTCATGGGGGCGATGTACCTCAAAGACCTCGCCGATAAAACAAGGCGCGGGCTCGCGGGCAAGGTCGCTGCCGGTCAGTCAGCTGGCGGTAAGGCTTACGGATACCGCCCGGTCAAGGGTGAGCCGGGGCGGCTTGAGATCGTTGAGGAGGAGGCGGAGATCGTTCGGCGCATCTTTGCCGAATATGCCGAGGGAGCGTCGGCCCGGCAGATTGCGACCGACCTCAATCGGGACGGCGTCCCGCCGCCACGCGGCGCGGTCTGGGCGGCGAACACGATCTCGGGCGATCCAAAGAAGATGACCGGAATTCTCCGCGTCCCACTCTACCATGGCGAACTCGTCTGGAACAAACTCCGCTACGTCAAAAACCCGGACACGGGGAAGCGCGTCTCGCGCCTCAACCCGCCCTCTGAATGGAAGCACGTTGACGTCCCGGAACTGCGCATCGTCGATGAAAAGGTCTGGATTGCCGCGCAATCGCGCGTCAAGGCGACGGGGCGGGGCGGCAAGGGGCATGTGCGCAAGTTCCGGCTCCTCTCGGGGTTGATCAAGTGCGGCGTATGCGGCGGCGGCATGGCCGTTAATGGCACGGCGCGCGGCCGTGACCGCATCGTATGCGTTCGGCACAGGGAGGCCGGGGCGTGCGATCACGGGCGAAGCTACTACCTCGACCGCGTCGAAGATGCGGTCTTTCTCGCGTTCGAGGGCGCGTTTAAGGACCCGGCGGTTTTCGAGCTGGCCATCGACGTTGCGATTGAAGAGCGGCGGAGGCATATCGCCGGGCTCGCGAAGGAGCGGGCGCGGGCTGAGGGTGAGGTCGCGCGGGCAAAGGGCGCGAGGGAGCGCGTCGTTGACGCCTATATCGAGGGGACCCTCTCAAAAGAGGACATGCACAAGAAGCTCCCGGCTCTCGACGCCCGGATCAAAGAGGCTGAGCGCGCGCTCGCTTTAACCAAGAAGCCGCCGGTCGTCGATCTCCACGGGGAGGCCGTTGAAGATTATAAGGCGATGATGAGCAATCTTCGGATTTTGGTCATGAACGAAGCGCAGCGGAGCACTGCGGCCCGAGAGGCAATCCGCGGGCTCCTTCATTCGGTCGTTGTTCATCCGACCGAGCCAGAGGCTCCGATGCGTGTTGAGGTCTTCGGACGGCTCTACGGACTCATCGGTGAGACCGTAGCAGAGGTAAGCGTTGCGGGGGCAGGATTTGAACCTGCGGCCTTCAGGTTATGAGCCTGACGAGCTACCGGGCTGCTCCACCCCGCGTCACAAAAGTGACATAGGCTTTTCCGCGCGAGATCGCAACCCATACCTTCATATATTACAGGAAATTTGCAGGCAATTCGCGACCGCGCCCTACTCGGCGGCCCTAAGCTCAGGCGTTCCGCCTGCCGGCCGTTTATGATGCCAGATCAGATAGATATTTCGAGCGTAGATGAAAAGGCCGAAGAGCTGGCCGAGCATGATGACGGGGTCCGCGCGGTGAACGGCGTAAATGAGCAGCATCAGGCCGCCGGCGAAACTGAAATACCAAAAGGTCTCCGGTACGATGCTCCGCTTGACCCGCTCGCTCGCGATCCATTGCAGAAGGAAACGCATGAAAAACATCGCCTGAGCTGCAAACCCAAAGACGACCCACGCCATCTCCACGCTTGAGACCTCGACCCACCACTGGCTTAGTCTTGCGATGTCCATTATCCCCGTTCCCGCGGACTAAGCTGAATTGATCTGGCGCGACGCCATTGGCATGACCCGCCGTACCGCCGCTTCTCTCAGCCGCGCAACGCCGAGCGTGTCCTCCGAAATATCCGGAACGCGGGTGCGCCGCCTCAGCCAAACGATGCCGACCATGTCGTAAACGCCGAGAAACAGCCGGTTGATATTTGTGTATTTCGAATGGCCGGCGATGCGGGGGCGATCGTTTACGGGATGGTACTCCACCTTGTGCCCATACATGAGGAACAAAGCGGGATTGAACCGGTGCATGCTCGTAAAAAATGGCAGCCGCAGAAACGCTTCGCGCCAGAAGACTTTTATCCCGCAGCCCGAGTCCGGACATTTATCATTGAGGATCGCTTCGCGCGCCTTGTTCCCCAAGATGCTTGCGATGCGCCGGGAACTTTTGGCTTGCCGCTTTATGCGAACACCTCCAACGAGAGCCGGGCCGCCTTGGCCGGGGGCGCCAAGTCTCCGCAACAGATTCGGTATATCTGCGGGATCGTTCTGGCCGTCGCCATCCATAGTCGCAATGATAGAGCACTGCGCGGCGAGCACTCCCGTCCTGATAGCGGCGCTCTGGCCGCTGCGGACTCGATGACGGATGTAGCGGAGCCTCGGATAAGTGGAAATGAGGGACTTGATCTCGTCGCCAGTGCCGTCGGAGCTGCCGTCGTCGATCACGATCACCTCGCTCAGGGTCTCCTGCGGGATGACTCGAAATGTTTCTTGCACGAGAAGGCCGATATTGCCCTCCTCGTTAAGCGCAGGGATCACCACTGCAACAGTCATGAGTGCCCGCACCTCCAATTGTCCAGTGATGCATGTCAATCGTAGATTGCCGCCGCTCATAGCAGGCTTTTTGAGTCGCACACAACGGACATCGTGGTTGTCCCAAGTTCTTCATCCTTTGGTGACGCCTTCGTGTGACATTTATGGAAGCTTGGCAGTCCCGATTCGATTGGTTTACATGGTTGAGCGCACCGCATCCTCGAAAGCGTTCCCCGTTCAGCTTGTCCTCGACAGCGCGCAGCGGATCGTTACGACGCGTTCGGAAACGGTGCTCGGCTGGACCGGCCGCAAGAGCGAAGGGGCGCCCCATCCCCTGACGCTTGCAGATAGCCTTCTGGCGCCATGTCCGACATCGTGCATCTTTTACGCCTGCAATCTTCCTACTGCGCGCGTCGACAGCCGGACCGCTCCGCTCGATGTGTCCGGTCAGCTTCCCAGCAAAATTGGCCGCAGCTCAGAGGGCGATTTTCTCGCGGCTTCCCTTCCAGGCGGCCAAGCCGCCATCATTGCTTCCGATGGCGTACCGGTCAGCGTTCAGTTCCGCTGGGTTTGCATAACCGCGCACTTCTCGATCGGGGCCGTCTGGCGATGCTTCGCGCGTGTTGGAGCGCGATGGGGCGCAGGATCATGGCTTGCGATCGAGCACGACTACATCTTCGAGGCCGGAGGCGGGGAGGTTCTAAACCCTCCCGGCGAAGTGAAGGTACCCTGCGCCGATAAGGTCGACCTCGATGTAAGGCTCAGTCACCCAGACGGGATGCTCACATGCTTTCCCTGCAAATCGGGCCGCGTAAAAATTACCCGGCTGTCCGCAAATGGCTGGGCCAGGCGCCATGCCGTAAGCGTCATGCTCAGGGCCGATGACCGCGTCGTCGCGCTGTTTTCTGACGGGGCGCAAAAGACGATAGCGATCGCCGCTCCTCCCGCGCAGCGCGCCGCCCGCGCCGCCTAAGCGATGCTGAGCCTCACCATCATGGGTGTGCCCAGGAAAAACCATGGAATTGCCACGTCTTGTCCGGCACTTGGACAAGGCCTCGTGCGTTAATCGCTATGATCGGCAAGCCTCCTTCTTCCGGCAGTGTCCTCATGCAGTTGGCGAAAATCTATCTTCGCGCACTTGGCATGCTCGCCTCCGAGCGCGGGCTCGCTATAACGCTGGTGCTTGCGGGCGTCGCCATCGCAGTCGTCCAACTCGCGGAGCCGATCCTCTTCGGGCGAGTCGTCGATGCGCTTTCGAAAGGGGAGCAGGCGTTCCCGATCATCGGTATCTGGGCGGCGCTCGGCCTCTTCAATATTATTGCGAGCATGGCGCTGGCGATCATGGCCGACAGGCTCGCGCATAGGCAGCGTCTGGCCGCCATGGGCCTTGCCTTCGAGCGCGCCATCACGCTGCCGCTGAGCTATCACGCCGAGCAGGGCTCGGGCCGCCTCGTGCGCATCATGCTCGCGGGAACTGATCAGCTATTCGCTCTTTGGCTTTCGTTCCTGCGCGAGCATCTGACCGCGATTGTCGGGATCATTCTATTGATCCCTGCCGCGCTCTCGATCGACACGCGCCTCGCGGCGCTGCTGGCAGCTTTGGCCGTTCTTTATTTCCTCGCCAACACGATCATCATCAAGAGGACCCAAGGCGGGCAGGCCGATGTCGAGCAGTATCATCAGCATGTGTTCGGCCGTGTGGGCGACGTCATCGGCAATGTGACCGTCGTCCAAAGCTATACGCGGCTCATGGACGAGACGAGCGCGCTCCGGAACCTCATGGCGGACCTCCTCCGCGCGCAATACCCGGTCCTGACCTGGTGGGCGATGCTGACCGTCCTCACGCGCACGGCGGCAACCATCACCATGGTCGCCGTCTTCGCGATTGGAGCCGTGCTGGCCGAGCGCGGAGAGGTCACGGTCGGACAGATCGTTGCCTTCGTCGGTTTCGCAAACCTCCTTATCGGGAAGCTCGACCTGCTATCCGGCTTTGTCGCGCGCATCTTCCTGCAGGCGCCGACACTCGCCAATTTCTTCGAGCTTCTCGATACGAGCGGCACGACCATTGAGAAGCCGGGCGCCGTTCCGCTGGAGCATGTGCAAGGTCGCGTCGATTTCGAGAATGCAACCTTTCGCTTTCCCTACACGGAGCAGGGCGTTTTCAACTTGAATTTCGAGGTGTCTCCAGGCGAGACGCTCGCGCTCGTCGGACCGACCGGATCGGGAAAAACCACGACTTTGGCCCTCCTTCAGCGCCTTCGCGATCCGCAGGAAGGGAAAATCCTGATCGATGGCACCGACATTCGCGATGTGACCCTGACCTCTCTTCGCCAGTCGATTGCCGTTGTGTTCCAGGATGCGGGCCTGTTCAACAGGTCCATCGCCGAGAACATCGGTGTCGGCCGCCCGTCAGCCACACAAGAAGAGATCGAGGAGGCGGCCCGCCTTGCCGAGGCGCACGAATTCATTTGCCTGAAGCCGGGCGGATATCAATTCGTAATCGGAGAGCGCGGCTCGGCATTGTCCGGCGGCGAACGCCAGCGAATCGCCATCGCCCGCGCCATTCTCAAGAACGCACCCATCCTCATACTCGACGAGGCGACGAGCGCGCTCGACAACGAAACGGAAGCCAAAATCAAGCTTGCCCTGGATGCGGTGAGGCGCGGCCGGACAACATTCCTCATCGCACACCGGCTTTCGACGGTTGCCAACGCGGACAAGATCATTGTGCTTGAACAGGGCCGCATCGTGGAAGCCGGCAATTTCCATGAACTTGCGAAAGCAGGCGGGCTTTTCGAGCGGCTCGTGAAAGCCGGAAGCTTCGAGGAAGACGTCACGGAAGAGCCGCAGGAGCCACCCGCTCAAGCCGCGGAGTAAGTTGCACACCGATAAGCCCCAGCGGCAATCGCGCATGCGTGCCTAGGGTCGTGAGCGGATATGCGGCCTGGAAAAGGTCGCGGCCGTTTAACCTCCAGATGCGGAAATCATCAGAATTGCAGCCCGTGCGCTCTTCCCTCGGGACACCCAGGCTCACTCATGACCCGGAACCGACCTCGCTGCTGATTATGGCGGCCGTTTGAGGCACGCTCGAGAACAACAATCCGTGAGAGACCCGCTTGCGCGCTGGCGGCCGACCCCGTCACGTTCCCAATGGCACAAAAAAGGGAGGCTTCTTCAAGCTCCAATCTGCCAACCGAAAATCGCCGCTATCCAAAACCAGTTCTCCTGGTCCCGCCGCCGTGTCGAATGCGTAGGCGCACTTACCGCGGGGAGAAGTTTTTGCAGCATGGATACATTTGGTCTATTGTCGACCACCCACCGGAAAGGAACTAAGAAGCTCCTCGAGGGAAAGTTCTTAGGCGATGACTGAGACCGAACCTGTCTTTGGAGCTGTAGACCTTACCAATTGCGACCGGGAGCCAATCCATATCCCAGGCTCGATTCAGCCCCATGGCGTTCTTATTGTGCTCGATCCCGGCAGTCTCAAGGCTATCCAGGTTGCGGGCGATACGGGGCGTCTGCTCGGCCTTGCGCCGCATGAGCTCCTCGAGCACGTGCTGGAAGCGCGTATTGGACCGGCTGCGCTCGAACGCTTGCGCGCTTTTGGTGCGCAGGACATGGCTAAACCGCGGCCCCTCTTCGCTTTCGAAACCGGCGTAAAATATCATGGACAGCCGCTCGAGGCGTTTGCGCATATGAGCGACGGCACGCTGGTCGTCGAGTTGGAACCTTGCCGGTCCGAGCCATCCGCAAACCCGGCGGCGATAGCACAGGGCATGATCATGCGCGTGCATGGCGAGACGGAGTTGCCCGGCTTTTTCCAGGCGGTCGCCAGCGAAGTGCGTGCCGCGACCGGCTTCGACCGGGTCATGGTCTATCAATTTCAAGCGGATGAAAGCGGGGCGGTGATCGCCGAGGCCAAGGCCGAAGATCTGGAGCCCTATCTCGGGCTGCACTATCCGGCTTCCGATATTCCCAGGCAAGCCCGGCAACTCTACCTGCGCAATTGGACGCGGCTCATTCCCGATGTGCGCTACACCCCAGCACCGGTCACGCCTGCGTTAAATCCCCTTACCGGCAAGCCTCTCGACCTCACCTTCAGTGTTCTCCGCTCGGTCTCGCCCATTCATCTCGAGTATCTAGGCAACATGGGCGTTGCAGCGTCGATGTCGCTTTCCGTGGTGGTCGAAGGGAAGCTGTGGGGCCTGATCGCCTGTCACCATCGCAAGCCCCATCACCTTCGGCAGACGCTCCGTTCGGTGTGCGATTTGTTCGCCCAGATGATTTCGCTGCAGCTCCAAGAAAGACTCGCTACCAAAGCGCACAGCGACCGCCTGCGAATGAAACGCATCCATGCGGAGCTGGTCGAGGCGATGGTTCGCGAAAACAATCTCGGCGAAGCGCTGATTCGACACCGTCCTAACCTCATCGATTACATCCCCGCGGATGGGGCCGCAGTTTTGTGCGACGGGCGGGTGACCAGGCTTGGGAGAACGCCCACGGATGAGCAGCTCTGCGAATTAGTCGGGTGGCTGAACGTTTCTTTGCGGGACGGGATGTTCATGACGGACTGCCTCCCAGAGCAGTATGCTCCCGCTCAAGACTATGCCGATGTTGCAAGCGGTATTATTGCGCTCTCGGCGTCGCGCTCGCCCCGAGACTATGTGATCTGGTTCAGGCAGGAGGTTTTGCGCACCGTCACCTGGGCCGGTAATCCGGCCAAGCCGGTCGAGACCAACGACGACGGTATAAGGCTTAGCCCAAGAAAGTCCTTTGCGGCGTGGCAGGAAACTGTGCGTCGGCGTTCGGTGCCCTGGAATGAGCGCATAGCCGAAGCTGCCCGCGACTTACTCATATCCATGCTCGATGTGGTTGTCCGTCATCTTGAACAAGTCATGTGCGAGCGCGAGCAGGCCCGTATGCAGCAGAATCTGCTGATGGCGGAACTCGACCACAGGGTCAAGAACACGATCGCCACGATCCAATCTCTCGTGAGATTTTCCGCGTCAGGCGCCCCGAGCCTGGAGGACTTCACGCGGAGCATCCAGGAGCGACTGCATGCAATGGCCCGCGCCCATAGCATGCTTACCCAGAGCCGCTGGAAGGGATTGGACCTGCAAAAAGTGATCGAGGAGCAATTCGAACCTTTCGGCGGGGGCGATCGCGTGAAGATTTCTGGATCGAAGCTCATGCTAAAGCCGAAGGCTGCGCTCAGCGCCTCTCTTGCCCTCCACGAACTGACAACGAATGCGGCCAAATACGGTGCGCTTTCGGTAGCGGAGGGCTGGGTGGAGGTCAGCTGGGCAGAGCAGACCCGCGAAGGCAAGCCCTGGCTCGTGCTGCAGTGGACGGAGCATGGCGGTCCTGTGGTCGCGCCGCCGGACCGAAGCGGTTTTGGACGCGTGTTGCTGGAGCGCAGTCTCGCTTACGATGTCGACGGCCATGTCGATCTCGATTTCAGGCCGGAGGGGTTAACCTGCACAGCCCTGATCCCCTTCGAACAGATTCTTGAAGGTGAGGACTAGCCTTGGCGCCCATTGGGGAGGAAAGTGGCGCCGCTTCGGGACCATCGTCTCTGAAGGGCAGGCGTATTTTGGTCGTTGAAGACCAGTCCTTAATCGCCATGGAAATACAGGATTACCTGGAAAGGGCTGGTGCAATCGTTGCTGGCCCAGTCGGCAGAGTTGATCGTGCCTCGCGCAAGGCCGAAGAAGACATTTTGGATGCGGCACTGCTTGACATTGACCTCAACGGCGAACGGTGCTGGCCCGTTGCTGATGTTCTGGCCCGGCGGGCAATCCCTTTCGCCTTCACGACGGGTTTCGAGGGATGCATTGTTATGCCAGAACGCTTCGCCGGATACCCCGTTCTGTCTAAGCCTTATCGCGAAGAGGAGGTGTTGGCGGTTTTGAGAAGGTTGTTAATGCGGGCTCGCGCGTAAGAAACTCAAAGGCTCCGACTTGCGGCGGGCTGCTTGAACTTTGCTCCCCTGCCTGGTGCACCGAACGAAGTCGCCTTTTGCCGACCCCGATGTCAAACGTGCTGGCCTAAAGCGTCATCATGAGCGGTCCGGCGTGGGGATGGCTCAAAGTTTTTGCCTTGACCCGGAGCTGATTCAGCGTCACTCCGGAATCATCACCCAGGCGCGTATCTGCCCCTCGACCGGTTCGGGCTCACCCTCCCAATTGCGGCATTATGACCGGCCCTTATCGTGACGAGGACATAGGACTTCTGGGTAAGCCATTGGAAATATTGTGGTGGATCAGGTAACTAGCTTAAGCGTCGCTTTACTCGGTGACCTTGAACTATGATGCCAAATGTTGGATGTCAGTATCTGAATATTTACAAAGGATTGACTTGGGCTTATGTTCATTCGACAAGCTGAATATTATGCATGCGGTAATAGGCGGGCGGTGGCTGAAAGAGACCAGCTCGCCACCCTCTGTTGCCGGAAAGGGTGATTTTATTCAACTTGGTTGGGAAGTAACCAGCGGAGGCTCAAATGGCGAACGAGGCCTCCAAGCCCGCCGCAATGACGAAAGGATCGCACCATGTCACAGGATACCCATAAGCTTGCTCGGATGTCGAAAGTCGTCAGTCTTGCAGCTCTCGTTGTCATGACCGTCCCCGCGCTCGCCGCAGATAATGCGGTGGCTCAACCCGACCCATTATGGATTTGGGTTGGTATCCTCGTTGGTGGAATTGCTGTGACGACCGGCTTCCTTATGAAGAAGTAGGCCTGTCGAAAAGTGACTCACTCCGGCTGCTTCGCTGGAGGCACGTGCGCTCCGGCTAAACATCGACGCAACGTCAATGGGAAGCCATGCGGAGGACCGGCAGAGGTTTCTCGTCGGAGCGCAGCCGAAACATTCAACTCATTCGCCCATCAACTCCCAATATCATAGAAGCGGATGCGAGGCGTTTCGCAGCGAGGTTGCGTTTTTCTTCTCTAATCATAAAGAGATTGGTTCTCGTTCCGCAAGAGATTGTTCTTCCATCCGTGATCTCCGCTGCACCGATGCTTCGCGCCTCGCGCGTGCCTGCTTACGCTTTGGGGTGACGGGGACCCTTGCGGATCGTCACATAAAGCGCGCCGCTGCCGCCGTGTTTCAAGGCGGACTCCGTGAAGCTCACCACATGCAGCCGCAAAGACGGTTCGGAGAGCCAATGCGGGACCAGCCTGCGAAGCACGCCCCGCTCCTCCGGCTTCCAGAAATCGCGCTCCGACAGCTCGTCAGACTGGCCGCCCTTGCCGGTGATGATCAGGACGTGACGATGGCCATTGGCCTGGCAGCGGGCGAGGAAGCGGCGCAGGGCCACGTAGGCATCCTGCTGCCGCAGGCCATGAAGATCGAGCCGGGCATCGATCTCCCGGCGGCCGCGAGCGATCCTTTTACTGACGCGCGGATCGAACGGCGCATGCTGCGGCGGCGATGCAGGCTTGCTTTTCGCAGGAATGGCCGGCTTGGCTGCATGTGACGTGGGTTTGCCCGGCGGTGCAGGGGAAGCAGGCTTCTTTTCCGGCAGCACGGCGGACGCGCTTGCGTTTCCGTTAAGTGCGAGCGGCCGCTCCCGCGCCAGAGGCTCATCGTGGCGCGTGACTTCGAGCCCAAAGCTCAATTTCCTCCTCGGAGAGGAAACGCTTGCGGCTGCGGCCTTCCATGACACTCCCCACACACCCGATGCGCCTCAATCAGCATCTTGGTCTCAATATCACAAATTCGCATGAATGGCGGACGCGGCCAGCAATACGGCCTGCCTCCATGCCGATCCCGGCGAAAATATCTCCACGCTGCGGCCCTCTTATCGCCGAGCCTGTATCCTGGGCGACAACGAGCCTTTTGAGCGGATGCCCGTCGAACGTCAGCCCAGGTGCTGCAACCCATATAGGCATTCCAAGCTTATGGTAAAGCGGGTCGGCTGCGAGGCTTCGGCCTGCAAAAAGCTGCGCTCCGATGGACCCTTTCGGACCAGCTTCGGACGGCGCCAGCTCCTTGAAAAATACGTAGGATCGATTCTCGTGGAGGTAAATGCCCGGCTCGGGTTGAGCGCGCAGCCAAGCGACCATCCCCTCCATATGAGCGTCCTCGATCGACAGATCGCCTCGCTCGACGAGGCGCTTCGCAACCGAGGTATAAGGGTACCCGTTCTTGCCATCGAAGGTCAGCCGGACCGCCGTCCCATCGTCGAGTTCGACGAGCCCCGATCCTTGTACATGCATGATGAAGGCATCGATGGCATCCGCAAGGTAGAGGATTTCGAGGCCACGGCCTTCCAGTGCGCCGGCCTCGATCTCGCCACGCGTGAAGTAGGGCTCGAACCGGCCCGAAATCTCGCGCCCCGCGGTAAGGTCATCGGCGCTAAGAGCATGCCCCGGCGGCAGAGGTTTCAGATCGGCTGGCCTGCGGTAGACCGGCACCTGGAACTCACGCGACCGCGTGCGCGAGCCTTTTAGCACGGGTTCGAAATAGGAGGTCAAAAGTCCGGGTTCGGCCCGGATGCGAAAGGCTGCGAAATTTTGCTCGAAGAAGGCGCGCGCCTTTTGGGGGTCCTCCAACAAACCCTGAATTTCAGCTTCGCCGGGCTGCATGGAAGCTGCTGGACGGCGAGTGTTACCGAACGCAGGTAGCAAGCGAGAGCGGCGCAATGATCATCCTCGCACCAGCCTGCTATATCTGCAAACTCCACATGGTCGGTGGGAAGTGCCGCAGCATGGGCCTCCGAATGCTGCCAGCGCCAAAGGGCGCCTTCTTCCCCTTGCGCCACGGCACTTTAGCCTTCCGGAGAGTTGGTCGCGACGAGTTGCCAGTTGGGGTTCAGAGAGGACACGTCGCGTGCAAAAGTCCACACATCGGTGACCTGCCGCACGGCCTTGATGTCGCCCTCTATGACATTGCCGGCCTGGTCTCTTATGGCTGTCACAAGCTCGCTGATGAACCGGACGCTCACATGAGCGATCCGGTCCGCGAGATTGGCGTCGATGATGTCGGCGGAGGAAATGCCGACGAAACTGAACTCGTTCGTCTCGCCGCGGGATTCGCGCTCTGCGATGACGGAACTGAAGCTCTCGAAAACCTCCCGCGACAGAAGATTGCGCAGCGTCTCGCGGTCGCCCTTGGCGTAAGCCGTAACAATGGTCTCGTAAGCGACCTTCGCGCCCTTGAGGAACGAGCTTGTGTCGAAAGAAGGATCGGCTTCGGCGATGCGGCGCAAGGGCTCAAGAGCACGGCTATCCTCGGTCAAGGTTCCCACGCGCTCATCGATGCTCGGCCCGGAAGGCTGGACGCTCGCCGGCCGCGCATCTGGCCTGGGGGGAAGCGTAACGACATTGCTATCGCGAGGCCCGGCTGCATCGCGCGCCGCGTAAGGATCAAGCCGCGGCCTTTCATTTCCGGTCCTCCGCCCGAGCACACTTCTCAGCCGGAAGAAGATCGCCACCGCAACCGCCAAAAGCAAAATGTTAGTAAGGTCAAAGATATCGCTCATCGTCAAAGCCGCCGCTCCTGACCCTGAGGCCATCTGTGTTGTATGACTGCTTGCTGTGATATAAGGGTTTTGAGCAGAACTGGCTATAGTCGCGCGCCGTTTGCCGCAAGCTTCGCCGAATTCCGTACAACTTTCTCCGCAATTCGGACTCCGTTACCATATTAAGGAAGTCGAATTGCGACTCTCAGAACGAGGACGGAACGTCCAATGCCCTTCATCATCTTTTTTCTTATGATTTCGTGGCCGGTGCTTGAGGTCGCCTCGATCATCCAAGTGAGCCATTGGATCGGCGGAGTGCCTACATTCCTGCTATTGGCGGCGGGATTGGCGTTCGGCGCCTTCTTGATCCGCTCGCAAAGCCGTGTGGTCGGGCTGCGCGTGATGGAAGCCATGCGCTCGGGCGCGCCGCCGGAGAAGCCGCTGCTCGAAAGCGGAACGGTTTCGCTCGCGGGCGTGCTCTTTATGATTCCGGGCTTCTTTTCCGACCTCGTGGCGATATTCCTGCTGATCCCTTCGGTTCGGGATATGATTTGGCGAGGCATCTCGTATGGATTTCGCAGCCGCGGGCAAACAGTGCGTCCGCAGACCCGTCCCGGACCGGATGTCAAGCAGCAGCAAAAGCCCCAGCGCGCCGACGACGTGATCGACGTGGAGTTTACCGAGGTGCCGCGCGATCATGGCTCTGGCGCAAGCAGCGCGGAGCGCGCGGATTCGCCCTGGAATAAGCCGCAGTAGCGGTTGACTTGTAGCCACAATGTGGCTACAAATGAAAGTGAGATCGCTGAGGGGAAGGATCTCAACGAACACAGGACAAGACCGGCGTCCTCCTGAGATGCAACAGGAAGGTTGGCACAAATGCAACTCAACACTGTCGTGCGCGCGCGCATCGACAAGGCAACGAAAGAGGAGGCGGAAGCCGTTCTTGCCGAAATCGGACTTACAGTATCGGATGCCGTTCGTCTTTTGTTGATTCGTGTCGCGCGTGAGGGTGCGCTTCCTTTCGATCCGTTTGTCCCCAACAAGGAGACGATTGCGGCGATGAAGGAGGCGCGAGCGGATTTGGTCAAGGTCGGATCGGTGGATCGGCTTATCGCAGAACTGAATGCGGACGATCCTGAGGACGAAGCAATTCAAGAAAGACTACAAGCGGGCGCTCGCGGGACCGTTCGGCGGCGAGCTTAACGGGCTGCTTCTGACGGTCGGGGAACTGCTGGCCGCGGATGAGCCGCTGCCGGTCCGTTGGCGCGATCATGCCTTGACCGGCGACTGGACCGGTTATCGCGAGTGTCACCTGAAGCCCGATCTGCTCTTGATTTACGAGAAGCCGGATTCGGAAACCTTGGTGCTCAGACGTCTCGGATCTCACAGCGAACTGCTTGAATAGCGGCGTGTCCTCGCGCGCGCGGCGCAGCATGAGAGTGGTGCGCCGCAGACACGGGATCGTAACGGATGATCCTGTGTCTGCGCAGCGTCATTTCATGCCGCAGCGCGCACGCGATGACATCGGCGGGACGAACCCTCAACCCTCGATCTTGGAGAAGTCGGCGATCTGCAGCGTCAGCGCTCGGATCTGGGCGAGCAGCGTCAGCCGGTTCTCGCGGATGTCGGGCTTGTCCGCGTTGACCGTGACCTTGTCGAAGAAGGCGTCCACCGGCGCTCGAAGTTTGGCGAGCGCCGCCATGGCGCCCTCGAAATCCTCCGTTGCAAGCGCGGCTTCGACCTCCTCGCTCACCGTTTTGATGGCCGTGTTCAGCGCCTTCTCCTCTTTCTCTTTCAAAAGCTTGGTGGCGGGCTTGCCTTCGTAGCTGCGCGCGTCCTTCTTCTCTTCGATCTTGAGGATGTTCAACGCGCGGCGCACCAGCGCGAGCAGGCTCGCCCCGTCTTCCGTTTCGAGGAAGCGGCCCAGCGCCTCGACCCGCCGCACGATCATGAGCAAATCGTCCTGACCCGGCAGAGCAAACACAGCGTCGATCAGATCGTGGCGCGCGCCCTTATCGCGGAGGTAAACCTTCAGGCGGTCGGCTAAAAATTCCATTAGGTTATGGAGATAATGCATCGCCCGATTGAAGCCGGCGTCATTGAAGCCCGCCGCAAATCCCGCCCGGGCAGCTTCGAACTTTCGCTTGATCTGCGGATGCTGAAGGAATCTACGAACGAGTTCCTCCTGAGCCTCGAAGCCTTCCTCAGCCAGCCTCTCAAGCGAGGCTTCAAGCTGTCCGCTTGCATGAAAGAGCGGCTCGGTGAAGCGCAGACGGAGTTGATTTTCCAGAACAATGCGGATGACGCCGAGCGCGGCGCGGCGGAGCGCGAACGGGTCTTTCGAGCCGGTCGGCTTTTCGTCGATGGCCCAGAAGCCCACCAGCATGTCGAGCTTGTCGGCGAGCGCGACAGCGATGGAAACCGGGCTCGACGGCACCGCGTCCGACGGGCCTTGCGGCTTGTAATGATCGGCGATGGCGTCGGCGACGGCTGGCTTCTCTCCCTGCGCCAGCGCGATATAGCGGCCGATGATGCCTTGCAGCTCGGGAAACTCGCCAACCGTTTCCGACATCAGATCGGCCTTGGCGAGATGCGCGGCGCGCGCCGCTTCGTCTGGATCGGCTCCGATAAGCGGCGCAATCTCGCGCGCCAATGCCTCGAGCCGCTTCACCCGCTCTAATTGCGTCCCGATCTTTTCGTGGAAGGTCACCTGCCCGAGCAGTTCGGTAAGGCCGGCAAGCGGCCGAGCGAGATCGTTTTCCCAGAAGAACTTCGCATCCGAGAGGCGGGCGCGTATCACGCGCTCGTTGCCCGCGACGATAGCCTTGCCGCCATCCTCCGCCTCCAGGTTCGAGACGAGAATGAAGCGGTTCGCCAATTTCCCGGATTTCTTATTGCGTAAGGAAAAGCACTTCTGATGCGCCTTCATGGACGTCATCAGGATTTCCTCCGGCACGTCGAGAAAGCTCTCATCGAAATTGCCGGAAAGGACCACGGGCCACTCGACGAGCCCCGCATTCTCAGCTAGCAGCCCGTGGTCTTCAACAAGAGCGAGCCCGGCGTCCGAGGCGGCGTGTCGCGCGCCCTCAAGAATGGCCTGCGCTCGATGTTCTCCTGCGACCACAACCCTAGCGTGTAGAAGCTCCTCTGCATAGTCGGAGTTCTTAGAAATCCTCAATGTTTTCGGCTGTGTGACCTTTTGGCCACTCAGGAAGCGATGCCCATAAGTGATGTCGCCGCTCTTGATTCCGTCGACTTCAAATTCCACCGGCTTGCCGTCAAACAGGCAGAGGATCGAGTGCAGCGGCCTGATCCAGCGAATGCGGCTCGTTCCCCAGCGCATGGATTTCGCCCACGGGAATTTGCGGACGATCTCGGGAACCGCCTCGGCGATGATCGAGGGCGCGGTACGCCCCGGCTTTTCCGCCCGTGCGAGGTAATAGTCGCCCTTCGGGTCTTTCACGATCTGGCACTCGTCGAGGCTCTTCAAGCCCGCGGCGCGCAAGAACCCTTCCACGGCCTTCTCCGGCGCGCCAACCTTCGGGCCTTTTCGCTCCACAACGGTCTCCGCCGATTGCGCGGGCACGCCCTCCGCCATGAATGCAATCCTTCGCGGCCCCGAATAGGATCGCGTCGCGCCGACCGAAAGCCCGCCTTGCGTCAGCGCCTCGGTCATCATGCGTGCAAGGTCCTGCTCGGCGCGCGCCTGCATGCGGGCCGGGATTTCTTCGGAGAAAAGTTCGAGAAGGAGGTCTGGCATGGTCCTATTTCGCTAGAACATAAATTCGCATCAAACAAGGGCGGAAGGCGGCTCGCGCCCCGCAAGCACCGCATCGATATTGTCGAGCGCCGCGAAGCCCATCTCGTTGCGCGCCTCGATCACCGATGTGCCCATATGCGGCAAAAGGAAAACGTTTTCGAGTTCGTAATAGCCGGCATGGATGTTCGGCTCACCCTTATAGACATCGAGCCCGGCATAGCCAACCTGTCCGGATTTCAGCGCCGCGATCAAGTCATCGTCGTTCACGAGATCGCCGCGCGCCGTGTTCACCACGATGGCGCCGCGCGGGAGCTTCGCCAAGGCAGCGGCGTCGATCGAGCCGCGCGTCTCCGCCGTCGACGGCGCATTGATCGACAACACATTGCTCACCGCAAGCAAGCTGTCGAAGGTGTCATGGTAGATCGCGCCCTGCTCCTCGGCTGGGCTGCAACGCCGCCGGCTGTAATAATGCACCTCCATGTCGAAGGCGCGGGCGCGCTTGGCGATCGCCTGGCCGATCTTGCCCATGCCGTAAATGCCAAGCCGCTTGCCGTCGAGCCGCCGCCCGATAAGCTGCATCGGTTGCCAGCCGCGCCACTTCTTCTCCTTCAGGAGCCGCTCGCCTTCGGGCGCGCGCCGGGCCGAGCCAAGGATGAGAAGCATCGCGATTTCCGCTGTCGCGATGGTGACGGCGTCTGGCGTGTTCGAGACGCGGATGCTGCGCGCCTTCGCAGCCGCAAGATCGATGTGATCGTAGCCCACCGAATAGGTCGCGATGATGCGCACCGATGGCGGCAGCGCATTGATGACCTCGGCGTTGAGCTGCTCCGTCAGCGTGACGAGCAGCGCATCCTTGCCCTGGCTGCGCGCCACAAGCTCATCCGCGCCCATGATGTGGTCGGCTTCGTTCAGGTCGAGATCGTAATTGCGGCGCGCGCGCTCGATGACAGCCGGACTGAGCACCCGCGTCATCAGAAGTTTGGGCTTCGTCACTCGTATCGCCTCCGATGTGCACTGAAATCGCGCGCGGCGCGGCGCTTGGCAAGGCGAATCTGAGGCTATGGCGAGAGTTCCATGCGACGAAGTCGGGCGAGGTCACCCCCGATCTAGCTTTTAACGAAGCTGCTCGAAAACAGCATTGAAGCGATCCGTAAAGTCTCGGATCACGGACAGATCGCGCGGGCCTAAAGCAAACTACCCGTGATCGTAGAGATCAAATGAGTGATCTAGAAATACGATATAAAAAATTCGACCATCTCTATAGCCAACCATCGCCGCCCGACCATTGTATCGCAAGGCTAAAAAATCGGCATCTTCCGTGACCTTTCCGGGGATCGGAGCGCGGATTGCGTTTCTGGCTATCTTCTCAGTGCCAAGGCCATGCTTGTGCGAGTTCTTAATATCTAGCCAAGTCATTTGGCTAAGCTTGAATAAGCGAGACGCCAGGGCAGAACGGTGCTCCTGCTCACAACAATCCACACTATACCCATTTCCGGGCTTCATACATTCGAACGAAAAAATTGGTGGCATCCGTTCCGTGTCGGCTGGCCTGGATTGGGCAGACGTTGATTTGCCAAAACTCGCGTTCTTAGGCGCAGCGCCTTGAAATTTCGTCATACTTATCACGATACTCAATGTTAATTTCATTCAAAAAATAGGATCGAAGCGCTTCATGCGTGATCACCGCATCGCCGTCTTCCACATACGCATCCCGCCACGGGGACTCTTGGTGCGTCATTTGCCTGAGACGCCAAGCAGAATATTGCCCATAAAAGTCATAGACATCGTCAAGGATCATGCGATCCGCCGCGTCATAGACGCTTAAATCTATGTCATTAGCGGCGGGGATTGCGTTCGAGCCGTACGCCCGAAATTCCCTGTACAAAACTGGCACTACAGGCCCATGAAGCCACGCCTCTATGGGCTCTGGAAATAGAGCCTGTCCACGGGCAGCCAGGGCCAAGCCCTGCGCATAATAGCAAAGCTTCTGCAATTTCAGATTCGATATCAGATCACCCTCTTCCTCATTCGTTTTGGCCAGGAAATATTGGGCGATCTGTTTTGCTGTATATTGCTTTGGCATCTCATCACCCGCTTGGCGCTGCCAACCTTGTGCGATCCGATTCGCACCGTACAGATTCGCGAGTCAACAATCTGTTCACATTTTTTAACGCACAGCTTTAATTTGTGGATTTTCTCCAAAATGGCAAATTATTTATGTTGACGTCATGCGAATCGCCGCATGCGCGGTCTAAATTTCAAACTGACACACTACCATGACGAATTGATCATCCTTGTCATGGCGTGCATCTTGATTAGCGGGTGCGTGGTACGGCACAAGAGTCCACGAACACCGTTATGTCCCCAGGACAAGATCGCCGAGCAAAGGACCGAGCCATGAACGAGCGTGACCAGGGATTGGCCGCACAGCCGCAAACAGCTATCCGTTCGGGGCAAGCCGAAACCCGGCAGGACTTCGGCGTCCCTGAGGTCGATCTGCTCACGCCGCTGACGCTGCGCGGCGTCACCTTCCGCAACCGCATCGCCGTCTCGCCCATGTGCCAGTATTCGGCCGAAAACGGCTTCGCGAACGATTGGCATCTGGTGCATCTCGGAAGCCGGGCCGCTGGCGGCGCGGGGCTTGTGATGGTGGAGGCGACGGCGGTCGTGTCCGTGGGCCGCATCACGCCGAAGGATGTGGGGCTTTGGTCGGACGATCACATCGAGCCGCTGGCGCGCATCGCGCGGTTCATCCGCAGCCAGAACGCCGTGCCCGGCATCCAGCTCGCACATGCGGGGCGGAAAGCAAGCTGCGAGGTGCCGTGGAAGGGCGGCAAGGGGCTTACGCCGGAAGAGGGCGGCTGGCCGGTATTCGGACCGAGTGCCATTCCGTTTGGTCCCGATAGCCCCGTGCCGTCCGCTCTCACGAAAGAAGGCATCGAGAATGTCATCGCGGCCTTCGAAGCGGCGACGCATCGCGCGCTGAAAGCGGGCTTCAAGGTCATCGAGATCCATTCGGCGCACGGCTATCTGCTGCACGAATTCCTCTCGCCGCTCGCCAATGAGCGCGATGACGAGTATGGCGGCAGCCTCGAAAACCGCATGCGGCTCCTGCTCCAAGTCACGGAACGGCTACGGGCCATCATTCCGCAAGAACTTCCGCTGTTCGTGCGAATTTCGGCGACAGATTGGGTGCCGGGTGGCTGGGATGATACTCAGTCGGTCGAGCTCGCGAAGCACTTGAAGCGCCTCGGCGTCGATCTGATCGACGTGTCGTCCGGCGGCATGGTGCCCACGGCGAAGATCCCCATGCAAAAGGGGTATCAGGTGCCCTTTGCCCGGCGCATCCGCAACGAGGCCGAAATCAGGACGGGCGCTGTGGGCATGATCACCGAACCGGATTTTGCCAATGAGATCATCACAGGCGGGGACGCCAATCTGGTGCTGATCGCGCGTGAGTTCTTGCGCGACCCATACTTTGCGCTCAATGCGCAGCGCGACCTCGGCGCGGAGCCGGATTGGCCCGTGCAATACGGCTATGCCGTCCGCCGCCGGCCGTGATCATCGGGACACTTCCTATACAATAGTAAAAGACTTTAACTAAAAGATTTGTGATCCTTTTTTTTCTCCCTTATGCATGGTAATTCCTGCGGCGCGCCCAGCGGCACGTCAAAAAATGCGGCAAGACCATGTGTAAGTGCTGGCTCGTATGCTTGGCTGTTATCGCGTTCACCGCTGAGACGCGAGCCGCTGCTTTGGGCGATTGCTATCAGGAAGAAGATCCCAAGCTTTCGATCACCGGCTGCACCGCGGTCATTACCCAAGACCATGCCGCCGCCTCGGCTTACATCTTTCGCGGCGAGGCCTATCGCGCGACAGGAGATTTCGCCCGCGCTTTCAACGATTATGCGAAAGCGATTGAGATCAATCCGGGCGATGCCGAAGCCTATTACCGGCGCGGAACTGCCTTTCGCAAACAGGGCGACCTCGATCGGGCGGTTACCGATTACACGAAGGCCGTCGAGATCGACCGGAAGCAGGACAGCGCATTGTTTGCGCGAGCCGAGGTTTATCGCGCCAAGGGGGATCTGAGCCGCGCGCTTTCAGACTACGACGCTGCCATCGAAATCAACCCCCGCGCCACATGGGCGTACCTCTCGCGGGGCGCAGTCTATCGCGCCAAGGGAGACGCTGCGCGCGCGCTTGCAGACTACACCAAAGCGATCTCCATCAATCCGAGCGGTGCCGAGGCCTATTTCGCGCGCGCAAATGCGTTTCGCGAGATGGGCCAATTCGACAAAGCCGCCGCAGATTACACCCGCACAATCGAGATGCGTCCCAGGGACGCGGACGCCTATAACAATCGCGCCTGGGTCTACTACAGCATGGGCGATCCGGTCCGCGCCTTGGACGATGCCGGGAAAGCGCTGCAGCTTCGGCCCTACAATGCGGATGCGCTCGATACGCGCGCGCATGTGCTTGAGCTTCTCGGCAGGCGTGAGGAAGCAATTTTGGATTACGAGAAGGCGCTGCGCCTTAATCCCGACATTGAGGGCAGCAAAGAAGGTCTCAAGCGGCTGGGAGCCATGCATTGATTATTCTCCGGCTCCCCAACAAAGACCGTCAAAACGCCATCATTCCCCATCCGGCGGAAGGCGGCGTGCGATCGTCAAGGAGGATGGCGTGAACGTTCGATTTCTAGGTTTGATGGCGTGCGCGTTCTTGCTGGCGGCTCCTGTCTCCGCCATTTCCGCTCCTCGCGACGATAAAGCCAATGTCCTTCGGGCTCTCGCCGGCCGGGTTGGCCGCGTGCTCGGGGCAGCATCCGCTTGCCCAAACGTCACGCGGCAGCGCATCAAAAGTCTCTCGGACAAAATCACCGAGGTGATCAAATCCTCCTCGCCAAGCGAGGACGAAAGCAAGGTCATCCTGGACCTGTACAACGGGAGCTACCTTGAAGGCGCCCGTGCAATCAACGGGAGACAAACCGATTGTGCCACCGCCGACCGCGAGCTGGTGGACCTCGAAACAGCATCCACGCCGGCGCCGCTGGCAACCACGATGGCTGCGACGGCGGCGCAGTCCGCCGCTTTCGCAACGCAGGTCGCCGCTGGCGCAGTCCGCGGCGTGACCGATAACGAAATCCGCTTTGGCGCATCGGTGCCGCTGACCGGCCCAAACAAGGACTACGGACATCAAATAAAACTCGGGGTGGAGACCGCCTTCCGGTCGGCCAACGATGCGGGCGGCATCCATGGCCGCATGCTGCGCATCATAGCCGCTGACGACGGCTACGAGCCGGCGCGGACCGCAGAAACCATGAAGCAGCTTTACGAAAAAGATCAGGTTTTCGGCTTTTTCGGAAATTTCGGCACGGCGACGGCTGTCGTTGCAGCGCCATTCGCGCTCGACCGGCAAATGCTGTTTTATGCCGGCTACTCCGGCGCGAGCGTTCTGCGCCGCGACCCGCCAGATCGCTATGTTTTCAATTACCGCGCAAGCTATGCTGAGGAAACAGAAACGGTCGTCCGCTATCTCGTCAAGGTACGGCGGCTGAAGCCGGAGCAGATCGCCGTATTCGCCCAGCAGGATGCCTTCGGCGATGCAGGCTTCGCCGGCGTGGCGAAAGCGATGCGCGCTCTGCGGGGCGGCGATGGCGGTTTCATCCTTAGGACGGGCTACCCCCGCAATACGCTCGACATAGACCCAGCCATTGCGATGCTGAAAGCCAACAAAACGCCGATCAAGGCTGTTGTCATGGTGGCAACTTATCGCGCCGCGGCGAAGTTCATCGAGAAGACGCACGACGCCTATCCCGGCTTGATCTACACCAACCCCTCGGCGGTGGGCGGCATCTCTTTGCGCGACGAGCTCATGCTGCTTGGCCCTAAATACGCCCAAGGTGTGATCGTGACTCAGGTCGTTCCTGCTGTTGACGGCTATTCGTCGCTTATCCTGGAGTACAAGACGGCGCTGGCGAAATACTTCGGCGGCGAAGCCCCGGATTATGTTTCGCTGGAGTATTATGTGGCGGCTCGGGTGCTTATCGAGGGGCTGAAGCGGGCGGGACCGCAGCTCGACACGGAAAAGCTCGTCGACTCGCTTGAGAATATGCGCAACTTCGACATAGGGCTTGGAACCCCGGTCAACTTCAGCAGGAGCGAGCATCAAGGATCGCACAAGGTATGGGGCACGCAGCTCAACGAAGCCGGCAAATATGAGCCATTCGACCTTGATTAATGCGGGGCGAAACGGGTGGTCTTTTCGCTGCGAGCGCTGACCAGAGCTTCGTGCATCAAATCGGCATCGCGGCAGCCGTACCCCAATGGTGACGGCGGAAGGATGTAGCTCCGCGTATGATTCGCGTTTCCATGTCAGTCGATCATACGCTAGGCGCGCTGGGCGAAGCCTGCGCGAAGAAAAAGGATCGCAGATGCCTGAGAGCGGCTTTCGCGATTGCCGGTCCTGCCTCGTTTAAATCAGTCAAGTTATGCCGAGTTGCCCGCGTCTTTAGTGGCAATTGAATTCAGTTTCTCGCAGATTTGCCGCCTTTTTCCCAGAGGTTGCAGGGCTGGACATCACAATTTCCTGTAGAAAGCTCGTTGTTGCGAGCTTGCGTCCATCGTTTGTTCCATGGCAGACAGGCGAATGGCCGGCGCCGCTTTGGGGGGTTCTATGCTTCGTATATTGGAAAAGGCGAATTCCAAACTGAGACATGCGAGGCACTTTGCTCAAGAGCGCGCAACCTTCAAGCACATGATGTCGATAGCGCGCGTCAGACCACTGGATATCAATATTGAAATTTCTAATTTCTGCGCGTCGAGCTGCGTTTTTTGCCCAAATTCAAAGGTGAAAAGAGTAAAGCAAAGCATGGATATGGATTTATTCGAGAAAATAGTTGCCGATTACGCTTCGATTGGAGGCGGCTATCTTGGCTTAAGCTCTATGCAATCTGATTTGTTTTCGGATAAGATGCTTTTTGACCGGCTCGATTTTCTCCAAGAATTTGATAACATCGTTCCTTACACTACGACGTTCGTTGCGGGGGCGGCGAAATACACGGACGAGCAACTGCTCAAGTTTTTAACGCAAGTGAAATATATACAAGTTTCTCTCGGTGGCGTCGATAAAGACAGCTATAAGTCCATGTATGGCATAAACGCTTTCGATACTGTTAAACAACAGCTTGATCGCATTGCCAGACTTATAGGAGAAGAAAAGCTCGACACTTTGATTGGATTGTATTTTAGGACGGCCAATAAAGAGGCTATCGAAAAATCGGAGTTTGTTAGAGATCTTCCAAAGTGTTTTTATATATCGGAGATACGCGATACGTTCTTCACCTGGAACGGCATTATTGAAGCGAGCGATCTTCCCGATGGCGCCACTCTGAGTCCTTTGGATAATACAGGAAAAAAGGTAGATTGCTCAGTGTCTTGGGCTTCGCTCAGCTCAAATGTTGACGGAACCGTTGTTGGGTGTGGATGCGTCGATTGGAATTCAAAGCATGTAGTCGGCGATTTAAAAACTCATTCGATCACAGAAATCTGGAACAGCGAAGCCGCCAAGTCCTTCAGAGCTGGGTTCTCGGAGGGAAAAATACCGGAGATCTGCAAGGAGTGCTCACTTTATACGCCGCTGGATAAAGCGTTCTCGCGGCCAGCTCTTGCCAATTATCAGCCGACGGACGGCGTATACTATCTGGTATGATGGCGCCGGCGCCTCCTGCCGTCCTTGACCGGCATTGAAATCTGCAACTTTGCCACCTATTCAGACCGGAGCGTCCGAGATGTGAAATTGCGATGACGGAAGGATGGAGCGTGCCGATTAATTCGATCCTGCTGAAAGATTGGGAAACTCCGTTCGAAGTGCCGCCCTTCGGCGCGATTCGCGACGCGGACTTCATGCCGGCTTTCGAAGAAGCGATGCGGCTTCATCTGGCCGAGATCGATGCGATTGCCGAAAACCCGGACGCGCCCAACTTCGCCAATACTATCGAGGCGCTGGAGCGCGCCGGCAGCGGCCTTCAGAAGGTCAGCGCCGTCTTCTTCAATCTTTCCTCCGCCGACACGAACGACGAGCGGCAGAAGATCGAACGGGAGATTTCGCCCATGCTGAGCAAACACGGCATGGCGATCCTGACAAATCCGAAGCTTTTCGCGAAAATCGACGCGCTGCACGGCTCCAGGAGCGAACTTGGCCTGACGTCCGAGCAGCTTCAGCTTCTGGAGAAATATCACAAAAGGTTCGTGCGCGCTGGCGCCCGGCTCGATGAAGCGGGGAAGGCGCGCATGACGGAGATAGGGGCGCGGCTCTCCGAGCTTCACACGGCGTTCGCGCAAAACGTGCTCGCCGCGGAGAAGTCTTTCCAGCTTGTCCTCGACGGCGAGGAGGATTTGAAGGGCCTTCCCGACTTCGTCAGGCAAGCCGCCGCGCAGGCCGCGAATGACCGTGGACTTCCCGGCAAGCACGTCATTACCCTTTCCCGAGCGAGCATCGAGCCGTTCCTGGAGTTTTCCGAGCGCCGCGATTTGCGCCAGAAAGCCTACGAAGCTTACATCGCCCGCGGCGAGGAGGCGGGCGCGACGGACAACCGGCCCTTCATCCAGGAGATCTTGCGCTTGCGGGCGGAACTCGCGAAAACTCTCGGCTTCGAAACTTACGCCGAATACCAGATCGACGACGCGATGGCGAAAACACCCGCGTCCGCCCGTCAGCTTCTGGAGAGGGTGTGGCGGCAAGCGAAGCAGAAAGCGGATGAAGAACGCGCCGCGCTGGAAGGCATGGCCCAGGCCGAGGGCAATAACGAGCCCTTGGCCGCCTGGGATTGGCACCACTATACGGAGAAGCGCCGCAACGCGGAGTTCAACATCGACGGCGCGGCCTTGAAGCCGTTCTTCGAGCTGAACAAGATGATCGCGGCGGCTTTCGATACGGCGCACCGCCTTTTCGGCCTGAGCTTCAGAGAGCTGGGCAATGTGCCCGTCTATCACCCCGATGTCCGCGTCTGGGAAGTAAGCGACCGCAACGGCAAGGTGATCGCGCTGTTCCTCGGCGATTACTTTCACCGGCCGTCAAAGCGGAGCGGCGCGTGGATGAGCAGCTTCCGCAAGCAGGAACGCCTCGACCGCGAGACGCTTCCGATCATCGTGAACGTGCTCAACTTCACGAAGGGAGGCGACGGTGCGCCTGCACTGCTCAGCCTCGACGATGCGAGAACGCTGTTCCACGAGTTCGGCCACGCGCTGCACGGCCTTCTGTCCGACGTGACCTACGGAAGCCTGTCCGGCACGAGCGTGGACCGGGACTTTGTCGAGCTTCCGTCTCAGCTTTTCGAAAACTGGCTGCTACAGCCCGAGGTTCTCAACCGGTTCGCGAGACATGCGGAAACGGATCAGCCCATCCCCCACAGCCTTGTCGAGAAGCTGCTTGCCGCCCGGAAATTCAACCAGGGCTTCGCGACGGCGGAGTACACGGCTTCGGCACTGTTCGATCTCGACATCCATGAAGTTGGCTCGCCCGGCGCACTGGATGCAGGCGCTTTCGAGCAGGAAATGCGCGCGCGCATCGGCATGCCGGAAGCCATCGCGCTCAGACACCGGCCTCCGCATTTCCAGCATATCTTTGCGGGCAGCGGCTATGCGGCTGGCTATTACACTTATCTTTGGGCGGAGGTGATGGAAGCCGATGCCTTCGACGCATTCAAGGAGCCCGGCGGCATTTTCGACCCTGCCGTCGCCGAGCGTCTGCGCAAGTTCATTTATTCGTCTGGCGGCACGATGAAACCGGATGAAGCCTATCGCGCCTTCCGCGGCCGCGATCCTTCGGTTGAGCCGCTCATGGAAAAACGCGGGCTGCTGGATAACGGCGCGCGTCAGGAGTGAGCCTTCGAGTGTTAAAAGGTCCCCGGATAAAGCCTGCAGCCTTTCGGGGACGACAAGGGGCAGAGACTCGGCAACGCGGGAGGATTCGGCTACGATGCGACCATCGCTATGTCGTCCCCCTCGGGGCTGTTATTACTTGTCGGTTGTGGATCGAAGCGCTATTAGGTCCTGCCGATCAACGCTATCCCTTGATTCCGCCGGTAATGCCGGATCGAGGTCTGGTCTTAGGCTCGATATGAAACAGTTTCTATGCATAGCCGTCATTCTCGCCGCTGCTGCGGGCCCTGCCCGGGCAGTAACCTGCGCGGAGGGAATGCAGGTTATCGACCAGATGACCAAGATCCTTCAGCTTTCCGACGTTGAGCAATCGAACATCGAGGCCTTGATTACTAAAGCCAAGCTTGAGGAAGAGCAGGGCCGTCAGCGCAATTGCAAGATCATTCTCGCGGATGCAATTCGCTTTTTTCTCATCAAGACGGTGCTCGATTAGCCTTTCGGCCTCATCGAGAAGCAACCCGGCCTGCTACCTGTAAGCTGGAAGCAGAAGGTCGGGCAGGTGCAGCGGCGGCACGAACGAGATCAGGTGGCGTGAATTGTCCGAGCCGATCACTTCCAGACAAATCAGGTCAGTGCCGGCGTGTGCGATCTCGATCCCGGACGGATGGTGGATCATGTGCTCCACAGCGCCCGCGCGAACCGCGATCGTGCCGCCCTTTGGGTCGTAGCTCAAACCGCGAAGCACGACGTTCTCCACTTCCTTTTGCGCGCCCAAGTCTTCGCGTATGACCTCTATGGTGACCTTGTGGGTATTTTCGCACCGCGAGATATGGTCAAGGATGTTGTGCCAATCTCTTTGTTCCAAGTGAAGGTTCTGCATATCGAGACCTATTCGCTGAGCATCATCGTTAAGGACTAGATCGCCCTTGAGTTTGGGACTTTGACAAATCACAAAGCAGTCCAGCTATTTTACTGGGAACAATGTCTTGGCTCCAATTTTTGAATGAATAGGTTAGAGCGGCGGGCGCCGCCGTTAATCCATTTATTGAAGGCGCACGCCGTAACGCGAGTTTATTGCGATGGCACACGGAGTAACCCAGCAGTTTGATCTTCATAAACCGTCCTTCTCTTGGCCGCTGTGGCCTGTTTTGAGATCGGTGATCCGCACGGGCCAGTTGAGGGTCCGGGATTGGAAAGGCGAAGTCCGCGTATTTGGCGATGGGACAGGAAAACCCGTCGCAATCCATTTCCTCGATGACGGCGCTCAGCGGGCTTTCTTGCTCGACCCCCATCTCGCATTCCCCGAAGCGTATATGGATGGGCATGTCGAGATGGAGTCCGGATCGATCTACGATCTTCTCAGCCTGTTTGCGAAGAATCTCGATCAAGCGGATTTTCCGCTCTGGATGCGGGCCGCCGACATTGTCCGCAAGCGGACCCGCGTTCTGCGGCAGTCTAACAACCCGCGCAAATCGAAGCGCAATGTCAGCCATCATTACGATCTGCCAGGCTCGCTCTATGAGCTATTTCTCGACAAGGACAGGCAATATTCCTGCGCCTATTTCGAGAAGGGCGCCGAAAGTCTCGACGAGGCACAACTCGCCAAGAAGCGCCATATCGCAAGAAAGCTTTGTCTGAAACCGGGGCAGCGTGTCCTCGACATTGGCTGCGGCTGGGGCGGCCTTTCGCTTCATCTTGCCAGGGAAGCCGGCGTCAAAGTCTTGGGCATCACCTTGAGCGACGAGCAGGAACGCTACGCTCGCGCACGTGCGGCAAAAGCTGGGGATGCCGACGTATCCTTCGCCCTCCTCGATTACCGGAAAGTCAACGAAACCTTCGACCGCATCGTGTCGGTCGGCATGTTCGAGCATGTCGGTTTGCCGAACTACCCGACCTTCTTCAAGAAGGTCAACGCCTGCCTGAAAGGCGACGGCGTTGCGCTCCTCCACACAATCGGGAGGCTTTCCGGTCCAGGCTTCACAAACCCCTTTATCGCGAAATACATTTTCCCAGGCGGCTATGTTCCAGCCTTGAGCGAGATCGTGCCAGCCATTGAGAAGTCGGGGCTCTTGATGACCGACATTGAAGTGCTTCGGCTTCATTATGCCGAGACGCTCGCTGCCTGGCGCAGAAATTTCGAGAGCGCCTGGGACAAGGCGGCGGCCATGTTGTCCGAAAGGTTCTGCCGGATGTGGGAGTATTATCTTGCGGGATGCGAGGTTGGTTTCCGGCAACACAACCTTGCGGTTTTCCAAATTCAGCTTGCAAAGCATGTGGATGCGGTGCCGCTCACCCGCACATACCTTTGTCCCTAGCAGGCTCATCGATAGTTGCTTTGACAAAAATCATGGCAATTTCTTCAGCGCTGGTATCCTCTGAGCCCGCTTTAGAAGACTTCGCTCAGTCGATAAGGGAGGAATACCATGACGACGGGTCTCGATGCCTTTGATGCAACTGTCCAGCAAACAAATCTTTGGCTAAAGGATTTGATGGCGCGACTGCCGACGACGGACAGACACTTCGCTTATCAGGTGCTTCGCGCCACATTGCATGCTTTCCGCGACCGGATCGGCCCCGAAAACGCGGTTCACTTCGGCGCTCAGCTACCGATGCTTATTCGCGGCTTCTATTACGAAGGTTGGCAGCCAAGCAAACCTCAAACGAAAACACGTCATCTCGACGATTTTCTCAGCGCCATCGAGAATGAGGCCGGACGCAGCTTCGGCCCGGACGTGCAGTCGAAGGTCAAGGCTGTGTTCGCAACGATCGCGGACAAGATCGACGCCCATGAGATCGAGAAACTGCGGAAAGTCCTGCCGGCGGAGTTGCAGCCCCTGTTGCTGGAAGAGTTTTATCTGTATTAGGCGTTGCGGCGTAAGCCGGAGCGGAGGGAAATTATGAGAATAAAGCTGTCTTCGCTTGCTATCGGATCGGCTTGCGCTCTCGCGATTTTTTCCAACGGAGCGCAAGCGCAAATGTCGGATGAGGCAAAGGCGGGGCAAGAAATCGCTGAGCGCATTTGCTCTCGTTGTCATGCCATTGGAAGGGAGGGGCAAAGCCCGCATAAGAGCGCCCCTCCCTTCCGGCAAATCGTTGCCAAGGGCAACGTCGAAAACCTGGAAGAGGCGCTTGGCGAGGGCATTGTTGTCGGCCACCCTGACATGCCGCAATTTCAGTTTAAGCCGCGAGATGTCGGCGCGTTGATCGCCTATCTCAAGAGCCTGAGCGGGAAAGGATAGCCACTCTGCAGCCATTATGCATCCACCGCGCCGGGGTGCTGAGCTTTTTGAAAGGCTGCTGAAAGGGGCGGCTTCTCATGGTTCGACAAGCTTACCGCGAGGGATAACTCGGCCGCATCCTAAGCTTATCGAAGGGCCAAGGAATTCCGTTTTCCAGCACCGTCGGAGGGCTTATTGCGAGCCTGTCCTCCCGTTTAAACTTAATGCCCTCGTGACGTAACAATCCTGTCCGGGCAAACTCCATCAGCGGGTACCTCCCGGAACGCTTTCCGCTCCTCGGAACTAACACCACTGCGCGCCCCTTCCGGCGCGCACCTGCGTTGTAATCCCCCAAGGAGACCGCCATGCGTCTGCCCCTGATCCCGCCCGAACAGCTCAGCCCCGAGCAGCGCCCGCTCTACGAGGACATGCGGAAGGGCATCGAAAAGAATTTCCAGGGCTTCCAGGCCATCGCCGAAAATGGCGCGCTCATGGGCCCATGGAACCCGTGGCTGCGCTTCCCGAAAGTCGGCGGCCCGGTGTGGGAGTTGACCAAGGCGCTCTCGTCGTCTACCGCCCTGCCGAAGCCGATCCGCGAGGTTGCGATCCTTGTGACGGGCGCGCATTTCCGCGCGGGCTATGAGATTTACGCGCACGTGCTCGTCGCCGAGCTGCGCGGCCTCTCCGACGAAAAGATCGCAACCATCGTTGCCGGTCAGCGGCCGGGCGACCTTACCCGCGAGGAATGCGTCGCCTACGACTTGGCTCACGCGCTCGTGTCGGGCGGCGTCCTGCCGGCGGTTTGCTACAAGAAGGCCGTCGAGACTTTTGGCGAGCAAGCCACGGCGGAACTCGTTTACCTCGTAGGCCTCTACTGCATGGTGTCCGTCACGCTCAACGGCTTCGATGTGCCGGTGCCGAACGGCAAATAAAACGCCAGCGCACGCTCACGAACGCCTTGCCTTTCCGTGTCCTCAGCCGAAATGTTGAGCTTTCGGACAACGGAGCGTGAGGATGGACCTGCCCCCAAACAGCTTCAAGCGTGCCCTCAAGGCAGGCCGCCAGCAGATCGGCCTGTGGTGCAGCCTGCCGAGCCACGTCACGGTCGAGGTGCTGGCGGGCGCGGGGTTCGACTGGCTCCTGCTCGACACAGAGCACTCGGCGAACGAACTGCCCATGGTCTACAGCCAGCTTCAGGCCGCGGCTTCGGGCGGGGCCGCGCATCCGGCGGTGCGCCTGCCGTGGAACGACGCGGTGATGATCAAGCGCTACCTCGATGCGGGCGCGCAGACGCTGCTTCTGCCGTTGGTCGAGACGGCGGACGAGGCCCGGCGCGCCGTCGCGGCGACGCGCTATCCGCCTCATGGCATCCGCGGCTTTGCGGGCGCGGCGCGTGCGTCTCGCTTCGGACGCGTCGAGAATTATCACGCGCGCGCCGCCGATGAGCTTTGCGTGCTGGTGCAGGTGGAGACCAAGCTCGGCCTCGAAAACCTCGACGCCATCGCTTGCGTTGAGGGCATTGACGGCGTTTTCATCGGCCCGGGCGATCTCTCGGCGGCGCTGGGCTACCTCGGTCAGCAGAAGCACCCGGACGTGGTCGCCGTGATCGAGGGCGCGATCCGGCGCATCCGCGAGCTCGGCAATGCGCCCGGCATTCTCACGAGCGATGAGACGCTGGCGCGGCGCTACATCGATGCGGGCTGCCTGTTCACGGCGGTGGGAGTGGATATCAGCATTCTCGCCCGCGGTGCGGACGCGCTCGCCGCGAAGTTCTCGCGTGATGCTGCCCATGGTTCGACAGGCTCACCATGAGGATTAAGTCGTTGATAGCACGCGGCCTCATCCTGAGCCTGTCGAAGGATGACTCCGCTTTTTCAGCATCCTGCTAGATCGTTGTCGGCTCAAACCTGCGCCATGAGCGCGTCGAGGTCGAGGCTGGAGCGATGTCCGATGTTCTGCCCCTCGGCATCGAGAAAAGCCTGTGCCGCCCTGCGCCCCTCATCGCGGAGCATCGTCAAAAAGGCCCACTCGGCATTGAGTTTCGACGAAGAGCCGAGATGGGTCATGATCGCGCTCGCAATGCGGTGAATGCGCATCTTCGCCCACCGCGCACCCTCGCAGTTGCCCACATCGGCCACCTGTCGCAAGACCGCGATCATGCGCAGCTCCTTCAGCAGCGTGGCATTGAACGAGACTTCGTTGAGCCGGTTCAAGATCTCGCGGGCGGAGCGGGGCGTTCCCTCCCGCTCCACGGGGTTCACTTGGACGAGGATCGTGTCTTCGGACGCGCACTCCCGGATGAGCGGCGTAAGGGTGGGATTACCGGAGTAACCGCCGTCCCAGTAAGGCTGGCCGTCAATCTCGACGGCATGGAACATGGTAGGCAGGCAGGCCGAGGCCAGCAAAACGTCCGGGGTCAATTCGGCGTTGCGGAAGACCCGGCCCCGGCCAGTGTGCACATTGGTGGCTGTGATGAAAAGCCGGATCGGAGCGCGGCGAACGTCATCGAAGTCGATGCATTCGGATAGAATGTCGTGCAGGGGATTGGCGCCGCCGGGATTGAGGTCGTAGGGCGAAAAGATGCGAGCCGTCATGTCAAGGGCCATAAAAATGGGCGATGTGTCCATCGTCCACCGCCCCAGGATCACATCGAGCGGGCTTCGCTGGATAGGGCTGAAGCGCGCCGCATCCGAAACGCGCCTCCAGAATTCCTCGAGCGCGGTCCGAGCGCCGTCGGTTCCATTCTTCGCGTAGCCGTGAGCGAGCACGGCGGCGTTCATTGCGCCCGCCGAAGTCCCGGAAATGCCCTCGATCTTGAGCCAGGGTTCTTGCAAGAGGCGGTCGAGCACACCCCAGGTGAAGGCGCCATGCGAGCCGCCACCTTGAAGAGCGAGATCCACAAGGACGGGATCGCGCTCCATCCTCATGCGATCCGGTTCCGCTGCCGAAGCCAGAGCATCAACAGCACCAGCATCGATCCGGCGAGCGCGGAGACCACGTCCCGCATCGATACCGAGATGGCGTCGAGGTTCGGGAGGAGGCCAAAGAGGCGGAACAATGCGCCTCCGACAAGCGCACCCATCAATCCGAGGCAGAGATTGGTGAGGAACCCAAATCCCCTGCGCTCGCGCTTCACAAGCATGCCGGCGAGGGTTCCTCCGGCAAGACCCACGATGATCCACACAAAAACCTGCGGCAGACTGAATTCCATGACAATTCTTCTCCGCTAGAGACACTGCGAGTATGGAAGACTAGACCTTAAACGTTATCAAATCTACTTATGATTGCAAGAACAACTTAAGCTTGGCAATTAGGTAAGGAAGGTTGTGCGAACAACTTCGACGCAAAATCGGCATAAACTACTTTACCAAATCCAATAATTACACCGGGCCGGGCGCGTTGAATATCAGTTTTTTAGTAATTATTGATAACCGTCAACGGAGCGCCCTACAATCGGCGTTAGTCTTGCACAATGCGCAAAAGCTCTCAATGGAGTACGCCACCATGACAGCGCAGCCATCGGGTCAACCCTATCCATTCGACGTCTCCCCAATCTTGAGAATGTATATGGAGTTGATCGAAATCTGGAAGAAGAACTACGAGAACTTCGTAAAAAGCGCAAAGGATCTGCAAACCTATGAAGGCGGCGGCGTCAGCTCGTCTTTCACCGAAAAAGCCGCGCAACAGACCGAAAGCGCAGCATCTGCTTACGATGCCGCTTTGCTGAATTGGCAAAAATCGAGCGAGGAGCTTTTCAAGCGCTTCGTCCAGAACCAGATCGAGATTTGCCGCTTCTTCGGCAACCGCTGGGAGCAGTATCTCAAGCTGCCGGACCAGATCTCGAACTGCCGGTCCATTACCGAACTTGGAAACGTGCAGACGGCCTTCTTAAGCCAGTTCGCCAACGACTATGTGCACGAGACAGAGAAGCTTGCGAAGCCTGTCGCGGAAGCAATATCGAACTTGGCCGTGGAGAAGAAAGCTTAAGTTTGCGCACCGAAGAAGCCATGCGGCAACCGCAAGCCACCGTTGCCGCTGGTTCCATGCACGGTTGACATCGGCGGTTCAAGCGCACAAGTCGTTGATGACAAGATCAAGTTTGCTGTCGAGGGAGGGATGTTTTCGACAGGCTCAGCGGCGCATAGCGCCCGGCAACACTACTCCAGCATGCGTCACGGGAGGGGCCCATGATCGGTAGCACAAGCGCGCTCGATCGCTTTTACCATTATACCTTGGCGAAACAGACGGGTGGCGTCTCGCCTGCCGGACTTTTGCTCTCGTATCTCGATTGGGCCGTGCACCTTTCCATGGCCCCCGGAACGCAGGCAAAACTGGCTTCGAAGCTGCTGAAAGACAGCGTCGCCTTCCAGCATTACCTTGCCTCCGCAGCCCAGAACGGCAACGGCAAGGCCCTTTGCGCCGAACCTGCGCCCGGCGACAAGCGGTTTTCGCACCCCGAGTGGGCACGCTGGCCTTACAACGCGATGCATCAAGGCTTCCTCCTTTGGGAAGGGCTTTGGGACGAAGCCACCAAGAATGTACGGGGCGTCAGCCGGCACCATGAGGAAGCCGTGAACTTCGTGGCACGGCAGCTTCTCGACATGGTGGCGCCGTCGAATTTCCCCGCGACAAACCCAGAAGTGCTCGAGCGAACGATGCGCGAAAACGGCGCCAATCTCGTTCGCGGTTTCTGGAATTTCCTGGAAGATGCGCAGCGGAACGCCGCGGGATTGCCTCCGGCGGGCGTCGAAGCGTTTGAAGTGGGCAAGACCCTCGGGATTACTCCCGGCAAGGTCATCGCCCGCACGAAGCTCATGGAGCTGATTCAGTACAACCCAAGCACAAAGACGGTTCACCCAGAGCCGGTGCTGATCGTGCCGGCCTGGATCATGAAATACTATGTGCTCGATCTTTCGCCGAACAATTCGCTGGTGAAATACCTTGTCGATCAGGGCTTCACCGTCTTCATGATCTCGTGGAAGAACCCGGATGAAAGCTACCGCGATGCCGGGATGGACGATTACCGCCGCCTGGGCATCATGGAAGCGCTCAAGGCGATCTCGCAGGTTGTGCCGGAGCGCAAGGTGCATGCGCTGGGGTATTGTCTCGGCGGCACCCTGCTTTCGATCGCGGCCTCAGCCATGGCGCGCGACGGCGATGACCGGATCAAATCGGTGACCTTGCTGGCAGCGCAGACAGACTTCAGTCAGCCAGGGGAACTGGACCTCTTCGTCGGCGATAGCACGCTCGCATTCCTGGAAGATACGATGCAAGAGGTTGGCTATCTTGAAGGAAGCCAGATGGCTGGCACATTCCAGCTCCTTCGTTCCAACGACCTGATCTGGTCGCACATCCTCCGCGACTATCTCATGGGCGAAAGGCAGCCGGTCATCGACCTCATGGCCTGGAACGCGGACGCAACGCGCATGCCGGCCCGCATGCATTCGGAGTATTTGCGCAAGATCTTTTTCGAGAACCAGCTCGCGGAAGGCCGCTATCTCGTGGACGGGCGCTCGGTTGCTCTGCGCGATATAACCGCCCCGATGTTTGTGGTTGGCACCGAAACGGATCACGTCGCGCCCTGGCGCTCGGTGTACCAAATCAACGTTCTATCCGATACGGACGTCACATTCCTTTTGACGAGCGGCGGACACAACGCGGGTATCGTTTCGGAGCCGGGCCGCAAGCACCGCGTCTACCGGGTCGCTACCTCGAAACGCGACGAGCCTTACGTCGACCCCGATACATGGCTCCATCGGAACAACCCTGTGGAAGGATCATGGTGGCCGGAGTGGGTACGATGGCTCAAAGCGGGGTCGAACGAGTTCTCGTCGCCGCCTCAAATGGGCGCGCCCGAGGCCGGTTACCCGCCGCTTTGCGATGCGCCGGGCACCTACGTCTTGGAATAGTGCCGCGCCACCGCAACGCGCAGTGGTGCGCTGCAAACTATTGAACGGCATCCGGAAAGGCGCTTGCGCCTTATCCGGGATCGCAAAATGCAGGGTGCTTGGATGTGCAAAGATCCCGGATAAGGGCCATCCGCTTTCCGGGATAACAATGGCGGTCACCGCGCCCGTGACGATTGCGTCGAAGATCACGCAGTCTGCGGCAGCGTTTCCACCCGAACGACCCGGAAGGTGCGCATCACTTCGTCCTCGTGCTCGCGTATGGAGACGTATTCGCCGACCGCGAACTTATGATTGCCCAGCCGATAGCCGCTTTCATCGTCGTCGGAATCGCCGTTGATATCGTAATGGAAGGCCCAATGGCCGCCCGGCTTCCGCACGAGGTGGCCCAGTTCGTCGGGCTCGTGGAGCCAGAACCGCTTCACCCGGCAGCGTTCGCGATGCTTCTTCCAGAGCACCGGATCGAGATGCCCCTCCTCATCGAGCGGCCCAACGAATTCATATCCGTGACGATTGCTGCCATCCGGATGCTCACGATCCCTCGCCAGTTCTAATCTTATTTTTTTTAACGTCATGACCCGATCTCCAAGCAAGACCAAGATGTCTAGTGTGACACAAGTGTCGGCACCCATGTGTCGCGCAAAATGTCCCGGCTGACGCCGCCAAAGATCATTTCGCGAAACCGCGAATGACTATAGCCGCCCATGATTAGGAGATCGCATCCTTCTTCGAGAAGTCTAGACAGGATTGCCTCTCCTGCGCTGCCGTTGCCAGCGTATGAGACGTCAAGAGACGCGCCGATCCCGTGGCGGGCGAGGTTCGCGATCAGGTCCGCGCCCAGCGCTTCCGCCGCCGCGCGCTGGCTTTCCTTCTCGATGAGGGTGACTGCCCGCACAGTCGACGCGGACTTGAGAAGGTCGAGGGAGTCGAACACGGCCCGCGCCGCTTCCCGCGTATCGTTCCAGGCGATGATCGCGTGCTCACCGATGGTCTTGTGGGGCTTCAGCCCAGGCACGATCAGAACCGGGCGGCCACTGCGCATGATTGCCGTTTCGGAGAAATCGCTCCACGCGTCGGGCACGTCGTCGCTTGGCTTTCCGCATATGATGAGGTCGGCGCCATGCCCGTGCTGCGCGACCAGTTCGGCGCCTGCGGCGTAAGAAGCGGTAAAGCAGCGCCATTCATGCGTGACGGGGCATTTTTGCACGCTTTCATCGAAAGCTCGCTTCGCGGCGGCGGCTGCATCTTTACCCGACTTCTGCAGGCGAACGATCACCTCCTCGGAAACCTCCGCTGGGAACTCGCCATAGACGGGCAAATCGGGAATAAGGTGAAAGCCGATAACGTGAGCGCTTCTTGACTCTGCAATCTTTAAGGCAGGCTCAAGAATGGCGGCAGCGTTTTTCTCTGAAGGTAAATAAACCAGAATCGTCTTGATAGACATGGTAGCCACTCCATCTTCCCCACCGTTGCTTCATACTACGGCATCAGGCAACAGCGCGGCTTTGACCTTCATCAAAGTCTTCGGAGCAACTTTCCATCTGCGCTACGAGGCTCAGGAGCTGTATGTCGGGGATTATGATATCCCGGCTGGACGGCAAGGTGATAACTTGCTTCTTCTTGAGCTGGCTGAACTGCCTGCTCACGGTTTCGAGCGTGAGGCCAAGGTAATCCGCCATTTCGGCGCGAGTGAACGGCAACTCGAAATGCATATAGTTTTTGGGTTGCTGGCCCGTTGTTTTCCGGGGCGCGCGCTTTGCCATCATGAGCAGAAACCCCGCGACGCGCTCATAGGAGCACTTCCGGCCCAGCAGAAGCGTCCAGTCGCGGCAGAGGTCCAACTCGCGAATGGTCATATGAAAAATCTGGCGCTCAAGCTCTGGGTGCGATTTCAAGAACAGCTCGAACGGCGCCCGTGGATAAGCGCAAAGCTCAACGTCCGTCGCCAACTCAGCCGCGTAGGTGTGGTATTTGTTGAGCGATTGCCCCATGAAATCGGTCGGATAAAGCAGCCCGACAATATGCTGGTGGCCATCGGCGAGCGTTTTAACGAGCTTAACAATTCCTGAGGTAATGTTATAATAATTGTCGGCCAAGTCACCGTCGCGAAAGACGGCGTGATGAGCAGAAACAGTTTTCCGCCGCGAGAGGTGCAATAGTTCGGCGCGTGCCTCGTTATCTAAGGCGGCGCAAATACCATCGCACCGTACCTGGCAGGTTTCGCAGCGCATGCGAAGGCCATGCATCAGGCTCTCCTATAACTGCACAAGAGCTAAGCATAACACCGAGGTTGTATTCGATCAAACGAATTGGAGAGCCTGCACCGAGCGGTAAAGGCTTTGAACTACCAGCGTAAGCGCTGCAATAACGCTTGACGTATTGCTCTGAACTCTAAACCCGCAAGTCATCGCTTAGATGAAGCCTGACCTGAGCATTCGGAATTTTCGTTAGATCCTTCGCCACCTCCCCTAAAATGACGGATCGAACCTTGTCGCTCAGGGCGGACCGGATAATGCCGAGCGTCTCAGGCGCAGCCGCGATCACGAGGCGATCGAACTCACGATTAGCTAACCTTTTATCCAATCCTTCCGCCAAAGATTGAGCAAAACGCTCTTTCTCGCGGCGATGAAGATCGTCGCGCTCTATGGCGTGACGCGAGATGTTAGCCAACTCGTGTACGCGCCCAGGCCGGTCGCTGCTGAGCTCGTGATCCGGCTTCAGATTGTGACGGAGATCCGACCCTGGCACTTCGACTAGAGGCTTTGCGCGCCCTTCCGACAAGAGAAGATGAGCGCGCGCTCCATCGGCGATGAGGATGTAGGTTCGGACGGTCTTCATATCTTATCTCCCGGCTGAGTGGGTAGGTTAACAGCTGAATCCTCTGTTTGAGAAGCTCCCGTGAAGGAAACCAAAGTATTGTAAAAGTCATTAACATTTTATCGGGCCGGACCCGTCGTAAGCAAACCTCAGTCTTCACAATAACTTGCAATTTATGTCCAGTCATACTCTGCCGTTCCCTACCGTTGAAACTTTGACATCCATCAATGTTGCACCGCGCGTTCGAAATTTAAGCTTACGTAATAAGATAAGATACAGGGAGTTCGATGTCATGAAAGTCAGGAAAGCCATGCATAAGGGCGTCGTGTGGGTTTCGCCCGATACGCCTTTGATGGAAGTTGCGCAGAAGATGCAGAAAGAGGACGTCGGCGCGATACCCGTTGGTGAAAACGACAAGCTGGTCGGCATGGTCACGGACCGCGACATCGTTTGCCGGGGCGTCGCCGAAGGCAAGGACATCTCCAAGATGACAGCGCGCGATGTGATGACAAACGGGATTACGTGGTGCAGAGAGGAGAGCACTCTTGAGGAAGCGCTCGATCTGATGGAAAAAAACAAGATCAGGCGGCTTCCCGTGATCGACGGCAACAAAAGGATGGTGGGCATCCTGAGCCTCGGCGATATTTCGCACGCCGCGACCCGCGAACTGACCTGCGAAATGGTAAAAGCCGTTTCCGCCCACCACTAGCGTATGATCGACTGACCCGACCGCTTTGCGGTCCGGATGAGGGGGAAGTCAAATTTAAGCGCCCCTCACCCCAACCCTCTCCCCCTGGGAGAGGGAGTCCCGCTTCGATTCCATTTAAGCAGGATGCGTACCGCAATAGGCAGCCCGCATCGATGGAGCGCCGCGCCAGCGCCTCGTCGCTCGTGACATGCCGGCGCGCCAGTGGCAACCTCCCGGACTGGCTTCGGCAGGGCGGAGCGCCTCGGTTAGCTCTGCACCGGCCCGCCGTATTTCGGGAAGCGCAGCTGGACCCATCAGGGCGCGGTTTCCGGCGATGGCCTGGAAGCCCTGGAAATTGCTTTCGATGCCCTTCCGCATGTCTTCGTAGAGCGGGCGCTGCTCGGGGCTGAGCCTGAAGCCTCCATTGATACTCTGGGGCCTACTCTGTCGCCTTCCGCCGGTTCAAAAACGCCAGCCGCTCAAACAGCTGCACATCCTGCTCATTCTTCAAGAGCGCGCCATGCAGCGGCGGGATGAGCTTGCGCGGGTCGCGCTCCTTCAGCGTCTCGGCGTCGATGTCCTCGCTCAAGAGCAGCTTGATCCAGTCGAGCAGCTCCGATGTCGAAGGCTTCTTCTTCATCCCCGGCACGTCGCGCACATCGAAGAAAATGTTGAGCGCCTCGCTTAGGAGCCGCGGCTTCAGGCCGGGGAAATGCACATCCACGATGGATTGCATCGTCTCGCGGTCGGGGAAGCGAATGTAGTGGAAAAAGCAGCGGCGCAGGAAGGCGTCGGGCAGCTCCTTCTCGTTGTTCGACGTGATGAACACGATGGGGCGCACGTTCGCCTTCACCACCTCGCCCGTCTCGTAGACGAAGAACTCCATGCGGTCGAGCTCTTGCAGGAGGTCGTTCGGAAACTCGATGTCGGCCTTGTCGATCTCGTCAATCAGCAGGATCGGCCTTTTCGGCGCTTCGAAAGCCTCCCAGAGCTTGCCCTTGCGGATGTAATTCCTGATGTCCTTCACGCGCTCGTCGCCGAGCTGGCTGTCGCGCAGCCGGTTCACGGCGTCGTAGTCGTAGAGGCCCTGCTGCGCCTTGGTGGTGGACTTGATGTGCCACTCGATGAGGGGCGCGCCGAGCGCCGTGGCGACTTCGCGCGCGAGGACCGTCTTGCCGGTGCCGGGCTCGCCCTTCACGAGGAGCGGCCGTTCGAGCACGATTGCGGCGTTGACCGCGACGCGCAGGTCGTCCGTGGCGACGTAGGTTTCCGTTCCTTCAAAGCGCATGTTTTGTTCCTTTAAAAAGGCCCCCTCATCCTGTCCTTCTCCCGCAAGGGGAGAAGGAACGCTGTTGCAAGCGCGAGCTACTCCCTCTCCCCCCGCGGGAGAGGGCTGGGGTGAGGGGGTTCCCTATTCGCCGGTTGGTTCCATATACCGGCTGGCGTCGAACCGGTAATGCGTATTGCAGAACTCGCAGGTCACGGTGATGACGTCGTCCTCGGCCATGCCGTCCAGCTCCTCCGGCGAAAACTGGTTCAGCATGTTCTCCACGCGCTCGCGCGAGCAGTTGCATTGGGAGTCGAGCGGCGTGGCGCCGAAAGCGCGCACCTCCTCCTCATGGAACAGCCGGTAAAGCAGCCGCTCCGGGGAAAGGGTTGGGTCGAGCAACTCGTGATCCTGTACGGTTGCGGCGAGCGCCTGCGCGCGCCGCCAGCCGTCGTCATCGATGCTCTCCCTGGCGTCCGGCGAGAGGTCACCGGCCTGCTCGCGGCCGCCCTCCTGCGTCAGCTTCTGCACCATCAAGCCGCCCGCGCGCCAGGTCCATTGTCCGGGGCTTTCGCCCTTCCCGGCCGCAAAGTGGCGAGCCACGGCGATGCGGATGAAGGTCGGGATCTGCTCCGACTGGTCGAAATATTCGTGCGCCGCGTCAACGAGGGTGTTCCCGGCCAGCGCAACGATGCCCTGGTAGCGTTCCATGCCGGCGCCGGGGTCGATGGTCATGGCAAGGTGCCCGTCGCCGAGCAGCGGCTTCGGATGCTCAGCGCCGTTGACCTTACGGGGTAGGTCGTCCCTATTGTAGCTGGCATAACCGCGGACATGGCCAGGCGAGCTGTAGTGCACGACGAGGAAGCTGACCGGCCCGTTCGACTGCGTTTGCAGTATGAACTTGCCCTCGATCTTCAGCGCCGCTCCCAGCATCGCAGTCAGCGTCACGGCCTCACCCAGAAGAAGCAGAACCTGCTCGGGGTAGGTGTGCCTATTGAGGATCTCGTCCACGACGGGGCCGAGACGGATAAGACGCCCGCGAGCGCCGGATGCTTCTAACTGGAAAGGGAGGACGTAGTCGTTGAACTTATCTGCGCCGGTAACCCCGGCAGGCGTTTCGTAATCTCCACCCATCAAACCTTCTCAAGGCACCACGCCAGGATTGCCCGCTGCGCATGCAACCGGTTTTCTGCCTCGTCGAACACCACCGATTGCGGCCCGTCGATAACATCGTCCGTTACTTCCCTGCCGCGGTGCGCCGGCAGGCAATGCATAAAGATAGCATCCTTCGCGGCTTTTTCCATGAGCGCCGTATTAACCTGGTAGGGCCGCAGGAGATCGATACGCTCTGCGGTTTTCTCCTGGCCCATCGAGACCCAAACATCGGTCACAACGCAATCGGCGCCCTTCACGGCCTTGGCCGGCCGCCTTCGGCGCGGCCCCACTTTACTAGCGGGGCTGCATCTGGTTTGGGCGAACGTGATGACATTCGCCTTCCTTTTTCGGTCTCCTTGTTTTGATTCGTGCGCAGACATTCCAGGCGATGGGAAAAGTGCCAGGACGCGAACCCTGGCACCGATCTGTTTAAAGATGATATTGCCAAGTGTAGTAGAGGTTCATTAAGGAGAGCATCAGAGACGTGAAATCAATCACGATGCGTATCCAAATCTCCATACGTCGACCTTTTCTGCTCGCGGGGAGCGCTCGAGTTGCGAGCTAGGCCGAGCACTCTTTGTTGCGACACATCGATGCGGCTCGTCTAGCCCGCGCATCATGAAGCCTTCGGAGCTTTCTGGCGATGGGTCTCTGTAGCATCTCAGGCATGCAATTAACTCATGCCTGAGATGATCGAGGAGACCAATGCAATGTGTCACATTGACGCACGCTTTTTGGAAATTCTGCCTTTGTCTTCAAGTCCCGCAACACAGTCGCCAATAACTTCTATGATGCTATCTCATAGCAGGTATGCCGTTTATTCATATACGCTCATTTGTGTTCGGCGCCAAATGAACCTAAGATACCAAAGCGACACATCGATGCGGCCTGTAAGGCTAAGTCGGTAGATTAAGGGCGTCTCCGAAAGGAGGCGCTTTTACTCTTTCAATAACAAAATCACTAACCCGCCAGATGAATATTCAAACACTCTGCCGCTGGAGAGTGGCAACCTTGTCATAAATTCATTAGTTACTAACGGCAATCCTCCGAATTACGCCCAGAGCTACAGTCTTGGGCAAAAATTGGAGGGGTCGCAATGATTTTATGCCGGAGAGCCGCGCAGAGCTAGCGGTAATGGTGCCCCGTTTGCTTGCGCTTCCTCGTCCCCCCGCTTCCGACCGATGACTCCACCCATCAAACCTTCTCAAGGCACCACGCAAGAATCGCCCGCTGCGCATGCAGCCGGTTCTCCGCCTCGTCGAACACCACCGATTGCGGCCCGTCGATAACATCGTCCGTTACTTCCCTACCGCGGTGCGCCGGCAGGTGCATAAAGATAGCATCCTTCGCGGCTTTTTCCATTGAGCGGCATGTTGCCTTGGTGGGGCTTTAGGAGCTCGATGCGCAGCGTGACGGTTCGATCGTCATGTTCATGATTTGCAATCGAAACTTTAAATCTATAAATTTTTGCGGTCCTATTCGAGTTCGCGGTGCAGAGGTAGACTTACCCCAATTTAGTACGTTTTCTGATGGATGCTGAGCTGCAAACCTTGTATCGCAAGCGTAGCGGCATGAAATAGAGGTCGCTGATGCCAGGAGCGTTGGGATGAATACGACGCCAGATGAAGATCCGATTCAAGCGGTGAAGGAACGCTTTTCTAGGATTCTAAAAGAGCCCAAAGCTGAGATTGCGGCAGCATCGATTTTTGAGTTCGCAGATCAGGCAATCGAAGACTCCCCAATAAATGCCCGTTGGGAAGCTGCTCTGATCGAGGCATGTGTGATTGCGATCACGAAGGGAAGGATTCCAAATGATGCGCTTGATTCAGTGCTTTCGTGGGTGGCCGCCGAGACCGAGCACATACACGGCGGTAATCGGGCGGCTTTGCTTGCCCTCCTAGGCGAGATGAGTTGGCATCCGATTGCTGAAACGTATCCTCACAGGTCTCTCTCTTCCCGGCACGTTCTTGTTCATGGCCAAGGCAGCGAAGCTGAATTATCTCCCACACGAGGGGGTTTAAGACCCTTACCCAACACCGAAAAAGACGCCTACGCGTTAGCAGTCGCCTCCGTTTTATCTGAAATGCGCAAAGATATCGAGGAGATGAGGCAGGACATTAAGTGCACTCGAGATTATTTAGTCAACAAGTCGCTCTGACGGAGACGGGAATGAGCACCTGGGAGCAGATGAAGGAAATAATCAATATTGGGGCGGATGTCAGAGCACTGCGCGAAGATCTAAAACACCTCACATCGGATGTGAGAGATTTACGCGACCGCGTAATCAAGCTCGAAGGCAGCCTAGAGACGACTATTGCTAGGTCGGAGACAGTCGCCGTAAAAACTGTTCAACAGCAGATCGGTATCTTCCTCGAGCGCACGGATAAGATGAACCTTGTGCTTCAGAAGACTATTGATGAAGTATCCACCAAATCCCGGCGGCTCTCGTTAGTGCAAACCGATGGGTCGTCAGAGCCCGCCGCTTCTTAATTTCGAGGAGAGCCCGGATATTGATCTGGTGTGCCTATCCTGTGACACACCCATCAAACCTTCTCAAGGCACCACGCCAGGATTGCCCGCTGCGCATGCAACCGGTTTTCTGCCTCGTCGAACACCACCGATTGCGGCCCGTCGATAACATCGTCCGTTACTTCCCTGCCGCGGTGCGCCGGCAGGCAATGCATAAAGATAGCATCCTTCGCGGCTTTTTCCATGAGCGCCGTATTAACCTGGTAGGGCCGCAGGAGATCGATACGCTCTGCGGTTTTCTCCTGGCCCATCGAGACCCAAACATCGGTCACAACGCAATCGGCGCCATCGACCGCATCATTCGGGTCTTCGAGCAAGATGACCTTGCCGCCTTCCGACAGCGCCCAGTCGATCAGTCTCTGAGGCGGCTGAAGACTTTTCGGCGTGGCGACGCGCAAAGTGAACCCGAAACGGACGGCTGCATGGATCCATGAGGCTGCCACGTTGTTGCCGTCGCCGACCCAGGTCGCCAGAAGCGGTTCAACCGGCCCCTTCTTCTCCTCTAAAGTCATGATATCGGCGAGGATTTGGCAGGGGTGCGAGCGGTCGGACAGGCCGTTGATGACCGGGACGGTAGCATAGGTTGCGAGCTCGATCAGCGCCTCGTGAGAGGAAGCGCGCATCATGATCGCATCGACATACCGCGACAACACGCGCGCGGTGTCCGCGATTGTCTCGCCGCGCCCGAGCTGCATGTCAGAATGGTTCAGGACGATTGTCTCGCCGCCGAGCTGGCGCATGGCGACATCGAAAGAAACGCGCGTGCGGGTGGATGTCTTCTCGAACAGCATCGCAAGCACGGAGCCCTCGGCGAGACGCGGCCGGGTTGCGGCAGGGGTCTTGAACGATTTCTTGAGCGAATGTGCGCAGTTCAGAATAAGCCGCAACGTGCCGAGATCGTAGTCATCGATGTCGATGAAATGACGCGGAGTCATTGGTCCGATTAGCGCGGTGTCACGCTGTAAGTGTAGCATTGAGCCTCGCACATGCGTCGTCGATTTTCGCGCACGCCTCTTTTATTTCCGTTTCCGTCACAATAAGCGGCGGCAGAAGCCTCACGACATTCTCCCCCGCGGTCACTGCCAACAGTTTCTCAGCAAAAAACATGCCGGAAACGCCGGTATTGGGTATGTTGCATCTCAGGCCAAGCATAAGTCCCTCGCCGCGGACTTCCGCTATAATTTTCGTATGCCGATCCGCGATTTCAGCAAGGCGTTGCTTAAAAAGCAAGCCCATCTCTTGGACATGCGGGAGAAAATCCGGTTCCAAGACTATGTCGAGGACCGCGTTCCCAGCCGCCGCCGCCAGCGGATTGCCGCCGAAGGTCGAGCCGTGGGTGCCGGGCGTCATTCCGGCTGACGCTTCCTCCGTCGCCAGGCAAGCGCCTACGGGGAAGCCTCCGCCGAGGCCCTTGGCAACCGCCATGATATCCGGCTCGATCCCCGACCATTCATAGGCGAAGAGCTTCCCGGTGCGGCCCATGCCACACTGAACTTCATCGAGCATAAGGAGAATGCCGCGCTCATCCGCAAGTTCGCGCAGTGCACGCAAGAAAGACCACCCCGCGGAGCGGATGCCGCCTTCTCCTTGAACGGGCTCGATCAAGATGCCTGCGGTTTCGTCAGTGATCGCGTTTCGCGCCGCGGTGAGATCGCCGAGCGGAACCTGATCGAACCCCTCAACCTTGGGGCCGAAACCCGCCGTGTGCTTGGGCTGATTGCCGGCGGCGATGGTCGCCAAAGTGCGCCCGTGAAATGCCCCTTCGAAGGTAAGAATGCGGTAGCGCTCGGGATGGCCGTGATGGCTATGATATTTGCGCGCCATCTTGATGGACGCTTCCATCGCCTCCGCGCCGGAATTGGCAAAAAACACCTTGTCCGCAAACGTCACGCCCGTGAGACGTTCGGCAAGCCGTTCCTGGCCCGTTACGCGATAGAGGTTTGAGGTGTGCCAGACTTTCCGCGCCTGTTCGGTCAGCGCCGCGACGAGGTACGGATGAGCGTGGCCCAGAATGTTCACGGCCACGCCTGCGGCGAAGTCGAGGTAGCGGTCCCCTGCAGCGGTAAAGAGATAGGCGCCCTCGCCGCGATCGAATTCGACGTTGATCCGCGCATAGGTTCCAAGGACCGCAGACATTCTTTCCACTCGTTTTCCAATTAAAAAAAGCCGCTCCGGTTGCGGGCGGCTTAGGCTCGTGACCTTATTTTCCGTGTGTTTAGCACACTGTCAACCGGCATAAAAGACACAGTACGCCTAAAATGAAATGTAATTTCTTCATTTTAAGGGTCGGGTAATTTGTCGGAGCCCCGCTTTTGTGCTTTTATTATGGGTATGAAGATGGAGTGGTGGCATCTCCTTCCGAATGCGATTTTTCGCATCCTCCACCACCTCGCGACTGTTCTCGCGAAGCTTGTATCCCAGTAGGTAGCGTTTTTCGATCTTTGGACTTCAGTCGAAGTCTGCCCGCTGTTCAGGGCTTTCGAACGCTGCCAGTCTCCTTGTCTTGCGTTAGCGCCCGTGGCCCCGCTGGTCATCCGTCCGGCGGCCCCGACTTTTATTCGCGGTTCATCCGCCGGAATGAACGAGGAGCTAACATTTATGAGTTGGACAGACGAACGTGTTGAACTCTTGAAAAAGCTTTGGGCGGATGGCCTCAGCGCGAGCCAGATCGCCACGAAACTTGGGGAAGTCACGCGAAACGCCGTTATTGGAAAAGTGCATCGCTTGGGTCTTGCTGGCCGGGCTACGACATCTCGCATCAGGACGGCCCGTCCGCGTTCCAATATCGCGCTCTTCCCTGCGCGCTCGTCGCAGGTGCAATACCGCACCTTTGGCAACGCTGCTCTCAAAGTGTCGCCTCAGCCTCAAGAACGGAAGGTGGCGGCCATTATTCCGCTGCGCGCTCTTCCCGACCTTGAACCTGCGCCTGAAGGCCAGATCAAGCTGATCGACCTTAAGGATTGCATGTGCCATTGGCCGATTGGCGATCCCATGGAAGAGGGCTTCCACTTCTGCGGGCGGCGGAAATCCTTTGGCGGTCCCTATTGCGAGCACCATGCAGCCATCGCCTATAACCCAGTCGCGCGCAGGCGCCGGGCGGTTTAAGGTATCGAATACAGCGGGGCGGGAGCCGGGGAATGCGACACCCCCGGCTCCCTTTTATTCCAGCAGGCTTTGGCCAGGAAATTTCTCGCCAAGAGCATAGCCCGCGCCGCGCACTGTGCGGATCGGGTCTTTTTCCTTGCCGCGATTGATGGCCTTGCGCAGGCGTCCGATATGCACATCCACCGTGCGTTCGTCCACGTACACGTCGCGGCCCCAAACGCCGTCGAGAAGCTGCGTTCGCGAAAATACGCGGCCGGGGCTTTCCATCAGGAATTCAAGCAGCTTGAACTCCGTCGGCCCGAGGCGCACTTCGCGGCCGTTTCGCATCACGCGATAGGCTTCGCGGTCAAGCTCGATATCCTCAACCTCAAGGGTCTGCGCAATGCGCGCCGGGCTTGCGCGGCGAAGAATAGCGCGCACACGAGCCAGAAGCTCCGGCACAGAGAAGGGCTTCACGACATAGTCGTCGGCGCCTACCGTGAGGCCGCGAATGCGATCCTGCTCCTCGCCTCGTGCGGTCAGGATGAGAATTGGAATGCTGCGGGCCGTCTTTCCCGAACGCAGGCGGCGGCAAAGCTCTATGCCGGAAAGGCCCGGCAGCATCCAGTCCAGAATTATCAGGTCTGGCGGATCTTCGCTGATTGAAACTTCTGCCTCGTCGCCTCGGCGTGCCAATGCAACGCGAAAGCCTTCCGCTTCGAGATTATATTGAAGCAGCAAAGCAATCGGCTCTTCGTCTTCTACGATAAGGACCTTTGCACTCATTCCCTCTGCTCACGCGATCCGCGTTCACCCCTTTCCTGTCCCGGCGTACCCTAGAACGAGGGTCTGGCTCGTGCTGTCCGATTTTGGACGCTCGTTACCAAGGGCCTTTCCATGGATCAGAAAATAAATCGTCTCCGCGATATTCGTCGCGTGATCGCCGATGCGCTCGATATTTTTGGCGCTGAACAAGAGATGCGCATAGAGCCCGACGCTTTGAGGCTCTTCCATCATGGTCGTTAGAAGCTCGCTATAGAGCGAGTTGTACATGGCATCGATGTCCTGATCCCGCTGCCAGACGTCGAGAGCCATATCGGCATTGCGCTGGGAATAGGCGTCGAGCACATCCTTTAGCTGGCGCATCGCGGCTTCGCCGATATGCAGGAAACCCGTCATGACCTGGTTCGGCCGCGGTTCCGCCGCGATGGCAATCGCGCGCTTGGCGATGTTCTTGGATAGATCGCCAATCCGCTCCAGGTCGACTGCAATGCGAATGGCCGTCACGATCTGCCGAAGATCCGCCGCGACCGGCGCCCGTCTCGCGATGATGGAGATCGCAAGTTCATCGACGGACCGCTCCAGGGCATCGATTGTCCGATCGTTCTCAAGGGTTACTTCGGCCAAATCGGGATCGCGATGGTAGAGCGCATCGATCCCTTGACCCAGGGCTTGCTCCGCTAGCCCTCCCATCTGAGCAACCATTGTATCGAGCGACTTCAGTTCCACCTCGTAAGCCTTTACGGGATGATCCGCCACAACCGTTTCCTTCCGAATGCGGGGCTAAAGTCAAACGCCCCAGCCCGATGATCCCAGACTGGGCGGCACATTCTTGCGGTCTTAGCCGAACCGTCCAGTGATGTAATCTTGCGTTCTCTTATCCTTCGGATTTGTGAAAATTTGATCCGTAGGGGCCTCTTCCACAAGATAACCGAGATGGAAAAATGCGGTCCGCTGAGAAACGCGAGCGGCTTGCTGCATGTTATGGGTAACAATAACAATACAGTAGTTCTCGCGAAGCTCGTCTATCAATTCCTCGACCTTGGCGGTTGCGATGGGATCGAGCGCAGAGCACGGCTCATCCATGAGTATTACTTCGGGGCTGACGGCGATGGCGCGCGCGATACAAAGGCGCTGCTGCTGTCCGCCCGAAAGGCCGGTTCCCTCGCCGTCGAGACGATCTTTCACCTCGTTGAAAAGTCCAGCCCGCTGCAGACTTTTAACAACGATCTCCTCAAGGTCCGCTTTCGACTTGGCAAGACCGTGAATGCGCGGGCCGTAGGCGACGTTTTCGAAGATGGATTTCGGAAACGGGTTCGGCTTTTGAAACACCATGCCGACGCGAGCGCGGACTTGGACGGGGTCGACATCGGAGCTATAGATATTTTTCTCTTGAACCTTGATCTCGCCCGTCACGCGCGCCCCGGCGATGGTGTCGTTCATCCGGTTGAAGCAGCGAAGGAACGTCGTTTTCCCGCACCCCGATGGTCCGATGAATGCCATCACGCTACGGTCTGGGATATCGACGCGTACGTTGAACAGCGCCTGCTTTTCTCCGTAAAACACGCACACGTCCCGCGCCGTAACTTTCGGATGGCCGCTAGGCTCGCCGCTTTGAGCGCTGTTGCTCGCCGTCGGTGCGACAAAGATCTCTACCATTTGTGTTCGTACCTTTTGCGCAGGATAATAGTTATGACGTTCATCACCGCCAGGATACCAAGGAGGACGATTGTCGCGCCGGCCGTCTTCTCCACAAATCCGCGCTCAGCCTCGGTCGCCCACATGTAGATTTGAACGGGCAGCGCAGTCGCTGGATCGAGAGGCGACCTCGGAATATCCACCACGAAGGCTACCATGCCGATCATGAGAAGCGGCGCTGTCTCACCCAGCGCCTGGATCAACCCTAAGATGGTGCCTGTAATAATTCCCGGAAGGGAAAGCGGCAGAACATGGTGAAAGACTGTTTGCACCTTAGACGCGCCGATCCCGAGTGCGGCCTCGCGAATGGAGGGCGGAACGGCAGTGATCGCGGCGCGTGTCGCGATAATGACGGTGGGCAGCGTCCGAAGCGTTAGCACAAGGCCGCCGACAAGGGATGCAGACCTGGGCAGACCGGCAAAGTTGATGAAAACCGCGAGCCCCAGGAGGCCGAACACGATAGACGGCACCGCAGCGAGATTGTTGATGTTCACCTCGATCAAGTCGGTGAAGCGGTTTTTCGGCGCGAATTCTTCAAGGTAGATCGCGGCAGCGACGCCCAGGGGCACGGACAGAAGCACCACGATAAGCATGATGTAGAATGAGCCGAGGAGCGCGACCGCCAAGCCCGCCGTCTCAGGCTGGCTCGAAGCCGTGTTCGTGAAAAGCCCCGTGTTGAAGAGCTTTTTCATGATGCCTTCGCCCGTGAGCTTGTCGATCCAGGCGATTTGCTGGTCCGAGATCTGCCGGTTTTCCTGGGGAAGCTTTCTGTCGATTTTTCCCTTCAAAAAAGCGTCGACGTTTCCGCTCGCCAACACCCACACCGTCTGAGTTTTGCCAATCAGCGACGGATCGGAAGCGACCAGTTTGCGAAGCTGCGAGTCCGTCTCGCGAGAGAGAAGAGCGTTCGCTGCATTGCGCTGAAGCCGGTTTGATGTATCGACGCCGAGGATCTTGTAGAGCGAGGTGTAGGCAAGCTTCTGGTAGTTTGCCTGCGCCAGCGCGTTGGCGTTTCGAGTGCCGTCGGGATCGATCTCCTGCGCGTCAAAAGTGATCGGCAGTGCGATCGAAGTTTGGAAAAATGCCGTCCACCCATTGCCGATGATGGACGTGAAGAGGATCACGAGAAAGCCGAGCCCCATGGCGATAGCGATCAGCCCATAGAGCTGAAACCGGACCTCCGACCGCCGCCTCCGGCGCATAAGCGCCGGGTTATCGAAGCGGCTCGGAACCGAGGGAGCGTCTAAATCGGTCATGGGTGTATCATCAGCAACGACGCTCATTCATATTGCTCCCGGTATTTTCGGACAATGTAAAGGGCATATACGTTTAGCCCGAGCGTCAGAAGGAAGAGCGTCAGCCCCAGGGCAAAAGCGACAAGCGTCTGCGGCGTGTTGAACTCAAGGTCGCCTGTGAGCTGGCTCACGATCTTGACCGTAATGGTTGTCACAGACTCGAAGGGGTTCAGGGTCAAATTGGCGGCGATGCCAGCGGCCAGCACCACGATCATGGTCTCGCCGATTGCTCGCGACGCGGCGAGCAGGATTGCGCCAACTATGCCAGGAAGCGCGGCAGGCAAAACCACCCGCTTGATCGTTTCCGACTGCGTCGCGCCCAGGCCATACGAGCCTTCGCGCAGCGAAAGCGGAACCGCGGAAATGATGTCGTCCGAAAGCGAGGACACGAAGGGGATGATCATGATCCCCATGACGATGCCCGCCGTCAGCACGCTGGTGGGTTGAATGACAAGTCCAGCCTTCGAGCCCCAGAAGTTCAGGAAGGGGCCGACCGTAATCACCGCGAAAAATCCGTAGACGATGGTCGGGATACCGGCGAGCATCTCAAGCAGCGGCTTGACGCCCGCTCTGACCTTCGGATGCGCGTACTCCGACATATATATCGCTGCCATCAACCCGATTGGCACAGCGACAAGCAGGGCGACGAACGAGATATAGAGAGTGCCCCACATGAGTGGCACAAGGCCGAATTGCCCTTCTGAGCCGCTGCTTCCCGCATCAGCAAAACGCGGGTCCCAGACTGTCCCCGTCAAGAAATTAATAATTGACACGCGCTTGAAGAATTCGACGCTTTCGAAAAGCACCGAGAGCACGATGCCGACAGTCGTAAGGATCGCCACCGATGACGCGGCCATGAGGGCGGCGACGACAACCTGCTCCACGCGATTCCGCGCGCGGAGGTTCCGCGATATTCGAAAGAATGCAAAAATGAAGCCGAAAAAGGCCAGAAAGGCTGCCACGTAAGTTTTGGCGAGGCTGCTTTTCTGCTTCAGATCGTTGAGGACTTCAGCGCTCGCGATAATCGCGGGGGTAGGAGCGGTCGCAACGATGATCCCTTTTTGCGAAAGAAGCCGCTGCGCCTCCTGCGGATCGGCTTTCGCCGCTGCAAGCTCCTCGCGGTTGAGTTGCTGAAGGCCGGACGCGACGCTTCTTACGACGCCCATCGTAAGGCCGATCTGCCCCTCCGACCCTTGCAAAACCTGGGCGGACAGGCTCGCCTCGACGCGCTGGTCAATGAAGCGCGGCTCAATAGCTGCCCAAGTCAAAAGAACGAGAATTGCCGGAAGCGCGGTCCAAAGGGCCAGATAGCCGCCATGATAGCCGGGTAGCGAATGGAGCGATCGCTCCTTGCCACGCGCGATGATCTTCGCCCGCACAAACCCGATGACAAATGCAACAAGACCCGCACTAAGCAGACATATAATCAATGTGCTGAGAGACACAGCCGACTCCCAAAGCGACGTTCTAGTTTTCGATGCAAAAATAGCGTGGCGGCCCCCCGGCCGCCACGCTCCTTGCGTCTTAGCTGAGCGGACCCATCGGTTTCAGATTCTTGACGGTGTCGCGTGTGCTGTCAGCCTCGCTCTTCGGCAGCGGCACGAGCCCATATTGCGCGAGAGGACCATCTTCGCCGATCATCTTGTCGGTTACGAAGAACTCCGCGTACTCTTTCAGACCGGGGATGACGCCCACGTGCGCCTTCTTCACATAGAAGAAGAGCGGACGGGAAACCGGATACTTGGCGGTTGCGATCGTCTCCACCGAAGGGGTAACGCCGCTCATGGTGGCGACCTTCAGCTTGTCGGTGTTGTTCTCGTAGAAGGAGAGGCCGAACACGCCGATAGCCTGCTTGTTGGACTGAAGGCGGGCCAGCGTCTCGGTGTAGTCGCCATCGATGTCCACAGCATGCTTGCCGCCGTCATCCTTGCGGACCTTCGCGCAAGCCTTTTCGACCGCCTCGTTGAGCTTTTCAGCGGGCGTGCTGGCCTTCAGCTTCTCTTCGAGGAGCTTGTCGGCGCCAGCGGCTTTACAACCGGCGACGAGAACCTTCGTTTCGAAGACTTCGCGCGTACCGTGTTTTTCGCCCGGAATAAAGGCTGAAATTTCCCATTCCGGGAATGCAGCATTGACCTGCTTCCAGGTTTTGTTGGGGTTAGCAGCGAGCGCGCCGTTGACCGGTACTTCGGGAGCGAGCGCAAGGAACAGATCCTTCGGCTCGAAAGCGAAAGACGGACCCTTCACGTCGGAAGCGAACACGATGCCGTCATAGCCGAACTTGACCTCTACGATGTCGGCTACGCCGTTTTTCGCGCAGGTCTCTTGTTCGGTCTTCTTGATGCGGCGCGATGAGTTGGCGATATCGATCTTGTCCTCGCCTACGCCATCGCAGAACTGCTTGATGCCGGCGCCAGAGCCGCCGGACTCGACAACGGGTGCCTTGAGCGTGGAATTAGCTTTTGCAAAATTTTCTGCGACGATCTTCGCGTAGGGGAAGACGGTCGAGGAACCAGCAATCTTGACCTGATCACGGGCAGATGCGGAGCCAGCGGAAAAAAGGCCGACAGCCGCCGTGGCCGCCACGATGGCGACGAGACGATGATTTACTGTGCTCTCCCTTGAAAATGGAAACCAACCAGTAGGCGGTTCAACGCGCTGAAATGGTAGGGCAGCGCCGCAACTCTTTTATGAAAGTGGGATGAAGCTTTAATGACAGCTTAAGCGCTTCACGTTGCAGGCGACTTTCGGTTGCAGGCGAGCGAAAAAAGCCTCGCTCAAATTTGCCGTCTGAAAGGCTCTCAACGCTGATCCTGAACAGTTATTCGCTCTGCAAGAAGCACGGTAAACTTCGAGCCGGACCCGACCTCGGAAGAGATGCGGAGCTCACCGCGGTGGCGGTTCACAACGTGCTTCACGATGGCGAGTCCAAGGCCGGTTCCCCCTTTTTCCAAAGCCGGCGAGCCGGGAACGCGGTAGAAGCGCTCGGTCAAGCGCGGCAGATGCTGGCTCGGGATGCCGGGGCCGTCATCCTTGACGCTTATCGCAATCAGACTCGACGCGCCATTTTGCCGGCGCTCCAGGTTGACCGAGACGCAGCCGCCCGGGCGCCCGTATTTGATGGCGTTGTGAATGAGGTTGATGAAAACCTGGGTCAGCTCATCGCGGTCTCCAAGAACGGTCGCGCCGTGCAACTCGGAATGGACCTGAACTTCGATGTTGGCCTGCGAGGCCATCGGTTCCAAGGCGTCGCAAGCTTGCTTGACAAGCTCGGAGATCATGACGGTGCCTTGCGGCTTCAAATGCGCCCGCATTTCAACCCTGCTGAGCGACATCAGATTGTCGATCAAACGCGCCATGCGCTCAGCCTGTTTCGCCATGATCGGCAGGAAGCGGTCGCGGGCCGCTTCATCGTGGCGGGCAGCGCCCTGGAGGGTCTCGATAAACCCGAGCAGCGAGGCAAGCGGCGTCTTTATCTCATGACTTGCGTTTGCGATGAAGTCGGCCCTGAGCTGGTCGAGACGCCGCTGCTCCGTCAAATCACGCAAGAACAGGAGGATGGAAGGATCCTTCTCCAACTCTTCGCCAAGACATGACACCGTCGCGGCCATGTAACGCTCCACGGGAACCCGGTCGCTGAAGGTCACGGTTTGCTGTGCCTTTTCCGGGCCGCAGTCCATGACGGCATCGAGAACTTGCGGGCTGCGCGTGGCGCTCGAAATGTGAAATCCTGGCTTGAGGCCCCCAAAAAGCTCACGCGCCTTGTCGTTGAAAGAGAGAATCGTCCCGTCCCGGGCAAGAAGGACTGCAGGCTCCGGAAGCGCATCGATGACCGATGCCGCAGTGTGAAGGGGGGGGCGGGATGCCATGATCACCGTGCGGGAAGCCGGTTTGATGCCGGAACGCGGGATGATCGCCGCGCCCAGGGCGAAGGTGAGAAGCGCCACCGCTTCCGCTTCCCAGGGCAATCGATACAAAACGGAGAGGGTGAATACGATGGCGGCGAACAGCAGAATGAGCCATCTCCTCACAAAAAGTCTCGTGAGAAGGCTGTATTGGGGAATTGCGAAGGAATCGGCGACCATTTCCTCGCCGTCGCGCGCGGCGGCGGCTACAGGAAAAATCTGGCCGTCCGGCAACTGACGTTTCGCCAAGCCTCTATCGTAGCTGTCGAGCATGTCTTTTGATCGTTTCGCCCGCGGACAATTCGCCTGAGCGAGAATTGTTGCCGCACTTGGCGAAGCATAACAGAAATCTGCGACAGTTTTTCAACGCAGCTGATCAGCTTTGAAAAAGCATCGCCCGGCGTTTACCGGTCGCGGCTCTGCCCGGCGGCGGCCAGCTCCTCAAGATAAGCGTTCCAAAGCTCGTCCTTTTTGCGTGCGATCCCGTAAAGATAAGACCACGAATAGATGCCGGTGTTGTGGCCGTCGCTGAAGACAAGCCGCACCGCATAATTCCCGACAGGTTCGATGGCCCGGATCGTCACGTTGCGCTTGCCGGGGACCAGCTTCCTTTCGGACGGCGAATGCCCCTGGACCTCGGCGCTGGGGCTCACCACGCGCAAAAACTCAGCGGAAAGACTGTCCGCGGTTCCATCCATGAACGCCACGGAAAGCATCGTCTTTTCAGGGTTCAGCCGCAATTCCGAGGGCCAGGGCTCCTGCGTCCCGTTTTGGGTCATCCGTTCTCTCCTCGCTCCTACGCCGCTCTCTTTTTTCCACTCCGTACATTTTGAATTATCGGCCTTACGCTTTTTTGCCGCAATCCAGCTTAATACAATTAAGCACATGCCGGACAAGCCGTTATCGAGTCCTTTAACCATCCGTAGACTGTGTGCGTAGGTTCCCATGCCAGCAATCCAGATGTCTCGCGGTGAACGCTTTTCGCTTGAAAAAGTCATCAAGCGCCCATGCCTCGTGACGGATATTCCCTCCGACCATGCCGAAAAGCTGCTGAACTATGGCCTCGTCAAGCGCCAAGTGATGCTCCTCCACGCGACGCCGCGGGGTCAAGTCGAAATCCTACGGCAAAGGTTCAAGGGTGACGACTTCGGCTCAGCTCTCGCGGTAAATAGGGCGATCTGAGACGATATTTTTACTCCGTTGTAAAACCTCACTAGTACGATCCGGCCTCGCGTGCCTATAGTGAATAGGGTGGCGGTAGGCCAAGTGTCGGGCTTCCGCTTAAGCTTTCATAAGGCATGAGCTAGCGGGAGATCATAATGTCGCGAATCCTTTTCAGTGCAATCCTAGCATTCGCCGCCTTTGGAACATCGGTCGAGAGCTTTGCTGGCGACGCCCCGGGCTACCACAAGAGAGCTCACCGCCACTACTCGCGCGCGCCACACGAATATGGGCTTTATGTTTACAGTCCGTTCGGGGGGGAACTCTTCGGCTGGCACCGCAGGCCCTTCAACTTCCTCGGGACGGCTGGTAACAACTACCCTGGCTTCTATAACAACCACACCTTCTGGGAGCGGGTTGAAACCCAGGCCAATTATCCTGTCCAATATTAACGGCTGACGGGATCTCTCGCGAATAGTGCCGCCAGGGACGGGACCGGCAGCTTGCTGACCATCAGGGCGCTTGCGGTTACGGCAGCGCCCGCGATGAATATAGGAATTTCCGCCGGGTGAAGCCGAAGGACCGCCGCATCCGCGCCCATGATCGCCATCGCAGCGCCAGTGGACGGCAGGCCGCAAAACCACTTCTTTTTCGAAGGCAGCGCATCAGCCGCGGCCGGCAGGTTGATTTTCGACTGGACGTTGAAGCGCGCGAGCCGGAGACCCGTTGCGATCACATAAACGGCCGCGATAAGCCAGCCCGCGTAGCCGAGCTGGTAGAGGTGACGGTCATACAAAAGCATTGCTGGAGCGACGCCGAAATTCAGGAAGTCGGCGAGCGAGTTGAGTTCGGCTCCGATTGCGGATTCCGCTCCAAGCCGCCGCGCCAGGAAGCCGTCGCCGGCATCGAGCAAAGCCGCCGCCAGGATAGCCGCCATCGCGAGCGCGAACTGCCCTTCCCCTGAGAGACGTATCGCGGTCAGCCCGCAGACGACTGCGGCCAGGGTGAGAAGATTAGGAACCAGCCGCGCCAATTTGCGCAAGGGTGTCTCGGTTGAAGGTGCCCCGTTCTTGCCGGGCACCTTAAGTTGATCCTGCGTCACGGACGCAGCCCGCCGCGGCAGTCCCAGCTGTCATCACGTGGGCCAATAAGAACCGTGGGCCGCAACGCTGTCTCCTTCGCCATGGAATCCTCAATGCATCGGAACGCTTTTGGCGCAAAAATGCAACTCAGCAATTGGTTTTTAATGCAATCGCTTTGTCCGGCCTGAAGCCTAGACGCGCCGGAAAGTCCGGTGAGCCTCCTGAGACGCAAGATCGGCGATCACGGTCTCGCCAGCAAGGGTCCGCTGCCCTTCCGAAACGAGCAGGGTCGAAGCTGGCAGATAAAGATCCACTCGGCTGCCGAACCTGATTATGCCAATGCGCTCGCCGGCCGCGACGCTGTCGCCTTGCTTCACATCCGTAACAATGCGTCGCGCAACCAGACCCGCCACGAGAACGACCCCCAAGCGCATGGCGTCCTTGGCTTCGATCACGAAGCTTTGGCGTTCGTTTGCTTTCGGAGCTTCGGGAGACGCCGCATTGCGATAGATGCCTGGACTATGGACCGATGTCTCGATGCGGCCCGCGACGGGCGCCCGTATGACATGCACATCGAGGAGGGACAGGAAAATCGATACGCGCGTGCGCGGCTCGGTTCCTAGATTCAGCTCTTGAGGCGGCGCTATCTGGTCGATGCCGATCACGACGCCATCGGCGGGGGCGATCACAAGACCGTCGCGCTCTGGCACGATCCGGGAGGGGTCACGAAAGAAAAACGCGAGTGCTCCTGTGGCGATCAAGCACAGAAACCCCAATGTATTGGAGAGCAAAAACGCTAGAAGCGTGACGCCCGCTGCTATAGCAACGAATTTATAACCATCTTTATTGATGGGTGCAAATAGTGCTTTGGCTTGAGAAAGTGCGTTAGGTTCGGACACTATAATCCCCTACGAAGTGTGTTGAAACCGCTCGAGGCGACTGTGGTTGACTGTTGTTATTGCAGCCATACACTGCATATTGATAGGATGTCTTAATCGTTTGCCACGCAAATGTCACAAGCAACGCTTACCGACCGTCGTGAATGCGCCGTCCAGAGCGGTCCGCCAGCTTCGCTGATCCCAGGGAGAGTTTCGAATGTACGCGAGAATAGCTGCAACCCTTATCGTTGCATGTCTAGCACTTTCACCGGCAAGAGCACAAGAAGATGCGGAAAAGCTTACGCTTTCGATCCCGCCCGAAGTGACCGAAGTCGCCACCGCGGGCACGTGGTCCGATGGCGATGCATCCGGCGTTTTCCGCGCGACTGTCCTCACCGTGCCCGCGGGCGATACCACGCAGGCTCATCTCGTTCTCCAGCTCATGGCTGTCAGCCCCGACGGAAACACGTCAAAGGTCTTTAAGACGGTCGCCGTCAAGAAGATCGCCGATAAGAAGTTGCCAAATGCCTTTCTGGCCGTCGAGGAAGACGGGACCGAGAACGAAGTCACATGGCGCGTCACGAGTTACGACAGCAACTCCAACGCCGACATCGGCGCGCTCGTGACGATCAACGCGAAGGGCGACGTTGAGGTGAAGGACGCGCCGAAGGAAGAAGACACAGCCGCCCAGCAGCAGCAAAACCAGGAGAAAAAATAGTCTGGTTAAGCTCGTGGGACGGCGCGGATAATCGGCTGTGAGCGATGAGGCAGGAAGCCGTTCGCTCGCGGCTTTGCCGTTTCGTCGAAAAGGCTGGCCGCCATTTAACCGCTCACAGCGCCGCCTGGTCCAAAACTTGTGCAATAACGTCCGCCGTGCTTTCCCAATTGGGCAACCCCTGCCCATGCCGCCAAGCACCTTCGGCCATCTCCCGCCTCATGTCGGCGTTCGAAAGAAGACTGCGCAATGCGTCCGCAAAGGCCGCCACGTCTCCGGGGGAGCAGACGAAGCCCGCTTCCGGCGGTACGGTTTCGCGGACTGCCCCCTCGCCTGAGGCGACGACCGGCAAGCCATGTGCCATCGCCTCGGCGAATGCCATGCCGTACCCTTCGTAGAAACTTGCCAGTGCGAAAACATCCCCGGAAGAATACAGCGCCGAAATCGCCGCCTCATCGAGCTGGCCGGCAAGGCGCACGCGATCTTCAAGCCCATATTCCGCAATTTTCTGACGGACCAGCGCGGTGGTTTCCGGCGACAGGTCCAACGATCCCGCGATAGTGACTCGCCACTGCAGATCGCGCACCTCGTTCAAGGCGCCGGCGAGCACGCCGAATCCTTTGCGCGGCGTTAATGTTCCGGCGCTCACGATATGGAGCGGCTCCCCTTCAGGCGCGCCTCTCGCCCGCGCCCCGCGCAAAATCCCCGGCTCTGCGACTGTAATTTTCTCCGGGGCGACCCCGAACAAGCGCACGAGTTCGCGCGCTGTCCCCTGGCTGGGGACCACGATGTGCCGGGCGAAGGCGAGCGCCTCCCCCTCAGTCCGCAGCAGATGGATCTTTTCGGCTTCGCTCAATCCTTGTTCAAGGCCGAGCGGATGATGGGCCAGAGCAACGATTGGGCTTTGCAGGCGCGCCAGCACCGCGGCGGGCAACGCGCCGTAAGCAAGCCAATCGATGAAGAGCACGGCGCCGGACGCACCAGCGGCGGAAAGCGCGGCGGCGGCTTCATTCACCTCGGCTTCGGACGGCAGCGGAAAGCCCGCTGGCAGCGCGCAAACCTCAATCGTCAGCCTTTCCGCCAGCAGCGGCAAAATCTTGCGCGCGTAGACATAACCCCCGGCCGGCGTAGCAATGTCGCCGGGAATCGCGAAAACGCACCGCGTCATCCAGGCAATTCGTCCTCATACCAGGCACGAGCGATGTGGCTTTCGCGCAGCGTCACCCGGAGCCGGGTCATAGCCTTGCCATCGGCGCCGAGTATTCCGTCGGCGATGACTTCAGCCATCTTGTCGAAAATATACCGGCACAGAAACTCTGTCGTCGTAAGTTTTCCCTTCAGTTCGGGGATGTTGTCGAGATTTCCGTAGTTGAGCGTTGCCAGCACTGCCTTCAGCGCTTCATGAGCGAGGCCGATGTTGACCACGATATTGTTTTCATTCAGCTCTTTGCGGAAAAACGTCACGTCGACGATAAAGGTCGCCCCGTGCATCCCCTCGGCGCGCCCGAAAGCAGGATCGGGCAGGCTGTGGGCAATCATCATGTGGTCACGCACTTTCAGAGCAAATTCCGCCACGCGCTCCTCCCTGTTAGCTGCATGTTATCAGGCGCAGTTCTTAGCTGAGTTTATACGCGAAAATGCGTCTCGCGCTACATCGATTGCGAAGTTCGCGCTCGAATGCGGCGAAGTGAGCCTGCAAGTTTTCGGGGGAAAATAGCGGATAGAATTTTTGAAAGCATCAGCTTTCCTTACGCCAGCGGCGAATCACTATAAAAACGCACAGTAGCGGGCAGAAGATCTTCGGGGGGCAATCTTTATGCAAAGCAATACGAATTGTCGCGAAGCGGACACCAGCTTAGAGTTGAGCGATGCCATCGAAAACCATGAGCTCAACGCCGATAGTCGCGACTCCAGCGACACGCGCGATACATTAGCCGCCACTTTACTGCATTGCAATGACGAGAACGATCTCAGCAAATTAGAGACTTCTGAGTCGTTGGCGCTCTCGACAGACGAACACTTGAATCCTGATGAGAGCGTGGTCTCGCCAGGCAGTGATGCTTTTGGATGGCTGAAAATCGTCAATGACGCCACGCCGGACTTGTCAGGCGACGCTTGGCTCTCAAAGCGCGATGCGCCCGCGCTCCCCTTGCCGCCGGCGGTGCTGGAGCCCGAGTCCCACAAGCACGACTGGGACGCGTCAGCGCCCGAGACTTTTTCGGGGCTGAGGTGGCCGAGCCCGGTCTCGGATCTCAACGGGGAATACGATGAGTTTAGCGAAGAAAGAAAAATCCCCCGGAAGATCGGTCAGCGATTTGGCGAGTTGCCTCCTGCGCCGCCGCAGATGGTGCGGGCATCGCGGCTGCCTTACATAGCCGCTGCGGGCTTTTCAGTTTTCATTGCGGGCAGTGCCGCTTTTTATTTGGCCGCAACCGAGCCGTCCACGGAAGTCAAGACGGCGGAGCCTCCGAGGGTGGAGTCTCCAATAGCCGCTGGGCAAAGCGACTCCGATGCCGCGCGGTCAGCGGCTGAAAAACCGCGGCAGGAACTTACCGTCGCCAAGAAAGGCGGCTTCGAACGGCCAAAGGCTGTCCCCCAAAGCGCTGTAGCCGAGGTTCCCGCAGCTACGAGAACTTCGGAGAACGCTGGCGGCTGGGCGACAAAGCCGGAGGAGCCGGCGAAACAGGCCGAGTTGACAGCGAAGGTTCCGGTGCAGCTCGAAACATGGTCCGATACGGTGGAAACCTTCAAGCAATTCGTTGCCTCGGAGGCGCATCAATCCTTGTCCAAGGATGCAGAGAACGCGCGATTGACTGAAAAGCTCGACGTTTGGCAAAAGAAGCCAAATTAGCCGGCTACGGGGGCGTTAGCGCTCTCGCAATTTCCATTCGCGTACCGGACCGCCGTCACCAGCCACTCCGTCCCGCGGCTGACCCCGGACCTGAGCGCTCTCATTAGGACATGTTCGCCGCTTGAACCGTTGGGCATGGCTCTGCGTGCCCGTCGCGAGGTAATACAAAGCTCTGGCAACGGTTTCCTTGTCAGCCTCGTTTGTCCAAATCAGGCTTTATAATAACGCCGGCCCCGCTTTCTCCGGGCTACAAGCATTGGACGCCTTTTCAAAAAGCGCACGCCTATAATTCAACATTCCCAATTCCTGGCCTAAACAATATAGCGAAGCTCGCGTTGCTTGTCTTTTCAGCCCGCATCTAGGAGTGTTTTGCGAGGTTATATGTTGCCTACTGCACAAGGACGTGATCCAAGGGGAACAGGACCGCCAATGACTTGTTAATTAACCGTTATCTGAAATTTAAGTCTTGCTTCAGCTTTTTTTATGGAGCGAGACGCGAAGGAGATCGGCATGCGTAAGCTGGCGCTCGCGATTTTGATCGCAACAACCCCGGCAGTCGCCGCAAATGACGTCGTGTCCCGTCATGAGGTCCAGTTCCAGGGTGAGACTTTTATCTGCGGCCAGATCAATGTCGGGGGCAAGATCCGTCATTACATACATTCGATTCCGCAGGCCAAGTACATACCGGAGTACGAACCGAGCGCCTCAGACCCCCTGGCCAGAAGCTGGTTGATCACCTACCGGATTATCTGTGAAGGAGGCAGTATGCGGCCGAACCTCACGGCTCGCCTGAATCGCAGACGTTTTTAGGTCCAGTGCGGCTGGCGCCGTGTCCTTCACGCCAGCAGTTCAACCGCGCCGGTTATAGAAGACGGTTCCCGGCCTGTTGGCTCGCGCGTACCTGACTTCCGCAGCAATGGATTCCGTCTTTCCTCTTACTCCTCGTTCTCATCTGCTTCCCCTGTTTGCGCCTTTGAAAAGAAGCTCGATGCAGTGCTGAAGATGATGCCCCGCGGCTATGCGCCATCCAAGTTTCAGTAGATGTGAAACAGAGCGGCTTCCCTCCGTGTTCGCTGAGTTGGGCAAAAGTGCCGGGGCAGTTGGATGGAATATGGTTATGAATTGAAAGTTATGAGATACTACAACTCATTAGCAACCAATACACGATACGCTGCTTGCAATTTCGAGAGGTAGCTTTGTGGAAATGATACGGGCCAGCCCGTAATTTTTGCTGCCAGAAAAGGTCATAGGTCATGGGAAGCAAAACTGAGTTGTTCAAGACAGTCGCGCTGGAGGATGCCACCTGGGCAGTCGTCCGGACTGACTCCGATCGGCCGCGTTTCATGGAAGTGGTCGCCACCTTCTACGACGAGGCTCGCGCCAGAGACTACGCCGACCTCGAGAACGGATTGTCTCATGAGCAGAAGCAAGAAGCAGTTCCGCCGAAAAGCGAAGTTGCAAAGTCAAACGGGGCCGAAGCCGAGCTCAGCCAACGCCAAAACGCGGTGCTGAAGGCGCTCCGTGCAAAGATGGATAACAATAACCTCGTCGCGGTGAGGGCTGCGGTGCTCGCCGAAGCAGCGCAAATACCGCTGGGATCGCTTCATTCGGTTCTCGGATCGCTTGAGAAGAAGCAGCTGATCGCAACTAATCGGCCAGGCTCCGCCCGGGCCCCTGCTGTCTACCAGGTGCTGTAGGTAGAAGCAAAACTATAACTGGTTATATGATCGGCGCTTCCAGGTGGACTGAGTGAACCCTGTTCGCCTCACGGCCCAATAGCTTGCCAGCGCTAACTGGACCGAAAATGCTGGCCGAGCGGCGATATTTTCGCCCCTTCCGTAACACGACGCGATCTACCGTCGCCTGCTTCCCTCCAAGCGGCGATCCGGCTCTGGATCCTCGCTTGCGCCGTGTTCCACTATCTTGCTGAGCCAATTTCCGCAGCCGGGAAAAGAACCGCGCACCAAGTCGCGTCAGGGTGCAGGAAGATGCGGGAAGCGCCTCCTCGCCGCAATTTCCACATGAGCCCTTGCTTACTATAGGACCGGCAGAACGCGGTTTCAGGAATTGGTCGACCTCCAACAGGGAAGGACGAGATGAGCCAGTTCTCGGCGAGGGTAATAGGCGGACTGTTGGTACTTCTTGCGAACGCTGTGCCGGTGGGGGCGCAAACGCCGCAGGATCTGCAAGCGGTGTGCGAGACAGCAAAAATCGATGCGCAAATAGCGGCCTGCACGAAGCTCATCGAGCCGGCAGCGACGCCAAAGGCGAAACGCGCCAAGGCGCTTTTCTTCCGGGGACGGGCTTACTACCGGATGGGAGATTACTCCCATGCGATGGCGGACCTCGATCAAGCCATCCAGCTCGATCCGCGTAACGCCGCAGCCTTCGCCGCAAGGGGAATTCTCCACCGCGAAAGAGTTCGAACTCGTTCTTGCGCTTGCCGATCTCGATGAGTCCGTCCGGCTCAAGCCGGGTTATGCGGATGGTTACAATATGAGAGGGTGGTTTTACGAGGATCGGGGAGAGCATAAGCGTGCGGCCGAGGACTTCGCCAAAGCGATAAAGCTTTTTGATCAAACCATTCGACTGGGCCGCGACCTCGCTGAATCATACAACCGGCAGGCTCAGTCCTATCTCGGCATCGGAGATGCCGACCGTGCGATCGACGGCTTTGAAAAGGCCATCAAGCTCAAACCTGACTATTACGAAGCCTATTGGGGAAAAAGCTTCGCTTATCTCAAAAAGGAGAACTTCGATCGTGCGATTGAGGACGCCTCGACGGCGATTGCGGTCGAGCCGAAATTTTTCTTTGCATACGTAACACGTGGCGTCGCCTACTTCAGGAAAGGGCAATTCAATCGCGCGATCGCCGACATGAACGAATCACTGCGCCTGAGCCCCGGCACCGCCGAAGTTTACATGGTCCGCGGTCAGTCCTACCAATCCCTGGGTCAGCGCAGCCGGGCCTACGACGACTTGAGCCAGGCGATCCGGTTCAAGCCGGACAAGGCCCAGTTCTACTACATGCGCGGCCTCATCGCTGAGGAGCCTGCCGCCAAGATCGCCGATGAAAGCGAGGCCATCAAGCTCGATCCGGCGCTTGCCATGGCTTACTTCAGCCGCGGCAGCGCATATTATTCTCAGAGCGACTACGGCAAGGCGCTCGCCGATATCAATGAGGCGATCCCTCTCTTGCCGAAACAGGCTGCAGTTCAGTCAACAGCCTATGCCCTTCGCGCATCGGTTTTTCGCGCTCAGAAGAACGAAGATGCCGCGATAGCCGACGCAAAAAAGGCCATTGCACTCAACCCCTCTTATACGCAGCCGTACATAACCATGGCGCTCGCCTACCGCGCCAAGGGAGATAATGACAGCGCCCTGGCCGCTTATGATGAAGGGGTCCGGCACGATCCGAAGAACGGTCTTCTTTACGCGTTCCGTGCTCTGCACGCGTACGGCGTCCACAACTACGATAAGGCCATCCAAGATTTTAGCGACGCCATTCGCCTTGTTCCCGATAACTCGGACTTTTATCAGATGCGCGGAAGGGCCTATAGCGCGAAAGGCGAATATGACCGTGCGATTTACGATTACGATCAGGCCCTCAGGATCGCGCCTAATAATGCTGGGACGCTGAGCGTCCGCTCGGAGACTCTCAACCTCGCTGGGGAATTTGAGCAAGCGATTGCCGATGCCACCGAAGCGATCCGGCTCAAGCCGGACGCTCAAGATGGCTATATCAAGCGCGGCTGGGCGTATTATAGCAAGGGAGACTATACGAATGCGCTGGCCGACTTCGCAAAGGCAATCCGCCTCAATCCCAGTCAAGCCTTCCCGGCCTATCTCGGCCGCGGAACCGTTTACAGCAAGAAAGACGATTATGATCTAGCCATCGCGGATCTTACAAAGGCGATCGGCCTGAACCCGGAGTTGACTGCTGCTTACCTTACCAGGGCCAACACATTTGCTGACAAGGGGGATTTCGACGCAGCCATAGCTGATGCCGGTGAAGCCTTGCGGCGGTCACCCAACGACGCCGGGCCGCACAACAACCGAGGCGTTATTTATTTGTGGGATCACAAGCTTGACCTCGCTGTGAAGGATTTCGACGAGGCGTTGCGCCTGGATCCTCAGAATACGTCAGCACGCGGAAACCGCGCGAGGGCATTGCTGGAGCAGGGCAAGCTCGACGACGCCGAGTCCGCGGCTCAGGAGGGCCTGAAACTTGGCCGCAACCGGCCTTTCTTCCTCGAAATCCGGGGAGAAATCCGCGCTGCTCGCGGCAGGTTCAGTGAAGCGATCGACGACTTGAGCGAGGCCATTCGTCGTAACGAGACCGCGCCGCGCGTTTGGGCGGCCCGAGGATCGGCCTACGAGAAACAAGGACGCCTAGCGCTTGCCATCGAAGATTATCGAAAGGCCTCGGAGAGCGAAGCGGCCAACCCGGTTCAGCGCGAGGCCCGGGTTCTTGCGCGGGACGCTCTTACCAGGCTGATTGCCCAGGACACTTCGAACCCGGCCAGAGTCTCTCTTCCGCTCAAGCCGCTTTCGGCCGAGCGGCGCGTGGCTTTGGTGATCGGAAACGGGGCTTACCAGCACGTTCCGGCTCTTGCCAACCCCCCGAGCGATGCGCACAGCGTTGCCGATGCGCTGCGAATGCTCGGATTTTCGGACGTGGTTGAGGTCGAAAACGTTAACCTTAGAGAGCTGGAAAAAGCGCTTAAGGATTTTGGCGACAAAGCCGCCGAGGCGGATTGGGCTGTCGTCTTCTACGCTGGTCACGGCATTCAAATCGACGGCAACAACTTCCTGATTCCGACCGACGCGGAGATCGACCGGGCGAGCCACATTGAAGACGAGGCGATCGATGCGGACCGCTTCATGAAGAAGGCGCACGCCGCGAAAAAGCTTGGGCTCGTCATTCTCAACTCTTGCCGCAATAATCCGTTTCTGAACCGCATGATTGAGGATCGCCGGACCGTCAGGAGTTTAAGCGCTGGCCTTGCCAAGGCGGAGCCTCCTGGCGGTGAACTCGTCGTGTTCGCTACACGCGAGAACCACGTGGCCTCGGACGGCGATGGAGACCACAGTCCCTTTACGCAGGCGCTGCTTTATCACATCGACGAGCCGGTCGAAATCGACATGCTGTTCCGCCGGGTCCGGCAGACGGTCATGGCCGAGACCGCGAACGCCCAGGAGCCGTTCGTTTACGGATCATTGCCCGCCGAGCAGTTCTATTTGAAGGTGGCAGATAAACCCTGAGGCTGGACCGCTTTGCGGTCCGGGTGAGGGGTAAGCGCTTGATTGTCAAATGTAAGCGCCCCTCACCCCAACCCTCTCCCCCTGGGAGAGGGAGCCCCGCTTCGATTCCATTTAAGCCGGATGCACTCTGGCACGCCCGCAGATTTATTAGGTGCGGTGAAAAAGTGCTCTAAATCCTCGATGCCATGAGCACGAAGCAGAGGCTCGCGATGGGGACCAGCACCTGGATCTGGCGTAGCGCAAAATAGGGAGAAGCCTCGAGGCGGCGGATGGTACCCATATCAAGAAGGATCAAACTCGCATACCCGGCCAAGAGAAGAGAGATCGAAGGCCCCAGCGAACCAACCTGCCCGCTCAAAGCCCACAGCAGCAGCGAGCCGCAGCCAGCCCCGAAATACCACAGCGAGGCCGCGATGTGGCCCGCGGCGTCGCCGGGTGTGCGGAAGATGAGGCCCCTGCGCACGGCCGCCAGGAAAAGGAGGATCGCCGCTCCCCACAGAATGAGCGTATCGAGGCACAGACGCAGGAATGCGGCATCATGGATGAGAGCCGCACCGGCAGCCCCGGCAACGAACGGCAGCGTTGCGCCATAACCGAGGATGAGGCTCAAGGTAGGGGTTTGCTGAGGCCCGGAGGCCGCGAAGGCAACGTGATGGGTGTTCAGAGAGATTGTCATGCTGCGACAATGCGCCACGCGCCGGGGGGTTCCTTGGGAAGCCGCTCACAAAAACGTGGCCTACTGAAAATCTGACGCCGGAGGAATTGCTCGCGGAGCAAAGGTTGCAGCATGCGCTTCGCGTGACAAATCATGCCGAGTACCGCGACAGCAATAACCCCAGTAGCAATGATCGCTACTGGGGGAGCTTGCGTATTGAAATCGGCAGTCAACAGGACTTGCAAGTAACCGGCAGAGATTTGCGCTTCGAACTCATGCTCTGCTGGGCTCAAGGCTATGATGATCATAACCGGTCAGCAATGTGCTTTGTGATTCAAAATCCAAGATGGTGGGGAATAGGCACTCGAAAAACACCAGCACACTGACAATCCCTGGTGGCGCATACGCGTTCCCGCGCTGACGACCGCTTGCCCTGCTTACAAAACCCGATATTTCTTCAGACGCTCATCCGCGGGGCAGGACACCAATTGGGGCTACGGCTGCCGCGTGATGCGGATTTAATGCACGCGCTCTAGCGCTAAGCGAATTTGCGCGGCTGCCCCAAGCGATGGGCTGGCCGGGTATGCATCTGGGCGGTGGGGCACTTCACATTGCCATAGGAACAGAAAACGCAGCACGCGCCCCTTTTCGGCTTCACCACCGAGCCGCATCCGCCACACTTATAAAAGTATTGGATCGCGTCCTCGGGCATAATCTCGCTGTGCCGGTGCCCGCAGACGGGACACGTGATCGTCGATCTCATCTCAGCCATGAAACATTCCGCCTTGAAGTGCTGCCGCCCCAGGTTCCGTGGATTTTCCGGGCGGCGAAAGACACGATTGGATAACAAGCGGCAGCCTGGCTTGTTCCAATCGAAGCCCCGCCCAGCGTAATCCAATTGGGCACGGTGCAGGCGAGCGGCGAAGTAAGACTAGTGCTGCACGCTTCCCGCCCTGTCCGCGAAGGCGAAATATTCGAGGATCGCGATGTTCCATTGAAAAAGCCGCTCTTGCGGCAGGGTGGCTCTGTTTTTGTCAGAAACGAGAAAACCCGTACGGCAGCAAGCGTAGATAATATGCGGAGGTGTGTTTGTTTCAAGCATCGCCTGGAGGACAAACCTTTGCGCAGCGGACGATGGCAAAGAGTGTGGCTTGTCCGCATGAGGGTCGAAAAAGACGGGATCGTCACCACGGGGCAGACGTCCGAACTTGCGGGCAAAAGCGAAGCAAATGGCCATCAATCCTTGCTCATCGAATTGCGTCTCAGCGCGCGTGGGCCAATTTATTTTGCTCGCCATGACCAGCCACCCCCCCGATGCCATCCAAACCGAGCTCGGGCAACTCCGCTGCCGCCAAGCTCTGGTTAAGATTGCCCTGCATGGCTGGAATAGGCAACAGCTGCCAGCGACGCCGTCGATGAGCCTGCGCAAACCCAGCGGCGCTTACGCGCCGAAAAGAACGATTGAGATCGGCATAAGAGCTGCCGTGCTGGCGAGCGAGACCGCTGATGAGCATGAGCCCAGGAAAATGACGAGGCGACACGAGCCTTTCACAACAGCAGCGGAGGCCTTAGGGCGCGCTCGTTTTCGGCCAAATTCCTTCTTTGCGGATGGAAACCTGAATTTGTTGGACCGTCGAGATTCGCCGACGGAAGAGAGATAAAAAAAGGGGCCCAAGATGGGCCCCAAATTCGCCAAGGGAATTTACAGCGACTCGTGCCACTTCTTTATTTGGCGCTCGGCTTCCTCTTTTGTGATGCCATAGCGTTCCTGTATCTTGCCCGCCAATATCTTCTGATCGCCCTTCGCTTCATGCAAATCATCATGGGTAAGTTTTCCCCACTGTTTCTGCACTTTTCCTTCGAATTGCTTCCAGTCGCCGGAAATTTGATCCCAATTCATGAGACATCTCCCTGTTAGAACCGCGGACTTGTGTTTTGAAACTCTTGAGCTAAACAAAGGTTCCCGGGGCTCGTCTTGGGCTCTGCTTTTAGGGAACTTCCCTTGCGATCAGGGGACGCGGCCGTCGAAGGCCCAGGACTACGCCCATCCGTGCCGTAACAAGGCCGATCTTAGGCTGGCGCGCTATCAAGTTGGGGCGGGGTGCGAGAGCAAATCATCAGGCGGTTCCAGGCGTTGATTTCAGCAACGGCAAAAGAAAGATCAGCAACCTCCTTTTCCGAGAAGTGCTGACACATCCCGGCGTATACATCATCGGAAACGTCGCCTCCGGTGAGGTGCGTCAGAGCTTCCGCCCATGCTAAGGCGGCGCGCTCCTTGGGGCTGTAAATAGGCGCTTCGCGCCATGCGGCGAGAAGATGCATTTGGTCCTCGCCAACCCCATGTTTGCGAGCCAATGGAACGTGCATGGCGATACAGAAAGCGCAGCCGTTGATCTGTGATACTCGTATCTTTACCAGCTCCAGCAGCCCTAGCGGCAGGCCACTGTTTTGCACATACGAGTGCACTCCCAGCATGGCCTTGTAGCCGTCGGGAGAAACTCTGGTGAGGTCGAGACGTTGGGCCATTATTTAGTCCTTAAATTGCTGAGGCCGCTTGTTCCTCAGGCGCGGAAGTACTGCAAATACTGAGAGATTCGGCATTGGGCCATAGTCGGAAGTCACCGGCTCCAACCTCCCTCTAAGATATTGTCAAATGCGCACCTAAAACACATTCGGTCTATAAGCTGCCGTTGGTCAAGGCGATCTCAACAACGGTTGCGATATCGAGGGATTTTGAGCGTGCGCTTGCCCGCGGCAGTGGCATTGAACCGAACGCCGGGCCGACGCCGTTAGGGCCTAACCCGCTTCAATTCAGCGACTGCCGCTCTGTACTCGATATAGGCTTTCGGACAAGTATCAACCACAGTTGTGAGCACCGCCTCGGCGCCCTTCGCGTCGCCCTTCAGGACATACCATTGGCCGATATAGAACGCTGCCTCGCAGCGGTCGTCCGGCTTGCTCGCCGCATCCAAGGTGGCGGTGGGCGAACGTTTGCTCAGGTACAGCTCCGTCACGGCATAGGGCCATTCCTTGGTCTTTAACCGGCTGGCATTCGCCTCAAGTTCAGCCGTCGCATCCTCGCCGCCCCGTGTCCGCGCCAGATAGCGAAATAGCATGGAGTACGCGTCATCCTTCAATTCGATTGCCCGCAGGAGATCGGCAGATGCGCCCTTGAAATCGCCCTTCCCATATTTGACCACAGCAAGAGCACGGAAATAACTGGAATTCCTGGGATCGAGGCGGATGACCTGCTCGTAATCGGCGATGGCGCGGTCATACTCGCCTTTGTCTTGATAAGCGCCGCCGCGGTTGTAATAGGCGTACGCGTATTTCGGATCGAGGCGGAGGGCCTGCTCGTAATCGGCGATAGCGCGGTCATACTCGCCTTTGTCTTGATAGGCGCCGCCTCGGTTGTTATAGGCGTGCGCGTATTTCGGGTCGAGGCGGAGGGCCTGATCGTAATCCGCGATGGCGCGGTCATACTCCCCCTTATTTTGATAGGCAAAGCCGCGGTTGTAATAGGCAACTGCGTGATCGCTTTTATCCTGCGCGTCTATAATATTCGTGCACGCTTTTATAGTCGCGTCGTCACTCGCTGTCTCGCTGGTGCAGGTGTTTCTGTCCGCTCGCAACGCCGCCGACGCGCTGCTGAATGATATAAGCCCCAGCGCGATTGCAAGGAAGCAGCGCATAGCAAATCTCTCCACGCTGATGTTTGCGACAAATATACGCCGGGATGAATACCGGCGAATTAAGCCGGCTCGTCGAAGAGGACAGAATTCTCCGTTTGGCACGCAAATATTGAGAAGAAGAGCCCGCTTTAGAGCCGGGGCCGAAATCACAAATGCTTGGAAGCGCCGTCACGACGTATGTGCGGACGCTTTTGCAGCAATTCGCCTCGACACATTTCTTTAACGCGATGTGTGATGAAATGTGACGGCTAATGGCTAATGGTCTGGCGACTCAGCGACGAGAGTAGCAAGCGACCCCTCGGCAGAAAACGCGCGGCATGCCGCCAAGGGCGCTTGAAAGAACCGGGTTTCGGTATGCGAAAAAAGCAGATTGCAATCGCGGCGATTTCAGCTCTCGGATTATCTGTCGGCCAGTCACCTTCGGTTGTTACGGCCGCACAAACAAGCTTGAACGCGACCAGCAGTCAAGCCACCCTCAGTGGCAAAAGCGCCTTTATCGGACACGGCGGCAGGGGGTCCGGCGTTGCCGGACAGGGCTTCGGTGGCAGGCGTGGTATCCACGGTCACCTAGTAGGGCATCGCTCCCTTGGCGGCGGCAGGTACGGCGATAATTGGCGCTATGATGCTGGCTATTATGGCGGCGGGGGGTATGGTCCGCACTACGATGGCCCCGGTCCATACGATGGTCCCGGCCCCTATTATGGACCCGGTCCCTACTACGGTCCGGGCTATTAAACCATCTGCCGCAAGGCAAACTTGTAAATCTGCGGCCTTCCAAATTCGAAACGTATGATTAATCGGCGCGGGTGCTTCGGCTGTTCGGCTCACGTTTCCGGTTGCGAGCCTATGCCCGAACAAACCCAAGGACCCTCCCTGTGAATGGAGGCAAGCCTCAGAAAATCCTTGCCAACGTCGGGCCGTCCACACACCGCTGTCGCGACTCCAGTGGCTCATTCATCCGGGGCCGGAGGGTCCCACCACTTGGAAAGCCGCCGGCTCAGGATACGCGCCGGGATGCCTTCGTAGTGAGAGATATCGTTGAAGAGACGCAGACGCGGACGCACCTCGCTCATGAAGTCGAGAATGTTCAAGGCTGCCGGGCTTTGATCGAGGCGATCCCGGTAGCTGCGCATATCGAAGCCCAACAGGCTGCTGATCAGCAATCGGTTGGTGCCCTTGTGCGAGACCACGAGCACACTTCTATGCCGATGCGTCTCGACGATGCGGCGAACAACGGGCAGGACGCGATTGAGGACATTCAATCCGGATTTACCGCCCTGCGGTGCGATGGTGAACGGATCCTCCTGCCAGATTGCGTACTCGGCCTCGAAATCGCGTTCCACCTCACTGCGGGTTAGCCCTTCCCAACGCCCGTAATCGATCTCCCTGAGACAGGGCTCCAGAATTGGTTGAAGACCATGCGGCGATGCCAGAATGCGCGCGGTTTCAACCGTGCGCGCAAGGGGACTGCTGTAAATGGCATCGAGCTTGTCGTTCTTGAGCCGTTCAGCCAGGCTCGCAACCTGTCTTTGACCTTCCGCCGACAGGTTGACATCCGAGGAGCCGGCGAAGCGATCTTCCTGCGTTAGCTGGGTTGCCCCATGACGAACGAGATAAATGCGAGTAGGCATTGCGAGAGCTTTCCTTGGACGCGCCGCGTGACAGATCCCCGATCCCTCCGCGCAGCGCTCATTGCTTAGGAACGGAAACGCCCCGCCCCTGTTCTGGCTGCGCGCCGAATTGGCCGGGGTTCTTGCGGCCGGCGGCGCGGCGCTCGCCGCCCTCGGGATGGAGGTTTGCGAGGAACGTCCAGGCCTCGCGCGTCCAGCGGGCGTCGGCGAGCGCGTGGTGGCGGTTCTCCTTCTGGTGGGGCAGCTCCGGATCGCCGAGCTCGATCGCCCATTGCTTGATGTCGAGGCAGAGCTGCGGATAGTGGAACGGGAGTTCCTCGAGGCCGCCGAAGAGCCCCACGAACGCAACCCAGTCGAAGGCCGGGAAATAGCCCCAGAACACGGGATGCTCGTCGTGATCGGTGAAGATGCGGAGCGCGTAACTGATCTCCTCGAGGCTCAGACCCTTGCCCTCGAGCTGCGGGCGCACGTTCTCGATCATCCACGGGCTCGCCTTCGACCAGTCGGCTTCGCTGCTCTCCGCATAAAACTCCCGCCCGTCCTCGGCAACGAGGCCGATGCTGACGAGATCGATGGCGAACGGCTTTGCGATGAACTCGGTGTCGATCCAGTATTTCATGGGCCGGGTGCTCCGCGGACGAGGGCAGGCGAGAGACGAACCCAACAAGCCCCGCGAGATCCTCATGCTCAGCATGAACATAAAAGCAGGAAGGCGCAAGACGCGACTCGGACCACACTCCGCCACCTGCAAAGGTGATGCAGTTTGCCACCGCGTCGAAGTCCCAGCCCGGAACAGCGCTAGTCTAAATCCCCGCCGCCACTAATTGGGCCTGAAGCGCTCGCCGGACATTTTTGCCCTTCCTCTCAGTCCGGCTGCTAAAGATTAAGGATTGAGAGTCCTTCCGGCTTAAATGGAATCGAAGCTGGACTCCCTCTCCCAGGGGGAGAGGGTTGGGGTGAGGGGCGCTTACATTTGATAATCGAGCACATACCCCTCACCCGGACCGCAAAGCGGTCCGACCTCTCCCACCGGGAGTACGCCAGCGCCTGCTGCGATGTGAGTGTGGCACAGGAGGACCGACAGGATTGGATGATTGAGATAAACCCTTGCTTTTATTGGTGCCGCTTGCGTGACTCGAACACGCGACCCCATCATTACGAATGATGTGCTCTACCGGCTGAGCTAAAGCGGCATAGCGGGCTAGGCCCGCCGGGTAATCAATATCAACGGAGGCGCCGGGGCGCAAGGCCCGCGGCGCATGTCCGCCTAACGGCCCCCGTTCGGACGGCGGAACCGGCTAAGCGGGGTGCTCACTTCTTCGGCCTCCGCAATCTTCGTTCCGGGATCATCCGGCGCGGGACCAGGGACAAATATCTTTGGCTTCCGGTCGTCTGCTTCTCCCGTGGCCGCATTCACACTGTCAGCCGCGGCCGCATCATTGGATGGAGCTGAGCCGCCGTCTGCTTTTGCGTTGCCTTTCGGCGCCGATATCGAGGCTGGCTTTGAGAGCGCCTCCGTCAAGGCCTCCGAGTTCAATCGAGACGACATCGAGCGCCGACATCTCGGCGATGAAGTCGTCCGCGCCGTGCGATAGCGCGGCGGGGGGCGTCTTCCACTCGAAGATGCCCAACGCGCCGGTCGCAGGGGACATCGGTTGCCATTCAGCGGAGACGGAGCCGTCCGGAGCCACCCAAATCGGATCGGGAGCGCCGCGAGCAGCCCTGGCGAGCCATTCGCGCGCCCGGCCGGCATCACGGTTCTGTCCGGCCTCGATGCGCGCCATGAGGCGGCATACGCGAGCCGGCGGCGTGTTGGCCAGGTGGGGCTCCAACGCCAGGCGAGCAGCCTTCCAGTCCTTTGCCTCGATGGCGGCGACGGCGATGGCGACGGCACCCTCCAGGCTTACCGGCCCGGCCGCCACAAGCGACTTCACCCGCGACAGCCGATCGCGCGGGGAATCGCCTCTGCGGGCATGAGCGAAGATCAGCGCGATTTCCGGATGCTGCGTGGTCCGCCAAGCCTGCGTCAAAATCTTGGTTGCTTTGGATGTCTGCCCTTGCGCGGTCAGGATTCTCCCAGCCACAGCGGCGGCCGGGATGAGCGAGGGAGCAAGCTCAAAGGCCTCGGTTGCATAAGCAAGTGCCCGGCTCTGCTGAGAATCCTCCAGCTCGATGGCGAGCTGGGTCAAGAGAAGAGCCCGGCGCCGGTCGGCTTCGTTCTTTCCAAGATGCCGGTTCTGCTTTGCGACCTGGAGAGTTTTAAGCGCAGCACGCCAATCGCCTTCACGGCATTGCATTTCAAAAAGCGCACTCGAAGACCAGCTCAGTGCCGCATTGGCTGTAAGCGCCCGCTCTGCGAACTGTTTTGCCGCTTCGATCTGTCCGGCCTTCTTTGCCTCGATGTAAAGCCCTCTGAGACCGAGCTCAGCCATTTCAGGCTTATCGAGCATGCGCTCGAACGCTTGGCGCGACGCAATTGCGTCTTCGTTAAGCTGCGCCGACTGGGCTTCGAGAAGAAGGGCGAGCGGCTCATCGGGAACAGTCTTCTTGGCAATAGCGCCCGCTTTCAGCGCGGTGACCTTGTCGCCCGCGCCGGCTGCGAAGATGCCTCGCCGCACGGCTTCCTGCCCCACCCGCTTGCGGCGCTGATCCATTTTCCTGGCGAACCGCTTCGGCGCAAGGAAAGTCAGGATGCCGAGCCATCCGGCAAGGTTCAACGCCGCGAAAGTGGCGACGAGAACGATGGTCGCAATAAATACGCTCGTGCGGATATCGTAGCCAAGCCACTCGATGGTCAGGCTCCCTGGCCTGTCCGCGATCCAGGAGAGCCCTGTTGCGGCGAGTACGATGAGCACTAAAAAGGCAATAAGGCGGATCATGACTTAACTTCCACAGCGTTTCGCGATTTCGCGCTTGGTTGCCGGTTTCTGCTTAGATTATTGGCGGCGGGCAGGTGACTTCGTCAGGCTGGCAAGCAGTTCCTGATCGGTCTTCCGTATCGCCTCATCCGCCGCGGCGCGTGCCTGGGCATGGTCAAGCCAAGCCTGCAATTCTTCCTTAGCCGGACCTTCGAGCGCATCGGCTTCAGCCAGAGCGCCTTTCACATCGCCCAGCTTCAGCGCACTCTCCATACGACCCAAAACCGCCTCGACTGTGTCGCCTGCGCCGCCGGAGGGTCTCACTTGAATCGCTGCCCGTGCGCGCGACAGCACTTCGCTCACGATGGAGTTGGCCTTGTTGTGGTAATGCTTTTGAATGACATTGCGGGCGAGTTCGTTGAAATCGCGCTGAAGCTCGGCCAGCGAAAACACGCCCGTGTCCTTGTAAGCCGCCAAATCAGAGATGGGCAGCTTGGTCGAGGAGAGATTTTCAACCGCGGCCAATTCCGCTGGGAACGGCTTGCCTTCGGATACAGCCCGTTTCAAATTTGTGAGGGCTAGGGTAAGGGCGGCCGTGCGAGCGTCCGACTGTCTCTCGGTCTGAGTGTGTTCGATGCTCGTCAGGCGCTCCGAAAGCGGCGTAATCTGAGAAGCGATCGCGGCTTGGATCGCATCCTTGGCAGGCTCAGGCGCGGGTTTCTGTTCTACGGTCTGAACGCGCTGAGACAAGGCTTGCACCGTGTCGTCGAGACCCTTCTCAGCCTTCAAAAGGCCGTCGAGCCGCGAGCGAACCTCGTTCACTTCTTCGGAGCTGGCCGCGCTCGGCGCTACCGCCGTAGCAGCCTTGGAGCGAACCGCGTCGTTAAGTTCAGCGGTCTGATCCTGCAGCGCCTTGATCGCCTGGCGGGCGTCCGCGTCTGCGCCGGAACCTCCCGGCAACGCGAGATAGACAATGGTGGCTCCAACGAGTCCTCCGATGACGCCAGCTGCCAGCGGACGGAGAATGCCTCCTCCTCCACTGTTCCCTCCCGTCTGCGGCAGGGGACGCTGCTCAATCACCGGCGGTTTTGGCCGCGCGGGTTTATCATTCGGTGCGCCGCTGCCGCTGCCGGCGGGCTCAAGACGCGGCTCTGGCGGACTGTCAGGGTCGGCAGTCATTTTGCTCCTCGGTCTTTTTTCGTCGGGCATCTTGGGAAACAGCCTATGAATTTATCGTTAGGGGCCTCGTCGCACGCGATCGTGGTTATGCAAGGGCTCAGCAGCATCATGCCGCCCGCAGAAGATCCAAGAGGGCCTTCCTATTGGGCTTTTCGGAAATATGCACACGTTGCGGCTCAAGGGAAACAAGCTTTGCCGCTACACTTTCCGATAAACAGAAATATGAAAGAGTTTTAGCGCAATTGAGGTTGCCGTGCCTGTGACATAATGAAACGTAGATATCTGCTGTACGCGGAGACATCAGGATCACGCCTTCGATTTCGCCTGCCTTTAGCATGGCGTCCACGGATGCAGAAAATTCGCCGCATGCCTCCATGCTGTAAACGCGCACCGATTGAACGCAAAACCCCTCCCGCGCCAGCGCGTCAGCCAGATCGAAGGCCTGATGCTCGCCTGTAATGTGAACGAGCGGTTCGTCTTTTCGCGCTGAAGATATAATTTTCCCAGCGAGCGCCTCGGCGGTATCGGCGATCGCCACTAAGTTTTGGAAACCCAGCGAGCGAGCCCTTTTCGCCGTTTCCTCCCCAACACAATACAGCGGTATGCTGACGATATCTTTGACACCGCAGGTTTCCTGCAGCGCGCGAAGACTATTGCCGCTCGTGACGATGATCGCCTGAGCGGAACGCAGCGGCTCCAAGTCGAATTCGAGTGCGTGAAATTCCAGGAGCGGTTGCAAGATCGCGTCGTGCCCGAGCGCGCGCAACTCATCTGCGAACGCACGCGCCTCCGGTTCGGGTCTTGTCACGAGGAGGCGCATGTTTCCTCCAACACAAAATGCAGGTTCTCGCGACGCCTTCTAGGCGACGTCGCGGAAGACATCCTTTCCGCCGCGGTCGTACAGTTCGCGCGCAGCATCCGTGCCCAGAGCGGCGGCGTCTTTGACACTGCCTTTCCGGTCGGTTTCATAAAACCTGGCACCGTCCGGCGTGAGGATAATGCCCTTGAAGGTCATGGTGTCGCCATCGACGCGGGCGAGCGCCGCAATCGGCGTCCGGCACGATCCGTCGAGTTGGCCGAGGAATGCACGCTCCGCCTCGATTGCAATGCCGGTATCGCGATCGTGGATGGCGGAAATGATCTCTCGCGTCTGCTGATCCGCTGAACGAATCTCGATGCCAATTGCCCCTTGCGCCGGCGCCGGGAGCATTTCCTCGACAGGGATCACTTGCGTAATGCGATCTTCGAGCCCGAGACGCCGCAGGCCGGCCGAGGCGAGCAGCGTCGCGTGGGCTTCCCCTTCCTCGAGTTTGCGCAGCCGCGTCTGAACGTTGCCGCGAAACAGCATCATTTTCAAGTCGGGGCGCCTGTTGCGAATAAAGGCCTCGCGCCGGATGGATGCCGTGCCGACGATTGAACCAGCGGGCAGGTCCTGCAAGGACTTGGCCACCGGAGAGATAAAGGCGTCGCGCACGTCTTCGCGGGGGAGGATGCAAGAAATCTCAAGCCCGTCCGGCAAAACGGCTGGCATGTCCTTCATGGAATGGACGGCGATATCGATGCTATTGTCCAGCAGCGCCTCTTCCAGTTCCTTGGTGAAGAGACCTTTGCCGCCGACTGCCGCCAAAGCGCGGTCCAAAATCTTGTCGCCGGATGTCTTTATGATGCAAGTCTCGAATGAGACCTCTTCGCCATAGATCGACGATAGCCGGTTCTGCACCTCGGTGGCTTGCGCGAGCGCGAGCGCGCTTCCCCTGGTGCCGATGCGAATTTGCCTTGCGTCTGAGTGTTTTTTCATGGTTGTGTGAGTTTTGGTTGTACTGGTGCGCCGCGATTTGCCGATTGAGATGAGGTGCGTATCGACTTGCGACACTAAGCATATCCCGGTCGCGAGGTACAGCACTAAAGCGAATTAAGGGACTAAATATAGGATCATGCAGCAACGCGCGATCAAGAAAGAGCATTTTGAGTCAGCAGCGACAAAAAATCGCGAATTAACCATCTTGGGTATTGAAACAAGCTGCGACGAAACTGCCACAGCAATTGTACGGCGCGACCGCGAAGGTAATGGCTCGATCATTTCGAATATTGTGCGGTCTCAATTCAAAGATCACGAGGCCTTCGGCGGCGTAGTGCCCGAGATTGCGGCGCGGGCTCACGTGCAAGTGCTCGACCGGCTGATCGAGGCGGCGCTCGCAGAAGCCAACCTGAAGTTTAGCGATTTAAACGGTATCGCCGCAACAGCGGGGCCTGGCCTCATCGGAGGTCTGCTTGTGGGGCTCGTGACGGCGAAGGCGGTTGCACTTGTCCACAACCTTCCGCTTGCCGCGGTCAATCATCTGGAAGGCCACGCCTTAACGGTCGGTTTGACCGAGGGCTTGCACCCGCCGTACCTGCTTCTGCTCGTATCGGGCGGGCATACCGAATTCCTGCAGGTGACCGGGCCTTTCGAATATCAGAAACTCGGCGGCACCATCGATGACGCGCTGGGCGAAGCCTTCGACAAAGTCGCCAAGATGCTGAGCCTCGGATTCCCCGGAGGACCAGCCGTGGAGCGCGCCGCAGTAAGGGGCGATCCGCATCGTTTTGCCCTTCCAAGGCCGCTTATGGGGCGCGAGAAACCGGATTTCTCATTCTCTGGATTGAAGACCGCTGTGCGTCACACCGCGTTGGCTCACGCGCCGTTGAGAGACCAGGATGTGAGCGACTTGTGCGCTTCGTTTCAGGCGGCAGCGGCCGAGACGCTCCGCGACAGGCTCCGTGCGGCTTTCCGGATTTATAATGGGGCGGGTTTGCCGAAAAGGCTTGTCGCGGCCGGGGGCGTTGCCGCAAATCGCACCTTGCGCAACGCTCTTCTCAAGGAATGCGAGTGCTTCGACTATTCGTTTCACGCACCGCCCGCAAGTTTTTGCACGGACAACGCCGCGATGATCGCTTGGGCCGGAGCCTGCCGCCTCTCGGCCGGCTATGCCGATGGCCTGGATGTTGGGGCGCGAGCGCGCTGGCCCATTTCCGAAGTCTCGGCGTCCGGTTCAATCGCGGATAAAAAGGAGCTCTGTCCAGCGGTTTAGAAGCGGTCACACTTGCACCACGCCGGGTCTGCCGCTAACAACAGCCGCTCAATTTCCCAAGCCGCGCGGACAATCGGTGCATGACGCGATGAGCTGGAGAGGCATCTTTCAAGAGGCGGCCCCACGATCATGATTGCGAACACGCAAGACGGCAGCTCAACACCCCTTCAGCATATTGGCATTTTGGGAGGCGGCGCCTGGGGAACAGCCCTTGCGCAATCCGCACGCCGCGCCGGGCGCGACGTTACGCTGTGGGCCTACGAGTTCGAAACGGTCTCCGAGATCAATTCCCATCACACCAACCGGGTTTACCTTCCGGGCGTCGCGATCGATCCTGCCATAAAGGCCACCGCCAAGGCGAAAGACCTTGTCTCTGCGGACCTGATCTTGCTGGTTGCGCCGTCCCAATTCGTCCGCATGGTGGCTCAAGAGATCGCGCCGCATTTTGGCGCGGGAAAACCCGTCGTGATTTGCACGAAAGGGTTCGAGGAGGATACGGGCGAATTCATGAGCGCGGTCGTAAAAGCGGTCTTGCCGGAAGCGGGGATCGCTGTGTTGTCGGGGCCGAGCTTCGCGGGCGAGGTTGCGCGCAACCTGCCGACGGCGCTCACGCTGGCCTGTGAAAGCGAAGCGCTCGGTACAAAGCTGATGGCGGCGCTCGCGCATCGCAGTTTCCGGCTTTACTGGACGAACGATGTTCTTGCGACCCAAGTCGGCGGCGCAGTGAAAAACGTGCTGGCTATCGCGACTGGCATTGTGGAAGGCCGCCAACTCGGCCGAAACGCTCATGCCGCGGTCACGACGCGCGGATTTGCCGAACTCGTGCGGCTCGGCACGAAGCTCGGCGGCCGCTTCGAGACGCTGACGGGGCTTTCCGGGCTGGGCGACTTGATCCTGACATGCTCCAGCATTCAGTCTCGCAACATGTCGCTTGGCGTGGCTCTGGGGCAGGGGCAGTCGCTGTCCGACATTCTAGGCGCAAGGAAATCGATCACGGAAGGCGTTCATTCAGCGGGCGCGGTCGTCGCGCTGGCGAAGAAGCACGGCGTCGAAATGCCGATCTGCGAAGCCGTCAACAACGTTGTTAAGGGTCAGATGAGTGTCGATGAAGCCATTGAGGCGCTGCTATCCCGGCCTTTGCGGCGAGAGACCGACCATCCGCATACGGTGGCGTCGCCCGTTTGACGATAGGCTATCCAAGTTAGCCTGCCGCTCGTGACACGATGTAGCGCCTCGCACTATCATTTTTGCGGGAATTGTGGTTTTCTCAAAATTGCTAAAATTCTATATAATTCTCTCGTCCCGTGAGCGTTTCCAATTTGAAGTTCCCGCTTTTCCTAAGGAGCAAGTTGATGGCGAAACCATCTTCCCAGGGGGGAGGACACGCTGCCGATCATCCCCTCATTGTGCATCGCGCCGAATTAACTCCTCTCCTAACGGCCGCCTTCGACAAGGTCTGTAATCCTCAACTGAGAAATGGCATCCACTTTATTGCGCTGTCCGACCGCTCTGGAATGTTTGTGGCAAGGCAAAGCGATCCGAAGAAGGACGAGGAGCCTATCTGGCAGGTCAGCGATCAGCGTCTTGCAATTCAGTACATCTCAACCGTTTTGCGTCCGACGCTGGAACGCTATCACGAGTTGATCGGGCAGCCGTCTTCAGTCCAGCTACCTGAAGACATCGCGGGTCTCAGAAGAGTCCGCGGTATCCGCATTACGCTCGACAACACGCATGTGTTCGTAACCGCGCTCGACAAACCGGCCAATCACTTCATCCTGGCGATTTCCTGGAACGCGCAGGATTACGGACCCTGGACATTTGTCGGACCTGTCAACAGCGCGATATCGGCGCGGGAGGAAATATGCCGGATCCTCATGGACCGCGACAGCTCCCTCTTCCGCAGCGAGGACTACATCTGGTAGCAGCGCTTGCTGACCAATCAGGAGAAAGGGAGCTTTCGCATGACGCGAGAAGAATTGGCGCGTGCCGTGGCGGCTCAGTTGGGCGGCGAGGTTGCGGCTGAAACCGAAGTGCAGCTGAGAGATGGTGGGACACGCGGCTTCGGCATCCTAACGGACGTTGCAGCCATCGGCTCCTTCATTGCGCAGGCGGCGCAACTGGCCCTCGCGATCTATCAGCTGCACAAGGATCGCGCCGGACTTATCTCCCTGCTGGACGAGCAGGCGCCCAAACTCGCAAAATTGCCAGAAGAAAAGCGGCGGGATCTCATCGAGCGCATCGTAGACCGCCTGGGAGGATCCCATTAGCGAGAGCAGTCATGGCTGAGGGGCCAAAAGAAAAGCGCGTTGCGCTAGTCATTGGAAACGGCGCCTATAAGCAAACCCCTTGGCTCCTGAACCCTTCGAAAGACGCGGCAGCGATCAGCGAGGCCCTCAAGCGGCTCGACTTCGAGGTGCATGACGGGCGCGACCTGGAATATGCGGAGCTCGCGGGGCGCATTCGCGACTTCGGCCGCGCGCTGCGTGACGCCCATGTGGCGCTTTTCTTTTACGCAGGGCACGGCCTTCAAGTTCGCGGCGAAAGCTACATCGTGCCGGTGGACGCAAGACTGGAGCAGCCGGCGGACCTGCAGCTCGAACTCGTCGCCGTTCAGACCATTCTCGCGCAGATGGAAGTTGGCAACCGGGTCAGCATCGTCATCCTCGACGCCTGCCGCGACAACCCGCTCGCCCGCAATCTGGAGCGGGCCTTGGGGCTTTCCCGGTCGGCGGGCATCATTGGCGAAGGGCTTGGGCAGGTGCAGGCCTGGATCGGCACCTATGTCTCGTTCGCCACGGCGCCCAACAGGCGTGCATCTGACGGCGCGAGCGATGCCGGCCACAGCCCGTTCACCTCGGCAATTCTTCGCCATATAGAGACGCCGGACATTACGATCTCAGAAATCATGATGCGTGTCCGCCGGGATGTGATCGAGGCGACCATGCGCCAGAACGAAGGGCCGCAGATTCCCTGGTCCAGCTCATCGCTTGTTGCGCCTTTCTACTTCAAGCGCACCCAGGTGGCGTCTCGGGAAGAGATGGAGCAACTCGAGGGGGCGGAGATCATCGACCTCGCCGAGCAGGATTGGAAACGGTTCAACATCGCGGAAACCGAGGACACCAAGGTTCTTGAAGCCTACATTGTTCGATATGAGACGAGTGTGTGGGCCTCGCGCGCGCGGCGGCGGCTGGAAGTTGTAGTGGCACAGCGCGCCGCAAAAGATCCGGTCGCCGGAGAAGCCGCGGATCAACCCCGCTCGGGAGCGGAAAGCTGGCATGAGGCGGCTATCGCACGACGGCTTCTGGCAGAGAAGAGATGGGAGCCGGTGACGTTCACGGTCGGCGCCGAGCACAGCGGGCGGCAGGTGATCCTCAAGCCTGGCGAAAGTTTTCGCGATCTGGATTACTTGCCCGAAATGGTGATCCTGCCTCCCGGCGTTTCCTGGATAGGAACGGAAAAAAACCAAGGACCGGACCACGAGCGCCACGAGCAACCCAGGCATCAGATCATCATTCCGAAAGCAATCGCGGTCGGCAAATATCAAGTCACTTTTGCTGAGTGGGAGGCGTACCTTGCGGACGGTGCCGGAAGCTTTCTCGGATTGGGCAAACGGAATGCCCCACACGATCAAGGCTGGGGAAAGGAGTCCCGTCCGGTCATCAACGTCTCTTGGAACGACGCCCAGAATTACATCGCTTGGCTCAATACCAAGGTGGTTGGCGCTCCTTACCGGCTATTGTCGGAGGCAGAGTGGGAATACGCATGCCGCGCCGGAACGGAGACCGTCTATTACTTCGGCAACGATCCAATGGCTCTCGACCGCCACGCCTGGTACCGCACGAATGCAAATGGGAGGACGCAGCCGGTCGGCGGAAAAACCCCCAATGCGTTCGGCTTGCATGACATGCATGGCAATGTCTCGGAATGGTGCGCGGATGTCTGGCATGACACCTACACGGACAAGCCGGAAGGCTTGAACGCCACGGGCGCAGCCTGGACTTCCGGGCCCGAAGGCCACCGCGTTCTGCGTGGCGGGTCTTGGAACAGCAACCCGCACAACCTTCGCTCGGCCGACCGCCATTTCAGCAACCCTGATGTGCATTATAGCGGATTCGGCGTTCGGGTCGCCAGGACGTTGCTAAGCTGACGCTGTGCGGCTCGCGAGGAAGTGAGGGCCGACCTAGACCGATTCCCGTGGTGAATTTGGCGCGGCAGCCAGTCGACGGCGCTGCCCCTATTTGAAAAACGCGATAGCTGCTTACTTCTTAGCGGACCGCGGTCCATTGAATAAGGAAACGCCATGCTGCTGACGGAACAACACGAACAGCTCCGCGACACCGTTACTCGCTTCGTCGAGAAGGAGATCAACCCGTTCGTGGACGAATGGGAGGCCGCAGAAGAATTCCCGTCTCATGAGCTGTTCAAGAAGCTCGGCGCGCTTGGAGTGCTCGGCGTGAAATACGACGAAGCCTACGGCGGCCTGGGGCTGGATTTCTCTTATTCGGCTGTCGTTGCGGAAGCGCTTGGCGTCTGCACATGCGGCGGCGTGCCTATGGCGATCGGCGTCCAGTCCGACATGGCGACGCCCGCTCTGCACCGGTTCGGCAGCGAGGAACTGAAACGCAATTGGCTCGTACCCACCATTGCAGGCGACATGGTGGCTTGCCTCGGCGTTTCCGAACCCGGCGGCGGCTCCGATGTGGCGGCCATCAAGACGGCCGCGCGCAAGGATGGCGGCGACTACGTGATCTCCGGCTCGAAGATGTGGATCACGAACGGCCTGAAGGCGGATTGGTGCTGCCTGCTGGCCAACACATCCGAAGGCAAGGTGCATCAGAACAAATCGCTGATCGTAGTGCCGATGGACGCGAAAGGCATCGCACGCCAGAAGATCCGCAAGATGGGGATGTTCTCATCGGATACCGCTCAGCTTTTTTTCGATGACGTCCGCGTGCCGCAGTCGAACGTGATTGGCCCCGAAGGTATGGGCTTCACCTTGCAGATGCTGCAATTTCAGGAAGAGCGGCTCTGGGGCGCGGCGAATTCACTGACCATGCTCGACAAGCTGATCGACGCCACCATCGACTATACGCGGCAGCGCAAGGCTTTCGGCAAGTCCATCCTCGATAATCAGGTTGTACATTTCCGGCTCGCTGAGCTGCGCACCGAAGTCGAGGCGCTGCGCTCGCTCACGTGGCGCGCTATCGAAAGCTATGTTGCGGGCAAGGATGTCACGAAGCTCGCCTCGATGGCGAAGTTGAAATGCGGGCGTCTGATCAGGGAAATCGCGGACTTATGCCTCCAATATTGGGGCGGCATGGGCTACACCTGGGACAACCCATTGAGCCGCGCGCTTCGCGATGGCCGGCTGGTATCGATTGGCGGCGGAGCGGACGAAGTCATGCTCGGCATCATTTGCAAACTCGAAGGAACTCTGCCCCGCGAAAAGAAGGATGAATCCCGTGATCCAGCAAAATCCGAGCGCGCTTTCGCTTGAGCGGCAAGGCGGCGTCCTTCATATCCGGCTGAACCGGCCGGAAGTGCGAAATGCCATGTCTCAGATCATGCTGGGCGAACTGCTGGATGCGCTCGCCGAGGCCGGGAAAACCGGCGTTCGCATCATTGTCCTGCGCGGAAGCGGAGGGCATTTCTCAGCGGGCGCAGACCTGAAGGACATGTCAGTTGCGCGGAGCACTCCGATTGCTCACGAAACGGACCCCGTGGCCGAAACGAACGCCGCTTCGGCCATGTGTGCGCGGCCTTTGCACATTCTCCGCTTGCAATTGTCGCCGTTCTTGAAGGCAGCGTCATGGGTGGAGGCTTCGGACTTGCCTGCACCGCGGATGTGGCCCTTGCGTCGCGCACCGTCGACTTCCGGCTGCCGAAACATCGCTGGGCGTGATCCCCGCTCAGATCGCGCCCTTCCTGGTGGAGCGCCTCGGCTACGCGGAAGCGAAACGGCTTGCGGTGACGGGGGCGCGCTTCGGCGCGAGCGAGGCGTACCGGATCGGCCTCGTTCACAAGGTCTGCGAAAGCGATACCGACCTCGAAGCCGCCATCGCCTCAACAATCCAGCAGGTCCTGGCGTGCGCTCCGGGTGCGATCGCGGAGACAAAGAAGCTCTTGAGGCGCGCACGTTTCGAGGAACCGGCAGGCCTCGTGGAGCACGCGGCAACGGTGTTCGCAACGGCGGCGCGTGGGCCGGAAGGTGAGGAGGGCGTTCGCGCCTTCATCGAGAGACGCAAACCGTCCTGGGCCGTGGACGTCTCTTAGGTCCTTTCGAGCATTCTGTGTGCAATCGGCGAATGCCGGCGCGTCCGCAAAGCCGGCTGATGCAACCTGCAGTGCGATAATGACGACTTCACTTCAGCCATGTGTTCCGCGCGCTTGGCCATTCGCTGTGGATTGGCAACCCGGATGCAGGGATGCCGGAATGCGGCAAGTCAGGCGTTGAGATGACACGCTTCGACGCAAACGACTCATTCCAACTCCGCTCCGCAAATTGCAATGGCGCTGCAGCCTATGAAGACGCCTCAGCGAACACTGCAACCTGACCCGGCTCCCCGCAGGCATAATGATTGCCAGCGGCCGATTTCGTCCCCAGAGAATCCCAGTTCATGAGGCCGCTGCGCCTTGAGCGGTGGTGATTGAGGAAAAGGCGCAACATCTAGTTGTCATTCGACTGGCTGCCGTACTATCAGATTTGATGGCTGCCGATTTACCGATATTAATTGGAAAGGCAGTAGAGGGATGTGAGGAAACAATGGCTCTGCTCAGAGTTCTGTTGCTGGCGGCGGCAGCGGCCTTGCTAAGCGCCTGCGGCGCTTCTTCACAAGATCGATTCATCGGCGATAAGCAGCAGATCGCACTCTCCGCCGAGCGGACAAGCCAAGCCCCTAAAAATTCTGGCGCCCCGCAAGAAGCTCGCGCTGCACCGGGCGATCAGGAGGCCGCCGTGAAAAGGTGGCTCTGACTTTGTCATCGGTGTCGGACCCGAAAAGCAGGGCGTACAAAATCGGCCCTCAGGATGTGCTGGAAGTGACTGTCTTCAAGGTCCCTGAACTTTCAAAGATTGTGCAGGTTTCGGAGGCCGGCACGGTCAGTTTTCCTCTCATCGGAGAGGTGCAGGCTTCCGGAAGGACAGCGCGGGAGATGGAGCAGGACCTGACCAAGTCGCTTGGCGCCAAATATCTCCAGAATCCGCAAGTTAATGTATTCATTAAAGAATATAATAGTCAGCGTATTACCATGGAGGGGGCGGTCAAGAAGCCGGGCGGCGACCCCATAGCTGGCGGAATGTCACTTTTGCAGGCCGTAGCTATCGCTGGAAGCTTCGAGGCTACCGCGGACGAGACGGTTCTTCTCATGCGTCAGTCGAACGGACAGCGCTTTGCCGCCAGATACGATGTTGCGCGTATCCGGGAAGGAATTTCGAAAATCCCAATTGGAGGTGGCGACGATCATCGCTCCGACTTCAGCATAAAAGAAGGTACTGAGGATAATATTAAAAATCCCTCCAGACTGGCCGGCTCATCCCACTTCTAGTAATGGCAGCGATAATAATTATCGGCGTTGATAGAAAAAGTGAGTTGCTGGCATGAATGATGCTCAAAAAGCTGCGGCTCAGGAACGTTCT
>CAWIAL010000011.1:0-134686 GCA_963834165.1 uncultured Alphaproteobacteria bacterium | reverse complement strand
CCTTTGCAAAACGCCGGTAAAGCATCTCCATCACTTCGTTCGCCGCCTTTTCAGCGTTCTCGCCGGGGAAATTGGTCAGCACGACGACCCCGAGATCCTGGCTGGTGTCGACAAGGATTTTTGCGAGATTCATACCGTTCGATCCGCTGTGTTCGAGTACCGGCTCCGGCGTCCAGTCGAACTTTACGACGCCCCAGCCAAGCGCGTAGCCGCCTTCTTGCGGCGTGCCGGGTTTCGCATTCGCAAGCTGTCCGGTCTTCACTCGGATGCGATGCAAACTCTTCAGCGTTTCAGGCTTGACGAGCGCAGGGCCGCGCCGGCCTTCTCCAGCCTGCCAGCCTGCCCACTTGGCGAAATCGAGAACCGACATATGTGCGGTGCCCGCCGGCCCCATGACCTGAGGATTATCGGCCGCGTCTCCCCAGAGCATCGGCACAATCTTGCCATCCTTGGCAATCCGGTGGCCGGCCGGCGCATCGAGCTTCCCTAATGTCGCCTGCGGACCGAGCCCCGCCGTGTGCAATCCGAGCGGCTCGAAGATGCGCTTTGTGATCAGCGATTCCCAAGGCTCCCCGGCTGCCTTCTCTATCATTGCTCCCGCGAAGACATAGCCGAGATTGGCGTAGTGGAAGGCAGCACCCGGCTGCGTTTCGGGCGCATGATCTTTCCAGGCCGCTAGAATCCGCAGCCGAAGTGGCTGCAGGTTGAATTCGAAAGCGTCGGTGTTGAAGTAGAGGCTCAGGATTTCCGGTGTGTCGGTAGGAATTCCGCCGGTATGCGACAGGAGCTGTTCAAGCGTGACTACAGCGAGCTTGGGGTTGATGCCCGGCACATCGTCTCCAAGCACATCTCCGATGGTCGAGGTCCAACTCAGCTTTCCCTCGTCGACAAGCATTCCCGCGAGCGTCGCGGTCATCGCCTTCGTATCGGAGCCCAGATGGAAGGGATCGTCGATGGTTGCGGAAACGGATGTGCCATGGGCGCGCTCGCCGGCGATGCCGGATGCGACAATTGTACCGTCCTTTACGGCCGCTGCCGCGAGCGCGGGGAGACCGTATTTGGCTCTCACTTGTTCAAGTTCTGCGTTGAGCGGCGTGCCCTGGGCGAGCGCTTTGCCTGGAAGCATCAGTGCCTCAAGTACCAAGGCGAAACAGACGATGACGCGAACCTTATCGAATGCGGTGCCCGCGCTTCGATTGCGTTGCGCTGTCATGATCATCTTGGCGTACTCTCACCTGGTTACCTAAGACCCTGCTCTAAGTTTTTGTTTGAGCGTGACCTTATCGCAAAACCAGTTTCCACTTTTGCAAGCGGCGAGGACGCCGATCGTTGGCGCGGGTTCTCGGACTCTTCTGAGCCGACCCCGGTCTTCAATCGCTTTTCAGTCAAAAGGCCGCTTAACCCCGGCCCTCAACGCCCGGGTTCCGCTGGCAGAGTTCGCGAATCATGCCGATGCTGAGCGCCGAGAACTTACGTAATCGCATTTACCGGGATAAAGCGGCTGCGGATCCGGCGCTAAATTTGCCAGGATGTCCTCAAGGTCCTGTGTAACGTATTTCAGCCGGGCAACAATCCGAGGATCGGAGGAGGCGCCACTTGCCTCGTTGATACGATTTAACGCCTCTCGGATACAGAGCCGCACTTGAAGATCAGGCGACGTGTTCATGGCCAATGCCCTCAATGAGTAAATCGCATACTAGAATATTCTGCACAAAGATGAGAATTAATTTCTTCAAGGGTTATCATTAACCGAAAGTAATATGACCCTAAAGCAACTTCCCACCGCCCGCGCGTGTGAGTTTATGCACAGGCTGCCCGAGGTAGCTCGTTGCTTGCCGTGTCAGGCGATAGCCTCCGATTTATAAGCAGTAATTGACAAGGGCCGCGATAAATGACAGCGTACGCTGGAATTGCGGCCGTGCAGTTTGCTGCATAGTTTTTCTATGGCCTTTCCTGCCGCAACCTTCCAATAATCCGGCCTTCCAGCTGCGCGTGGATTTGGCCCTATGCCGTTAAAGTGTGAACCGTTTGTGTTGCGCACCCGGCTCAAAGGACAATCTCGTGACTTCTGTGACTTTCGAAGCTCTAGGGCTTATCAAACCCCTGTTGCGCGCGCTTGCGGACGAAAACTACACGCAACCGACGCCGATCCAGGAGAAGGCTATTCCACATCTTCTGCAAGGCCGCGACGTGCTTGGCCTTGCCCAAACTGGCACGGGCAAGACGGCCGCATTCGCTCTGCCCCTCCTCCAACTTCTCTCGGGGCGGCAGGATAACGCCAAACCGCGAACCGCACGGGCGCTTATCCTTGTCCCAACGCGCGAGCTAGGCTTGCAGATTGCTGCGAGCATCAAGACCTATGGCCGGCACCTCAAGCTGACGAGCACCGTCTTCATGGGCGGTGTGGCGTTCGGTCCGCAGGTCAAGGCGATCAGCAGGGGTGTGGACTGCCTTGTCGCAACGCCGGGTCGCCTCTTGGATCATTTATCCCAAGGCAGCGTCGATCTGGGGCAGGCAACCTATTTCGTGATCGACGAGGCGGACCGGATGCTCGACATGGGATTCATCCGTGATGTGAGAAAAATCATGAAGGCATTGCCGCGAACAAAGCAGTCGCTCCTGTTCTCGGCCACCATGCCCAAAGAGATTGCGGCGCTTGCCGGGGAAATCCTGAAAGACCCCGTGCGCGTTACCATTCCGGCGAAGACGGTTGCCGTCGAACGTATCGATCAGCGCGTTCACCTCGTTGCGTCCGGGAATAAACCCACGATGCTCGCCGGGCTGTTGGATCAGCCGGAGTTCGACCGGGTCATCGTCTTTACGCGAACAAAGCGCTCGGCCAATCGCGTCGCGGAGCGGCTTCTGCAAGGCGGCATTCCGGCAGAGGCTATTCACGGGAACAAAAGTCAGGCCGCACGGCAGAAGGCGCTTGAAAACCTCCGGCAGGGGAAGGCACGGGTGCTAGTGGCTACCGATATCCTGGCGCGCGGCATAGACGTGGATAGCATCAGTCACGTCATCAATTATGAATTGCCCAACGACCCGGAGAACTATGTTCATCGCATTGGACGGACGGCGCGCGCAGGCAGCGATGGCATCGCTATTTCCTTCTGCGACCTGAGCGAACGGAGCAGCCTGCGCGATATCGAGCGCTTCCTCGGACGCTCGCTTACGCAGGTGAATGACAATACTCCGGCCAGGGAGGAGCCAATCCGGAGCAAGATCATCAAGGCGCCGGACAAATCGAAGCGAAACGTTCGGCGCTTTCGGCCTCGCAACACTGCTGCCGCCAAAGCCGTCTAAGCGGCCGGCAGCGGAAGCACGCTTACCGCTGCCGAACGCGCAGTCCCTATCATTCAGCTTTTCCGGCGACGGCTAGGATGGCCATGAATTGCGTAGGGGACCAACGGGCCAAGCATCATGAGGACGGCCAGCGAGACCGCCACCAAGTCCAGGATGCCGCTTTCGTAGAAAACTGACATATGACTTCTCCTTTGCGGGTGTTAAGGGGAGGTCATCTAGGCTTTGCGGGGTCCCGCAGTAGACGCTGGCTCATCACATATGCGTGAAGACTGCACGGCTGGCGGCGAGGAGTTCCATCAAAGCGCTGATCGCGCTTACGAGATTTGAGGCGAGCGCTCGGAACCGTTAAGCCCTTTGGTTAGGTAACGTCGGCGCTCGCCTGCCCATGGACAAGAAGAGATTACCAACTAATATTGCTCTTGAAAAGATGTTTAATAAAAAAAATTTCAAACCAAAGGTCACGCTTGACATAATCGTTAACAAGACGGGTAGCGTGGCTGTATTGCTTAGGGCAAGGCATCGGGTAAAGCTATACTGAGCAAGAAAGATTTTAGCTGTAGCGCTGCTTATGCTTTGTTAGCGAGAGGGTACACCTATTGTTGCGCCGACGCTCCAGAAGGCAAGTCAGGCATTATTTACAATTTATATAAAATTCCTGGCCTCGACTGATACCGAACGCAATAGACGCTGCCCCCGTGTCGTGCCCGCGAAGGCAGGCATCCAGTAATCGGAAGGTGAAAGGTTCGTGAAAACAGTTACTTAGCATTGTGCTTACTGGGTCCCTTGAGTTCACAAACGAAGCGCAACACTCTACTAAGGTGTTGCCATCATGGGGGAAAACTACCGTCAGCTCTCGCTCGAAGAGCGCTGTGCCATTGCCCGTCTGCACGGGAACGGCCAATCGTACCGGAAAATCGCTGCAAGTCTGGATCGCGCGCCATCGACAATCGCGCGCGAAATAACCCGCAACAGTTCGGAAAAAGCAGCTTACAAGCCAGCCTATGCCGATGAACAGGCCTGGGCCAGACGATGGCGCGGAAGCCGGCTGGACCGCCAGCCGGAGCTGCGGCATGTGGTGCTGACCCGTCTCGCCGGCGGATGGTCGCCTGAACAAGTGGCAGGGCGGCTGGCGCGTGAAAAAGGCAGCACCGTCATCAGCCACGAATCCATCTACCGCTTCATCTACGCTCAAATCCGCGGCACAAAAAACTATCGCTGGAGACTCTATCTGCCGCGCGCCAAGTCCAAACGAGGCTATCGCGGCAAAAAAGGCGGAAGCTCAATCAAGCATATCAAACACCGCGTCTGCATCAGCCAAAGACCAAAGTCTGCCGAAAAAAGACGAAGGCCAGGTCATTGGGAGGCCGATCTCCTGATGTTCAGCAATAAGCGCGATAACATCCTCGTCGCCCACGAGAGGGTCTCGCGCTTTACCCTTCTGGCCAAGCTTAAAGACAAAAAGGCCGCCCGCGTCAGCCAAACCTTGACCCAATGGTTCCAGAGGATGCCCCCGAAACTCCGGCTCTCCCTCACCCAGGATAACGGCACCGAATTCGCCGATCATCACAAACTCAACGCCTCTCCCGGTATCAAGACCTATTTCTGCAAACCAAGAAGCCCCTGGCAAAAAGGCGCCGTCGAAAATATGAACGGGCGCCTCCGCCGCTTCCTGCCGAGGAAGCTCGATCCTTCCATCCTTTCCGGCAACGATATCCTCAACTTGGCGTGGCTGATGAACGCCACGCCCCGCAAATGCCTTGGCTTTCAAACGCCAGCCGAGGTATTTTCAGCCAACCTGTTGCACTTCAAATGTGAATCCACCTCCCCGCCTGCGCGGGGACGACAACAAGTACGGTCAAGAATTTAATTTCTGCGCTTGGTATGACATGGAAACGCGAGGCAACTCTCCCGGCGGTGGGAGGGGTCGGGCCGCTTTGCGGTCCGGTGAGGGGTAAGTGCTTGCTTATAAATGTAAGCGCCCCTCACCCCAGCCCTCTCCCCCTGGGAGAGGGAGTCCCGCTTCGATTCCAATTTAGCCATTTTCACCCGCCTGGGATCGCAGCCTTCTCAAGCGGCAGGCCGCTGTCGTCAATATCGAAGTCGGGATCGAGGATCGTCTTGCCTTGTTCGCCGATGAAGGAGGGCTGGGCCTTGATCCACTCGCTCCGCTTCTGCTGCCTGGCGTAGTCGATCAGACGAGCTTCGAGATCGCGGACTACGCCGGGATGCTCTTCAGCAACATTGGTTGTCTCGCCGGGGTCCTTGGTGAGATCGAACAGTTCGGTCTTGCCGGGCAGCAGTGCGATCTTGATCAGCTTCCAGTTACCCTTGCGGATTGCGCCGCGGAAGGCTTCGACGTTGATCAGGATATCCTCGTGCGGCGATGGTGCGCCGTCCGCTATGACGGGCCAGGCATCCTTGCCATCCATCGGATGATCCGGGCTGCCCTTTGCGCCTGAGAGGGCGAGGAGCGTCGGCATGATGTCCACCATATGCACGGGCTCGTTCACGACGCTGGGCTTAAGATGCTTCGGCCAACTGACAAAAGCCGGCACGCGAACGCCTCCTTCATGGAGGCTGCCCTTGCCGCCGCGAAATGGCGCATTCGAAGCAGGAGCCTTCGCTTCTCGTGCAAGGCCGCCTTCCTCGGTTTCCAGCTCTTTCTTGCTTCTCGCGCCGGTTGCGAACATGCCGCTGGTGGCGCCGCCGTTGTCGCTCGCGAAAATAATGATCGTGTTATCGAGCAGGTTCTTCTTTTCCAGGGCCTCGACGATCCGGCCAACATCGTCATCGAGCGAGGAGATCATGCCCGCATAGGTTTGCCGGTTCTTGTCCGTGATGGACGGGTAGCGATGGCGCCAGCGAAGCGAAGTAGAGGAAGAACGGCGTCTTCCCGTCCTGTTCGCCGATAAGCTTGACGGCCTCGTCGCCGACCAGGGTCATGTAATACCCCGGCTCTTTCAAAAACGTGCCGTTGCGCTGCCAGTCGATGATGCCGCCGCGCTCGCGGGTGAAGTAATCGACCTCGCCCACGAGATTGCCGTAGAAGTGATCGAAGCCGCAATTCTGCGGCCAGAACTTCTTGTCGGCATGGCCGAGATGCCACTTGCCGGTGAGGAATGTGCGATAGCCTGCGTCCTTCAACGCCTGCGGCAGCGTGCGCTCGTCCGTCGGCAGGCCATAGGCGTGACTTGGAAAGATCACCAGCGTTTGCAGACCGTATCGCATCGGGTAGCGCCCTGTCATAAGCGCGGCGCGCGAGGGCGTGCAGACGGGCTGCGTGTAGAACGACTCGAGGCGCACACCCTCCGTTGCGAGCTTGTCGATATTCGGCGTCTTCATCTCGCCGCCGCGGTAGCCAAGGTCCGCGTTGCCGAGGTCGTCGGCCATGATAAAGACGATGTTCGGCTTTTGGTCCGCCGCAAGTGCTGCGGAAGGCGCGGCGAGATATAAGGCCGCCGCGATGCTAAGACAGAGCGCTTTCATGGTCTCGGAGCCTTTCAAACAGGGGTCAACTCTTGGCTTCATCCTTCGACAAGCTCAGGATGAGGCCGAGAGTTATCAACGAGTTAATATTCATGGTGCTTGTCGTGGTTCGGCAAACTCACCATGAGGCCACGGGAGACATCAGTATTTCAGCGGCCTGCCCTAGTTGTTGCCTTCCTGCTGCTGCGTAAGTTTCTCCAGCACTTGTTCGACGGAGAAAGTCCCAGGCTTCTGACGCGGCGGAAAGTCTTTGAACGTTTGGATATGCTGAGCGACGATCGCTTGGGCCGGAACTAAAACGAAGATGTGTTCCACGAACCATTTCACGTAGTCGCCAGCCTCGTTTTCGGCGCGTTCGAAGGGATCGGAGCGCAGATTGAAGAGTTTCGGGGCTCGCAAGGTTTCGAAGGGTTTGAGCCAAACCTCTAAACCGTGCGCCGGCTGCTCCATGAACACGGCCTTGTACTGGTCATAGCGAAGCCCGGCGAGATTGCCGTCGTCGGTCCAGTAGAAGAATTCCCGGCGCTTGTCCGGCCCCTTGCCGGCAAGCACGTCGCGCTGATCGTACCCGTCGAGATGCACCTTGAAGCTCTTGCCGCCTGCGTTGTAGCCCTGCAGAAGCTTCGCCGCGATGTCGGGCTCGCCCGCTGCTGCCGTCAGGGTTTGCAGCCAGTCCTCGGCGGAAAAGATCTGGTTGACCTCTGTGCGAGGCTGCACAAGTCCGGGCCAGCGCACCAGCGCGGGAACGCGATAGCTGCCTTCCCAGTTGGTGTTCTTCTCGCCGCGGAACGGCGTCGTGCCGCCGTCCGGCCAAGTAAAAGTTTCGGCGCCGTTGTCCGTCGTGTAGATTACGATCGTATTGTTCGCGATGCCGAGATCGTCGAGCTTCTTCAGAAGCTGCCCGACTTGGCCATCGTGCTGCACCATGCCGTCCGGGTACACGCCGAGGCCCGTCTTTCCTTCATCCTCCGGACTGAGGCGCGTCCAGATGTGCATGCGGGTCGAGTTGAACCAGACGAAAAACGGCTTCCCGTCTTTCTTGGCGCGATCAATGAAATTCATTGCGCCCGTCAGGAATTCATTATCGACCGTCTCCATGCGCTTCTTCGTGAGCGGGCCTGTATCTTCGCAACTCTGTTTGCCCCACTTGCCAAATCGAGGGTCCTCGCCGGGAGTCTCTGTGGTGGTCGCGACGCATCTCAGCACGCCGCGCGGGCCGAAGCGCATTCTGAACTCGGTGTTTTTGGGATAATCGGGATGCTCCGGCTCATCCTCGGCATTCAGATGATAGAGGTTGCCGAAGAACTCATCGAACCCATGAACCGTCGGCAGAAACTCGTTGCGGTCGCCCAGATGGTTTTTGCCGAATTGGCCGGTGGCGTAGCCGAGCGGCTTCAAGAGTTCGGCAATCGTGGGATCCTTGTCTGAAAGTCCCTCCTTCGCGCCGGGCAGCCCCACCTTCAAAAGGCCTGTGCGCATCGGGCTCTGGCCGGTGATGAACGCGGCCCGGCCTGCCGTGCAGGACTGCTGGCCGTAATAGTCGGTCAGGATCGCGCCTTCATTGGCGATGCGGTCGATATTGGGCGTCCGGTAGCCCATCATGCCGCGATTGTACGCGCTGATGTTCCAGTAGCCGATGTCGTCGCCCATGATGACGAGGATGTTCGGCTTTGTGGTTGGGGCCGCCTGCTGCTGCGCTGACGATGGCGCGCTGAGTATTCCCACAAGGCCAACGGCCGCAATGCAAGTCCTTAGGTGTTGCATGGTTGTCTCCAAGCGAAACGGTGTGGCCTATTGTTTGCTTCGGGCCGAGCGGCGCACGGCAGAGCTTTATTGTGGAGGCTGGGCGCTTAAAGTTTGGTGCGGGATTTGCGCAGTTTTGCTGCAAATTGATTCGACGAAGTCTTGAGCTTCACGCGTGGAGCTGCCCTTCACGAGGTTGCGTTGGACGCGCCAGGCTTGCGCGCGACCCCCGGAAGAAGCGGAATTTCCACAAATTCTGAGACTGGCCTTCCCGCAAAAGTTGTTGAGCCTTTACTTTCGTCCTTATAGTTGCTCCGTGTTGACCGTCTGATGTGCCGCGTCCCGCTTTCCAAGCAAGGGAGTGTGCTGGGATGACGACGCCGCGAGATCACGGCGCTCCAATGTTAGTGCAGCTGCTGACGGCGGGGTTTGTTGCGATAGGCAACCCACACGTGGCTGCTGCCGAGACAGTCGAGAACGCGAGCGAGACGTCCGCGGCATCTCAAGACAATCCCGCATCTCAAGATAAAAAGGCTGAAAAGGAGGCCGAGAATAATGGCGAGGATCTGACAAGCCCTGTGAACAGCCTTGAGCTTCGATTTCGCTCTCAGCAGTCGTCGGGACCTGACAGCACAACCGACAGAGAAATCTTTTATCTTCGGGCAACAACTCGAATCGAATTGGACCGCTGGTGGAAGATTTCCCTGTACGGAGAAGCCGAGGGCCAGGATAAGAAAACGGTTTCTGACAAGTCCGGTTCGACGGAAGACCTCGGCCTCGGCAACTCCACGTTTCAGGCTGTCCTGATCAGGACCCTGAGCGAGCGCTGGGCTTTCGGCTTTGGCGCGCGTGTTGTAGCTCCTACCGCGCAGGACAATCTCGGGTCCGGCAAATGGCAGGTAATGCCTGGTTTCGGCGTTCGGTACTCGCTCCCCGAACTCGGAGCCGATAGCTACTTCGTCCCGGCAATGCGTTACGCGGTGAGTGTTGCTGGCAACCCCTCGACACGCGATCGCAGCGAGTTTCAGATCGCGCCGACGCTGAACATCGATCTGCCGGGGCGCTGGTTCTTGACCCTCTACCCAAGCTACGACATCCGCATCAATTACGGTGACCCAGTGTCCGGCCAAACGGGACGGCTGTTTCTCCCGGCGGATTTTGCCATCGGATTGGAGCTAAGCAATAAAGCCGTGATGTCGCTCGAAGTCAGTGTCCCGATTATTAAGGATTATCCAGTCTACGATTTCAAAACTCAATTGCGTTTTGTTTTGAAGTACTGAGTTCAACGAAGTGAGACATTTGGGCCGTCGCAATAGATCGGATCGTGTTGCAGCAAAGTGACACGCATTTCTAATTATAGCGAAGACATCGTTTAAGAAGTTCCCCGGCCTTGCCTGAATAGCACGACTCATCAACCTCTGGTTGAGCCGGATGGTATTCGAGGGCGGAACTTCGCAAACCAGCTCTCTTAAATTTGAGGCGGGACATGAACGGCGTTCTTAGGCTTGCATCGCTATTCACACCAGCACTGGCTGTTCTTGCGCTCGGCGCTGGCCCGTCTGCCGCCGCTGACCTGCCAGTCCAACAGCCACAAACTATTGAGCCTGCCGCCTCATCCAGTGGTTGGACCTTCACATTCACGCCTTATCTCTGGATGCCATGGCTGTCGGGAAATGCGACGGTCAAAGGCCGCGATTTCAATGTGCAGGCTGACCCGTCCGATGTGTTTGGCTACTTGAAATTTGGGGTTATGGGCAATGTGGAGGCCAGAAAAGGCCCCTTCAGCCTGGAGGTCGACGGTTTTTATGCAAATGTCGGAGCCTCACCGTCAATCCTCCGCTCAACCGATTACGGTACGGTAGGCGCGAGCCTTTCGTCCAGCGCCACTCTTGCCGCGGTTGAGTTGACAGGCGGCTATGAGGCGATGCGATGGGGATCGGGAGGGCTAAAGGATTCTAGTGGTTCCTACACCGCCCTCGATGTCCTCGCGGGTGGCCGTTACTGGCAGCAATCCCTTGACGTGAACCTTAATCTTACAGGTCCCGCGGGCGGTAGCGCTGCATTCGCTCATTCGGGGTTTGTCGAGTGGACCGACCCGTTCATCGGAGCGCGCATCCGCCACCAGCTTGCACCGGGTCAGGAACTGGCTCTTCGCGGCGATGTCGGCGGTTTCGATGTTGGCAGCAAGTTCTCATGGCAGGCGCTCGCGACCTACAATCGGCATCTTTTCGACTTCAGCGGAATCCCCGTCGATAGCTATCTCGGCTTTCGCGCGCTTTCAGTCGATTATACCCAGGGCTCAGGCCGGGACAGATATGCGTACGATGTGGTTCAGTATGGGCCGGTCATGGGGCTTACCGCGCATTTCCCCGCAAACGCTTCTGAAACCTCTCAAGCCGCCGTTGCCGGCGGTCTCAAAGACGACGCAGTTAGCGCGGCCCCCTCCTGGGCAGGCTACTATCTCGGGGTCAATGGCGGCGGCGGCTGGGGCGACAGTAACAGTCTTATATTTACGGATACGGTTCCGGGCACCGGCGATGCGGGGACGTTCCAACGGAAGGGCGGTTTTGGCGGCATCGAAATCGGTAATAACTGGCAAGGCGGTTCAGCGCTCGGAAACTCCTGGGTTTTAGGCATGGAAGCCGACTTCCAGGCTTCTGAAATCAACAATAGGTTCGCCAGAACTGAAAGTTACTTCGGTCAAACGTTTTTCAAAGCAAAGCAGGGTATCGATTACTTTGGAACGGCGCGGGCCAGAATTGGATACGCCCTCGGAAACGCTTTGATCTATGGAACGGGCGGCATCGCCTACGGCAACGTCATTACAAAAATACGTCTCAACAATTTGAGCGGCCAGGGGTTTACCAACTCCCTTCGCGATGTCGAAACCGAACCAGGTTATGCCGTGGGCGGCGGCGCGGAATATATCTTCGCTCCAGGCTGGTCAGCCAAACTCGAATATCAGTACATCGATCTTGGCGAGCAAAACTTAAATAACGTGGCAAGCGACGGCGCGGTCGACAGAACGAAGGTCGATAATAACTTCAGTACACTTCGCTTTGGCTTGAACTATCACCTCCCGAATAACGAAGCACCCCTTAAGTAGAGGTAAGCCGAAGCGGCTTCGGAGATTGACGCCATTTTTGTCTCTCCCCGCAACGCGCGATAGATCATCCCCGCCGCGGCGGCCAAGGCGTAGGATTCAAATGTCCCTTCATCTCATCAAGATATTTGGGATTTTGCTGGTAGAACCCATCTCTCCTAATCTGCTGGCAAGCGAATAGGATCTTTGTAGCAATTCACAGGGCTGTCGCCGTGTATGGTCAGAAGTTGATCCGCTTTCTTTGCGTATTTCTGTTCGCGCTATCGTATTCCGCAGCGCGTGCTGAGGAAGCGAAGCCGGCCGCGCCACAGGCTCACGAAAAAGCCGCCGGGGGTAATCCAGCCTCGCATCTCCCGGCCGACAGCGTAACACAGCACACGATCACCATCGGCGGCCAGCAGCTCAGCTACAAGGCGACGGCGGGCACTCTGCCGCTTTTCGACGGGAAGGGCGAGGTAGCAGCCAAGGTCTTCTATGTGGCGTATACCCTCGACAACGCGACCGGCAGGCCCGTGACTTTCGCTTTCAATGGTGGCCCCGGCGCTTCGGCCGCCTTCCTGCACATGGGCGCAATCGGACCGCGCATCGTGCCTTTCAAGGAGAACGGCGCCGAGCCGGTGCAGCCGGTTCAACTCTCCGATAACCAGTCGAGCTGGCTCCCATTCACCGACCTCGTGTTCGTCGATCCTGTCGGAACCGGCTATAGCAGAACGGCGACATCCGGCGACGAGGCCGAGCATGCCTATTGGGGCGTCGAAAAGGATGCGGATTCCATCGCGGAGTTCGTGAATCTGTACCTCGCGCGAAATGGCCGCGAGCTTGGGCCCGTATATCTCGCGGGCGAAAGCTACGGCGGATTTCGCGCCGCGCTTCTTTCGGACCGCCTTCTCGCGAAAGGCCTGCATGTGCAGGGCGCTATCATGATTTCGCCCGCGCTTGAATTCTCCATGTTGCGCGGCGACGAATTCATGATCCTGCCGCTGACCTTCGCGCTTCCTTCGCTCACAGCCGCGCATATCGAAATGCGCGACGGCCCGAAGGCGCCGCTCGACGCCGTGCATGAGGCCGAAACATACGCGCGCACAGGATACCTGCTGCATATCGTGGAAGGGCTTAACCGCGACGACGCCGTGATCGCGAAGCTCGCCGAATACACCGGCCTCGACGCCGGCATTATCGCGAAACATCACGGCCGGGTTTCGACTTCGCTGTTCTTTCATGAGTTTCGCAGACGCAACGACCGCGCGTTGAGCCATTACGACGCTACGGTGAGTGTTCCACTGCCCCAGCCGGAGGATAACGATCACTTCGATCCGATCCTAGACGGAGCGGTAACCGCGCTCCGGCCCGCAACCGTAAATTACCTCAGGCAAGAGCTGGGCTTTCGCACCGATCTCGAATACCGGTTGCTGAATTGAAATGCGAACGGGCATTGGGACTTTGGAACAAAACCCAACCGGCAGGGCTATGCCGGGTCGCTGGAAGACCTGGAAAAAGCGCGCGTGCGCAACCGTGCGCTCAAGGTGTTCATAGCTCACGGCTACACCGACCTCGTGACACCCTACGCCATGTCGCAATACCTGATCGGCCAGCTTCGGCCTATCGACGGGGCGGCGCCGATCGATCTTCGCGTCTACCGCGGCGGCCACATGATGTATTTGCGTCCGGCCTCGCGCGCCGAGCTAAGCCGTGATGTGCGCGGACTATATGAGACCAAAAACGCACAGTAGGGCCTACTCCGAAATCAATAAGAACTATAAGTGCAAGTATTAATGCTTGAATACGCGATATAAAATCGGAACACATTCTATTTTCATGGTTTCGGCCTCAAAGGAGGAAAAACCATGAAGACATTATTCGTATCTGTAACGGCTTTGCTTCTGGCTGTTGGATCCGCGACTTACGCTCAAGGCGGCGGCGGTGGTGGTGGTGGCGGAGCCGGCGGCGGCGCCGGAGGTGGGGCTGCCGGAGCTGGCGCGGCAGGCGGCAGCGCAGGCATGGGCAGCACCGGAACGGGTGGCGCAGGGGGCGGGACAAGCTCCGGAAATCCAGCATCGCCTGGCTCCCTCGGAAACGGCAACGGCTCAACAGCTTCGCGGCCTTCCGCAACCACAGGAAACGGGACAGGGAATAGTGCCTATTCGTCGCCCGGTCAGCCGGGCAATGCGCAAACCGGTCCTATCAGCCGTTAGACACGCGAGACAAGGCGGCGTGGGGTTCGCCGCCTCTTTCTTGCTGCTGCGTTGCCATTCTTCACGCCTTCATCACGTTATCGAAAGAAGTCAATTGCCTGTATTGCCGTACGCGGCCCATATGGCCCATTATTCTGGTCACGATGCCGTCGCTATATTCCCTGCTGCAACGGCCTGGATCAGGGTTATTCTGCCGCTGGAGCGACAATGATTACGCCCAAGATCGATCAAACGAGCTCAGCCGTCGCGCGTCATTACAATGAACTCGATCACTTCTACCGGGAGATTTGGGGGAACCACGTTCATCACGGCTATTGGCGAACGGGAAAGGAAACGAGCGCGGAAGCCGCCGAGGCCTTGGCCGAACTCGTCGCCCAGCAGCTCGATCTGAAGCCCGGCATGGCGGCCTGCGATATCGGGTGCGGCTACGGCGAGACGGCGCGGCTTTTCTCGTCGCGATATTCCATCTCGCTGGAAGGCGTGACCATCTCGGAAAGCCAGTTTCGCATCGCAGCCGCGCGTCAAGCTAAGGGCGTCTCAATCGCGCTCTGCGACTGGCTGCAGAATAATTTCCCCGATAACCACTTCGACCGCACCTACGCCATCGAAAGCTCCGAGCATATCGGCGACAAGCAGAGGTTCTTCTCCGAGGCCTTTCGCGTGCTGCGCCCAGGCGGGCGCTTCGTTGTTTGCGCGTGGCTCGCGAAAAGCGGCGCCTCTCGATGGGAGCAGCGGTTTCTGCTTGAGCCCATATGCCGCTATGGCCGCCTGCCCGGCATGGGCACCGAGGGCGATTACCGGACGCTGGCTCAGGCCGCCGGCTTCAGCGTGCTTTCCACCGACGACATCAGCGCGAACGTCCAACGCACCTGGTCGATCTGCATCAGAAGATCGGCCTCGAAACTGCTGAGCGACCGCCGCTACCGGGAGTTTCTGTTCGCGGAGGGCGGACAGAACAAAGTCTTCGCGCTCACCCTGTTTTTGATCCTCGCGGCATATACCACCGGGGCGATGCGCTACTGCGTGTTCACCTTTCAAAAATCCGGCTAAGTGTCGCCGAGGGGCGCCCGGACGGGACGCCGAAGAGACTACCATCGGTAAAGGCTGAGATTTTTCATCGAATTAAGAGCACTTCCAACGATTCGTTAACCATGACTTTTTAGGTTCTGGAAAGCGATTCCGAGTGCTGCGGCATCGACGCTTGCAGCCACACAAGCAAACTCAGCTCGAAAAGAAGATGACGATGAAAAACGCAAGCCCAGCGCGATCAGAGCGCAAGACACAAAGAATCTATGACGCTGACCCGAAGCCCTGGCCCGACAACCCACCCGGCTACACGTTCCTGGGCGATGTCGTGCGCGAGGTGTACGAGAGATTATTCCCGCGGAGCACTGAGCTTTCCGAGCAGCGCCTCTTTGCCGCCATCGACCGGATTCGCCAAGACGCATTGGCAGGCCACTTGGCGCTTGGGAGATTCGACGGCGATGCTTTTGCGGTTCTGGCCGGGGCAAAATTGAAGGCCAACAATTGGCGGCAGGTATTTCTTTCCTGCAGTGTCGGAAGCGCGGACGTTTTCGTGAGAGACCTCGAGGTCGATGCCTACGTCAAATTCATCGACCAGGCAAAAGTAGCCAACTAACGAAGCTTTACCCCTCCGTCGTGCCCGCGAAGCGCTTTTCGCCGAGGCACTCTAGTTGGCCGGGGCGGACGCGATATTCACTTGTGGGCTGATACTCGGAGGGCTTGACCCCTCCGGCATCGGAGATGCAAGAGCGATTCTCACCGCCGGAAGATGAACGATGCGGGGTCCGCGCGCTTCTCCCAATTGATTCGCTCCAGCTCCGGGGTGTCCGCCATTTCCTTCGGGTAGCCCACGCAGAAATAGCCGATGAACAGCCAATGCGCCGGCACATCGAGATCGCGCGCAATCGGAGCCGGATCGAGAATGGAAACCCAGCCCACGCCGATCCCTTCCGCGCGCGCCGCCAGCCAAAGCGTATGGATGGCCGTCACAACGGAGTAGGCGACGGTTTCGGGCATCGTGCGCCGCCCGACTTTGGCACCCTGTTCCGGGTCGGGTTCCGCGAACACCGCGAGTTGGACCGGCGCTTCGTCCAGCCCCTCCAACTTGAGAGCGGCGTATCGCGCGGCTCGCTCTCCGCTGTAGGAGGCGAGCGCCTCAGCGTTTGTTGCCGCGAAATTCGCGCGAATGCGCTGGCGCTTCTGCGGATCCTCGACGATCACGAACCGCCAAGGCTCGCTCAACCCCACCGATGGCGAAAAGCACGCAAGGCGAAGCAGCCGTTCGATGCTTCCAGCCGGGAGGGAATCGGTGCGGAATCTCCGCACGTCCCGCCGCCAAACTATGAGCTCCATAAGTTTTGCGCGAAACTGCGCATCGAAATCCGGAATGGCGCTTTCCGCCGTGTGATCGCTCATGACGCGATTACTTTTGCAGACGCGGCAGGAAAGGCTTCAGGTCGTAGCCTGCTATCGCCGCCTGCTGCACGATGTTCTCGGCGGGAAGTTTGCTGGCCTGACTGAGCGCCCAAAGTGTCGTGCTACGCATGCCGCTGCGGCAGTAAGCGACTAAGGGCTTGGGAAGTTCGCTGAGAGCCTTCCCAAAGGCCACCGCATCGCTGTCGCTTATGGCCGTCAGCACCACGGGCAGATTGGCGATCTTGAGACCGTTCGCGGCGGCAGCTTTCTCAATTTCGGCGTAGGCAGGCTGGTCCGGCGACTCGCCATCGGGACGGTTGCAGATGATGGCGCGAACGCCAGCGGCGGCAAGGCCGGGGATATCGCCCGGATTGATTTGACCGGCCACGGCCAGCTCGCCGGTAAGCTTGCGCAGTTCCATGATCGTGATCCTCTATTGCTCGACGTCAGCCTAAGCACATAAGTACGACAGTCGAGAGGCTTAACAAGTGATTTTACCAGCGGTTGTGATTATTGCAGCGCGCCGCATCGCCGCTCACAGCAGGCGAGCTACGAGCCAAAAGCAACGGTGAAGCCGTAATACCAGGAGCACCTTGAGAAAGCGGCCACGTCGCCTCCCGCGGCCGTGACTGGACAGGACAAACCGCTACCCACATTTTACAGATCGAGACGGGGGTGCTACACCCCAAGCAAATCCTCACAGATCGAAGCGCCGCGAGCGCTTAAGGATATTGAAATGGCCATTATCCGGCAGAAGACGGGGCTTACCTTCGACGATGTGCTTTTGCAGCCGAGCCTTTCCGATGTCTTGCCCTCCGAAGTCGACGTCACGACAAGCCTGACAAAAAGCATCAAGCTGAACATTCCGATCATCGCTGCAGCCATGGACACCGTCACCGAGGGGCCGCTTGCGATCGCGATGGCCCAGGCCGGCGGCATCGGCGTCATTCATCGCAATCTCAAGCCGGAGGAGCAGGCGCAGCACATCCGGCAGGTCAAGAAGTTCGAGTCCGGCATGGTGGTCAATCCGGTCACCATCGCGCCCAATGCGACCCTAAAGGACGCGTTGACCCTGATGAAGACCTACAGGATCTCCGGAATCCCGGTGGTGGAGGGTCCATCGAACGGCGGCGGCACGCCGCAGGGAAGGCTGGTCGGCATTCTTACGAACCGCGATGTTCGATTCGCCACCAACCCCGCGCAGCCCGTCTTCGAACTGATGACGAAGAAGAACCTCATCACGGTCAAGGATAATATCGGCCGCGACGATGCCAAGCGTCTGCTGCACAAGCATCGCATCGAGAAGCTGGTCGTGGTGGATGACAATTACTGCTGCATCGGCCTCATCACGGTGAAGGACATCGAGAAGGCCGAGCAGCATCCTTTCGCCTGCAAGGACGAGCAGGGGCGGCTTCGCGTTGCGGCCGCAACCTCCGTTGGCGAAGACGGCTTCGAGCGCAGTGAGCATATCATGGACGCGGGCGCGGACCTGATCGTCGTGGACACCGCGCACGGCCACTCCCAGCGCGTGCTGGACGCCGTGCGCCGCATCAAACGGGCCTCCAATTCCGTCCAGGTGATCGCCGGCAATGTCGCGACCGCCGAGGGAACCATGGCGCTCATCGATGCGGGCGCGGATGCCGTCAAGATTGGGATCGGGCCAGGCTCCATATGCACGACGCGCGTGGTTGCGGGTGTCGGGGTGCCTCAATTGACGGCTGTTATGGAAGCGGCGGAAGCCGCGGCGCGCCACGGTATCCCTGTCATTGCCGATGGCGGCATCAAGTATTCGGGCGACATCGCGAAGGCACTGGCAAGCGGCGCGGCCTGCGTAATGATCGGATCGCTTCTGGCGGGGACGGATGAAAGCCCCGGTGAGGTTTATCTTTATCAGGGGCGGTCTTATAAGTCCTATCGCGGCATGGGATCGCTCGGCGCCATGGCGCGCGGCTCCGCCGACCGCTATTTTCAGAGCGAGGTGGCGGACGCGCTGAAGCTCGTGCCCGAAGGCATCGAGGGGCAGGTTCCGTACAAAGGACCCGTGTCCAGCGTTTTGCATCAACTCGTCGGCGGTCTGCGGGCCGCCATGGGCTACACGGGAGCCCGCTCCATCACCGAATTGCACGAGAAAGCGGAGTTCGTGAAAATTACCAATGCGGGCCTGCGCGAGAGCCACACGCACGACGTAACGATCACGCGCGAGTCGCCGAATTATCCGATCAGCAACGCTTAGCGCGGACGTTCATGCAGTCCGGTGCAAGGCTACAGGCAGCGATCGAGGTCTTGAACGAGGTCCTTGAGCGGGGGAGAGCGGCATCCGTCGCGCTGGCCGATTGGGGCCGGGCGCATCGGTTCGCCGGTTCCACGGATCGCGCCTGGATCGGCAATCTCGTCTTCGACAGTCTCAGGCGAAAGCAATCGCTGTCCTATTTGATGCGCAGCGATACGCCGCGAGCCATTGCGCTTGCGGCGTTGCGGAACTCCTGGGGCGTTTCCTTGCCGGAGATTGCCGGCTTTTGCAGCGGAGAGGGGTTTTCCCCCTCAGCGCTCACGCCGGAAGAGGAGCAGGGTCTCAAAAACAGCGGCTTGTCCGATGCTCCGCCGTGGGTACAGGGCGATTATCCTGAATGGCTGCAGGCCTCTTTCCAGGAGGCTTTCGGGGACGCCGCGGTCGCCGAAGGGCAGGCCTTGGCTACTCGCGCTCCAGTCGATTTGCGCGTCAACACGCTGAAAGCGACCCGCGAGAAGGTTCTCAAGGCCTTCGCCCGCCACGACGCATCCGCGACGCCATACTCGCCCATCGGCGTGCGCCTGCCTCCGCGCGAGGGCGGAGCGCGCAGCCCGAACGTTGAGGCGGACCCTGCTCACGGCCGCGGCTGGTTCGAGGTGCAGGACGAAGGCAGCCAGATCGCGGCCCTTCTCGCTGGGGCAGGGCCACGCATGCAGGTCGCCGACATTTGCGCAGGCGCGGGCGGAAAAACGCTCGCCATGGCGTCCCAGATGCAGAATACGGGGCAGATCTACGCCTACGATTCCGATGCAGTCCGGTTCCGCCCCATCTTCGAGCGGCTGAAACGGGCGGGCGCGCGAAACGTGCAGACGCTGCCCCCGGGGGAGGACAACGCGCTCGTTGCGCTTGAAGGGCGCATGGACCTCGTCCTTATTGACGCACCCTGCAGCGGGACAGGCGTTTGGCGCCGGCGTCCCGACTCGAAATGGCGATTAACCAGCGTTCAGCTCGCCGAGCGGGTGGCGACACAAAGCGATCTGTTGGAGCGGGCCGCAAGGCTTCTCAAGCCCGGAGGAACGCTTGCTTACGTCACCTGCTCCATCCTCCCGGATGAAAATGACAAGCAAATCAAAGCCTTTCTGAATCGCAACCCCAGATTTACGCCAGTTGACGCCGAGCAGCGCGCTGAAAAAGCCCTTTCCAGCCCTGTATACGGCGTTGAGGCCGTTAATAAGCTGGGTCTGCTTTTGACACCCGCCAGGCACGGCATGGACGGCTTTTACATCGCCATTTTATTAAAAAACGGCGCATAAATCACGAATGGCTTCGCTGAAGGCCGAACTGCCCCAAAATGGCCAAAGTTGATCCCTTGCTGCTGTAGGGTCCGGTCAACAAGCTGTTATAAGCTGGATCTAAAGATGCCTGGGGATGCTCATCCGGCAACCCACCCGTCCACCGACTAACCATCAAGAAAAGCGAGTTCCCCAATGAGAACGATTTTAGTCCTCATCATTTTAGTGATCGTCGGCGTTAGCGCCTATTGGTACCTCGGCCCGGTGTCGCCTTCAGATGCCCCTTACTGGGCCAAGATTAACGACAGCCTGCCTGAGCAATATCGCAAGCCCGCGCAGCCGGTGCAGCCGGCCCCGGCCCCATAAGCAGGCATGGGCGGCCGGCGCTAAGAAGCCGCGGCGCTGGACGCACAGCAAAACAAGTCTATCTTAGTCATGGGTCCGCATTGCGCGGACCCATTCTTTTCTCACCATCGAGATAGGAGCGCGGCTTGCACGGCCTTCCCGTAACCGATGTCGTTCTCATTGTGGATTTTGGCGGCCAGTTCACGCAGCTCATTGCGAGACGTGTGCGGGAAGCGAATGTCTATTCCGAGATCGTGCCTTTCCATGCCGCCAAAAAAGCAATCGCGGATTTGAAGCCGAAGGCAATCATTCTTTCCGGCGGCCCGGCAAGCGTGCTCGATGTGGGCTCGCCGCAGGTGCCGGATGCGATCTTTTCTGCGGGCGTACCCGTGCTCGGCATTTGTTATGGGCAGCAAGGCATGGTGGCGCGGCTCGGCGGCGTGGTCGAGCCTTCAAGCGAGCGCGAGTACGGCTCGGCGCTGATCGACATCAAGGCGGCATCGCCGTTGTTTGAAGGCGTCGCGTCGCCCGGCGAGAAGGCGCCGGTCTGGATGAGTCATGGCGATCGTGTCACTGCGCTGCCCGAGGGCTTCGTGCCCATCGCGACGACGCGAAATGCCCCCTTCGCCGCCATAGCCGACGAGCGCCGCCGGTTTTATGGGGTGCAATTCCACCCCGAGGTCGTTCATACGCCGAGCGGCGCTACGATGCTGCGAAACTTCGTCCACCGCATCGCGGGCTGCGATAACTCTTGGACGATGGCCGCTTTCCGCGACGCCGAGATTGCCCGCGTGCGCAAGCAGGTGGGCGGCGCGAAGGTGATTTGCGGTCTTTCCGGCGGCGTCGACTCCGCGGTCACGGCGGTGCTGCTTCACGAGGCGCTTGGCGACGCGCTGACCTGCATTTTCGTCGATCATGGCCTGTTGCGCGAAGGCGAAGCGGAGCAAGTCGAGAGCCTTTTTCGCGGCTCATACAATATCCCGCTCGTCCATGTAAACGCCGCGCCGCGTTTCCTTTCCGAGCTGAGCGGGGTCACGGACCCGGAGCAGAAGCGCAAGACGATTGGCCGCTTGTTCATAGAGGTTTTCGACGAAGCCGCTCACCAGGTGGGCGGTGCGGAATTCCTTGCCCAAGGCACTCTCTACCCGGATGTGATCGAGAGCGTCGCGCCTCGTGGCGGGCCATCGGTCACGATCAAGTCGCACCACAATGTCGGCGGCTTACCGGAACGCATGAAGCTGAAACTCGTCGAGCCATTGCGTGAACTGTTCAAGGATGAAGTCCGCGCGCTGGGCCGCGAGCTCGGCCTGCCGGACGCGTTCGTGAAGCGGCACCCCTTCCCAGGACCGGGCCTTGCCATCCGCATTCCCGGCGCGATCACGGACGAGAAACTCAGCGTGCTTCGCAAGGCGGATGCGATTTACCTTGAAGAGCTGAAAGCCGCCGGCGTTTACGACGAGATCTGGCAGGCGTTCGCTGTGCTGCTGCCGGTCCAGACCGTGGGCGTGATGGGCGATGCGCGGACCTACGATCATGTGCTGGCGCTGCGCGCCGTGACCTCGGTCGATGGCATGACGGCGGACTTCTATCGCTTCCCGATAGACCTTCTTGCGCATATCGCCACGCGCATTGTGAACGAAGTCAAGGGCGTGAACCGCGTCGTCTATGACGTAACCTCGAAGCCGCCCGGCACCATCGAGTGGGAATAGGTGCTGGCTAAGGACGACGGCAAGCGCCGGTGCGGAACCCTTCAGGAGCCCGCGCGCAGAGGATTGAAGATTTCGATTCCCTCGAAATCCCTCTCATTACCGGTCACAACTACACAGCCATTGGCTTCACCCACCGCGGCGATGATTGTATCGAGCGCACTACGGGGGCGCCCCTTTGTCTTCCCCTCGGCCATGAGCCTGGCCCAGATAAGAGCGGCCGGTGTGTCGAATGGCAGTACGCGCCCGAAGAAGAGGGCTTGGGGACCTTCAGCTCCGGCGAACCAAGCTTCAAGCGCGTTGCGTCGCTTGCCAGGAGGCTTCTCCAGCACGCCCCGGCGGATTTCGGCGACGGTCAGGGAGGCGATGAATAGATCCTCGTCCGCCTGTTCCGCCATCCATGCGACCAAGGATGCCGAAGGGGTTGGCTTTATGAGGTCGCTGATAATGTTGGTGTCGAGAAGATAGCGCATTAAATCCCGGCCTTGCGCCCTTCCTCGTAGGGCCTGGACAACTCAAGATCGGCGCCAACCAGGGGGGAGCGGCGGAGCGCGGCGAGAATGCCGCCCTTTTTGGGCGGTTCGCCAGCAGCGATCTGAGTGACAGCGGCGCGAAGCTTGGCGCCCTCAGGTCCGCCCGCCGCTAAGCGGCGCGCGAGAGAGCGGATCAGGTCCCGGTCGGCGCCCAGACCTAGCACTTCGAACCGGGTCAAGCCGCGCTCGCTCAGCCGGGAACGATAGTTTTGAATAGCGCGCTTTTGCGAATTGCTCATACTGCTCCTCAGTCTATCCTGTAATATAGCCGGATATAGAGGCGTGATCAAGCGATGGTGGCGCTTTTCCTGGTGGTAGCGGGCACAACGAGGGGCGATGCCTATCCTGGCTCAGGGTCAGACAGCGATTGACACTTTTGTCACGGGCTTAATCACGGCAGAATTGCATGCCGCAGCGCGGGAAGACGAGGTTCACCCAATGCAAACTATCAAGACCGAAGCCGAACGTAAGCTCATCATCGCGCTCGACATGCCGGAGGCGGACAAGGCGTACGACTTCTGGCAGCGTCTCGCGCTCCCAAACGCCGTATGCAAAATCGGGCTGGAATTGCTCATGGCAGATGGGGTGCAACTCGTCCGCAAACTTGCTTCCGCCGGTGTGCCGGTTTTCGTCGATGCGAAGCTTTTCGATATCGCCAACACAGTCGAGCGCGCGACGGCGCGGGTGGCCGATCTCGGCGCGGCGTTTCTTACGGTTCACGCCCAGGACAGGCAGACCGTCGAGGCCGCCGTTCGGGGGCGCGCCGGTTCGGCACTGAAGCTGCTTGGGATCACGCTCCTGACGAATGCCAAAGCTGACGAACTTGGCGGGCAAGGCATTTCGGTTTCCTCGCAAGAGCTTGTGCTTCGGAGGGCGGGTTTCGCGGCGGATGCCGGGTTCGACGGTGTCGTTTCCTCGGCGCGGGAGGCCCGCGAACTGAAGGCTCGTTTCGGCGATAGGCTGGCTGTCGTTTGCCCCGGTATTCGACCGGAAAACGAGACGGCAATCTCTGGCGACGATCAAGCGAGAACGGCGACGCCTGGCGATGCTTTGCGCGCGGGCGCCGACTACATTGTTGTCGGGCGGCCTATCGTTCGCGCAAGCGATCCTGCCGCTGCCGCCCGCGCCGTCATAGCGGAGATGGCCGATGCGCTGCAGCAAATGCACAGTTCCGGTTAATCCCGCCACGGCTCCCGCGTTAACCGATACGCCGCTGCCACCAGCCTTTGCGCGGTGGGCCAGTTCTGACGGGCTTCGGCTTTGGCTCCGGCGCCGGCAGCGGTGCAAGCACAGTGACCTCGGCAGGAGCGCTTTCTTGCTCAGGCAGCGCCGCCGCTTCTTGCGGTTGATCCACTGCCGCAACAGGTTCATTTTCCGGCGGTGTCATCATTTGCGGCTCTACCGGAAGCTCTGCAGGGGTCGCAGCCTCGACGGGCTGTTGACTTGGCGTGATTTCCGGCTGGCCTTCAGGTTCTGACTGGAGCGCAGTTTGAGTTGGTACCGGGTTTATCGGCCCGAGAGCCAAATTTTTGGGAAAGTCATGATCGAAATTGATCATGGGCTGCTCTCCGAGCCCCGGTATGTGATCGGGCTGCTGCGGGCGCGCAAATTCCGAGCTGCCGCCAGTTTCATCGCGATGACGCCGGCCTCCCCGTCTGCCTCTGCGCCGGTTGCGCCGGAGCTGGCTTTCAGGATCGCCTTCTGCACCATTTTGCAGCCCTGCCGTTGGCCGGAGCGCTGGTTGCGATGCTGCAGCCTGAGCAGCTATGGCGGGAACTTCGCCCTCTTCTTCCTCGTCATCCCGCTCGTCGTCTCCTGCTTCCCCGGTGGGAGCAGCACTTCCATTCTGGAGTGCGGTCTCGAACGGTTGATCGCCGCGGCCGCGCCGCCGTCTGCGCTTGCGGCGCTGCGGACGTTTGTCGTCGCCCTCGGCAGCTTCTTCCTCTTCCTCGGGGGCGGCGACTGGGAGGGAGGCGGTTTCCATGTGGATTGCCTTAGTTTCCCCTAAGGCAGGAGGAACGGCTTCCGCGCCGCGCTCAAGCGCAAAATGGGCGCCATGAGCCTTCTCATCGAGCTGCATGACGATGCTTACGCCGTAGCGCATCTCAATGTCACGCAGATAGGCCCGCTTGTGGTTGAGAATGTAAAGCGAGGCTTCCGTCGAAGCGCTGACCATTATGTTGGCCGGCCCTTGCGTGCGGAGATGGTCCTCGATCGAGCGGAGGATCATCAAGGCCACCGATTCCGTTGAGCGAATGTGGCCGACGCCCTGGCAGACAGGGCAGGGCATGGTGGACACTTCCACAACGCCCTGGCGCAGCCGCTGGCGAGACATTTCCAGAAGGCCGAAATGGCTGATGTGGCCGACCTGGATGCGCGCCCTGTCGTGGCGCAGGCATTCCTTCAGCTTACGCTCGACGGCGCGATTGTTCCGCCGCTCATCCATGTCGATGTAATCGATGACAATCAGGCCCGCGAGGTCGCGAAGGCGAACTTGGCGCGCCACCTCCTCGGAAGCTTCCAGGTTCGTTTTCAGCGCCGTATCTTCGATGGAATATTCGCGCGTCGCCCGGCCCGAGTTCACGTCAATTGCAACCAGCGCTTCAGTCTGACTAAGGACGATATAGCCGCCTGAGCGAAGCGTCACGACGGGGCTGAACATCTGGTTCAGCTGCCGCTCAACCTCGTACTTGATGAATAGCGGCTCAGGCTCTTTGTAGAGCTGCACGTTCTTCGCATGGCTCGGCATGAGCATGCGCATGAATTCCTTGGCGTCGCGATGGGCATCTTCGCCGGCGACAAGAATTTCGTCGATGTCCTTGTTGTAGAGGTCTCGTATCGAGCGCTTGATCAGATCGCCTTCCTCGTAGACGAGGCAGGGTGCGGTCGATTTCAAAGTAAGATCGCGGACGTTTTCCCAGAGCCGCAGCAGATATTCGAAGTCGCGCTTGATTTCGGCCTTGGTGCGGGAAGCGCCAGCCGTGCGGATGATCAGGCCCATCCCTTCCGGCACTTCGAGCTCCTGCGCGATCTCCTTCAGACGCTTGCGGTCGGCGGGGACGGTGATCTTGCGGGAAATGCCGCCGCCGCTCGCCGTATTCGGCATCAGAACGGTGTAGCGTCCCGCCAGCGACAGGTAAGTCGTGAGCGCCGCGCCTTTGCTGCCGCGCTCTTCCTTGACGACCTGAATAAGGACGATTTGGTTGCGCTTGATGACTTCCTGGATTTTGTAGTGACGCCAACGCCGCTTGTGACGCTGGGGCAGTTCTTCCAAGGCGTCTTCCGAACCGACCACCTCGACCGGGGCGGATATTGGCGCTTCGGGGACGGAAATCAGGCCGCCTTCGTCTCCACTCGATTTATGGTCCCAATTCGTATGTTCGTCGTCCGACGAACCGTTGGGCTGATCATGGTGCTGCCCCTCGGATTCGCCGAGGCGCTCTTCGTTTGCTTCGAGCGAAGCCTGAGGCGCTTGCTCATCAGCCTCCCCATGATGCGGAGGGTTCGGCTCTCCTTCGACATCGTCCGGGTGGGCAGGAATCTCATCGCGAGCTTCTTCCGCCCGAGCGACGGCGGCCGTAAATTCCTCATAAATCGTTGGAGGAAGAGCGGATTCCAGCGCTATCGGGGAATCCCGTCCTGCAGGCTCCTGATCGGGCTCTGGCTCGGCTGCGCTTTCCGGCTTCGCTGGCTCTTCCGCCGCCGGCGCAACCTCTGCAACGGCTTCTACATCCGTCACTGCCTCGGCTTGCGAAGGTTGGAGATTGCCCTCCTCTTCGCTGAAGGCAGGCTTTGCACCTTCGAAGGCCGGTGAGATATCCGGGTAAGCCGACGAAAGATTATCTGCAGCCGGTTCGTCGGACGCGGCGGCGCTATCGCTGGCGCTCCTATGTTCCAGCTCGTTCGAGTGGCCGCCGTCGCCGTTTTCATGGAATCGGCCCTGACGGTCGAGCGCGTCCTCTTTCATGAGGGCTTCGCGCACAGCCACCGGGATTTGGTAATAGTCAGGGTGAATTTCCGCAAAGGCTAAGAAGCCATGGCGGTTTCCGCCGTAATTCACGAACGCAGCTTGCAGAGATGGCTCGATCCGGGCCACCTTGGCGAGATAGATGTTCCCTCTTAGCTGCTTTCTTGATGCCGATTCGTAATCAAATTCCTCAACGCGATTGCCGCGCGTCACCACCACCCTGGTCTCTTCCGGGTGGGTGGCGTCGATTAACATTTTGTTTCCCATGGTGAATTCTTCCTGGCGCACCCGCGCCAAGGTAAGGCCTCGCGATTATGCTGGCATAATCGAGCGGACCGCCTTGCCGGACGCACTGTTTGTTGATCGCGCATTCGCCAATTCCGCCCAGCCGTAAGCTGGGGGCGATTCCTTCTTCCGTCTGGGAATAAGGGCTCAACAGGCTTCCGGACCCGCGTCTGGCGTTATTCGATAAGAGCGAGTTCGAGCGCGAAGTTGCCATTGTTCTGGTCTCGGTTCGCCGACGGCTCATTGCCGATGCGTAATGAGGCGGCGTCACCACGATCCGTGGTTATTTATTATCAGGATTCAACATCCTGGCTGCTTACTCTGACCACCGCTTGTGCTATCGGATCTAAGATCGTGGCTCTATTGCGATTGTCAAATCTTCGCCCGCTGATCTTTATAACCGGCACTAGCAAAGGATGAGCCAGCTTAATCCGACCAGGGTTGATATATCTCTAATACGTTGTGTTCGCTTTCGCCGCAAGCAAGACCTAAGCAGCTTGCCGTGAAATGTGAAAAACTGTTTGTGAGCGCGATCTTACCGCACACAGTAGACGCGCCCCGCTGCGGTGCTATAAGCGCAAGGTCTTGACGGGACCGCAAAAGGGCATCGGAAATGAGGGACCAGGGAAATGTTGCGCCTCATGCGAGGGTGGCATGGGTTCTCTTTTTCCTTTTGGCTGCGGGACTAGGACGCGCATTAGCCGAGGATCAGGTTACGCTGAGCGCACAGATCGGCGGGGACATTCAGCATACGCGATTCGTTGCTTTCCTTTCAAAAAAGGTCGAATTCCGCATTTTCTCGATCACCGATCCATACAGGATCGTTGTCGACCTGCCCGAAACCGACATCCAGGTGCCTGGCGACAAGGGCCGGGGCCTTATCCTTTCTTCGCGGTCCGGCCTGCTCGCGCCAGGAAAATCGCGCATTGTGATCGATCTTGTTGAGCCCGCGCTTATCGAGAAATCCGAGCTTCTTCCCCCTGAAAACGAACTTCCCGCCCGCCTCGTCATCGACCTCGTGAGATCGACGCACAAGGCATTCCTGGCGGCAGCAAAAATCCCGCCGCCGGTCCAAAGGGAGGAAGCCAGCCAGAGCGCCGCAATCTCCAAGGATTCGGCCGACAACAGGCCGCTCATCGTCGTCGATCCCGGCCATGGAGGCATCGACGCGGGAGCGCTCGGGCGGGTAACGAACACGCCTGAAAAGGTAGTGACATTCGAGTTTTGCAAAACGCTGGCGGAAAAGCTCGAAGCGACCGGCCGCTATCGCGTTGTGATGACCCGAAGTCTTGATGTCTTCGTCCCGCTGGACGACCGTGCGCAAATGGCATCGGGACCGAAAGCCGACCTCCTTATATCGATCCACGCCGACGCTCTCGACGCCAAACGCCTCGGACTCAAGAGCTTGAAGGAAGTGCGCGGCGGCACGGTCTATACCTTGTCGGAGGAAGCTTCGGACGAACAGGCAAAGGTCCTGGCTCAGAATGAGAACAAAGCCGATGTGCAGGCCGGCGTGGCGAGCGAGCAGCAAACCCCAGCCGTCTCGGAGGAGATCAACAGCATCCTCAGCGATCTCGAAAACCGGAGCAAAAAGAACCGGTCGCTCGCCCTCGCCAATTACCTCATCGAGCACATGAAGGGGAAAATGAAGTTCAATATCCGTCCTCACCGTTCGGCCAATCTGCGGGTGCTCAAGGCGACTGGCGTGCCCGCGGTGCTGATAGAGCTCGGATATCTAAGCAATGACGACGATGAAAAGCTGTTGATTTCAAGCGAGTGGCGCGCATCGACAGCGGCTTCTTTAGCCGAAGCCGTGAATGCATTCATGACCGAGCGTCAAGCGCACATTCCTTTGTAGGCAATCAAAAGTGTCGCATTTTGTGGCAGGAGCCTCCCATGCGTTAACTCATGGTTGTGCAGGATATGATCTTGTGGTTATCCGATCCGGCTTGAGCATTATATGCTGTCACAATTTGGCTACGCCATTATGTTCGTGATGGCGCCCTCAGGATCTATCCGGTCGCTTAATTTGGTCCGATCGCGGAACCGGCCGAATAACCAAGCGTGGAAGCGATGCAAATCAGACCGCCTGTGAAGCCGCCTGTGAAAAAAAAGCGCCGCAAGAACTTGTTTCTCCGGTTTCTTGGCTTTGCATTCACAGCAGGCGTCTTCCTATTTCTCGCCGGGTCCGCAGGCGTGGCATATTTTCTTTGGACGATCTCCAAGGATTTGCCGGATTATGATAAGCTTGCGAATTACAAGCCGCCAGTCATCACCCGCGTTCACGCAAGCGATGGCAGACTTATCGCGGAATTTGCAAAAGAGCGGCGTATTTACGTTCCCGTTCAGACCATGCCGAAGTTGGTCATCAACGCGTTTCTCGCGGCCGAGGACCAGAATTTCTACGAGCACAATGGCGTCGATTTTCGTGGAATTCTTCGCGCTGTTTACAACAACATAACAAAGAGGAAGAAGGAGGGCGCCTCGACCATCACGCAGCAGGTCGCCAAGAACTTCCTCCTCACAAGCGAGCAATCTTATCTGCGCAAGGCAAAGGAAGCGATTCTCGCGATAAGAATTGAGCGTGCCTATACAAAGGAACGCATTCTCGATCTCTATCTCAATCAAATCTATCTCGGCGCTGGGGCTTATGGCGTCGCAGCCGCAGGATTGCGGTATTTCGGCAAGGAGCTTCACGAGCTGCAGATCCATGAAGCCGCTTATCTGGCTTCACTACCGAAGGAGCCATCCAAGCTGCAGCTCACGACGGCGCGCGGCAAATACTTCCAGGAAGCGCTCAACCGCCGGAATGCCACCATCGATAACATGGCGCGCTTCAAGTTTATCACCCAGGAAGATGCCGAGAACGCAAAGAAGATGCCGCTCGAAATGACGAACCGGCAGATCGGTCCTTCCACCTTCGCTGCGGAGTATTTCGCCGAGGAAGTGCGCCGGTCGCTGGTGGACCTTTATGGTCAGGACGAGAACGACAATTCGAGCCTCTACGCGGGCGGCTATTCGGTGCGATCCACGCTCGATCCAAATCTGCAGCTTATGGCGCGCGCAGCTCTCCGTGCGGGACTGGTCGCGTTCGACAGGAAACACGGCGGATGGCGCGGTCCGGTCTCCAAGATCGATGTCGCCGATGGCGATTGGGGCACGAAACTCGCCGATGTACCCTCCTTGTCGGATGTGGAGCCGTGGCGTCTCGGCGTTGTCCTTCAGTCCGGCAAGGACAAGGCCGTGATTGGCCTCCAACCAAGCCGTCTTCCTAACGGAACCGTCGAGCAGGATCGGAAGACTGTCGAGCTGGGCTTGGAAGGGGTCAAATGGGCCATCGAGAGCGCGGCACGCAGGGCCAAGGCGAAAGGATCGCTTGGCGTGGGCGATGTCTTGACCGTTGGCGACATTGTCTATGTCTCGCCGCCAACTGAGCTTGATATCCTCAACAGAGAGCCGCCGCACGATGCGAAACCGCCCAAAGGCGAGGTGAAAGCACCGGCCCTGGCTTGGCAGCTAATGCAGGTTCCGCAAATCGGCGGCGCGACCGTTGTGATGGATCCGCACACCGGGCGTATTCTGGCGCTTGTCGGCGGATTCAGCTTCGCGGAGAGCCAGTTCGACAGGGCCATTCAGGCGCGACGCCAGCCGGGCTCATCGTTCAAGCCGATCGTCTATGCCGCCGCCCTCGATAATGGTTATACACCCGCGACCATTGTGAACGATGCTGTCATCACGATCGACCAGGGCAATGGCCAAGGTCTATGGCGGCCGGATAACTACGACAAGCAAGTCCACGGCCCCCAGCCGCTCCGCGTCGGCATCGAAAAATCGCGAAACTTGATGACGGTGCGGCTCGCGCAAGATATCGGCATGCCGGTCGTTAGCGAATATGCCCGCCGCTTCGGCGTTTACGACGATCTTCCGCCGTTGCTTTCGATGGCGCTGGGTGCGGGTGAAACAACCCTCGTCAGATTGACAACGGCTTATTGCATGTTTGTCAACGGCGGCAAAAAGATCAACTACACCTTCATCGACCGGATCCAGGATCGCCTCGGCCAGACCATCTGGCGGCACGACACGCGGCCATGCGATAATTGCAGTGCGGTTGCATGGCGCGGACAGGACGAGCCTCAGCTGCCTGACGACCGCAAGCAAATCATCGACCCGATGACGGCCTATCAGATTACCTCTATGCTCGAGGGCGTTGTCATTCGTGGCACGGGTGCAATGATATACAAACGCGTGGGCAAGCCGCTTGCGGGCAAGACCGGCACCACGAACGAAGAGAAAGACGCCTGGTTCATCGGGTTCTCTCCCGATATGGCGATGGGCGTTTTCATTGGGTATGATAACCCTCAGCCTATGGGGCACGGCGAGACCGGCGGTGAGCTCGCGGCGCCTATCTTTGCCGACTTTTTCAAGATGGCGTTGAAAGACAAGCCAGCCGTTCCATTCCGTACCCCGTCGGACCTTCGGCAGGTACGGATCAACAAGAGAACCGGACAACGCACCGATCCCAACGATCCCGACGCCATCATCGAGTATTTCAAACCGGGCACCGAACCGCCTGAGGGCTACGCCACGGCCGCGGGCTATTCGACTGAGGAGCAGCAGCAACCCAACGGATTCGGCTCTTGGGGGCCTTCCTCCAACCCTGCGCCATGGGGAACAGCTCCGCAGCCGCGCCCGCCAAGCAGCGCGGGAACCGTTTATCAGCCGCCGTCGCCGTACGGACACGAACCGCGCGCAGGAGGCTTGTACTAAGGCGCGCGGCCCTCATCTTTACGCAATTCATTTCGATACGCTGAACGGGACCGCGCCGCGCGTCTCCCGGCTAAAATGGAAATTCAAGATGCGCCCTGAAACTCTCGCCATCGTCGACGAAATCAAGCAATCCCTCTCGCTCCTACGGAGGTATCTTTGACTGGGACAAAGCCAAGGCTCGCCTCGCCAGCCTGAACGCCATCGTAGAGGACCCCAGCCTTTGGGATAATCCTCAGCGCGCCCAAAAACTCCTCCGCGAACGCCAGCACTTGGACACGGCCCTCTCAGCCTACTCCCAGCTCGACGCCCGCTTGAACGACGCGACAGGCCTGATCGAGCTTGGCGAAGAGGAGCACGACGAAGAGGTCGTCCGCGAGGCTGAGACGTCGCTTGCCACGCTTCGCACCGAGGTTCAGCGCAGGGAGGTCGAAGCCCTGCTTTCCGGTGAAGCCGACGCCAACGACACGTTCCTTGAGGTGCATGCCGGCGCGGGCGGCACGGAAAGCCAGGACTGGACCGAAATGCTGCTGCGCATGTATATGCGCTGGGCCGACGAGCAGGGCTACAAAGTCGAGCTGATTGAGAGCAACGCGGGGGAAGAGGCGGGACTGAAGTCCGCCACGATCCAGGTCAAGGGCCAAAACGCCTACGGCTGGCTCAAGACCGAGTCGGGCGTGCATCGTCTCGTCCGCATTTCGCCCTACGATTCAAACGCGCGCCGCCATACGAGCTTCGCATCTGTCTGGGTTTACCCCGTTGTGGACGAGGCCATCGATATCGCTGTGAACGAAAGCGATTGCCGCATCGACACATTCCGCGCGAGCGGCGCCGGAGGCCAGCACGTCAACACCACCGACAGCGCGGTGCGCATCACGCACATTCCGACGAACATTGTCGTCCAATGCCAGAACGAGCGCTCCCAGCACAAAAACCGCGCTACCGCGTGGACTATGCTGAAGGCTCGGCTCTATGAGATGGAGCTGAAAAAGCGCGAGGAGGCAGCGCAGGCGGCGGCCGCCTCAAAGACAGATATCGGCTGGGGGCATCAAATCCGGTCATATGTGCTGCAGCCCTATCAGATGGTGAAGGACCTGCGCACGGGGGTGGTTAGCACGAACCCTCCCGCTGTTTTGGACGGGGACCTGACGCAGTTCATAGAGGCAGCGCTCGCGCAGCGCGTCCACGGTGGCGGCCCGGCGAATGTGGCTGACTTGGATTAGGAACGATCTGTCTAAGTACTGACCGGGCTTCGAACCGGTCATCTACCGTCTTGATTGTCAAATGGGGCGTTCGGGTTCGAACAATGGCGCTCAAAATGACCGTTCGCCGCCCCTCCTAACGGCTCCCGAAAATCGCTGAGCCGACGCGTACGATCGTGGCTCCCGCGCCGATAGCTTCCTCGAAATCGCCGCTCATACCCATGCTCAACTCAGGGAGCTCAAGCTCGTCGCGAAGCGCCGCCAGCTTTTCGAAATAGGGTAACGGATCGTCTTGAAGGGGCGGGATGCACATCAAGCCGCTAATGGCGAGACCGAATTCACGCTCGCATCGCGTTACAAAAGCCGCGGTCTCCGAGGGCGCAACGCCGGCCTTCTGCGCTTCCAGACCGATGTTGACCTGAATAAGCAACTTCGGCGCTTTGCCTTGGCGCTGGATCTCGGAGGCGAGAGCGGCTGCAAGCTTGGGCCGGTCCAAGGTCTCGATGCAATCGAAAAAGGCAACAGCTTCACGCACCTTGTTCGACTGAAGCGGCCCGATCAAGTGCAACTCAATCGCAGGAAACTGCTCCCGCAAGACCGGCCACTTCCGCATCGCTTCCTGAACGCGGTTCTCTCCGAAGCAACAATGTCCTTGCCTGAGGACCGGCAGGATGTCGCTTTCCTCGAAAGTTTTCGTCACGGCGACAAGCTTGACGGACGCGGGCTCCCGCCCCTGTTTTTGAGCCGCGCGCCAGACGCGCTCCTTGATCGAAAGATATCGCTCTTCGATTGCGCGTGAATTGAACGGTTGATCACTTCTGGTCATCTCGCGAGCTTCTCTTGACCGGCGCTTGCTTTCAACTTCATATCACGCAAACCTTTTTTGCCGCGCTAAGCGCAGGACATCCGACCCATGGCATTAGAACGCTACAACGCACCCGAGCGCGAAAAACATTGGCAGAGGATTTGGGAGGAGCAAGAGACTTTTCTCACCTCCCCGGATCGCAAAAAGCCAAAATACTACGTGCTGGAGATGTTTCCCTACCCATCGGGCCGCATCCATGTCGGGCACGTGCGCAATTATGTGATGGGCGATGTGGTTGCGCGCTACAAGCGGGCGCAAGGCTTCAGCGTGCTGCATCCTTTCGGATGGGATGCTTTTGGCCTCCCCGCTGAGAACGCGGCCATGCAGCAGAACACCAATCCTCGCGATTGGACTTACGAAAACATCGAGGTTATGCGTGCGCAGCTAAAGCGCATCGGCCTCTCGCTCGACTGGTCTCGCGAGTTCGCGACATGCGATCCGGAATACTATCATCAGCAGCAGCGGCTGTTCCTGGCCTTCTACAAAGCGGGGCTCGTCTATCGCAAGAAAAGCAAGGTGAACTGGGATCCGGTCGATCATACCGTGCTCGCCAACGAGCAGGTGATCGACGGCAGGGGCTGGCGTTCCGGCGCGCTCGTCGAGCAAAAGGAGCTGGCGCAGTGGTTCTTCAAGATCACGCACTACGCCGATGAGCTTCTCGCTGGCCTCGACACTCTGGACAAATGGCCCGACAAAGTTCGCACAATGCAGCGCAATTGGATCGGCAAGAGCGAAGGGCTCCTGATGCGTTTCCATTTGTCTGGGGAACGGCTGCCCGCCGAATTTCCGAGGGTCGAAGTGTTCACGACGCGCCCCGATACGATATTCGGCGCAAGCTTCATCGGCATCTCGCCGGAGCACCCGCTTGCGCAGGAACTCGCGAAATCCGATCCGAAGCTGCAGGAGTTCGTCGAGGAGTGCCGGCGCATCGGCACCGCTCAGGAAGAAATCGACCGCGCCGAGAAGAAAGGCTACGCGACCGGCATCGTCGCCGCGCATCCGTTCCGCTCGACCACAAAGCTGCCGGTTTATGTTGCGAACTTTATCTTGATGGATTACGGCACCGGCGCAATTTTCGGCTGTCCCGCGCACGACCAGCGCGATCTGGACTTCGCCCGCAAGTACCGGCTCAAGGTTAAAGCGGTCGTCGTGCCCGAAGGCGTGGATCCTGCCGAATTCAAGATTGGTAATGAGGCCTACACCGGACCCGGCCGTTTGGCGAACTCCTCTTTCCTGAATGGCATGTCCGTCGAGGACGCGAAGGAAGAAGTCGCAAGCCGGCTCGGCAAACGCAACATGGCCGAGAAGCGGACCACATTCCGGCTGCGCGATTGGGGTGTCTCTCGCCAGCGCTATTGGGGCTGCCCCATTCCCATGATCCACTGTGAGAAGTGCGGCGTCGTGCCGGTGCCGGACGAGGATTTGCCCGTTCGGCTTCCTTATGATGTCTCCTTCGATAAGCCCGGAAATCCGCTCGATCGCCATCCTACCTGGAAGCATGTCGAATGCCCCACCTGCGGCGGCAGGGCGACGCGAGAGACCGACACCTGCGATACCTTCGTCGACAGTTCCTGGTATTTCGCGCGCTTTTGCTCGCCGCATGCCAAGGAACCAGTCGAGAAGGCTTCGGTCGATTACTGGCTACCGGTCGATCAATATATCGGCGGCGTCGAGCATGCGATCTTGCATTTGCTCTACGCGCGGTTCTTCACTCGCGCCATGAAGGATTGCGGATATCTCTCACTGAGCGAGCCGTTCGCCGCGCTTTTTACGCAAGGCATGGTTCTGCACGAAACCTATTTCGACGAAAAGCAGCATTGGCTCAACCCGGCTGACGTGCGGATCGAGACGACAGACGGCGTGCGCAAGGCATTTCGCCTGGATGGAAATCGCGAGCCGATCCAGATCGGCGGCGTCGAGAAGATGTCGAAGTCGAAGAAGAACACCATCGACCCGGACATTTTCACCGAGCACTATGGCGCTGACACCGCCCGCTGGTTCATGCTGTCGGATAGCCCTCCCGAGCGCGACGTGCTGTGGACGGAGGAGGGCGTGCAGGGCGCCTGGCGCTTTATTCAGCGGGCCTGGCGCTTGATAAACGAAGCTCTGCCGCTTCTGCCGGCGCCGAATGGAAATTCCCCAGCGACCTTTTCCGATCCGGCCCAAGCGCTCCGCCGCTCCGCCCATAAAGGCTTGAACGCCGTTGCCGAAGAGATCGAGGGATTGCGTTTCAACCGTGCGATCGCCGCGGTGTACGAATTTGCGAATGCGCTCACTGCCGCTCTGCAGAACAAGGCTGCGCGCGACGATGCCTCATTCGGTTTCGCGTTGCGGGAAGCGCTCGTCTTCTTCGTGCACATGATGAATCCATTCATGCCGCACCTCGCCGAAGAGGGCTGGGCGCTGCTGGGCTACAACACACTGCTCGCAAACGAGAGGTGGCCGAAGGTTGAGCGAAGCTTGCTGATTGACGATACCGTGACCATTGCCGTACAGGTGAATGGAAAGCGCCGTGACGAGATCGTCGTGCCGCGCAATGCTGATCGCGCGGATTTGGAAGCAGCGGCGCTTCGACTCGAAAGCGTCACCCGTGCAGTCGATGGGCGGCCGATTAAAAAGGTGATCGTTGTTCCCGAAAGGATCGTCAATGTCGTGGCTTGAATCCTCGAAAAGCAGCAGCCGCCTCCTCAAGGGAGCCGGGATTGTTGTTGTTGCGGGTCTCTTGAGCCTTGGCACGAGCGGCTGCGGGTTTCATCCCATGTATGGGACAACCGCAAACGGCACAAATCTGACCGATGTTATGAAGACGATCCAGATCTCGGCCATTGGCAGCCGCACGGGACAGCGTCTGCGTAACGAACTCATATTTGGGACAACGGGAGGCGGAGAAGCGTTGGCGCCCGTTTACCGGCTCGACATCGCGCTTCGCGAGTCCGTCAGAAATACGCTCGTTACTCAGGCAGGCTCCCCGACGGGTCAAATCCTGCAGCTCGACGCAGAGTTCCGCCTCGTTCGGCTTAAAGACAATGAGACCGTGTTCAAGGGTGCAAGCACCTCAGAGGCTGCTTATGACTTGACCGGGTGGAGCGGCACCTCGGGGTCGATCTATGGAGACACCCGCGCCGCGCTGGACGCAGAAAACCGCGCAGCGCGCTCGCTGGCGGACACGCTGAAAACGAGATTGGCGGCCTTTCTGTCCCGCGACATCTAAGCGGCACTGAACGCAAAGTCTCATCGCTACTCTCAAACGCATAAATTCGCTGTCATGCTTCGAAAGGGCGTGCGCTGTTTCCCTTGTCACGGCCGCCTACAAAACTAGCTTAACTTGTTTCTCTGGATAGCCGCCTAAAGGGCGGCTATGACATCCTCGGCATCTGCTAGTTTGGTGGTTGGTTTCACATTATGGTTGCGCCAAGCACATCATCGGCGAACAAGTTCCTGTCCGCTCCTCCGGGCGCCGTGCGGGGCTTCCTGTTCTACGGCTCGGATAGTCTTCAGATCTCAGCAAGAGCCGAAGCCCTCGCCGGCTTGCTCTCAAAGAAGGCTGGCCCGGATGCCGAAATCATCCGCCTTCACGATACCGATGCCGCCGCAGACCCAGACCGGCTTATCGTTGAGCTGACAACGGGGTCTTTGTTCGGCGGGACCAAGATCGTTTGGCTGACTTCGCTACCGGCGAAGGCGCAGCCCACCGTTCTCGAAGCCATTGCACGGCCTCTTGAAAGCGCGTTTCTCATCGTCCAAGCGCCGGACCTCAAGAAAACCCACAAGCTCGCACAAGCATTCGATGCTGCGCCCCATCTTGCAGCCATCGCATGCTATGGCGAGGACCGCGAAAGTCTCACTACCGCCATCCGCCAGCACGTTTCTTCCCTGGGATATGAAATCGACGCGGAAGCCGCTGCTCTTATCGCAACCCGCTGCGACTTCTCCGCCCTTCTCGCGCGAAGCGAAGCAGAGAAGCTCGCGACTTATGCCGGACAGATGCGCCGCATCACATCCAGCGATGTGGAAGATTGCTTGATCGACCAGCAGACCGCAGGTCTGTCTGAAATCATCGATCACGCGCTCGATGGAGAAGGGCGAAAGGCGCTGCTCGCTTTCGAACGCTTCATGGCCGTCGAGCAAAATGTGACGCCCGTTTTCGTTGTGCTTTCATCGACGCTGCTCCGGCTTCACGCCTTGAGAACAGCGGTGGACGCGGGCGCGCCAATCATGCAGGCCATCAAGGAGTTGAGGCCCCCGGTCTTCTTCAAACAACAGGATACCCTGGCTGGCCAGGTTCGGCGTTGGCCGGCGCATGCGCTGGCTGCTCAGCTTGGCGAGTTCAACGCCGTTTTGAGGGAGACGCGACTGAAGCCCGCGCTCGCCGAGGATCTGACGGCGAGTTTTATTCTCAGGATCGCGAAGGCGGCGCGGGGAATGCGGGGAGCCTAAAACCGGCGCGAGATTACCGCTTGTAAAAAACCCCGGATAAGCGCAGAGCGCTTTCCGGGGTGAGAGTCCAACCAGTGATGCAGCAAAGCTAAGCGCGCTTTTGAGCCAGAAGCGCTCTATGAATGACCTCGAACTGCTCCATCGTCTTGTAGCGGATGATAACCTCACCAGCCTCGCCACTGCCCGGATTGATCACAACGGTAAGACCGAGAGCGTCGGTCATGTCGCGTTCGGCGGCGCGCGTGTCCGCATCCTTTTGTGGCACGCTTGGCCGTGCAGCCCCGGCTTTGTCCCCTGCAGGCTTACGTCCCATGACAAGCGCTTCCACGTCGCGGACGTTGAGCCCCTTCTTCACGATGTCCTGAGCCACGGTCTCCGCATCTTCACGGCCGATCAGCGCGCGCGCATGCCCTGCACTGAGCGAGCCGTCACGGACAAGCATCTGCACGCTCTCCGGCAGCTTCAAAAGCCGCATCGTATTGGCGAGATGGCTGCGGCTCTTGCCAATAATTCCAGCCAGTTCCTCCTGGGTATAGCCAAACCGCTCGACGAGCTCCCGATAGCCGCCCGCCTCCTCGATCGCGTTCAAGTCGGCGCGCTGGACGTTCTCGATGATTGCGAGTTCGAGCGCTTCCTGATCCGAAAGCGAACGGACAATGACGGGAACGAGATGGACCGAGGCCTTCTGAGCCGCGCGCCAGCGGCGCTCGCCGGCGACGATTTCGTAATTCGTGCCGGATGGGTCGATGGGCCGTACGATCAGCGGCTGAACCAGGCCCTTCTCCCGGATCGAGGAGGCAAGCTCATCCAGCTCCGTCTCATTGAAGTTCTTGCGCGGGTTCAGCGGGCTTGGGCGCACGCGGTCAATCGGCACCATCCTGCTTTCGCCATTGGCGGGCAGAACCCGGCCGCTGACTGGAACGTTGTCGCCGATAAGAGACGCAAGCCCGCGGCCAAGGCGGCTCTTCTGAACGGGCGATGGCCCTGTCGCTAATGCGCCCGATCTTGTTTGCATGTCGATCTCCAGTCGAAGAGATTAGTGCTTAAATGCCTTCGCTGCCCTCTTGCGGCAGCCGCCCACTACGCACTCCACCTACGCTGATCAACTCTGAATTGCCGCCCCGCGTGACATGGCAGGCGGCTGGAACAAGACTCGTTTACGCGGCTTTCGCCGCCGCCCGCTCGCGATTGATCATCTCGGCGGCGAGATCCATGTAGGCGCGGCTTCCTGCGCTCTTGTGATCGTAAAGAAGGAGCGGCTTGCCGTGAGACGGTGCCTCCGCGACGCGCACATTGCGGGGGATGATCGTGTCGTAAACCTTTTGTCCGAAGAAGCTCCGCACCTCTGTCGCAACCTCGTCGGAAAGCTTTGTGCGGCCGTCGTGCATGGTCAAGACCACGCCATGGATCTCAAGCGAAGGGTTGAGGCTCGACCGCACGAAGTCGATGGTCTCTTTCAGCTGGGTAATCCCTTCAAGGGCGAAGAACTCGCACTGGACGGGCACCAGCGCCGCATCGGCCGCCGCGAGTGCATTCAGCGTAAGAATGCTCAGCGATGGAGGGCAGTCGATCAGCACATAACCTAGGCGGTCGCCTGGGGCGCGATCCTGCTCAGAAGCGCGCAAAGAGGCTATCGCATCACGCAGGAAGTAAGCCCGGTTCGGTGCCGCAGCGATTTCAGGCTCAAGGCCAGCCAAGTCGCGTGTTGACGGCGCGACGAACAAGCCCGGCACAGCCGCCGGGGTCATCGCCTGCTCAAGCGCCGCCGCTCCGGCCAGCACGTCGTAGGTGGAGACATGACGGGCTTCTTCCGGCACGCCAAGCCCTGTACTGGCATTTCCTTGCGGATCGAGGTCGACCACGAGAACGCGCTCGCCCACAGCCGCCAATGCCGTTCCAAGGTTGATTGCTGTCGTCGTCTTGCCCACGCCGCCCTTCTGATTGGCGATCGCGAACACCCTAAGGCCTTTATGGTTTCTGTTTGTCACTGCTCGCCACCCTGTTTAAGCATCGGCTTTCTGATCTCTAAGATGCGGCCTTGTGCATCGCTGATGCTGGTGTGGATCTCAAAATCGAAAGCCCAACGTTTCCGCGCTTCAGCGATTTCTACTCCGGCCTCGCGGCCTTTCAGAAACAACCCGGCTGACGCATTACCGAAAAACGGCAGGGCTAGCTCTAACAGAGCGCCCAGTGGCGCTAGCGCCCGTGCCGTCACCACATCGGCGACAGGAGCCGCTCTCTTCGCGGCGGCATCGGCGATGCGCAAGTTGTGCACGCGGGCAGGAGCCCCAGTCCGCCTCGCGACCTCCGAGAGAAAAGCGCACTTGCGACTATTGCTCTCGACAAGGTGCACAAAGCACTCTTTCTGATTCGCGATCATAATAGCAATCGCGAGTCCTGGGAATCCCCCTCCAGAACCGAGGTCAACCCAGGTTTTCGCATGCGGTGCGAGCGCAAGAAGCTGTGCGGAGTCTGCGAAGTGCCTTTGCCAAATCTCGGGAATTGTTGAGGGAGCTACGAGATTGACGGCCTTTTGCCATTGCAAGAGTAGACGCCCGTAAAGCTCAAGCTTTTCCACCGTTTCATGTGAAACAGAAAAGGCTCGCGCAAAGTCGGCGGCGTTCTCGATCTTTGCCATTCGGCGCACCGTGTCCATGAGCGGTTATTCGGGGATTCGCAGTCCGGGCCGCAAGTCCGTCGTAAGCAATTTACAGCGTGCGACACCAAGGCCGTGGAACAAGAGGCGCTTTGAAATCGCGTTCGTTCCACAGCGCGTGAACGGAATGAAAACTGAAGGTGAGTGTGTTCGCCTTTTTACCATTCTCTTATATCTGGCCGGTGCGTGGCCTGCCGCCGGCAAACCACTCAGTGCGATCATGGGCCAGTGGCGCCACCTCTTGCTGCGCCCCTGCCGAAAGCTTATTCTTGATGGATGAACGCGCTCGCCAAGCAGAAAATGACGGTCGATGAGTTCCTCGCCTGGGTCGAAGGCCGCGAGGGGCGGTGGGAGCTTTGCGACGGCGTGCCGGTGGCGATGTCGCCCGAGCGTGTGGTGCATGGTGAAACGAAATTTTCCGCCGGAGGCGCTTTCAAGGCCGCTCTCAAGAAAGCTGGCATCCCTTGCGAAGCGTTCATCGATTGCCTCGCGATACGCGTCGATCAGCGGACTACGTTCCAGCCGGACTTGCTTGTGAATTGCGGAGACCCATTGGAGGCCCACCTGCTCGAGGCCCCTAACCCGATTATCGCGGTAGAGATTTTGTCGCCGTCCACGCGTGCCGTCGACATGGGCCTGAAGGTGCGCCGTTACTTCGAGATACCGAGCATCCATCATTATGTAATCGTCGACGCCGATAGCCGTTCAGTCACCCACCACGCGAGGGGTCAAGGTGATCTCATTCAGATGCGCATCGCGCGAGAAGGCTTTCTCCGCTTCGACCCTCCCGGCTTTTCCGTCGAGGTGCAGTCGCTTTTCCCGGAATCCTACGGAAGCTAGTTCCCCTCACCCTGTCCTTCTCCCGCAAGGGGAGAAGGGACGCTGTATCTCCCCTCTACCCTTGCGGGAGAGGGGTGGGGGTGAGGTGTTTCCTCTCAAGCGGCGCGAGCAGCCTTGCGGATGTGCGCCAGGAGGATCATTAGAGCGGCGGGCGTGATGCCGTCGATGCGCGCGGCCTGAGCGAGCGTCGCGGGCCGATGGCGTTCGAGCTTCTGGCGAACCTCGTTCGACAGGCCGGGGATGGCCGCAAAATCGGTTGCCGCGGGGATTGCCGCGGCCTCATCCTTCTTGAAGGCGAGGATGCCTGCCTCCTGGCGCTCCAGATAAACCGCATAACGGGCGTCGACCTCAAGGCGCTCCGCGGTTGCCGCGGGGATCGCGGACAGCTCGGACCATATGCGCGAAAGCGCGTTCACCGACATTCCCGGCAGCGCCAGAAGCTCGAACCCAGTGCGGCGGCGTCCGTCGCGATTGAGCGCAATCCCATATCCTGCCGCCTGGTCCGGCGTGAGCGATAGAGTCTCCAGGGTGTGGCGCGCGCCCGAAAGCGCTTCCGCCTTCGCCCCGAAAGCCCGGCGGCGCTCAAGGCCGACGCAGCCGATCCCAGCCCCCAAGGACGTCAGACGATCATCGGCATTATCCGCGCGCAAGCGCAAGCGGTACTCGGCGCGGCTTGTGAACATGCGGTAGGGCTCGGAGACGCCACGGGTCACAAGGTCGTCGATCATCACACCGATATACGCATCCGTCCGCGAGACCGTGAAATCTGCCGCTCCTCCGGCCGCCTTCAAGGCCGCGTTCACGCCCGCGACAAGCCCCTGCCCCGCCGCCTCCTCGTACCCGGTCGTGCCGTTGATCTGGCCTGCCAGGAACAGCCCCGGCAGCCGCTTCACCTCTAGCGTCGAGGCCAGCTCTCGCGGGTCCACGTAATCGTATTCGATTGCATACCCGGGCCGGAGCACAGCGGCGTTCTCCAGGCCGGGGATCGTCTTTATAAAGGCGCGCTGAACGTCGTCCGGAAGCGAAGTCGAAATGCCGTTCGGATAAACGGTGTGATCGTCGAGCCCCTCGGGCTCCAGAAAGATCTGATGGCTTCCGCGATCCTGGAAGCGAACGACCTTGTCCTCGATGGAGGGGCAGTAGCGCGGGCCGATGCTTTCGATCTGGCCAGAATACATCGGCGCGCGATGGATGTTCGCCGCAATAATCGCATGCGTCTCTCGCGTCGTCGCCGTGATGTGGCAGGCAATCTGCGGTGTCGTAATCCGCTCCGTGAGGAAGGAGAACGGCGCGGGCGGCTCATCGCCGGGCTGAGCTTCCAGCATCGCGTAATCGATGGTACGGCCATCCAGCCGAGCAGGGGTGCCTGTCTTCAGCCGGCCCATGCGAAGGCCGACCGCATACAGCCGGTCGCTCAGCCGGATCGCGGGTGCTTCGCCCACGCGGCCGGCCGGGATGCGGGTCTCTCCCATATGGATTACGCCCTTCAGGAACGTGCCCGTCGTGATGACCACAGCTCCGCAGCGAAGCTCGCGGCCGCTCGCCGTGATGACGCCCGCCACCACACCATCCTCGACGATCAAATCCTCGACTGGCTCCGCGATAACTTCGAGATCAGGCTGGGAAGCGATCGCCTCCTGCATATGGCGGCGGTAAAGCTTGCGATCCGCCTGGGCGCGCGGCCCTTGGACGGCTGGCCCCTTGGAGCGGTTCAGCATGCGGAACTGGATGCCGGCCTGGTCGATAACGCGGCCCATCAGTCCGTCGAGCGCATCGATCTCGCGCACGAGGTGCCCCTTGCCAAGCCCTCCGATGGCAGGGTTGCACGACATCTCGCCGATGGTTTCGAACTTATGCGTGACAAGCGCGGTTCGGGCCCCCATGCGCGCGGCCGCCGCCGCAGCCTCGCAGCCTGCGTGCCCGCCCCCAACGACAACGACGTCGAAGCCCTGTGCGCTCATCGTCTTCAACTCTCAATCCTCGGCGGAAAATAAGCGCACAGCGGCGGTAAGAAAAGCGCCTTCCAAAGCCGCTTTATTCGGAGCGTTCGCGGGAGACCGCGTCCCTTGCCGCCGCCCCTATCGCCATGGCGAAAAATGGGATGACGAGATATCTCATTCCTATGTCATAAAGATAGGTCAGGATCGGCATCTTGGTGAGCGGCACTAGGATGACAATGTCGAGCCCAAGGTTGATGGCGAGCCAGTAGCAGCCAAGCGCGAGCCCCACTCCTGCCGAGGGAGAAAGCCTTCTGAAAGCCGCCACCAGAAGCCACGCCGCAAAACCGCCCCCGACAACGGCCATCACTGATTTGAAAAGCGGCTGCGGAATGAGAAGCTGCCCGCTCCTATCGAAAAACAGGAACGAGACGACGAAGGGGACAAGCCAGGACATGAAGCCGAGTGTTGTGGCACGTAGCGTGACAATTTTTTTCATGCTAGCCGCCTAGCACAAGCCGGTGATTGAGATTAGCTCCCTGTAGACTGTTCCACCAAATCTTCCGGCCTCGATGTGGAAGGAGCACAGAGATGCAAGCACGCGACGTCATGACCACCGCAGTCATTACGGTGAGCCCCGAAACGCAAATGGGCAGGATCGCTTCGATCTTGCTCGAAAAGCGCATCAGCGCGGTTCCGGTTGTTGACCAGACCGGATCGATTGTCGGTATCGTGAGTGAAGGCGACCTCTTGCGGGAGAGCGCTCCCGACCGCGAGAAAGGGCGGGATTGGTGGCTGGCCCTGCTGGCCGAAGGGGAAGCCCTAAGCAGGGAGTTTCTCGCAACACTCCGCAATAACAACAAAGCCGCGAGGGAGATCATGTCCGCCCCCGTCGTGACGGTGAGCGAAGATACGGACATCGGCGAGATCGGCAAGCTGTTCGCCTCCCTTCAGATCAATCGCGTCCCGGTTACCCGCGAGGGCCGTATTACCGGCATCGTGAGCCGGGCAGACCTGGTCCGCGCAATCGCCAAGCAGCACGCCGAGCCTCGGCAAGGCGAAGGCTTGTTCGGCTGGACCCTTCATTTCGACCCATTCGCCGACAAGACAGAAACGCCTTCCAAACCCGTCGCCGAAGCCGCGCCCGTTGAAGAAACAGGGCTGTCGGCCACCGACTTCCGCCATCTCGTCGGCGATGCCGCCATGAAAAAAATGCACCAGGAACTGAGTCAGCGCCAGGCCGCCGAGGAGCAGCGCCGCGCAAAAACCAAGGAACTGATCGACCACCATCTGACCGACGAACATTGGCGCGCCCTGCTGCATCAAGCGCGCATCGCAGCCGAGAACGGCGAGCGCGAGCTTCTTGTGCTGCAGTTCCCGCCAGAGCTTTGCAGCGATGGCGGCAGAGCGATCAACGTGGCGGAGCCCGATTGGCCATCGACGTTGCGGGGCGAGGCAGCGGAAACCTATTTGCGTTACGAGCGCGACTTGAAACAGCGCGGCTTTCACCTGATCGCCAAGGTGCTCAATTTCCCTGACGGCTATATCGGCGACATCGGCCTTTTCCTTCACTGGGGCGGCGCGAAAGAACTTTAACAAAATGTTTCATGTGAAACGAAGTCATCGTTTGCGCCGCGAACGGTCTATCGATTTTGTCTCTTCGATGATCGTGGCTCATCGAAAGAAACGCCGCATCCACGCCGCCCCCGCCGACAATCTGTTTAAGTAACAACGATCCGTTGAATGACTGGCGGTGCTGGAAGCAGCAGGAATAGAACGCTTGCTGTCATGGCCGCACTTGATGCGGCCATCCAAGGCGGAAGCTCCGCATTCCAAAAGTGGTGGATGGCCGGGTCAAGCCCGGCCATGACAGTAGGTGGCTTTTTGGTTCCGCTTCGAAATGCGCTCGCAAATCTAAAAGGTTGCCTACTTCCCGATGCAGAACTCGGAGAAGATCTGGCCGAGCACATCCTCCACGTCGAGGCGCCCGGTAAGGCGCCCGAGCGCGTCGGCAGCATGGCGCAAGTGTTCTGCCGCAAGCTCGGGGTGCTCGCCTGTGCCGGCGCTTTCCAGGAACTGCTTCAGAGCATCGCGAGCGCGCTCGATTTCCTGACGGTGCCGGGCACGAGTGATGAGCGGCGTCTCGCCCCCGGCGTAAGCCTCATCCGCAAACCGGACAAGGGCCGCTTTGAGAGCATCCAGCCCCTCGCCTGTCTTGGCGGAGATGAAGAGCGTATCGGCCGAAGGTGACGACCGGGCGAGCGCCGGAGCGAGATCGATCTTGTTAACGACGGTCATCGTCTTCCTGGCTTGCGCTCCATGCCCCTCATCCTGTCCTTCTCCCCCTGGGAGAAGGGACGCCGCAGCATCCCGCTCTCCCATGGGGAGAGGGCCGGGGTGAGGGGTGGATGCGTCAATCATGAGCAAGACAACATCCGCGTCGCTGGCGCTGGCGAGGGCGCGGCGGATCCCTTCCTGCTCGACGGGGCTTTCGGTTTCCCGAAGGCCGGCGGTATCGCGCAAGACGAAGGGAAAGCCGTCGAGGTCGAGCGCTACCTCGATCACATCGCGCGTGGTTCCCGGCTCGTGGAAAACGATAGCCGCCTCGCGGCCAGCAAGAGCGTTCAAGAGGCTAGACTTACCGGCGTTCGGCGCGCCGACGATTGCCACCTGAATGCCTTCGCGAACGATCTCACCCCGGCGTCCGTCGGCCAAGGCGCGGTTGAGCTCGGCGACGAGGCTGCGCACCTCCGGTATGGCCTCCCGGAATGCGCTTTCCGCAATGTCGCCCTCGTCCGAGAAATCAAGGCTCGCTTCAACGTAAGCCATGGCGCGCAGCAGCGCCGTGCGCCAAAACTCGTAGTGGCCGCGCAAGGCCCCGCAATGCTGGGCGAGCGCCTGCCTGCGCTGGAAGGCTGTCTCGGCGTTGATAAGGTCTGCGAGGCCCTCCGCCTCGGTGAGGTCGATCTTGCCGTTGCCGAAAGCCCGTCTCGTGAACTCTCCAGGCTCGGCCATCCTCAAGCCAAGGGAGGACAGCGCTTCAAGAACGCCGGCCACTACGGCGCGGCCGCCATGAACATGAAGCTCCGCCATGTCCTCGCCCGTAAAGTTGGCGGGGCCGGGAAGCCAAAGCACAACAGCCTCATCCAGAACTTCGCCCGTTTCCGGATGACGCAACCGCCTGAAGCTCGCAACGCGCGTCGCCGGCAGCCTGCCATGACACAGCGCATCGAGCGCGCTTCTCGAGGCCTTCCCCGAGATGCGGATGACGGCGATGCCGGCACGCCCTGGCGCGGTGGAAAGGGCGTAGATGGTCATGACGGCAGTTTCCTGGCTTCAAAACGTGGCATGATATGTTGCAGGGTACATATGCAAAAAAATCGTATATTCCTACTCATGGCTTATCGTGCTTCTGGCGTAAACTCATTTAGCAAACCGGTGAACAAGGTTGCCTCATGGCGTTAAATCGTTTGAGCGAAGAAACTAGCCCCTACCTCCAGCAGCACAAGCATAATCCCGTCCACTGGTGGCCGTGGTGTCAGGAGGCATTCGAGGAGGCGCAAAGGCTCGACAAGCCCGTCCTGCTGTCCGTGGGCTACGCAGCCTGCCATTGGTGTCACGTGATGGCTCACGAGAGCTTTGAGAAGGAAGACACCGCCGAGCTCATGAACGAGCTGTTTGTGAACATCAAGGTCGACCGGGAGGAGCGGCCCGACGTCGACACGCTTTATATGACGGCCCTGCAGGAGCTTGGCGAGCAGGGCGGATGGCCGCTTACGATGTTCCTCACTCCCGACGGGATGCCATTTTTCGGCGGCACATATTTTCCGGACAAGCCGCGTTTCGACCGCCCAAGTTTCAAGGACGTGCTCGTCAACGTCGCCCGCGTTTACGCGCAGGAGAAGGAGACGATCGCGCAAAACACCGCTTATCTCAAATCGAGGCTTATGCCCCGGCTGAACTACGGCGCCGCGCCTGAATTTTCGGAGGAACAGCTTGCCGCCATCGCCAGCAAATTCATCGGCGCGATCGATCCAACCAACGGCGGCCTTCGGGGCGCTCCCAAATTTCCAAACACGAGCATCTTCCATTTCCTTTGGAAGGCCGGCCTTCGCTACGGGCTGAAGACGTGCATCGAGGAAGTGAAGAACACGCTCCTGCATATGTGCCAGGGCGGGATCTACGATCATATCGGCGGCGGCTTCGCGCGCTACTCAGTCGATGAGCGCTGGCTCGTGCCGCACTTCGAGAAGATGCTCTACGACAACGCGCTACTCATCGAGCTCATGACCGAGGTCTGGAAGGAGACGCAATCCGACCGGCTGACGGCGAGGGTGAGTGAGACCATAGGGTGGCTGGCTCGCGGACATGCTCGTGCCCGGCGGCGGCTTCGCTGCATCTTACGATGCGGACTCCGAAGGCGAAGAGGGCCGGTACTACGTCTGGACCGCCAAAGAGATCACCAACGTTCTGGGAGGTGGCGAGCAGGCTGCGCTGTTCGCGCAGGTCTACGATGTGACCGAGGGCGGCAACTGGGAAGGCAAGACCATCCTGAACCGGCTCAACGCACTTGCGCTTCTCAGCCGCGACGAAGAGCAGGCGCTCGACGAATGCCGCCAGAAGCTTTTCAAGGTGCGCGAAAAGCGGAAGAAGCCGGGCTGGGACGACAAGGTTCTGGCGGACTGGAACGGCCTCGTCATTAGGGCACTTGCAAGGGCGGGCGATCTCTTCGAGCAGCCGGAGTGGATCAAGCTCGCCGAAGGGGCTTACAGCTTCGTTTGCAGCCGCATGATTACAGGCGGGCGTCTCTTTCATTCCTACCGGGGAGACAAACTAAAAGGCCCGGCAACGTCGACCGACTACGCGAACATGATTTCGGCGGCGCTGGCGCTCTATCAGGTCACCAATGAGAAGCGCTATCTGGACGATGCGGTCACCTGGACCGCGATCATGAACCGCCACTACGACGCAGAGCAAGGCGGCTATTACCTCTCCGCCGACGATACCAGCGATCTCATTCTGCGGCCGCTTTCGGCAAGCGACGATGCGGTGCCCAATCCGAACGCAACCATGCTCCAGAATCTGGCGGACCTTTATACTCTCACCGGCGATGCAGCCCATCTGAAGCGGGCGGACGGTGTCTTGAGCGCATTCCAGGGCGCGGCTCAAACGATGGCGCTTGCCTATACAGGCCTTTTGTCCGGAGCACTGACGTTGATCTCGCCGCAACACGTTATCATCGCTGGAGACAGGACAGGGGAGGATGCCAACGGATGGCGTAAAGCTCTGGCCGAAGTCTCTGTACCCGGCGCGATCATTCAATGGGTGGGCGAAGGCGATAGCATCCCGCCATCCTCGCCTGCCGCCGGTAAGGGCAGGGTGGACGGGAAGACGGCCGCTTACATCTGCTTCGGACAGCGTTGCTCACCGCCGTTTACAGACCCCGAGCTGGTGAAAGAGAAGCTCAAGGAAGAGCGGCATGTATCGGTGCAGGTCGCGGCCTCGCCTGTTTAGCGAGGCGGCGTCCATTCGGTCTCGTCAGAGTTCAGCCCGTTACGAATAGTTGATCGGATGGCTTGGCCTTTAGACTCCGCAGTAGGCTGGTACCAAATCCGTGAATCGTCCTTCCTCGCTTTCGTGCTCAATCGCGACGGCGTGGCTACGCCGAATTTGTTCCGAAATCGTTTTGAAATGCAGGTTGCGCTCCAAAAGACGCGGAATGACAATGTTCAGGCATTCAGCGGCTGCTTCGCCAGCAGCTTTTGAAAGGCCCTCGGGCACTCCCACGAGTTCATCATGAAGCAGGATGATCGATCCAGGCCGTGTTCGTTCAAGAATATATGACGCAATAATTTCTGGATTGGTTTCGTCGCAGCGCGGTGCCACATCCCATTTTACAAGCGATTTTATTCCCTCGAATTTATAGGTTTGTGCTAAATCCCACCTGAAATTCCCGTATGGCGCACGAAAGGTTTCGGGACGTCTGCCGGTTAGCTTCTCCAAAATCTCCTGACATTCAACAATCTCCCTCCTGAGCTTGCTTGGGGGCACCCAATAAAGATCGGGATGGGACGTCGTATGATTGCCAATTTCATGTCCGTGCGCGGCGATGGCTCTCAACAGGTCTGGGTGTCGCCGCGCGTAGTCGCCAACGACGAAAAAAGTTGCTCGGACCTTGAAGCGATCGAGAGCCCGGAGAATGATGTCGGTGGTATCCGGGTTTGGGCTATCGTCAAAAGTCAGACTAATCGCGGATGAATCGTCAAATCTGTTAATGAGGCTACAACCAAGTGACATGACTTCACTGTATTGCATGTCGAAGCACTCTCTGGAAATCTTGCCAACGATGCGGCCAGTGTAACGTTTTACCCCGTATGGTATTGCGAAAGGCATGTCCCACTCCTCCGTTTTTGGAAGAATGAGATTCAATAAGTTGTGGATGATTCGCCCACCAATCACAGGATGTAGTGGGTTGTGTCTTGAACTTATTTGCAGGCACTGCGGCCCGATAGCCGCGGACTTTTTATTTGATCGAGTTCGCCTTTAAACAAACCAGCCTAAATCAAAAAGAAATTGTGTAAAAAGATTGTCAAAGACCAGCGCCAACGGAGTAACGGCATCGCTAAAACCTGCAGCCCCCTAAGACCCTGCCTAACTGCCGAATAACCATTGCCAGAGCCCTGTGCGATTTCCCAACGACAGCGCACCCATCATCCTTCAAGTTAGTTTCTAAGCATTAACGGGGCTTGTGTCGCTCTAACGAGCCTTGCCGCCTTTCCCCGTTTCTTCGGAGGCGCGGCATGTCCGAGGCAATTTTCGAAACACTGTGCGTCGCGTTCGATCAGCTGGGAGTGGCCGTTCTCGTTCTTTCCGCGGGCGGCCGCGTTCTCTTCGCCAATCGACAGGCCAAAGCCATGCTCGAAAAGGGCCGGCCCGTGCGCTTAATGGATGGTTGCCTGCATGGCAAGGACCGGGCGGCAAGCGAGGAGCTCAAGCGCGCCATAGAATCCATTTCAAGATCGGGCGAGGAAGTTGAGGACCAAGAACTCTGTCTCGCGCAGTCAACGGCGGGACAAGAGGGGGCCATAGGCTATCTGCGGCTGCTGCCTTCCGTAACCGCCGGAGAGCCGGTGATGGCGCTATTCATCACCGAGACGGGCCAGACGAACCAATATGGGATTGATGCATTGGCTGAGGCCTACGGGCTAAGCAAGGCGGAAACGCGAATCCTGAAAAACCTGATCGAAGCGCAGTCGCCGGCCGAGGTCGCGACGCGGCTGCACATTTCGGTCTCGACGGTCAAAAGCCACATAAGAAAGATCTTTCACAAAACGAACACCTCCCGCCAGGCCGAATTGCTGCGCCTTGTCGAGTGCTGCCGGACGCCGTTGCGCAAGACGAAGAACTCCGGCGACGCGAGTTGAGAGGCTCGACCTGCCTGCGCTAGCCATCGGCATTGCCGGGCGATGTCCTCCTGCAAAAGAACATCGAGAGCGCACTTCACAAGACCCGTCGCAAGACCCTGCCTGCGATGAGCGGCAGCGCGCCAGCCATCAGTCCGCCGAACAGACAGCCGGCGACGCCTTCGCCGGATGCTTCGGCGAGGAAGCTCATCCTTGAATTGCGAGCAAGAATGGGGCGGCGTGATAGGCGGCGATGAGCATCGGCCGAAGAGAAAAGCGGCTGCATCGATGCGCGCCGCCGAAACGCTAGGTGTTCATGGAGTTGAAGAAGTCGTTGTTCGTCTTCGTCTGGCGCAGCTTGTCGAGCAGGAACTCGATGCCATCCATGGGCCCCATCGGATTAAGGATGCGGCGCAGCACGTACATCTTGCGCAGTTGAGCTTGCGGGACGAGAAGCTCTTCCTTCCGGGTGCCGGACTTGGCGATGTCCATTGCTGGGAAGACGCGCTTGTCTGCCACTTTGCGATCGAGAACGAGCTCGGAGTTGCCCGTGCCCTTGAACTCTTCGAAGATCACTTCGTCCATGCGGCTGCCGGTTTCGACCAGCGCGGTCGCGATGATCGTAAGCGATCCGCCTTCCTCGATGTTGCGGGCAGCGCCGAAAAAGCGCTTCGGACGTTGCAAAGCGTTGGCGTCGACACCGCCGGTCAGCACCTTACCGGAAGACGGCACTACCGTATTGTAAGCCCGGCCCAGGCGCGTGATCGAGTCGAGCAGGATCACCACGTCGAGCTTGTGCTCCACGAGCCGCTTGGCCTTCTCGATCACCATCTCGGCCACCTGGACGTGCCGCGAGGCTGGCTCGTCGAACGTCGAGCTGATGACCTCGCCGCGCACCGAGCGCTGCATGTCGGTCACCTCTTCGGGCCGCTCGTCGATCAGGAGAACGATCAAGTAGCATTCGGGATGATTGGCGGTGATGGAGTGAGCGATATTCTGAAGGAGGACGGTCTTGCCTGTGCGCGGCGGCGCGACGATCAAACCGCGCTGGCCCTTGCCGAGCGGCGCAACGATGTCGATCACGCGCGGGCTCAAATCCTTCGAGTCCGGACGTTCCGTCTCCATCTTGAGCCAATCGTTCGGATAGAGCGGCGTCAGATTGTCGAAATGGATCTTGTGGCGGATTTTCTCAGGATCGTCGAAGTTGATCTTATTGACTTTGAGGAGCGCGAAATACCGCTCGCCATCTTTCGGTCCGCGGATTTGCCCCTCGACCGTATCGCCCGTCCTTAGACCGAAGCGGCGAATTTGGCTGGGGCTGACATAGATGTCATCCGGGCCCGGCAAATAGTTCGAGTCCGGCGAGCGCAGGAAGCCGAAGCCGTCTTGGAGGACCTCCACGACGCCGTTTCCGGTGATGTCGATATCCCTGGAAGCGAGTTGCTTCAATATTGCGAACATCAACTCCTGCTTTCGCAGAGCGCTCGCATTTTCGACGGCAAACTCCTCGGCGACGGTGAGAAGTTCGGTTGGTGACTTTACCTTAAGGTCTTGAAGTTTCATTTCTTGCATGATGGTAGACGACTTCCGGGAGGTGAAATTGGCGCAGACGAAGTCTGCGGGCCGGATGAAATGAGGACTGTCGTTGTGCCGCTTGTCTTTTTGGAGGGTTAGCTTGCGGCTTCTTCACTCAAAATCGAGAACCGGCAAATCTTATCCCGCGATGCGGCGACTGCCGGAATTTTACGACAATACGAATATAGCAGTGTTCTTCGCTTTCGGAAAGATAGGAACGTGCGGAAAACTGCATTTTCCCGTGAATACAGGAATCAGAAGGGCTTAACCACAGCCAAGATTACGACGCCGATCAGAAGCAAGGTTGGAACCTCGTCGATCAAGCGAAAGAACCGTGGGCTGTGCGGGATGCGACCGGCTTCAAAATCCCTGCGCCACTTCGCCAGGAAAAAGTGGATCACAAGCATCAAAGCCACCAAAAAAAGTTTCACGTGAAGCCAACCGGCTGTGCCCCAATCGACCCCTGCCGCGCCGAATGCGATCCATAGGCCGAGCCCGACCGTGATGATCATAGCCGGGTTCATGATAGCCGTGAGAAGCCGGCTTTCCATAACCTTGAATGTTTCAGCTTGAGGCGTCCCCACGCCAACCTGGGCGTGGTAAACGTAAAGCCTCGGCAGATAGAACATGCCCGCAACCCAAACGAAGGCCGCAATGAGGTGCGCGGCCTTCAAATACAGATAGGCGCTGTTCATGAGGCTAATCATGGAACACACTCAACGAGGTTTTGAGCGCTAAACCTATGTGCGGACGAGACGGATAAGCCGCTCGACATTCTCGATGGGGGTTTCCGGAAGAATGCCGTGGCCGAGATTGAAAACGTAGGGTTTCGACGAGAGCGTATCCAGAATCGCTCTCACTCTCCGCTCCATAGCATCCCCGCCAGCGAGCAGCAACAGCGGATCGAGATTTCCCTGAACCGGCAGCTTGCCTTGCATCTCGGCCATGACCTTCAGCGGCGCTGCCGTGTCGCATCCGAGCACATCGACGCCCGTCTTCGCCACATAATCCCCGTATTGAGGCGAGCTTCCGCGGGGGAAACCGATGATCGGAACGTTTGGATGGACCGCCTTGACGTTCTTCACGATACGGGCTGTGGGCTCGATCGCGAAGGCTTCGAAATCGTTATCGGCGAGAGCTCCGGCCCAGCTGTCGAAGATTTGCAGAGCGCGAGCGCCCGCGTTTACCTGGCCGATGAGGTAGGCGCTGGATGCTTCCACCAACAGGTCGAGGATCGCGCCGAAAGTCTTGGGTTCCCGATACGCCAACAGCTTCGCGGCTTTGTAGTCCGAGGAACCATGTCCCTCGACCATGTAGCTCGCCACGGTCCAGGGCGCGCCGCAGAACCCGATCAAAGGCGCGCGGCCTTCGAGGCCCGTGATGGTCTTGTCGATCGCTTCGTAAACCACCTCGAAGGTCGATTTCGCCTTGGCAACGGACAACTTCGACAGATCAGCAATGCTCTTGATAGGCTCAAGGTGCGGCCCTTCGCCTTCGCGAAACTCCAGATGCTGACCGAGAGCATGCGGGACGACGAGGATGTCGGAGAATATGATCGCAGCATCGAAGCCGAAGCGCCTGATAGGCTGGATCGTCACTTCCGCTGCGAGCGTGGGGTTGTAGCAGAGATTGAGAAAAGACCCTGCCTGCGCCCGAACCTCCCGGTACTCGGCAAGATAGCGCCCCGCCTGCCTCATGAGCCACATGGGAGGGGCTTTGTGAGCCTTCCCTGCTAGCGCTTCGAGAAACTTGTATGTGCCTTGCTTCGAGGCGGCGTCGCTCGATGACTTCTCGTTCGGTTTTTCGGAGGGCGTCTTCATCAAAAAATAATCCACTCTAGATCTGTTGTTTTTACTGGGGGAGGCAACACGTGGATACTCTCGGTTATGCCGCGTTCATCCCCTGGTTGGGTGAGCAGGTTGTGCTGCGAAATGCGAACGGCGGAGTTCATGTTGATAACTCGCGCGCTCACATCGGTTTCTTCTTGTGCTGTTTAGCCTTGCTTTGCCCCTTTCAGCAATGAATAACGTAATGAGCAAGCTGTGAAGACTCAGCGCAGGTGTTTGAGCCGGCGCTTACCAAAGGCTTTTTTTCCATAGCATGAAGAGCTGTGCGCTCTTTTTGAATTGGCGTGGAGGACTCAATGGCAGACGATGGAGGCAAGCCAGGCGATGGCGCCAAAGAGGCGCCTGCATCCACAGAATCCACAGCAATCCCCACCCCGAAGCATTTCCATCTGCACCTTGTTTCCGATGCGTCCGGAGAGACGTTGACGACCATGGCGAAGGCTGCCGTCGTGCAGCTTTCCGGGGCCAAGCCCAACCGGCATATGCATCCCTTGGTGCGCAATCCGAAGCAGCTGGCGACTGTCTTGCAGAACATCGAGTCGGCGCCCGGCATCGTGCTTTACACGCTGATGAACCCCAACCTCGCCGAGCTTCTCGAAGCGCGGTGCAACGACCTTGGTGTGCCCTGCGTTGCGGTTTTGAAGCCGGTTCTTCAGGCCTTCGAGAGCTATCTGAAAATGCCATCGCGCGCCGTTGTCGCAGGTCAACATACGCTCGACGCCGAATACTTTCGCCGGATCGAGGCGATGAATTTCACGCTTGGCCACGACGACAGCCAGGGTACCGAAGACCTGGATAAAGCGGAGATCGTGCTGATAGGCGCCAGCCGCACGTCCAAGACGCCGACAAGCATCTACCTTGCGAACAGGGGCTACAAGACGGCCAACGTCTCCCTCGTTCCAAACATCCCGCTCCCGCCAACCCTGTTGGAGTTGAAGGCGCCCTACGTCGTGGGTTTGGTTGCAAGCCCTGAGCGGCTTGCGGAAATCCGTCGCAACCGTCTGCTTGCTCTGAACAGCAATAAGTTCGATGATTATGTCGATGCTGATGCTATAAAGAACGAAATAGCGTTCACGAAAAGACTGTGCTCGCAGAACCGCTGGCAGGTTGTTGATGTCACGCGAAAGTCAATAGAAGAGACCGCCGCGACCATAATTGCTCTTTACGAAGGTAGCCGCCGCTAGCTTGGCGCTGTGGCTTTGGGATCGAGCTCAAAAAGGTACATCCGCGCGATGCAATCCGATTACCCTGAGATCATACTCGCGTCCGCGAGCCCAGCGCGCGGGGCTATTTTGGCGCATGCGGGTATTCGCTTCCACCAACGCCCCTCCATGGTGGACGAAGCCGAGGAACACCGGCACTTTGCGAGCAGCATGGCGCCCGCCGAGGTGGCGAAGGCCTTGGCGAGGCTTAAGGCCGATAGTATCCTGGAGATAGAGCCGGGAGCTATCGTCATCGGTGCCGATCAAGTCCTCACCATTGGCGACGAGCTGCTCCAAAAGCCCAAAAGCCGCGACGAGGCGCGTGGCCAGCTCCTGAAGCTTCGCGGGCGCACCCATCAGCTCCATTCGGCGGCGGTCTTGCTTTATAAAGGACAGGCGGCAAGCTTCGCCGACACCGCGACAATGACCGTTCGCGATTTCACCGACGACTTCCTCGATTGGTACCTGGATACGGCGGGCGAGGGTGTTCTCACATCGGTCGGCGCGTATCATATCGAAGGTCTCGGCATTCACCTCTTTTCCGAGGTGAAGGGCGATTATTTCACCATTCTCGGTTTGCCTATTGTGCCGGTTTTGGACGAGTTGCGCCGTCTGTCGGTTCTTCTGAAGTAGGAGAGCCCGCATGAAGCGCGCTTGCGTTATGGGCTGGCCTGTTTCCCACTCCTTATCGCCGGCGATCCATGGGTATTGGCTGAAGAAGTACGGCATCGACGGCGAATATGTGAAGGCAGCCGTCGAGCCGAAGGGTTTTGAGAGCTTTCTCAAGAGCTTGGCCGCGCGTGGTTTCTGCGGCGGCAATGTCACCGTTCCTCACAAGATCGAGGCGTACCGCCTCTGCGAGCGTCGCGATGCATCTGCGGAAGCGATAGGCGCGGTGAATACGGTTTGGCTCGACGGGGGCAGGTTAGCAGGCTCGAACACAGATGCCTTTGGATTCCTCGCCAATCTCGATAGCGAAGCGCCGGGCTGGGATCGTGCCGGGCCGGCCGCTGTCATCGGCGCAGGCGGCGCGGCGCGCGCGATTGTCTGGGCGCTCCTGCAGCGCGGGTTTAGGGATATCCGAATCGTCAATCGCACCAAGCCTCGCGCCGAGGAGCTTGCGGCGGCTTTCCCACCTGCATCGCCCTTCGATCTTGAGGCTTTGGGCTCTGCGCTAGCCGGAGCGCATCTCGTCGTGAACGCTTCGACGCTCGGCATGAAGGGAGCGCCTCCCCTCGACATCGATCTTTCGAAAGCAGCTCCGGATGCCACCGTCTGCGACATCGTCTATTCCCCGCTCGAAACGCGCTTGCTGAAGCAGGCGCGAGATCGCGGCATGAAGGCGGTCGACGGGCTGGGCATGCTTCTTCATCAGGCTGTTCCAGGCTTTGAGATCTGGTTTGGCGCGCGCCCTGAAGTCACGGCGGAACTGCGTGATGTGGTCCTCGGCGCGATAGCAGCACGGGAGAGCGCTCCGGAATGATCGTCGCGGGGCTCACAGGCTCTATCGGGATGGGGAAAAGCACGGTCGCGGCTTATCTTCGCGAGCAGGGCATTCCTGTTCTCGACGCCGATCAGGTTGTCCGCGATCTCTATGCGGGCGAGGCCGTACCTCTTATCGAGGCTGTTTTTCCCGGAACAACCAAGAACGGCATCGTGGATCGCGTGGCTCTCGCGGAGAAAGTGCTCGCTTCGGAAACGGCGCTGAAAAAGCTCGAAGCGATCGTTCATCCGCGCGTCCGAGCGGCGGAATGGGGCTTTCTGCTCGAAGAGCAGGACAAAGGCTCCGATCTCGCCGTTCTGGAGATCCCGCTTCTTTTTGAGACGGCTTCGCACACTCTCTTCGACGTCATCATCGTGGTTAGCGCGCCGCCTGACGTTCAGCGCACGCGCCTCCTCGCAAGGCCCGGAATGACCGTCGAAAAAATGGATGCCATCATCGCGCGCCAATGGCCGGATGCCGACAAGCGCGAAAAAGCAGACTTCGTTGTGGATACCGGCGTCCCGCTTGAAGACACCTACCGCCAAATCGATGCAGTTGTGAAGGAGATCCTGAAAAGGCCTCCGCTGGCATACCAGCGCTGGGCCGATCTTCACGAAGACTGACGCATCGATTGGGGCTTCATGCGCGAACTTGTCCTCGACACCGAGACGACGGGGCTCGACCCGAAGGACAATCACCGCATCATCGAACTCGCTTGCGTCGAGCTCATCAACTACATCCCTACGGGCGTATCCTGGCACTGGTATTTCAATCCCCAGCGCGACGTTCCAAAGGCCGCCACCGAAATCCACGGCTTGACCGAAGCCTTCCTGGCAGACAAGCCGCTGTTCGGAGCCGTGGCCGCTGAAATCATTGCCGTGCTCGAAGGCGCGCGCCTCATCATTCACAACGCTGCTTTCGATGTCGGATTTCTCAATCACGAGTTCGGCCGGCTTGGCCATCCGCCGATCAGCTTCGACAACGTCACCGATACGCTGGCGCTCGCGAGGCGCAAGCACCCCGGTAGCCCGAACAATCTCGACGCGCTGTGCCGCCGCTACGGGATCGATAATTCCAAGCGCGAGAAGCACGGCGCGCTGCTCGATAGCGAGCTTTTGGCCGATGTTTACCTGCGCCTTGTTGGCGCCGAGCAGGCCGGCCTCAATTTGACCTCCCACTCGGCAAGCACCGAGGCCGAAGGCGCGGTCGCCGTCCAAATTCGCTTAAAGCCGTTGCCGCTGCGCATTTCCGCCGAGGAACAGGCCGCGCATGCCGCCTTCGTCGCCTCGCTTGGGCCAAAGGCGCTCTGGCTCCGCTACATGAGCGCTGAGCGCGAGCAGTCGGCGGCATAGGTTCGCTACCTTTGATTGGCGTGGCCCGGCCCGGGCTGGTAAGGTCAGCCCGAACACCTTGCACGGTTTCAAGATGGCGCGCCGCAACTCCTCCCTTGGCCTATTCGGCGTCTTCGGGCGATCGGAGGATCTGCGCACGCTCGACAAGGCGCTTCGCGCCGCCGATCTGCACCCCAACCTCGTTCCCGACGCCGTAAAACTGACCGTTCTCAACCTGCTCAAGGACGCCAAGGGCGAAGACCCTTCGGCGGAGGATTATCGGGAAACGGCGGCGCTTCTTGGCTACTGCGCGCTTGGACGCGAGACATATGCGGCGGCAAATGGCAATCTGGCGGCGACCGACGCCGAGCACCGGATTGAAGCCGCGCTTGATGCGGGCGAGGGCCTCGACGCGAGCCTGATATTGCTCGCACTCCATTCCGCCATCATTCATCCGGGCGTGAAAGAGACCTATCAGCTGGAAAGCGGGTGATTGCGCCGGTGAAAGGCAACAAGTCACAAGCTCCCGGCGTCACAATGGAATCTGGATGGCCGGGTCAAGCCCGGCCATGACAACAAATCTGAAAAGCCTATTCGGTGGCGATAGTCGGCTCCTGCCCCATCTCGGCGCGGCGGCGATACAAGCTCGCGAAATCGATCGGGTCGAGCAGCAGCGGCGGGAAGCCGCCTTCGCGCGATAGGTCCGCTACGAGGCGGCGAACGAACGGGAAAAGAAGCGCGGGGCACTCGATGAAGAGCACCGGCTGGATCGCCTCCTGAGGGAGATTTCTCAAGAGGAACGCGCCAGCATAAACAAGCTCGATGTTATAGAGCACACCTTCGTCGCTCTTGGCCTCGCCTTCGAGCGAAAGGCCGACCTCGAAAGCATTCTCTTGAAGATTGCGGACCTGGACGTTGAAGTTGATCTGCAGGTTCGGATTCTTGCCCGGCCCGCGAAAGAACCGCGTCGCATCGGGACACTCGAACGACAGATCCTTGATGTATTGGCCCAGAACATTGACCTGAGGATGCTGCGCGCTGTCGGGCCCCTCCTGAGGGATGTTCCCGCCATTGGTTCCGTTGCTTTCGGCCATGTTTCGATCTCCGCATTCCTGTGCTTGCGTGAATAAATGCGGCCGTGCCGCAGGCGGCGCGCCATGAAAATCGGAGCTAGCATGGCGAACGGTGAACTGCAATGCTTTCGGGGCCTGAATTCAATCTCGTCCCAAGAAATGGGGCGGTGACGGTCCTTTCGCGACTACTTCGGTTGCACTGACGGGTTTCCGCCTGGGCTGCCCGGCGGCGGGATGACGGGCGTACTTCTTGGGTGCGGGTCCGGAACGGGAGCCGCCATGCCTGGGTCCGTCCCGGTAGGAGGATGGATCACGCCATTGTTCCGGTCGAGGCGTTCACTCAATGTTTCACCGGGGCGGGTATCAGAGCGCGTCGAATTTGGGGCCTGCGGCGCGGTTTTGGGCGCCTCCTGCGCAGCTTGCGCAAATGAAGCCGATAAACCGATCGCGACGAGTGGCACGCAAGCCAGTCCGAACCGCATGCCAAATAAGGTCGCTGCCATGATGTGTTTCCTAGACTCGATTGCGTCCTAAGGAAACTGATGGCGTGTAACGCTGGTTCCGCGGGAAGACGTTCACTCCGCCGGCGCGGAGGCAAGCTGCGTTCGGCCTCGGGACAGAACCCAGGTGGCAAGCGCACATGAAAAGATGACGCCCGCGACTCCTGCGGTCACGAGGAGGACCTCATCAAAACCGCCATGCCCGTGAAGCGCACCGATGATCGGGACCGCAAGGCCGCCCACCGTAAAACCGAAGAAAAAGCGCAGCGAATAGATGCGATTTCGTAGCTCGTCGGGCACGTAGCGCCCAATCATCGCATCGTTGACGACCACCTGGCCGTAGATTGCCGCCGTCACGAGAATAAGCCCCATCGCCATCGGCAAGCCTACTGTCGCCGCCGCCAGGAGCAATCCTGTGAACTGCAGCAGCGCAAGCCACACAAAGAGCACAGGCAGCTCCGCGCGATCGATGAGACGCCCGACAACGATTTGGGTGAGCGCGCCGCAGAAGAAGATGCCGGTCGTCAGCCAGCCTGTCAGCGCGAGCGGGATCGGAAGGCCTAGGCGCTCGTCGATCACTTTCGGCATCGCGATGGTTACAATATTGAACGTCAGGCCGCCGGCGAGAATTGCCGTCATGAACAGCGTGAGCAGCCAGATCAGGCGCTTGCGGTCCAGGTTCAGCGTGTGGCTCGCCGCGCCTTTCTTTTTCGTTGCGTGGTCGTCTCTCACGACAAGCACAAAGGCAAGACCCGTTGCGATAAGCACAGCGCCCGGCACAAGGAAAGCCGCGCGCCAACTGAAAGCCGCCGCGAGCGCCGCCGTTATGCCGGAGGCAAGCGCCGCCCCCATGTTGCCCCATACGCCGTTTGCCCCGAGCGCGCGGCCCATGTGTTTTGAGTTGGCGATGATCATTGCGCTGCCGATGGGATGATAGATGGCGCTGAACATGCCGAGCATGAGAAGCGCCGCCGCCATTATCGGAAAGCTGGTCGAGACCGCGACGAGAAGACAGGCCGCGCCGTAGCCGAAGAAGAATGCCGTCAGCAGCGCTCGCCGCCCGAAGCGGTCCGCGAGCCAGCCGATCGGCAGCGCGAATAGGCCGAAAGCGACGAATGCCCCGGTGGAAAGCCAAATCAGGTCGCCGTAATCGCGCCGGAGGTCGGCTGCAATGGCAATCACTGCGGTCGGAAAGATCAGCAGCACGAAATGATCGAGCGCGTGCGCCCAATTCACGAAAAGGATCGTGCGGTTAGTTTCGCCCTCCGCTGCTGCTGTCATGGCTTTGATGTTCCCCACTTCATCGCCCGCCGCGAGAGCAGCAAGGCCAGTATCGCATAACGCTACACCTGCCTTCTCGGCGCAATGAATGCAACTGCGTCCGTGAGGTAACGGGCTGCGCGAATGCCGCGGCTGCAGCCTCTAACGGAGCCCGGTGACGTGAAGCATATGTTCCCTGGTAGAAATACTCTATAAACATTATCTCTATGAGCCGTCAGTCGGGAAAGCGAAACTCTTTGTCACGCCATGGAGAATCCGGCGCTTATGACCATTTGTCATAGGCCAAAGTGCAAGCGGGAGCTGTTCTCTACAACTATTGTCCTGTTCGGTGACATACATTGGTCTTGATACGAGGCCTCAGGTCAACAATGATGGTGCCAAGGTGACGGCTGCCCGAAGGGCTTTCGCATGAGTGAGGATACGCTGGCACGGTTGGCTGCGACGATAGCCGCTCGCCGGAGCGCCACCGCAGCAGCTTCCTACACAAAGTCGCTTCTCGATAGGGGCGCGGCCGCTTGCGCCAAGAAGCTTGGCGAGGAAGCTGTCGAGACCGTGATCGCCGGCGTCAGCGAGAGCGACGAAAAGCTCTGTGCGGAGGCGGCCGATCTCCTCTATCACCTTCTCGTTCTGCTCGAATCGCGAAACCTGAGCCTGGAGGCCGTGTTGAGCGAACTCGATCGAAGAACGTCACAGTCGGGGCATGCTGAGAAGGCTTCGCGGTCATAAGGCGGAAACCTGTCATGAGTTTGCAATCACAGGTGCTGGATTTTGAGCCCCGGCAGGCGCTAGACCTGTCGCCCTATCGCACATTTACGCGGCGGGAGTGGTCGGAGCTTAGAAACGGCGTGCAGCTCACGCTCACCGATGAGGATCTGGCACGGCTCTCCGGTCTTATCGAGCGAATTTCTCACGACGAGGTGACGGATATCTATCTGCCGATCTCGAAGCTCGTGAACTATTACGTGCGCGCGGCTCAGCTTCTTCATTCAGCGACGACCAAATTCTTCCACCAAGGCGAAGCCAAGACGCCGTTCATTATCGGCATCGCGGGAAGCGTCGCTGTGGGCAAGAGCACCTCCGCCCGCGTTCTGCGCGAGCTGTTGGCTCGCTGGCCAAATCATCAGCGCGTGGACCTCGTTCCGACCGATGGATTTCTCTGGTCCAATGCCGAGCTGGAGCGACGCGGCATCATGCACCGCAAGGGGTTTCCGGAGAGCTTCGATCAGGCGCGGCTTCTTCAGTTCGTCGCGGACGTGAAGGCCGGGCATTCGAACGTCGAGGCGCCTGTCTATTCTCACTTTTCATATGACATCGTGCCGGGCGAAACGATCGTCGTCGACAGGCCCGATATTCTCATCATCGAAGGGCTCAATGTCCTTCAGCCCGCGAAGCTGCCGAAGCATGGCGAGGCCGTCCCGTTTGTTTCCGACTTCTTCGATTTTTCGATCTATATCGACGCCGAGCCGTCCGTCATCGAGAAGTGGTATGTGACGCGCTTCCTGCGCCTTTGCCGCACCGCTTTCCGCGACAAGGAAGCCTACTTCTACCGCTATTCCAAGCTTACGGAGGAGCAGGCCGTCGCGCAGGCGCTGAAGCTTTGGCGCACCATCAACCTCGTCAACCTGAAGAAGAACATCTTGCCTACACGCAAGCGCGCCAACCTCATCTTGAGCAAAGGCGAAGCCCATCGCGTCGAAAAGGTCGCCTTGCGGAAGCTTTGACCGTAAGCTCCGAAGCACATGCAAAATTTCGTAAAAACGCCCACGCTCGCGGCGCAAATCAGCCTCAATCGCTGGGGCGGCAGGCGCGGCGACGAGGCGTTCATCGCTGCGGCGCAAGCTCGGTCCGGTACCAAGGTCATGGCGCTCGTTGACCTCAAGGTGCCGATTATCCCCTCCTCGGACAGGACCTCGGCGCAGATCCGGTGGCTTTCCATGGCAGAAGTGGAAGCGCTCGCCAAGCCCGGTGAGTTTGTTTTTCTGGGGCAGGATGAAACCGGCGCCGCCATCTTCGCCTGCAATTTTCAGCCGTTTCAGACTGCGCAAGCGCTCGCAGCACTCGAAGCGCTAAAGCCGCTTGTCGATTTGCGTTCGCTTGCGCTGCAAGGAGTCTTGAGCGAAGCTGAGCTTCTGATCGCATCGCAGGCGCGCGCAATCCTCGGCTGGCATGCTCTCAACCGTTGCTGCGTACGATGCGGAAGCCACGTTCGCGCCACGGAAGGCGGCTGGCGGCGGACCTGTGTCGCATGTGGCCTCGATGCCTATCCCCGCACCGATCCCGCCGTGATTATGCTCATCACACACGGCGGCCGCTGCCTGCTTGGCCACGAGCATCGATTTCCAGACAAGATGTATTCGACTCTCGCCGGCTTCGTGGAAGCAGGCGACGACATCGAGAACGCCGTGCGCCGCGAGATCAAGGAAGAGGCGGCCATCGATGTCGGCGAGGTGCGCTACGTGGCAAGCCAGCCCTGGCCTTTTCCGCATTCGCTGATGATCGGCTGCTGGGGCGAAGCGCTCGGCGATGCAATCGAACTTGATGCAACCGAGATCGCGGATGCGCGCTGGTTCAGCCGCGAGGAAGCTGCGGCCATGCTCGCCTTCGCGCATCCCGACGGGCTTTTTGTGCCGCCGCCGATTTCGATGGCGCACACGCTGGTACGAGGCTTCGTGGATGGCGTGCTAGGCGGTTGAAGCGAGGCATTGCTGCCAGTAATACCAATATTTGGTACTATCTTAATATGAGCAAAAACACTTCCATCAGTCTCGGCGATCATTTCGCGGAGTTTATCGACATTCAAGTTGCGCGAGGGCGCTACGCCTCGGCAAGCGATGTAGTTCGCGCGGGTTTGCGGCTTCTCGATGAGCATGAAGCGAAACTGGAAGCCTTGCGATCCGCGCTCATCGAGGGCGAGGAAAGCGGTGCTTCCATGCCATTTGACTTGGAGGCTTTCATTTCAGGGAAGCGCGCCGCCGGCGCGTCGAAATGACCCGTTACACCGTCAGCCCGCGTGCTAAAGCGGATCTCGATGCGATCTGGGATTACACGGCAGAAAATTGGGGCAGCGATCAAGCTGAGCAGTATCTCGTTTGATTGGAGCTGCGATCGAAACTGTGGCGCATTCACCCAAGCGCGGTGAAGCGTGCGACTATATTCGCGAAGGCTATCGGAAATATCTCGCGGGTTCGCACGTCGTATTTTACCGCGTCGTTGACCGCGGGATTGACGTCGTTCGCATTCTCCACCGGCACATGGATTTCGACCGCCACTTAGGATAGCGGCTCATCAATGAGCTTTATTCGGAGCGCGGGGTGCATCATCCTCGGTGGATAGGCGCTTGAGCGTTTCGCGGAACGGGCTCGCTGGATAAGTGCCGAGCAGGATCAGCTCTGCCGAATGAAACTCAAGCTCTTCCAGCGCGAGGCGCAAGGGCCGGTCCTCCGGGTGCCCTTCCACGTCGGCGTAGAACATTGAGGCATTGAAGCTGCCTTCGAGCTGGTACGACTCAAGCTTCGTCATGTTCACGCCATTGGTCGCGAAGCCGCCTAGCGCCTTATAGAGCGCGGCCGGTACGTTTCGGACGCGAAAGATGAATGTGGTCAGCACGGGGCCGTTGCCCGCAGGGGGAACGTCGGCCTTGTCGGCGAGAACGACGAAGCGCGTGGTGTTGTGGGCCGCGTCCTCGATATCGCTTTTCAATATGCTAAGGCCGTAGATCTCGGCGGCGAGCTTGGACGCGATCGCGGCTTTCGTCGGATCGCCTTCCTCTGCGATCATCCGCGCCGACCCGGCTGTATCGGCCTCGGGAACCGGCTTCAAGCCAAGCTTCTGAAGCGCGCTGCGGCATTGCCCGAGTGCCTGTGTGTGGCTGTGCACGGTTTTGAGAACGGAAAGGTCGGCACCCGGAAGCGCCATAAGCTGATGGTAGATGCGCTCGAAATGCTCGCCCACGATATGCACCCCGGAATTGGGCAACAGGTGATGGGCGTCCGCGACGCGGCCCGCTACGGAATTTTCAACCGGGATAAGCGCGAAGCGAACCGCGCCATTGCGCACCGCGGCGATCGCGTCCTCGAAAGTGGCGTAGGCCACCGGCTCAAGCGTCTTGTCGAAATTGATGCAGGCGATGTGAGAATTGGCGCCGGGCTCGCCCTGGTAAGCGACGCTCGCCGGCTTTGCGTTAAGTCTCACGTTTGATGCGGATGTCATATGCCACCTGTTGTTCGCCCCCCCAGGGGAGGCGCAAATCGAGCGCTCACCTAGCGAGTATTTCGCGCGCTTTTTCAAGATCGGCTTCGGTGTCGACGCCCAGAGGGACTGTGTCAACCACTGAAATATGGATGCTCATGCCGGCCTCGAGCGCGCGAAGCTGTTCCAGCCGTTCGCGTTTTTCGAGCGGCGATGGCGGCAGCATCACAAAGCGGGCGAGAGCGCTGCGGCGAAACGCGTAAATGCCAATGTGGTGATAGTGGGGGCCGGGACCATGGGGCGCGGCCGCGCGCGTGAAATAAAGCGCGTTCAGCAGGCCGCTTGGCATGGGCGAGCCGATGGCCTTCACGACGTTCGGATCGAGGATTTCAGAGGGGTCGTCGATTACGGCGGCAAGGGTGCCGATGTCGGCCCCTTCGCTGAGCGCCGCGCTGCACTCCGCGATGAGGCGAGGCTCAAGTGTGGGAAGATCGCCCTGAAGATTGATCACAGCGTCGAACTTCGAGACAGGATCGATCTCGCAGAGTGCTTCGTAGATACGATCGGAGCCGCTGGCGTGGCCGTCTCGCGTCATGATTGCCTGTCCGCCGGCCGCGGCGACCGAATCCGCGATGGCGGCAGAGTCCGTGGCCACGAATACGGGGCCGATATCAGCCTCCATCGCCCTCCACAACACATGCACGATCATAGGCGCCCCAGCGAGGCCAAGGAGAGGCTTCCCCGGCAAGCGTGTCGAGGCCAGCCGCGCGGGAATGATCACGACGGGGTTATAAATCGCATTCGAAGGGAACATTTCGCCAGCCCGGCATCTCATAGCTTGTCGACGGTTTTTCCGTGGACAGTTGAGTGCTTAAGAATTTGCCGTTAAAGAAGGGGCGATAAGGCGCGTCACTATGACACACAAGCAATCATGAACAGTTTTTATGACAACAAGATCGCAAGCGCGGTTCTTGCGAGCCTCCTCGTGATGGTTGGCATTCACACCGCCATTGACCTTTTCTACCCGAAAGGCACCGCGAACCTAGCGAAGGGGCGTATTATTGTTGCACCCGAAACCGCGACAGCGGCTGCAACACCGGCGCCTGCTAAGCCCGAGGAGAAAGACCCTCCTGTGGAAAGCCTGTTGGCAAGCGCGAACGTCGAGGCCGGCCAAAATGCTGCAAAGGTCTGCGGCGCCTGTCACAACTGGACAAAGGGAGCCGGAACAAAGGTTGGCCCGGACCTTTACGGCGTCGTGGGCCGGGACATAGGCAAGGAGCCCGGCTTCTCCTATTCCACCGCCTTGCAGCAAAAGGGCGGGAAGTGGACCTTTCAAAATCTTTACGAATGGATCAAGGATCCCAAAGCCTTCATCCCAGGCAATAAGATGGGGTTTGCCGGCATTAAAGACCCAAAGGAGCGGGCCAACATCATCGCCTTTCTCGACAAGCAAAGCGATAGTCCCATTGCTCTGACACAGAAGTAGAAATCCCTCCTCCATCGCGCCGCTTCCACCGCGGCGAAGCCCGTCGCGACGCCCGTGACGGAGCGGCGACGCACAAGTCTTGGCCCCAACCTCATGCTTGGCATAGCCAAGTGTGTCATTTTAGCTTAATCTCGTCACTTGTGTGCGACTCCTCTTCGTTTGGGGTCGTGAGCTTCAAGAAAAACAGGCCGCAAAAGCGGCCGCGCATAGGGACGATTCGCAGCATCTTATCGGGAGGGCAGGAATGAATTTTGTCTTATACATAGTTGGGTCGGTAGTCGCCAGTGTACTTCTCATGTTTGGCGTGTGGTCAGGCATCGAAAAATATTACCCGAAAGGCGACGATAACACGGATCGAGGGGGGCAGATTCTTGTAACTGCCGTTCCCATTGTTCGGGCCGTCGCTAAGAAACCTGAAAAGCCAGCCGTCGTGAACACCGTCAGCCGCGAACTCGAAGCGCCGGACGCCTCGCTGAGCGTGCTGCTGGCTAGAGCCGATCCCGATTCCGGGCAAGAAACCGCGAAGTTGTGCGCGATCTGCCACACCTGGAACAAGGGCGGCGGCACCAGGGTCGGGCCGAACCTCTACGGTGTAGTGGGACGGGATATCGCGAAGGACCCGGGCTTCTCCTATTCACCCGCCTTGCAGCAGAAAGGTGGGCGCTGGTCCTTCAACGAGATTTTCAATTGGATCGGCGATCCCAATGACTGGGTACCAGGCAACAACATGTACAAGATGGGTTTTGCCGGGTTGAAGGATCCCCAGCAGCGGGCGAACGTGATCGCTTTTCTAGCCAAGCAGAGCGATAACCCGGTCCCCCTTCCTACATCGAGGTGGTAGCGCAGGCGCTTAGGCGAGCTCGCTTAAGCATGAAAGATCTTTAAGTGGAACGGTGTTTTATGCGGCACTAAGTTCTGGCCAACTGAAACACCGTCCCCATAGCGCTCATGTCTTTTCAAACCCGAATTGCATCCATCCTGGTTTTGGCGTTCTTCGCCGTTCTGCCGGCGCAAGCCGAGCAGGAAAGGCATCACGCTCTTTCTCTCATCCGCGCGCCCAGATATCCGGCGGATTTCAAGCACTTCAATACCGTTAATCCTGATGCGCCCAGGGGCGGGACGGTAAAGCTTTCGTCGCCGGCTCAGTATGACAATCTCAATCCGGCAGTGTTCCGAGGCGCTCTCGCGGCCGGGCTTGCCACCGGCTTCGCGCTTATTTTCGATCCCCTCATGGTTCATTCGAAGGAGGAAGGCTCGACTCTTTACTGTCTCCTCTGCGAATGGGTGAGTTATCCCGACAATTATGGATCGGTCACGTTCAAGCTGCGCGAAGGCGCTCGGTGGCATGATGGCAAACCCATCACGCCCGAGGACGTGATTTTCAGCATGGACGTGATGAAGGGCAAGGACCCGAATACGGGGCTTCCCTACGATCCATTTCATGCTCAGTATTATAAGAACGTTGTGAAGGGCGAAAAGACGGGTGACCGTGAGGTGACCTTTACATTCGATGTCACCGGTAATCGCGAACTGCCTCTGATCGTCGGCGAGATGGATGTTTGGCCGAAGCATTGGTGGACAGACAAGGACGCGAACGGAAAACCGCGCGATATTACGAAGACGACATTGGAGCCGCCGCTTGGCTCAGGCCCCTATAAAATCAAAGCAACTCGCCCAGGCGAATGGATCGCGTTCGAACGCGTGCCGGACTACTGGGGCAAGGATCTCCCTGTGAGAGTGGGCGAAAACAACTTCGACACCATCGAGTTTCAGTATTACGGGGACGCCAGCGTCTCGATGGAGGCGTTCAAGGCCGGCCAATACGATTTCAAGAGGGAGGGAAGCGCCAAGGCGTGGGCCACAGCATATGATTTCCCTGCCCTGAACGACGGCCGGGTGGTCAAGCGCGGGGACATCGTGCTTCAAACGCCGAAACCCACGCAAGGCTTTGCCTTCAACGTGCGGCGGCCCAAATTCCAAGACCTCCGCGTGCGCCGCGCCTTCAATCTGGCTTACGATTTCGAGTGGGCGAACAAGAACCTGTTCTTCGGCCAATATACGCGAACATCGAGTTTCTTCGAAGGGCAAGAACTGGCCGCGAAAGGGTTGCCGTCTCCCGCGGAACTGGAGCTGCTTGAGCCGTTGCGCGACAAGGTTCCGCCCGAGGTCTTTACTCAGGAATACAAAAACCCCGTCAATGCGACAGAAACCGACTTCCGCACCCACCTTCGCGAGGCCGCGCGCCTTTTGAAAGAGGCGGGATACACGGTCGTCAACAACCAGTTGCAGAACAGCGCCGGGGAGCCGCTTTCGGTCGAGTTCCTCATCGACCAGGAGGCGTTTGAGCGCGTGATCCTGCCCTATATCGAGAACCTGAAAAAGCTTGGGATCAAAGCCACCGTGCGGCTCATCGATTCCACGGAGCAGAAGCGGCGCGAAGATACATTCGATTTCGACATTGTCGTCGGCGTGTTCCCGGAGTTGGATTCGCCTGGAAATGAGCAGCGCGATTTCTGGACTTCCGCCGCTGCGGATCAGCCGGGGGCTCGAAATATCATTGGCATCAAGAACCCCGCAGTCGATGCGCTTGTCGACAAGATCATCTTTGCTCCGAACCGCGATGCGTTGGTTGCGGCGTGCCGCGCTCTCGACCGGGTGCTGCTTTGGAATGCCTACATCGTGCCGCAATGGAATTCGGCGAACGAGCGCATCGCCTATTGGAACAAGTTCGGCGCGCCAAACCCTCTACCGACGCAAACGGTAGGCTTTCCTGACGTGTGGTGGTTCGATGCGGCTCTGGCTGAGAAAAACGGTCTGAAATGAGACAAGCGCAGGCCGTGAATTGCCGCACGACGCAGGCAAACTTCTTTATCAGAGTGTTAGTGGATGGCCGGGTCAAGCCCGGCCATGACAAAAAAGGGCGAAGCCGATTTCTTCACATGCTCCGGCGCTGGCATGACACGGGTGCAGCTTTCATTATTGTTTTTGCTCTGCTCTTTGCTTTTGTTTGCGCGTTGCCTCTGACAAGTTCCGCCGCCGCCGAGCGTCGCCACGGACTGTCTGCTTTCGGTGAGCTGAAATACCCCGCGAATTTCCAGCATTTCGACTACGTCAACCCGGATGCGCCGAAAGGCGGCCGCTTGGCCACGATGCCGACGAGTTCGATCAACACCTTCAATGAATTCAATGGCTTTATCCTGCGGGGCGATCCTGCCGAAGGCCTGGAGTTACTGTTTGACTTGCTGATGGTTCGCGCTCAAGACGAACCGGACGCCGTCTACGGGCTTCTCGCCGAGTCCGCTGAGGTCGCGGACGATAGAACGTCGGTGAAGTTCTATCTGCGGCCGGAGGCCCGTTTCCGCGATGGCACCCCCGTCACGGCTGCCGACGTAGCCTTCACCCTTGAGACGCTGAAAAAGAACGGCCATCCGCGCTATCAGCTTGCCTTGCGGGACGTTGTGAGCGCGACCGCAATAGACCCGCAGACGGTTGAATACCGGTTCAAGGGCGAAAACCTGCGCGACCTTCCGGCATTGGTGGCGACCCTGCCTGTGTTCTCGAAGGCGTATTACACCGCCAACGACTTCCTGAAGGAGAGCCTCGATCCTCCCCTCGGCTCCGGCCCCTACGAAATCGGAGACTTCCGGCAAGGCACATATGTCACCTACAGGCGCCGCAAGGACTACTGGGCGGCGAATTTGCCGGTGAACCGGGGGCGCTATAATTTCGATGAAATCCGCTTCGAGTATTACCGCGACCGCGCTGTCGGGCTGGAGGCGTTCAAGGCCAAGGCTTACGATTTGCGCGAGGAGTTCACCTCGAAAAGCTGGGCAACCGAATACGACATTCCGGCGGTGCGCTCAGGCCAGATCCTCAAGCTGACGCTGCCGGATGGCCGCCCTTCTGGCGCGCAAGGCTTTTTCATCAACATGCGCCGCGAAAAGTTCGCCGATCCGCGCGTGCGCAAAGCGCTCGACTACGCCTTCGATTTCGAGTGGACGAACAAGTCGCTGTTCTTCGGCCTCTATACCCGCACCGCAAGCTATTTCGAGAACTCCGATTTGAAGGCGGAGGGCATGCCAGCCCCCGCTGAGCTTGCGCTGCTGGAGCCATTCCGCGATCGCCTGTCGCCTGAAGTTTTCGGCGAGCCTTATACGCCGCCGGTGACGGATGGATCGGGGCGCTATCGGCCCAGCATGCGAACGGCGTCCCAGCTTCTGGACGAGGCCGGATGGCGCTTGCAGGACGGCATCCGCAAGAACGCCAAGGGCGAGCCCTTCGAAATCGAGTTCCTGATCGACGATCCCGTCACTGAGCGCATCATCGGCCCCTACGCGGGCAAACTCTCCGATCTTGGCATCAAGGCTTCTCTCCGCCGGATGGATCCGACCGAGGAGCAGGAGCGCATGAGGCGCTATGAATTCGATGTCATGACCCAGCGCTATTCTCTTTCGCCGACGCCCGGCCCGGAGGTTCGCGCCTTCTGGAATAGCGAAGCAGGCCGCCAGGATGGAAGCTACAACCTGTCTGGGATTGCCGACCCGGCGGTCGACGCGCTCATCGACAAGATACTAAACGCAAAAAGCCGCGATGAGCTGAGAACGGCGTGTCACGCCATCGACCGCGTTTTGCGCGCCGGGCATTATTGGGTGCCGGAGTGGTACAAAGCCGTTCACAATATCGCGACCTGGGACAAATATTCCCGGCCTGCAGTGCAGCCAACCTACGACGCCGGTATTATCGATACGTGGTGGTTCGACCCGGATAAAGCGGCGAAGCTTGGCGGCTAACACTTGCCGCGCATCGCTCCGCGCTGCACTGCGCACGGGATGAGGCGGTGGGTGCGAGGATCTACACGGAGGAGCGCAACATTTCCGATGTGTAACTGGTTTTCGCAGCCTGATGGCTTAAGTCTGTTCTCATCTGGCTGCCCAAAATGGCAATTACAAAGTATTTGCCGTTGTTTACCATAATCCACACCAGCCCGATGAAGGCCACGACCGGGAGACTATTCTCCCGCGAGAAACAAGCGCCCTAGCGAATACGAGATACATGACCGCTTATATCGTTCGACGCCTGGCCCTGATGATTCCCACGCTGTTCGGCATCATGCTGATCAGCTTCATAATTATCCAGTTTGCGCCTGGCGGCCCGATAGAGCGCATCATTGCCCAGTTGAACGGCACGAATGTCGATGCAACCTCGCGCATCGGCGGCTCGACGACCGGCGACTTCTCGCGCATGGCTCAGCCGGGACAAGACTCGGGCGGCGTCAATTCCCGCTATCGTGGCGCGCGGGGCCTCGATCCGGAGCTGATCAAGAGCCTCGAAAAGCAGTTCGGCTTCGACAAGCCGCCGCTCGAGCGCTTCACGCTCATGATGACGAATTATCTGACCTTCAACTTCGGGCAGAGCTATTTTCGAGACGTCAGCGTGCTCACGCTCATAAAGGAGAAGATGCCGGTCTCCATCTCGCTCGGCCTTTGGCTCACGCTGCTCACCTACGCGATTTCCGTTCCCCTCGGCGTGCGCAAGGCCGTCATGGACGGCTCGAAATTCGATATCTGGACCAGCAGCGTCGTCATCATCGGCTACGCCATTCCGAGCTTCCTGTTCGCGATTTTCCTGATCGTGCTGTTTGCGGGAGGCTCGTTTTGGGATCTGTTTCCATTGCGAGGGCTCGTCTCCGACAATTTCGCGCAATTGAGCTGGCCCGCAAAGATCGCCGATTATTTCTGGCATCTGACGCTGCCCGTCACCGCGATGGTCATCTCCTCGCTAGCCACGGTGACGTTTCTAACCAAGAATTGCTTCCTGGATGAAATCCGAAAGCAATATGTGATCACGGCGCGGGCCAAGGGTCTGAGCGAAAGGCGCGTTCTCTACGGCCACGTGTTTCGCAACGCGATGCTGCTCGTGATTTCCGGTTTCCCGGCTGCCTTCATCAGCGCTTTTTTTACGAACGCGCTTCTGATCGAAACAATCTTTTCCTTGGACGGCCTTGGGCGCCTGTCCTTCGAGTCGGTTTTAAACCGCGATTACGCCGTGGTCTTCGCGACGCTTTACATCTTCTCAGCCATGGGCCTGCTGCTAAACCTTTTATCGGACCTCATCTACACGTGGGTCGATCCGCGCATCGATTTCGAGACAAGGGAGGTCTGAGACATGGCTCGGAATGTAAAGCGGAGCGAGGCCCTTACCACTCACCCCAGCCCTCTCCCGGGAGAGGGAGTTCGGTTGCGCCTGTCGAAAGGGCGTCCACTCTCCCCGAGGGAGTGGGACACGTTCAGGGGCTGCGAGCCAATCCGGCTTCTCTGTAGCGAGCGGGAGGTCTAACGGATGGACGCAAGAGTAGAGAGATCCACCGCTCCCGGCGAAGTTCTTGCGAGAGGCATCGAAACAGCTGCTCCAGTCCGCGGCCGGTTCACCCTTTCGCCGCTCAATAAAAGACGCTTGCGCGCCTTCAAGGCCAATAAGCGCGGCTATTACAGCTTTATCCTCTTTACGGCGCTCTTCCTCATCACGCTTTTCGCGGAGTTCATCGCGAACGATAAGCCCTTTCTGGTGAAGTACGACGGCGCCTATTATACGCCGATCTTCAAGATGTACACCGAGAAGCAGTTCGGCGGCGAGTTCGAGACGGAAGCCGACTATCGCGATCCCGAGGTGCAGCGTCTGATCCACGAAAAGGGCGGCTGGATGATCTGGCCGCTCATTCCTTACAGCTATCGCACCATTAAGCTCGATCTGCCGGTGCCCGCCCCGGCTCCTCCGTCGTGGGAAAACTGGCTCGGAACTGACGACCAGGGCCGTGACGTGGTTGCGCGCGTGATTTACGGATTTCGGATTTCGGTGCTTTTCGGCTTGATCCTGACCGTGTTCTCGGCGCTCGTCGGCGTAACGGCAGGCGCAATCCAGGGCTTTTTCGGCGGCTGGACCGATCTTTCCCTCCAGCGCTTCATCGAAATTCTCGGCTCCCTGCCGCGCCTCTATATCCTCTTGATCCTGTCCGCCATCCTCGCCCCGAGTTTCTGGACGCTGCTCGCCATCATGCTGGTTTTCGAGTGGACGGCCTTCGTGGGCCCCGTGCGCGCCGAGTTCCTGCGCGGCCGCAACTTTGAATATGTGCGTGCGGCACGGGCGCTTGGGTTGACCAATTCGCAGATCATGTTCAAGCATATCCTGCCGAACGCCTTGGTCGCGACGGTCACGTTCGCGCCGTTCATCCTCGACGGAGCGATCGCGGCGCTAACGGCCTTGGATTATCTTGGCTTTGGCTTGCCACCGGGGTCGCCGTCGCTGGGCGAGCTTCTTCAGCAGGGTAAGCAGAACCTTCAAGCACCTTGGCTCGGCCTCACAGCGTTTTTCGTGATAGGGCTGATGCTGAGCTTACTTGTCTTCGTCGGCGAGGCAGTCCGCGATGCCCTCGATCCGCGCAAGACCATGCGCACTCCCCAAGTTGTTGTCGGCTGATGGAGCAAATGTAAATGGCCCCATTGATCGATGTCCGGAACCTTAGCGTGCGCTTCGCAGGAGCCGAGCCCGGCGTCTACGCCGCGCGCAACGTATCCTTCGACATCAATAAGGGCGAAACGGTCGCGCTGGTGGGCGAATCCGGCTCCGGTAAGACCGTCTCGGCGCTCTCGATCCTGCGCCTTCTGCCCTATCCAGACGCCTCTCATCCCTCTGGCCAAATCATGTTCGAGGGGCAGGATCTGCTACGCGCTAAGGAATCCGAGATCAGGCAGGTGCGCGGCAACCGAATCTCGATCATCTTTCAGGAGCCGATGACGTCGCTGAACCCTCTCCATACGGTGGAGAAGCAGGTCAGCGAAGTCTTGAAGGTTCATCACGGCATGTCGAACACGGCGGCGCGCAAGCGCACGCTCGAACTCCTGAACAAGGTCGGCATCCGCAATCCCGAGACCCGCCTTTCGGCCTTTCCGCACCAATTGTCCGGCGGACAGCGCCAGCGCGTCATGATCGCCATGGCGCTGGCGAACGAGCCCGATCTGCTTATTGCCGACGAGCCCACCACCGCGCTCGACGTGACCATCCAGGCGCAGATTCTCGACCTCCTGAAAGACCTCCAGCGCGAGCTTGGCATGGCGATGCTCCTCATCACGCACGACCTCGGCATCGTGCGGAAGATGGCCGACCGCACTTGCGTCATGAAGGATGGCGAGATCGTCGAGCAGGGTGCGGCCGAGGAGATTTTCACCGCTCCGAAACATCCCTATACCAAACGCCTTCTGGAAGCGCAGCCGAAGGGCGAGGCGCCGCCCCTCAACGAAAGCGCGCCCGTTGTGCTCCAGGCCGACGGTTTGAAGGTTTGGTTTCCCATCAGGCAAGGCGTTCTCCGGCGCACCGTGGACCACATCAAGGCCGTCGACGGCGTCTCCTTCAAGCTTCGGAACGGACAGACGCTCGGCATCGTGGGCGAGTCCGGCTCGGGCAAGACGACGCTTGGCCTTGCCATCCTGCGTCTCGTTTCCAGCGACGGCCCGATCGCCTATGTCGGCAAGCGCATCGATGGCTTGCGGTCCAACGAGATGCGGCCCCTTCGGCGCGAAATGCAGGTGGTCTTCCAGGACCCCTATGGCTCGCTGAGCCCAAGACTTTCCGTCGGTCAGATCATCGAAGAGGGGCTTCTCATTCAAAGCCCCGACCTGACACGCGCCGAGCGGCGTGACCGGGTGTCGGCGGCGTTGGAGGAAGTCGGGCTGAAACCCGAGTGGCAGGACCGCTATCCGCATGAATTTTCCGGCGGCCAGCGCCAGCGCATCGCCATCGCCCGCGCCATGATCCTGCAACCGCATTTCCTGATGCTGGACGAGCCGACAAGTGCGCTCGACGTTTCCGTTCAGGCGCAGATTGTCGATCTCTTGCGCGATCTCCAGCACAAGCGCGGCCTCGCTTACCTCTTCATCAGCCACGATTTGAAGGTCATGCGCGCGCTGGCGAGCTACGTGATTGTCATGCGCAACGGCGTCGTTGTGGAGGAAGGTCCAACGGCCCAGATTTTCGAGAGCCCACAAACCGATTACACGAAAGCGCTGATCGCCGCCGCGCTGGATCACCGGACGCTTAACGTTCAGGCGGCTTAGCTTGTCTGCCTGATTGTCGTCCCTGAAGACCCTGCGATTACTGGGTCCCCGCCTTCGCGGGGACGGCAAAAGATTGCCTCAGTAACTCTTCCGGGGCGGAGAAAGGAAACAGAAGCTGGCTTGATCTCCTCCGGGACAAGTATTCCCGCAGCGAATGACTGGCTGGTGAAAATCGCATAATCGGGGAATCAAGAATCCCGTATCGACAAATACGATGTCGCCAGCCTTGCATTTTTCTCTGACCCTCTTCTCGGCTGCGTCGCGGTTACCGGCCCGGGCCATGATTTCGACGGTGTCGCAATAGTCCTCCGCCTGAGCGCTGCTGCTCGTCAGGCCAGCCATGCTCAGCAAGCTAATCGCCGCAATGCCGCCAAAAACGATGCTTTTCCGGTTTCGCACGGGAGCCTCCGTCAGATGCTTGCTGGGCCTAAGCCTCTTCGGGTAAGCATTCAAGTTGTTTTGAGGCGTGGGCGGCAATTTCGCTGCGCGTGCGCTGCGTAGCAAAGGTAGGTCGCTGAGACGGAAAGACTTCAGAGAAGTTCTCGGGCTGGCCGTTGACGGTCCCCTTAAGCAAACTGTATTGTTCATCGAGGTCGAACTTAAGAAACATATAAGGACCGTCCGGGAGCAATTATGGCCGCAAGTCCCGTAAAATACGAAAACAAAGACGGCATTGGCGTCATAACGGTCGATAATCCGCCCCTCAATGTTCTCTCCCGAGACGTTCGCGATGGGCTGATGGCGGCTGTGCGGCAAGCCGCGGCCGATACGGGCGCTCGCGCGGTGGTGATTGCTGGAGCAGGCCGCACTTTCACCGCGGGCGCCGATATTTCGGAATTCGGCGCGCCCTTCAAAGGCGCCGACCTCAACAAAATTTGTGCCGCGATCGAGGACATGCCGAAGCCCGTAGTGGCAGCCCTTCACGGCACGCCGCTCGGGGGCGGGCTTGAGATCGCGCTCGCCTGCCATTATCGCGTAGCATCCAAAGACGCGCGGATAGGCCTCCCTGAGGTGAAACTCGGTCTCCTGCCGGCGGGTGGCGGCACGCAGCGCCTGCCCCGGCTTACGGGAGCGAAGGTCGCGCTCGATCTCATCACATCGGGCGATCCGATCTCGGCCGCCGCCGCGCAACGGGCCGGTTTTGTTGATGAAATCGCCGAGGGCGATCATCTCGCGGCCGCCATCGCTTTGGCGAAGTCCAAGGCTTCCTTGCCCAGCCATCCCAAGACGCGTGAACTCAACGCCAAGATCGAAGCCGAGCGCGGCTCTCCGATTTTCGACGAAAAGCGCAACGAGCTTAAGAAGCGCCAGCCCTGCCAGCATGCTCCCTTGCGCTGCGTCGTCGCGGTGGAAAGCGCGTTCAACGTTCCATTCGCCGAAGGCCTTGGTTGCGAGCGCGAACTTTTTTACGATGCGCTGCAGGATTGGCAAAGCAAGGCGCTCATCCATGCGTTCTTCGCGGAACGCGAGGCTGCGAAAATTCCCGGCCTTCCTCGCAACGTTAAGCCGAGAGAGATCAAAAGCGCCGGCGTGATCGGCTCCGGGACGATGGGTGGCGGCATCGCCATGGCGTTCGTGAATGCCGGCATTCCGGTCGTCATTCTCGACCGCGACCAGGCCGCGCTTTCGAGAGGCCTTGGCGTCGTCGCGAGAAACTACGAGAGCATGGTGCAGCGCGGGCGGCTCGATCAGGCGGGCATGGATGCGCGAATGGGCGCTGTTCGAAGCACCCTGGATTACGGTGATCTGGCGGATTTCGACCTTGTCGTGGAGGCGGCTTTCGAGGACATGGGCGTGAAAGAGCAAGTATTCCGTGACCTCGACCGTGTCTGCAAGAAAGGCGCGATCCTCGCCTCGAACACGTCCACGCTCGATATCGACAAGATCGCGACCTTTACATCGCGTCCTGGCGATGTGATCGGCATGCACTTTTTCTCGCCGGCCAACGTCATGCGCCTTATTGAAGTCGTCCACGGAAAACAGACAAGCGCCGACGTGCTCGCCACAGCGATGGCCGTCGCCAGGAAGCTCGGCAAGATCGGCGTTTCAGTCGGGAACTGCGATGGCTTCGTCGGCAATCGCATGGTGGAGAAGTATATAACAGAGGCTATGACCATCGTGGAGGAGGGCGCGTCCCCCTCCGACGTAGACATGGCGTTGACGCGATGGGGCATGCCCATGGGCCCCTTCGCCGTGTGCGATCTCACCGGCATCGACGTGAACTGGCATATCCGGCAGCGGCGTCTCAAGGAAGGGAAAAACTTCGCATCGCCTTTGCTGGACCGCTTTTATGAAGCCGGGCGGTATGGCCAGAAAACGGACAAGGGCTTTTACCGCTACGAGCCAGGAAACCGCGCCGCCTTCCCCGACCCGGAAGCCGACGCTATCATCGAGGCTTACCGCGCCGAACTGGGCCACAGGGTCAGCTCCGTTCCCGACCAGGAGATCGTGAAGCGGACGATCTACGCGCTCGTCAATGAGGGCGCGAACATTCTCGACGAAGGGATCGCTTACCGCTCCGGAGACATCGACATCATTTACATTCATGGATACGGCTTTCCCGCCTGGCGAGGCGGCCCCATGAAATACGCGGAGCTGCGTAGTCTAGCGGAAGTCTTGTCGGACATCGATATGTTCCACATGCGCTTCGGCGATAACTGGAAACCTGCGCCGCTGCTGAAAGCGCTCGTCACCGAGCGCAAGCCGCGGTGGCCGCGATGAGGGTTTCTAACAACGGTACTGCTGTCACCCTATGGTTTGGCATCGCCACAAGCCTGTTCGAGGTTCTGCGATGGGCATGTTCGATCTGACAGGCCGTGTTGCCGTGATCACCGGCTCGTCACGCGGAATTGGCCGTGCCATCGCGCTGGAATGCGCCAAGATGGGCGCTAGCGTCGTTGTCTCGTCCCGCAAGATCGAAGCCTGCAAGGCGGTTGTTGACGAGATCCGCGAGGCTGGCGGCCATGCCACGGCGGTCGCTTGCAACGTCGGCATCAAGACCGACCTCGAGGGACTTGTTGCGCACGCGCTCCGCGAATACGGCCGCATCGACATCCTCATCCCGAACGCGGCCATCAACCCTGTTTATGGGCCTTCGTCCGAGGTCTCCGACGAGGCTTGGAACAAGGTGCTGACCACGAATCTCACCGCGACCCATTGGCTGTGCCAGATGGTGCTTCCGGGGATGGCCGAGCGCGGCTTGGGCTCTGTGATCCTCCTGTCCTCGATCGTCTCGACCGTTGGGGCTGCAAATCTCGGCATCTATGCGATTTCAAAAGCGGCTGAGGGGCAACTTGCGCGGAACCTCGCGGTGGAGTGGGGCGCGCGCGGTATTCGCGTCAATTCCATCGCACCGGGCGTGGTGAAGACGGACTTCGCAAAGGCACTTTACGAAAATCCGAAAATCGCGGCCGTTGTGGCGAACATGACTTGCCTGAAGCGGCTGGGCGAGCCGGACGACATCGCGGGCGTCGCAGTGTTTCTGGCTTCCGGCGCCGCGAAATACATCACGGGTCAGACAATCCTCGTGGATGGCGGCGCCTCAATATTCTCTCCAATTGGATAACGCATATGTGGTTCTCACCAAGCGCCGAGAGTCTCGACCGGTCTTGTTGCCGTTCCCAGGGGATGAGGGGAGCGGTGTTTCATGGCTGAACTCATCGACGTTCCTCCGAGCCATCGCTTCGATGAGAAAAAGCTTTGGCGTTACCTGAAAGGCCACCTGGAGGATTTTGGCGTTCAGCCAAAGGTTCAGCAGTTTCAGGGCGGCCAATCCAATCCGACCTTCCTTATCAGCACGCCCGCCCGGAAATACGTGCTGCGCAAGCAGCCGCCCGGAAAGCTTCTTCCGAGCGCTCACGCCATCGACCGGGAATTCCGAGTGCAGTCCGCCTTGAAGGGCACGCCCGTTCCGGTCGTTCCCATGCAGCTTTTTTGCGAGGACAAATCTGTCATCGGGACGCCGTTCTACCTCATGGACTACATCCCGGGCCGGATTTTCGACAAACCGGACCTTCCCGAACTAAACCACCTTCAACGGAAAGCCGCCTATCGCGCGTTTGCGGAAACGCTGGCCGCTCTGCATGAGGTCGATTTCACGGCGATCGGGCTGAGCGATTACGGGCGGACGGAGGGCTATGCCGCGCGCCAGCTCAAGCGCTGGTCGGAGCAATATGAGGCCTCGAAGACAGGCCACATCGAAGCCATGGACAAGCTGATCGCGTGGCTGAAGGCGAGCGTTCCCAGCCATGATGGGGCGGCGCTCACGCACGGCGATTATCGCATGAATAATGTGATGTTCGAGATCAGCGAGCCGCACATTATCGCGGTGCTGGATTGGGAGCTGTCAACGCTCGGTCATCCGCTTGCCGATCTCGGCTATGTCTGCATGTCCTACCGCACACCGGCGGGCATTCCATTCTTGAGCGGCCTGCGGGGACTGGACCTGCCGGCGCTCGGCATTCCAACTGAGGATGAGCTGGTGGCCGCGTATTGCCATCGGGCCGGACGCGAAAGCGTTCCCGATCTCACCTTCTTCATAGCGCTGTCCTTTTTCCGGTTTGCCTCGATTGCGCAGGGCGTCTATGCGCGCTCGCTGCAGGGGAACGCCGCCGATAAACGCGCGGCGCTGGCGGAGCAGGCCGCCATCGTGCTGGCGCAGGAGGGCTGGCGCATCGCTGAAGCGGCGGGGTAGCCGGGCGCCAATTAGCGACGCCCACCCAGACGCAACCTCTATGCATCAACCCGGTGGCGTGAGACCAGGCCCTCTATTGTAATCTTATTTTTATCAGACACACCCAGCCGGCGTAAGACGGAAGGGGAAACAATTGTCTTGTTTTTCGTCTGTTTCACCATTTCCGCAGCCTCGGCCCAACTCTTCCGGTTCGCTTCAGTCAAGCTAGACTCAACGAGGGTGGAGTTAGAGCCATCGTCTTTCCAATAATAGTCGCCGATGAAATCATGCAAGTGGGAAAAACTGACTGGATACTTAGCGCAGAGACGAATCAAAAACTCATAGTCCTCAAGGCGCGTAAACCTTTCGTCGAAATACAAGTCGCGAGTATCAATGCTAGTCCTATCTATTACATAGCTATGGATTGGACAGAAATTATCGACGAACAAATCCATGATTTGTCCCTTCTTGAATCTGTCCAGCCTGCTTAAGGTGATGGAAAAGTCGGAGCCTTGTATTACATTCTTGACGAATATCCCGCCGAACGCCATCGCCACGTCTTCATTCACGATGGTCTTTATCAGCAATGAATATGCATGCGGGTATATGACGTCGTCGTAGTCGAGAAAGGCTATATAATCGTAATCGGTTCGTTGAATCCCTAAGTTAAGCAGGGCAGATCGCGCGTCCAACGGCTTCTCGTTCACGAAGTTCAATACTTGGTAGCTTAAGGTTTGACCCATGTATTGATAATCTGAGCAAAGCCTATTCAGGTTCTCTATTTCTGATTCAGAGAACCTTTGGCATACAATGCTCGCCCGTACGTTGACATTCTCGGAACAGGCCAGCGAGAAGAGGCATCTCTCCAGTTCAAACCAGCGGTTTGGATCGTGATATCTTATTATTACATCTATATTCGGTGCGCTCAGGTTTGCAGAAGTCATGATTCCCACCTCACTTCAGAAAAGTGAAACCGCCTGGAAAAATCGCAGAAAGAGACATCTCCTTGTATCGCCGCGACATTCGCGGGCGGGATTTGCACATCCCGCTCCTTCATCTCGGAGATCAAGGACTGCTCAAAGTCCGGAGCCCGCCATTTCTTCGCGAGCTTAACGCCAGACTTCAACATTTCCTGATACACAACAGGGTTAGGCCTTCCCCTCGTAATGTCATGAAAGAATAGAGCCCGCGGATTTGTCTTTACTGTGAATCCAGCGACCCTGACTCTCCAAGAGAAGTCTACGTCCTCGCAATAGAGGAAGAACTCATCATCGAAGCCGCCAACGGCGTCATAGACTTTCTTGGGTATAAGCAGGCATGCGCCTGTAACCCATTCCGCATCGAAGGTGTTCAGATCATAAACCTTGGGATGCTCTGCGGGAAACTGGAGAGCCTCGATCACAGACTGGTGCTCGGAGGCTATACTCATCTGAAGGAGATGCTTCACACAATCGGGGTGGAAGATGCCATCCGGATTTACCGCAATATACAGTTCCGCTCCCTCTGCGAATGCCGCCTTAAGCAATCTGTTTTGAGCGCTCGCGAAACCGACATTCCCCATTGACGTCAGTCTTCGAATAGGAAGCGAGGACGTAGGAAGCACGGACGGAGCACCATTGTCGATGACCATCAGTTCCAGATCGATATTTTCTCCCACTCTGGCCGAGCACACTTCAGCGCTACGCACCAACCGCGAAAGGGTGAACTCGTCGTTGTTGAAGGTAACAAGGCCAAGGACAACCTTATACTTCTGATCGATTGAAAGAGCGGCGCCCAAAATCTTGTCCTGCGTCTCCCGAACCGGAGGCTGGAACTTCGCATGAGAAGTCCAAAGGTGAGCGGGCTTCTTTGAGTGTTTCTCCAACCGCCGTTCCACGCGCTTTCTGACTTTAGCGGGGAGGAAGGGGACTTTCAAAATGAGCCGGCTCGTGCGTCTCTTCCAACGATGGCGGCGATCTTTGGGAGCATTAGCCGGTGTCTTGCCCGAAGCCGGCGTCCCTCCTATGAACGTGAGAGCTCCCGGTTCGTTCTTTCTCTGTCTTCGCCGCATCCTCTCGACGAATTTTTCCGATACAACTGGCCTCAGTCTTTGCAGCCACTTGCTTGTCCGCCATCGCATGTAGCGTTGCCAGTTGCGAAGGGGATGTTTATGCGCTCGACGAAGTTCCCGATAGGTCACCTCAGCCTTCAAGCTGATTTCTTCAAGCTGCCGCTCATAGTCATAGAATTGCCGCTCAGCCCCCTGCTGCTCGCGCTTGAAAGCGGCCACATTACAACGATTAACTTCTTCGGCATGCTGAAGCTTCAGAGTGAATTCGGCTAGTCTTCGCTCATAATCGTCGATGCGTTGCACGGTGTCCTGATCGTGCGACAGAACGCGACCCAACCTTGTATAGGTTGCGCGCACTTCTCGCGCTTGTGCCGCGCTCAAGGAAAACAGCTCGTCAATCGCGGGAGCAATGCCGGAGCCAATCTTCAAGATGCCAAGGCCATTCCCGTGAGTAAACTGAAAGCTCGGATAGTGGACGCAAAGCTCCGACCACAATTGCTTTGCCATCACTCCATCGGTCCGCGAGTTGAACCCGTGAATTAGCAACAGAGCTTTTTTCGAGAGTTTGGCTCGCCAACTCTCAAAGTTAGTTTTCAACTCCGAACATGCCGAGGCCCCGCAAACATTTAGAAGATCGACGGAGCCATCTTGAAATTGCAAAATCGCCTGATCGTAGGAAGTATCGACCAGGGCCGAGAAGGATTTGTACCGCTTATGATGAGCTTCAAGTTGCAAGAACGCATGGGAGTTGAGGGATTCGGAGCTCCAGGAATCGACCGCGAAAGCCTTTGTCTCTAAATCGCATCTCCCAATGGCCTGACAAAAGGAAAAGTACGAAAAGCAATCGCCAGACCCGAGTTCTACAAGCCCATCCGGCCGGTGATTTTCGATAAGCCAAAACGCAAAGGGTGCGTGCTCAAGCCAAGTTGATCTCGTAGTAAAGTTTGGCTTCCAGAGACTGGCTTCAGACAGGAATTTCATGCTAACACCTCGCAAGTCGAAGACAGGGCCTGGAGGCCGAGTAAATCGATAAATGGCTTAAGTCCCTCATTTCCCAGAACAGTAAGTCGAGGGATCTTCAACCGGTGCTCGGAGAATCCACACTTACGCTCGCCGACGATGAAACCGAACTCGTATCCAGCCTCCGATGCCAACTCGACGATTTCGTCGTTATGGTCACCATATGGATATGCAATCTGGTCTACGCTCTCGCCAATCAGTGCTTCTAACCTTTCCCTGCTTTCCCTCAGTTCTTCTAATACTCGTGTGGGGGAAGGAACGGTTAGCCAGGGATGCGATTTTGTGTGGCTCGCGAATTTTATACCTTGCTCGCTCAGAAATCTGATTTCCTGGTTATTCAGCAATTCATCGTGTCGATTGTATTTGGCGTCCCATTCGGCGCTTCTGCCAATGTAGTCGGTTGGCACAAACACCGTGGCTGTGAAGCCGTACTCTTCCAGTATTGGATAGGCGCCGTTCAAGAAGTTGGCATAGGCATCATCGAACGTGATCAGCACAACCTTTGCGGGTAGAGACTTTCCAGTTGAGGCTGCGCGCCACCAGTCTTCAATATCGATCGACTGGTAACCGTTCTGTCGAAGCGCCGCCAATTGCTCTTTGAATAGGCCAGGAGAAACCCTCCACGGCGATAAAGGATCTGTAGGCGGCACATCTTCGATGCCGTGATACATGAGGATAGGTAGTTCAGTCCGGTCGAAGCCGTCCGCATCGACCGCCCTGGCAAACCCTTCTTCACCCCATTCGATATTAAAGTCTTCTCTAACGAGCGCTGGTGCTTTAGAGCGCTTGGCTAATTCACAATCACTATTTGTATTCCAAAGCTCTTCTGATTGGAAAACTGGGCTTCTCACCGAAGTCAATTGTATTTCCGGCATCAGTCTATTTTCCCGCTTACTGGCAAACAGACTGGTCTATCCGTGAATGGGCAGTTAAACGCGCTCCGCCGCACTACCTCTTGACAGAAACAACCAGTCTACGCTCATTGGTTTACGCAACGTCCGTAGCGCTCAATAAATACAAAGAAGCAACTGGATACCTTGACATTCAACATCAAGGATATCTCGTTTCAGGAGAATATTGGCTAGCCGGGACGAGTGATTATTCGCCCGTTGATCTGCGTAGGCACAGGCACTTGCTCGGACTAAGCTATGTGCCCAGTCCGTCCAGCAGGGCCAATGCTTGTAATGCCGCCTCCACCTGCTTGTTGCATCCTCTGGGCGAAACTGTACCAGGATTTAACCTTAAGGAAAGGGGGCGTCTGAGAGCAATGACACAGAAGTTAACGAGTTGTTGCAGAAAAGTCCTAGAAACCCAATCCTTACCAGCAACTAATAGCCTCAATAGGTTGCGAAATAAGAGAATAAGCTCCTAAATGAGGTCAATCACCGTGTAATTGCAACCTGGAACACTAAGCATCTACTCCATGGCTACTTCGAAAGTCGCCGATAGGTTGTATATGATGCTGTGGATAAGCCTAGCAGTAGCAGCAAGGGATTTCGTTATTTTTTCATTTTAGCGACGTTGCAACCCAAGGTATGGGTGGAGAACAAGACCGGTCAGGAATGAGGCGTCCGACCCATTTTTTTCGCGCATCGGGGTTCGCGGGGGTCGCCAGCACGCGAGCAGCATCTCATTATATTCTGTTGGGAGCGGGCTGCGTCATCTGGCCGTTTTAGCCAAAGGTATTGCAGGAATACCGCGATTTGCCAGGCGGTGGCCTGCTTGCGGTAACAGGCTCACCATCAGGTTCAACTCGTTGATAATACGTGGCCTCATCCTGAGCTTGTCGAAGGATGAAACCACGATTTCCAGTTTTTAAACGGCCTGCCAGCGCCGTCAATCGACGGCCGCCCTTAAGCCCCTACATCGTCCACAGCGATGGCAGATGCTGGAACAGCCAGGTTTCGCTTAGCGCCTCGTCACCCTTCTTCAGGTAGACGCGAAGGTCGACGGGCTGCTCCGAGACTGCAGTGAAATCGAACATCACGCGCCACAAGTCGGTGTCAACGACGGGATAAACGGCTTCCCGTTCGAGCTTCCCGGAAGCGGCGCTCACAGCCACCTCGATGTCTCCGCGCTTTGTATATTCGCCAAGCTTGCCGCCGCGAAAGTCCACCACATACTTCGCCGTGCCCTTGGGTCTCGGCTGCCCAGGAATGCCGCCCGTTCCGAGGCGGGTAGCGATCACGCGCGCGAGCGGGGCGGGGTAAGGTTCATCCAGCCGCCAGTGGAGCTTGTAATGCATTTCGTGATGCTCGCCCGCGCGATAAGGTTGCCGCGGCGTCCAATAAGCCACGATGTTGTCGTGGATCTCATCGTTTGTTGGGATTTCAACGAGCTGCACAGCGCCCTCGCCCCAATCGCCCATCGGCTCGACCCATACGCTCGGGCGCTTATTATAGAATGCCCCGTCGTCCTCGTAGTCGCGGAAGTCGCGCTCGCGCTGGAGAAGGCCGAAGCCTTTCGGACGCTGATCGAAGAAGGAACTCGTCTGAACGCTGAGCGGGTTATTGATCGGCCGCCAGATCCGCTCGCCGCTTCCCGTCCATATGCTTAGGCCATCGCTGTCGTGGATCTCGGGCCGCCAATCGGTTCCCATTCTCCGGTTGGGCTTGCCGTACCAGTACATGCTGGTAAGCGGGCCGATGCCGATGCGCTCGATGTCCGCCCTCGGAAAAAGATGGGCCTCGACATTCATCAGCGTTGCGCTCTCATGGGTTACCTCGAATCGGTAAGCGCCCGTGATGCGCTGCGAATCCAGCATGGCGTTGATAATAACGCCGCGCCGGCCGGCCATGGGTTCGAGCCAGAAATTCGAAAAGCGCGGGAATTCCTCGGGCGTCGGCATCGCCACGTCGATGGCGAGCCCGCGGGAAGAGAGCCCGTATTGGCCGGTTTCGGCTGGGCTGCGGAAATAGGACGCCCCGAGAAAAGCAAGCCAATCCGGCACTCCCGGCGCGGCCAGAATGCGGAAGCCCGCAAACCCGGTGTCTGGCGGCAAAGTTTTTGCGAACTCGCTTTTGCCATAAGTGAAGAGATCCGGCCCGTAGCGAACTTCCTGCGCGAGACCGGCAGCCGAAACGACAAAGATGCGAACGGGCTCCTTGAAGTACCGCCCAACATGGAAGAGTTCGATGGGATAGGGTCCGTCGCCTTGCCCCCAGATCGCCAGATCCGGCCTGAACTTGATTTGCTGGTAAGCGTCGAAATCCAGCCGCTCCAGAAGTTCCGGATCGTGAACCTCGGGTTTCTGAAATGGCTTCTCGCTTAGCTCCTTGGCCCACCCGATGAGCTTGTCGAAAGAAAAAGGAACTTGAGGGCCGAAAAAGATGCTGGTTGGCGCTGGGTCCGCCGCAGCCTTGGCGCCGACGAGGCCCAGGGCTGCCGACCCGATCAAAAATGTCCGGCGATCAATCATTTTTGCTCTCCCCCGCAAAATCGGATTTGCGGCCTCAGCTTGATCAAAGGAAATGCGTATAAGCTGACTAGAAAAAAAGCTAGGCCTTTCGGCTAACCTGCGAAGCAATCCCCAGCATGACACTCCACGACACCAAAATTTGCAATGCCAGCAATGCCGTGCGAAGGCGCAGAGGGTAGTAAAGGCAACTCTCTTTGGCTATGATCGCTTCGCTCAGCCCGGAGTGCATCTATGCAAATCCGCCACCCCTACCTCCTCTTTCTCGGCGACGTTCACGACCAGCTCGCAGCAAAAACAGCGCAAGGCATTGTCGATTGGCGGCGCGACTGGTGCCTGGGCCAGTTCCGCATGCCGGGCTGCAAGGCCGACGTACACCTTCCCGATATGAGCATCGAGGAGGCTGCGGCGGCAGGCGCCCGCACCTTGATCATTGGCGTCGCGAATGCGGGCGGCGTTCTGCCGGAGCAGTGGACGGCGCCGATCATCGAAGCGCTGGCGTCGGGCCTCGATGTCGCAAGCGGGCTGCACATGAAGCTCGCCGAGAGGCCGGCGGTGGCAGACGCGGCGTTTCGTTATGGCCGGAGGCTCTTCGATGTACGCCAATCCGGCGAGCGGTTTGAGACCGGAAAGGGCGTGAAGCGCCGGGGCATGAGGCTGCTCACCGTCGGGACCGACTGCTCAGTGGGCAAAAAATATACTGTGCTGGCGCTGGAGCGCGAAATGCGCGCTCGTGGTTTCGATGCGGATTTCAGGGCGACGGGGCAAACCGGCTTGTTCATTTCTGGCCGGGGAGTTGCGATCGACGCCGTCGTGGCGGACTTCATTTCCGGCGCTGTTGAATGGCTTTCACCCGCCGCCGACCCGCACCATTGGGATTTGATCGAAGGCCAAGGCTCCATGTTCCACCCCTCGTTTGCGGGCGTGTCATTGGGGCTTCTGCATGGCGCGCAACCCGATGCCTTCGTGGTTTGCCACGAGCCGGTTCGCAAAACCATGCGCGGCGTTTCCCATCCTCTGCCTTCGATCCAGCAAGTCATCGACATCACGATCCGCTGCGGCTCGCTCACCAATCCTGGCATTCGGCCCGTCGGGATCGCGATCAATACCGAAACGATGGATGAAGAGACCGCGCGACACTACTTGAAGCGGCTCGAGAACGATCACGCCCTGCCCGCAACAGATCCCATGCGCTTCGGCACAGGCCCGATCGTGGACACCATCGCAGCGGAATTCCCGGCAACTCTGGCCGCCAGTGCGGCTGGCTAATATGCGCAAGCTCAGGGTTGACATTGAAAGCTGGCCCATCGCCGGCGCTTTCACGATTTCCAGGGGAAGCCGCACCGAGGCGCGCGTCGTTGTCGCCACAATCGAGGAGGGGGCGGCCAGCGGGCGCGGCGAATGCGTCCCTTACCCGCGCTATGGCGAAACGGTGGAGGATGTCGCCGGCAAAATCCTAAGTCTTAGGGACGCGATTTCGGACGGCGCATCACGAGCCGACCTTCTCAAACTTCTTCCAGGCGGCGCTGCGAGAAATGCGCTCGACTGCGCGCTGTGGGACCTGGAATCTAAGGTTTCGGGAAAGCGCGTCTGGGAATTGGCAAGGCTACCGGAACCCGCGCCTGTCATCACCGCATACACGCTGAGCCTCGGCGCGCCGGAAGCGATGGAAGCAGCGGCGCGCGCAGCGAGCCATAGGCCTCTGCTTAAGGTGAAGCTCGGCGGCGAGGGCGACCCGGGGCGGATCGCGGCCGTGCGCCGGGGCGCGCCGAAATCCACGCTCATCGCCGACGCCAACGAAGCATGGCGCGAGGCGGATTTCGCCGAGAACCTGGCGGCTTGCCGCGCGGCTGGCGTTGCACTCATCGAGCAGCCCTTGCCCGCTGCACGGGACGATTTGCTGGATGCGATCCCGGCCACGGATCGCGGCGGCATCATTTTCTGCGCGGATGAAAGCGTGCACACTGCCCATGGCCTCGACGCCATCGCACTCCGCTATCAGGCCATCAACATCAAGCTCGACAAGGCGGGCGGCCTGACGGCGGCGCTTCACCTGAAGGACGAGGCGCAGGCGCGCGGGTTGGCGATCATGGTTGGCTGCATGGTCGGGACGTCGCTCGCGATGGCGCCTGCGCTGCTGCTTGCGACTGGCGCGGATTTCGTCGACCTCGACGGCCCGCTGCTCCTCGCCCGCGACCGCGAGCCGGGGCTTGTCTTCGACGGCAGTGTGATCCAGCCTTTCCGCGCGCAGCTTTGGGGCTGAATGTCCCTCCACACAAGATTCCGATGACGCTGGGTCTTGCGACGGGTTCCGAATGAGGATTACTAACGCTTAGATTGACGCATGTAACGTTACATGTTACAACCAGGTCCTGTATCCCATGATCCGGACTTTTCGCCATAAGGGTCTGAAACGCCTTTACGATGATGCCGACCGGAGGGGGATCAACCCGCAATACGTTGTGAGAATTGAGAACATTCTCGGTGTGCTCGATAGCGCGGAAAAAATCGAGGATATCGGCCTTCCAAGCCTTCGGCTTCACGCACTTAGTGGCAATTTGAAAGGATCCTGGGCCGTTACCGTTCGCGCTAATTGGCGGATTATTTTCCGTTTCGAGGATGGCGATGCATTCGATGTCGATTTGATCGATTACCACTAATGAAGAGGGATTGGCATGCCCATGAAGAATCCGCCGCATCCGGGCCGGCTGGTCAAGGACGAGATCGAAGAGCTGGGACTTTCAGTTGCGCAAGCCGCCAGAGGGCTGGGCGTTACCCGTCAACAGTTGTATCGCGTCCTCAATGGCGAGTGCGCGATATCGCCTGAGATGGCGGTGCGTTTGGAGAAGGGCATCGGCGGCAATGCTGCCGCTTGGCTCAGGATGCAAATGAATTACGACCTGGCGAAGCTGCGGGAGCGGTCCGGGTCTATTGCCGTAACGCGGCTCAATCCAAACGCTGTATAACTAGGTGCCCGGATGAGCACAACGTCGTAGCTCAATAGCCACATCAAGCTTTGCAAAGCCGCCAGCCGCCGTCTATATAACCGGCATTGGCAACCGAGAGGCGAGACGCGGCGCAGAATGGACCTGCGGCATATTCCTTTTGTGAAAATGAACGGCCTCGGCAACGATTTCGTCATGATTGACGCGCGCGCCGAGCCTGTCCGGCTGTCCGCCGCCACAGCAGGGAAAATCGCAAACCGGACGACCGGCGCCGGCTGCGATCAAGTTATCGTGATGGAGCCGTCGCGCACGGCCGACGTGTTCATGCGCATCTTGAATGCCGATGGCTCCGAGGTGAGCGCTTGCGGGAACGCGAGCCGATGCGTTGCAGCCCTGCTTCATCCTGGCCTTGGCCGTGACCGGCTTTCCATTGAGACCGCGGCCGGCCGCCTTGACGCGCAGATCGGCGAGAATGGTCTCGTGACCGTCGACATGGGCGCGCCCCGCTTTGCCTGGGATGAGATCCCTCTCGCCCGCCCAACCGCGAACACGCGCGAACTGGATCTGACCTTCGCCTTGCCCGATGGCCGCGTGCTTGAGAGCCCAAGCGTGGTCAATGTCGGCAACCCGCACTGCATTTTCTGGGTCTCCGGCGCCGAAAGCTACGATCTGGCATCGTTTGGCGCTGAGCTAGAGCATCATCCGCTTTTCCCGGAGCGCGCCAATATCTCGCTCGCTGAGGTTCTCGATAGCGAAACGATCAAGCTGTGGGTCTGGGAGCGCGGCACCGGCATCACCCGCGCTTGCGGCACCGCGGCCTGTGCGGCGGCGGTTGCAGGCTCTCGCACCGGAAGAACGGCACGCGCGGTTAATGTGATGCTTCCGGGAGGCGTTCTTTCCATCGACTGGCGATCCGACGACGACCACATTCTGATGACAGGCCCCGCCGAGTTCGAGTTCAACGGCGTGATTTACTTGAACGGCGCCGGGATTACGGTCGAGGTGGCGCGGCAACCATGAGCGTCGACGTCATCACCTTCGGCTGCCGCCTGAACACTTACGAAAGCGAAGTGGCGAAGACGCACGCGGAAGAGGCCGGGTTGGGCGACGCCGTCATCGTCAACACATGCGCCGTGACCGCGGAGGCCGTTCGCCAGGCCCGCCAAACGATCCGGAAGGTGCGCCGCGAGCGGCCATCCGCGAAAATCATTGTGACCGGCTGCGCCGCTCAGATCGAGCCGGAGACCTTCGCGGAGATGGACGAAGCCGATTTTGTGATCGGCAATGCGGAGAAGACTGCCGCGCATACTTTTCATGGCATCGCTGCGGGCGATTTTGCACGCGTTAAGGTCAACGATATCGCCTCGGTGCGCGAAACGGCCCCGCACATGATCTCGGGCTTCGGCGGTCGGTCGCGGGCCTATGTCGAAGTGCAAAATGGCTGCGACCATCGCTGCACGTTCTGCGTAATCCCTTACGGGCGCGGTCCCTCGCGCTCGGTGCCTGCTGGCGATGTGGTCCGGCAAATCCGCGCGCTGGTGGAGGAAGGCTATCAGGAGGTCGTGCTTACGGGCGTCGATCTCACGTCCTATGGATCGGACTTGCCAGGCGAAATGAAACTCGGCCGCTTGGTGCGAACGATTTTGCGGCTGGTTCCCGAGTTGCCGCGTCTGCGCATTTCGTCCATCGACACGATCGAGGCCGATCAGGCGCTGACGGACGCATTCGCGGAAGAAGAGCGGCTCATGCCCCACCTACACCTGTCGCTTCAGTCCGGCGATAATCTGATCCTGAAGCGGATGAAGCGGCGGCACGCGCGAGAGGATGCCATCCAGTTTTGTGCGGCGATGCGCGAATTGCGCCCTGATATGGTCTTCGGGGCAGACCTCATCGCAGGCTTCCCGACGGAAGACGAAGCCATGTTCGCAAACACGATCAGGCTCGCCGACGAATGCGGCTTGAGCTTTCTGCATGTCTTCCCGTTTTCCGCGCGGCCCCAGACGCCGGCCGCGCGCATGCCTCAGCTCGACCGCGGCCTTGTGAAGGAGCGTGCGGCGCGCCTCAGGCGCAAGGCCGCCGACCGCTTGAGCCAGCATCTCGACGCGCAGCGCGGCAAGGTATTCGAGGTCCTTATGGAACACGACGGCGTGGGCCGCACCCCAGGCTTCACCGAGATCGAGATTGCTGACGAACGTAACGAGCTGCGCGGCGCGATCGTGAGGGCGCGAGCCACGGGCCGCGGCAAGCGGCGTCTAATTGGCGAGACCCTTTCATCATGAGCGATGCCCCAAAGCGAAGCATGTTCGGCCGGATGTTTGGCGGAGGCAAGTCGGAAACGCCTCCGCCGGAAGAACAGGCTATCCATCAGGATGAGCCCGCGCCAGCAATCCTAGACGCGCAGGAGGATGCTTCACAGCAGCCCTCGCGCTTCGGATGGTTCAAGCGCCTTCGCGAGGGGCTAACGAAAACATCCTCGCGGCTCACGGAAGGCATTACCGGCGTCTTTACGAAGCGCAAGCTCGACGACGAAACGCTGGAAGAACTGGAAGACCTGCTGATCCAGGCCGACCTCGGTCTCGATGTTGCGTCCCGCGTTACGGCTGCCTTGCGGAAGTCCCGCTTCAACACTGACATCACATCCGAGGAAGTTCGCGATATCCTGGCGCAAGAGGTCGAGAAGGTTCTCGCGCCGGTTGCCGAACCGCTCGAAATCGACGCGTCGAGGAAGCCCCATGTCGTCCTGGTCGTGGGCGTGAACGGCACGGGCAAGACCACCACTATCGGCAAATACGCGAACCAGTTTAGGCGGCAAGGGCTGCGGGTGATGCTGGCGGCAGGCGATACGTTCCGTGCGGCCGCCATCGAGCAGCTCAAGATATGGGGCGAGCGAACGGGCGCGGAAGTCGTTGCATCCGATCCCGGCGCCGACGCTGCGGGCTTGGCCTATGACGCGCTTCAGCGCGCGAGAAATGAAGGCTACGATCTACTCATCATCGATACGGCCGGCCGCCTTCAGAACAAATCGGCGCTGATGGCGGAACTAGAAAAAATCATCAGGGTCATCCGCAAAGTGGATGACACGGCTCCGCACTCGGTGATCCTCACGCTCGACGCCACGACAGGACAGAACGCGCTCTCCCAGGTCGAGATTTTCGGTAAATTGGCCGGCGTTACGGGCCTGGTCATGACGAAACTCGATGGAACGGCGCGAGGAGGCATCCTGGTCGGCATCGCGAGCAAGTATGGATTGCCTGTGCATGCAATCGGTGTTGGCGAAAGTGCAGGAGATCTGCAATCATTTCATGCGCAAGATTTTGCGCGTGCGATTGCGGGCGTGAGTTAAGTTCAGGAGGTTTGAGTGGTGCAGCTTGAGGCATTAAAAGGGAAGCGCGATCTCAGTCCGCTCTTGAAACTCGCACTGGAGGTTGGTCCTCTGGCGATATTTTTCATCATGAACGGCAGGTTCGGCATCTTCTACGCGACCGGCTCTTTCATGATTGCGACTTTGGTCTCGCTCGTCACAAGCCGCGTCTTTCTCAAGCGTATTCCGATCCTGGCTCTCGTGACCGGCGTCTTCGTCATGGTCTTCGGTTTTTTGACGATTTATTTGCACGATGACACCTTCATCAAGATCAAGCCCACGATCGTGAACACTCTCTTCGCCGTCATTCTCGCCGCGGGACTCTACTTCCGCAGGCCGGTTTTGAAATTCGCACTCGGCGAGATCCTGCAATTGCAGGAAGAAGGCTGGCGGCTGCTGACGTTGCGGTGGATCGGCTTTTTCGTTTTCCTGGCCTGTCTGAACGAAGCCATATGGCGTAATTTCTCAACCGACACCTGGGTCAGCTTCAAGTCCTTCGGCATGATGCCGTTGACTTTCGTTTTCATGATGTCTCAAATTACCCTGATAATGCGCCATCAGATTTCGGAGGGGGATCCTTCGGAATCGACAGAAGCGTCTCCGTCATAGAGGCCGTCTGTTGCAATTCTTTCCGTGCTCTGCATGGAACCTAACGGTTGCTCCATTCATTTTCCTATTAATGTTCAGGGCTTAACCGAGCAGCCGGGTAAAAATGCTGGACGCAAAAACAGGCTTAGGCCAGACAGGCCGCAGACGAAAGAAGGCGCCGAACGGCCGCGCTGACACCATTGACAGGTCGATCATTCACCTTCTTCACCGCGCAAGCCAGCGCGCTTCGGAGATATTCGCGCAAGAGACCAGGGATTTCGATCTCACCGCCCGGCAATATGCGGTCATTACCACGGTTGCGCAGCATGAAGGGCTCAGCCAAACCGACCTTGTGCGTCTCACGGGAATCGACCGCTCCACCCTTGCCGATGTGGTTCAGCGGCTTTTGAAACGCGGGGTCATCCAGCGCGAGCGTACGACGCAAGATGGCCGGACCTATGCGGTGAGCCTGTCTGCGGAAGGCCGCGAGCTTCTTGAACTCGATAAAGCCCTATGCTCGACGGGCCGACCGCCTTGTTCTTTCATGCCTCGGCGACGAGGATGGCAAGATGGCTGCTCAGGTCCTGTATCGGCTCCTTCGAAAAGCGGATGAACAATCTCCGGCAAACGGCCTGGAACAGACTACACGTTAGTTTGCCGCCTGAGATGTCTCGCCAACCACAAGAGTTGGATGTAAGATTCCGTCATGGGCGCGGACCTAATTAATTTTCGAACGGCAGTTGCGAAGGATGCGGGCGCGGTAGCTGCCATCCACGACGCGGCTTGGCGCTCAACATATCAAGGCATTATCCCCCACCTGCATCTCGAGCGCATGATCGCCCGGCGCGGTCCGCGATGGTGGCAGCAGCAGATCGAGCGGGGCGCGAACGTCACACTCCTTGTATTCGATGGGGTGCCGCAAGGCTACGCAACATGGGGTCAGGCAAGAGGCACATGGCCATGGCCGGCGGGGGAGATTTTCGAGCTTTACGTCACGCCCGCTTTTCAGGGTGTCGGCCTTGGCAGCCGTCTCTTTACCACGGTCAAGAAAGCGCTCAAGCGCGATGGCTTGAACCGGCTTGTAGTCTGGGCCTTGAAGGACAACGAAGCCGCGTGTGCGTTCTATGGCGGCCTGGGCGGCGCCATTGCCGCGGCGGTACCGGAGCGCTACGGCGACGTTTCCCTGACACGGATCGCGTTCGTTTGGGGCGTAAACGTGAAGTCGTCGAAGGCGTAAGCTTTGGATAGCCCGGTGCTTGCCGCGCCTTAACTCCTAATCTTCCCGATCGATGACGTGGAAGAACGTGCCGGTCACGGCGCCACGACGCGATCCTCTCTCCGCGGTCTCTGCCCCGAGGAAATCGACGGCGTAAAGGAGTGGCTCATCTTTTGCTTCAAGCACGGTTGCAAAGTGAAACTCATGACCGAAAAGTGTGCTCTGCCGTGAACCCAAGGCGCAATCCGCAACAAGCGTGGCACGGCGATACCCCAAATGCAGCTTGCGTTTTGCAAAGGTCGTCTCGAGACCGAGTAGCCCAGCCATGGAGTGTCTGCGTCCGTCCGCGTCTTCCAATCCTGCGCCGAGCACCATATAGCCTCCGCACTCGCCATGAACCTGCGCGCCACGGCTGGCTGCTTGCTTGAGACCTGCCAGGAAACGATCCGCACCTGCGATCGCGCCGGCATGGAGTTCGGGATAACCGCCCGGTAGCCAAATGGCGTCCGCCGTGGCATCCGGCGCCTCATCGGCCAGAGGTGAGAAAGGCAGGATTTCGGCCCCTGCGGACCGCCAGCCCTCCAAGACGTGCGGGTAAGTAAAGGAGAAAGCGCGATCCTGCGCGAGCGCGATGCGCTGGCCCGGCGGCGGAAAAGGCGCCGTCGCGCCCCCGGCCGGCAATGATAGCGCGACCGGCTCTGCGCTCGGGATGAGGTCATCCATGGACACCCCCGCGGCAATGACCTCGCTCAGCGCATCGAGATAGTCTTCGAGACCGGCCAATTCGCCGGCCTGCACGAGACCCAGATGGCGGTCGGGAAGTTCCAGGCTGTCGCGCATGAAAACCGAGCCAAGGACAGGCAGCCCGATGCGCTCCATCACTGCCCTGATCAGCCGCTCGTGACCAAGGCTCGCGACACGATTGAGGATCACGCCCGCGAGCCGGATATCATCGCGGTAGGCCCGGCAGCCCAGCGCGACCGCTGCGGCTGTTTCCGCCTGGGCGGAGACGTCGAGCACAAGAACCACCGGCCAGCCGGTCAGGGCTGCGACATCGGCGGTGGACCCCGTTCCACTGCGCCCGCCCTCTGCCGCACCGTCGAAAAGCCCCATCACGCCCTCGACGACGCTGATATCGGCATCCGCTGCCGCCCTGCGCACAATGTCGCCGATGAGTTCGCGGCGCATGCTCCACGTGTCGAGATTGAAGCTGGCTCGTCCCGTGGCCGCCATGTGGAATGCGGGTTCGATGTAATCAGGGCCGCATTTGAAGGGCTGCACGGTAAGGCCGCGGCGCTTCAGGGCGCTCATGATGCCGAGGGCAATCGTTGTTTTGCCGGCGCCCGATTGCGGCGCGGCGACGATGAATCCGAGCCCTCCGCGCTTAGCCGTCATAAGCCCCCGTCAATACTGGAGAGACGCGAAAGTGTCGCGTCTCTCCCATGATTGAGGCTGCATTTAGCCAACGAAATATTGGCCGCCATTTGCAGAGATGGTCGAGCCGGTGATGAACCCAGCGTCTTCGCTCGCCAGGAACGCCACGCATTTCGCGATTTCTTCCGCCCTGCCGAGACGGCCAATCGGGATCTGCGCGATAATGGACTCAAGCACCTTCTCGGGCACGGCCTGGACCATCTCCGTATTGATATAGCCAGGGGCAACGACGTTGACCGTTATGCCTTTCTTAGCGTTTTCCGCCGCGAGCGTTCTCGAAAAGCCGATAATGCCCGCCTTTGCCGCCGCATAATTCGACTGGCCGATCTGACCCTTCTGGCCGTTCACCGAGGAGATGCTGATGATGCGGCCGAAGTTGCGGTCGCGCATCCCATTGATGATGTTCCGGGTCATGTTGAAGACGCTCTCGAGATCGACCCTGATTACATCGCGCCATTGCTGGACAGTCATGCGATGCAGCACCGCGTCGCGTGTGATGCCGGCATTGTTGACCAGGACAGCAATTGGGCCGAGTTGGCTCTCGACAGTCTGCACACCGGCAGCGCAAGCGTCATAATCGCCGACGTCCCATTTGAAAACCGGAATGCCGGTTTCAGCCTCAAACTTTTGGGCGGCTTCATCGTTGCCACCGTAGTTCGCCGCAACCCGATATCCGCGATTCTTGAGTTCAATCGAGATTGCGTGGCCAATCCCGCGTGTGCCGCCGGTTACGACCGCGACCTTACCCATGTTCCCTCCAGTGATTTTGCTGTTGGTTGCAATTATGTGATGGCTTCAAATAACTTATCACGAAGCCGCAGACTTCACACACCTTAGTGGAGCCTGAGCCAGCGACGCAAGTGCGCCGCCACCCTGGAGTGGCGGCGCCCCGCTTGGCTATGCCCGAACTGAAACGGATGCTCAGTCGCGCTGCACGCACATGGCGATGCCCATGCCGCCGCCGATACACAGCGTTGCCAGCCCGCGCTTTGCGTCCCTCCGCTTCATTTCGTAAAGCAGCGTGGTCAGCACGCGCGCGCCGGATGCGCCGATCGGATGGCCGATCGCGATCGCGCCGCCGTTGACGTTCACTTTTGCCAAATCCCAGCCGAGGGCCTTGTTAACGGCGCAAGCCTGCGCGGCAAAAGCCTCATTCGCCTCGATCAGATCGAGATCGTCCTTGGACCAGCCCGCTTTCTCAAGCGCACGCTTGGACGCTGGGATTGGGCCCGTTCCCATGATCGAGGGATCGACGCCTGCCGTGGCGTAGGAAACAATGCGGGCGAGCGGCTTCAAACCGCGCTTCTCCGCATCCGATGCCCTCATAACCACGAGAGCCGCTGCACCGTCGTTGATGCCGCTCGCATTTCCGGCGGTTACGGTGCCCTCTTTTGGATCGAAGGCTGGGCGCAGCTTTGCGAGATCCTCAAGCTTCACATTATCGCGGATGAATTCATCGTCGGAGACGACCGTTTCACCCTTGCGGGTCTTGATCGTAACCGGAACGATCTCGTCCTTGAACCGGCCCTCTTTCCGGGCTGCGGATGCCTTGTTTTGCGAAGCAACCGCGAACTCATCCTGCTGTGCGCGCGTGATCTGATACTGGCGCGCCACGTTTTCGGCCGTAACCCCCATGTGATAGGCGTTGAAGGCGTCCGTGAGCCCATCCTTGATCATGGTGTCGTACAATTCGAGACTGCCCATGCGGGCGCCAAGGCGCATATACTGGGCATGAGGGGCCAAGGACATGCTTTCCTGGCCGCCGGCAATCACGATATCGGCGTCGCCAAGGCGGATCGACTGCGCGGCCATTGCGACGGCTCGCAACCCCGAACCGCAGAGAAAGTTGATGCTTATTGCGGTTGTCTCGATTGGCAAAGATGCGTTGATGGAAGCTTGCCTTGCTGGGTTCTGTCCTTGGCCTGTCGTCAGGATTTGCCCCATGATGACCTCGGAAACCTCACCGCGGTCGACATTCGCGCGATTGAGCGCTTCCGTGATGGCGATCTTGCCGAGTTCATGGGCCGGCAGACTTGCCAGTGCCCCATTGAATGATCCAACCGGTGTCCTTGCTGCGCTTGCGATAACGATGGCCTCTTGCCCGTCCATGTTTCTTCCCTTTCAAGCCTCTGTTGGTGGGGGAGTTTAACAGTATTAATCTTTCTTCGGAATGGCCAAAAAGTCTCCATCGACATCATGCGCCTGGACACCACGGAGTTGCGTTGACTCCAGGAAGGATACACGCAAGAAGATGTGCAGGTAGATGTTTCGCACCTGCGAAAAAAAACACCTCAACGGGCCAAACTTGTCTTATGATAGGGGCCGAAAAGAACGACTGGGCAACACAATGAACAAACCTGCGGAGAAGCTATCGCAAGGGGGGGGATTTCAGGAAAGCGGGAAACCGTTTACGTTGACCCCTGTGGGCAAGCGAGCTGATAATAGCGACAAGTCCAAGCCTGTAATCATCAAGAAATATGCAAATCGGCGTCTGTATAACACCGAGACGAGTAGCTATGTCACCCTAGAAGACCTGGGTGAAATGGTCCGCTCTGAGCGCGATTTCTTGGTTTACGACGCGAAAACTGGCGAAGACCTGACGCACACGGTTCTGACGCAAATCATTGTCGAGGAGGAATGCAAGACCGGCTCGAATTTACTTCCCATCGGATTTTTGCGGCAGCTTATTCGCTTCTACGGCCACTCCATCGAGCAGCTCGTCCCGAAATATCTGGAGTTCAGCCTCGCGACGCTGACGCGCGAACAGGAAAAATACCGCAAACAATTCACGGACACTTTCGGCAACGCAGCATTTGAGGCGATGCAGGAGCAAGCCCGCCAGAACATGGCGATCTTCGAGCGTGCGTTTGCGATGTTTGCGCCGTTCTCGAAGCTCGAGAGCCGAACGGAAGAAGAGAAAGGCACTCAGCAGAAACTCGAAGCGTCGCCAAATCCCTCGACCTCAACCGAGATCGCCGAGCTGAAAGCGCAGCTTTCCGCGATGCAAGCCCAACTCGACCGTCTTTCGAAGGCAAATCCGCCCAAGGATGAGGGCGCTTAATCCACCGGCAAAAACCGGTCCTGATCACACGCCGTAATATTCGCGGTACCAGCTCACGAGGCGGGGGATACCAACTTCGATAGGCGTCGTTGGCCGGAAGCCCGTATCCAGCGCAAGGCTTTCGACATCGGCATGGGTCTCAAGCACATCGCCCTGCTGGAAGGGCAAAAAATTCTTGATGGCCGTCTTGCCGGTCGCCTTCTCGATGCACCCGATGAAATCCATCAGCGGGACGGGGGTGCTGTTCCCGATGTTGTAAACCTTGAACAGGGGGCCCTGCCTCTCATCGCCCTGAGCGCTCGCCGGTTGCGGCGGGCGATCCAAGACCCCCAAAACCCCATCGGCAATATCTGAAATATAGGTGAAATCCCGGGCGTGAGCGCCGTTGTTGTAGATATCGATTGGCCGTCCTTGGAGAATGTTCTTCGTAAAGATGATCGGCGCCATGTCCGGCCGCCCCCATGGGCCGTAAACGGTGAAGAAGCGCAAACCCGTCATGGGAATCCCGTACAGGTGCGCATAGGCGTGCGCCATCAGCTCGTTCGATTTTTTGGTTGCTCCATAAAGGCTTGTCGGCTTGTCGGCCATGTCGCTTTCGCTGAAGGGCAGCTTGGCGTTGAGGCCGTAAACGGAACTCGACGAGGCAAAGACGAGGTGATCCGTTCCCTGGGCTCTGCACGCCTCAAGAATGTTCAGAAAACCCACGATGTTCGACTGAATGTAGGCATGCGGGGCCTGGATCGAATAACGGACGCCAGCCTGCGCCGCGAGGTGAACGACGCGCTCCGGCGCGAAGCGCTCGAAAACGCCGCGGACAGCCTCTTCATGTTCAAGGCCGCCCTTCACGAATGAAAAACCGCGATGCCGCTCCAGGACATGGAGCCGCGCCACTTTCAAGGCAGGGTCGTAGTAGCTGTTGAGATTGTCGAAACCGATGATCTCGTCGCCGCGATCAAGAAGCGCCTGCGCGACATAGAAGCCGATAAACCCCGCTGCGCCCGTCACCAAAATTCGCATAAGGTATCCTTGGCCTGGCTGTTTGCGATTGTCATTTCCGCCCATATGGCCCAAATTTGCTCAGGGAACAATCCAGCGCATTCGGGTCAACATGCTTGCACGCATCTACAAGCCGGCGAAAACCGCCATGCAGTCGGGACGGGGCAAAACGAGAGAATGGGTGCTTGAGTACGAGCCTGCCACGCCGCGCGAAGTTGAGCCTCTCATGGGCTGGACGAGTTCGGGCGATATGCTCTCGCAAGTGCGCCTTTTCTTCGAGTCGAAGGAAGAGGCGGTGGATTATGCGCAGCAGAACCATATCCCGTACCGCATCTTTGAGCCGCATCCACGCGCCTTCGTGAAGAAATCCTATGCCGACAACTTCAAATACGGCCGGATCGGGAGCTGGACGCACTAACGAACTGCCGCCTGCGATGCGGTTGATTCTTATCGTGGTCAGCTTAGCGGCCTATTTCGGCCTCGCGATTCTGGGCTCGGGCGGCGGCATTGCTGCCTTTTTCTCGAAACCGGCGATGATAGCACTCGCGGTCGTTACTGGCGCGCTGGGAGTGGCCGCGTTCTTCGCCGGTGGCAATCTGAGTTCGGGCGAACGGGAAGATCGATCCAACCGCTGGGTTCTGCCCATTTTCGCGGTCCAGGGGCTGCTTCTCGGATATCTTCCGGCCTTTACAGACCGCTTAAATTTCTGGACCATCGACGGCGAAACAACTCGCTGGATCGGCGTTTTGCTCTTTGGCTTGGGCGGGGCGCTGAGGCTCTGGCCCGTCTTTGTGCTCGGGAACAGGTTCAGCGGGCTGGTCGCAATCCAGCCGAGGCATAGCCTTGTTACCACCGGTATTTACAGCGTGATCCGCCATCCAAGCTACTTGGGGCTTCTCATTAGCTCGCTTGGATGGGGCCTGGCGTTTCGTTCGGGGGTGGGGGTTCTGCTGACCGCGCTTTTGATTGTGCCGATCATAGGACGAATTCGCGCCGAGGAGCGCTTGCTGCAATCGCAATTCGGCAGCAAGTACGATGCCTATCGCGCAGGCACAAGCCGCCTTATTCCCGGCCTTTATTAGCGCTTTGCCGTCCCGGATGCAGCCAGGGAATGATGCGCCGCTGATCCGGGATCGATGGTGCAAGCTTCGGCTTTAGCCTTCGCAGCCAAAACCCCCTGGCTTCCGGCCATACTCCCGCGTTCCGGGGTAGTGGTTGAAATGATCTTTGTCGATCCAGACAACAGCGCCGTGGCAATGCGCTTTTGCTTCAGCCTCCGTTGCATATTGCCCCGCTTTCGGCTTCTGCTCGCTGCCGTTCTCTTTGGCCGTCTCTGTATCATGCTTTTGTTTTTTCTTGGATTGCTTGCTGTCGCTCTTTGAGTCGGCTTCGTTCGCCTGGGCCGATTTCTCAGCCTGCTTGCGCTTCTTTTCAGAGTCCTGTCCGTTGCTCTTCTCTACCGCTTCTTTTGAGGCTTGAGTGCTAGCCTTGGCCGGTTTGCTGTTGGGCTCAGGTTTCTTTTCCGATTGCTGGTCGGTGCTCTTCGTGGTGGCTTCTTTTGGTGCGGGGCTGCTTGTCTTGGCCGGCTCGCTGCTGGGCTCGGGTTTCTTATCCGATTGCAGATCGTCGCCCTTTGCTGTGGCTTCCATCGGAGCCGGGGTACCAGCCTTGACCGGTTCGCCGCTCACTTCAGGTTTCTTTTCCGATTGGAGATCGTCGCCCTTTGCTGCGGCTTCCGTTGGAGCCGGGGTGCTTGCTTTGGCCGGTTCGCCGCTCACCTCAGGTTTTTTTTCCGACTGCAGATCGTCGCCCTTTGCTGCGGCTTCCATAGGAGCAGGAGTGCTAGCCTTGACCGGTTCGCCGCTGACCTCAGGTTTCTTTTCCGATTGGAGATCGTCGCTCTTGGCTGCGGTTTCCGTTGCAGCCGAGCTTTCAGTCCCCACTACGGTCTGGGCATTATTAGAGTCTGAAACGGTTTGAGCTATCGCTCCGCAACTTGCAAAGGCCAAAGCACCCGCAAACCCCAAAAAGCTTGAGCGTAGCAAAATCAACTTGTTCATCGATTCTGTCCCTCCGAGATCATTCCCGAAAACTTCAGAGCGTTAAACTAAGAATGTCGGTCAAATCTAGGCGCTCGCCCCGCTTAACCAGACTTTCCACAACCGCTCCCAAACCAATTACAACGGCACGTTGTCACGGACTGGCTTCGGCAGTTGAGCAACTCTGTTATATTCGGGCGAAACCGAGTTCAAGTACGCGGGCGAAACGCGTGTTCGCCGCGCGAAGGTGCTGATATGGATACCCAAACAAAAATGCCGAAAGAGCCGGGCTTCGACTGGGCCGACCCCTTCCTTTTCCACGAACAGCTCAGCGAAGAGGAGCGCCTCATACAAGAAACCGCCCATGCATTCGCGGAGGATCGGCTTCGGCCTCGCGTGATCGAGGCGTACGCCCATGAGCGGACCGACCGGGCGATTTTCAACGAAATGGGCGAGCTTGGCCTTCTTGGGTTGACGCTTCCCTTAGAGTACGGCGGCGCGGGCGCTTCTTATGTCGCTTATGGCCTTGTCGCCCGCGAGATCGAGCGGGTCGATTCCGGCTATCGCTCCATGATGAGCGTGCAATCGTCGCTCGTCATGCATCCGATCTATGCCTATGGCGACGAAGAGCAGCGGAAGAAGTATCTGCCGAAGCTTGCATCTGGCGAATTTGTGGGCTGCTTCGGCTTGACCGAGCCGGATGCGGGTTCCGATCCGGGGTCGATGACGACGTATGCGGACCGCATCGACGGAGGCTATCGGTTGCGGGGCTCGAAAACCTGGATCTCGAATTCCCCTATCGCCGATGTTTTCGTGGTGTGGGCCAAGTCGCGCGCCCATGACAATAAAATCCGCGGGTTCATCCTGGAAAAGGGAATGCGCGGGCTTTCCGCTCCCAAGATCGGCGGCAAGCTTTCCCTGCGCGCGTCCATAACCGGCGAGATCGTCATGGACGGCGTCGAGGTGCCCGAGAGCGCCTTGTTACCGAAAGCCTCCGGGTTGCAAGGGCCTTTCGGATGCTTGAACCGAGCCCGCTATGGCATCGCGTGGGGCGTGATAGGCGCCGCCGAAGACTGCCTTCACCGCGCCCGGCAATACGCGCTCGACCGCAAGCAATTTGGGCGCCCGCTGGCGGCAACCCAGCTCGTGCAGAAGAAACTTGCCGACATGCAGACCGACATCGCACTCGGCCTTCAGGCGGCGCTGCGGGTGGGCCGTCTCTTCGACGAAGGCAAGGCCGCCCCGGAGATGATCTCGCTCATCAAGCGGAACAATTGCGGGAAGGCGCTCGATATCGCCCGCACCGCCCGCGACATTCATGGCGGCAACGGCATCTCGGAGGAATATCACGTGATGCGGCATGCGCAGAACCTCGAAACCGTTAACACCTACGAAGGCACTCACGACGTTCATGCGCTCATTCTGGGGCGTGCGCTTACGGGTATACAGGCATTCTCGGCATAAGATCATCTGCAATATAATCCTTTAAATGAAAAGTAATGCTGCAAGCCATGTTCGATAGTGACGCCTTTCAGGGCACGCTAATCTTTCTGTCGGATGCTGACTTAAGCTTGTCCCCTCACAGAAGGAGTTGCCTATCATGAGCGACCTCGTGGTTATCGAGTTTCCATCGGAAGCGAAGGCCGAAGAAGTCCGGCAAAAACTCTTGAGCATGCAGCAGGATTACATCATCGACATTCGCGACGCTGTCATCGCGATCAAGCAGCCCGATGGTCACATCAAGCTGAACCAGCTTTACCACCCGACCAGCGTGGGTGCAGCCTCCGGCGCTGTCTGGGGCACGCTCGTTGGGCTCATCTTCCTCGTGCCGCTGGTCGGAACTGTGGTCGGCGCGGCGTCCGGTGCGATCGCAGGGGCGCTCACCGATGTCGGCATCAACGACCGTTTCATGAAGGATGTTGCGGCAACGATCGATTCAGGCGATGCGGCGCTGTTCCTGCTGATCAAGAAAATGACGACCGACAAGGTTCTGGAGGATCTTAAGGGGGTCGGTGGCAAGGTGATCCGCACCTCGTTCGATCACACGAAGGAAGAGGCGCTTCGCAAAGCGCTGGCCGAGGTGACTGTGCCAATGGCCGATAAAGCCGCGCCCGCATCCCCGACAGCGCCTCACGAAGTCGCCGCTTAAATTCGAGTTGTCATGGCCGCACTTGATGCGGCCATCCAGAATAAAATACCAGCATACCAATGAGTTATGGATGGCCGGGTCAAGCCCGGCCATGACAAAACGTTGCCAGCTTCAAGCGGGCTCCTCGACAGGGCGGCGGCGCTGAAACCACAAGAAGAGGCCGCCGATAACGAAAAGCGCGATCACGGCCAGAAGAAGGATCAGCGCGGACTCTTCGATCCAAGCGATGGCCGGGACGCCCAGAGCCATCACAATCCCAAGAACGCAAGTTTGCCAAGACAGGGTGTGCACGCCTGCAACGAAAGTCCCGAGTGCAAGGAGCAGCAGAATTGCGAGACCGGTCGCATCGGCGTTCAGCATCCTCTGAACATCGGAGACGAGCACTAGGTTCATAGCGATCAGGAAGGCGAGCCAGTGCAATGCCTGCGTCCAGATAAGCTGGATACGGGCATCGCGGGTGTGGGCATGCGGCCATCCGCTGATGACGCAGACGATGCCCGTTACCACGCCAAGCATCTCCCAGTAGCCGACGAGCGGCTGCCTTGCGACACTGGTGTAGGCGACGCCAAGGACCGTGAGGAAAAGCACCACAATCTGCGGTATCGCGCCGTAAAAGAGCGAGTGCCGGGGCGGGGCGCTGACCACGTCTGTGGCCGCGTGCGTATCGAGTCCTGATTGTGCCATTGCGAGCCGTCCTGATGAAACATTCAGGCTGAGCAGTATTTATGCAAAAGTCTAAGAATGCCGATCCGAATGCGCGCCAAATTGAATCAAAGTAACTGAGAACAGGCTCGTTCTAAGTAGCGCTTGTACGGTTCCGCCATATAGCCACGCCGCCGATGGCTGCGAGCGCGCCGGAGAGAAGAACGCTGTACCCCGCGAGCGAAACACCGAATATGCGGATCGCCGCTTCGTCGCAGCGGATTGCCTGGTTGTGCCGCAGAGCCTTGGAGAGGCTCGTGGGCTGCACAATGTCTCCGGTACACGTCGCCGGCCCCGGCCAGAAATGCCATTCGGCTCCGGCGTGATAGATGCCAACCCCCGCATTATAGAGAAAAGCGACCGACAGCGCGGCAAGGATCAGCGCCGCCCACTTCGGGGCGCTTCGCGCGAGATAGGCGGCAAGCGCCCCGCCGGGGATCGCTGCGTAATAAGGGATGCGCTCCTCCAGGCAGAGCGGGCAAGGCAGGTAGCCGGCAAGCTCGATCGCCCAGGCCCCCGCGAGCGCGGCAAGGCTCACGGCAGCGATGGCAACGGCTGCGTTGCTTAAGGACAGCTCAAGCTGCTTGTTGCGGATTCTCGGCGCGCTATACAACATATCTCACGATCACGAAGCCTGAAACGATCACAGCCAGCATTCCGAAAGTCACCGTTTGAAGGCGGCGCTCGATAAAATCACGGATCGGCTCGCCATAGATATGCAACAACCCCGCGACAAGGAAGAAGCGCAGCCCGCGCGTGATAATCGACAGCAAAACGAACAGGAAGAAATTATAGCCCGCGAAGCCGCTTGCGATCGTCACGATCTTGTAAGGGATCGGCGTCAGCCCCTTCAAGAGAATGATCCAGGCGCCCCACTTCGCATAGGTCTCGCGGAACGCCTCGATGCCCTGACCGTAGCCGTAAAGGTCGATGATCCATTTGCCGACGCTGTCGTAAAGCAGCGAGCCGATGGCATAACCCGCCATGCCGCCCACAACGGAAGCCGCCGTGCACCAAAGCGCGAGCTTGAACGCGCGCTGCCGCTGCGCCAGCACCATCGGAATAAGCAGCGTGTCCGGAGGAAGCGGAAAAAACGAACTCTCCGCGAACGAGACCGCGATCAGCGCGAGGAGCGCGTGCGGCCCTTCCGCGAGACGCATCGTCCAGGCATAAAGGCTTCGGAGCATCGGCATCCCCAGGTGTTTGCGCCTGATAGCCCGCCGCGTCGCGGTTGTCTATCGCACGATGCGAGCTTCGACCCTTATCACCCCTCACCCCAGCCCTCTCCCGCAAGGGGAGAGGGAGTCCGCTGCGGCTTTGCAATATCGTGCCTTCTCCCCTCGCGGAGAAGGACAGGATGGTCGGCGCTATCATGCTGCGCTGCGATTGTGTTCCCTGTTGATTGGTTTATTTAGCTATACATGTCTTGCGGTTGCAGGAAAGCCAATGTCCAGAATCGATGTGAGCTATCACGTCCGCAGCGATGCCGCGTCCATTGAGGCGCGCGCGCAGGCCATCGCGGTCGAGCAGAGCGTGGAGATGCCGCTTGCCGCCATCTCGGACGAGGCGGTGCTGCGCGACATCGTGGGCGAGGTGCTGGGTATTCGCGAGCTTGCGGCGGGGCTGTTCGAGGTGCGCATCGGGCTGGCGGCGGCGACTACGGGCTTCGAGGCGGGGCAGCTTCTCAGCATGCTGTTCGGCAATACCTCGCTGCAAGAGGATGTGACGCTGCACGATGCAGAAATCCCCGGCGAGATGGCGGCGCATTTCGGCGGCCCCAATTTCGGCATCGCTGGGTTGCGCGCGAAATGCGGGGCGGTCAGGCGCGCGCTGACCTGCACGGCGCTGAAGCCGCAAGGGCTTGCGCCAAGGGAGCTTGCGGCGCTGGCGGGACGGCTGGCGGCAGGCGGCATCGATTATATCAAGGACGACCACGGCCTCGCCGATCAGGCCTATAGCCCGTTTGCGGACCGCGTTCGCGCCTGCGCCGAGGCGGTGCGGCGGGCGCGCGAGGAAGCGGGGTCGCGCACGCTTTATGTGCCAAACGTTTCGGGCAGCTTGGACGCGGCGGCGGTGCAGATCGCGCTTGCCGTTGAAGAGGGCGTCGAAGCCGTGCTGATCGAGCCCATGATCATCGGCGTCTCGAACTTCCATCGCCTGGTGAAGACATTTCCCACTGTCGCGTTTTTCGCACACCCCGCAATGGCGGGTGCATCGCGCATTTCGCCGCCGCTGCTGCTCGGCAAGCTCTTCCGGCTGTTCGGCGCGGACGTGACCATTTATCCGAATTACGGCGGCCGCTTCAGCTACTCGCCCGCGACCTGCAAGGACATCGCGGACGCAGCGCGCGGCCCTTGGGGCGATCTCAGAACTTGCATGCCCTCGCCCGCTGGCGGCATGACGCTCGCCCGCGTGCCGGAAATTCTGGATTTCTACGGGCCGGATACCATGTTGCTGATCGGCGGCAGCCTGCTCTCGGCGAAAGATCGCTTGACCGGGGAAACCGCCGCGTTCGTAGCACGGGTCGCCCGCCACTTCGAGGACACGACGCATGGATGATGGGTCCAATATCCGGCCGTCGCAGGATGGCTTTCGCTGGGATGGCGTCGAACTGCTCGCCTACAAGGAAGAGGGCAGCGCGCCGTTCAAGGCGATCACGCGCCAGGTGCTGTTCCAGCGCCCGGAGCTTCAATGCGAGCTGCGCTATTTCGAAATGCAGCCGGGCGGCCACTCCACGCTGGAGCGTCACGAACACGTCCATGCGGTGATGATTTTTCGCGGGCGCGGGACTTGCATGGTCGGCGGCGAAGTGCGCGAGGTGGCCGCCCCCGATCTCGTGTTCATCCCGCCGATGACGTGGCATCAGTTCCGCGCCACCAAAGGCGAGGCTTTCGGCTTTCTCTGCATGGTGAACGCCGAGCGCGACAAGCCCCAGCTTCCAACCGCGGACGAGCTGGCGCGGCTCAGGGAAAGCCCCGCCATCGCTGCTTTCCTGAACGGCGCCGCCGACGCCGCCACCGCTTAATGTCTACCGCCAGAAGTTGTTGGCTGCGGAAGTGGGTCAATTCCGGACTCGCCGCCAATAATATTGGGGCAGCTTGACTTTCAGCTGCTGCAGACGTCGATCAAAAACTTGTAGCGAGGCACCCCGGCTTTCATAGCCCAGGCTCACTCGCTACCCCCCCGCAGGCGAAAGTTTCATGAGGCTTGCCGCGCCCCTGTTTTCCACAACTTTTGGTGCCAGGCAATTGCATCCGCACGCGAACTCGCCTTTCTGGAGAAGGCGGGTGAAATCGCAGGAGACGGGAGCGTCGATCAAATGCTGGAAATACGCGTATTCACGACTGATGAAACTTTTGTAGAAGACCTAAATGCTGCTGGAATTGAAGGTGTGCGGGCTGATTATAGACCAACAATGGCCTACGATAGCGCCGAGCATGTTTTTGAAATTGTTATTGGGGCAGTATCCGCGGCGGCACTTAAATTTGCAGCGGACTGGATTATGTTGCGGCTGAAAAAACAGCCTCCAAGCCAAATGGTAATTAATAACTGTGATGTAACGAACGCCGAGAATGTTGCGATTATAATTAACAATTACATAGGCACTCAGAACAAGGATAAAATTTGATGCAGCCTGCAGTTGAGCCATACAGCGATTTTTCGTAGTTGCAGCCGGGCAGCAACCCTTCATTAGCGATGGGATAGTCCGCGCTCCCGTTGTGCGTCCGGCACGATAGGCATGTCCTATTGCAGGGGCATTCGGCTATTTTGCGTTCTCGTTCTGTAAATTTTCCGCAGTGATCTTTTTCTATTCTCTTTATCTGCAATTTCCAATTAGCGAACCTTGGAAGAGGGGGATATGACTGAAACATGATGAAGCTCACAATCGCGCTTATCTTTGCGTTTCTCCCCACCACTGCTGTCTATTCAGAAATCTACAACTATTCATGTAACGCCTGCGTATTTCCGAGGATTGTTAGTAACGATGGTTACGACGGATGCGATGTCGTCGATGGAAAGACGTACCCACTTCGGGTGGATGAAAGCAAAAATGTCCTCGAGTGGAGGGGGAAGAAATACAGCCTAACCGAACAGCGCAACTGTGCGAAATATGGTTGGCATGCCGAAGGTAATGGAACGTCCTTTGACTTCTGTACTGCGACGCAGGGATACGGAGCCATTGAGACCAAGGACGAGGTCAGAGTCCGATGCGATCTTAAAAGGTGATAGCGGCTGACCCGACCGGTACGCTAATGGCCCACAGCACCATTTATCCTGCACCGTCGAACCTGGGCTAACGCTGACAAACTCGGCGTCCGCTGTACCCTCAATTGCGTTCTATGGTTCGACGAGTTCGAACTTCGGGTCGCGGCCCGACTCAGCCTATCGCTGCGAGCCGCGGCCATCCGAACCGGAGTCGCGATACTTCCGCAGCTCCAGCTTCGCGATCTGATTGCGGTGCACCTCATCCGGCCCATCCGCAATCCGCAGCGTCCGGATCGTCGCGTAATCGTAGGGCAACCCGAAAGTCGTCGCAAATGCCCGCGCCGCCATGGGCCTGGATCGCCCAGTCGATCACCTTGCACGCCATGTTCGGCGCAACGACCTTGATCATCGCGATCTCGGCGCGCGCCGCCTTGTTGCCCACCGTGTCCATCATATACGCGGCTTTTAGCGTCAGCAGCCGCGCCTGATCGATCATCATGCGGCTTTCGGCGATCCGCTCAAGCCAGACGCTTTGATCGGAGACGCGCCTGCCGAACGCGACGCGGCTATCGAGGCGGCGGCACATCTTTTCGAGCGCGCGCTCGGCCCGGCCGATGGTGCGCATGCAATGGTGGATGCGGCCCGGTCCGAGGCGCCCTTGCGCGATTTCGAAGCCGCGCCCTTCGCCGAGGATGACGCTATCGAGCGGCACGCGCACATTCGTGAAGCTGATCTCGCCGTGTCCGTGCGGCGCGTCGAGATAGCCGAACACCGGCAGCATGCGCTCCTTCTTGACGCCCGGCGTGTCCATGGGCACGAGCAGCATGGATTGCTGCTTGTGGTGATCGGGATTCCTGGGGTCGGTCTTCCCCATCAGGATCATGATCTTGCAGCGCTTGTCGCCCGCGCCTGACGTCCACCATTTGCGGCCGTTGATGACGTAGCCGGCGCCGTCCTTCTCAATGGAAATCGCGATATTCGTCGCGTCGGATGAAGCCACATCGGGCTCCGTCATCGCGAAGCCGGAGCGGATTTCGCCCGCGAGCAGCGGCTTCAGCCAGCGTTCCTTCTGCGCCTCGCTGCCATAGCGGACCAGCACCTCCATGTTGCCGGTGTCCGGCGCGGAGCAGTTGAACACCTCCGGCCCCCAGTGCGAGCGGCCCATAATCTCCGCCAGCGGCGCATATTCGAGGTTGCTGAGCCCCGCGCCCAGTTCGCTGTCGGGGAGGAAGAGGTTCCAAAGCCCCTGCGCCTTCGCCTTCTCCTTCAGCTCCTGCAACAGCGCGAGCGGCTCCCACCGGTCGGGCTGATGGTCCGCCGTCTCGAACAGCGCCTGCTCGTTCGGATAGATGTGCTGCGCCATGAAGCGCTCGACACGGGCCTTGTAATCGGCTGCCTTGGGGGAGAGTTGAAATATGTCACTCATCGCGGTTCTCTCCTCTCACGCATTCGCTGCCGTTGGCACCAAAAATGTCTGCCAGTCTTCGCGCCCTTCGGTACTTTATCGTAGCGACCCCAATCAATACCTCATACCAAATTCGAGCGTCAGGGGAGACGAGAAGGCGGCGCGCCGGCCGAACCTTGGGCGGAAGGGCGCAGGATGCCAGCGGCGGAACAGGAAGCCGTAACAAGCTATTCATCTCCTGGACATTCCCTCGTCAGCGATGCCGATCTAGCGCGGCGGCTTGGGAGCCGATGCGGCAGATGTGCTCCCGGCGGGGTCGGCGCGCCTTTCCAAAGGAGAAGACCAATGCAGAGTGCCAGCCAGACGGCCCAAGCCTTTCCGAACCGTCCGACGCCCTCTTTCGGCAATCCTGACCTGCCGCCACAAGGCCGCGTTAACACCACGCACAACCCCGAGAGCTTGCGCAGCGATGGTCCGCAGAACCCGGTCATCGAAAGCCAGTTCCCCTCGCAGATGGACCCGCCTGCGACTGATATCAGCACACAGCCTTTCTTCTGGTCTTCCTTCAACATTTCGCCGAAAAGGATCCAGAACGGAGGCTGGGCGCGCGAGCTGACGTCCGAGGACTTCACGATCTCCAAAGAGATCTCAGGCGTCAACATGCACCTGGCGCCGGGCGGTATCCGCGAGTTGCATTGGCATCAGACCGCCGAGTGGTCCGTCATGACGCGCGGCAAATGCCGCATCACCACCATCGATGCCCATGGGCGACCCAGCGTCGACGACGTCGAAGAAGGGGACCTGTGGTATTTCCCGGCCGGGCTGCCGCACTCGCTGCAGGGCCTCGCCCCCGAGGGCGCCGAATTCGTCCTCGCCTTCGACAGCGGCAAGCAATCCGAAAGCAATACGCTGCTTGTTACCGACTGGATCGCGCATACGCCGCCCGAGGTGCTGGCCAAGAACTTCGGCGTGCCCAAAGAGGCCTTCAGGAACATTCCCCTCAATAATCTCTGGATTTTCCAGGGCGCGGAGCCGGGGGACCTCGCGGCCGATAGGGCGGCGGCTGGCGTTCAACCAGACACCGAGCCGGTGTTTTTCCGGCTGTCTCGCTCCAAACCCGTCAGGGAGAGCAGTGGCGGCCGCATTCAGATCGCCGACAGCACCAATTTCAAAATCTCCAAAACCGTTGCGTCCGCCTTAGTCACCGTCGAGCCGGGCGGAATGCGAGAGATGCATTGGCATCCGAACGCCGACGAATGGCAATACTACCTGCGCGGTCAGGCTCGTATGACTGTCTTCAATACGGGGCCGAAGGCGACAACCAACGACTTCCGCCCAGGCGACGTCGGGGTGGTGCGCAGGAATTTCGGCCACTACGTTGAGAACACCGGCACCGACGTTCTTCAATTCCTGGAAGTATTCCGCGCCAACAGATATGAAGAAGTCTCGCTCGCCGAATGGTTCGGTCACGTCCCGCCTGAGCTGCTCATGCAGCATTTGAATCTGGCCCGGGAGGACCTCAACAAGTTTCCAAAGGACCGTCGCGGTATCGTCCCGGTGTGACTGACATAAAGCCGGGCTGGCACGGCGCAGCCAGAGTTGAACTATATTTGAAATACAGGGAGCGGAGCCCAGAGGCCCCGCGAGTGTTCATTAACCATGAATACTCAAAAACCGCTCTATCGTGCCAGGGTCTTGGTCGTTGAAGACGAGCCCATTCTGGCATTCTATATCATGAGCGTGCTCTCAAGCGCAGGCGCTGAGATAATCGGGCCGGCGACCACTGTCCGGCGCGCACTTGAATTGGCCGCATCAGACCATATCAGCTGTGCATTTGTTGACATCCACCTGCATGATGGCCTGATCTTTCCCGTTGCGCATGAACTTGGACGTAAAGGCTTGGGTGTGGTGGTCTATACTGGCGACCCGACAACGATCGAGCTCATACAACGAGATTTGCCGCACGCGGCAGTGATCTTGAAGCCAGCGCCCATCGATACGCTTATATCGGCAACTGCTAAGGCATGCTCGCTATCGTGAGTGAGCTAATCCTTAATTCTGACGCGCGTGTCAATGAAACACTGTCGTCGTGAACAGCCAAAGCAAGCTGGCAAGGAAACCGCTGAGGGCATACATGAAGAATTCGAACATTTTCATTTTGCGCATGGCAATCGAGGAAAGAGCGTGGATTTCCATAATCCCGCTTCTGCGGTAGGCTTCACTTAGGTTGGATTTCGGGAAGGTGCTGTTTATGGTCCGCTCCAATAACAAGGTGCCGGACGAATTTATTTCACGAAAGTAGAAGATGTTTGGATTGCGCAAAGACCGTTCTTTTAACAGAAAAGGAGCCACAAACTTCGGAAAAATACCGAAGAAGCCAAAAAACACAGCCAAAAAAGCGGTTGAAATATTAAACTCAACCAAATATGCAAGAATCGCGTGAGAAGTATCGACCTTTTTGAATACGAATTCATTTGCCGCAAGCAGCAAGCTAACCACGAGTGTCATTCCAACAGCGTGCTTTGAGTTGCTATACTTTATCGTCTCATTCAATTGTCCAATCATAAAATGGATGTATTCGATATGATGAAATCGATCATCGGAATCATCGGACACGTCAGCCCCCGGGACGCCATCAACCTTCGTCTTTGTCGTATTCGTATAACTTGATTTTAAGGCCGTGTTTGAAGTCCGGCAAATCCACACCTCGAAACCTATCTACTCGGACCTGATCGGCATCGATGATGCGATTGTGGGCCTGTTCGGAGAACAAAACCGTTCTGCCGTTCACGGCGCTCTGAAGAATCCGGCTGACCACATTGATCCCTTCTCCAGCAATGTTTATGGCGTCATTCAAATCGGTGAAACGAAAAACGGAGCCGTAATGGACCGCGGTGCGGTACTCGATCTTTCGCATGTCGTCCCGCGCATTATTCTTTGCGACTTCGGACTCTATCTTTTTCATTAGCTTTTCGAGATTCGACCATCCCGATGGGACCGCAATAATTGCACCATCCCCAATAGAAATAATGATTGGCGGATTTGCCTTGGGCAGCGTTTGGATGCAATCTTTGATGATCTTATGAAACCGTTGCACAATCTGCTTCTGCTTCCACGACGCATCTTTCGAATACGCAATCAGGTCCATTCCCAGGAAATAGAATTCCTCAAACTCGTCAGACCCGCAAAACTCGCGGAAACGCTGATACTTTGAAATGGGTTGCAGTTCGACGTCAAACACGCATTGCAAGAGCGTAACAAGCTGCTTGATTTTGCCATCGAATTCACCGTTGTGGGCTTGGCTCTCCAGCTCAACTTCCGTGAAAGTCTCGCTAAATTTGTTAAACTCGCAGCTAAAGAAGTAGAATTTGTCGATTGAGAGCCGGCAACGTTGGCCGTTGACCGAAATTGTGAAAAGAGATCTACGAATGAACGCTTCCCCCATCTTTTTCAGGACGTCCTCTTCCGCAAGCTCAACGTCAACATTTTGGAAGTAATCGCTCAACGCGGATGCAGGAATGCCATCGCGTAAGAATGCGTTGCAAATTTCTTTTGAGATATGCTGGTGATATTCCATGCGCTTTATGAATTGGATGTTGCTTCCTGTTGCTCTTTCCTCATTTGTCTTAAGAGTTAATATGCTCTCATCCTGATGTTCGAAATCTTGTTTGCTGTATGCTCTTACGCATAGCGAATGTCTGCTATTCGCCAGGAACCAGTCGTTGTCAAAGTAAATATCTCGCCTTGTAGGCGCTCGCCGGTCCGAGGCAACATGCTTGTTTTCTATCTTGATGTCGAGAGCATTAAGAAGCTTCTCGATCTTATTGAAGATATCTCTGTAGTTGGATTTATTGTAAAACTTGATCTGGGTATTCGCAGTCGCAATGAGCTTGATTTCTTTTTCCAGCGCCATGTCTGTTATTCGGGATTAGCGTTGCGTTTTGGAAAACTATGAGTCGCGGATGGCCGTCGCGATCGATCACTATGGAGGCACAGCTTGCGGCATTAAACTATTTATAAACCATATTCCGGCTCGGAAAAAGCGACTTAGACCTGTCCAGGACGGCGAATCGGTTAATGTCGCGTTAACGGAGGGCACGAATGGCGAACTTCAACACTCATTTGGCCGTTGCGGCAGTCGGAAGCGGGCTTTGCGCGACAGTCGCGCTCGCGGGCCATGCGGCACCCAACAACTATCTCCTGACACTGACCCTTGCCGGAGCAATTGGCGGCATCCTGCCGGACATCGACCTCGAAAAGGCGATGCCGTCACGCATGCTTTTTAACGCCCTCGGCGCCGTGATCGCGTTCATCGCTCTGTTCACGCTTAACAAGACGTATTCCATCGCGGAGCTTTGGATTGTGTGGCTCGGGGCCTACCTCGCGGTCCGCTACGGCCTTTTCACTATTTTTCATGAGCGCACCAGACACCGCGGGATATTCCACTCTCTGCTCGCGGGCGCTTTCTTCATGGTTTTGACCGCGGTTATTTTCGACCGGGTTTTCCGCGAGCCGTCAGCGCTGGCATGGCTCACCGGACTTTTTGTCCTGATTGGCTTCATCATTCACCTTGTGCTCGACGAAATCTATTCGGTCGACATCGAGGGCGCGGCGATGAAAAAATCGTTTGGCACGGCGCTGAAGATTATCGATCGTCATTCCCTGCGCGCGTCGGCGCTGATGGCAGTTGCCTTTGCCGGCGTCTTCATAATCGCCCCGCCATCGCAGGATTTTGTAGAAATCGTGAAGCCGCCCGTGCTGTTCGCCTTCCTCAAAGAGCGGCTTTTGCCGAAAGGCAACTGGTTCGATTTGCAGTGGCCGAAAGCGACCGCAGCGCTCGGGACGGGTGAGGCAGCTGCAAAGTCAGCCGCCGGTGGGGTTCAATAGCCGGTTCAGTCTTTGGCCGTGGCGATTTCCTCGCGGAGAATTTCGAGCTCCAGCCAGCGATGCTCCGCCTCGGCCAACTCATTCTGCGCTTTCACAAGTGCGGCGCTCGTCTGCTCGAAGGCCTCGCGATCTTTCGCGTAAAGAGCAGTATCCGAAAGCCTCCTTTGCAGCGAGGCGATCTCTTTTTCGAGGCTCGCCATTCTGACCGGCAGGGTTTCGAGCGCATGCTTCTCGTTGAAGCTGAGACGCCTCTTCGCCTTTGGCTGGCCGCTGCTTTCAGTTTTCTCCTTGGTGCCTGACGATAAGGATTTCGCTTTGACAGGCGCATCGGTCCCAAAGGCGCGTCCGCCCCGCTGCGCCACCATGTCCGTATAGCCGCCCGCATATTCGATCCAGCGGCCGCCGCCTTCCGGGACAACAATCGATGTCGCGATGCGGTCGAGAAAATCGCGGTCGTGGCTGATCAGAATGAGGGTGCCTGTATAATCGGCGAGCATCTCTTCCAGCACGTCGAGCGTTTCGAGGTCGAGGTCGTTGGTCGGCTCGTCGAGAACGATCAAATTCGACGGCTTGGCCAGCGCTCGCGCCAGCATGAGACGGGCGCGCTCTCCGCCCGACAATACCTTGACGGGAGTGCGCACCTGCTCTGGCAGGAAAAGAAAATCCTGCATGTACGAGGCGACGTGCCTTGCCACGCCGTTGATCACGACGAGGTCGCCGCTGCCGCCGGTCAGCGCGTCGGCCACGGTCCAATCGGGCTTGAGGCTATCGCGGCCCTGCTCCAGGCTCGCAATCTCAAGATTTGCTCCGAGACGGATAGTTCCCTCATCCGGCTCCAGCTTTCCAATCAGCATATTGAGCAGCGTTGTCTTGCCAGCGCCGTTCGGGCCCGCAACGCCTACGCGGTCGCCGCGATGGATGCGGATGCTGAACTTGTCGACGACGGTCTTCGCATCGAACGATTTCGAGATCGCTTTCGCCTCGATCACGAGCTTGCCGGAAAGCGCCCCGTCCACGGTTTCGAGCTTGGCCTGCCCCGGGGCGCGCTTCGCGTTCCGCTTCTCGTCGCGTAAGGCCTGCAAGGCAGCAAGGCGACGCACATTGCGTTTCCGGCGCGCGGTCACGCCATAGCGCAGCCAATCCGCTTCGCGTTCAATCTTGCGCGCGAGTTTGTGGCGTTCCAATTCCTCTTGCGCGAGCATCTCGTCCCGCCAAGCTTCGAAGCCGCCAAACCCTATACTGATGGCGCGCGTCGTGCCGCGGTCGACCCAGACGGTGCTTCGCGAAAGATTTGTCAAAAAGCGGCGGTCATGGCTGATCAGCACGAGGGCGGAGCGCATGCCGCCCAGCCTTTTCTCAAGCCATTCGATGATCTGGATATCGAGGTGATTCGTCGGCTCGTCCAGCAGGAGCACATCGGGGTTGGGTGCAAGCGTCTTGGCAAGCGCCGCGCGCCGCGCTTCTCCGCCGGACAGTGTAGCGGGTGCTTCCTCGCCCGAGAGATCCAGTTCGCCCAGAAGCAGCCGCGCCTGATAGCGGTCGTCGCCCGGTCCGAGCCCGCTCTCCACGTAGGAAAGCACGGTCCGGTGCTCGCCGAAATCCGGCTCCTGCGGAAGATAGCGAAGCGTAATGCCGGGCTGGATAAAGCGGGTACCGCGGTCCGGCTCAACGAGGCCCGCCGCCATTTTCATAAGCGTGGATTTGCCGGAGCCATTGCGGCCGACAATGCAGATGCGATCCCCTTCGCCGACCGATAAACTCGCGTCCTCGAAAAGGGGAGTTCCGCCGAAGGTCAGCGCTATATTCTGAAGTGTGAGAAAAGGAGCCGCCATATGTCCTGCGCCGATGGGTTTTGCTCACGCTGATTTGGACAGGAACGGGCAGCGATGCAATCGTTTCCGCTCGCGCGCGCGAAAAAGCCCGCAAATGCTGATTGCATTGCGGGCCGTACTGAGAAAGCGCCCTGTCCAGAGGAGCGGTGCCGAGGGCTTAGCGCCTCGCGCTTACGTTTGTGCCGAGGTTTTCAGCTAATTGAAGATGCTCTTTGATTGTCGGCAGAAGCGACGCAGCAAGCTGTTTAAGGGCGTTGTTATCGCCGCGCTTTTCATACCCTTCCAATAGCGCGATAGCTTCCTGATGGGCCTGACGCTGGTCCCGGATGTACCTGCGGTCGAAGGCGGGTTCGTTCGATGCGATGAGTTGATTGAGCACTTCCTGATGCTCCTCCACCGTCTCTGTAGGCTCCGGCAGGTTCGCCTGCTTCAAGGTTTCCTTGAGCTTTTCCGCCGCCGCTGTGTGATCGTCGATCATCTTTTGAGCGAATTTCTTGATGTCTTCATTTTTCGTTCTCTGTAGAGCGAGCGTGCTCGACTGAATCTCGAATAGACCGCTCGAAGCCAGTTCCTTTGCAAACTCGTCCGCATTAAGCGTTGCTCGCGCCCTGGAGCGCGCTTCCGAAGGACCCACCAATCCCGCGAAAGCAAAAATCGCCACCGCGGCGATCACGAAATATTTCATGGCTGTCTCCATAGACTTAGTCGCGATCCTGCGACAGGTTGTAATGGGAACAGCAAACCCCGCGGTTCGTTCCGGTCGCTCCCTAATAGCTCTTGGCGCGAGGCCGATCTGGCAATATAAAGCGCACCAATAATGCGGGTGGTGTCTTGCTTATGACTTTGGAGCAGTTACGCATTTTTGTCGCTGTGGCCGAGCGGGAGCACGTAACCCGCGCTGCGCAAGCGATAAACATCACGCAATCCGCGGCAAGCTCCGCAGTTGCCGCCCTTGAAGCGCGTTACAAAACGCCCCTGTTTCACCGGATCGGCCGCCGCATCGAGCTGACGGAAGCGGGCCGTCTTTTTCTTGTTGAGGCCCGAAGCGTTCTCGCGCGCGCTGCCGCTGCAGAGCGCGTGCTGAACGATCTGGCGGGCTGCTTGCGGGGCTCGCTTTCGCTGCATGCGAGCCAGACAATAGCAAATTACTGGCTGCCGCCGGTATTATACCGCTTTCGCCTCACTCATCCGGGCGTGATCGTGCAGCTTACGATTGGCAATACCGAACAAGTTGCGGCTGCCGTTCGCGATGGCATCGCCGATATGGGTTTTGTCGAGGGAGAAATCGACGACCCGCATTTATCGCGCCGCGCGATCGAGGGGGACGAACTTGTCCTGGTTGTCGGCGCGCGTCATGCCTGGGAGGAACGCGCCGATATTGCGCCACAAGACCTATCGCAAGCGAGCTGGGTTCTGCGCGAGCCCGGCTCCGGCACGCGAGCCATCTTCGAGGATGCCCTGCGCAGTCTGGGGCTCGACCCGGCCACGCTGATTGTGAGCCTGGAGCTTCCTTCGAACGAGGCTGTGTGCGCTGCCGTGCAGGCCGGAGCGGGGGCGACAGCGATTTCCAATCTCGTGGTGGGACCATGGCTGCAAGCCGGCACCTTGCGAGCCGTTCCGCTTCCTCTGCCCAAGAGGCAGTTTTTCATGTTGCGCCATAAGGAACGCGCCTCCAGCCATGCCGAGCGTGCGCTGCTCGAGATGATAGCGGCGTAGCGCTAATCGATTTATCCGATCAAAACAAGTAAAACAATACGTTGGAATGATAACTGCGGGAACCCCATTGTTGGCGAAACCATCGTGGGGACCGCATGCCAAATTCCGAAAGCACAACCGCAACAGAACTCCTTCACCGCCGCCGCCATCGGCGGTTTCGGCTTCATGGGGCCGCGCGCTTCCTCTCCAGCGGCAGCGTATGGCCGGGTCTGTTTCTCGTAGGTCTTGTTACGGGAACGGCATTCGCTTTACGTCAGGTTCCAGGCGTCTCCACGCTGAGCCCGCTGATTTTGGCGATCCTCCTGGGCATGATGTTCCACAATGTCATCGGCACGCCCGCCCGCGCCAAAGCCGGGGTCGCCTTTTCGATGCGCAAGCTCCTGCGGCTCGGCATCATCCTGCTCGGGCTCCAACTCACCGCCGCGCAAGTGGCGGCGGTCGGCGCGAGCGGCATCGCGATTATCGCCGCTTCTTTGATCGCCACGTTCCTGTTCACGAAGTGGATGGGCCGGGTTCTGGGTGTCAATGCAAAGCTCGCCGAGCTGATTGCGGCCGGCACTTCGATTTGCGGCGCCTCAGCGGTCATCGCCACAAACACGGTCACAGACGCGCATGACGAGGATGTCGCTTACGCGGTCGCGTGCGTCACCGTATTCGGCTCGATTTCGATGTTCGTTTATCCGTTGCTTCCTGACCTTCTGAACCTAACCACGCACAGCTACGGGCTTTGGGCAGGTGCATCCATTCACGAGATTGCACAGGTGGTCGCGGCCTCGTTCCAGGACGGAAAGGGAGCGGGAGAATTCGGCACGATTGCAAAGCTCAGCCGCGTGATGATGCTCGCTCCCATGGTTCTCGCGCTCGGTTTTATCGCATCGCGCCGGCGCGCCGGAAACGAAGCAAGCGCCCCTGCAAAGCCCGTGCCGATGCCTTGGTTCGTGCTGGGATTTGTGGCGCTGGTGCTGGTGAACAGCGTGGTCGCCATTCCCGCCGGGGTTCAAAGCGGCATCGCGATGGTAACGACGGTGCTCTTGACGCTGGCGCTGGCCGCGATGGGCCTCGAAACCGACATGCGCAAACTTGCAGCGAAGGGCGTGAGACCGATGCTGCTCGGCGCCTCGGCCTGGCTCTTCATCGCGCTTTTCAGCCTCGGTCTCGTTCTGCTGGCTGGCTAGCGTCCTGTTTCTGCCCGACCTTCAGAAACTCGGAGACGAACTCGCGCAGGCGCGGCTGCCGCGCCTCGATATACGGCAGCGGACGTAACACCTCGACGGCGGCGATGCCGATCCGGATCGTAAAGCCGCCGTTGATGAGCCCTTCGCCCAGACGCCGCGAGAGCCGCGACGTCATGCCGTGACCGACGAACTGCCCAAGGATATCGTCTGTGAAGGCGATGCCGCCGGTGACCGCGAGGTGACCCGCGATCATCCGCATGAGCCGGAAAATCGCGAGGAAGCCTGGCCTGCCGCCATAGATGCCCGCCAGGTTGCGGAGCATGCGGAAATTTTCGTAGGCCACAAACCCGACCGCGAAAACTGCCGCGGGGCTCAGCGCGGTAACCATCGAGACCCTTCTCCCCGATGTTCCGACCGTGGTACGGGCGATCTTGTCGAGCGGTATGAGAAGCTCGCGCTCCGTCAGGGTCAGCACCTGCTTCGCGTCCATGATGTCGCCCTGATGCTGCCTGAGGCGCGAGATGCCATCGGCCAGTTCCCGCCGCTCCTCCAGCATTCCGCGGATCTCTGCGGCAGAACTGCGGGCTTCAGGAGAGTTTTCCGCACTCAATGCAGCCTCGGCGCGCTTGCGAACCGCCGTGATCGCTGACAGGCGATAGAGACCCGCGATTTCGCGCGCAAGGATCATCGCGAAGGCGAAGACCGCGACCGCCAGCAATATTGTGGCTGCCCATCCGAGCCAATCCTTCCGGCCGAGCAAGGTCAGGAAGGTATCTTGAACCCAAAGCAGAAAGGCCAGGAAAAGCAATCCGGTAACGGCGCTCAGGAAGATGCTTCCCCAGCTCCTGCCAACGCGGACGATCTCGGGCACGCCCCATCCCTCCCGCGGTTCGCGAGGGGCGTCGGCCTCCGAAAAATCGGCCGGCTGGGGGGCGGCGGTGGCCGGTTTGCTTTTTGGCGCTTCCGGCTTGGTCTTCGGCGTCTCCTCGACGAGAGGCGGAGGAAGAGGGCCATCGACCTTCAAACGAGGGTCGTCAAGATTGAATGCCGCGGGCGCGCGGCTTTTGGGTGCGCCGCTCATGACAATTTATCACCGATGAGAAAGTTCAAAGCTCTATCCAGCCGTATGTGTTGGAGAAGCGCGCTTTGCCCAAACTCCAAAGCGGTCTGTTTCCGGGGGCGAAAGCGAACGAAGTGCGCCGAGGCGGCGCCGGACTTGAGCCACTCAGGCGAAAGAGCCAGCGCCGGGTCTTCCGGCAGATCGCCGGGGAAGATCGCAAGTTGTTCCTGGCCATTGAAGACGCGCGATCCGAGCCGTTCACCCTTGAGCGGCACGCCCACGATGCAAGGCAGCCGGTCGTTGCCCTGCCGCACCTCGGCCTCGTTCGTGACGCGAACGCTGGCCAGTGCGAAGGCCCGGACTTCGGCGCCCACGAACGCGGCACGCTCGATGCTTTTCGACGCGATGAGCTGCAGGATCGCCTCCAGCCTGTCGTGATTGGTGTGGTGAAGATGATCGGCCTTCGTGGCCGCAAAAACGATGCGATCGATGCGCCGCCCCTGGATCAGCGATTGCCAGCCGTTCTGCCCTTGACGGAAGCAGCGCAAGACATCCGTCAGCGCCCGCTCCAGATCGGCGACCGCATCCGCGCCGGCATTCACGACGGTGAGCACATCGGCGAGCACGATCTGACGGTCGAGGCGGGCAAAATGATCGCGGTAAAAAGGCACAACCACATGCGTCTTGTAGGCCCGATACCGCCGCTCAAGCATGGCCCAAAGGCTGTTCCGCGGCACCATCGCAGTATCCGGCGTCTCAAGCGGGAAGAAAGTGAAGGCAGGGGAGCCCGCGAGGTCGCCCGGCATGAGAAAGCGGCCGGGAGGCAGGCAGGACAGCGAAAGCGATTCGTCCCGGCACTTTCGCAAATACTGGGTGAAAATCTCAGCGCCCTTCTTCGCGACCTGCTCATCCTTTTTCGCGACGGCGTTCGTGGCTGCGAGAAAAGCGAGCCAGTCCTTGGCGGCCGGTGCTCGTGCCGCCTCGCGCGCTTGGGCGATGGATTGCCTCGACCATTCCTCGTAGCTCAAATCCAAGAGCGGAAGGTCGAGAACCCACTCTCCAGGGTAATCGACGATGTCGAGATGCATCGTCTTTGTGCCGAATGCGCGGCGCATCATGGCGGTCGAGGAGAACTCGAACGTCAGGCGAAGCTCGCTGATGTGCCGTGTGCCTTCAGGCCATTCCGGCAAAGGGGCGGTGAGCTTTGCGAGGTTTCCTTCGTAATCGAAGCGGGGGACCGCATCGTCCGGCTGGGGCTCCAAATAAACCTTAACCACGCGATGCTGCGCCAGCGGCTCGAAAAAAGGGAGCGCGTTTCCGGCGAGAAGGTTGTGAACGAGCGAGGTGATGAACACCGTCTTTCCGGACCGCGACAGGCCGGTCACGCCCAGGCGCACGGAAGGCACAAGCAGCTGCGCCGCCGCGTCCTGCGCGCGCGCCCACGTTTCGAGCGCCGAGTTCGACAGGCGTTCCAGCAATCCCGCTTCCTCTCGCGATAACAGAGAATAACACGTGTTTTACCAGGAGATGAGCTTGAGCGAAACCCGCCGTTCTTGCGGCGGGGCGACGCTTGGCGCTTGCAGTCCCTGAAGCTGAACCAGCCGATCAGAGTTGCTGAGCGAAACACGGCTATCACCTGGGATGCGCACTAGTCACCACAGCATTTTCAAAACGATTTTCGTCTAGGGGACTTGTTGGGCTTGAAACAACTTCTAGCGAATGGAATAGTTTTCGAACCAATCCGCGCGCACTAACGCCTGCCGTGGTGGAGGCCTGGAAAGAAAAGGTCTCGCCGCCCGCACCGGTGCGCGTCGGTAGCGAAGTTGAAAACAAAGGTTCGAATAAATTTTAGTAATAAATGTGTGAATATTGTATTGATATATTGCAAGAGTTCTTGATCCGCGAAGTGTCACATTTATGGACAAGCATAATGTAATCGTTGGAGACGGAGCCATGTCTAGGTTTTACGCGCTTCCTTTCGCTGCCGCCATCATGTTCCTGATTACCGGCAGCAATCTCTCCTATGCCGTCAATATCAAACCAGACCACCTGAGTGCCATCGCTCCGCTGTCCGACACCGTGCTTAGCCGATTTGCACGCGGCGGCAGGGCAGTTGCCGTGCGTGGCCGGCATGGCGGAGGAGCGGTCGCTGTTCGGGGACCTCGTGGCGGCGGCAGAGCGGTCGTGCGTGGACCACACGGTGGCGGAGCGGTCGCGGTGCGTGGTCCTCATCGGGTCGGTGCGCGCTATGCTGGTGGCGTCTGGTACGGCACCGGGCGCCGTTACTGGCATGGACGGTGGTGGCCCTATGGCGTAGGCTCTTGCTGGCGGTCGACCGATATCGGCTATGTTTGGGTCTGCCAGTAGCTTAGGACGGCGGCTAGATTAAGCGGCGCACCAATAATGGGCAGGTTCAAGCTGTGCCGCATATGCGGCACAGCAACCGGCCAACAGAAGTGGACGAGGTGCCTTCGAGCGTCGCCGTCCGGGTGCAGGCTGAGCGAGAGTTGCTTCCGCGGCTGATCGACCTGACCTAGGACGGTAGCATACCGCTGAAGTAGTGCCTCCAACGGGTCCGATACCACGGCGATGCTGCCAGCCATGGTTCTGTTCACTTCCCGCCAGTAAGCCCCGCCTTGCGGAAGGCGTCCGCGAAAGCGCCGCCACCAGCCTCCGGCCTCCCGCCCTTCGGCGCGGCGCTCATCTTCTTCGGCGGCACTTGGCCTTTCGGCGCGCCGGCTTGCGGCCTATCGCTCGCGCCAACCTCATCGTCAAGCCTCAGGCTGAGCGAGATGCGCTTCCGCGGCTGATCGACCTCCATCACCTTCACGCGCACGACGTCGCCGGGCTTCACCACCTCGCGCGGGTCCTTGATGAAGGTCTTCGACATGGCGGAGACATGCACAAGCCCATCCTGGTGCACGCCGATGTCCACGAAAGCGCCGAACGCGGCCACGTTCGTCACCACGCCTTCGAGCACCATGCCCGGCTTGAGGTCCGCGATCTTCTCGACGCCCTCCTGGAAGGTCGCGGTCTTGAAGGCGGGGCGCGGGTCGCGGCCAGGCTTCTCCAGCTCGCGCAGGATGTCGGTCACGGTCGGCAGGCCGAACTTTTCATCGGCGAATTGTTTCGGGGCAAGGCCGCGCAGGATGGGCGCGTTACCGATCAGCTTCTTGATGTCGGTTTTGGCGGCCTGCACGATCTTGCGCACCACGGGATAGGCTTCGGGATGCACGGCTGACGCGTCCAGCGGATCGTCGCCGTTCGGGATGCGCAAGAAGCCCGCCGCCTGCTCGAAGGCTTTCGGGCCGAGCCGGGGCACTTCCTGCAGCTCCGAGCGTTTGCGGAACCGCCCTTTCGCATCGCGGTGCGCGACGATGTTCTTTGCGAGGCCCTCGCTGATGCCGGACACGCGCGCAAGCAGCGGCGCGGACGCCGTGTTCACGTCGACGCCCACCGCGTTCACGCAGTCCTCCACGACCGCGTCCAGCGAGCGCGACAGCTTCGACTCCGACAAATCATGCTGGTATTGGCCGACGCCGATGGATTTCGGGTCGATCTTCACAAGCTCGGCGAGCGGGTCTTGCAGGCGGCGCGCGATGGAGACGGCGCCGCGCAGCGACACATCGAGATCGGGCAGTTCGGCGCTCGCATAGGCGCTCGCCGAATAGACCGACGCGCCCGCCTCCGACACCATGATCTTCGTCAGCTTGAGCTCCGGCGCGATCGCCACCAGCTCGCTTGCGAGCTTGTCCGTCTCGCGCGAGGCCGTGCCGTTGCCGATGGCGATCAGCTCGACCTTATGCTCCTTGCAAAGGCGGCCGAGGATGGCGAGCGATTCCGTCCATTGCCGCTTCGGCTCATGCGGATAGATTGCCGTGGTGGCCGCAACCTTGCCGGTGGCATCGACCACTGCAACCTTCACGCCGGTGCGGAAGCCCGGATCGAGGCCCATGGTGGCGCGCGTTCCGGCGGGCGCGGCGAGCAGCAGATCGCGCAGATTGCTCGCGAACACCCTCACAGCCTCCTCCTCGGCGGCCTGCCAGAGCTGCATGCGCAGATCTACTGCAAGATGTCCCTGAATGCGCGTGCGCCAAGCCCAGCGAACCGTATCGTTCAGCCACTTGTCGGCAGGGCGGCCCCGGTCAGCGATGTTGAACTTGCGAGCGATGCGGTTCTCATAAAGGCTCGGCCCGCTGGCGGGCGCTTGCGCGGGGTCTTCCGGCTCGAAATTCAAATCGAGCACGCCCTCTTTCTCGCCCCGGAACATTGCAAGGATGCGATGCGACGGCAGCTTGGTCAGCGGCTCGGCCTTGTCGAAGTAATCGGCGAATTTCGCACCCTCGTCCTTCTTCTCATCCTTCACTTTCGCTGCGAGACGGCCACGGCCCCACATCTCCTCGCGCAAATTGCCGATGAGGTCGGCATCCTCGGCGAAGCGCTCGACCAGGATCGCCCGCGCGCCTTCCAGCGCGGCGTTTGCGTCTGCCACGCCCTTCTCGGCGTCGATAAAAGTCGCGGCGATCGCGTCCGGCATCTTCGTCGGGTCGGTCAGGAGCGCATCCGCGAGCGGTTCAAGCCCCGCCTCCTTCGCGATCTGCGCCTTGGTGCGCCGCTTCGGCTTATAGGGCAGGTAAATGTCTTCGAGCCGCGCCTTCGAATCCGCCGCCATGATCTGCGCTTCGAGCGGAGCGTCGAGCTTGCCCTGCTCGCGGATGCTGTCGAGGATCGCGGTGCGGCGCTCCTCCAACTCGCGCAGATAGCGCAGCCGCTCCTCCAGTGTGCGGAGCTGGGCATCGTCGAGCATGCCGGTTGCTTCCTTGCGGTAGCGTGCGATGAAGGGCACCGTCGAGCCGCCGTCCAAAAGCTCGATCGCCGCCTGCACCTGCTGCGCCCGCGCGCCAAGCTCTTCCGCAATCCGCTGTTCGATGGTTTTCATCAATACTGCTCCGCTGTCATTGAGCCGCCGCAAGGGCCGCACGAATCGCGCGACTATACAGGGCAGCCGTGGGGGGATTCAAATGATGTGATGTTGTATCCGGCTGTCGAATCCCGGCCAATTTTGTGAAAGCTGTTTCATGATAATATCCGGGAAAGGGAAACGGCCATCCGGCAAAATCGTGATTTGCGACAGGGTTGGTTATGACGGCTGTTGCCGATCCAATTTTGATCCGGTTCCGCACCGCCTCAACAGGGTCTATGGCGAGCGGATTGAGCGTGTGGTGCTTTACGGCTCTCACGCGCGGGGCGAGGCACGTCCAGATTCGGATTACGATGTCGCCGTCTCCTCAAGGACCTCGACAGCTTTGGCGAGGAGGCTGGCCGAATTGCGGCCATAGGGACCGATATCTCTACGACACCGGCGCCGTCATTAACGCAATACCTCTCAAAGCGGGAGCCTACCGGGAGCGGACCGGGCTGATGCAGGAGTTGCGCCGGGACGGCCTCGACCTATGGCGCCCGAGGCAAACGATTATCTCGAAAAGGCGGGGGAACATCTCGACGAGGCCAAAAAGGTTCCTAGCGATTCCCGCGGCGTGGCTCCTTGGATGGTTGGCTTAGGGGTTAGCCCCAAAGGCGCTGCTGCCAAAACCAGACGCGACTGGAAGAGCTTAGTCACGGAGTTTCAACCATGCCGGGAAAACGCATGCCTTTCGTTTTCGCCTTCTTCTTTACCGCGCTACGCATCTGCACCGCGTGCGCGGACGCACAACCGCAGAACGCGCCGGAGGCGATTGCGCCGCTGCCGAAGGACACCATCCTGCTTACGATATTTTTCAAACACGACGAGTCCAAGACGCTAGGCGAGATCAACAAGGAGCTGGAACACCGCAATTGGATGCGCGATTTCCCGCCGGACGGCGTCGAGGTCGTGTCCTGGTATATCATGATGGGGGTCGGCCAAGTCGTAACGCTGAAGGTGCCGCCGGAAAAAGTGCGCGAGGTCAACAGGCTCATCGAGGAAAAGGCGTGGGGCCCGTTCCGCACCGAATTTTATTTAACATACGACTACAAAAATGCCGCAAGTGCAGCGCATGAGAAGGCTCGCCAAGGGAAGTAGATGTGTTCAATGGATCGCGCGGCGGTATCGCGATGCGCGATTTTTGTGTACCTTAGGGTGCTTACCAAGCTTGGCAGTAGTCAGTTGCCGTGAACCATGAAAACGGCTACATCCGGGTGTGTCTAGGAGTTGGAGGGGCGAATGGGCGAACAGGCGGCTGCGGATCGCACGGCTCCATCGTCTTTAGCACCCCCCCAGCATGAGACCGAGACCGGCGTCGATACAATCACGCAGCCCATTGCATCTATTATTCCGGAGAAATTCATTCCCGTGGACCGGACCGACATCGTCCAGCGCGCGCTCGACAAGCTTTTCGAGCCTGCACAGAAGGTGCTTGCCGAGGAAGTGCTGCGCTATATGTGCGCGCTGCGGCAGGTGGAGTCGGCGAAGACGCTCGACACGGTGATTGCGTGTTACGATGCATTCAATCCGGACGATGAGACGATCAACGAGCGTGAAATCGCGGGCGCCGAAAGGCGGGCGCAGCTCGAAGATCTGAAGGCGAGGATCGTCGACCTGGTCGTCAGTGCAAACTATTTGGAGATCGACCAAGTCACGCTACAAAAAGTCCTCGAGGAAGAATCCTTGGCGGGCTTCTCGGCGGAGGTCGATCTCGCCGAGTACGATTTTCATCTCCTTTATTACCGCGGCGCCATCAAGGACAAGGTCCTGGTGCAATCGTGGAAATCCCTTTGGCTGTTCGAGCGGCCGGTGGAGGTGGACGCTTACCGGCGGCTTTTTCTCGGGTTGAAGCTGAAGCCCGTCGAAACGCGCATCGCTGAAGTCATGAAGGCCGAGGGCATCAGCCGCAAGAAGGCCGAGAAGCGAGTCAGGCGCGCGAGAAACCAGCAGATGCTGGAGGGCGTGTCCGAGAATACATTGCACCTCAAGGTCTTCCGGCGCATTGCGCGGAGCGAGCTCGAAATCCTGTTTCCCAATGCGCGGATCCGGTTCACCCTTTTCGACCGGCTTTGGCTTTGGATCGGCTCCGGCGGCAGCACGGTGTTCGCTATCGTCATGGCGATTCTCAAATTCGTGGCAGCCGTCGCCATCAGCCTTTTCTTCGTTGTGTTCACGATAGCGGGCGCGATCGGCGCGATCATCCGCAGCGTCACAAGCTTTTTCAACACGCGCACGCGCTATATGGCGAAGCTTGCCAAGAGCCTTTATTTCCATAACCTCGCCAGCAATCAAAGCGTGCTGACGCTCCTGAACGACGATGCCGAAGAGGAAGACATCAAGGAAGCCGTTCTCACCTACGCCCTCCTGCTGCGCTACGGTCATCGAGGTTTGGAAGAGGTGAAATACGAGGCCGAGAAGTTCCTGAAAGACGAGTTCAACGTAGAATGCGCCTTCGATATCGAAGACGGATGCGTCCATTTGAGGGTGCTCGGACTTCTCGTCGAGGATGATACCGGTGCGCCCCGCATCCGCGACCTCGAAGACGCGCGCGAGCACTTGCTGAGCCGCTGGCAGCTGGCGCCCACTTGCGCTTAGGGAATGGCTCTTTCTCGCAAGACAGTGCTCGGGTTTGCTTCGGAGGACGACGCCGTTCGGGCCAGCGGGCTTGTGAGCGAAATCCCAGGCTTCGAAGACATTCCGATTGTGGCCCGCGAGGACGGTGCGCGGTGGCTGCTGGAGTCCTACGACGGCGGCGCGCTCGCGGATGAAAGCGTCGCGAGCGTGCTCGCTGCAGCGGGGCTTAACGCCGTCTCCTCCGCGGTTGAAACTATTCCCGATGCCGATTGGGTGACGGAAACCCAAAAAGCGTTGCCGCCTGTTCGCGCTGGCCGCTTCACCATTTATGGCAGTCACGACCGCGGCCGGATCGTCTCGAAATGGGGCATCGAGATCGACGCGGGCCGCGCCTTTGGCACGGCGCACCACGGGACGACGAAGGGCTGTCTGCTCGCGCTCGACAAGCTTGCGGCGACGGCGGCGCCGCAAACCGTGCTCGATCTGGGCACAGGGTCCGGCCTGCTCGCCATAGCGGCGGCGAAGGGCTTTTTGCAGCAAGCGAGCATCGCCGCGGTCGATTTCGATCCGGTGGCTATCGGCGTCGCTCGCGAAAACTGCCGCAAGAACGGCGCTGCGAACGTCAGGCTCTTCGTCGGCGATGGATCGAAGCCAAGCGTGGCTTACGAGTTGGCGCCCTTCGATATCGTGATGGCGAATATCCTGGCGAAGCCGCTGCTCAAGCTCGCTCCGCGTTTGCGAACCCTCACGCGGCGCGGAGGCATCCTTGTCCTTTCCGGGTTGCTGGCGGAACAGGCGCGGGAACTCCTCGCTCGATACCGCGCAACTGGCTTCTCTCTCATCATGCGCCGCGACCTTGAAGGCTGGTCGACACTTTCGCTGCGGCGCGTAGATTGAAGCCGCGTCAGCGCAGCATGCCTTCCTTCATGATGTTGATCTGGCTGTCTTGGAAGCAATCGAAGCAGTTGTCATCTCCTGGCCAGGACTTCAATAAAACGGGCCGAATTCCACTTTTGCATGGCCCGAATGCTTGTAATCTGCCCCTTCCAAGACCAGCAGGTAGACAGATCAGCTCATGTCAGGATTGCACATCATGCCGGAACGCGCTCAAGTAGCAGCCAGCCGCCTCGCGGCGTTGCGGACCTCGATCCGGTCTCTCGGCCTGAACGGCTTCATCGTTCCAAAGAGCGACGAGTTTCAGAATGAGTCCGTGCCTGCCCATTGGGACCGGCTCGCGTGGCTGACCGGCTTCACCGGGTCCGCAGGCTGCGCGGTCATCCTCGAAGATAAAGCCGCGCTTATCGTGGATAGCCGCTACACGCTTCAGGCGAAAGCGCAGGCCGACGCGGCGCTGTACACCGTCGAGCTTGTTCCCAAGATGACGCCTGCATCCTACCTCGCGGGCAACGCACCAAAAGGCGCGGCGATAGGCTACGACCCGGCGCTCCACACCATGGCGGGCTTCAAGACGCTGAAAGAAGAGGCGGAGAAAACAGGATTTGAGCTTCGCCCCATCGTGCCCAATCCAATCGATGGGCTTTGGGAGGACCGGCCCGCAGCCGCTTACGCGCCGATTGTCATGCATGGCGAGGAATTCGCAGGCGAAAGTGCGGCGTCGAAACTCGCCCGCGTGCAGAAGGCGATCGAGGAGAAGAAAGCAGCCGGCCTCTTCGTCAGCGCGCCGGATGCCGTCGCCTGGCTTTTTAATATCAGAGGCCGGGACGTAGAGCACACCCCGGTGCCGCTGGTCCGCGCCTTTGTCCCTCAATTGGGGAAGCCTGTGCTTTTCGCATCGCCCGGTCATATCACGCCCGAGAACCGAAGCTTCCTGGAGCCGCTCGCCTCTATTCATGATCGCGCTTCCATGGCGGAGGCGCTTCCAGGCCTGATCCAGCAGGGCGCAAAAATTATCGTAGACCCAGCGCAAACCACGCTCCATGTCGCCGATACCCTCAAGAAGAACGGGGCGGCCTTGATCGAGACCGCCGACCCTTGCACTTTGTTCAAAGCCCGCAAGAATGCGGTCGAACTGCAAGGCGCCCGCAATGCGCATGTGCGCGATGGGGCTGCGCTCTGCCGGTTTCTGGCTTGGCTCGATGCGGAAGCGCCGTCCGGCACGCTGGACGAAATCGCCGCTTCCGACAGGCTCGAAACCTTCCGCCGCGAGACGAATCTGCTCGAAGATTTGAGCTTCGATACGATTTCAGGCGCGGGTTCCAACGGTGCCATCGTGCATTACCGCGCAACGCCCGAGACCAACAAGAGGCTGGAGCCGGGCTCGCTCTATCTGATCGACTCGGGCGGGCAATACCGCGACGGGACGACGGACGTGACTCGCACGATCGCCATCGGTGCTCCATCGCAGGAAATGCGGCGACATTTCACGCTCGTGCTCAAGGGCCATATCGCCATCGCCACCGCGCGGTTTCCGGCGGGGACGCGCGGCGTGGACATCGACGCATTCGCAAGGCGCGCGCTTTGGGACGCGGGCCTCGATTACGGCCACGGCACAGGGCACGGCGTGGGCAGTTTCCTATCGGTCCACGAGGGGCCGCAATCGATCTCGCGGAATGGTATGGCGGCGCTTGAACCGGGCATGATCGTGTCGAACGAGCCGGGTTTCTATCGCGAAGGCCATTACGGCATCAGGCTCGAAAATCTTGAGGCCGTGACCGAGCCCGCGGCGATTGAAGGCGGCGAAACCCCCATGCTGGGCTTCGAGACGCTGACGCTCGCTCCTTTCGACCGGCGGCTCATCGACGTCGAACTCTTAAGCGCCACCGAACGCGACTGGCTCAACGCCTATCATGCCCGCGTGCGGCGGGAGCTTTCGCCTCTGCTCCAGGATGGTGATGCGGCGTGGCTGGGGGCCGCAACCGCCGGTCTCTAATTTTCTATAAGAAGGTTTTCAGCGCGCAGAAGCAGTCTTGGCCGCCGGGCGTACCCACAGAAGTGCAATCACCGACAGGGCCGCGAAGCCTGCGCCAGCCAGGAACGTTCCCTTGGGACCGGTGACGTCCCACAAGCCGCCTGCAATCACACTCGCCGCCAAGAGCGCGATGCCAGTGACCAGATTGAACATCCCATAGGCCGTCCCTCTCAGCTCATCGGGGGCCGTGTCGGCGACGAGCGTGGCGAGCAGGCCCTGGCTCAGCCCCATGTGCAATCCCCACAGGGCGACCCCGATTGCCACGCCGGTCACGCCGTCCGAAAGAGCGAGCACAACATCCGCGACGATGAGCAGGACAAGACCCGCGATCAAAATTGTGTACCGGTCCATCCGGTCGGACAGAATTCCGGCCGGGTAGGCTGAGAGCGCGTAGACCAAGTTCATGAGCACCATGACGGCTGGCACGAGCGCAATGGGCAACCCCACTGACTGCGCGCGCAGGATCAGAAAAGCCTCGCTGAAGCGCGCCAGGGTGAACACGCCCGCGATGGCGACGACGCCCCAATAGTCCGCGCCGAGGCGCGCAAGTTCGGCGCGGCTGAGCGGCGACTTGACCTTACGCATGCCTGCGGGCCGCTCTGGTTCCTTCACCGCAAAAGCGATGAGAAAAAAGGAGAGGAACCCCGGAATGACCGCGATCCAGAACACGGTGGTGAAGCTATTCGCGGTAATCAGCATGAGCAGGATCGCAATCAGCGGTCCGGCAAAAGCTCCAATAGTGTCAAGCGATTGGCGCAGGCCAAAACTCGCGCCACGCAGCTCGGGCGGGGAGAGATCGGCAACGAGCGCATCGCGCGGAGCGCCTCGGATGCCCTTGCCGACCCGGTCGATGAAACGCGCAGCAATCAGCCAAGACAGGCTCGTCGCCAGCGGAAATACGGGCTTTGTAAAGGCGGCGAGGCCGTATCCGGCTGCAGCCAGCTCCTTTCGCCGGCCGAGCCAATCTGAAAGCGCGCCGGAAAAGATTTTCGTGATGGAAGCCGTGGCCTCGGCAATCCCTTCGATAAAGCCGACCGCGAGCGTAGAGGTGCCGAGCACGGTGACCATGTAAATAGGGAGAAGCGCATGAATCATCTCGGACGAGATGTCCATGAGCATCGAGACGAAGCCGAGTGTCCATACGCCTGCCGGGACGTTCCTGCCGAACACTTACGGTCCATCCATCGCAGAGTTTACGTGTGCAACCGCACTTAGGCTGTCGTGGGCGTTCTGTAAAGCCGCCCGGGCTTTTTCGCCTTGCGTCAGGCTTATCCCCCTGTAACTGTCCAAGCACAGCCCTACGAGGAATATTCTCTCAGGATGCAGCCTTGCGTTGCGCCGGGTGCGATGAAGTGTTAACGCGAATTAGGATGCTGTCTTTTGCTTTGGAGTAAGGCATGTTTCGAAAGCCGGTTTTATGCGTGTCGATGCTAACGCCAACTGCAACACAGGCTCAGGCAGCGGTTTTTCAAATTGACGATCGCGCCGCCGCAGTCCCCGGCGCCGAGTTTACGCCCACTCCGGCGATCGTATCCGCGCCGGAAATGGCCGTGCGCCCATTGCCAACTGGTATCCTTTGAAAGTTGAAGCTATGGTCGCGTGGCTTTGCGGAATTGTCCTCGCTCTTTCCGTCCTTCTCGGTGGTGGAACGCACGCGGGATTTCTAGGCGACGTCATTGTCCAAGTTCTTGCGATACCGTTGCTCGCTTTCTCCTTGTGGTCAGCCCTTGATTCCAAAACATGCGATAAGCAAAAGCTGCGGCTAATTCTCATCTTCGGTTGCGCTGTCATTCTGGTTATCGGTTTCCAGCTGCTTCCTCTGCCTTTCGATACCGGGTCTGTTGGAGGAGCGCTAACGCCTTCCGAACTGACACCAGTGACCGGAGAAAATGGGTGGGCACCTCTTTCAAAAGCACCGCAGGCGACATGGGCGGCGGCCTCTTCCCTCGTTGTTCCCGCTGCCATATTTCTCGCCGCCTTCCAGCTTGACCTCCGGCATCGGCTTATTCTCACTTGGCTTCTGCTCTGCCTTGGAGCGCTCGCCTTAGTGCTTGGCTTCTTGCAAATGGCTCAAGGGCCGGGGAGCGAACTGCGTTTTTATAACGTGACGAACCCCACGGAGGCTGTTGGCTTTTTTGCCAACCGAAACCATTTTGCAGCCCATCTCTATGTGACGCTTGTGCTTGGTGCGGTCTGGTTTACGAGCACAGCGAACCAGTTGCTGCGGCCTGGAGCGCTGCGGTCGCGCGCGCTGTTGTGGCTAACCGCTGCCGCGCTTTTCCTTATCTCCCTCGTAGCCGGACTGGCGCTGGCGCGTTCAAGGGCGGGTGTTTTCCTCGCTATGGCAGCGCTCGCCGGCATTATTGTCATGGTTTTACGGCAACGCGATCAAAGGGAGAACGGTCAGCATCGGGGCCGCTTAACGGCAAGCCGGATGTCCATCATTACAGTCATCTTCGCGGCCCTCTTTGCTGCGCAGTTTGGCCTTGG
>CAWIAL010000010.1:0-13827 GCA_963834165.1 uncultured Alphaproteobacteria bacterium | reverse complement strand
ACGGTTATCGTCGCCATATGCGGCCTCGCGATTATCGGCGTTGTTATCTACACCTCGATGCACGTCGGGGACGGCGGCAGCATGTTTGGCGCAATGCGCCGCGCCAGCCTGCAGGCAATGAAGCCCAGGACTGCAAGCACACCAGGCTCGGAGAAGCCGGTGTCGATTGGCCTGAAGACCGACCGGCTCCTCATCTCCTCAAAAGGCTTGACGACAAGGAATTTGATTTACGAGCAAGTCGTCCAACGCCGCGGCACGCGCGACTTCATCACCAGAAAGCCCTACGTGAGGCTCGTAGCGACGCTCGCCACCGAACGGCCCGATGAGGACGTGGTCATTCCCGCCTTCAATCCCAACGACATCTACGGAAATAGCACGCCGATCGCTCGAAGGGACCAAACGGGAGGCGAATTGACCTCCGATCCGCGCGTATCCGTGCGATTCATCGATGTCCCAGGCGGCTTCCTGCCCCGAGAAGATAATCAAGAGCTTACCGACGACGAGATTGAGCGCGTCGTGGCCGAAGCCGACGCAATCTACGCCGAGAGCGACGCAAGCCTCTCCGGAGCAAGCCCGCTGGAAACGAAATTCGAGGTTGACGGCGGCGCACCGGCGCTGGCGCGGGCCGAGAAAAACACAACCGTGCTCATGAAGAAATTCGAAGAGGACGAGAACGATGACGGTTATGACCGCCGCACCATCACCGCCCGAGGGGGCGAATTGCTCGATATTCTTATAAAGGGCACCGGCGTCGATGTGGTTCAATCGGGACTGGTTGCTGACGCCGTCGCGAAGGTTACGAAAACCAAGAAGTTGCGAGCAGGCGAGGAGCTGAGGCTCGGCCTGACGCCCTCGTCGGTTGAAGAAGGTTCGCTGGATGTCGCGAAACTGAGCCTTTTCTACCAAGGCGGTCACGTGGTGACCATCAGCCGCAACGCCGATGGCGTTTATTCCCCAAGCGACAAACCTCTCAAGCCGGAATCCAGCTCCGAGGAAAGCACCGGCGAACGGGCCAGCGTCTATTTAAGCACCTACCGCGCGGCCAAATCCCAGGAACTTCCAGATGATTTTGTTACGAAATTCCTGCGGGTTCATTCCTACGACGTGGACTTCAAGCAGCACGTGAAGGCAGGCGACGGATTCGAACTTTTTTACGAGCTTGTCCAGGACGAGAACGGCATCGAAAGACCAGGCGAACTTCTTTTTGCCGCGGTGACAATCGGCGGTGAAACCCACGCCTACTACCGGTTCCGAACCCCCGACGGGGGCGTCGACTATTACGATGATAAAGGGTCGAATGCTAAAAAGTTTCTTATGCGCACCCCAGTCCGCGGAGCCCGCCTGACCTCTGGCTTTGGATACCGCAGACACCCCCTTCTGAGGACGCTTCGGTTGCACTCTGGCGTGGATTGGGCCGGTCCGGTCGGGACGCCAATCATGGCCTCGGGTAACGGCACGATCGAGGTTGCGGGCCGAGAGGGCGGCTACGGAAACTATGTCCGCATCCGTCACGCCAACGGCTACAAAACGGCCTACGGCCACATGCTGCGTTTCGCTGAAGGCGTCGCCAAAGGCGTGAAGGTGCGCCAGGGACAGCTCATCGGCTATCTGGGCAATACGGGACTTTCGACCGGACCCCACCTTCACTATGAAGTGCTGGTCAACAACCGCTTCACGAACCCGCTTTCAATCAAGATCCCGCGGAGCCGCCAGCTCCAGGGGCGCCTGTTGACGGATTTCCGCCGCGAAAAAGCGCGCATAGACGAGCTTATGCGCCGCCCTCCTGTGAAGACGCGCGTCGCTACGGTGGAAAGATGATACCGAGGGCTAGCTAGGCTAATGCGAGCCGGGACCACTGCGCGGGCATGGCAACATGGTTGGGCACTTCGCATGCTTCAGTGCGTCAAGCCGCCAAGCTGAAGGCCCGGTCGTTTATGATCAAGCCATCCGCGCCGGCTGTGACACGAACCGTGTCGCCATCCTTGACCGCGCCGGACAAGATCATCTCTGAGAGCGGATCCTGCACTGCGCGCTGAATGACGCGTTTCAGCGGCCGGGCTCCATAGGCCGGATCGTAGCCACGATCCGCAAGCCAGACGCGCGCTTTATCGTCGATATTGAGCGTGATTTTGCGCTCATCGAGCAGCTTCTGCAGCCGCTTGAGCTGTATATCGACAATCGCGCCCATCTCGTCGCGGCGCAGGCGATGGAAGAGCAGGATGTCGTCGATCCGGTTCAGGAACTCGGGCCGGAAATGCGCTCGCACCACGGCCATGACCTGTGCCCGCACCGCATTCACGTCTTCTCCCGCCGGCTGATTAACGAGATATTCAGAGCCGAGGTTCGAAGTCATGATGATGATCGTGTTGCGGAAATCGACCGTGCGGCCCTGGCCGTCGGTGAGCCGGCCGTCGTCGAGAACCTGGAGCAGAACGTTGAAGACGTCCGGGTGGGCTTTCTCGATCTCGTCGAACAGCACGACCTGGTAAGGACGGCGGCGGACGGCCTCGGTGAGCGCCCCGCCTTCCTCATAACCGACATAGCCGGGAGGCGCGCCGATGAGCCGCGCGACGGAGTGCTTTTCCATGTACTCCGACATATCGATGCGAGTCATTGCGTGCTCATCATCGAAGAGGAACGCAGCCAGCGCACGGGCCAGCTCCGTTTTGCCCACGCCTGTCGGCCCGAGAAACATGAACGAACCGATGGGCCGGTTCGGATCCTGCAGTCCGGCGCGCGCGCGGCGAACTGCGGTCGAAACAGAGCGGACGGCCTCGGCTTGCCCGATAACGCGCTTGCCGATCTCGTCCTCCATGCGGAGCAGCTTGTCTTTTTCGCCTTCGAGCATTTTCTCGACCGGGATGCCGGTCCAGCGGGACACGACGCCCGCGATGTGATCGGGCGTAACGGCCTCTTCGACCATGCCGCGATTAGCTTCGGCGGCGCTCTCTATAGCCTTCAGCCGCTTTTCGAGATCGGGGATGACGCCGTACGACAGCTCGCCCGCGCGTGCGAGATTTCCCTTGCGTTGCGCCTGATCCAGCTCGTTGCGCGCGGCGTCGAGTTCCTCCTTGACCTTCTGCGCCGAGGCGAGCTTTTCCTTCTCTTCCTTCCAGCGCCGGGCGAGCGAAGACGACTTGTCTTCAAGATCGGCGATCTCCTTCTGGAGACGTGCGAGGCGATCCTTGGAGGCCTGGTCGTTCTCTTTCTTCAGCGCTTCGCGCTCGATCTTGAGCTGAATAATCCGCCTGTCGAGTTCATCGAGCTCTTCAGGCTTGGAATCGACCTGCATGCGCAGACGGCTTCCCGCCTCGTCCATGAGGTCGATGGCCTTGTCTGGAAGAAAGCGATCGGTGATGTAACGGTTCGAAAGCGTAGCCGCCGCCACAAGCGCCGAATCCGTGATTCGTACGCCGTGATGAAGCTCGTACTTCTCCTTGAGGCCGCGGAGGATCGAAATCGTGTCCTCGACAGTCGGCTCTGATACGAAGACGGGCTGGAAGCGGCGCGCGAGTGCGGCATCTTTTTCGATGTATTTCCGGTACTCGTCGAGCGTGGTCGCTCCCACGCAGTGAAGCTCGCCGCGAGCCAACGCCGGTTTCAGCAAATTGGACGCGTCCATCGCGCCCTCGGCCTTGCCCGCGCCGACAAGCGTATGCAGCTCGTCGATGAAGAGGATAACGCCGCCTTCCGCCGAGGTGATCTCCTGCAGCACGGACTTCAGCCGCTCCTCAAACTCACCGCGATATTTCGCGCCTGCGATGAGCGCGCCCATGTCGAGCGCGAGGAGTTTCTTGTCGCGGAGGCTTTCCGGCACATCGCCGTTCACGATCCTGAGCGCCAGACCTTCTGCAATAGCCGTCTTGCCGACACCCGGCTCGCCGATAAGCACCGGATTGTTTTTGGTGCGCCGGGAGAGAACCTGAATGGTGCGGCGGATTTCCTCATCGCGGCCGATCACCGGGTCGAGCTGTCCTTTGGCCGCGGCGTCGGTGAGATCGCGGGTGTATCGCTTGAGCGCGTCATAAGATTGCTCAGCCGAAGCGCTATCCGCAGTGCGCCCCTTCCGCAAATCGTTGATTGCTGCGTTGAGCCCCGTCGGCGTAACGCCGGCATCGGCGAGAATCTTCGAGGTGTCGGCATCCTTTCTCCATCGCGAGGGCGAGAAGCAGCCTCTCAACGGTGACATAACTGTCGCCAGACTTTTCCGCGATCTTCTCGGCCTGATCGAGCACTTTGGCGAGCTGGGGCGATATGTAGAGCTGCCCGGCGCCAGCGCCGGATACCTTCGGCATCTTGGCCAGCGCCTGTTCGACGCGGGCTAATGCATCTTCCGGGCGGCCGCCAGCGCGTGCGATGAGTCCGGCTGCCAGGCCTTCGCTATCGTCGAGCAGAACTTTAAGAAGGTGCTCCGGTGTCAGCCGCTGATGGCCTTCGCGAAGGGCAAGCGATTGAGCGGATTGAAAGAAGCCCTTGGACCTGTCGGTGAGTTTCTCGAAATTCATTGTCGCCTCGATGGCTGCGGCGCGGGCCGCGAATTTGGAGAAGTGGTAGCATTGATTTGTGGATATATGGCAACATTGCGAGATTAGAAAAGGTCTTCCCCTCTCATGCCCGCCCAGCCAACAATTGCTACGCTCGTGCATTATCCCATCAAAGGGTTAAGCGGATTTATCACGGCTCAAGCAGCTTTGAACGCAGGCGAAGGCATGCCGATGGACCGCGTCTATGCCGTCGAGAATGGAAGCCACCGTTTTGAAGCCCAGAACCCGAAATGGTTTCCGAAAACTCACTTTTTGCAGCTCATGCGGAACGAGCGCCTTGCTGGTCTCACTCTCGATTTCGATGAGGAAAGCCACACCCTCACCTTGTATCGCGATGCCAAGCAGGTGGCGAAAGGATCGCTCAAGTCCAAGCTTGGCAGGCAGATGATCGAGCAGTTCCTATCGGCCTACATGAAGGCGGATTTGACGGGGCCGCCGCGAATTGTATGGGCCGAGGGGCATCGCTTCACGGACATCGCCGCGAAGGCTTTGCACTTGGTCAACCTCGAGACCGTTCGCGATGTGAGCCGCGTCACCGGTGTCGATCTCGACCCTCTTCGCTTTCGCGCAAACGTCTATTTTGAAGGAGTGCCCGCGTGGCAGGAGCGGCACTGGGTGGGTAAAACCATCGATTTGGGAAAAGCCCAACTCACGGTGTTCGCAGAGACAGGACGTTGCGAGGCGACAAGCGTCGATCCCAAGACGGCGAAGCGCGGTCTCTCGATTCCATCCGCGCTCCAAACCACCTGGAGCCATAACAAAGTTGGCATCTATGCAAGGGTAACCCGCGGGGGGGTTATATCGGCCGGCGACACTGCGATCGTGAGTTAGGCGCGCTGTGTGTGAGGAATTGGCTGTCATGGTCGGGCTTGACCCGACGATCCACTAAGGCCTTCAGAAAAATGACTTTTTCTGGATAGCCGCCTCAAGGGCGGCTATGACATCAGATCGCAAGGCCAACCGCCCGAATCCTTCGCACGCTTGACGGCGGGCATCCAGTAATTGGAAGGTTAAAAGTCTGCGAGACAAGCGATATAGCACACTGCTTACTAGGTCCGCGCACGGACAAGCGTCCGGCCATGAAAACGCAGGGAGCTTTAAGACGCCGCCTCGTCCGGCTTAGGATCGTCGCTTCCTGCCGCCGGTGCGCCATTTCCCCCCGGCGCAGCTGCCGCGCCGCCGTTTCCGTTCCGGCCGTTGAAGGTCTTCAACGGGAGATCGCCGATGGGCCGGCGCCTGCGCCGCCTTGGCATTCTATCGCCTTCCTGGGTCGGACCGTAGGGATCCGCGCTTTGCGGCGCCACGCCGTTAGGCGCGGGCACGACGGGCTGCGGCTGGATTTGCGGGAAGGCGTTTTGCGGAATGTAAGGTTGCGGCTGCTGATGTTGATTATATACGGGGCGCTCTTGCCGCTCTTGGAAAGGACGCTGGTGCTGATGTGGAACGTAGTCGTCCCCGTCACCGTCGTCCGAGTTGCCGTCATAGTCGCGTTGGAAGGGCTCTTGCGGATTGAACCGGCCCCCTCCGTTCAGGCCATTTTGGCCTTCCATTCCCGGCATTCCGGGGTTCTGCGCCTGCGCAGCCAGGATGATTTGGTTATAATGTTCGGCATGCTGAAGATAATTCTCAGCGGCGACGGTGTCACCGGACGACATGGCGTCCCTTGCTAATGAAGAATATTTTTCCGCGATGTGCATCGCGGTGCCGCGGATTTTGACGTCCGGACCACTCGATTCTGTAGTTCCGGCTCATGGAATTTTGCGGCTTCCGGCCGCCGCGATTACGGCCTCTGCGGCTTTGCTGTCCTTGCCTCATGGGTCCTATCTTGATCGAAGGTCACACGCTAAAGTCTACGCAAACCTGACGGATTTTGGCCTCAGTTAATGTTTGCGAATGTCAAAAACTCTCAGTCTAGCCTGCCAGTCAGTGAACTGCGCGACGCTAACTTCAGAAGCAGAATTGGTCAGGCCGAGCCTGTCAAAGAAACGTGCCGCCATTGACACCGCCGACGCCTACAACTGTAGCATCCGGTCGAGTTGCCAATTTTTTGGTAGCCCTACGTTCTATGGCCTCGTCCTTCTCTTAAACCCGCTGCGGGGCTCATGACGAGGTCGCCTCTCAGAACGACCCTATCCCGAAAGAGCCGGATTTCCAACCTTTTTTTTGGACTTAGGCTCGCAGAGCGCCGACTGTCGCACTCCTGCAACGGCTCGGTCAGTTCCACTCAAATCGCTCAAAATCCGTGCTTCAAAACAGCTTTCCTTTGGCGCCGCCTCAATCATCATTTGTTGCACAGCCCTAGCTTGCCGGTGACCGGTTTCAAAAATGATAAGACCGGGTCTTCGAAGCACCGCGAAAACTGCCGATAGGATGTCCCTGTATGCATCAAGGCCATCCTTCCCGCCATCCAGCGCGAGGAGGGGATCGTAGCTTTTCACTTCGATCCCAAGTCCAGCTATTTCGGACGATCCTATGTAGGGAGGATTACACACGATGATGTCGAAAGACGCATCGCCTAGAGCATTGATCCAGTTTGCACATAAGAACGACGAGCGATGTAGCAACCCCAATCGGCATAAATTTTCTTTCGCAACGCGAAGCGCATCCTCGCTGAGATCGACGCCCACCCCGAGGCTCAACGGCAGCTCCGAGAGGATCGCACCAAGAAGGCAACCCGAGCCCGTACCAAGATCCAGAATGCGTAGCGCCGAATTGGCGAGCCTCTCCTTCCGGACATAATCGAGCGCTGCTTCAACCAGAAGCTCGGTTTCGGGCCGCGGATCGAGCGTGTGAGGCGAAACATCGAAAGGCAGCCCCCAGAACTCCCGGTGCCCGATGATGCGGGAAACGGGCTCGCCTGCGATACGCCGTGCCGCAAACTCGTTCATGCGTCTCGCCATCGCGGTTGAGAGAACAAGGCCGCTTCGTGCGATGGTTTGCTCCGGCGAAAGCTCGCAGGCATGGGCGGCAAGAAGGCGGGCGTCGAGCGAGGCGGTTTCAAATCCAGCCTCGCGGAAAAGGCCGCTCAGCCGCACAATCGCATCGCCGAGCGTTGTTCGCTCCTCTGTACAGGAAAGTGGCAGATCAGGCATGAATGCTGGTCGTTTCGGCCGCGAGCAGACTTGCCTGATGCTCGGTGATCAGCGCATCGATGATCGTATCGAGGCCCTCGCCTTCCATGATCTGGGGAAGATTGTAGAGCGTGACATTCACGCGGTGGTCCGTTACCCGCCCTTGCGGAAAATTGTAGGTGCGGATGCGCTGTGAGCGGTCGCCCGAGCCGATCTGATCCTTGCGCTCCGCCGCGCGTGCGTCGGCCGCCTTTGTGCGCTCCATGTCGTAAAGCCGGGCGCGCAGCACCTGCATGGCGCGGGCGCGGTTTTGATGCTGCGACTTCTCGCTTGAGGTGACGATCATGCCGGTCGGGATATGTGTGATGCGCACAGCCGAGTTGGTGGTGTTCACATGCTGGCCGCCAGCGCCGCTCGCCCGCATGGTGTCGATGCGGATGTCCTCGGGCCGGATTTCGATGTCGATATCCTCAGCCTCGGGCAGAACCGCAACGGTTGCAGCGGATGTGTGGATGCGCCCCTGGTTCTCCGTTTCCGGCACGCGCTGCACGCGATGCACGCCCGACTTGTATTTCATGCGCGCGAACACGCCCTTGCCGGTGATGCTGGCCACGATTTCCCGGAAGCCGCCCGCGTCGGCGTCGCTCGCCGATAAAACCTGAACCTTCCAGCCCTTGAGGTCGGCATAGCGCTGATACATGCGAAACAGGTCCGCCGCGAAAAGCGCAGCCTCTTCACCGCCGGTGCCTGCGCGCACCTCGAGGATGGCGCTTTTCTCGTCCGCCGCATCCTTTGGAAGCAGCATGATTTGCAACTCGTGCTCCAACTCGCCGACACGCGGCTCGATCGCTTCCAGCTCCTGCTGGGCGAGTTCGATCATATCGGGCTCGGAAGCCGGGTCTTCGAGCATCTGCCGAAGGCTGTCGCGTTCATTCTCGACGCTCTGCAGGGCCTTGATCGACGCAACAAGCGGATCGAGTTCCGCGAACTCCTTCGAGAGTTTGATGAACGTCTCTTGATCGGTTCCCGAAGAAAGCAGCGTTTGAAGCGTTTCCCAACGGCCGACGAGACGATTTAGTTTTTCTTTTGGAATGGATGCCATGGATTCCTGCTCCGCTGCGGCGAAGAATTGAGCCAGCCGCAGTCAAAGTCTGTTTGATGCCCCGAATCGCAGTCGGCGTGCCCTCTGCGCGCGACCTTAAATATCAATGTTTTCTTTCTGAGCAAATTCGCTGAGCTCGCGCCGGATGTTCGGGCTATTCCGATCGACAAGATCAAGGACTGCTTCACGCAGCTTCTTCGCATTAGCCGACAGCACCATAGCCTTCACCGGCCCGACCGAAGCCGGTGCCATAGATATCGAACGATATCCAAGTCCGATCAAGGTCATGGCTTCGATTGGACGTCCAGCCATTTCGCCGCAAAGCGCGAAATCGGTGCCATGGGCCTTCGCCTTTTCGGCGATCACGCGCAAAACCCTGAGCGCGGAAGGGTTAAGAGGATCGAACCGCCGCGCGACGCGATCATTTTCCCGGTCTGCGGCAAAAAGAAACTGCATCAGGTCGTTGCTTCCGACGGAAATGAAGTCGACCAAAGGCAAGATATCGTCGAGCTGGTAGATGATCGCGGGCACTTCGACCATGACGCCGATGCGCGTTGCCGAGGGCAGCTCGTGGCCGTGACGCTGTGCGTGCTCGATTTCCTTGTCGATCAAGGCTTTCGCGGCCAGGAATTCCGAAAGATCGGCAATAAAGGGAAGCATGAGCGAAAGCTCGCGCCCCGCCGATGCCCGCAACAGGGCGCGCACTTGAGTGCGGAAGAGGCCCGGCCGGTCGAGGGACATGCGGATCGCCCGCCAGCCGAGCGCCGGATTTTCCTCATGAAACTTCTTGAGGTAGGGCAGAACCTTATCGCCGCCCACATCGAGCGACCTGAAAATGACACGCCGCCCCCGCGCCTGATCGAGAACGCGCGTGTAGGCTGCGCGCTGTTCCTCCATCTTGGGGAACTTGGACGCCACCATGAACTGCAGCTCGGTCCGGTACAGGCCAATGCCGTCCGCGCCGCTTTGATAAAGGTGAGGCAGGTCCACAAGGAGGCCCGCGTTCATGTTGAGGAACACGCGCTCCCCGTCCCTTGTGACTGCTGGAGCATGCCTCAGCTTGAAGAAACGCGCCTGCCGCCGTGCACGGAAGCGGGCTTTGTCGGCGTAGGCCCGGATCAATTCCAGAGACGGACGGATGTGGAATTGCCCCGTGGAGGCATCCAATATGGCCGGGTCGCCGTGATCCGCCGCGGAAACGACATCCGGGACCTGCACGAGAACGGCAAGATTGAACGAGCGCGCGACGATGGAGACGTGCGCAGTTGCGCCGCCGTCCTCGATCACGAGGCCGCGCAATTTCTTGGGATCGTAATCGAGAAGCTCCGCAGCTCCCATGTTGTGAGCGACAAGGATGGCGTCGTTGGGAAGCCTTTCCAAGGCCGCTCCATGATCGTGGCCTTGAAGCGTGCGAAGCAGCCTGTTGGAAAGGTCGTCGAGGTCGTGAGCCCGCTCGCGCCAGAAACTATCGCCCGTTTTCATAAGCTGGGTCCGCATGTTCTGCTGCACGCGCTCGACGGCCGCGTCCGCCGTAAGGCCTGCCGAAACGGCATCGCGCATGCGGCGCGCCCATCCGCGGTCGTGGGCCAGCATGTGGACCGCTTCGATGATCTCCTTGTGCTCTCCGTTGGAGCCGGGCGAATCGTTCGCGAGAAGGCGGCTGATGTCCTCCTTGAGGCGGTCGAGCGCCTCCTCCAGCCGCTTCAGTTCCGCCGGAATATTCTCGGCGAAGAATTTGAGAACAGCAGGCCTTGGCTCATGAAGCGCGATGTGCCCCAGCGCGAGGCCGTCCGCGAGCGGCGTCCCCTTCAGGGTGACAGATGTTTCTCTCCGGCCGGGGGACGGTGCGACAGCGCCCGCGAAGGTTCCCGACGCGATCATTTCCGCGAGCACCATCGCCGTCGTTTCGAGCGCCTCGACTTCCTCAGCCGTATATTTCCGCTCGATCTTGTTTTGGACCGTCAAAACCCCGATCGTGCGGCGCTCGCGCACAATAGGCACGCCGAGAAATGAATGATAAATCTCTTCGCCCGTCTCCGGCTTATAGGAGAAGGAGGGGTGCTTTTGAGCATCGGACAGATTGACGGGCTCGCCCCAGTCGACAATGAGCCCGACAAGACCCTCGCTCTTCTTCATGCGGAGGGCGTGAACGGCCTCCTTCCGCAAGCCTTCCGTCGCGAAAAGCTCAAGCGAATCGTCTGGCAGCCGGACATAGATCGAGCTGACCTCGGCAATCATGTTCGAGGCTATGACTTTGACGATGCTGTCCAGCTTCGCCTGCGGCTCTGACGCACTCGCCATGATGGCCCGCAGTTGCCGGATCAGCACCCAGGGTGCACGCTCAGTCCAGGGCATGTGCCCGGTTCCAATAACCTTTTGGTTGTGAGAGTCTCGGCGCCTTTTCTGCTGGTGCGCCTCGTCTGTTTGCCTGCTTCTTTATGTTCGATCCAAGCCGAATAAGCTGTGGAGGGTCTTGACGGCGGCCTCGGTATGGGCGGCGCCGAGCAAGACGCTAATCTTGATTTCTGACGTCGATATGGCCTGTATGTTGATATTCTGGTCCGCAAGAGCCTGAAACATCTCGGCGGCGACGCCCGCGTGGCTGCGCATTCCGACTCCGATTACCGAGACCTTGACCATGTCGGTATCGCCGCGCAGATCGCTATAGCGGATTACATCCTTCCGGTCGCGAAGCACCTGAAGCGCGCGCTGGAGGTCTGACGCGGGGACCGTGAAGGTGAGGTCGGTCTTGCGGCCATCCTCGGAAATATTCTGGACGATCATGTCCACGTTGATGTTAGCCTCGGCGAGCGGCATGAATATGCTCGCTGCAACGCCCGGCTTATCCTCGATTTTGAGGACGGTGATTTTCGCTTCGTCCTTCGCGTATGCTATTCCGCTGACAACGTGATGCTCTAACATGTCCGTTTCGTCGCAAACGAGCGTCCCGCACTTTTCGGCAATGCCAGCTCGCGCAGGTTCGCAGGTTTCTGGTGGATCGAAGCTAGAACGCACTTGTACACGCACCCCCTGAGCCATGGCAAGCTCTACGGAGCGAGTTTGGAGCACTTTCGCGCCCTGGGAAGCCATTTCTAGCATTTCTTCGTAAGACACACGGGAAAGCCTTTGCGCGCACTGCACAATGCGCGGATCGGTTGTATACACACCATCGACGTCGGTATAAATATCGCATCGGTCGGCCTTCAAGGCGGCCGCGACAGCAACTGCGCTTGTGTCGGAACCGCCCCGGCCAAGCGTCGTTATGCGATTGACCGGGCTCAATCCCTGGAAACCGGCGACAACAGCCACTTCGCCCTGATTGAGACGCCGCAAGAGTTCAGCGGTCTCGATGCGGTCGATCCGGGCGAGCCCATGGGAGTCGTTCGTCATCAGGGGAATTTGCCAGCCCTGCCAGGACCTGGCGCTCACACCGATGGATTGAAGGATGATAGCCATGAGCCCGGCCGTGATCTGCTCGCCGGACGAAACCACAGCGTCATACTCGCGCGCATCGTGGAGCGGATGGGCTTCACGGGTCCAGGCGACGAGCTGGTTCGTATGTCCTGCCATGGCTGACACGACAACAGCGACGCGATTGCCGGCATTGACCTCGCGCTTCACGTGAAGCGCGGAATTTCTTATACGGGCTATGTCGGCGACGGAGGTTCCGCCAAACTTCATGACGAGGAGCATTGTCGTGGGCTATGGTGCAAGAGTGAAATTAAGACGATGCGGCGGGCGCGTTGGGCGCCAGAGAATTATGAGGAACGCCATCGATGGGGATTGAGGCAGAAACACGGCATAGCCCATCTCTTGACTCGGCAGAGGTGCGCCATTTTGAAGGTCTCGCCAAGGACTGGTGGAACGAGCGCGGCAAATTCAGAGGTCTGCATGCATTCAATCCTGCGCGTCTCGCATTTATCGTCGCGGAAGTACACCGGTGGCGCGATCGCCAAAATCCGTCGTTTCGCCCCCTCGACGGACTTTCGGTTCTCGACATCGGCTGCGGCGGCGGCATCCTGTCGGAACCGCTGGCTCGGCTCGGCGGCACTGTAACAGGAATCGACCCCGTCGAGGAGTTAATCGGCGTGGCAACCACGCATGCGAAAAAGCAAGGCCTTGGCATAACCTACCGCGCGGCGACCGCCGAAGACCTTGCTTCCGAGGGCTGCGTCTTCGATGTTGTCGCGGCCTCCGAAGTCATCGAGCATGTCGCGGACGTGGCCTCTTTCCTGAAGACGTGCCGCGCGTTGTGCAAACCTGGCGGTCTTCTCATCGTTTCGACTCTCAATCGAACATCCAAATCCTACGGGCTCGCCATTGTCGCCGCCGAGCAGATCCTAGGGCTTGCCCCGAAAGGCACTCATGATTGGAAGAAGTTTATAAAACCTGAAGAACTGGAAGAAGCGCTCCAACAGGCGGGACTGAAGCCCCTGCGCCGCAGCGGAATCGTGTTCAAGCCCCTCATGGGAGTCTGGTCTCTTGCCGAAACGGATTTGTCGATGAACTACATTATGTCGGCGGAGGCGGCGTGAACCAAGCATGCCGGGTCCGCCCGGTCGAAGCCGCGGACGAAGCCGGCTGGCGGAGGCTATGGCAGTGCTACTGCGACTTCTACGCCGTCACCGTGCCGCAGGATGTCACCGACGCGCTGTGGCGCAGGATCATGGACTACCGCGTGCCGATCCATGCCCTCGTCGCGGAAGCCGGCCCGGTTGCCGGTCGAAAACCCCAGCTTATCGGCTTCGCAAACTACGTGCTGCACCCTTTTACCTGGGGGACGGACCTGATCTGCTATCTCGAGGATCTCTTTGTGGTCGAGCACGCCCGTGGCGGCGGGGCCGGAACGGCTATGATCAATGCGCTCATCCACATGTCGCGGGAGAATGGCTGGCCGCGCCTCTATTGGCATACCCATGAAGACAACGATGCGGCGCGCGCGCTTTACGACAAGTTTACGCCGGTCGATCCCTTTGTGCGCTACGTGGTGAAGGTGCGCTGAGGCGGAGGGCTCAGCGTGTTGATACCGTTCGGCCTAATCCTGAGCTTGTCGAAGGATGAAGCCAAGATTTCCGGTTTTCAGCAGCGTTCTAGCGTATGATCGTCTGAT
>CAWIAL010000009.1:0-267941 GCA_963834165.1 uncultured Alphaproteobacteria bacterium | reverse complement strand
CGAACTGAAACAGAACACCCTCATCCTTTCGAAGGATGAGGGTGTTTTCGCAGGAAATCGGCATCCGCCTTTCGGGATGCGGTTTTGCCCTAGCTTGCGGCGGGCTCAGCGGCGGGCGCTGGCTGCTCGGCCTGCGGCGCTTCCTTGCCCGTCTTCTGGTCGATGCCCTTCATCGAAAGGCGGACCTTGCCGCGCTCGTCGAAGCCCATGCACTTCACATAGACTTCGTTGCCTTCCTTCACCGCCTCCGAGGCGTGCTTCAGCCTGCGATCCGACATTTGCGAAATGTGGACGAGGCCGTCGCGGGAGCCGAAGAAGTTCACGAAGGCGCCGAACTCGACGATCTTCACAACCTTGCCCTTGTAGATCTGCCCGACCTCCGGCTCGGATGTGATCATCTTGATGCGGTTGATCGCGTCCTTGATCGAATTGAGGTTCGCGGCGGCGATCTTCACGGTGCCGTCGTCGGAGATGTCGATTTTCGCACCCAACTCCTCAACGATGGAGCGGATCACCGACCCGCCGGACCCGATCACTTCGCGGATCTTGTCGGTTGGGATGGTGATCGTCTCGATGCGCGGCGCGTGCTCGCCCAGAGCAGCGCGGGCGTGATCGATCGCCTTCGACATTTCACCCAGGATGTGCATCCGGCCGTCGCGCGCCTGATCGAGCGCGGTTTTCATGATCTCCGTCGTGATGCCGGTGATCTTGATGTCCATTTGCAGCGCGGTCACGCCTTGAGCCGTACCGGCCACCTTGAAGTCCATGTCGCCGAGATGATCCTCATCGCCGATGATGTCCGACAGGACCGCCACGCCCTCGGCCTCCTTGATGAGACCCATGGCGATGCCCGCCACCGGGCTCTTCAACGGAATGCCCGCATCCATCATCGCCAGCGAAGCGCCGCAGACGCTCGCCATCGAAGAGGAGCCGTTCGAACTCGGTGATCTCGGAGACGACCCGGATTGTGTAGGGAAAGGCGTCCGGCTCGGGCAGCAGCGGATGAACCGCCCGCCAGGCGAGCTTGCCGTGACCGATCTCGCGGCGGCCGGGAGAGCCCATGCGGCCCACCTCGCCGACCGAGAAGGGCGGAAAGTTATAATGCAGCAGGAAGGTTTCCTTGTAGGTGCCCTCCAGCGAGTCGATCCACTGCTCGTCCTCGCCCGTGCCGAGCGTCGCCACGACGAGAGCCTGCGTCTCGCCGCGCGTGAACAGCGCCGAGCCGTGCGTGCGCGGGATCACGCCCACCTGGCAATCGATGGGCCGGACCGTTTTCAGATCGCGGCCGTCGATGCGCTTGCTTGTCTTCAGGATGTTCGTGCGGACGACGTGCTTCTCGATCTCCTTGAAGGCGTCGGCGAGCTTGACCTTGTCGCCCGCTCCAGCGCCCTCGGGGAGCAGGTCGGCAACAGCCTTGGCCTTCGCCTCGGCGACTTTCGCGTTGCGGTCCTGCTTGCCCGCGATCTGGAAGGCCTTCTTCAAATCCTTCTCGACGAGCTTCTTGACCTTGGCCTCATACTCGTTCTTGGCGTCCGGGAGACTCCAGGGGTCTTTCGCAGCTTGTTCGGCGAGGCCGATGATCGCGTCGATGACAGGGCGGTAGTGTTCCTGCCCGAAGACGACAGCGCCAAGCATCACCTCTTCCGAAAGCTCCTTCGCTTCCAACTCGACCATCAGAACCGCGTCGCCTGTGCCGGCAACCACCAGATCGAGCTTCGTGGTTTTCATCTGGTCGGAGGTGGGATTCAGGATGTATTGGCCATTGGCATAGCCGACCCTCGAAGCACCGATTGGGCCGAGGAACGGCAAGCCCGACAGCGTCAGCGCCGCCGATGCCGCCACCATGGCGACGATATCAGGGTCGTTCTCCATGTCGTGGGAGAGCACCGTGACGATAACCTGGGTTTCGTTCTTGAAGCCCGGCGCGAACAGTGGGCGGATCGGGCGGTCGATGAGCCGCGAGACGAGCGTTTCGCGCTCGGTGGGGCGCCCTTCGCGCTTGAAATAGCCGCCTGGGATCTTGCCCGCGGCGTAAGCCTTCTCCTGGTAATTCACAGTGAGGGGGAAGAAGTCCTTGGATGGGTCCGCCTCGCGCTCTGCGACGACGGTTGCGAGAACGGAGGTCTCGCCATATTGCGCGAGCACAGCGCCATCGGCCTGACGCGCCATCCGGCCCGTCTCAAGCTTCAGCGTGCGTCCGCCCCACTCGACTTCTTCGCGATAGATTTCGAACATTTTTGTTATTCCAACAGCTTTAGCCGGAGGCCCTTCCCCCGGCTCGTTCATTGCGTCATTTTTTGTGCGCGAGCCACACTTAGCGCAAAATCGCGCCCGCTCCTAGTGGAGAAAACGTCCCCGCAAGTCTTTTCCGCCGCAGACGGCGAAGCCTCAGCAATCCCGCGGTCTCCCCCAATCCGAAGAGTTCTTTCGTACTCGTGCGAAGCAATAAAGTGTTGGCGGGAAGGAACTTTCCTCATCCGTCATAATTCAATCCTGATACGGAATTAGCCAAGGGAGAGTGTCGTGTTGAACGGGCAAAACAAGTTCCTTCTTTGCTCAAGCGCCGCCTTATGCGTGATTGCGGGTGCAGTTTCCGCACCTGCCGTTTCATTCGCGCAGAGTGACCCCGACGCAGCGGCGCCGCTGACAGCCCCTTTGAATAACCTGAAGGATGTGCAGCAAAGCTATGCTCCAGTGAAGGGCGGCGTTTCCGACATGCCCGCATATGGTCTGCCGCTCCGTGCGAAGGCCGGCAAGGCGTTGGAGCAGCTTCAATCGGACGTTATTGGATTGAAAAATTCAAATAAGGTTCCCAATGAGTTAGTGCAGGGAGCGCTCTCTACGATAAGCGAAGCCCGGACCGCGTTGACGACCGACAGTGCGCAAACGATTGCCTGGTCGCTCCAAACCGTCGCGCAGGAGGTTCAAGCGATACAAGCTAGGCTGACCGGGCAAAATACGGCCCAGAATGCTCCACAAGGCGGAGCGCAAACCGCGCAGGCGAACCCTCAGGAGCAACCGAAGGCTGCCGCGCAGCAACCGCAGCCCCCGGTGACGGCAACCCCAGCCAAGACCGAAGCCGCAGCCAATCAGCCGCACCCGCAAGCGCAGCAGCCGCAGCCTGTCGCCGATTTAAAGCACGAAGCCGAAGCGAAGCCTAACCCGCAGCAGCAACCCCAACCTAACCAGCCCGCGCCGGCGCAACCTTCGGCAAGCACAACTGGTGCGATCCCGCCCAGCACTTCACCGTCTACTGCCGTTAATATGAAGCGCGACGATCTCATCGGCAAAAGGCTGTACGACAGCGCGGGCGATGAAGTCGCTACCATTCAGGACGTGAAGATGTCTCCTGACGGCAAGATTCAAGCCGTTGAAGTCGATGTGGGTGGCTTTCTGGGCATAGGGTCCAAGCGCGTGGCCGTCCCAGCCGATCAGGTTCAAGTCAGGGGAGACCATATCACAGCTACTTCCATGACCTCGAGTCAGATCCACAATCTGCCCCGCCAAGACTAACGCGAATCGAAGCGGGGCTCCCTCTCCCAGGGGAGAAGTGTCTCGCGTATCGCTCATAAATTGTTTCGGATGAACGCGCCGGCGCTCACGAGTGCGCGGCGCCCCGGTTCAAGTTGGGCGTTCCAAAGCGGCCACGCGTGGATCATGTGCGGCCATATCTCCAGCGTCACGGGCACATCGGCCTCGCCCGCCGCGGCAGCGAAACGCATGGCGTCGTCGAGAAGAGTCTCGGCGGAGCCCACTTGGATGAGGAGCGGCGGAAAGCCTTGGAGGTTCGCATAGAGAGGAGAAACCCGGGGATCTGTCTTGTCCGTGCCGCCGCTAAGGTAGGCGGCTGCCAGTTCGCCGAGATAGTCTTCGTGAATGAGCGGATCGACGGCGTTCTTGATGGCGAAGGTTGCGCCCGACATCGTCAGATCCGTCCAGGGCGACACAAGCCAGGCGCACGCTGGAAGCTCTTCGCCCGCATCGCGTAACCGGCAGATAAGCGCAGCCGTCAGCCCGCCGCCCGCGCTGTCCCCGCCAACCGCGATGTGCCGCGCCGCGATGCCCTGATCGCGCAGAAATCGCCATGCTGTGAGCGCGTCGTCATAAGCGGCGGGGAACGGATGCTCGGGCGCGAGCCGGTAACCCACGGCCAGCGTGCGCACTCCGGCCGCCCGCCCCGCCTCCGTCACCATCCGGCGATGGCTGAGAATGGACCCGGAGCAATAGCCGCCTCCGTGGAAGAACAGCAACACGCGCGAAGCATCGCTGCCGGGGACGGTCGACCATTCCCCAGGCACGCCGCCGCAATCGGCCGGGGCCAGCGTGACGCCGGCTGCCACCGGCCAGATCGAGCCGACTTCGTCGAGGCGCTCCCGCCGCGCCGCCCAGCCAACCGGCCGTGGCTTTGAACTCAACAAGGCGCGGATGGCGTCGATTTCGGTTCGATCCATGACTCCTCCTTCAGCCGTTCAGGCGCAACGAGTGGTTCGAACGAAAGCGGCGAGGCTCAGCTTCTGTTCCTGACCACGGAGCAAAATGAGCACCGTTGGCCTTTAAGCTTTTGCGGTGGATCGTTTATTCGAGGCTGTCAAATGATCACCCTCTATTCCTATCCGGAGCTTTTTGGGGTCGCCGATAACAACCCATATGGGTTGAAGATTTGCGCCTTCCTCAAGCTGTGCGATCTGCCCTTCCGGCACGAGCACATCCTCGACCCTAAGGACGCGCCGCGCGGCCAGCTCCCGTATATCGTGGATGACGGGGCGCATATCGGCGACAGCGACGCCATCATCGCGCATCTCATAAGTAAGTATGATCTTGGCATCGATGCTCGCCTCACCGCAGCGCAGCGGGTTACCGATCTGCTTCTCAGGCGGACGCTGGACGACCTCTATTGGGTGATGTCCTATTCACGCTGGAGCGATGACCGGTTCTGGCCGCTGTTCCGCGACGAGTTCCTGAAGGAGCATGCCGCGCTATCGGCGGATGCCCTTGAGGCTGCGCGGAAATACAATTTCCAGAGGTATCATTACCAGGGCATTGGACGCTACGAGCCCGACCGCGTCTATGACAGGGGTTTGGCGGATTTGACCGCGTTGGCGAACTTGATGCCCGAGAGCGGATTTCTGTTCGGCCCTGCCGCCAGCAGCATCGACGCCGGCGTCTATGGATTTATCGCCAACATCTATTTCTACGAGATCGAAACGCCGCTCAAGGCGTGTGTCGCGTCGCACCAGAACCTTGTCCGGCATTGCACCGCCATGCACGCGGCGGTATCGGCACGCCGTGCTTAGGGACGTCGTGCATTAAATCGGCATCACACGGAAGCCGCAGCGCCGACGGTATCGTGCCGCGGGGGAGCCTGTGAAGAAATCGACGTCGCTCTTCATTGTAATGTCCGAGCTTGACCCGGCCCGATCCGGCCACCTCTCCCGGTGGCATGACAACAAGAACGGTCGGGAATTTCTGCGCTTGGTCCCGGTTCGCTCGCAACCTTTGCCTCCCGCGGGATCTTGCCCGTTCCATCCACAACGCAAACGCTGGAGGCTTCCAGCGACACCTCGATCCCTGTATGATAGTCCATGGTCATCCCCCGATGATCTCAAATCGGCGTTACGCGCAGCCGTAGCCCTAATGGTGTCGTGACCGCGGAGGCGGGCATCCAGTAATCGCGAGAGGCATTGTTTACTGGGGTTTCCGTGAAGACGGGGCGGGAACAGCGGAGGGATGCGGCTCAGAGACGTTCAGCCGCGTTGATGAAAGGTATGCCTAAAGCCGCAAGACTCTCGCGTGCTTCGGCAAGCGAGTTGCCGGTATCGATCGCCCGGCAGACATCCTCCAGTACGACGGCGCTGAAGCCGCTTCGATGAGCGTCTTCCGCGGAGTAACGGACGCAAAAGTCGAGCGCGAGCCCCGCCAGGAACACACGGTCAAATCCACGCTCCCGCAAATAGCCGGCAAGTCCCGTGCGAGTTTTGCGGTCGTTTTCGAGGAACGCCGAATAGGAATCGATATCCGGGTGATAGCCTTTGCGAAGTACGAGTTCGGCGTGCGGCACGTCCAGCGCGCTATGGAAGTCCGCTCCTGGCGTCCCCTGAACGCAATGGTCGGGCCAGAGGATTTGCGGCCCGTACGACACCTCTATCATTTCAAAAGGCCGGCGGCCGGGATGCGATGATGCAAAGGAGCGGTGGCCTGGCGGATGCCAATCTTGCGTCAGCACAACATGACGGAACTTTCCGGCAACGCGATTGATCGGCCGCACGATTTCATCCGCACCGGGTACGGCAAGCGCGCCTCCCGTGCAGAAGTCGTTCTGGATATCGACCACGAGCAGGGCGTCGAAATCGCCGATTTCGATCCCGCCGATCATGAGGGCGCTGTTACGAGTTGCGCGAGACGGCGGTCGGTCTCCTCGGTAAGCCGCCGCAAAGGGTCTGCTATCGTGACGGGGTAAGACGCGTTCGGATCGAGGGCGCGCAGCGCTTCCGGCAGCTTCTCCAGCTCGCTTGCGGCGTGCGCTCTTATCTCTGCCAATGCCGGCGCTGGCTCTATCCGGCGGCCCGCTTTGATAACAGGCTTAAGGAGCGGCTCGCCTGGCTGATGATCGCCCTCCAATGTCAGGACATCGCCGGACATCCGGCCATCGGCTCCATATTGCCGCCAAACCTGCTTTCGCCCTGGCCATGTTGCTTTGCCGAAGGAATGCTTCCGGCGAGGCAGGCCGCCATATTCCTGAAGCTTGTAAGCGCAGTCGAGTGCGGGCAGGTCGAAAGACGTCGTCAGGCTTGTTCCGATGCCGAAGCCATCGATAGGCGAGCCGCTGTCGCGGAACCGGACCAATTCGTCTTCATCGATGCCGCCGCTTGCAAATATCTTAACCCCGGTCAACCCGCCTTCGTCCAGGATGCGCCGAACGGCCACGGAAAGCCGGACGAGATCGCCACTATCGAGCCTGACCGCGCTAACGGTAATCCCCTCGGCCTGGAGACGTTTCGAAAGAGCCACGACCTTTCTTGCGGCCGCCTCGGTGTCGTAGGTGTCGATCAAAAGAACAAGATTTTTGGGACTCGACCTCGCGAAAGCGAGAAAGGCGGCAGCCTCATCGTCAAAGGCCTCGATGAAGGAATGAGCCATCGTGCCGTAGAGAGGGATGCCGAAAAGCTTGCCCGCAAGAACCGTAGCGGTGCCCGCAAACCCTGCGATGGTGCTCGCACGAGCCGCCATCAGCCCCGCCTCTGCGCCATGCGCACGCCTGAACCCGAAGTCGACAAGCATCTTTCCGGGAGCAAGCAGGACCTGGCGTGCGGCCTTCGAGGCGATGAGCGACTGGAAATGGAGAATATTTATAAGATTCGCCTCGGCAAGCTGCGCTTCCGGCAACGGAGCGGTCACGCGAAGGATCGGCTCATCGGGGAAAAAGATCGTTCCCTCCGGCATCGCATGAACGTCGCCGGTAAAGCGCAGCGTTGAGAGGTAGTCGAGGAGCCCCTCTCCGAAACGCCCGGTTTCTCCAAGCCACTGGAGGTCGCCCGAACTAAACTTCAGGGTCTCAAGGAAGTCGAGCGCCTGTTCCAGCCCGGCCGCGACCAGAAATCTGCGGTTGGCTGGAAGTTTCCGCACGAAGAACTCAAACACGGCAGTTCCCGTCTTGCCGTGATCAAGGTAGCCCTGCACCATATTGAGTTCGTAGAGGTCGGTCAGGAGCGGGCTTTGCAACACATCCATGTTTCGATCCCCACGGTGCAGGACTGATTATCTGCGTTCTCCCCCTATTGGAAACCTTTCAGATTAAAACTGTTTCGCAACGCAAGCGCAGCAATGAAACCATTTCGTCCCAATTACTCACCGCGAACCGGGTGATCGCCCTCGTTCGGCGGAGTGACCGCCGGCCGCAATGAATTGTAGCTGTGAGGAAGAACGGACCAAATCGAGGGATCTTCCCCTCCCAATCGCCAAAGCGCATATCCTGCAGGCCTGTATCTATCTGCGGCGCGCATTTGATGAGTGGCCGACACCGCGTTCAGGAACCATACCCGGTGTGCTTTGCCATCCTCGTCGTAGGAAAAACGGGGATTGAGGGTCAGAGGCTCAAGCTCGATCGCGGCATCCTTGTCTCCCGCTCTCTGCATCACTTGGTCGAATGTCATCTCATCCGCTTTGTCGCCGCCAACCTTCCAATCGTACCCATAATTGCCTATCGCGACGATAGTTCGGGCTGGGTCGAGGCTGCGCATCCTGGCGCCAAGACGGGTTGAGAACCAGGATTGCGAAGCGATGGGCCCTGGTCTGCCGGAAGACCAATGTTCATCGTAGCCCATGAGCACGACATAATCGCAGGCGCCGGCATAAGACCTATAATCCCAATCTGGATCGTCGAACGGCGCCGCGACTGCCACCAGCCAGCCTCTTGCCTGGAAAGCCGCGTGGATCTCGCCGATGAAGGCGATCATGTCTCTTTGCGCAGTTCTGGGGATTTGCTCGAAATCTATTACCGTCCCTTGCAGATTGTTGGCCTCGATGAACCTGGCGATCTCGTCAACGCGCTCGTGCCTTTTCACTGGATTGGCCAGAAAGCGCGCGAGATTTCCGCCATCCCAAGTGTTGGCGGACGCATTCTGGATCATCGCCAGAATGGCTATCCCAGGCTTTTCGCTACGCATCAAATCGAGGGCTTTCAGATCCAGCGACGGCTTTAGCTCCATGTTTTCCCCCAAGAGGAAAAGCCAGCTCGGAACGACCCAGTCGAGGTTTTGGATATTATCGCTGAGTGAGTTGAAGCTTTTTGCGTCCCAGTTCACATAGAAGCCGATGACGAGCGGTCTTCCATCATTTTTCGTAACGCCGCTCTCGACCGTCTCCGTTCGCAAAGTGTCTGAAAAGGACTTGAAGGACGGAAAGCAGGAAAGGCAAATAAAGCCCGCCGCCACAACGATCACCAGCCGCGGCCAGCGGTTGCCTTTGCGGAAGATGCTCCCCGCTCCGGCCAGAGCGCGCAAAATGCCGGCGGCGCGGCTGCGAATGCCAAAAATGAAGCGCTTCATAGGCACATTTCCCAAAGAGTAACCGATTGCTCGACGCTCTTAGATACCCGATACGTCTTCCGGACTCGTGACCTGAACCAGGTCTCCCGGAGTAAGCTCCGTCGTTTCAGTCGCTTTGATGCGCGATGTTCCCTCCCTTCCGCGCCGCAGAATTTCGTAAGCCAGGTTCTGGGTCATGCGGGCGCCGCGAAGAGACGCGATGCGCAAATCGCTCGTCAATCGCCGCGCGGCCATCAAGACGGCCTCCTGCTCGGCGATTTCGCTGTCCGTTGAGACGATGTCGTTCACGAGTTCGAGCTTGGTGTTGGCCTCAAGCTTGGCCAAGTTCTGTTCGGCCTGTGCGATGTTATCTTGCGCCTTTGAAAGAGCTGCGACCGCTTCCTCTTTCTTCTCCTTCACCGTCGCCACCTCATTTTCCATCTGCACAAGGGCATTGGCGAGGCCGTCATTGTGCTTGCGAATTTCCGCGACGGCGTCCCGGCGCTCCGAATGTAGTTTGATGTGCTCTTCAAGCAACGCAATTCTATTTGCGTGGCTCCCCGCCTCCTGCCGGGCGGCGGCAAGCGCGGCTTGATACGCAGCGATTTGAGGTTGCCTGGCCGCTACGATGAGCTTCCTCACCGTGACTGCTCCGTCGACCAGCTTCTTTGCTTCTTGGGGGCCTGCAAGCTCGATGAGCCGGGCCGGAACCTCGGCTGCACGCCCTTCCTGCTGCGCGTGCAGCGCCGCACCCTGGGCCAAGAGCTTTCTCAACCTTTGGTTCGAAATTTCCAGTTTTTCCAGCCCGCGGGCATATTCGGTATGGGAATAGAGCTCCGAGTTTTCGTCTTTTCCCGCTCCGGACAAGGCAACGGCATGCAGAACGGTCATCCCCGGTGTATATTTGAACGAGCCGGGCTTGAATCCCTTTCCGACCAGATAGACGGGTTCGCGATCGAGAAGCACAACACTTGCTTTTGCCGGTCTTCTCATCGCCTGTTTGAATGCCGTTTCCAAGGCCTCGACGACTTTTTCGGACGATTGGCCTTCGACCTCGACGGCGCCAAGTAACGGCAACATGATGTAGCCGCTTTCCTGGACAATGTATTCGCCGGTAAGTTCTGTTCTTTCAACCAGCTCATTTGCCGGAACATTGTTCTGTTCTTCGTCCGTAACGTCGACCCTCTCGAACATGGTAATCTTCAACCGGTCTCCGAGCTTGTACTGCACCGTTGAGTGATTTGACGGCGCGGCCTGCGCAGCCGGGACGATCTCAACCGGAAGCTTCCTCAGGCTTGAGGGGATGAGAGGGCGTCTGGCACTCAGTTGGTCGGCAAACACGACTTCATGTTGCGCATTCCATCGCCAGATCCCAAGACCTATGCCGCAAACCGCAACCAGGCTGCCGATAAGAAGAAGATGCCTTTTGCTGGACACAGATTCTAGCCTGAGCTTCAGCTTTTTCAGGTTGAACGTCATTTGATTGTTCCCCGATGTCTCTTTCCGCCTGATGTCTTCCCGTGAACTTGAACCTCGAATTTCTTATCGGCTCTCATTGCGCAGGTGCCGCTTCCGGCAGTCCATGATCCAGATTCACGCTGCCTGTCCTCGCCAGTTTCCTCCAGCCGAATGCGCGGCCCTTCAAGGCTGCAATCAGGATAAGCGCCGCAACCCAATACAGCAGCGGCGTATAAAGGAAGCGCTGAAGCAGGAGCATGAGAATGAGCCTCGCCCTTCCTGGGACGCTGACGATCATGAGTGCGCCCGCGATCACGAAGAGGTAAAGAACCTGGAAGATTATCCACCAGGCTATCGTCTCAAAGTGCGCGGCTGCCGCCACCGGCTCGGTTGCACTCAAGTAACTGGCCACGCTCACGGCAAGCGCGGAAAGGGAAACTGTATCCAGCACCGGCAGGAACAGAGCAAAACTGAGCAAGGAAATTAATATGTTAGGAGTTGTGAGCAGAGCGAGGCCGCTTCTTCTTCTGTAGACGCTCCGCATATGTTTGAGCGTCACTTGAAGAGTGCCAAACATCCAGCGGTGCCGTTGCTTCAGGAAACCGCGCAACGTCTCAGGCGCTTCAGTTCTCGCCTCGGCCTTGGGTTCGTAGATCACCTTCCAGCCGGCTTTCGTTACGGCGAATGTTGCGTCGGCGTCTTCCGCGAGCGTATCGGTGGAATAGCCCCCCGCAGCAAGCAAAGCTTCGCGCCGCCATGCCCCGATAGCTCCTGGAACTACGCCTGTGGCGTTGCATAACGCGAACGCCCGCCGATCGAGATATTGACCGATTGTGTATTCCATCGCCTGGAAGCGCGTCAGGAGATTGATCTGATTTCCGACAATGGCCGTGCCGGCCACGGCGCCCACTGAAGGGTCGGAAAAATGCCGCACGAGAAGGGTAATCGCGTCGCTGGCCAGGACCGTGTCCGCATCGATGCACACAACCACTTCCGCATCTGTGTGACTGAGCCCGAAGTTCGCCGCGGAGGCTTTGCCTCCGTTCGCCTTGACCAGAACTTTCACACGTTGCTCATCCGCATAGGCTTGCCGGACCACATGCGCCGTCGAATCGGTCGATCCATCGTCGACGACGATCACCTGGAATTCTTTGTTCGGCGACGCGAGGACCGAAGCTATTGTCTTGCAAATGACTTTTTCTTCGTTATACGCCGGAACGATTACGGCGATGGAAGGCCAGTAAGCGAGCGTCTCGCGCAAGCGTTCCTTGCGTATATGCTTGGACGCGGCGATCATCACGAACGTAAACCGCAAGATCGTTATGACCGCCAAAATAATCGCCAGCGCAGCCACGACCTGGGGGAAGGCAATCACTGCCAGTAAACTGGATTGCCGTATTCCCGTGACGGCATTGTCGACCGCGCCGGCAGAAGTCGCGTCCGGCATCACATCGCCTCTACTCTTTCCGATCAACTCGTGGAGAGTGACAAATCGAAAGCCTTTGGCGCGCAATTCATCGATGATCTGGGGCAGAACTTCCAATGTGATCTGCTTCATGCCTTGATCATGAAACAGGATGACCTGATGCTGCCCGGCAGCGACTTGATTGAGGATCGCGTCATGGATTTTACGAACTGGCGGCGGTGGAAAAAGCCAGTCGAATGAGTGGATCCCGGACAGCACGGTTAAATAACCGAGCTTCGATGCTGCTTCGATGATCGGCAGGTTCTCCAAATCCTCGACACCGCCGGCATAGGTCGGGCGGAACAGTCGTGTATGAACCCCAAGGACCGCTTCGAGGGCACGTTGCGTGGAGGTGAGTTCCAACTCCAATTCGCCGGGCGAGATTTCGGAGACGCGCGGATGGGAGTAGGTATGATTTCCTATGTCGTGACCATCGCGATAGGCCCGGCGCAGGAGTTCCTGGTGGGCTAATGCGTTCTTGCCGATAACGAAGAAGGTTGCCTTGACCGACTTGGCCGCAAGAATGTCCAAGACTTTACCGGTTATCTTCTCATCCGGACCGTCGTCGAAGGTTATCGCCAGGAGTTTCTCGCCAACCGGAGGCCAACTAACGAGTTCTTTTCCCGGCGAGGCATGTTCGAAGGATTCCTTGACGGCAAGGCCGAGGCTTTCATTGAACACAACGCTTCGAATGCTATGCTTTTCGGAGCTGGTTGCCGTGAAGATTTCTGGCTTGCGGGCCGCCTGGTCGACATAGTAGGCGGCTGGCGGATGTTCCAGTTGCGTGAGTGCAGCGCGGTCGGGCAATCCGTTCTTTCCGAAGAAGGCCCAAATACTTGGATCCTCCATCCCGAGGCTTGAAAGAGCTAACCCCGCTGGAGAGAGGGCGAATGCGGCCCTAATCTGGTTGAAGGCGGTCACCCCGTCGAGCAACCAGACGTCGTGCGGTACGCCGCTCGCGTCGGTGTAGCGGAACCACGGATTAAGCGACTTTTCGTCGAATTTCAGTTCGATGCCGCCTCCTCCGAGGAGGTGCCAGGCATTCGGCAGCGAAATCTCTCCTGCCCCGGTGGGCCTGCCGAAATCATAGGCGAAAGAACCGATTGCGACGATCAGCTTGGAGGAATCGACAGTCGTCCTCAGCGCCGTCAATTGCGATTCGAACCAGCCCTGGCTCGCCAGAGGGCCGGCGGGACCCTGATCGGCGTCGCGATAAAGAGTGACGAGAACATAGTCTACCGCCTTCGAGAACTCCTGAATCAAGCGGCGATCCGTTGTGGAGGCAAAGGTCAGTATGAGTGTTCTGCCCGAGGCATGGAGCGCGGTTCTGAGGTCTAAGAGGAAACGGAAAAGATTCGGGTGGCTTACCCGCTGAACCTCGGTGAAATCGAGGGTTATTCCCGCATCGCCGTTACGCTCCAGATAGCCGGAGATTTCCGCGATGAGTTTCTGCGACACCGCTTCCGAGCCCAAATGCGAGGCCAAAGAGCTATTTGAACTGCCATTCGACAGGCGCGGATAAATCTGGAGATTGGATGCCGGTTGCAACTTTTTCCGCAGCCGCTGTTCCATTTCCATCGATTTCGGGCCAAGTTCTCCGTTCCTATCCAAAACCAGAAAATCCGGCATCAAGCCATCGAGCGCAGTCATGTGCTCGAGAAGGGACACGCGGCCGACAGCGTTGGACATATCGAAAAAAGCAAATCGCTTTGCGGCCGCTGCGGACGGCGGGAAACTGCGGCTGTTCAGAGCGCTGAAGCCGGCCCGCGAAGAAGCCTCCACCAGATGGCTGCCGCCGTCGGCCAGGAATGGCAGAACGCTGCTGTTCTTCGGTAAGTCTGCGAGCCTTGGCGGAATCAAAAAACCCGCAGCGAACACCGTCATTGCAAAAGCAAGAGCCAGGATACCGGTCAATCCTACGATGTTCACGATCCGGCCTCTGCGGCCGGTGGGATCGTAAAGGATCTGCCTATCTTGCATGGCTACCCTGCAACGCGGCCTACAGGTTGATGCGATCTGCAACGGCTATGGGATGCGGACACACAAACGGCAGGTTCCAATCTGCGAAGTCAGGCGTTACGCCTTGGACTCGCAAACCAGAATTGTTTATTTTGCTAGTTCGATGACAGCTTGCGTTTGATTACACTTGAAACATGTAATAGTGTCATATAATAAATAAGCTGTTAAACGCGCTCATTTTACTATGATAAACCTACGCTTTACTGCGGTTGCACTTCAGCTTCTGTTCTACATACAATCCAAAATTGCCTTAGGTTGCGGACCTGCATCGAGTGCGCACCGCCAACTAAATGGTTCTGGCCTAGGCAAAGTTCGATATCGGTTCCCGCAAGACCGAATCCCGCCACGGCTGCGTCGCAGCTTCGCCGCGTCAGCGCCGCGTTTCGGATATCAATCGGTCAAACGCCCTACACAATTCTCAGTAATCTCCAAAGGCCGAGGAAGATTGCCCGCAAACCTTTCCAACCTCACTGGAGGAATTATGTTTCGAAAATTCGCAGTAACGCTTGCAGTAACGCTTTTTTCCGTCAGCGCCTCCTACGCTGGCGAATGGGTGAGGCTCGGCGATCGCAACGTCGGCTTTATCAACGACCACGATGTCATTCATGTCGGCCGGCACGACGGCAAGTTTAAGCGGCTCAAACTGATCGTTCGCCGCAACGACATCGAACTCAACAGCATCAAGGTCTTCTATGGCAATGGCGAGGTTGAGGAAGTGGTCTACGGCCATCATGTTCGTGACGGCGGTGAAGCCGTGATCGATCTGCCGCACGGCTGGCACGATGGCCGTTTCATTCGCGACGTCGAACTGCATTATCATTCGCGGCCCGACTTCCGGGGCGAGGCGCTTGCAGAGCTATGGGGCCAGGAAGACGGAGTGGAAGTCACGCCCGTAGTCTATGGCCACGAGTGGCAGAGATTGGGCGACCGCCATGTCGGCTTCTTCAACGACCGCGACGTGATCCATGTCGGCCGTCATGATGGCAAGTTCACGCGGCTCAAGCTGATCGTTCACCGCAACGACATCGAGCTCAACAGCATCAAGGTCTTCTATGGCAATGGCGAGGTTGAGGACGTGGTCTTCGACCGCCATATCCACGACGGCGGCGAGGCCGTGATCGATCTGCCGCACGGCTGGCACGAGGGCCGTTTCATTCGCGATGTCGAGCTGCATTACCATTCGCGGCCCGACTTCCGCGGAGAGGCCATAGCCGAGCTTTGGGGTCAAGAGGGCTAAGTTAGTCTGGACATTAGGAATAAAACGCGATGGCCGGGCTTCCCTTGCGGGACCCGGCCATTTTTATCTCGCAGGCGCATTGCAGCGGCCGAAGGGCGCGGACGCACCGGTAGCGAACTTTTTTTGTGCAATCGCGGGGTTTTGTGCGCTACACGGAAGACGATGCTGGCGAACATGATTAATCTGCCCGAAGTTGGCTTCGAGGGACACGGCATGATTCTTCGCTCAATCTTGATCGTTGGGGTGGGGCTCGGATTTGCGACCGCTGCGCTCGCCGGCGAGGCTGGCTCCAACCCGCAACAAAGTCAGCAAACCGCCGGTAAGGCCACGCAGCCCAAGCGCAAGCACGTTGTGAAGCGCGCGCCTGAGCAAAGCGCGCCCGAGCAGGATTGCTGCGAGCCTTATCGGTATGTTTATGCCGAGAGCTGGTACGGCAGCGGAAAAACTGTGGCGCCGGTCCGGCACGGGCCCCTGGGCGACGAGGTGCTTCTACCCGGAGGGATTTGGGTCACTTGCGAGTTTTCCTGCGAGTACATCCTGCGCAAGCAGACGCTTGACTATTTTGAACATCAGGGCGCGGGAAGCGGCAGCCAGGCGTCGCCCACCTATCCCCGGCATGATTTCTACGTCGATGGATGGGGCTACCGTCACGACTATATGTTCTAGCAGGCTAGGGGTGTTTCCCCATGGTTCGACAGGCTCACCATGAGGCTTAACTCGTTGATAATCCGCAGCCTCATCCTGAGCTTGTCGAAGTAACTCGTTGATAATACGCAGCCTCATCCTGAGCTTGTCGAAGGATGAAGCCAAGATTTCCGGATTTCAGCGGCCTCCCAGCGCCGGGCGCGCCAACGGACCTCCAACGTCATCCCGGAAAGGCGAAGCCTTGTCGGCGATCGTCACGCATTGAACCGCCTGCCTTTTTGCGATCCCGGCTCGCGCTTCGCTTGGCCGGGATGACGAAGCGCAGAGCGAGAGCGGGACACCGGGAAATTGGGAGTCGCAATGAATAAGAACCAAAACTATTTGGCGGAGGGATTCCGTAACGTCGATGGCCAAAGCGATGTGAATAAGTTCAAGACTTGCCTAGCATTTATTCAGGATATACCAAGCTTTAAGAAATACAAAGAAGAAACCGATCAAATATTAAAACCGGAGCAGGGCAACGCTTTCATCGATATAGGCTGTGGACTGGGCTTTGATATTGAAAGGATCTCCAGGAAAACATCCGGCACGGTTTTTGGACTGGATGCCAGTTATGAATTATTGAGCGAGGCGCGGCACCGGGCGCAAAGCCTGAGCCTTGCGAATGTGGAGTATATCCTTGGAGATGCTCACAACATGAGCTTTGAAGACGGCCGATTTGATGGAGCCAGGGCCGATCGCGTCTTGCAACATGTCGAAGATCCCGGTCACGTGATAGCGGAGATGGCTAGGATCGTGCGCAAAGGAGGCAGGATTGTCTGCGCGGAACCGGATTGGGGAAGCTTCTTCGTCGATGACGACGAGGCCCTTTGCGTGGAGGCGGTGTCCCGTAAATGGACGGGCAGTTTCAAGAACCCGCATATGGGGCGGCAGCTTGCACGTTTGATGAGAGCGGCCGGCTTAACGGACATCAAAACGAGCGGCCATTTGTTACCGGCGCATGGATTGGAAGAAGTCAATTTGGTTTTCGACTTAGAAAAGACCTGTGAGGTACTCACCGAAGAAACTCAGAACGCTGATGTTTGCACCTGGTATAAGAATTTAGCGTTGCGGGATTCTCACTCTCCTGTCTTCGCGGGAGTTACGATTATTATAGCGGCCGGGGTGAAAGAATGATCGCCGCCGGAAGCCTGGCCGAGGATAGGTAACTATATAGGTTAGCGCGGAGCCGCGAGATCCTCCTCAAACCCGGCTCAGGCGCCGAAGCGGCTTGGAAACTTTTTATCAATACCCTGCCTTAATGAAGCAAGCCGTGCTGGCCGGTGCTCAACCTGACACCGGGGCGCAAGAGGTTTCCATTTAAGTGACGGAGAGATGCCGTGGCTCCAACCAAGCTTATGATCGTCAGACATGCCGAAAAGCCCGGCCACTACAGCGGGAAGGACTACAAGGGCGTCGACTTGACGGGAGAAGTTGCCGGAGACAAAGGCGGCAAGCACCTGACCACGATCGGATGGCAGCGTGCAGGCGGCCTCGTGACGCTCTTTGTGCCGCCGTGGGGGCCAAAGCCTCCTCTCGAAACGCCGTCATCCTTGTTTGCCTCGCATGTCGACCACGGCGAGGAAACGCACCGCGACGATAACGGCCCGAGCGCGAGGCCTTACGAGACCCTCGTTCCGGTCGCTGCCAAGCTTGGTATCGCTATCAACGACGATTATCGCAAAGATGATTACGAAGCGATGATAGCCGCCGCGCTCACGGAGATCGGGGTTGTCCTTATCGCTTGGGAGCACGAGGACATCCCTATTCTCAATAAATCCAAAGGGCCGGGAATAAGCCAAATCATCCTGACGCGGACGAACACGCCGCACAGCGCCGGTCTTTCCGTGCCCTACCATTGGCCGACGGATCGAAATGGGGAGGCTCGCTACGACCTGGTCTGGGTTTTCGATCTGTCGGCGAGCGACGGGACAGTCCAGAAATTTACTCAGGTTCCGCAGTTGCTTCTCATTTCCGACAACGGATTGTGACTTCCTCGCTCGCCAAGCGGAATCTGATCGAGAACAGCGAGAGGGACGGTGATGAAAGCACATCTTATCGGTGGCGGGATCGGATCGCTGGCGGCCGCCGCCTTCATGATCCGCGATGGCGGCGTTCAGGGCGGCGCCATTACGATCTATGAGAAGCTGAGCCTTCTTGGCGGCAGTCTCGACGGCGCACGTCTTCCGGATGGCGCTTACTCGTTGCGCGGCGGCCGCATGCTCACCTTCGACCACTATGAATGCACCTGGGATCTCTTCAGAACGATCCCGTCCCTGGAGCATCCAGGCCAGACGGTGCGCCAGGAAACGGAAGCGTTTAACGAGGAGTACAAGGCGCATTCCCAGGCGCGGCTCGTAGACCGGAACCGGCACAAGGTCGATGTCACGACGATGGGCTTCAGCATGGCCGGCCGCGCGGAGCTTGTCAGGCTCGCCGAGGCCTCGGAAGATGAGCTTGGCACCAGCCGCATCACCGATTGGCTCTCGCCCTCGTTCTTCGAGAGCAATTTCTGGTATTTATGGCAGACCACCTTTGCGTTTCAGCCTTGGCACAGCGCCGTTGAATTGAGGCGCTACCTGCACCGCTTCATGAATGAATTTCCCCGCATCAATACGCTCGCGGGTGTGAGGCGCACGGTCTACAATCAGTATGACTCGATGGCCCGCCCGCTTGCCAGATGGCTTGAGAAACAGGGCGTTCAGTTCGTCGCCGGCACGCAAGTTTGTGACATCGGGATCGTGGAAGAAGGCGGGTTCGTCCGTGTTAACGGACTCACCGTCAAACACGACGGCACGCTCAAGACTATTGATGTAGCCGGCGACGATCTCGTCTTCCTGCAAAATGGCTCGATGACCGACGCATCGAGCCTCGGCTCCATGACAAGCGCGCCCGCCCGCCTGACCAAGGCCGATAGCGAGGGGTGGGTGCTTTGGGAGAAGCTTGCGAAGGGCCGCCCCGAATTCGGCAATCCCGCTGCCTTCAATTCAAGCATTCCCGAGTCCTACTGGGAATCCTTTACCGTGACCTGCCGCACGCCGGCTTTCTTCGATCAGATGGAAGCCTTCTCCGGCAACGTGGCGGGGACCGGCGGACTTGTGACGTTAAGGGACTCGAACTGGCTCATGTCGGTGGTCCTTTACCACCAGCCGCATTTTCCCGGTCAGCCGAAAGAACTTCAGGTCTTCTGGGGATACGCCTTGCATCCCGACCGCATCGGCAACTTTGTCGCCAAGCCGATGTCGGACTGCACCGGCGCCGAAATCCTCATCGAGCTTTGCGGGCATCTCAACTTCGACCGCAGCGTCTTCGATGGCGCAATCTGCATACCCTGCCGCATGCCGTATATCACCAGCATGTTCATGCCGCGTGCGAAGTCCGATCGCCCCTTGCCGGTGCCGAAGAACTCCAAGAACCTCGCCTTCGTCAGCCAGTTCGTCGAGATCCCGGAGGACGTTGTATTCACAGTCGAATATTCCGTGAGGGCGGCGCAAATCGCGGTCTACCAGCTCCTGGGCATCAAGCGCGAGGTGCCTCCCGTAACGAGACATGACAGGTCCGTTCGAACGATCCTCGATTCCATCGCCAAGGCGTTTGCTTGAACGCGTCAGAAATGCCGCGCTTCAAAGAAGAACCTTCTCTTGATATCGTTTGCGGCGAGCCTATCATCGCCCTCAACGAACCGTTGGAGATGGTCCATGTTCCCGTCCCGGCAAAAACCGCCGGCCGATTTGCGAGGTAAGCTGCGCCTGGCTACGAGAGACGCTCACTTGCGGCTCGAAGCCAAGGTGGACTTCGATAGACGCATGACGTCCTTGGATGCTTACCGGTCCCTGCTCGAAGACTTTTTGCGGTTTCTCAGGCCAACAGAAGAAGCACTTGCCGCGCTTGACCTGGAAAAGTTCGGCATCGATTTCCGGTTCGGTCAGAGGACGGGCTGGCTTGAAGCGGACCTCAAGGACCTCGGTCACAGCGCTGACAGCCTCAACAGTCTGCCAGGAGTTTTGCCAGTGCCAAAGCTGAGCGATCCTCTTGAGGCTCTTGGAGTGCTCTATGTTTGGGAAGGTTCCAATCTTGGCCGGCAGGTCATGCTGGGCAAGCTTACGCCGCTCTTGCACATCAGCCCCGACTGGGCAGGCCGCTTTTTCAACGGTTACGGCAAGAAAACGGGCGTCATGTGGCGCAGCTTTGTTAATGCCCTGAACGAGGCGGGCAGCGATCCTCACGCGGCGCGGGTCATCGAAGCCTCTGCTTTGGCGACATTCGCCGCATTCGAGATTGGTCTTGGTTCCACGTCCCAGGCATAGCCGCGGGCGATTGCCAAAGCCGGTCACAAGTGTAAAATTCGCTGGCGCAATCGACGCAGCTTCAAACGAGGCCGGGGAATGGCGATCATGGTGGATCCAACCGATACCCCCAACACCGGCGACATGATCACGGCGAAGAACGTCGATCTGTCGAGTTGCGACCGCGAGCTGATCCAATATCCGGAGGCCATTCAGCCGCACGGCGTCATGCTGACGGTGGACGACCGCTCGAACCTTATTCTGCACGCCAGCGCAAATTGCGCGCAGCTGCTCGGGTCGGGGCCGGACGCCGTCATCGGCAAGAGTGCCGTCAGCGTCCTCGGCCGCACCGGGCACGACCTGCTTGGAACGCTCCGTCGGATGGCCCTTGATAGCGGACCCGTGCATGTCGTGCGCGAGTCCTTCATCGGGTCGGACCGGGGCTTTCACCTATTCGCGCATCGCTCGGGCGGACTGATCATCCTCGAATTGGAATCCGCGCCGGCGCTTGGGGCAGGGCCATCGCCAAATCTCTACTCCGAATTGCGCGCCGATATCGCGCGGCTGCAGGAGACGAAGAGTCTGCAGGATTTCTTCGATCTTGCGGTCGCCAAGATTTGCAGCTTCACCGGCTTCGATAGGGTCATGGCCTACCGCTTCGACGAGGATGGCAGCGGGCACGTCATTGCCGAGTCGAAACGCGACGATCTCGAGACGTATCTCGGGCTGCATTATCCGGCAACCGATATACCCGCCCCGGCGCGGCGCATGTTCTCCTTGAGCTGGGTACGCCATCTCCCCGATGTCGACTATGTCCCTGTCCCGCTCATCTCGGCACACAACCCGATGATCACGGGCCCGGTCGATATGAGCTTCGCGAGCCTCAGAAGCGTCTCGGTGATGTACTCCGGGTACCTCAAGAACATGGGCGTCAAGGCGACCCTGGTCATGCCCTTGATGAAAGAGGGCAAGCTGTGGGGCCTCATTTCGGCGATGCATCATGAGGGGCCGCGCCACGTTCCCCATGAGACGCGCATGGCGGCCGAATTCCTGGCCCACACACTGTCGCTTCTGATGTCGGCCAAGGAGGACGCCGAAGTCTTTGAGCGCGTCCTCGCGATGAGCGCGACGACGGACCGGCTTGTCCAGACGCTTACGCTGGAGCCCGATTTCAACAAGGCCCTGGGTTCGCCCGAGACGCTTCCGTATGTGCTGAGCCAGGTTGAGGCCAGCGGCGCAGCAGTGGTCTCCGAGTTCCAGATCTCGCTTATCGGCAAGACGCCCTCGGAGGATGAGGTGCGTGAACTGGTGCCGTGGATCGGCGCGCGGGAGGGCCCGCTTTTCGCAACCGACCGCCTGTCCGCCCTTTATGAGCCAGCCAAGGCCTTCGCCCAAGTTGCGAGCGGCGTGCTGGCGGTCCGCATTTCACCCAGGCGGCCTGAATACCTCCTGTGGTTTCGCCAAGAGCAGATCGAGGTCGTGAACTGGGCGGGCGATCCGCGCAAGCCGGTGGACGTCAGCGAGATCGACGGCACAGTGCGGCTAAGGCCAAGGGGATCGTTCGCGCTTTGGAAGGAAAGCGTCCGCAATCGATCGACGCCGTGGCACGAAAACGAGAAGGGCGCTGTCCTCAAACTGCGTCTAGCCATCAGCGACTCCATCCAGAACCGTGGCGAGAAGGTCGAGCGGATCAAACGAGAGCTTGAGGCGTCCCATGCCGAGCTGGACAGCTTCGCGCACGCAGCCTCGCACGACCTCAAGGACCACCTGCGCGGCATTCACCACCTCGCGACCTCACTCAAGCGCAAGCACGAAGAGGTGCTTGACGAGGAGGGCCGGCAGCAGATCGCCACGATCCTCAAGCTCACACAGAGAATGGACAGCCTGATCGACGCGCTGCTTGAGCACTCAGGGCTCGGCAAAACCGCCATGGCTCACGAAAATGTCGATCTCGATGAGGTTGTCGACGCGGCTCTGAAGGTTTTCAGTCAGCAACTGGCCGAGACTGGAGTTCAGGTGCGACGGCCTTGCCGGCTCGGGACCGCCTTGTGCAATCGCGAGCGCATCGGCGAGGTCTTCGCCAATATCATCGGAAACGCCATCAAGTACAATAACAAAGCCGTTCGATGGATCGAGATCGGGGCCGAACCGGGCCACCCCACTCGCTACTATGTTCGGGATAATGGGATCGGCATTGCAGAAGCCGACCAGCACATGATCTTTCAGATTTTTCGCCGCCTGCATGAGCGCGAGGATTACGGTGGAGGGGCGGGCATCGGGCTGGCGTTCACGCGCAAGATTGTGGAGCGCCACGGAGGGCGGATCTGGGTCAAGTCCGTCCCCGGCGAAGGCTCGACTTTCACCTTCACGCTCGCGCCCGATGAGAACGTCTGACGCAGTATTGGTTGAGTGTTCCGTTCGATTACTGGGGTGCAGAAAGGCGCATTCGGCTAGAAGCCGCTCCTAAGCTGCGATAATTGCGGTCCGAAAACCTTTATAGTACTGGATGCCGTTTGAGAAGGCCAAAATGCCGCCTTAATTCGATTACACCAACCAGTGGTTGTATTTTAAGCTGGATCGAATAAATGGCTGAGCTGACTTATGTCATTCCTGCATTTAATGCAGCCCAGTTTATCGAACGCGCAATAAATTCAATCTTCGCAAATTCAGGTCCTAACGCGAAGATTATCGTAGTGGATGACGGATCGACCGACTCTACTCCGGACGTCCTAGCACGATACGGGCAAAAGTTACTTCTACTGCGACAGCAAAATGCGGGTCCCAGCGCGGCTAGAAATTACGGTCTTCAAGCTGTCGAGACTGAAATTGTCTGTTTTGTCGATGCCGACGATTATATTGTAGGGCCTCATCGTTCGTCTGTTGAAGAACAGTGGAAAGATAGCAGCGACATTATTATAGGCCTAGCCGCTGAAGCAAACGGCGACGTGATCTCCTTGTCGAAGCGGAATAAGTATAGTCCAGAATCAGACGGCGGAACACTTCTTCGTCACTTTATCAGAGATAACTGCGTGCAGACATCTACTTTGTGTTGGTCGACGAAGTTTCTAAAAAAGATTGGCGGTTGGGACGAAGCATTGTTTGGCGTTGACGATATCGAGCTGGCGATGCGTGCATTCCTGAATGATCCCGAGGTAACAATCTCCGATAGTCCTGGCTGGGTCGTTTGGCAACGTCATCCGGGACAAACAAGGGGAGGTGGAAAGGGGCATCGGCTAGCGAAAAGCCAGGTTGAAATGCATAAAAAAATACTTTCGTTGATGGAAAGTAAGCAGTCAGATCCTGCCACCATTCTCATGTTCCACAAGCGTTGTGCCAGTACCGCTCGCTGGCTTTACTTGAACGGATATACGAGCGAGGCAACGGACTTGTTTGAGATGGTACGGAACAAGGGGCATAAAGCCCATCATGGGCCCCAATTCGAAAGCATCTTGGCTAATGTTGCCGGCACAAAAAGTACATTGTCTATGCGCAGAAAATTGACGTCTCTTAAGAGCCGGCTGTTGCGCGAGGAGAACAGTGATTCCGTAATTTGACGCGTGAAGAGGGGGGCGGGAACGACGGAGGGATGTGGCTCAGTCTATAATTGAGCGTCCGCTGCGCCAGACTTAGCGCTTCTGGCACAGTATCAAGTCCTGGTGACCCTCGCAGCCATCTTCCTCGTACTGGAGGATCTCGAAAAAGCGCGACCATTCGCGTTCGATATAAGACCGGGTATGGTACGCGTTCCGGTAAAATTCCGGCAGGCCATCAGTCAATCCACTGTCTTCATTGTAATAAAAGCCAGACGAGATATTTGGACTGACAAGTTCGCTTCCGTGATGGCTTTTGCCATGCGCTGTTAGCAGGAGATAGCCGCCGGACTTCGTCACCCGGTGCAGCTCCCCGAGCCACTCAAACTGCATTTGCTCATTCAAATGAGTAAAAACAGATATGGCGTACACAAGATCGAATGAATCGCTTTCTAATTTAGACGGCGGGTGATCGGGTAGAGCGACAAACCGCCCCGCCGGCGCATAGTTCTGATCGAGCCAAGCGATTGCTTCCGCGTCGATGTCCGCGCCGGTAAGAGCTGCTTGCGGATACAACTCATGAAATCGCCGGAGCACTCGCCCGCAGCCAACGCCCAAATCGAGAACATGATTGAAATCGGAAAGCGACCTCCCGATTGTCTCCAGGATACGATCGAAGTCCTCCAGAGAACACGTCGCTGACGCCAGAAAATGCGGAGAATAGCCACCGACCACTCGCACCTGCAAATGACGAGGCGGAATTGGCAAGACGTTTGCGTGTTTCAAGGCATCGGTGAGTTGCGTATTGGCGGCGTTCAGTGTTTCGCGCTCAGCTTGAAATGCCCGCTCTGATTGTGAGGCGGCAGCCTGTAAGGCGTCCCGCTCGGAACGAAAGAGGTCGCGCTCCGACTGCAAGGCAGATTGCAAGGCGTCACGCTCGGAACGCAAGCGGTCGCGCTCCGTGGCTATCTTACGTATTTGCGGCAATTTCAGCGCAAGATATTTTAGCATGTAACTTAGCTACTTCTTGGTAATAGAGCCGCAGATAGCATAACTTAATCTGGAAGAACAGCTCAGATTCACGATTCGCACCTGCCGTTCATGTCTCGAAGTTCTGGCTCCCTTATCTCGCCCCGAACCGTAGGCTGAGCGGGAAACTCTGCTGGCGCGGCATACATGCTTGCGGTCAGCCATCCTATTGATCTTTCGCAAGGTCAGGCTCGTGCCCGCATGGTGATTTATCAATTCGCGGGGTTTCGGGGGGTAGATCGATGAACCTTGAAAAGGTTGTCTTCGGATTCTTCATTTTGCTGGCGGCCACATTGAACTTCGGGTTCGTCTATGGCGACATCGGCAACCCGGACCTTCACAATTTATGGGAGCTGTTCGCAGCAATCGTCGTCAGTTTGATCGCCATCGTCCTCAAGTTCGGCGATCGTAGCCATATCGGAGCGGTCCACCTGGCTTCCAGCCTCGTTGCGCTCCTTCAACTCTCTGCCGCGGCTCTTGTCTGGTTCTTCAGCCAAAAGGCCGGCGGCCCACTAAGCGGGGCGGCGCTCGGCAGCGTTGTTTCCCTTTCCGCGGGCGCGCTTCTCGCAAATGTCGTATCCGTCATCATCATGATTATCGATACGGCGATCCAGAGGCGCTGACGTGCATAGCGTCTTTTTCATAACCCTGCGGCGCCTGAGGGCTCCGCTCATCTTGATCATTCTTATCTTCGCCTTCTCGACAGTGGGGCTGACGCTCATCCCAGGCGTCGATGCCGAGGGCCACCCTTGGCGCATGTCGCTCTTCGAGGCCTTCTATTTCGTGACGTATACGGCCACGACGATAGGATTTGGAGAGCTTCCGAACGCCTTCACCGATGAACAGCGCCTCTTCGTGACGTTGATCATCTATCTGTCCGTCATCGGCTGGGCCTATCTGCTCGGCTCATTCCTAAGCCTTGCACAGGACAAAGGTCTTCAGCAGGCGATCATCAGCGCGCGATTCCGCCGTGCGGTTGCCGCCTTGCGCGAACCCTTCTACCTCGTTTGCGGCCTTGGTGAGACGGGGACAACCGTCGTTCGCGCGCTCGATAAGCTTGGCCATCGGTTCACGGCCATCGACAGGGATGAGCGTAAAGTTCTGGAGCTGGAGATCGAAGAGCTGTCGAGCGATGCGCCTTTGCTGGCAGCAGACGCCCGTTCGCCTGAGACGCTAGCGACCGCGGGGCTTCTGAAGCCCGAGTGCAAGGGTGTGCTGGCTCTCTGCAATGACGACGAGGCGAACCTCGCCGTCGCAATATCGGCTTGCCTGCTCCGGCCTGGATTGCCCGTCATCAGCAGGGCAGACTCAGCGGCAGTCGCCGCCTCCATGGCCTCGCTCGGCACCTATCGCGTCATCAATCCCTTCCGCGAGTTTGGAGAGTATCTCGAGCTTGCGATGCGAGCGCCCGACACACACCGGCTGCTTGCGTGGCTGACCAGCACTCCCGGCTCGTATTTGCCGCCAAGCTTGCCGCCGAGGATTCCTGCTGCGCCGGGGCATTGGATCGTGTGCGGCTACGGGCGGTTCGGCAACGAGGTGTTGTCCGCGGTCCAGAGAGGCGGTTTCAAAGCCACAATCATCGATCCTTCCGGAATCCAGCCGACGGGGCTTCGATCCATCAAGGGGCTCGGCACGGGGACGGCTGTGCTTCGCGAGGCCGGCGCCGAAACGGCTTCCGGGCTGTTCGCCGGCACCGACGACGATACCGCGAACCTTGCGATTTCGATCGCGGCTCGCCGGCTCAATGAGAACATTTTTATCATTGTCCGGCAGAACCTGCAGGCCAATCAGATGCTGTTCGCGAGATTTGGGGCCAATATGACCATGGTCTCCAGTCAGATTATCGCGAATGAGTGCATTGCCGTCTTGCGCACTCCGCTTCTCGCGGAGTTCCTGGATCTGGTTCGGCACAAGGATGACCTGTGGGCCTATTCGCTTGCGGAGAGCCTGCGCGCTTTCGTGGGCGATGAAACGCCGGGTTTTTGGAGCCTTTCCGTCGAAGAAAGCGAGGCGCCCGGCCTGATCGATGTCATGAACCGCATTCAAAGGCCCATCGGCATCGGCGATCTCACAAGAAGCGCGAAATTCAGGCAGGATCGGATCCCGTGCCTCGCGCTCCTGGCCGTGCGAGGCACGGAGAAGATCGATCTGCCAAATGACGATTTTCAAATTGCAGTGGGTGACCGATTGCTGTTTGCGGGCAGGCGCGCGGCGGAAGACAACCAGTACCTTGTGCTGCGCAATGCCAACGTCGCGGCCTACGTCCTGGGAGACAGGAGCGAAGCGGAAGGCTGGGTCTGGAGACGGCTCGAGAGAGCGCTGGCCCGCTAGACGCGCATCGGCCTATTACGTTGCCTGCTCCGCCACGCGCCTGAAGCGCAAGACCGCAAGCGAGAGAAACAACGCGCCTATCAATGCGACCGCCACGAAGCGAGGCCATACATCGTCCAACCCTGCCCCCCTGTAGAGGATCGCCTGCGCGAAGGAGACGAAATGCGTCGAAGGCGATGCCTGCATGATGGTGCGCAGCCAGGCGGGCTGGCTGTCGAGCGGCGTATTGGAGCCCGAAAGGATATTCATCGGCATCGCAACCAGCATATAGAGGAGGCCGAGCTGCGGCATGGTTCGCGCGATGGTCGCCAGGAATATGCCGATCGCAGTCGCAAAAAACAGGTAAAGGCAGACGCCGAACATAAACAGGGGCACGGAGCCGTTGATCGGCACATGCAAGAGCCCCTGTACCACGAATTCAAGCGACAGGCCCGCCGCGACGGCGATAATGAGCCCGTTGGCCCATACTTTCGCCATGGCGATCTCGAAAGGCGTGAGCGGCATGACCAGCAAATGGTCCATCGTGCCATGCTCACGCTCGCGCACAACCGCCGCTCCCGCCAGGATGATCGCGAGCATGGTGACGTTGTTGATGATGCCCATGACGCTGGTGAACCAGCCCGTCGTCACATTGGGGTTGAAGGCAACGCGAATGGCCATGTTGACCGGAGGCTGCGCGACCGGCTCCGACCGTGCCATGAAGCGATTGACCTCGTCATCGACGATCTGCGACGCGTAGCCCGAGCCGATTCCGGCCTGAATCATGGCCGTCGCATCGACAAGAAGCTGAAGTGACGGGCTCCGGCCCGCGCGCACGTCGCGCTCGAAATAGGGTGGAATATCGAGCACGAACGTGTAGCGGCCGACATTCATGAGCCGGTCGATGTCGCGCTCCTCGATCGATACGGGCTTCTTGAAATAGGGCGGCAAAAATCCGCTTACGATTTGCCTCGACAGGGCGGAGCGGTCCTCGTCCACAACCGCGATGGAGGCATTGCGCAGCTCCTGGCTGTTGCTCTGCGCCTGGCTCATGACCGCAAGGGTGAACGTATAAATGACCAGGCCCAGAAGCACATAATCGTGCAGGAAGCTCCGCAGCTCTTTGAGCCCTAACCAGAATATGTTCGACAGCGCGAGCATGACGCTACCCTCACCTTTCCTGCTTGCGCAAGAAAAGCAAGCTCAACAGCAGAAGCGCCGGAACGAAGAGCGCAAGCCAGCCCATGCGGCCGATCAGGTCGGGGAAGCCCAATCCCTTCGTATAGGCGCCGACGCAAATCGGCAGGAAATAAGTCATGGGAAAGATGTGTCCCATGAACGCCGCAAAGCCGGAAAGCGAGGAAACCGGCACCATCATGCCCGAGAATGTGGTGGCGGGCAGCACGGTCAAGATCGCCGTGCCGAAAAGCGCGGCGATCTGCGTCCGGGTGAACGACGAAACGAACATCCCGTAGCCGGTGGTGGCGGTGACAAAGAGGAGCGCGCCGGCCGACAGCGCAAGCAGGCTTCCCTTCAGCGGCACCTTGAAGACGACCCAGGCCATGATGGCCATCAACACAAAATTCCAAAAGGCGAGCGCGATATAAGGAAGCTGCTTTCCGATGAGGAATTCGAGACGCGATACCGGCGTGACGTAGAGATTGGTGATCGTTCCAAGCTCTTTTTCGCGCACGACCGCAAGCGCCATGAGGATCGCCGGGATGAGCGCAAGTTCCAACGCCATCGTGCCCGGCACTTGAGCGTAGATACTGTCGAAAGATTGATTGTAGCGGAAGCGGACTTCCGTATTTGCAAGCGGCTTTTCCGCCGGTGCGCCGTTCAGCACAGGATCGTGCAGATAACTTTCGTGCACGCCTGTGAGGTACTGGCGCATGGTTTCCGCGCGGAACGGCATCGCGCCATCCACCCACACCCCCACCTCGGTTGGGCGTCCCGCTTTGATGTCGCGGCCGAACCCTGGCGGGATTTCGATGGTTGCGTTGACCGCACCGGTCTTCAGCGCCCGTTGCTGCTCCTCGGCGTTTGCCAAGGGCGCCTTCTCCGTGAAATAAGGCGAGCCGCGGATCTCCTCCAGATAGGCGCGGCTTTCCGGCGTATTGTCGCGATCAAGCACCCGGAAAGACAGGTTATTGACGTCGGTGGTGATGCCGAAGCCGAAAATCAGCATAAAAAAGCCGTGCCGAGAACGGCGAACGAGAGCCGGATGGGATCGCGCCGCAGCTCCAGCGTTTCGCGGATGCTATAGGCGAAGATCCGTCTGAAGCTGAAGAGAGGCGACGGCTCCTGGCTCGTCTCGATCTGCGGTGCCGTCAAGACGCTGGCAGCCTCCTGTATTTCGGCTGCGTCCGGGTCCCTCGCGGCTTCGGCCTCCTTCAAATAGCTGATGAACGCGTCTTCGAGCGTGGCCGCTCCCCGCGCCGCGATCAGTTCCGCGGGCGTGCCGGTCTTGAGAACGCGGCCAGCATCCATGAGCGCAATGCGGTCGCAGCGCGCGGCCTCGTTCATGAAATGCGTCGATACGAAAATCGTGACGCCCTGCGCGCGTGCGAGTTCGACGAGCAGTTCCCAGAACCGGTCGCGCGCTATCGGGTCGACGCCGGAGGTCGGCTCGTCGAGTATCAGCATGTCGGGCTCATGGACCACGGCCACGGCAAGCGAAAGGCGCTGCCTTATTCCCAGCGGAAGGCTCGCCGCCTGGTCGTTGACGTATGCCCCCAGTTCGAACCGCTCCAGCAACTCGGCGATCCGTCTCCGCGCCTTCTCTTTCGGGATGTGAAACAGGCGCGCATGCAGGTCGAGATTCTGTCTGACCGTCAGCTCGCTATAGAGCGAAAAGGATTGCGACATGTAGCCGACGCGGCGGCGCAACGTGATGTCGCTTGCATCGATGGGCTGCCCAAACAGGAAAGCTTCTCCCTCGCTGGCGGAAAGCAGCCCGGTCAGCATCTTCATGGTGGTGGTCTTGCCGCATCCATTCGACCCGACGAATCCGAAGATCTCGCCGCGCTCGATGGTAAAGCTGACATGATCCACCGCGGTGAAGTCGCCGAATCTGCGCGTCAGGTCGCGGGCCACAACGACGGCATCGCCTTCTCGCGGCGAACGAGGCGGAATTTGGATCGCCCTGTGCCCCAGGCGCCTGCGCTCGGGCAAAAGCCGGATGAATGCATCTTCTATGCTCTTGGTTTTGGTCCGCGCCTTGATCTCGGCAGGCGAGCCGGTCGCAAGCACCTGCCCATCGCTCATGGCGACGAGCCAATCGAAAAGCTCCGCCTCCTCCATGTAGGCCGTGGCCACGAGCACGCTCATGCCGGGCTGGCGTGCGCGCATGCGGCCGATCAGTTCCCAGAACTGCCGCCTGGACAAGGGATCGACGCCGGTCGTCGGCTCGTCAAGAATCAGTAGTTCGGGGTCATGGATCAGCGAGCAGCATAGGCCGAGTTTCTGCCGCATGCCGCCCGACAATTTTTTGGCGGGCCGGTCTGCAAATTGCGTAAGCCCAGTGCTGCGCAGCAACTCCGCGATACGGAGATCGCGCTCGGCGGCGGACTGTCCGAAAAGGCGGCCGAAAAATTCGATATTCTCCCGGATGCTGAGGTCGGGATAGAGGTTCTTGCCCAGCCCTTGCGGCATGTAGGCAATGCGCGGGCAGACCGCCGAGCGATGAGCCTTGGAGCGCATGTCTCCGCCCAGCACTTTTACATCGCCGGCCCTGATCTGACGCGCTCCGGCGATTGTCGCGAAGAGGGAAGATTTGCCCACGCCATCAGGGCCAATGAAGCCGGCCATTATGCCGGCAGGGATCCTCAGCGATACATCGTCCAGCGCCGAAACCCGTCCGTAATGCAGGCTGAGATTAGAAATCTCCGCGACGGCCGCTTCGCCTGCCTCAACCCGCGCGCGAACCAAAGCGAAGGCGGCTTCTTCGGTCATTGCACGAGGTTTTTCTGCAGGCTCTCGGGCCAGGGAGTCTTCGGATCGACTCGGACGTAGCTGAGGCCAGGCAGCCCACTGCGCACGCCCTCGGCATGCGCCTTGAGCAGCTCGGGATCGATCCGTATCCGCACCCGGAACAGCAGCTTAGCGCGCTCGTCTTGCGTCTCGACGGCCTTGGGATCGAACTGGTTTTGTGTGGCGAGGAAGGACACATGAGCTGGGATGGGCCTATCTGGATAGGCATCCAGAACAATGCGGGCATCCGTACCGATCTTAATCTTACCGGCCTGCGCAGTGGGCAGATAGACGTCCATGTAGACATAGTTGATGTCGAGCATGGTGAAGACCTTGCCGCCCGCGCCCAGCACCTCGCCCGTATTGGTGAGCCGGTACTGAACACGACCCTCGCGGGGTGCCACCAGGGTGTTGTCGGCGATGTTGACCTTGAGCAATTCGACATCGTGCCGGGCGGCCTCAAGCGCATGCTCGGCTTGCGTTACCCTCGCTTCGCCCGCTAGCAGGGCCGCCTTCGCGGCGTTGAGTTGCTGATTCCGTTGATCATTGAGTTCATAGGTTGCAAAGCCTCTCTTTAGGAGTGCCGCCGTGCGATCCGCTTCCTGCTGAGCGAGCTTCAACTGCGTTTGGAGCTGCTCCAGATTGGAATTCGATTTGTCGATGACTTTCTGCGCCTGCCGGACCTGCGCCTCAGACTTTTTCAGCGATGCTTCCAGATCGCGCGTATCCATGATGGCAAGCACTTGGCCGCCTTTTACGAGATCGCCCTCATCCACCAACAGCTTGAGGACGCGGCCCGCGAATTTTGTCTGAATGTCGATCTCATCAGCTTCGAGCCGTCCGTTGCCGGAGGCGATGCCCGGCGGCAGAGGCGGCACGCGGTGCGTCCACCAGTATGCCCCGCCCACGGCGCCCGCGATGATGAAACCGGCTAGCACCAGAACCCAGGTCCATTGCCGCGGCTTTCGCACGGGGACCTTCGCCGGCAGGCGCTGCTGCGGGACGGCAAGCGCTGTGCCGGACGCTTGCTGCAACTGCGGCTGGCCGGTGGGCTTCTCGTCTTTTACCGTTGGTTCCAGGCCCATCTTCCCGCCACTTTCTATGCCGCGTAAATGGACGTGCGCGGGTCACGTCAAGCGCACCGCGATCATATTTCATCTTGCGCGCACTGGGCGGCGTGGCATTGCGAAAGATCAAAGGGGCACCCGGCGGCCGGGAACGCGCTTGCCGCTATTCCATAATTCGTAAGCCCAAATCCTCAGGGGCCCCCTTGCAACATCGTTATAAAGCCAGCGATGCCCTCGATGACGCCCGGAGCCAATGGCAGCTGAGGATCCGCATAGGTAGCGGCGTTCAAATCCCAGTCGGCGGAAGTCACTGTTTTCAGAACGTGATTGGTATCGGGAAGAAGCAAGAGGCTAGCGATGGGCGCCGCCTGCTTCAGCCGCTCTGCATCGGATATGCTCATTTGCATGTCCCGTTCGCCCTGCATGATGAGAACGGGCTTGTGATAGTTTGCAATCAGACGCGCAGGATCGAGCGAAAATTCGCTGATGAGGAAGTCCTGTATCTGCGGGCTAAGCTGCGGCAGAAGCGCAGGATCGATTGTGGACGGATCGACATGCCGCCCTGCCTCAAGCGCATCGATCGCAGGCAATGCCTCCTTAAGCGTCGCTGCATCGACAGAATTGGCCTTCAATTGATCCCGGTAAACTTGGCCCATCGGGCGTCCCGCCGTGGCAACGAGGACCAGGCCGCAGATGCCTTCGGAGTGCAGGCTTGTGGTCAGCGCGACGAGACCGCCCTCGCTGTGCCCGAGAAGCCAGACGCATGGCGCCCCCGTTTGCCGCCGGGCAACCTCGACCCAGGACCGCACGTCAGCCGCGTAATCGAAAATGGTGACGGCACCCGGATCGGCTGCCCCTGCGCTGCCAAACATGCCGCGCTTGTCGACACGCAGCGTCGTAATGCCTTTCGCCGCAAGCCCTTCAGCGATCAACTTGTACGTCGACGCGTTGAGGTTCTGCGCACCGTTTCCGTCCCGGTCGGTAAGACCCGACCCTGGGATGATCAGTATGACAGGACCTTTTGCATGCGCTGGGGCGAGCAGAGTTCCCCTTAAGGGTCCAACTGGGCTTTGCGCTTCGACGTCGATTTCAACAGGCGCGGGCGCAGCCGCGGCGGTCATCGTGGCGCAAAGCATGGCGATGGCGAGCAGGCGCATCGCGCCCTTGCGGCGGCCGCCGTCCTGCGGGGCCGTATGCGCAATTCGCGAAGGGGAGGCTGTCTCGCCGTCTGGCGGAGGGGGACGCCGTACAAGCATTGCGCTATCTGCGGAGCCGAACGTAGACCGTGCCAAAAGTTGAGGCTAAAGCCACAAATTTGTTTTCCCATGAATACCAGCGGTGCGCTTAATGGCGTCAAAGTAACGAAACCGAAACAAGGAAGCTGACTCAGGTCAAAATTCCGCCTCTTGCAGGATCTCGTCTCAACCCGCCTTATCCATCCAGAATCTGATAAGGAACACGGCGTCGTCATTCGGGGGAAACAATGGTGCGCAGCCTTCGGGTCTTTCTGCGGCTAGGATTGCTGCTTCTGATTGTGTCCGGCGTAACGGTCCGTCACGCAAGGGCCGCGACCGATCCGGTTATCGCGCTGTTTTTGGGCTATTCCAAAGCAGTGAACGCAGTTGCGCTCTCCGCGAACGGACGGCAGGCTGCTTCCGGCAGCCAGGACAATGTCCTGAGGCTCTGGGACACGGCGACCGGCCTCCTTCTCAGAACCTTCGACGCGCAAACGAACAGGATCGACTCGGTCGCGTTTTCGCCCGATGGCCATGAGATCTTGACGGCTGGCGGCGACAACCAGCTTCATGTCTGGGCCGTGGCAACGGGGCAGACCATCCAGACCTTGGAAGGCCACACAGGCGAAGTGCTATCGGTGGCGTTCTCGCCTGACGGAAGGCAGGCGCTTTCGGGCAGCCAGGATAAAACCGTCAAGCTTTGGGATCTGGGGGCCGGCCAGCTTCTGAAGACGTTCGAGGGGCATGCTGACGAGGTCATGTCGGTTGCGTTCTCATCCGATGGCCGCCGCGCGCTTTCGGGAAGCAAGGACAAAACGCTCAAACTCTGGGACGTGGAAACCGGCCACCTGCTCAGGACCTTCGAAGGCCATGCGGATGCGGTGACTTCGGTGGCCCTTTCCGGGGACGGCGGACAGGCGCTGTCCGGGAGCAGCGACAAGACGGTGAAGCTGTGGGACGTCGCGTCCGGCCAACTGCTCAGGACATTTGAGGGACATGCTGGCGAGGTTCTGTCGGTCGCGTTCTCGTTCGATGGCAGCCGGGTGCTCTCCGGAAGCAAGGACAAGACGCTGAAGCTGTGGGATGCAAAGACCGGAGCGCTGGTAAAGACGTTCGAAGGTCATTCGGACATCGTCACGTCGGCAGCGCTGTCATCCGACAGCCGTCAGGCGCTTTCGGGCAGCTGGGACAAATCTCTCAAGGTTTGGGACCTGGAAGGGGGCGAGGTCCGGCGCACCATCGACCTGCAATCGGAGACGTTTTCGCCCAATGGATACCGCAACTTTTTTCGCGGCGTTTCTGCCGCCCACACAGCCGATCCGGCCCTGCTCGACGCGCGTCTCAAGGAGAAAGGCCTGAAGCGCGGCGATCCGGTCTTCCTGCGCATCTTCAAGGGCGATCTGCAAGTAGAGCTGTGGATGAAGCGCGCGGCGCGTTTCGAGCTGTTCGCCACCTATTCCATTTGCGCCTGGTCGGGCCAGCTCGGACCGAAACTGCGGGAGGGCGACGGTCAGGCGCCCGAAGGCTTCTATACAATCGGCAAGGACCAGCTCAATCCGAACAGCCACTACCATCGCGCTTTCAATCTGGGTTACCCCAACGCGTTCGATCGCGCATATAACCGGACCGGGGGTAACCTGATGGTGCATGGCGGATGCGGCTCTGTCGGCTGCTACGCCATGACCGACGCAGCGATCGACGAGCTCTGGTTGCTCGTAACCGCGGCGCTCAACAGCGGGCAGGAGCGCGTTGGCGTGCACGTATTCCCATTTCGCATGACGGACGAGCGGCTGGCCGCTTTCGAATGGCATCCGTGGGCGGAGTTCTGGCACGATTTGAAGCCGGCCTATGACCTCTTTGAAGAAAGTCACGTCCCGCCGCAGATCGGTGTGTGTAACAAGCGTTATGTGGTTCAGCGGGGGTACGCCGCAGCGGGAAGCGCACCCTCGCTACAGTCCATCTGCCCCGCCAACAGAGGGACTTCCCTTCAAGGCCACCGCGGTGAGGGCTAGACAAAAAAAACCCCTAACGAGTGCGGGGTGCTGTTAGGGGTTGGTGCATTCACGGAACGCAACCTTAGGCTATTTGCAAACACAGGTAGAGTCAACCCGGCTTGCAGGTTGTGTGCATAAGATGTGGATAGACCCTAGCCCCCCGCAAAAGCTAGGGTGCTCCGGTGTGGAGCGAGTTTTCAACTATAAGTTGCAGTGGCGGATGTCAATCGGGTTGATAATCAACGCACACCCTTTTTCGCTTCCGTCTCAGGAGCGGTTCGATCCGAGCCAAAGCCTCATCTGGCAATAAACCTCTTCACGGCTGAGCAGATCGAAGTGGTTCATGCCGCGGCCGATCCACTGCCGGCCCTCCGGGATGGACAAGGAGCGATGGGCTTCCTCATGCTGGCCGAGCGCGCTCCCGAGCGGAACAAGGCCGTCGCCCACCAACCGGTCGCGCAATCCGCCGGGCTCCTTTCCTGTGGCCGCCGCAATCGCAAAGCTCTGCACGCCATCCGGGAGCGGCACGTGCTGCCTCGTATCGCCGATGTGCTCGAAACGGTCCTTTTCCTGCCAATCGCAATCGAGCAGATTGCCGTGCCTGAGATCGGTAATTCCGGCGCTGCGAATCCGTCCGAGATGCGCAAAGGCTGCCGTGTAAGGGGTTTTGTTGAGCGCAAGATGGAGCCACTGACCGCCGCGCTCCATCGGAGCGCCATGGTGCGGCGTGCCAAGGAAAATGAGCTTGGTGAGATGCCGCGGCCAGTCATGTCCCGCAGCAACGCCGTAATGGAACGCGCTCCGCGCGACGAGACCGCCCATGCTGTGCCCGATGACGGCCAGCTCCTCCAATTGCACCGGCCACTCTGCGACAAGCGCCTGCAGCATATCGGAAAACGCGCGCCCGTTCGCGGAAATATGCAGGCCGGTGTTGTAGTGCAGATAAAGCGGCGTGTATCCCAAATCGCGCGCCAGCGCAGCACCGTGGTCATGGCCGTTCCGATTCCACTGCCTGTCGTTCAAGCACAAGCCGTGGACCATGACCGCCAGCCTGCCGCCCGGCGGGTCGAATGCAGCCGCGAGCTTTTCTCGCTTAAGTTGCAATGGGTGCCCGTTGCGGCGCATGCGCATGGAAATCGCCAGGGGATTCCCGGTTTGGACAAGATGATCGCCGAGCACTCCGTTCAGCGCGGCGAGTGCTGCCTCACGGCGGTGTGTGGGGTTTTCGTCTGAGAGGATCGGATCGAGAAGTGAAAGAGCCGCATCGATGCCGTTGCCTGTCAGATAGGTAACGCCTCGAATGCTGCGGTATACCAATCCTGTGACGCCGCGCGTCCTTGATTCCGAGCGGGAAGCGAACGGGTTTCGGCGGCCGGCAATGTTGCCGTGCATTGTTTCGACCATCCCGATCAAGCCCGCGATGGCGTCGAAGGCCAGCCTGCTGACGCCTCGCAAGCCGGAACCCTGGATTTCTGGGCTGGTGCTCATGCGTGACGATACGTGGTGGGAGGGCGGTATCCAAGCAAGGGGCTTGGCAGCCGCATCGGTCCTCGAGGTTGCATGCGGGCACCGGAACGCGACGCACCTCTCCCGGTGGGAGAGGTCGGACCGCGGTCCGGGTGAGGGGTAAGTGCTTGATTATCAAATGTGAGCGTCCCTCACCCCAACCCTCTCCCCCTGGGAGAGGGAGTCCCGCTTCGATTCCATTTTAAGCCGGAAGGACTCTAGAAAACGAACTCTGGCATTGGCAGATGGATGGCCGCGTCAAAGCCCCGCCGAGACTATGAGGTTCTTAATTTCCGCTTACCGCAGCTTTGTCTCTCTCGCCTTTCTCCGCCAAGGCCAGCAAGGCCTGACACTCTTTTGGAAGGTCCAGCACGAGCATCGGCTTCGCAGGCAGCGGAGGCTTCTTTGGCTTTTTGGGGGGCGCTCTTAGCTTCTTGAACCAGTCGTCGAGTTCCTTGCCGCAGCCATCGTCGCCGCTCTGCGGGGGCTGCGATACGCACGCCGGGCTTCCTGGCGGGCAGTTCAGGCGTATATGGAAATGGTCGTCGTGCTGGTACCAGGGCCGGATTTTTTGCAGCCATGCCCGGTCGGCGCCGGCGGCCTCGCAAAGAGCCTTTTTCACAGCCGGATGCACGAAAATGCGAGCAACCTCGGGGTACGATGCCGCACGGCGTAGAAGCCTAACTTGTGCTTCGCTCCACACCTTCCTGTCGACGGTCAGGGTTGCGTGATCCACCATGTTGACGGCCGCCAAACGCTCCCGTTCTTCAGCTGAGAGCGTGCGGGCGGGCATGGGTGTGTACCAAAGATCGACGTCGAGGCCGATCTGGTGGCTAGCGTGCCCTCCCAGTAGCGGTCCGCCGATAGGCTGAGCCATGTCGCCGACAAGGATGCCGGGCCACCCGTCCAGCCGCTGGACATCGCCGGCGAGCTTATGAATGTAGGCGATCAGAACAGGATGGCCCCAGTAGCGATTGCGGGAAAGCCGCATTGCCTGCCATCCGGCGCCGGTCAGGGCGATCTTCTGCGCGCCAGAAATGCAGCCTCTCTCATACCGGCCAATAGCCTGCGGCGGCTGCCCCGCAGGCTCTTTAACCGCGCCGAACGCTTTCTTTGCTTCGCGTTGATCGGGCGCTCCGGCTTCTTCGGCGCTCAATCTCCCGCAGCATGCGGCGAGGATGGCGCAACCGGCGGCGCAAAACAGCCAGCCCCTCACGTCAGCGGCCAAACGGATTCCAGTTCGACCCGAACCCGGAGTTTGCCGGGGCCGGTTCCGCAGGTTTCTCTTCTGCCGTCCCGCCTTGTGCCGGCTGCTGCGGTTGCGCAGGCGCTGCCGCCGGAGCGGCCGCGGTTGGTTGCGCGGCAGCGGTTTGCTGGGTGGGATGCTTAGGCTTTTTGGGCGTCGCCTTTTTTGGCGCCGCGGGCTGACCTGGAGAAGGCGTGGGCTGGCTCAAGTCAATGCGAACAGGCTTCGCCTCAGCGGGCTTGCTTGCGCCTTCGAGAGGCTCGGATGAGGGCGCAGCGAAGGCTTGAGTATTGTCACCGGGAGGCGCGACATTGACGGCGATTGCGGCCAGCATCCATTGATCGCCGAACAGCTGAAAGGCGAGATCGAAGTTGACCTGCTCGGGCGTTGTCGGAAAAACCCCGGTCAGCCGTAGAACCTGACCATCCTGAAGCGCAGGGGGAGAGACGAACTTCGGATTGAAAAACATGATGGGCGATACGTCCAGCTTGCGGGCGCGAAGCGATGCAAAAACCTCGGCGAGCCGCGCGGAGCTATTCGTCATCTGGAAATTTGGCGTGCCCATATCCCGCAAAACCGAGTAATTTCCAGTCATATTTGCCTGGTTAAGCGCTATAATCGCATTGCGGATCATAAGGAAAAGCCGGGGATCGTCCGGCGATATGGAGGGCTGCACCTGCAAAGGCGGCTGGCTTGATGCCGCGGCTGCGAACTGAGCCCAGGCCCCCGAAAGGCCGAACTGAAGCGTCGCCATCACGCAAATAAGGCTCAGTGCGATTTTCTTGAACACGGCTATCCCCGACCTGGCTCAATGCCAGCTTTTTAGCGGCCGTAAAAGGCGACTTCAAGACGAAAGGGGCGCCGGCCGGAAGTTATGCAGAGTCAATTGCACGCAGGAGTTGCGGTGTTCGCCCGCGGGGAGGAAGATTTAGTTCGCCGAGTGCGTGGGCATTTTTCCCGATTTGGCGGTGGATAACGCAGGCTTCAACGATGAAGGCTCCTGCGGCGCAAGCGCTGAAGCGGATGCGTCCGCCACGGCCTGAACCGGCACGGCATCGACCGCCATGCCCTCGATGCGCCATGTCCCGTCGATCAAGACGAACACAAGCTCATATTGGATTTGCAGGGGCTGGGTGGGGAAATTTCCGACGACGTGAAGCTGGTTCTGGGTCAGTTCCGGTTGCTTCACGAGGTTGGGTGTCAGCAAGAGCACCGGGCTGAGAACGATGCCCCGGCTTCGCAGGTTCGAGAAGATCGCTGCGAGCCTGGTCTGATCGAATTGCTCCCGGAAAACGGGGGTGCCAAGGTCTCGCAAGACTGAATAATTGCCGGTCTGATTGGCGTGCTGCAGCGCCATGATCGTGGATTTGATCAGTATGTACAGTTGGGCCGCGTCAAAGGTCACTTGCCGCTTCGGCTCGGCAGAGCTCGCAGGTTGCTTCGCGGGAGAGGTCTTGCCTTCCGCGAACGCACTCGTCAATGAAACCAGTAAGGTAAAGCAAATGAGCATTGGAAAACGGGATATCATTGCCTATCCCTTTATCGCTAAGACATCCCTCAATTTTTCTGCTGGTCCGGCCGGTCACTCGAAAAACGACTACAACCTTAGCGCGATTTTGGTTTTGTTGAAAAGGCCCAATTCAACGCGGCCGGCAATATCGACGCTCCGCCCAGGCTGCTCCTCCCAGGCATTCAGGAGAACGGCAGCCAAGACCTGGAGCACGCTCTTGAAAGCGCGCTCCAAGGCGTTTACCAGCCGAACGTAATTCCGGCTTTGCCGGCAACGGTGCCATGTTCAGTGCCGACGCCGAAGCCGCCGTCAAGCGCCAGGACCGTGCCTGGACCGAAGATGTCACGCCCGATCATGCCGGCTCCGCTGAAGCCGACGGCATTCTCGCCTTCAAAGTTGCCCCAGCCCGCACGAAACGCGAATGTTTGACCGGGCATGAAAATAGGCTGCGCGAGAGACACCGCAAGCGCGACACCCTCTTGCGTTCTGTCGATCCGCCGGTTGGCAGCGTTGAGACCAGCGTCGACATAGGCCTTGTTGGCCGCATCTGTTCCCACCACTGGCGCAGCGACGTCGTGCAGGACGGAGTTACCGAAGCTGAGGTTCGAGCCTTGCGTGACGGTCAGGCTTTGCACCGTAAGCGGCCCGGCAACGTTCATGGCGCCGCCCACGTTCGCGTTGCCCACGACATTAAGGCTACCCGTTGTTGTGTTGCCGGTCACAACGGCATTGCCGCCAATAGAAGCATCCTTCGTTACGTTCAAAAGCCCCGTGTTGGTGGTATTGGTCACGTTCAAGTTGCCGCCCGTGACGTTGACGCCGTTTCCGAATGTGCCAGCGCCAGTCACATTCAAGTCGCCGGTTATCTGCGAATTGCCGGTAATGTTGGCGCCGCCGCTTGTGACTGTAAGCCCGTTTGTCACCGTCGCTCCGCCCTGAAGTAGCGCCGGGCCCGTCGCAGTAAAGTTATTGGTCTGGATGCTGTCGGAGGCGACGATGGCGCCGTCTGTTATGACGGTGGAACTCGTTCCGCTCTCATTCTTGACGGTCATGACCATGCCTTGAAAGGTCGCGTTGTCCGAACTCGGGTTCAGTTCGATGTAATTCGTGCCCGCCGCGTTGGGCACGTAGATCTTGTCAGCGGTAATAGTGTTTGTGGTTACGTTGGTCGCGTTGACGTTTGTCGTGCTGAAGTTGCTTGCGCTGAAGTTGGTGGTGTTCAAGTTCGTCGCGTTAACCGTGCCGGTGGTCACCGAGGTGGGGGTGACCGTCGTCGTATTCGTTCCGTCGGTGACGGAGACAGACGAAGCGCCGTACGTCGCTGTGTTCGTTCCGTTAGTGACCGTAAGCCCGGTGCCCTGCATGACCGACACATTTCCGGACGTATCGCTTCCTATGAACTGTCCGTTCACAACGCGCGAGGTGCGCGTGGCGGCGGAGCCGGAAGTGGCATTCGAAGAGGCGAAGCCTTCGGCGTCGCTTGACCAGATGGATTGCGCGTTGGCTGGCGCAATCAAGAGTGCCAATGTCGCGGCACCGAAGCTGATGAGAATGGGGAGAGAGGGTGCGGCCGATGACGCAGAGGGCTCGGCCGTCGTATCTTGGTTCAGACGTGCCATTACTATCTCACTTAATTTACAACTACCGACGCGGACGCAGAACAAACTCATTTGCAACTCAATACAACCTGAGATTGTAAAATATAGTAAACGCCACAAAAATGACAGAGTTTTTTTTCCTTCTAATTTTAGGAAATTCTTCGATTGCAGCTGTGGGTAGAATTAACTCAATCTGTGAGGGAATAGCCGCGCTTCAGGGCGCAGGCGGAGCAAATTTTGCCAGCCGTACCTTTCGGCGCGAGCCGTCCGGCGGCATCGCCATCATTGGTTGGGGTTGTTCTGGGGCGCTCAGCAGAGCTCGGCGATGGCCATGCGAAGGTCCTCGATGCCGAGGCCTTCGACAGCGGATGTTGCGAGCACCTTCGGATGCGCGGCGGGGTGCTTTCGCAGCGCCTCCTCCGTTTCGCGGATGACCTGAGCTAAATCGCCCGCCTTCGGCTTGTCCGCCTTTGTCAGCACGGCCTGGTAGGAGACGGCGGCCTTGTCGAGCATGGTCATGATCTCCTTGTCGGAGCTTTTCAGGCCATGGCGGCTATCGATGAGGAGCATCACCCGCTTCAACTGCGGCCTTCCGCGCAGGTAATCGTGGATGAGCTGCGTCCAGCCCTTCACCAGCGATTTCGGCGCCTTCGCATAGCCATAGCCTGGCATATCGACAACAAACAGGGAATTGCCGACCGAGAAGTAATTGAGTTCGCGGGTGCGGCCCGGCGTGTTCGAGACGCGCGCGAGGCTTCTTCGGGCGAGCAGCGCGTTGAGGAGGCTCGATTTGCCAACGTTGGAGCGCCCAGCGAAGGCGATCTCGACGCGGCCGCTTTGAGGCAGCGAGTCCACGTCGGTTACGCCGAGAACGAAATCGGCCGGAGCCTTGAAAAGCTCAAGCGCGCGAGCGGCTAGCTCACGCGCTTCCTGGGTTTCTTCCTGAAGCACCCCGGCCTCACTCGGCAGGTGTGCGGGTTCGGCCGTTGTTCTTGAGCTTCGATCCGGCTTTCTTGATGCTGCCATGGACCTTCTTGACCCCGACATTGTGCATGATGTCGATGTCGACCCCTTGCCGCTTCATGATGAAAGCCTGCTGCCCGAAGGACAAAATATTGTTCCATGTCCAGTAGAGCACCAAACCCGCCGGGAAGTGCGCCAGCATGAAGGTGAATACCACCGGCATCCAGGCGAAGATCTTCTGCTGCATCGGGTCCGGCGGCGCCGGATTGAGCCGCATCTGCACCCACATCGAAATACCCATCACCAGCGGCAGAGCGCCCAGCATGAGGAATTGCGGCGGAGTCCAGGGGATGAGCCCGAAGAGATTGAAGACAGAGGTCGGATCGGGCGCCGAGAGGTCCTTGATCCATCCGAAGAATGGCGCGTGCCGCATCTCGATCGACACAAGCAGCACTTTATAGAGCGAGAAGAAGACGGGGATCTGGATCACGATCGGCAGGCACCCTGCCATCGGGTTGACCTTCTCCTTCTTGTACAGCGTCATCATCGCCTGCTGCTGACGCGCCTTGTCGTCCTTGAAGCGCTCCTGGATTTTTTTCAGTTCCGGTTGGAGCTTCTTCATCTTGCTCATGGACTCGAAGGATTTGTTGGCAAGCGGGAAGAAGAGAAGCTTCACCACCACGGTCGTGAGCAGGATCGCTACGCCGAAATTGCCGACGAGCTTGTAGAACCAATCCATCATATGGAACATCGGCTCGGTGATGAACGAGAACCATCCCCAGTCGACAAGCTTGTTGAAGCGGTCGATGCCGTCCGCTGTGTATTGTTCGAGGAGCTTGACCTCTTTAGCCCCTGCGAACATGCGGCTCGTCACGGTTTCTTTCTGCCCCGGCTGGACCGTTACCGGATTTTCGAGATAGTCCGCATAGAATTGCTTCTTCTCGTTCCCGAACATGCGCGCGTCGTATTGCTTCGATTGATCGGGGACGAGAACGGTCGCCCAGTATTGATCGGTGAAGCCGAGCCACCCGCCCTTGTCGGAGACGCTCTCCTTCACGGTGTTCGTCGCTGGGTCGAAATTTTTGATCGCGTTGGCGTAAGTGAGCTCCTTCAGCCCCGCGCTGCCGAGAACGCCAATGAGCCCCTCATGAAGCACGGAGTACCCAAGCAGTTTCTTCGGCTCGGTCAGACGCGCCACTTGTCCCCAGGGCCGCAGCGTGACGGGCTGGCCCGTCTTGTTCTCGACCTCATCGGTGATGGTGAACATGTAGTGGTCGTCGACGGAAATCTTCCGATGGAAAATCAGGCCGGCGCCATTATCCCAACGCAGAGTGATCGGCGACTTGGCCGTCAATGGCCCGGTGCCCTCTTGTTCCCAGACCGTTTTATCGCCCGGCACGTCGACGCCCGGCTGGCTCGTGTACCAGCCTGTGAAGGTGAAATACGGCTCCGGACTGCCCGATGGGGATAAGAGAACGACCTTGGGGCTGTTCGGATCGACCGAAACGGTATAATCCCGCAGCACAAGGTCGTCGATCCGGCCGCCCTTTAAATTGATGGAGCCGATCAGGGCGGGGCTGTCGATTTTCACGCGCGGCGAGGCCGCGAGCGCTGCTTCGCGCGAAGAATAGGCGGCCGTCGGCACGGATGGAATATCGGCGGACGGCGACGGCGATGAAACGGGTCCGCTTGGCGCCGCCACCTCGTTTCCTGCGGGCTGCGTCTGCGAGTTGCGCATCGCTTCCGTGGCCTGCTGCCGGGCTCTCTCCGCGGCGGGACGCATATAAAGCATCTGCCAGCCGATCAGCACAGCAAGCGAAAGCGCAATGGCAAGAATGAAGTTTCTATTGTTTTCCATAACCCGCTCAAGGGAGAACTTCGAAGTGCGCGTAAGCGCCCGGCGAAGGAAATTAGCCAATCAGCCAGCCAAACCGCTTTAGCCGGTTCCTATCCGCGATGGAAGACAAACCGGCGAAACCGGCGCAGCGATCACAAGACAGGGTTACGATCCTTATCGGAGCGCGCCGGATGGCTCACTTTATGGAATGCAAGCCGCATGTCCGCAAGTAGCTCCGCGAAATTTCTAGTCAAGGCCGAGGCGCGGCCAATGATCACGTAGTCGAACCCGGCCTGTGCGTGCGCAACAAATGTAAGCCGCACCGCCTCCTTCAGCCTTCGGCGCGCCCGGTTGCGGTCAACCGCCTTGCCTCTTCTCTTTTCGCCGGAGCTTTCCTTTGCGACTGACTTGCTTGAGACGGTAAATCCAAACCTTGGGCTTTCACCATCGCCGCTCACCCGCGCGAGTCCCTGCAGAATGAATGACGGCGTCACCCATTTGCGGCCTTTTTGAACGCGCTGAAACTCCGCGCGCGTCTTGAGCGTCTCCATCGATCGCTCGCAGGCCGCACCGCGGTTTAAGCCGAGAGCTTCTTGCGGCCGCGGGCGCGCCTGCGGGACAAGACGAGCCGGCCCGCCTTCGTCGACATGCGCTGGCGGAAGCCGTGCTTGCGCTTCCTGCGCAAATTGCTGGGCTGATATGTTCTTTGTGTCATGACGTCTACATTTCCTAGCTCGATTTAGCCTCATAGATAGGGGGTTTCGGCTGGCGGCGTCAATCGATGGGCGGCAAAGTTGGAGTTTATTGCGTCAACACATGTTGAAGATGAAGAATATGCCGCGCCCCAACGCAACGCAGAGGCCGGCAAACGCCAAACGCGGCGGTTGCCAGCCCTCAGTTGCTTACGTACCTTTGAGGTAAACGAAAATTAAGACAGCCGCGGAGGATTGCGATCGTGAAAATCTGCATCTACGGGGCGGGCGCCATCGGCGGTTACATGGCGGTGTGCCTGAAACAGGGCGGCGCGGACGTTTCGCTGATTGCACGGGGGCCGCAGTTACAGGCGATCCGGGCCAATGGCCTCAAGCTTCTCATCAACGGCACGGAGCGCGTGGCTCGCATGCCCGCGACGGACGATCCGAAAGAACTCGGACCGCAGGATTACGTGATCGTCGCCTGCAAGTCCCATCAGGCCTGGGAAGCGGCGGAACATATGCTGCCTTTGCTCGGGCCTGAAACGGCGGTCGTGACGGCGCAAAACGGCATTCCATGGTGGTACTTCTACGGTTTCGAAGGCCAGTACAAAGACCTCCCGCTCAAAAGCGTCGATCCAGGGGGCCGGCAGTGGAAACATATCGGACCGGAGCGCGCCATCGGCTGCACCGTCTACCCCGCGACCGAACTCATTGAGCCCGGCGTCATCCGGCACATCTATGGCGACCGCTTCAACCTTGGCGAACCGGCTGGCGACATCACCGCGCGCGTTGAGAAGCTTGCTCAGGCTTTCGAGGCGGGCGGGCTCAAGTGCCGAATCTATACCGACATCCGCGACGACATCTGGCTGAAGCTGTGGGGCAATCTGTGCTTCAATCCGATTTCGGCGTTGACGCACGCGACGCTCGACGTTGTTGCGACCGATCCTGGAACGCGCGCGGTCGCCCGGCGCATGATGGAGGAAGCGGAGACGATTGCGCGGCGCATTGGCGTTCATTTCCGGGTCGACATCGAACGCCGCATCAATGGCGCGGCGTCCGTTGGCGCGCACCGGACATCGATGCTCCAGGATTTGGAGAAGGGCAGGCCGATTGAACTCGACGCGCTGTTGACGGTGGTGCAGGAGATGGCGCGGTTCGTGGACGTCGAGACGCCGGCGATCGATATCGTGCTCGCGCTGACGAAGCAGATGGGACGCGTGGCCGGGGTCTACCCTGTGTTCCCGGAGGTAGCCGATGCCGGAACCGCGGAGGCAAGCTTGGAAGCCTGAGCTTGCTCCGGAAATCCGCCGAACCAGGCGAGCGCACCGCGCGCGGCGGCCACGCCTGTCGAAAAACACCCTTGCAGCAGGTAGCCGCCTGTCGGCGCTTCCCAATCCAGCATTTCGCCCGCGACGAACACGCCCGGCTTTCGGCGCAACATAAAGCGCTCGTCGATTTCGTCGAAGGCGACGCCACCGGCCGTGGAGATGGCCCGTTCGATGGGAGCGGGCGCCGTAAGCCGGACGGGAACGCACTTTATGAGCGCGGCAAGGGATGCGGGGGTCGCGGCGTTGAGAGGCTTTCCGTCCCGGCGAGCGGCTTCGTGCAGAAGGCCAACCCCTACAGGGGCTAGTTTGGCAGCCTTCCGCAGAAATGTGGACAGCGATTGCTTTTCCCGCGGCCTCGACAACGCGGCTTCCAAAGCGCTCAAACGCACGCCTGGGCGCAGATCGATCGTGAGCACCGCGCCGCCGTCGCGCTCGATTGCGTCGCGCAGCTTCGGCGACAGCGCGTAAATGGCTCCGCCCTCCAGGCCGGTTTTGGTGACGACTGCCTCGCCGCGGACCTTTGCGCCGACGAAGCCGAACTCGGCGCCTTTCAGCGGCTGCCCTTCGAAGCGCGTGAGGAAAAGATCCGAAAACTCGGCGGCAAACCCGCAGTTCGATGGCTTCAAAGGCGAGACCGCGATGCCGGCTTCGGCAAAGATCGCCGTCCAATGCCCGTCCGAGCCAAGGCGGGGCCAGCTCGCTCCGCCCAACGCAAGGATGGTGGCTCTGGCTTCGGCGGCAACGCGGCCACCGGGTGTGTCGAACAAAAGCCTGCCGTCTTCCCAACCGGCCCAACGGTGCCGCGGTTTGAAAATGACGTTCAGCGAGCCCAACCGCGCCAGCCACGCACGCAGCAGCGGAGACGCCTTCATCGCGCGCGGAAAAACCCGGCCGCTCGTCCCAACGAAAGTGGGCTGGCCCAGACCCTCGCACCACGCGATCAGCGCCGCAGGCGGAAAGGCTTCGATTGCACGCCGGAGATGCGGCTCGGCGCTGCCATAGCGCGAGAGAAAGCGAGGCAGGTCTTCGCTATGCGTGAGGTTGAGACCGCCGCGCCCTGCAAGCAGAAACTTGCGGCCCGGAGCCGGCATGTGGTCGTAGACCGTGACTGCAACGCCTTCCTGCGCAAGCACCTCGGCGGCCATCAGCCCGGCAGGCCCAGCGCCGATCACCGCAACATTTTTTGGCAGCGCGCTCATGGCGCATCGATGAAGTCGAGGATCGCCTTGGTATAGGCCTCCGGATCTTGCAGCAGCGCGAAGTGGCCGACGTCTTTCAGAATGATGAGTTTCGCGCCGGGGATCACGCGCGCCATGTATTCGGTGTGATCGCGCTTGATCGCCTCGTCGTGGTCGCCCACCACAATCGCCACCGGAACGTGGATGCCGGAAAGCTGCGCCTTGGTCCAGTTGGGCTGCGTGGCCCACATCCTCCTGATCGAGGAGAGGAAGGCCCTGATTTCGCGGGGTGAAGGCGCGAGGCGCTGATGCTCCGCCGCGCTTCGCTTGATGAAAGCGCTGAAAGCGGGCGACTGCGCCATGCCGGGCTTGACGCCGTCTGTCGTGACGTTAGCGGCGTTCGCGAACAGCTTCGTCACCCGCTCGGGATGTTTCATGGCGATGTCGAGGCCGATGATGGCGCCGTCGCTCCAGCCCACAATCGCGGCTTTGGGGATCTTGAGGTAATACAGCAGCGCCAGATAATCCGAAGCCATAAGATCGTAGCCCATGGGCTCGGCAGTGCGCGTGGAGCGCCCATGGCCGCGGCTGTCGGCGACGATAACTGCATGCGTCTTTGAGAGCGCAATGACCTCGTTCGCCCAGTAATCCGAATTGGCGAGTCCGCCGTGGATGAAGAGGATCGGATCGCCCTTGCCATACACGGCGTAATACATCTTGATGCCGTTGACGGGCGCATAGCCGGATTGCGCGGCGGGAGGCATCGGCGGGAGCGGCGGCAGGGTATTCCAGCGCTCCGCGGCGGCCGCGCTGAACGTGAGAAGGGCTGCAATGACGAATGCAGCGAGGGGCTGAAACTTCTGTCTCATGAGAACCGTATTTGCCACAAATTCAGCGCGCGCTCCATCCTTGAGCGGAGTGCTGAGCAAAAGATGTTGCCATTTGTTTTGACAAGTTCGCCATCCATGGATTCGCCAACGAATGCCCCTCTGGCGGTGGGCAGAACGGGGCGAACGGCGAGCTGGATCCTCTTGAAAAGGTGTCTCGTATCCTGGACACCATTTCGATTACAGGGCGAAGATTTTCCTTCGCCAAGCCGTCAATTTGGCGCCCCGGACATGGTTTTCGGAGCCCCTATCAAGTTTTCTTTCAGTTCTGGCGTGTTGGCCAATCGTCTTGTCTGCTTGACATCATCCGCGCCCCGTGGCCCTTTTTGCGGGGGCTTAAGCCAAGCACAAGGAGCGGTCATGGCATTTAAAATCGGAATCAACGGGTTTGGGCGTATCGGTCGGTTGGTGTTTCGCGCGGCGATGGACAACCCAGACATTGAGATTGTCGGCGTGAACGACATCGTGCCCCCCGACAATCTCGCTTATCTCTTGAAGTATGACACGACCCACGGCAGGTTTGCCGGCACGGTCGAGGCGAAAGAAGATGGCTTCGTCGTGAACGGCAAGCACGTGCCGTGTTACTCGATCAGGAACCCGGCCGAGCTTCCTTGGGGAAAGAACGGCGCGGATTATGTGATCGAATCGACCGGCCTGTTTACCGATTACGCCGGCGCGGAAGGGCATCTCAAAGCCGGCGCCAAGCGAGTAGTCTTGTCGGCGCCGACCAAAGACCCGGAAAAGATTCCGACGCTCCTGGTGGGCGTGAACCACACCAAGTTCGACCCGGCCAAGGACAAGGTCGTTTCCAATGCAAGCTGCACGACGAATTGCCTGGCGCCGATCGCAAAAGTCATCAACGACAACTTCGGCCTGACCGAAGGGCTGATGGCGACGATCCACGCGGTGACCGCGACGCAGCCGACGCAGGACGGCCCAAGCCGGAAGGATTGGCGCGGCGGTCGAAACGCATACCTGAACATCATCCCCTCCAGCACCGGCGCCGCCAAGGCAGTTGCTCTGGTTCTGCCCGAGCTGAAAGGCAAGCTGACCGGCATGGCGTTCCGCGTTCCGACAGCGGACGTCTCGGTCGTCGATCTCACATTCAAAACCGCAAAGGCCACGAGCTACAAGGAAATCTGCGCCAAGATGAAGGAAGCGAGCGAAGGCGCTATGAAGGGCATTCTCGGCTACACGGACGAGGATGTCGTCAGCAGCGATTTCATCCACGATGCGCACAGCAGCATCTTCGACGCCGGGGCCGGCATCGAGCTGAATGCGAACTTCTTCAAGGTCGTGAGCTGGTACGACAACGAGTGGGGCTACAGCATGCGAGTTGTCGACCTGGTCGAGCATATGGCGAAGAAGGATGGGCTGTTGAAGTAAGTTCCTCCATCTGACATCCGCCCCGCCGCAGTACGGACACCGGAAACCGCCTGGATAGGTCATGACATTCGCGTTCTGGGGATGGAGGTGGAACGGGTGACTGCGATGGAGACGAGGTAGGTTTGGCAGCGGAGATGTTTTTCCGCTCCATTCCAGCAATTTAAGACTTAAGCTTGCGCGCGAAGCGCTGAAGTCTGTTAATCAAATAGACATCCATTTTCCTTACAGGATGGATTCACTGACCCTGGCTCTTCCATTAATAGAGCGAGGGTCTTTTTTTTATTGCCGGCTGTGAGCTTCTGACTTTACTCTGCAGCCGCTTTACAAGCGCGGCATCGCCATCGGTCGCGCCAAATGCGCGGTCTGCATCGGATCCTGCGTGGCTTATTGCCTCTTAACCTTCAACAAGAGAAATAACGCGAGCACGCGGCCTTCCTCTGCCGGAGGTCTCACCCTGCAATTCGTTGGCTAAGCTCGCGAATGCCTGCTTCAACTGGTTGAACGCGATTAGCCGCGTGCGGGAACCGCGCAAGCCCTGGGACCTTTGGCTGTCATGCCGCGAGAGCAACCCCCGCTCCTTAATGCCTGCGCTTTAAACACGGCGGGCGCGTTCGTTGTCGATCCCGCGACGCCGCCGATGGAAGCGCGCCAGGTCGATCGCCTTCCGGCCGAGCCGGGCTGGCAGTTCGAGCCGAAATGGGATGGCTTCCGGTGTCTTCTCTTCCGCGCTGGAGAGCAGGCAGAGGTCGCCGGAAAATCTGGCAAATCGCTGGCGCGGTTCTTTCCCGAAGTCGTTTCCTTGATCGGGAGGCTTTCGCCTTCAAGCTTTGCGCTCGATGGCGAGCTGATCGTGGCCGCGAACGGCGTTCCCTCCTTCGACGCGCTGCAAATGCGGCTCCATCCGGCGGCGAGCCGCATCGCGCGGCTTTCCGCCGAGACGCCTGCGACATTCATCTTGTTCGACGTGCTTTCGATGGACCGAAAGACTTTAATGGCCTCGCCTCTTGTTGAGAGACGGAAAGCCCTCGAACGCTTCTACAGTGACAACGCCTGCGAGCCCCAGCTCAGGCTGTCGCCCTATACCCGGGATGCCGCCGTTGCGCGCGAGTGGCTGAACGCGAGTGGCGGGGCAATCGATGGCGTGGTCGGCAAGCGCCTCGACGGACCGTACGAGCCGGGCAAGCGCTCGATGATCAAGGTGAAGCGGCTTCGCACCGCGGATTGCGTTGTCGGAGGCTTCCGCTATCTCGAACGCGAGCGGCTTGTGGGCTCGCTGCTGCTCGGCCTCTACAATGAGCGCGGGGAACTCGATCACGTGGGGTTCACCTCCGCAATCGCCGCCGAGGATCGCGCCGGCCTGACGAAGCTTCTGGAGGGGCTGATCGAGCCGCCCGGCTTCACCGGCAAGGCGCCCGGAGGTCCAAGCCGCTGGGCCACAGAGAAGTCTACAGCATGGGAGCCGCTTCGCTCCGTCCTCGTCGCCGAAGTCCAATACGACCACATCACCGCGAATCGGTTCCGTCACGGGACGAAGCTCGTCCGCTGGCGCCCCGACAAATCGCCGCATCAATGCACGTTCGGCCAGCTGCGTGGTGGCAATTCGCCGGACTTCGCCGCACTAATGACATCACCCGCAGAATAAATGCGCGCCCGGGCCGGCGAGACAGGCCTTCAAGCTGATCCTTAACTATTTGGTCACGCTTGAAATGATAGGGATTTCGTAAAAGAAATTCATCTGAATCATGTGAATAGAGGCGGCAATGTTCACTATGTCAGGCAGGCGGGAACTGACCCGGGAAATCGAAGAATTAAAAGGCCAGATCGCCGCCCTCACACAGCAAGGACAAGGCGGATCGCGTCAGGGCTGGGGCATGGGGCTGGAGCAGGGAAAGACCCAGCTCGACATCGAACGGTTCGAACTGGATAAGCGCAGGTTTGCTGCAGAGGGCAGCCGGTTCGAGGCGCAATCCGCGCGAACCTATGCCGGACAGGTGGTGCAGGCCCTGCTGCTCCTGAACGGAGCGGCGGCTCTCGCGATCTTGACCTTCATCGGCACCTTTTCGAAGGATGCCAATTTCAAGGGTTCGCTCGCATACCTCTCCGATCCCCTGTCGTCGTTCAGCTATGGAGCGGCTTTTGCAGTTCTCACGGCTATTTTCGCGTATCTCAGCCAGGCAACCTGGGCGGACAAAAAAGAGATCTGGGGCGACACGCTTCGCATTTTTGCCGTGGCTTTCGCGCTCGGGAGTTTGCTGCTTTTCGTCGGCGGGGTATCCCACGCCGAAGCTGCATTCGGTGCATTGAGCCAAGGGGTGGCTTTTGTTTCGAAGGCCCCTTGACGCAAGAGCTCCTTATTCGCATGGCCGGGCTTGACCCGGCCCTGCAGTTAAGCCTCCGAGAACTCGATGGCCGCCTCGAGGGCGGCCATGACAATGAGAACGTGGCCAACCGCTAAATTCTTTCACAGGCCCGCAAGCGGTCATTACGGACAAGACGGTCGAAGGAGCGCAGCCTGGGACTCCGTGGCTTCAGGCTCCGGCAATTCCGCCGTCCTTTCGAACAAAAAATCGCGCACAACCTTGATCTGGTCTTCCGCCATGAGCCAGGGCGCGTGGCCAATCCCTTCAAACTCGACGACTTCCGCTTTCGGCCCGCGCCGCATCATCTCGTCGGCAGTCTTTTTGAGCAGCACATCTGAATTGCCGCCGCGCAGCACGAGCGTAGGGCAGCGAATCATGTCGTACGTGGGCCAGAGATCGAGTCCGGAAAGGAACTCGCTGCCGAAGGCGACGCCCGGCACGGTGCCGGTGCGCATATGCGTAATGACGGCAGGATCGAACGCCAGAACAAGCGATCCGTCGCCTTTGCGGATTGCGCTGTGCTGCGCAACGTGCCGCCACTGCGAATCGCTGAGCGGCCCGAATTCAGTGCAGGTTTCGCGGAGGTGACGCTCGACTTCCTCGATAGTGGCGAACGTCTTGTTCAACCCTGTCTGCGCCTGCTTCATGCGCATGAGCGCGGACCATGGCACGAGCGGGCCGACGTCGTTGAGGACCAGCCGCCCGATTGGCGTTTGCCGCTTCGCCGCGAGCATCATGCCGATCAGGCCGCCCATCGATGTGCCGATCCAATCGACATGGCGCTTCGGAGAAGGATTGCTGCCAAGCATGCGGCGCAAACCGGAAGCCGGAATGGGCGCTGTGACGCGTGCGAGGAGCGCAGCCGCATCCGCCAGATAGCGCGAGAATGAATAGTCCCCCTTGTGCGTCAGCCAATCGCTCGCTCCACGCCCGGCGGCATCCATGCACACGACACGGCATGTTCCGGCGAGGCTCGCTGCAAGTTCATCGAAATCGCGGCTGTTCCGGGTGAAGCCATGGACGCAAAAGACGAGGCGGTGGCTGCGCGGGTTTCCCCATTCGGTATAGGCAATCTCATGAAACCCATGGGGACCGAGGCTTTGAAAGCGCCAAAGACGCGGCTTGTCTGTCATAAATTGCTTTTCCAGTTCCTGATACAGGGACCCAACGCTGGGAAAACTCCTTTGTGCGCGGCAGCATTGCTGCAATGCATAGAAAGAAGACTGCAAATCGCGCCTCAGCAAGGCGGATTGGCGTTAAGGCTCCGCTTGGCAAGCAAGGTAGCATTCGCCGAAACGGCTTCGCGAGATCTGGTTTCCGTTTTCAACATTCCGGTGCAGAAAGCCGGAACCGATCCGGTTACTCGGCAGTTAACGAAAATTGGAATGATTCCTCTTGGCGGCCTCGACATTCTAGCCCCGTGCGCGGATAGAGACCGGCACAATAACGGCATTTGGAAAAGCCCATGGAAAAGTCCCTGCTTCCGCCCTTCACAGCCGCGACAGCCTCGGAGAAGGTGCGTCTTATTGAAGACGCGTTGAATATCCGCGACCTGGCCAGGATTTTGCCCGCGCTGAGCGCGGAGAGCCGTTGGCTCGACCAGGGCGAGTTGATTGCGGGGCACGAAGCCATCTGCGTTTTCCTGGCTCGCAGGTGGTCCCGCGAGCACGATTGCCGGCTTATCCTCGAACTCTGGGCTTTCGGCGAGAACCGCATCGCCGTGCGGTCCGCCTCCGAATGGAACGATGGCGGCAAAGTCTACCGGTCTCATGGCAACGAGAGTTGGGAGTTCGACGCGGACGGGCTGTTGTGCCAGCGCTCTGCCAGCAGCAACAGGATGGCCATCAAGGCGGAAGGAAGCAAGCTGCGCTGGCCGCTCGGCCGGAGACCCGTCGGCTACCCAAGCCTGACGGAGCTCGGACTTTGAGCCGGTGCGTGTTGCGAGGAATCAGCTAGGCCCTGGGCCTGCGCGAGGATACGTTATGCGTTCATGCAAAGGCGCGCCAAACTGGCGCGCACCGGCTTAGGGCGTTTACATTTGAATCAGGCACTCACCTCTCACCCGGCCCGCACAGCGGTCCGGCCTCTCCCAACTGGAGAAGTGCCCCGCGTTTCCATGTCGACCAGACATACGGAGACATCGCCGCCTTGATCCTTTCCACCGATAATCTTCCCGCTTTGCCGTCCGCCGCGCAATGGCTGCTTCTCGCAGTGCTCTCTGCGATTTTAGCAACGGTTTTGCACTTGGTCGGGCTGCCAGCCGCGCTTTTTCTCGGACCGATGGCGGGCGGCGTTGTCCTTGGGGTCAATGGCGCAAAGGTGCGGGTGCCGCGGCTCCCCTACGTGGGTGCGCAAGCGATCATGGGCATCTTCATCGCCAGCGCAATCACCCCCTCGATCCTCCAATCCTTCGTTCAAGAATGGCCGGTCATCCTCAGCGTCGTGTTCTCGATCATAGCCGCCAGCAGCTTCCTTGGCTGGATCATGAGCCGGTGGCGCGTCATGCCCGGCACGACAAGCGTCTGGGGTTCGTGGCCCGGCGCGGCAGCCGCCATGGTGATCATGGCCGCTGAATTTGGGGCGGACGCGCGGCTTGTCGCTTTCATGCAATATTTCCGGGTGGCCTGCGTCGCAAGCCTCGCCTCCATCGTCGCGACAGTGCTCTCGCATAAGACGGGGGTCCCCCATCCCTCCATCGAATGGTTCCCCGCCGTCCGCTGGCAAGGCTTTTCCGAAACGCTTCTCCTTGCCGGAGCGTGTGCGGCCGCAGGCCGGCTGTCTCGCATCCCTTCGGGTCCGATGCTGCTCACCCTTGTTGCCGGATCGATCCTGCATCTCACGGGCGCCATCGACATCGAGTTGCCGAAATGGCTGCTGGCGGCCACTTACGCGCTTCTCGGGTGGAATGTAGGCCTGAGCTTCACGCCCGCAATCCTGGCTCATGCCTTTCGTGCGTTTCCAAAAATACTCCTGTCCGTCACGGCGCTGATCGCGTTCGCGGGCTGCCTTGCCTACGTGCTTACGCAGACGCTCGGCATCGATGCCTTGACCGCTTATCTCGCAACGAGCCCGGGCGGCATGGATTCCGTCGCGATCATCGCCGCGTCTACCAATGTGGACGTGCCCTTCGTGATGGCGCTGCAAACGATCCGGTTCTTGATCATCGTCATGATCGGACCGCCGCTGGCGAGGTTCGTCGCCCGCCACATGGAGGCCGGCGGCCGGTATGAGGAAAGTCAGCGCGGCTGAGGCGCCTCCTTATTTAACGACAAGAACGGCGCAAGGGGCGTGCTCGACAAGACGATCCGCCGTGCTTCCGATCAGGCGGTTGTAAAGCTCGGAGTGCCCCATATAGCCTATTACAAGCAGGTCGAATCTTCCGCTTTCAACAAACTCTGAAATCGCGGAAACGGGGTGGCCTATTACGGCGTGGGGAGTCAACTTAAGTCCTTCAGCCTGGGCCACGGCAATCGCCCGGGTAGCGGTGGCCTCGTAAACGTGATTGGCTTCGGCCCTCTCTTCGACGACCTCGTCGATTGAGGCTGGAAAACGCGGCATTTCTTCAACCGCAATCATGTGCAGTGCTGCCCGATGCACTTTCGCCAGATTGATCGCAGCAGCCAGCGCGCGGGCGGCGCCTTCCGAACCATCATTGGCGATAAGGATTTTGCTAAACACGGTTTCCCTCCTGGGTGTTGGCCGCATTCAGATCGAGGAGGACTTTTGCCGGCGGGGCTGATATCGCCGCAACCACAATAAAGCTGCGCCGCCGAACTCGACGGTGATTGGACTCCTCAACACGATCGATGGCGCAGCTCGCTTCGCCGATGGGCTCGCTGAGGAGGATGGCATCTTGAGGCGTTTCCATATCCGAGCCTCAAAAGCTAGAAAAAACTAGTATAATCTAGAAACTATGGCGTGTTAAGCGGGCGAAGCAACTTCATGAGCAAGTTGTGCTTCAGTATGGCGCGCTCTTGTGCAGGCTTCTCACGCAAGATCAGTGTGTTATCTAACGGCGGATCACGCGCTACATCGGCGAGGTTTTCTTGTCGTAACAGCTTAAGCGTGGGCGCGATCCAAAAGGCGCTTCCATAAAGAAACCAAAATAACTCGTCATATTACTGACAATATCCGAGTTCCGCCAAGCCATCGTAGGATCCCTCTGCGCAATATTGCCAGATTGGGGGCCCCATGACATTGCGAGCGCGCACTGTTACCTTAGCTACGATGCAACTGTCGTCGAGGTGCTTAATCTCATCTTCGACCTCTATATTCGATGAGGCCTTCAACTCTTTTATCGAGGAAGAGCTTGGTTTTTTGCCTGCCGGTGCGCACACCTTCACTTCGGCGACTTGGACGCAACTGCCACTGCTAACGACAGCGTGGAGGGGAGCGTTCGCCGTCTTCATCCGGCAGTCTCGCGCATAACAAAGCGGCGCCAGAAGAAGCAAGAGACCCAAAGTCAGCAACCCCTTTAAGACGCAAGCATTCATGATCCACCCCCTGATGCGCCCCGATGCTTAAAAGCAGCTGTATTCAATCCGCGCGAAACCCCGCGACGGCCGAAGCAAAAAGCTAAGCGAGCGCGAGCGTGGCAAAAACGCCTAAATTGTAAAAGATCGTAAGGGAGACAGGCGAGTTGCCGGACGCCGCTACTGTGACGGCGTTTTTTTCAATACGCCGCATCGCAAAAAAGGGCGATCCCGTAGCCCGAAAGTCCAATCACGTCAAAATTCAGATTTGCATTTCCGGCCGTCTTCAGCGTCCTTCACGTCGCTGTTTCCAACTGCTCAAACGCGTTGAGAATTGATACGAATTGGTCGCGTTCCGCGGTGGAAATCTTCCCGTGAGGAGCGGCAATCAAACCGCGAGGCGGCCGTTCACTTCGCCGCCGAATCGCAGCCGGTGGCGGTTTGCGACGCCGGTGGCGCATCATCGGCGGATAGAAAGGAGATTACGCCGCGAATAACAGTAGGGTCGTAAAGCAGCCTTGCATGGCCAAGTTTATCGCAAGCCATGAGCTTCACGCGAGGACTCGCGGCGCCGATGGCCTCGGCGTCGGCGAAGCTGACCCTCTCATCGTCGGCGCTGTGGACAGCCAGGATTTTGCTTCCGATTCGATTAAGCAGATTTACCGCTGAGAAGCCTTCGACCGGCCGGCGCCCGACACGGGAGAGCCGGCGCTCGAAGCCAAGTTGCGCTTTCTCACAGAGGTCAAGACCCGCTCCAAATGAGCGCGTGACATCGACGAAGCGGTTGGGGCATGCAAGCAAGACAAGGTTTCGGACCGGAATTGGGTAATCCAGAGGGGAGCCGCCTTCTGCAATCCAAAGAGAAATAAGACCGCCAAGACTATGTCCGACGATGCCGGAGATCGGCGCAAACAAGGTGGCAACGCGATGGGCTGCGCGGGCGCAGGCTGCGAGATTGGTGCGGGCGCCAGCCGAGCGGCCGTGAGCCGGTAAGTCGAGCGCGACGACTCTAAAGCCCAGGCGGCGAAGAGGTTCGGCGAAGGCAGCCAGGAAAGACGCTTCGGCTCCCCAGCCATGGATCAAAAGAATTGTTCCTTTCGACTCTCTCCGGGATTCAAAGACATAGGTCTGGATCTCGCCATAGCGGCGCATGCAGGCGTGGCGAAGGTGAAAGCGCGCTCTCAGCGCAAGCCTCCGGTAATTCGGCGGCCGATGTTTTTCCGGAAGGCAAAAAAGACGAAAGGCATGTTCCGCGCGAACCGCCGGCGCATTCCCGTTTCTTAGCGGTATTGCCCCCATGGCGAGCGTCACCTGGGACGATTTGGAGCCACGCAGATTGTAACGTTCCGCTTCAAACAAGGCTCGATCCCAAAGGCGGTTACTATCGCCGCTCCAGGCGTCTCTATCGTTGCGCCGATCTTATTTCCAGTCATCTGCCCAACGCCATTTGCAAACGTCGCCGGATGCTCCATCCTTTCGCAACCATTTCGCAATTTTCGCCGTTCAAAACCCTATTGCCACAGAAGTCGCGACGCCCTCCTGGGCGGTACTCCCTGTCATAGCGATACCGATTACCTGCAGCCTCTGCAATCGCCGCTTCGCTCGCAATCTTCCAATTCCACCCGTACTGTTAACGTCGATTTCCGGCGTTCCGCGCGCTTTTTTGCCAGTCGCTGTAGGAACAAGCCAATTCAAAAAAGCATAGAGGGAGCGTAAGGAAAGCTACCGAAGCCAGAAAATTATAACCATGGCGCCAAAGCAGTTCGGGGATAATTCCCCATGTGCATAGGGCCAATGTGACCGCTGCGGGTTCAAAAATACGTTTGAAGAGTCTCATGACTTCTTCTCTCTGCTTGCGCATCCGGCGGCGCTCGTCTTGTGATCCTAACAATTGCGCCGGCGCCAACAACCATTCGACTGTATCCAATTATCCCTGGAGAGTTCGCCCGACACAATGCATTGAGACAAGATTTCTCTGCTGCGGCCTTTACGGCACGGCCATCGCTGAATTGTAGCTGAAAGCTGCGGCTCCGAGAGTTTCGCTAGACTTGCGACCTCGGCTGCTTGCGAAAAACCGGCGTTTCACGACCAGCGTGCGCGCCGCCTGCGACAAGAGGGCTTAGAAGGGATTTTCCTTCGGCCTGAAATACGCGGGATAAAAGCCGTTCCGGCGATCGGGGCTGTCGATCCCTCCGAACCGCCCGACCCATTGTGGATCCCAATGGCTACAACTATTGCTGATATAATCATTATCGTTGTTCGCCCCCTTCGCCCACCCAAAAAATAGTCGTGACTGCCTTCTTAAAGCTGAGCACGGTCAAGCCGAAAGGTTCGGCCACTGGATAGACACCTATCTTTAAATACTGCGGATCCCACAAGGGTTAAAACTATTATAAGTTTATGCTTGGTATCCTGCTTAAAATTCATCTGTCAAGCTCATCCAAGTACCGGCGAGCGCACTCCAGCAGCGTACTGGCTGGGGGACAGTAACGGGTTGGTTTACAACCTTAGATTGCTACAGTTTACTTTCTCAATTACAGCGTGTTGGCCTAAAGGGCTCAGCGAATATTGACCGTATTCCCGAATCAGTTCAACGCTAATTAGCCACATCTTGGGCAACATGGGCAAAAAAATGCGAAACATTATTAATCAAGCTGCTACTGCAGCCATTGCGGTTGCAGTATTCGGAAGTGTTTTAGCTTCCCCGGCGCAATGCGGCGGAAGCCTCAAAGATCCGGCGGAGCAATCGACTGTAGTCTGGTCAGGCGTAGACGGAGCGCGTGGCTCTTACGACATTTATGGCGGAGGAATAACCGCCCTAAACGGAGATATTTCGAAGAACGATATTCTCCTCCGTGCCGACGGAACCTATGTGAATCTTAAGGAGGGGGATGTTTGGCAGGGAGATGCGCTTGCCGGGTATCAAGTCGCCATGGATTCGGTCACAATCTCTGGATTTATGGGGTTCGACTATCAAAGATTGCCGGGTTCTTCTAATGGAAAACCGCTTGGGGATGAAGCCGGCTTTAAGGTTGCCGCTGCAATCGAGACAGATCGGAATGCAGCAGTACTGGGCACGTTGCTTGCCGATTACTCGACGGCGTTCGATACTTACTGGACCAAAGGGCGCATTGGATACAATGTAAAGGACTTCGTTATTGGTCCAGAAGGTGGATTTTCTGGAAATGAATACTACCGAGCCAGCAAGATGGGTGGCTTTATCAGCATTCCAGTTACATCTTTTGTTGGCCGAACAGCCGCTTTGGATCTTTCCGGCGGCTATCAATGGGTGACAAGCTTCGATAACGGAGGCACCGGGGTTGCGACAGGCAGTACAGTTGGTGCAACAGGGGGTTATGTTTCTGTAGGGTTATCGATTCTCTTCTAAGTGGGCCCATGAGAGGACGGGAGAAGCAAGTCAATCCGCTATTCCCGCCTCTGGTCACGAAAAGATTCGAATTATTGCGCTTGTCCGGCTGCTGGCAATCCCACGTTTCCAGTTCGAGCTAGCTTACCCCAGTTTACGATTTGCCCCTTGATGATAGACATTGCGGCTTTTATCGCAATCCATGCAAGAAGCTGGCGATATCCTAGCCTCTGCACGAGCAGGATAGGGACGTATCTCAGTTCGATTTTCGTGCCATCCAATTTTAGCGCAACCGCAGCAGCGATGATTTCCAATATCTGGAGAGCCGCCAGATATGCGAGAGTTGTGTTGAGGTCGGTTAGCGGTGTCTGAGTGGGGTGCATCAGATAGGTAACGAGCGCAACCATCAACTTCCAGACCAGTACGAGGTCCATTACTGGCGAGATCATGACCAGCAGGAACTGGAACAGAACGATGTTTGGGATCGCACAATACGCTATGCCGGGGGCTTTCTTGCTCCTGAATACGTCGCGGTGCTTGTAAGCAACCTGCAGCATTCCGAACATCCATCTGAAGCGTTGCTTTGTGAATGCCTTCAGGGTTTCAGGAGCTTCCGTGCGAGCGATGGCTTTCGGTTCTACTAGGACTCTCCATCCCGCGCACTCCAAACTGATCGTTGCATCCGCGTCCTCAGCCAGAGTGTTGTCCGGGAAGCCTCCAATGCCCAAGAGCGCTTCCCGGCGCCAGGCTCCGATTGCTCCAGGCACCACGGTGATGCCATTGGCGATCTCAAGAGCACGCCGGTCGAAATTTTGGCTAACTATATATTCCAGAGCTTGGATTTCGGTGAGAAGGTTGACTTTGTTGCCGACAATGACTTTGCCAGCCACGGCGCCAACGCGTTCGTCTGCAAAGTGCCTCACGAGCATCTCGATGGCATCAGGGGCGAATATGGTGTCCGCATCGAGGGCTATGACGATTTCAGCATCTGTGTTTTGAATGCCGAAATTGAGTGCGGATGACTTGCCCCCGTTTGGCTTTGAAAGGATACGAACACGCTCGTTACCATCGAAGGTTTGCTGGATAACTTTTAGGGTATCGTCTTTGGAACCGTCATCGACCACAATAATCTCAAAACTCTGAAGCGTCGCGGCAAGCAGCGAATCGACGGTCTTGCACACCGTTTCCTGTTCATTGTAGGCCGGCACGATTACGGCGATGCTAGCTGGTTGCCAGGATGGTGGAGATTTTCTGTGGGAACGGCGCCAATGAAACACAGCAGCACCGCCAATCAGCAAGATCCGTGCGACGCCCAGAATGAGGCCAGCAAAAAAGAGAACGGATAATACAGTCCCTAGTTTTGCGACGATCCCGAAAGCTAGCGCGTTGAATCGCCTCGTGGTTTCTTCAGCAGGCTGACTAGGCGGCATGACTGCTTCGCGATCGAGACCCAGCAGTTCATGAACTGTTACAAACTCGTAGCCCTGCTCGCGTAGCTGATCGATCAACTCCGGCAGAGCCGCGATGGTCTGGGAGCGGTTTCCTCCGGCGTCGTGAAGCAGGATAACATTGCCTTCTCCACGGTTCGCCTGAGCTATGATCTCGCTAACGATCTGTTTTTTGGTGAGGTTTGCCCAATCATGCGGGTCGATTGTTATCCCGACTGTAGTGTAACCGAGACCTGTCGATGTTACGAGCGCCTGGGCGTGATCGACGGTTTCGGGATTGAGATCTTCACCGTAAGGCGGCCGAAAAAGAAGGGTGTTTATTCCGAGTTCCGCTTCAAGCAAGCGCTGCGTGGCGTTTAATTCCAGTTCTATCTGGGCATGAGTGATGGCAGTCAGATCTGGGTGCGTGAAGGTATGATTGCCGATGTCATGCCCTTCCTTGTAGATCCGGCCAAGTATCGACGGGTAGGAAGAGGCGTTGGCACCTATAACGAAGAAGCAAGCCTTAACCTGTTTTTCTGCTAAAATATCTAATATGGCGCCCGTAAATTTTGGATCGGGGCCGTCATCAAAGGTTATAGCGAGTTTCTTCGATTTCTCTGCGCCCCACCTTGTAATGGTAAGCGCTTCGGGCGCCGCGGAAATTTTTTCATCTGTTACGAGGTTCAATTTTGGATCGTATCTAAGCGTTCTTTCGCCTGGTTTCCCTCCACTTGTAACCTGCAGCGCCTCACCCTTCCCCCTATAGATAACGTAGCCAGCGGGGAGGGTCTTGACCTCTTCTATTGATGTTATGTCCGGAATGCGGCCGCGCCGGAAAAAAGCCCAGATGCTTGGATCCTCGGTTCCCAGCTTCCACAACGCGATGCCGTGAACATCCATCGCTAATGCGGCCGCAGTCTGATTGTAGGCGGTAACCGCGTCCAGTAACCAGACAGTGTGCTTTTCGCCATTTTCAGCGTTCTCATACGAGAACGTCGCATTCATCGAAGCGGGTTCCAGACTGAACTGCGATTGCGAGGCCTTAAGCAAGTCCCAAGCCTCGGGTATTGCAATCTCTCTTGCGTCTCCGTGCTCAGCCCAATCGTAGGCGTAGGAACCAATCGCTATGACGAACTTGCTGCCGTCCATATGCTTCAGACGGGCATCCAACTGACTTTCAAACCAGGCTTGCCCGGCTAAAGGACCAGCTTCGTCCGATTGGGAGTGTTCATCGTAAATTCTTAAAATCATGTGATCCACAGCATCGGACACAGCGTCATAGTCGAAACTGGGATCGTTAGAGGGAACAGTTGCCAGTATTTTCAGGTTCAGACTGTGAAAAGTCGATGCCGCTTCTTTTATAAATATGATGTAGTCATCACGCGATTCGAGAGGCAATCTATTGAAATCGAAAACGACTCCATTGAACTTGTTGATGGTGACGAAATCTTTTATGTTATTTAATAAATTAGTACGGGCGGTAGCAGAGTTGAATACTTTTATAACTGTCTGCATATCCTCGTTATCGGTGTCACCAATGAGCGGCAAAATAGAAATTGCCGGCGCGTTTTTTTCAATCCAACTCAGGAGAGTTTGAAGACCGCGGGGCGAGGGCAGTTTGATATCGCCCTCTTGGGAATTGATCTCCAGCCAGGAGGGTATCAACGCATCGATATGATCAGCATTCTTCTTGAATGAAGCCAGGCTTTTTGGTTTCATATCTGCCATGAAGGCATAACGGACGGCTGAGTACACCGAATTAGATTGAGGATGTCGATTAAACTCGGATGATACACTCGGCTCCGAAGACTCGATCTTTTTTCCGTTATATGCGACGAAAAACTTTTGTTCTTGTAAATTAAGAAGTGGCAAGCGAGGGCTAGCCACTATACTAACCGCAAAGAAGGAAACTAGTAGGACGATGACTGCGCACAGCATCACGATAGTGACTGTAACTACTCGACCTCTGCTTCCGCTCGGATCGAAAAATACGGGACGCCGATCTAAACTAGCCACGAAAATTTACCACGAATTTGCAAGAAGTTTTATTAAAGTTCGACGGTGCATTTTTTACTTGATTGTAGACAATGCCGCAAATGCATCGTGCAAGTTTGGTTAACAAAATCAATAAGCTGGCTAGGACTTTTCCCCCCTAAGCAGGCTTTCAGAACCGCGTACCCCAGCGTGTTAAGAGGAGGAAAGTGTGGACGATGCCTTTTTCGTCAGCCTTCTGGCCACAACTGGTGGACCCGGCAGGCCTTCCACGGGGAGATCCTGGGCGTAGGGGGAAGAAATGGCGCTGTATCGTGAGAGGGATCTTGAAGGCTGGGAGTACAAATTTCTTCGCAGCGCAACCGGCAGGTTCGGCAACCCTGTGAGGCTCCGGTCAGCGTTGGAGGAGGAGGCCCGTGCCGGCTTTTTTGACGGCTTTCGTGTGCGCCTGAAGCGTCCCATTAGCGCGTGATGGCGACGCAGCGGCCGGGTTCAATCCTTACCGGACCTCAGTAGGCCCGGGAACCTCGTCATCGTGGCTATCGCCGCCTGCGCTACTGTCGTCCTTGCCCTCGCGATAGTGCTGGCGCTCTTCTCGGCCCGCCCGTTCGCTGAAGCGCCGCTTCAAGTGCGCCTTCGGCAGATCATGGGTGATCGCTGCGCGGCGGCATCTGCCCGATTTCGAGCTTGTAAACATGGACCGGGAATTGCACTTTTGACGTGCCATTGTTGAAGGGGGCGATGCGGTCGATCTGGGCCGCCGGGATCCAGAGAAAGCCCGTGTCATCGATCCACATCGCATCGGGCCATATCAGGCGCGGGTCCTGAACCAGGACCCGCATCCGGCCATCAGGCGTAATGGTCATGATCCGGTCGTTGTCCGTATCGCTGAGATAGATGTTTCCGGCGCCATCGATCGCTGTGCCTCCTGTGGTCGGCGTGTTGACCCACAATTGCGCGTGCCGCGAAAGGTCCTCTGGCGCTACTGAGGGGTCGTCGAGCAAGCGCGTCTCGATGCGGTAAAGCGGGCCTGAGCAGGGCTGGTAGTAAAGGTATTGGCCGTCCGGCGAGACTTCCAGCTGATCGGCGTGGATACGGACCTCCTTGCCGTCCGGCCCAATCATAATGTGACCCTCGGCCCGCATCGGCCGTTCATCGGTGGTAGACCGGTCATGATCGAGGAGACGCCGAGCCTCGCCCGTATCGAGGTCGAGCACGATGAGGCCGGGCACGCCCGCATCCGTAATGTAGCCGCGGTGCCCATGAAAGCGAATGTCATCGATGTAACTTTTGGGAGCCGTCACCGAACCCAAGGCGTAGATCCGGGAAACGCGGTTCGTCTCGAGGTCTATCTGCACGATCTTGGCGCCGCCTGGAACGACGGTGCCGTTAAAGCCGGGCGCGCCCACGTCGACGACCCACAATTTACCGTCCGGGCCAACGCGCAAGGCATTGACCCGGACAAACGCGTTCGACGCGTCTTTTCCCGGCGCCCACTCATTCCAGGCTGCGTCGGGGTATGGATGCAGCTTGCCGTTCTTGTCAGCCTCGGCGGCTTTCAGCCCCGGGCTGCCGTCGAGATGGGGAAAGCCAACGAAAACGCGCCCGCTCAAGGTCGTCGCAACGGCGTTGGAGATATTGTTGAGCGACAACACCGTCAGCAGCGGGGCCTGCGGGGGCGGCGGCGTTTGCGCGGCGGAAGGTTGGAATGGCATCGCGGTCAGAAGGAAGGCGGCAGTTAGCGCTGCGGCTTTCATGTCTTTTCCTTTCCGCGTTGAGACCAGCCTTCGCGCTCACATTACCGTCTTGCGTAAGCGTGGAGTTCACCGCGGATGGCCGTGATCAGATCCAGGTGCTCCTCGACCCGGTTGCGGATAAGCTTAGCCATATCCGCGATCTCAGGATTATCTCCCGACCTGATGAAGTCATCCTGAACATGGAGGAGTTGCTCGTGCCCGTCGTGCTGGTCCTGCAAGTAGCTCTCTTCGAACCGTTCGCCTGAAAGGGCGCGAAGGTCACGCACCTTGGCAAGGCGATCCTCGGTTGCCGGGGCTGGCGGCTGGCCTCCCAGCGTGCTGAATATTTTTGCTATCCCTTCCTGTTCCGACGTCTCGTAGTTCGCGAACCGCTTGACCCAAGCGTTGGCGGCTTTCTCCTGTGCGAGCTTGCTTGTAGCAAGCGCAAGCGCGCCGACATCGAGTGTGTTTTTGAGGTATCTTTCAGCGGCCTCTCCCAGCTTGCCGCCGGCCGGGCGCTGCTCCTGGCCAAAGGCGACAGCGGGGACGATCGTGCTCAACCCAATCAAAGCGAGTGCGCTGCGTCGTTGCATTTTTTCCTCCTTGCTTTTCTGAACGGGTCAAAGTCTGACAACGGGCGGCGCGTTTTTGTTCCTTCTTCTCTGCCGCTCTTCACATCTGGGTTGCTTTCAACTTTACTACGGCCAGGCGGTGTATCGCCAAGGTTGACGACCCAAAGCCAGAAACGCCAAAGCCAGAGACTTGTGCGGCTCCCAGATTCGCTTATTAACAAATCTCGAAAACAGTTTAGCGGGCACCCTCGCAAGCTCAACTTAAGTACGATAATTCTCTGAGTTGGATAAGATAATCAGAAATGCATGGGGAAGGCTGCTCTAAGCAAGAAGAAGTCCAATGCAAAAAAGACAACAAGCAGGATCCATCGATTCTTCCGATCTTCTTCGGTGTCGCTTCGCTGCATGGTATTGCCCCACCATTCTAGAAGTTCTTTACGTTTGGCACCTTCTGTTCTTCAGACATAACGCGATACCGCTCCCAGGGTTCCGGAAAAAGCAATGCACGCTTCCCCAATGGCTGAATCTATCAGAGAATCCAGATCCGCCCCATAACCACGGCCGCTACCGCCATGGCACCTGTCGCCTGGAAGACATGGAGCCAGAAATTGTAATACGAGAGCAAATGTTCTCGCTCTTTTGGCCTTAACTGTTGATTTTATTGGCGATCCCGGGAGGGCTCGAACCTCCAACATCCAGCTTAGAAGGCTGGCGCTCTATCCTGTTGAGCTACGGGACCGGCGAGCACACCCTACCCTTGGCCGGTCTTTCTGTAAATCGCGCGATGCGGCTATTCCGCCGGGTCTTATCCGCAGCGTTCTAACGGAAGAAAGGCGCGTATCGCGTCCGGCAACTCCTCGAAGCGGTTCAGGATCGCGTCCGCGCCGAGTTTTTCTGGCGGCACGGCGGCATAGCCGAAGCGCACGGCGAGAACGGGAATGCCCGCTCCCCTGGCGGCGGCGATATCGGCCTCGCTGTCCCCGATCATGATCGTCAGCGGCAATTGTCCGCCCGCCTTCAAGACAAGCTCGGTGATGTGGCGCGGGTCCGGTTTGTGGAAGGGAAACGTGTCCCGCCCCGCCTTCGCGTCGAAGAGGGAGGCGATCCCAAGCGCGGACAAAAGCTTCGCCACGAGCCTGTCGAGCTTGTTCGTGCAGAGCGCGAGCTTGGAGCCCTGACCGCGGAGCTGATCGGCAACCTCCATGAAACCAGGAAAAAGGCGCGTCTTGATGGCGATGTGATCTTCGTAATGCTGCACGAGGCGGTCCGCCAGCCGCGCAATCTGCTCCGCATCTGCGCGCCGGCCCATCGAGGAAAGCGCGGATTGAAGCATGGCTCTTGCGCCATAGCCGACCCCCGGCCTGATGGCCTCCGCATTTGCGGGCGGGAAGCCTTCGGCGAGGAGAGCGGCGTTGGCCGCGTCGATCAGGTCGCCGGCAGTGTCGGCAATGGTCCCATCGAGGTCGAAAACAATCGTGGCACGGTGAATGATCTTTCCCCCAGTTTCGTCCGGCTTCGTGAAATCGACCACCTTTCACGCAGCTTTGCGACCAAAACGAGTTGCATGGGCAAAATCTAAGGGGATTGCCGGGCTCGTTCCTCCGGGCCGGCGCGCGTCATGCTTCGCGATTGACTGACACTTGCAAATCCGGCCGATTGTTGAGCGTCTGGTAAACCACGCAATAACGCTCGGTCAGTTTTATGAGCTGGGCCACGGAGTCCTCAGGGGCGTCCGTCGCGAGGTCGAAGGCGAGACGTATGGACTTGAACCCAACGGGCGCCTCCTTGCCGACGCCAAGCGTTCCGCGAAAATCGAGATCGCCCTCGGCCCGCACGACGCCCTTGCGAAGCGGAATGCCGAGTGCCGTGGCGACCGCCTTCAGCGTTACTCCTGCGCAGGCGACGAGCGCTTCGAGCAGCATGTCGCCGGAACACAATTCAAGACCGCTGCCGCCGGTGGCGGGATGAAGCCCGGCGACAGCGAGAGCGCGTCCAGTCTCGACCTTGCAGGCAATCGCCGTGTCGTCGATTGAGCCTTGCGCCTTCAAGGTGATCGCCGCCGCATCCGGCGTCTCGCGATAGCGATCCTTGATCGGCGCCTGCAAGGCTCTCAAAGCGTCTTTATCCATGCCACCCTCCTTTTTGACAGCGAAGTCCTGCATCCGGCGACCTGCCAGTCAAGTTCAGATTTTCTTTGTAACGCGGGGCAACTTTATCTCGCCGCTGCCGCCACAAAACTCAAGATCGCGGGCGCCTTTCCTTGCAAGAATAGGTCAGCGAGGAACCCATTCGCCGCCGATCTTTTCGTAGGATCGCTTCACCGCTGCCCAGGCGATACGATGGGCGGCCTCTTCGCGGCGGGGATCGTCCCGATGCGCGGCATAGGCGTGATTGAAAGCTTCCCGGTAAATATCCTGAGCGTGGGAAGGAAGATGGTTCCGCACGGGGTCTGGCAGATCTTCGTTGCTGCTATAGGGCATGGTTCGTTCCCATTCTCGCATTACGGTAACCCCGAGTTTGAGTACAACCGCGCGCGCGCTCTTTGATATCCGTCATCAGCAGTCACGGCTGCGCGGTTGAAGCTCGCAGATTTCTCAGTGGCACCGCTTGCAACCCTATGGAGGCACCAATATGTAGTATTGTAGGACTATTTGAACTGCGGAGGGGCTGTCGATGACCGTTACCACCTTTTCCAGCCGGGAATTCAATCAGGATGTCAGCCGCGCCAAGCGCGCCGCCGATGACGGCCCCGTGATCATCACCGACAGGGGCGAGCCGGTTTACGTGCTTTTGCGCCACGACGCTTATCGCCGCTTGACCGGAGAAAGCCCCAGCATCCGCGATCTGCTGGCGGAACCGGGCGTCGAAGACATCGAGTTCGATCCGCCCCGGCTCGGCGGGGGCTTGTTCCGCCCGGCAGATTTGTCCTGATGTGGCTACTCGATACGAACGTGCTGTCTGAACTGCGGCGGCGGGACCGGACCTATCCGAAGGTTGCCGCCTGGGCGGACGCGCTTCATCCAGAGGAATTGTTTCTGTCTGCCATAACAATCCTTGAGATCGAAGCCGGAGCACTGATGGTAGAGCGCCGTGACAAGGCGCAAGGCGCAATTTTGCGTGCCTGGATCGGCAACAAGGTACTGACGGCTTTCGACGGGCGAATATTGCCCGTCGACACGGCAGTGGCACGGCGTTTTGCAAGGCTGCATGTACCGGACCCGCGCGCCGAGCGTGACGCCCTGATCGCCGCAACGGCTCTTGTGCACAGGCTGAAAGTGGCAACGCGCAACGTGGCAGACTTCCAGCCCATGGGGGTTGACGTGGTCAATCCATGGGAGGTCTAAGCGGGGAGCGAATGCCGTTTGGCGAATTTCTCCGGAGGCCAAACCAATGTTCAGGGAAGCCTATGCCAAAGCCAGGCACTACACGAGACCGGTTGTCGGCGTGGCCAGGACCGTCGATGGCGAATGCACCAGCGGAATCGCCTCTTTCGTGGTTATCAACAGGGAAGGCTGGATTCTGACGGCGCACCATATCCTGAAGACGCTTTCGGCCATCCGCGAGATCCAGTTGAAGACGCAAGCCTATTTCGAGTCCGTGTCTGCAATCCGCGCCGGGGCTGCGCTAAACCCGAAAGAAGCGAAGGCCAAGATAAGGGCTTTGGGCCCGCCTCCGGGCGGGAACGATGTTCAGCACTGCGCCGTCTGGTGGGGAAGCAATGAAGCAAAACTGGTCGATGCCGGGGGCATTGAGGAGATAGACTTGGGCGTTGGCCGGTTGGAGCCGTTCGATCCGTCCTCAATTGCAGTCTATCCGGTCATAAAAAACACCGCAAAATTTTATGAGCCGGGCGTAAGCCTATGCAAGCTCGGCTATCCATTTTACGACGTTCCCATCGCATGGGACGATACAACCGGCACCTTCACTTCTGCTGCCGATCGCGCCTTTCCGCTGTTTCCCATCGAAGGGATCCTGACCCGATTTGTGCGCGATCCAAGTCTCGCTGGAAAGCAGCCCTATACTCTCGCTCAGTTGGAAACCTCCTCTCCGGGGCTGAGAGGTCAAAGCGGCGGTCCGATCTTCGATACCAAGGGGAGGCTTTGGGCCATTCAAACAGCGACCGCGCACCTTCCTCTCGGGTTCGAGCCTGAGTTCAAAGGTGAAAACGGCAGAAAGCACCGGCAGCAGCAGTTTCTGAATGTTGGCCGCGGTGTGCATGGAGAGACTATAATAGGAATGCTGAACCAGCTCGGCGTTAACTTCGAGCTGTCGGACGATTAGTGAAGCGGTGAGGGCGATGTACACTGAAATTGGATCCATAGAATCAAGCTGCGAGCTTAGGCTGGACGCGGCGTTCTTTGGCGGTTCCGAAGCGGGCGGAGCCGACCATTCGCCAACTTTGCCCGACCTCGACGCAATCGATGCTTTCTTTGAGATACGGTTGCGCCCGCCGGCATCGAACGCCGCCCCCGGAAAAGGCGGTTTCGAAGCACTGCAGCGCGCTGCCGCTCAGTCGAGGAAATGAAGAGCGTGCTCCGTTGCGATTGGAGCCAATCGATTCGGGTCGCCGTTTGATTCTTATCAAAGCGGCTCAAGGTGCGTTCATCCATGCTTCACATCGTTTTCACAAAGGCGCGCTAACAAGCCCCGAGCCGCCGCATGCCTGCAATGCCCTCATCAGCTCTGGCTCTTGCGTTCCAAAAGCGCCATATGTGCGGGATCGACGTCTGACGGCTTTCCGGTTATGACTTAACAGAATGGAGTCTTGCCTAATGAGTGAGGCGAGAGCGACAATCACTGTTGACGGCCTTCAGGCGCTAATCGGCGCCCTTGCCGCTCGCGGTTACAAGGTTCTCGGGCCGACGGTGCGCGACGGTGCTATCGTCTATGACGAAATCGCGCGCGTTACCGATCTGCCGGCCGGCTGGACCGACCGCCAGGATGCCGGGCGCTATGCCCTTGATCATCGGGAAGACGGCGCGCTGTTTGGCTTCGCCGTTGGGCCGCATTCGTGGAAGCGCTACTTGCATCCGCCGATGCAGACGCTTTGGACGGCACGAAAATCCGACCAGGGACTGGAAATAGTTCCCCCGGAGCCGCAAACGCAGAAATTTGCCTTCATCGGGGTTCGCTCCTGCGAAATCCACGCCATCGCCATCCAGGACAAGGTCTTTCGCGATGGACCATACCCCGATACCGCCTATGCGGAACGGCGGCGTGGCGCCTTCATCGTCGCCGTCAATTGCGGCGAGGCCGGAGGGACTTGCTTTTGCGTATCCATGAAGACGGGGCCGAAAGCGCAATCGGGTTTCGATCTGGCCCTGACCGAGCTTATCGACGGAAACGGCCACAGCTTCCTCGTCGAAGCCGGTAGCGAAGCCGGCAATGAACTGCTTGCCGAGGTGCCGAAACGTGCGGTCTCGAACGAAGAGCTTGCCGCCGCCGGGGCGATTATCGAGCGCACCACAAGCCGCATGGGACGCAGACTTGAGACGGACGGCATCAAGGAGCTTTTGCAGGGCAGCCCCAACCACCCGCAGTGGGAAGATGCGGCCAAGCGTTGCCTCGCCTGCGGAAATTGCACGATGGTGTGCCCGACCTGCTTCTGCACAACCATCGACGATGTCAGCGATCTCACCGGCGAATTGGCCGAGCGCGTGCGCAAGTGGGATTCCTGCTTCACCCTCGATTTCTCCTACATCCACGGAGGCAGCGTGCGGCAGAGCGGGAGCGCGCGCTACAGGCAATGGATGACGCACAAGCTTGCAAGCTGGTACGATCAGTTTGGAACCTCGGGATGCGTCGGCTGCGGCCGTTGCATCACCTGGTGTCCAACAGGCATCGATATAACAGAGGAAGCAGCGGCCATCAGGATGGCCCCAAAAGCGGTAATGGAGGAAAACAATGGAGGGTCTTGAACGCATTCTTAGTGAGCACCCATTTTTTGCAACTTTTCCGGCCGAGCACAGGCAGCTCCTCGCGGGCTGCGCAAAGAACCATCGCTTCAAGGCCGGGGACTTTTTGTTTCATGAAGGCGACGCAGCGAATGAGTTCTTTCTGATCCGTCACGGCAAGATCGCCCTTGAGATCGTTGCGCCGGGCCGGCCTCCGATTGTCTTCGAAACGTTGCAAGACGGCGATATTGTCGGCGCGTCCTGGCTCGTCCCTCCCTATCGGTGGATGTTCGATGCCCGTGCTGTTGAACTGACCCGGGCCATCGGCATGGACGCCGCTTGCCTTCGTGGAAAATGCGAAGCGGATCACCATCTTGGCTACGAGATGATGAAACGCTTTTTGCCAATCCTTGTAGGACGTCTGCATGCAACAAGACTTCAAATCATCGATGTTTACGGAAAGCATTGACCTGGCGCCTAAGTTGGCCGCGGTTGATCAATTCCTGCCGCAGCTCTATCGCGTCACCAGGTCGGTGCCTGAGATTCCGGACGTCGTCACATTCGATCTCGCGCCGGTTTCCGGCGTGCGGCCCGCGTTCGCCGCGGGCCAATTCAACATGCTCTATGTGTTCGGCATCGGAGAAGTCGCCATCAGCATGAGCGGCGACCCCGCCGACGAGAGCCGCTTCGTGCATACCGTCCGCGATGTCGGGAAGGTAAGCGGCGCGCTCACGAGGCTGAAAGAGGGCGACACGGTCGGCGTGCGCGGGCCGTTCGGAACGGGCTGGCCCGTCCACGAGGCCGAAGGACTGGATGTCGTGATGGTGTCGAGCGGCTGCGGGCTCGCACCCTTGCGGCCGGCCATCTATCACGTCCTTAACAATCGCGAGCATTATGGACGCGTTTCGATCCTTCTCGGTTTCCACAGCCCGGAAGACCTGCTTTATCGCCGGGAGCTTGAGGGCTGGCGTCAACGCCTCGACGTGGACGTTCTTGTAACCGTGAACCATGCGGATCGCAGCTGGCGCGGCAACGTCGGCGGCGTTCAGGTCCAAAGGTTCATAAAGCGCGCGAATTTCGATCCGAAAGAGACCCTCGCGATGGTTTGCGGACCGGAGGGCAAGATGCGGTATATGGCCAACTCGCTTCGCGATGCTGGCGTGCCCCAAGACCGCATCTATTTTTCGATGGAGCGAAACATGAAATGCGCCATGGGGCTGTGCGGCCGCTGCCAGTTCGGCCCGGATTTCGTTTGCAAGGATGGCCCTGTGCTCAGGTTCGACAAAATCTCGCGCATCCTCGCCGTCCGGGAGATCTGACATGGCCATGCGAAACCGGCCAAAGCTCGCGGTTTGGAAGTTCGCGTCCTGCGATGGCTGCCAGCTCTCGCTGCTCGACTTGGAAGATGAGCTGTTCGCGCTGGCGGCTGAAATCGAGATTGCGAACTTCCCCGAAGCGTCGAGCGCCATATCCGATGGCCCTTACGATCTTTCGCTCGTGGAAGGATCGGTGACCACGGCGCACGATGCCGAGCGCATTCACAAGGTGCGCGAGCAATCGAAGTTTCTTGTCACGATCGGTGCCTGCGCCACCTCGGGCGGCATTCAGGCGTTGCGCAACTTCGCAGATGTGAACGACTACATCTCTGCGGTTTATGCCTCGCCGCAATACATCAGCACACTTGCGACCTCGACGCCGATTTCGGCTCACGTAAAGGTCGACTACGAGCTTCAAGGCTGCCCGATCAACAAGGCTCAACTCGCCGAAGTGATTTCCGCCTATCTGGCCGGGCGTAGGCCTGCGATCGCCTCTTATAGCGTCTGCATCGAATGCAAGCTGCGCGGCACGGCCTGCGTGATGGTGCAGGGCATTCCCTGCCTCGGACCTGTGACCCATGCCGGTTGCGGCGCGATCTGCCCGGCTTTCCGGCGGGGCTGCTATGGCTGCTTCGGCCCGCAGGAAACACCGAACACAGCCGCGCTTGCGCACGAATGGCGAGAACTCGGCGCAACCCCGCTCGATCTGAAACGCGCCTTCCGCACCTTCAACGCCGCAGCGGAGCCCTTCCTGAAAGAGAGCGAAGCCAATGGCGACTAAATCAATCATGGTCGAATATCTCGCCCGCGTCGAAGGCGAGGGCGCGCTCGACCTGCAGATCAGCGATGGGCGCGTTACCTCGGCGCAGTTGAAGATTTTCGAGCCGCCGCGCTTTTTCGAGGCGTTCATACGCGGCCGGGGCTACGCCGAAGTGGCTGACATCGTGGCGCGTATTTGCGGCATTTGCCCGATCGCGTATCAGATGAGCGCCGTCCACGCCATCGAGAACGCCTTCGGGGCGAAGGTTGGCGGCCAGCTCCGTGCGCTGCGGCGCTTGATCTATTGCGGCGAATGGCTTGAAAGCCACGGCTTGCACGTGGTTATGCTGCACGCGCCGGACTTCCTGGGCTTCCCCGATGGGATCCAGATGGCGCGCGACCATGGCGCCATGGTCAAGAACGGCCTGGCGATCAAAAAGGCCGGCAACGAAATCATGCGCGTGCTCGGCGGCCGGGAAATCCATCCCGTGAGCGTCAAGGCGGGCGGTTTTCATCGCGTGCCCACCCGAGCGGAGCTTGCGCCGCTTGCGGAGCATCTGAAGCGCGCCCGCGATCTCGCCGTGGGGATTACGCGCTGGGTGTCGACGTTCCCCTTCCCGGACTACGAGCACGATTACGAGTTCGTCGTCGATGCGGCATCCGGACGAATACCCTTTCAACGAAGGGCGGCTCGTTTCCAGCCGCGGTCTCGATATCGACATCGCCGACTACGACTCGGAGTTCGAAGAGCGGCATGTGGCGCATTCGACCGCGCTGCACTCGGTGCTGAAGCGTCGCGGCGCATACTTGGTGGGGCCGATGGCGCGTTATGCGCTCAATTTCGATCGCTTGCCCGCATCGGTTCAGGGGCTGGCCCGCGAAGTGCGGTTGGAACCGGTCTGTAGAAACCCCTTCAAAAGCATCATTGTGCGGTCCATCGAGCTGGTTTACGCCTGCGAGGAGGCGCTGAGACTGATTGCGGACTACGAGCGGCCCGAAGCTTCGTATGTTAAGCTTGAGCCACGCGCGGGCGTCGGCTTCGGCTGCTCGGAAGCACCGCGCGGACTGTGCTGGCACCGCTACGAGTTCGAGGCCGACGGCACGATCAAGACGGCGCGCATCGTACCGCCCACATCGCAGAACCAGCCGAGCATCGAGGCCGATATCGCCGGCGTTGCCACCTCGGTTATCGATCAGCCGGACGACATCATCCGGCATCGCTGCGAGCAAACCATCCGCAACTACGACCCTTGCATCTCGTGCTCCACCCACTTTCTGAAGCTGTCAATTCACCGCTCGTGACAGGCGCCGGCGTTAGCCGGGAAGCGGCTCGCAAAGTTCTTGTGGCCGCTATCGGCAATCCGGATCGTGGCGATGACGGAGTGGGAGCCATCGTCGCGGAGAAGCTCAAGGGCCGGCTGCCCGACGGCGTCGCGCTCGCCGTTCGCAGCGGCGACATGCTGTCCCTCATCGAAGATTGGACCGGCTTCGATGCGCTGGTGTGCGTGGATGCCGCCGCTTCGGAAGGCGTGCCGGGCCGCATTCACCGCATCGATCTGGCAAAGGAAGAATTGCCGGGCGAACTTTCCTTCCCGTCCAGTCATGCGTTCGGTCTCCCCGAAGCAATCGGACTTGCCCGCATCCTGGACCTTGCTCCTCAAGATATCGTTGTCTATGCCATCGAAGCCCGTTGTTTCGACGCAGGCGCACCCGTGACGCCGGAAGTCCTTGCCGCCGCCGGCGAGGTAGCCGATCGCGTCGCGGCTGAGGCCCGCCGCCTTATGAACCCGGGCGACTGCCGGCCCAAGGACGGCTGCTAATTACCAAGCGCAGAAATTCCTGACCGTTCTTGTTATCGTCCCCGCGCAGGCGGGGACCCAGTAAGCACAGTGCTAAGTCGCTGTTTTCACGAACCTTTCACCTTCCGATTACTGGATGCACGCCTTCGCGGGCAAGACACAGGGGCAGCGTCTATTGCGTTCGGTATAAGCAGCCGTTCCTTGGCTGGGCGGCGAATGCCTGCTCAGAGTTTTTGTTCGCAGAGTTGTTTCCCTAAACCGGGAAGACTATTTTTGGAACTCTGCTTGGCTGCGATGCCCATGATCAAGCCATCGAACTTGGAGTGATACCCGCGTGAGCGGTGACATGAGCCGCGTTGAAGAACGCACCGTTCGCGTGCGAATTACGGGTAGGGTGCAAGGCGTTGCCTTTCGCGCCTGGACGGAAAACAACGCGGTCAGCCTGGGCCTCACGGGATGGGTGCGTAACCGGCGGGACGGCGCGGTTGAGGCTCTGTTTTCAGGCGCAGCCGATCACGTCGCGGAGATGCTGAGACGTTGTCGCAGGGGTCCACCTGTGGCTGCGGTTAAAGAGGTAACCGTCGTCGAGGAGGGGGGCATAGCGCCTTCAGGCTTTGCGGTTTTGCCGACAGCATGACGGCAAATCGATAGGACAACCACCGGATGGCGCACGCTGTTGCAGCCCGCTCGTAAGCCAAGCTCTGGCGGTACGGACCTTGTGATGCAGATATATCACAATTGTGCCCAATAAGGCTTTGTTGCGAGTGAGGTAAGCTTCGGGCGTCTTCGCCGCCAATGCGTTTCTATTTACACTTTATTAGAGATGATGATTCGGCTGCTACCTTAAGTAGTCCACAAAATGGCGTCGTTGCGTAGAGCGAGTTTCCCAAAGGGACAGGCTTGAGAGGCGCAACAGAGCCTCGAAGCCACAGATCGGCTGAGCGAGGCGGGCCATGAAGATCTTTCACATTATCGCAGGCGCTCAAGGCGCGCGCGTGTTCTCGAACATGGGTCAGGCGTTTGGCTACGGCGATGAGCTGATGGCGCAGACCGTTCGATATTTCGTATCGCCGATCGCGAAAGCCATCGAGAAGCGGTCGCAAACGCCGGAAGGCTTGCTTTCCGTGCTGGAGTTCTTGGGCTCGCGCCGCTACGACCGGTTCCTCGATGACCCTCGGATTTTCGGCCATTCCCAAATCGAAAAGGAAGGGCAGCGCATTCTCGACTATCTCTTTGTGCGCGAAGCCCGCATCCAGAAAATCATCGAGAACCGGGCCAGGGTTCTGCCTATCGATCCCGTAACTCTCGGAAAGCTGTTTCCATACATCGCTGTGCTGGCAATCGGCGCGATTGAGGTCAGGACACGGCGTCCGCTGGGCGTGATCTTGTATCGCGTCACGAAGGGGGCAACGGACGACCGCGCGATTGCGAACCCGTTTCTCGCCCTCGTGCAGCATCTGAGAAAGCAGGAGCGGCAGCAGAAAGATCATCGCCGCAGGCGGCTGTTCGCCTTCTTCGGGGCTGCGTCTCCTGATCCAAAGACCGAGCCAGTCCGCGAAGAGCCGGGGCTTTTCCAGTCGGCTTAAGCCGGCACGCCGCGGGCGGGGCGGTCATGGCCGCACTTGATGCGGCCATCCAGGGGGAAAAAACCGAGGCTTTGCAATGGGCTATATGGATGGCCGGGTCAAGCCCGGCCATGACAAGGAAGTGCTTACTGGGTCCCACGACAACAAGACCGAGTCATGAGTTTCGGCTTTGGTGTCAGAAGTCGAGGCCGATGTCCAGGCTTCTCACCGAATGGGTGAGGGCGCCAACCGAAATCATGTCGACGCCTGTCTCTGCGATGGCTCGAACCGTCACGAGCCGCACCCCGCCCGACGCTTCGCAGAGTATCCCTGGCCTGACCGTCTTTGCGCGCGCCACCGCATTCTTCAATTCGGGCACGGCCATGTTATCGAGAAGCACGGCGTCGACGGTGTGCTGGAGCGCTTCTTCGAGCTGTTGAAGCGTGTCGACCTCAACCTCGATCTTCACGAGATGCCCGCTGGCCGCGCGCACGCGCTCGATGGCGGCCGAAACGCTCCCCGCGGCCGCGATGTGGTTATCCTTGATGAGCACCGCATCAAAGAGGCCGAACCGGTGATTGAACCCTCCGCCCGCTCGCACGGCGTATTTCTCGAAAGCCCGAAGGCCGGCCCTCGTCTTGCGAGTGCATACGATCCTGGCATGGGTACCGGCGACGGCGTCGACGAAATGCCGGGTGGCTGTGGCGACCCCGCTCAGATGCTGAAGCAGATTGAGCGCGACGCGCTCGGCGGTCAGAATGGCCCGCGTCTTGCCCGACAACCGCGCGATGACACTGCCGGCGCTGGCCGCGGCGCCTTCCTGCACATGCGTCTCGATCGTCATCTCGGGATCGAGGGCGCGGAAAGCAGCTTCCGCCAGCGGCATACCCGCAATGCACCCGTCTTCCCGAAGGGCCAGCACAGCTTCGGAGACTGCGTCAGGCGGGATAATCGCGTTGGTCGTGATGTCGCCTGCCTGACCAAGGTCTTCCAGAAGCGCGGCCCGTATGGTGTCCGCAGCAAGATGATGGGGAAATTGCAGTCCGGTCTCGAAATGAGCCGCCATGTTCTGCATGCAGCGCCTCGATGGATGTGAACAACAGAACCAGCCTTCTTCGTCCGAAGGTCAGCAAAGATCCATCAACATTAGCGCAGATTGGCGCTAGATCACAGCGCGTCTGCGCGGAGGATCGCGCCTTATTTCCGGGAGCGGCCCGTCTATCGCATCGGCAAGGGTCTTGCGGGCTTCTTTGAGAGTTATGTAGGTGTGACGGGGCTTGCCATCCGCCGTGTTTGGATAATCGAGCCGGAAATGCGCGCCGCGGCTTTCTTTTCGCGCGAAAGCCGCAGCGGCGATGAGAAGCGCGGATGTAGCCATATTCTTGAGCGCGGGCGGTACGGCCTCGGCCTCAATTTCTCGCAGCGCCGAAAGCGCGGTCTTCAAGGATGCTTCAGAGCGCTCGACGCCCACATGAGCCGCCATGGTCTCCTGCAGGCGATGCATTAGTCGTTCTGCATGGGCTGGGTCCATGACGGGCAGATCGATCTCAGCCGCTCCGTTTAGATCCCCCAGCGCTGGCCACTGCGGAGACTTGCCTGCGATATCTTCCGCCACGCGCGCCGCGAAAACGACCGCTTCAAGAAGCGAGTTCGATGCGAGCCGGTTTGCCCCATGCACGCCCGTACACGCGACCTCACCGCAGGCCCACAATCCGGTGAGCGTTGTGCGGCCGCGCGCATCTGTAAGCACGCCGCCCATATGATAGTGAGCGGCGGGGGCAATCGGAATCGGCTGCGCGGAAGGATCGATCCCGGCTTGCTGGCAAACCTCGTACGCGGTTGGAAACGCCGCTTCGAGTCCAATTGAGCGGCAATCGAGAAACGCCCCGCGTCCCGCCGCAACTTCGCGGTGGACGGCGCGAGCAACCACGTCGCGAGGCGCGAGTTCGGCGCTCGGATGAGCGTTCAGCATGAAGCGCTCCCCGCTGCGATTGATAAGAAGTGCGCCGTCGCCGCGTATCGCCTCCGAGGCGAGCGGGGCCGGGTCGCGCCCGATATCGAACGCCGTGGGATGGAATTGCACAAACTCCGGATCCGCGATCACAGCGCCGGCGCGCGCCGCCATGCCGAGGCCGCCGCCGTTCGCTTCCTTCGGATTGGTCGTAACGCGATAGAGTTGCCCGGTCCCGCCGGTGGCCAAGACCACGGCGCGCGCGGGGAAGAAGGATGCGCGGCCCGGCTGCCCGGCGCGGCTCGCATAAACGCCGGCGACACGCCCGTTCTTTCGAACCAGATCGACGGCTTCGACATTTTCGAGAACCGAAATGGAGGGCGTGGATGAAACGGCGGCAATCAGCGCGGCCATGACGGCCTTTCCGGCGCGGTCGCCCTCGACCCGCACGATGCGGCGCGCGCTGTGCGCAGCTTCGCGGGAGAGGCGCAACTTCCCGTCAAGCTCGCGGTCGAACGGGACGCCGTAGCGCAGCAAGTCCTCGATGCGCTCCGGAGCCTCGCGAGTGAGGAGATCGGCGATGGCGGGGCTGGTCAGTCCCGCACCCGCTGCAATCGTATCGGCGGCGTGCGACTCCGCCGTGTCGCCTTCGCCGATCGCAGCAGCGATGCCACCCTGCGCCCATGCGGAAGACGCGCCCTCGCCGAGCGGCTTCGACGTGAGCACCCTCACGGGAAGCGGCGCCAGCCTAAGCGCGGTGAACAACCCGGCAAGGCCGCCGCCGACCACAAGAACGCGGTCCGGGCCGCCGCGGGGCCGGAACTTCAGCAGCTGTTGGGAGCCTTGCTCGTTCATGGATTTCCCCTCCTTTGCAAGCCGTCCGAGGCGTCAGGCCGTCAGGTTCACCATCCGCTCAACGGCCAGCCGCGCGCGCAGCGCCACGTCCGTGTCTACGGTAACCACCTCTCTTTCGTAGAGGAGGCTATCGAGGATTTTCGGCAGGGAGATCCGCTTCATGTGCGGGCAGAGGTTGCACGGCCGGGTGAACTCGGTCTTGGGCGCCTCGAAAGCGACGTTGTCGGCCATGGAGCATTCTGTAACGAGAACAACCCGCTTCGGCTGGTGATCCTTGACCCACTTGATCATGCCGCTCGTGGAGCCTGTGTAATCGGCTTCGTCGATGACATCGGGCGGGCACTCGGGGTGCGCAATGATCTTCAGGCCGGGCTCAGCGTCGCGATATTGGCGCAGCTCCTTGCCGGTGAAACGCTCATGCACCTCGCAGCGGCCCTTCCAGGCGATGATCTCGACCTTCGTCTGCGTGGCTACATAGCGCGCCAGATACTCGTCGGGTACGAGGATCACCCGCGGCGCGCGGAGGCTCTCGACGACCTGTACGGCGTTCGCGGATGTGCAGCAGATGTCGCATTCGGCCTTAACCGCCGCGCTCGTGTTGACGTAGGTCACAACGGGCACGCCAGGGTACGCGGCGCGCAGCGCGCGCACGTCGTCGGCGGTGATGGACGATGCAAGCGAGCAGCCAGCCTTGCTGTCCGGGATCAGCACCATCTTGTCTGGGTTCAGGAGCTTCGACGTCTCGGCCATGAAGTGGACGCCGCACTGGACAATGATGTCCGCGCCGGTCTTCGTCGCCTCCTTGGCAAGCTGAAGGCTGTCGCCGAGGATATCGCCGACGCCATGAAAGACCTCGGGCGTCATGTAGTTATGGGCCAGGATGACGGCGTTCTTCTCGCGCTTCAGGTCGCGAATGGCCTTGATGTAAGGAGCGTGCGCAGCCCACTCCAGCGGCGAGATCACGCGCTCGACGCGGGCGTAAACCGGCTTCAGCTCGCGAATAGCCTCGCGGACGAAAGCGCCGTCAAAATTGTGGCGTGCGGGCTCCAGATCGATATCGAGGCCGAATGCCGCAATAGCGTCGCCCTTCCTCGGCCGCCGGACCGGTTCAACTCCGCTATCCAAGAATGCCATGTGATCCTCCACCGTGCCGCCTCACCAGCGGTTATGCTCGCTTTGAGCATTAGTCTGCCAGGAAAAATACTGCCCCGTCCACTTCCTGCTCAGGCATAGCCTGAGATCGACTTATGCTCAACACGACTATAAGATAAGAGGCGATTCCGCCGTTGCCAATCCCTTTTTTTAGCCGGATCGCCGCAGCAGCCAAACAGCGTGCACGAAAACGCCGGACACTTTCAAGGGTCCGGCGCTCAAAATTGCTCGCAAATCAGGGATGCGAGTGTGCCTCGCCGTTCGCCGCCTTCGCCATGGATGGGAACCAGCCTTTGAAGGTCGAATCGAACTCGTGGTAGTTGCAGGTGATCTCCTCACCAGCCGCTATGTCGCAAATGGCGAATCCCTGCTCGAAATCCGTAAAATCCGTGTTCGGAGCTTCGCTGTGGTTCATGAAACGGCCATTGTCCGATTCCAGCACCCAAATGCCAGGCTGTGTCATGTGCGGATAAGAATAGCGCGCTATGAAGTCCTGCATATGAGGAGGAAGTTCTTCGATGTCGGTTTCAGTGAAGAACACATCGAATTTCGGCTCGAGACGCCAGATTACATCGCCTGCTTTGATAGGCTCGGCTGCGAAGATGCCTACTCCCTCGATGGTGCTATTCGAGAGATAGGTGCGGACAAGCATCATGATTTGAAGGTCCCAATAATTGTGTGAGGTTGTTTGCTTGGAAGCTTGACGGCATTGCGCCGAATATTTGCGCTCACGGCCTTCTGGGCGACCTCGGCCGCGAAGGAGGCTGTCGTCTCTCACATGTGTTTTTTCAACATCCTTTGGCTAAACTTGGGAAATAGCGCTTGCTCTGGTTGCCCGAGGCAACACAGGACACCGATGATTGCTCCAATTGACCGGTTTTGCAACATACATATTGTAGGCGTCTGCTAAGCCGGGAAATTACCTGTGAAAATACGACTTGATCTTCTCCTAGTTAGCCGCGGGCTGGCCGAAACGCGCTCAAAGGCGAAGGATCTCATCAAGCGGGGCCACGTCCGTTTGGCGGGTGGAATTGCCTCGAAGGCGGGCGTTGAGGTTTCCGTCGAAGAGGCGGTCGAAGTCACTGAAAACACACATTATGTTGCGCGAAGCGCATGGAAGCTGCTTGCGGCTCTCGATCATTTTGGACTGTCTCCAGCGGGGCGAACGTGTCTCGATTTCGGGGCGTCGACGGGGGGATTTACCCAGGTCCTTCTGGAGCGCGGCGCGGCTCGCGTTTTTGCGGTGGATGTTGGCCGGGAACAGCTCCACTCGTCGCTACGCACCGACCCGCGAGTGGTCTCCATGGAAGGGGTTGATGCCCGCGCGCTGACGCCTGCCCATTTTCCAGCGGGGATCGAAGCCCTGACATGCGACGTGAGCTTCATTTCGCTGTTGAAAGTCCTGCCGCCCGTACTTCCCCTTGCAGGCGAAGGCGCGTGGCTCGTGGCTTTGGTGAAGCCGCAATTCGAGGTGGGCCGCGCGCTCATCGGCAAGGGCGGCATTGTCAAGGACGAGGCGGCGAGACAAGAGGCCGTTACGCGCGTTTCGGCGAGCATAGAGGCGGCGGGATGGATGGTCTGCGGAACGCTTCCATCGCCCATCAAGGGACAGGACGGCAATGAAGAAACGCTCGTCGCCGCAAAGCGCGAACGCTAGCGAGCAGGCCGATAACGCGGAGGGCCGGCCGTTTACCGCCACGATCGAAGCGATGGGCGGCCAAGGGCATGGCGTCGCGCGCATCGGGGGCGCGAGGGTGCATATTCCCTATACGCTGCCGGGTGAAACCGTCCGTGCCGAGCTTCGGGGCACGAAAGCCGAGCTCATCGGCATCGAGAGCGCCTCGCCCGACCGTATCGAACCGATTTGCAGGCATTTCGGGATGTGCGGCGGCTGCTCCCTCCAGAATTGGCGGGAAGCGCCATACGCCGCGTGGAAAGCGGGTCTCGTGGAATGAGGCGCTGGCGCGAAAAGGGCTCGATGCGCCGATTGAGCCGCTGAGGAGCTATCCGCTGGCGAGCCGCCGCCGCGCAGTCTTCACGGCGTTCAAGGAAAGTGGTGAAGCGAGGCTCGGCTACAACGCGGCGCGCAGCCACGATCTCGTCGACCTCGCGGAGTGTCCCATTCTGCTACCGCAGATCGCGTCGGCCGTCCCGGGCTTGCGGGCCGCGCTCGCTGGCGCGCTTCCAAATCGGGGCGAAGCGAAGGTCCACGTCACTGCTGCCGAAAACGGCCTCGATTGCAGCATCGAAGGCCCGGAGTTGAGGCCCGGCGAGCAAGCGAACCTCATTCAAGGGCTTGCAGACACCGGTATCGTCCGCGCCATCTGGAACGGCGAAATCGTCTACCTGAAGGCAGCCCCCTTCGTTTTGTTCAGTGGCGTAAGGGTGTTCGTTCCTCCCGGCGCGTTCCTGCAAGCGGTCGAGGCGTGTGAGCGCGACATGGCAGCCTTGGTGGGCCACGCGCTGGCCGAAACCAAGACGGCGAGCGGCCCGATCTGCGATCTCTTCGCCGGCCTCGGCGCCTTCACCTTTCCTTGCGCGAAGTCTGCGCCCATCACTGCACTCGAAGAGAACCCCGAGGCCGTTGCGGCTTTGTCGAGCGCGGCCAGAGAGGCACGCGGCATCAAGCCAGTGAAAGCGGTGCGGCGCGATCTCTTCCGCAATCCGCTGGGGCCGATGGAGTTGAATGCATTCGCGGCTGCCGTCGCCGACCCGCCGCGGGAAGGAGCCGAAGCCCAATGCCGCGCGCTGGCCTCGTCGAAGGTTGGCGTGGTGGCGATGCTCTCTTGTAATCCGATCACTTTCGCCCGCGATGCCGCGATCCTGAAGGAAGGTGGTTTCAAGCTTTCACGGGTCGCGGTTTTCGACCAATTCAAGTTCTCGGCGCATGTCGAAATCGCTGCGCTGTTCTTGCGCCCGGGCAGCAAAAAGGGCAGGCTTGCGCCCGCCCTCAAACGATAATCGATCGCGCCGGAACTTACGCGGCGTGAGGTTTGCGAACCTCGGATGCATCGCCCTCGATGACGCGGGGCGTGGCCTGCGCCTTCGTAATGGTGATGGTGCGCGGCTTCATGGCCTCGGGCAACTCGCGCTTCAGGTCGATATGGAGAAGCCCATGCTCAAGCGTGGCAGCCGAGACTTCGACATAATCGGCAAGGCGGAAACGGCGCTCGAAATTGCGCGCGGCAATGCCCTGGTGGATATATTGACGGACTTTCTCCTCGCCGTTCTTCTCACCCCGGACCGTGAGCGTGCCTTCCTTGACCTCGATGGACAAGTCATTGTCACCGAAACCGGCAACGGCCATAGAAATGCGATAGACGTTATCGCCCAGGCGCTCGATGTTGTAGGGAGGGAAGCCGGTTTCCGTGTCGACATTGGCAAGCTGGTCGAGCACATTGGCCAGATGATCGAAGCCGATCGAGGATTTATACAGGGGGGAAAGATCCAGACGTCTCATTTTCAGTTCTCCTTAGTCAAGCGAGAATGTGAACCTGCCTTAAAGGCCAGGTGGACTACTTTGCAGCCTTGCGGCCTGCGACCTTTGATTTATTTCGCCAAGCTCGGCTGTCAAGGGGTGCTTGAGCCTTCGGGCAATGCTGGAGTATTAGTTTTTCACTGAGTCGAAGGGAGCCCGGAATGGCGTCACAAGCGGCGGACCTGATCGGTATCACGCGCAACCCCGTGCCCAATGGGGCGGTTGCGGGCACGTTCACGGCGCGCGATGGGCTTTCGATCCGTTTTGCGAGATGGGACACGACCGCGGAGCGCCGCATCGGGACCGTCTGCCTTTTCCAGGGCCGCACCGAGTTCATCGAGAAATACTTCGAAACGATAACGGACCTGCGCCGGCGAGGGTTCGCGGTCGCCACGATGGATTGGCGAGGGCAGGGGGGCTCGTCAAGGCTTCTCAGGAACCCATTGAAGGGGCACGCGGAGAGCTTCGCGCATTTCGACGAGGACGTTCGCCGGTTCATGAGCGAAATCGTGCTACCCGATTGTCCACCGCCCTATTACTGCCTTGCGCACTCGATGGGCGGCCATTTGGTGCTGCGCCTCGCCCAGACGAAGGTCTGCTGGTGGGACCGGATCGTGCTCACGTCCCCGATGATACAGTTCGCCGGAAGCGATATGCAGAACTCGCTCATCCGCGCGGGTGCGGAAGCGTCCACGCTTCTCGGCGCCGGCGATGCGTTCATACCGGGGGGCAAGCCTCATCTGTGGGATGAAATCTCGTTCGAGGCCAATCCGCTGACTTCGGACAGGCTCCGCTATGAGCGCGCCCAGGAGGTGCTTCGCGCCGCGCCCGGTCTTGCCATAGGGTCGCCAACCATCGGCTGGGTTGCGGCCGCTTGTAACTCGATCGCCGTCGTCAACTCTTCGGCGTTCATGGCGAGCGTCAAGGTTCCGATTTTGATCGTCGCCGCGGGGAACGATGAGATCGTGTCCACCGCCGCGATCGAACGCTTCGCGAGCCGCATCAAGAATTGCGCACGCATCGTGGTCGCGGGCGCCAAGCATGAGATCCTTCAGGAGCGCGATCAGTTTCGCGAGCAGTTCTGGGCTGCGTTCGACGCCTTCGTCCCAGGCTCCGTGCTTATTTCCCGCCGGTCCGAGCAGCCGGAAATCGTCCGATAGCGCCAGCCGGACTCCCTCTCCCATGGGGAGAGGGCAGGGGTGAGGGGTGTTTACTTCTCATAATCAAGCGCTTACCGGACCGCAAAGTAGTACGCTTGAGTATCAGCAACCTCATGGTCATGGCCGGGCTTGAACCGGCTCCATGACTTGCTGCGACGCCGAGGTTTTTTGCCCTGGATGGCCGCATCAAGTGCGGCCATGACATGAATGTTCGTGTTTTCTTAAGCCGATCCCGATCTAGCAGGCGCGAAAAATGGACGGGCTGTTCTGGCCCATCCCTCAAAAGCAAATGGCCGCCCGAAGGCGGCCATGACTGCATTAATGAGGCAGAACAGGGCCGCCTGCGTTTCCATCCGGTGCCAGCGGCGCCGAAAGGCCCTTCATCTGCGCCGCGGCAAGAGCGGCCGCCTCGTCCCATTCGATGGGCTCGAGCTTGCGCACAAGCGCAATCGCCAGCACTTCATCCATTCGCGCGACGGGGATGATCTCAAGCGCGTTCTTCACGTTGTCCGGGATTTCCGCGAGGTCTTTCGCGTTCTCCTCGGGGATGATGACGCGCTTGATGCCGCCACGTAGAGCAGCAAGCAGCTTCTCCTTCAGGCCGCCGATAGGCAGCACCCGTCCGCGAAGGGTGATCTCGCCGGTCATGGCTACATCGCGGCGCACCGGAATACCGGCCAGCACCGAAATGATCGCCGTGACCATGGCCACACCCGCGGAAGGACCATCTTTCGGCGTCGCGCCCTCCGGCACGTGCACGTGGATATCCTTCTTCTCGAACATCGGCGGCTCGATCCCAAAGGCTATAGCCCGGCTGCGGACATAGGCGTTCGCGGCCTGTATCGATTCCTTCATCACGTCGCGCAGGTTGCCGGTGACGTTCATGCGGCCCCGGCCCGGCATCATCACGCCTTCCACGGTCAGAAGCTCGCCGCCAACCTCGGTCCACGCCAAGCCTGTCACGACGCCGACCTGGTCTTCCAGTTCCGCCTCGCCATAGCGATGTTTCTGCACGCCGAGGAAGTCACGTATGTTCTCGATGGTAACATTGACCTTGGTCTGCTTGCCGCTTTCGATCTCCTTCACGGCCTTACGCGCGAGTTTTGCAATCTCGCGTTCAAGGGCACGCACGCCCGCTTCGCGGGTATAGCGCCGGATGATCTCCAGCAGCGCCGCGTCGTCCACCGTCCACTCGCCGGGCTGAAGGCCATGAGCCTCCATCTGCCCGCGCATCAGGTGGCGCTTGGCGATCTCGAGCTTCTCGTCCTCGGTGTAGCCAGCAAGCCGGATGATTTCCATTCGGTCCTTGAGGGCCGGCGGAATGTCGAGCGTGTTGGCCGTGGTCACGAACATCACGTTCGAAAGGTCGTAATCGACTTCCAGGTAATGATCGTTGAACTCGTGGTTCTGCTCTGGATCGAGCACCTCAAGCAGCGCGGATGCCGGATCGCCGCGGAAATCCATGCCCATCTTGTCGATCTCGTCGAGCAGGAAAAGCGGATTTGTCTTCTTCGCCTTCCGCATCGACTGGATCACCTTGCCGGGCATCGAGCCGATATAGGTGCGCCGATGGCCGCGGATCTCGGCCTCGTCGCGGACGCCGCCAAGCGACATGCGCACGAACTCGCGCCCCGTCGCCTTCGCAATGGACTTGCCAAGTGAGGTCTTGCCGACGCCGGGAGGTCCGACGAGGCACAGGATCGGGCCTTTTAGCATGTTGGTGCGCTTCTGCACCGCGAGATATTCGACAATGCGCTCCTTCACGCGCTCAAGCCCGTAATGATCCTCGTCGAGCACGGCTTGCGCTTCATCAAGGTCCTTCTTGACTTTGCCTTTGACGCCCCACGGAATGGACAGGATCCAATCGAGGTAGTTCCGCACGACGGTTGCCTCGGCCGACATCGGGCTCATCTGCTTAAGCTTTTTCAACTCCGCGACGGCCTTGTCCTTGGCTTCCTTCGAAAGCTTGGTGTTCTCGATCTTGTCCTCGAACTCCGCGATGTCGTCGCGCTCGTCGGAATCGCCCAGTTCCTTCTGAATGGCCTTCATCTGCTCATTCAGGTAGTATTCGCGCTGGGTCTTCTCCATCTGGCGCTTCACGCGGCTGCGAATTTTGCGCTCGACCTGGAGCACGGAGATCTCGCTCTCCATCAGCGTGAAGACGCGCTCGAGCCGCTCGGACACGGAAAGAAGCTCAAGAATCTCCTGCTTGTCCCCGATCTTGATGGCGAGGTGCGAGGCGATCGTGTCGGCAAGCTTCGAGTAATCGTCGATCTGGCTGAGCGTGCTCAGCACTTCGGGCGAAATCTTTTTGTTGAGCTTCACATAATTTTCGAACTGGCTTACCGCGGACCGCGAGAAAGCCTCGATTTCGTCCTGGTTGCCAAGAGTTTCTTCCACGCGCTCCACCTCGGCCTCGAAGTAAAGCTCATTGGGGCTGAAGCGCTTGATCTTGGCGCGCGTGGTGCCTTCAACCAGGACCTTGACAGTACCATCGGGAAGCTTCAAAAGTTGCAGGACCGTGGCGAGCGTTCCCATCGTGTAGATGGCGGAAGGCTCCGGATCGTCGTCACCCGCATTTTTCTGTGCGGCCAGCAGGATCTGGCGGTCGGTGCGCATCACCTCGTCGAGCGCGTTGATCGACTTCTCGCGGCCCACGAAAAGAGGCACGATCATGTACGGAAACACAACGATGTCACGAAGCGGCAGGACGGGGAAGATTTCGTTGGGACCCGACGTTTTGGAATCCGAAGGTGCGTTCGTCATGTCAGTCTCCTAAATCCGGCAGCGGAAGCTGACCGCTGCTTGCCGTCGCCGGTTTCACTCCGGCTGCCTGGCCGCTACGGACGCCAAGCCTTTGTTCTAAGGCAAGAGTACACCGTTCGGGACGCGCGTCCACTTTGGAATACGCAAGCCGGTTAACCGCAGCGCGCGTGGTGCACCTGAGTAGTGCGGTGAAAAATGTTGGAGGGACCACGAGTGATGAGGCTTTGGTTTGTGGTTAAACAAACCTTTGCATTATGCACTCGATTCATCTAGGCGTTCCGCGTAGATCCGCAAGGGCTTTGCGTTCCCTTCGATCACCTCTGGGCTGATGACGACTTCTTCGACGCCCTTCAAGCTCGGCAATTCGAACATGCTGTCGAGCAGAATGGCTTCCATGATCGATCGCAAGCCGCGAGCACCCGTCTTGCGGTCGATGGCCTTTCGCGACACAGATTTCAGCGCCTCGCTCGAGAGCGTAAGTTGTACGCCCTCCATTTCGAAGAGCCGCTGATACTGTTTGACGAGCGCGTTTTTCGGCTCGGTCAGGATCTTTACCAGCGCTGGTTCGTCGAGGTCCTCGAGCGTCGCAAGCACGGGCAGGCGGCCGATGAATTCGGGGATGAGGCCGAACTTCAAAAGGTCCTCCGGCTCCACGCTGCGCAGGATGTCCCCGGTGCGGCGCTCATCATCCGACATGACCTTCGCGCCGAAGCCGATGGATGTCGATTTGCCGCGCTGCGCGATGATCTTTTCGAGGCCCGAGAAGGCGCCGCCGCAGATGAACAGGATGTTCGTCGTATCGACCTGCAGGAACTCCTGTTGCGGGTGCTTGCGGCCGCCCTGCGGCGGGACGCTTGCAACTGTGCCTTCCATGATCTTCAACAGCGCCTGCTGGACGCCTTCGCCCGATACGTCGCGCGTGATCGATGGGTTGTCGGACTTGCGGCTGATCTTGTCGACCTCGTCGATATAGACGATACCGCGCTGCGCCCGGTCTACGTTGTAATCCGCCGCCTGCAGAAGCTTCAGGATGATGTTCTCGACATCCTCGCCGACATAGCCCGCCTCGGTGAGCGTCGTGGCGTCGGCCATGGTGAACGGAACGTCAAGAATGCGCGCCAAGGTTTGCGCAAGGAGCGTCTTGCCGCAGCCGGTCGGACCGATGAGGAGGATGTTGGATTTCGCCAACTCCACGTCGTTGTTTTTCGCGGAGTGGTTGATGCGCTTGTAGTGATTGTGGACGGCGACTGAGAGAACGCGTTTCGCGTAATCCTGGCCGATCACATAATCGTCCAAAACGTTGCAGATCTCTTGCGGGGTCGGGACGCCATCGCGCGACTTCACATAGGAATTCTTGTTCTCTTCGCGGATGATATCCATGCAGAGTTCGACGCATTCATCGCAAATGAATACGGTGGGTCCTGCAATAAGCTTGCGGACTTCGTGCTGGCTCTTGCCGCAGAACGAGCAGTAGAGCGTATTCTTGGAGTCGTGACCCCTGCTTTCTTTCGTCATTGACCTACCTTAGCACCCACATACCAGGAAGTTGGCTTTGGATTGTGCCTGACTGATGACTTAGAAACTGGTTCCCCCAGCTTACCCGCCACCCTCAAGCCTGTCTGTCTGCCCCACCCTTCCTCGTACGCTACCCCATAGTCTTACGGCTTCTGAGGCGATTGTCCATAGCTTCGATTCGCCGCTATGCTTGTAAATGAAGCACCACGTTGGACCGTTTATACTTTCCAGTCCGTTAAAAATAGCGCTTCATTTTATGCCGTCGCAGCGAAGCAACAGAAGCGGTTAAGAACGGCTGGAAACTGACTCATCGGCTGGGGCACGCTTGGTGATGACCTCGTCGATGATGCCGAAGGCTTTCGCCTGTTCCGGTGTCATGAAGTGGTCACGATCGAGAGTGCGTTCAATGATTTCGTACGGCTGGCCTGTGTGCTTAACGTAGATTTCATTAAGCCGCCGTTTTGTTTTGAGGATGTCCTCGGCGTGTCTTTCGATATCGCTTGCCTGCCCCTGGAAGCCTGCCGAAGGCTGATGCACCATCACCCGCGCATTGGGGAGAGACCAGCGCATGCCCGGTTCGCCCGCGGCGAGCAAAAGCGAACCCATGGATGCAGCCTGACCCACGCAAAGCGTCGAGACCGGGGGACGAACGAATTGCATCGTGTCGTACATCGCAAGTCCGGACGTGACATGCCCGCCCGGCGAGTTGATGTAGAGCGCGATTTCCTTCTTCGGATTTTCGGATTCGAGAAACAGAAGCTGCGCCGTGACGAGCGAGGCCATCATGTCCTCGACAACCCCCGTCACGAAGATGATGCGTTCCTTCAGAAGCCGGGAGTAAATGTCGAAAGCCCGCTCTCCGCGGTTCGTCTGCTCGACAACCATGGGAACGAGTTGGTTCGTGTAAAATTCAACTGGATCGCGCATTGCGTTTCTCCCAGACGTAAAGGGCCGCGGTAACGTTATTTTCGATTAAGGCTCGCGAGTTGAAATCTTTCGCGGGCGATTAGAACTCGGCGGCTGACAAACATCGCTGCGGACAGCTTTGCGCCGATCCGCAACAATTACATGGGGCGATTTGAGCACAAGCGCAACTAGCCATGCAGGCTGGCCTTGCGCTAGGCTTAGTCGTGATGGTGATGATCGTGATCGCCGTGATCGTGATCGCACTCGGGGCCGCACTCGCCGTGATCATGGCCGTGCTCATGATCGTGGCCGGCGTGATCGTCATCGCCCTCGTACAGAGCCTGCTCGCGCTGTTGCTCTGCGGCGAACTGCATGAGCTGAGCCGGGGTCACTTTCTTGTCCTCGAGCTTCACAAGTTCGAGCGCAAAGTTGATTACCTTGTCCTCATAGACCGGCGCGCGCAGTTCGTTCATGGCGTTCGCATTTTTCCGGTAGAACTCGACCACCTCCCTCTCCTGACCAGGGAATTGGCGCGCGCGGTCGATGACGGCGCGGCGAAGCTCTTCGTCGGTGATGCGGATCTCGTTTGTATTGCCGATCTCGGAAAGAACGAGGCCAAGGCGCACGCGACGCTCGGCCAGCTTGCGATAATCCTCGCGAGCCTTTTCCTCGGTGGTGCCTTCGGCCTCAAAGCTGCTCTTGTTTTGCTCAAGCTGGCGGGTGATGTTGCGCCAAATCCCTTCGAACTCGCTTTCGACGAGAGAGGGCGGCATCTCGAACGAATGCCGCTCGTCGAGCGCGTCGAGGAGCGACTTCTTCAGCTTGTTGCGGGTCGCGAGGTCGAGCTCCTTTTGAAGCTGGCCGCGAACGGCCTCCTCGAGCTTCGCAAAGGAATCCATGCCAAGCGTGCGCGCGAACTCATCGTCGGCTTTGGCCTCGATCGGCTTCGCGACCTCCTTCACGTTGACATCGAAAACCGCGTCTTTGCCCGCGAGATGTTTCGCCTGATAATCTTCCGGGAAGGTCACGCGCACATCGCGCTTCTCGCCTGCTTTCGCGCCTTCCAGGCCCGCTTCGAAACCGGGAATGAAACGGCCCGATCCGATCACGATGAAGGCATCCTCGCCCTTGCCGCCCTCGAAAGGCTCGCCGTCCACGCTACCCGTGTAGTCGATGGTGAGGCGGTCATCTTTTTCTGCCGCGCCATCCTTCGGCTCGTAGGACACATTCGCCTTCATCAGCCGGCCAAGCGCGCTCTTGACGTCTTCCGGGTCCGGCTCGGCGACTTCTTTCTCAAGCGTGATCGATTTCAAATCGGCAAGATCGATCTTCGGCAGAATCTCGAACGACATGGTGTATTCGAGGTCGGAGGCGCCTTCGATCATGCGCTCGACGGTTTCCTTGTCTTCGGGAAGCTTGATGTCGGGTTGGAACGCCGGGCGCTCGTGGCGGTCCTGCAAAGCCTTTGTGCTGGTTTCGCCGACCGCCTGCTCCAAGACTTCCGCCATGACGGACCGTCCGTAAAGCTGGCGCACATGCGAGAGCGGCACCTTGCCAGGCCGGAACCCATTGAGCCGGACCTTCGACTTGAGGTCCTCAAGTTTCGTCTCGACACGCGCCTTAAGATCGGCTGCGGGGACAATAACCTTCAATTGGCGTTTCAGCCCCTCTGAAACAGTCTCTGTAACTTGCATTTTATAACCGGATTCTCGTTGGCCGCGTCGCGGCAGAGGAAAAAGCAACGGATTTGTTGCCGCGGGCGATGTCCGACCCGCTTCTGCGCAGTGAAATTGCATATTGGCAGGCAATTCACAAGGGGCCGCCTTCGGGCAGGTGGAAAAATCGCTGTATTGCCCGCTGGCGGCAGACCGCCGAAGCACCGGACAGTTATCCTTGTTGTGCAAAAATGCTAAACTACTTCATCCCGATTTTGCCTTCAAGTGTTGGTACCGCATGGATGTGCTTGCAGGAAAAACACTCTCCTTTCGGGGGCCGCTCGTCAGAAGGCTCGATCAGGCGTCACGCGCGCTGCTTCTGCCGGAGGGAGGCCCCGCCGTCGATTTCAGCCGGCCGCCGGGTGAGCCAGCCATCGGGGGGCCGTCTTCCGTATCCTGGCGCGTCTTCAAAAACCCGGTCAGCCTTTTCATCGGCGGCGTAACGGCTGTAATCCTGGAACTTGCAGAGCCGCGCGTGCGAACCGGGGTCTGGGAGCACAGCGGCTTTCGCAAAGACCCGCCCCGGCGCCTTCGCCGGACCGGGCTCGCCGCGATGGTGACGGTCTACGGGGCCAGGAGCGTCGCCGAGGGCATGATTCGCGGCGTCCGGCGCATGCATGACCGCGTGCGCGGGAATACTCCGGGCGGGGAAGCCTATTTCGCAAACGATCCCGAGCTCCTGAACTGGGTGCAGGCAACAGCCGCATTCGGCTTTCTGCAGGCCTACCACACTTACGCCGCACCCCTGCCGCTCGCCGACCGCGACCGCTATTACAGGGAAGGCGAAACCGTCGCCAGGCTCTACGGCGCGGACAATCCACCGCGATCGGAGGCCGAGCTGCAGGCTTTGCTTCTGGCCATGCGCCCGCACCTTGAGCCCTCCCGAATCATCTTCGAGTTCCTGCATATCATGCGAACCGCTCGCATCCTGCCTCCCATGCTCCAGCCGGCGCAGCCCCTTCTCGTCCGCGCTGCGGTGAGCCTGACCCCATCCTGGGTGCGGGAGATTTTGGGTCTGGGAGACCATGGTCTCAGGTCGTGGGAGGGAGTGCTCGTGAGGCAGGGCGGCGCGCTGGCCGACCGCATCATTCTCGAATCGAGCCCCGCCGTGCAGGCTTGCCTGCGTCTGGGTCTGCCAGCGAATCTTCTCTATAGAAAAGGCTAACCACGCGGCAGACCGCTCAAGCGGCCGCTTCCAGGAATGGCGGCAGATCAAGCTCTGGCAGCGGCTTCTCCATCACGGCCTCGATCTTGCTGTCCGGCACGTGAAGCGTCTTCAAGGCGGTGCTCACGAGCTTGCTCGCGTAATCCTGGGGCACCTCAGCCGAGACAAGTTTGAGCGTGCCGAGAAGAAGCAGGCCGCCGATGATCTCATGGGCCATCTCGACATCGTCGTGCTTGAACGCGCCGTCGCTTATGCCTGCATGAAGCGCGCGCTTCAAAAGGTTGGCGATGCTCTCTCGGAATTCGTTGCCCGACAAGACGGTGCGGATCATGAACCAGCCCCAGATCCTGTCGGTCTTGCTGATGTGAAGCCACATACGGAGGTCGGTGGCGAAGGCCTCTACGCGGTCGGAGGTCAAGCCGTCCAGGCGCTCGTACATATGCTTCGTATGAAGCCGGGCTGCTTCGATGGCGGCGCTTACGATGGCTTCCTTGGACACGAAGTGATTGTAAAAGGAGCCGTAGCCCACGTCGGCGCGCTCGGTAATATCCTGGATGACAAGTCCCTCGAGGCCGCGCTCGGCGATGATTTCGTAGGTCGCCTTCATGAGGCGGCGGCGGGTGTCTTGGCGGCGGCGGTCTGCACGGCTTTTCGGAGCGGACTGGGGGAGGCGGGTGTCGGATAGGCTTGGCAACGCTTGCTTGAGCAAAATCAAATTCTCCATTTCGTGAAATACAGGTACGGCAAGATCTACGACTTTTTTGTGAACCCTGTTTGCGGCGCCGGCGCTAACATATGTGGCCAACCGGAACCAATTTTGGCGAAAGGGCGGTCATGCGGTGGCGTCGAAAGCCGGAACAATCGAACTGGGGCGAGTTCGGCGCGGATGACGAGGCGGGGCGTCTCAATCTGATTACGCCTGCGAAAGTGCTTCAGGGCATAGCAGAAGTTCGTGAAGGCCGCACGTTCTGCCTCTCGCTGCCCCTCGATTATCCGGGCGGCAATGTCCTGCACTCGGCCCGCCATCCTCCGCAGCGCCGCGCTACGGTTGGGCCGAACGGAGTGCCGCGCTATCTCCTGCGGCTTTCCCGAGATGATCCCGAACTGACCGACGTCGTTTGCGACGATCAGGTTCTTCTTCACACGCAATACTCCACCCAATGGGATTCGCTGGCGCATATGGGCTCGGAATTCGACGCAGACGGCGACGGCGTCGCGGAGATGGTGTTTTACAACGGCTGGCGCGGCGGCGAGCACATCGTCGTGGCGGCAGGGAAGCGTGGCATGCCCCATGCCACCGAAGCGAAGCGACTGGGGATCGAGAATATGGCCGCGCGCTGCGTCCAGGGCCGCGCCGTGTTGATCGACCTTCATGCGCTCGCAGGCGAGGCAAAGACCGATATCGGCTTCGATGGACTTCAGGAAGCGATGCGGTTGCAGGGTGCCGTGGTCGAGAGCGGCGACATGGTGTGCTTCCACACGGGCTTCGGGCGCAAAATCATGGAGATGGACCGGAAGCCCGATGCGCACACGCTTAACAACAGTTGCGCCGCGCTCGACGGCCGCGATCCGCGTCTCCACGAGTGGATAATCGACAGCGGCGTGGCGGCCTTGATCTCCGATAACGTCGCGGTGGAACGCCATCCCAACAAGGCCGGCTCCGGGCGGCGGCCGCTCAATCCCCTTCACGAGCTTTGCCCGTTCAAGCTTGGCATTCACTTGGGCGAGCTGTGGTGGCTAAGCGAACTCAACGATTACATGCGCGGCGCGGGGCGGACGCGCTTTCTGCTCACCGCGCCGCCGCTTCGGCTGCCGGGCGCGGTTGCCTCCCCGGTCACTCCGGTCGCGACTGTCTGAGGTTACTTGGGCTGGCCTGCATGGATATTGTCTGCTAGATCCGCTTCCACGAACGCGGAGGAGAACTTGCTCACAGTCGTCGGATTAGCGGGAAGCCCCTGCACGCCGTCCCGGACGCGCCTCATCGTGAAAGCGGTGATGGAGCGCGTCGCGGCGCAGGCCGGTGCGCAGGCCCGGCTTGTCGATCTGGCCGATCTTGTGCCGGACCTCGGCATCCGCTCGCGCGCCGAAGCTTCGCCCCAAGTCGAGGATGCGTTGTGCGCCATTGAGACCGCCGACCTCTTGCTTGTGGGCTCGCCCGTCTACAAAGGCTCCTATACCGGCCTTCTTAAGCACCTTATCGACCTCATCAGCTATCCTGCGCTTCTCGGGACACCCGTCGGCCTGCTGGCCGCCGGGGGCAGCGACCGCCATGCGCTCGTGATCGAGCACCAGCTTCGCCCGCTTTTTGCGTTTTTCGGCGCGAAGACGCTGGCGACCGGCGTTTTCATGACGGACAGGACGATTCAGAACGGCTGGGTGGAGGAAGCGGCGTGCAGCGCGCGGCTCGATCAGCTTATCGCGGAAGCCGTTTACGAATTGAAGAACGCGCGCACCTTAAAAGCGTCCGCTGCGGTGTAGAGCTACGTCTGCGCTTGCCGCTTATACGAACGCCATAGCTTCCGACTCATATAGTGTCATGCCCGCGACGGAGCCTGTGAAGAAATTCGGGCGGAACTCAGTCGTCATAGCCGCCCTCGAGGCGGCTATCCAGAAAAAGTCATTTTTTCTCAAGGGCCTTGGATGGCCGGGTCAAGCCCGGCCATGACAAAAAAGGGGAAGCCAATTCTTCACACGCTCGACGGCGGGCATCTAGTAGTCGGAAGGCCGAATAGTAAGCGGATTTCGCCTGGCTGGGGACGGCAACAGGACGCTTGGTATTACATGCCCCATTTCCGGATGAACCACGTCTTCACGAGGTGCGTGAGCGTGGCGTATGCCAGCATCATGCCTGCCACGATAATCCAATAGCTCTGCGGCAGCGTTACAAACCCGAGCTGTGCGCCAACCCATGTGTACGGCAAGGCGATGCCGGCGGCGCAGACGGCAATCGTGGTTGCGATCAGCGGCGTGCTTGCGCGGCTTTGCAGGAATGGAATTTTCGCGGTGCGGATGATGTGGATGATCAAGGTCTGCGTCAGGAGCGATTCCGTGAACCAGCCGGTCTGGAACAGCGCCGGATTTTGCCACGCGTTGAAGACGTAAAGCATCACGAAGAAGGTGGCGTAATCGAAAATCGAGCTGATGGGGCCGATGAAAATCATGAATTTGAAGATGTTGCCGATGTCCCATTTCCGCGGTACCGCGAGATAGTCTTCGTCGACGTTATCCGTCGGTATGGCCGTCTGCGAAAAATCGTAAAGAAGGTTGTTCGTCAGCACCTGTATGGCTGTCATGGGCAGGAAGGGCAGAAAGATGCTCGCGCCCAGCACGCTAAACATGTTCCCGAAATTCGAGCTGGCGCCCATCTTGATATATTTGGTGATATTGCCGAACACTTTGCGGCCTTCGATGACGCCGTCCTGGAGCACCATCAGGCTCTTTTCCAGCAGGATAATGTCCGCGGACTCCCGTGCGATATCGACTGCGGTATCGACCGAGACGCCCACATCGGCGGCCTTCAAGGCGGGACTGTCATTGATTCCGTCGCCGAGAAAGCCGACCACATGGCCGTCCCTATGCAGCGCTGCAATGACGCGTGCCTTCTGGGAGGGCGAGAGCTTGGCGAAAACGGCTGTCGAGCCGGCAATCCCGGCCAGTGCGGCATCGTCCATTTTCTCGATTTCCCAACCGAGCACGATTCGGTCCACTTTGAGCCCGACCTCCCGGCAGATCTTCCGCGTTATGATCTCGTTGTCGCCCGTGAGAATTTTGACCGCGACTCCGTACGAACCGAGCGCGGAGATGGCTCTCGCCGCGCTCTCCTTCGGCGGATCGAGAAAGGCGATGTAGCCGAGCAAAGTCAGATCGGATTCGTCTTCAATGGCATAGGCTGCTTTCGGCTGCTCAATTTTCTTGTAGGCGACGGCGACAACGCGGAATCCGTCCTCGTTCAGAGCCCGCATCTCCTCCTGGGCCTGGCTGAAATGATCGGCGTCCAAGTCGCCTCGTTCATCGCCGATTTCATAGTGGCGGCTTACCGAGAAGATTTCCTCCACGGCTCCTTTGCAGATTAAGAGGTGCGACCCGTCTTCGATCTTCAGAACGATGGACAAGCGCCTGCGCACAAAGTCGAAAGGCAGTTCGTCGACTTTCTCGTAACGATGCTCAAGGTGCAGATTGCGCCCGAGTTCCGCGTGCTGAAGGACAGCTGCATCGAGCAGGTTCTTTAGGCCAGACTGATAGTAGCTGTTGATATAGGCAAACTCCAAGACCCGATCGCAGTCATTGCCGCGAATGTCGAGGTGCCGCTTGAGGATGATCCGGTCCTGGGTGAGCGTTCCCGTCTTGTCGGTGCAGAGAACATCCATCGCCCCGAAATTCTGGATCGCATGCAGCCGCTTTACGATGACCTTCTTTTTCGCCATGGCGATCGCGCCCTTGGCGAGATTGACGGTCACGATCATCGGCAGCATCTCGGGCGTTAACCCCACAGCGACTGCAACAGAGAAGAGAAGGGCTTCGAGCCAGTCTCCTTTTGTGAGGCCGTTGATCAGGAATACGGCCGGACCCATCACCATGATGAAGCGGATCATCAGCCACGTGAAGCGGTTGATGCCTTTGTCGAAGCTCGTCAATTCGCGCTGCCCGGCGATGGAGTCGGCGAGCTGGCCGAAATAGGTTTTCGGTCCGGTGTGAACGATCACGCCTGTCGCGTAACCGCTTACAACGCTGCCCCCCATAAAGCATAAATTCGGCATCTCCAACGGGTCGTTCGAGCCATCTTGAGACGGTCCCGCGCGCTTCTCGGCCGACAGAGACTCGCCCGTCAGCACCGATTGATTCAAGAAAGAATCCTTGGCTTCGAGCAGGATCAGATCGCCGGGGACCATATCGCCCGCCGAGAGGTGAACGATATCGCCGGGAACGAGGGTTTCGCTGGGGATTTCTGCAAAGGCTCCGAAGGGACTCCCGTCACCGCTTCCCGGCAAGCCGCGCCGCCGTACGCTGGCGGTGTGCTTGACCATGGCTCTGAGCTTTGCAGCGGCATCGTTGGAGCGGTGTTCCTGAACGAACGCCGTCGCAATCGCCAGCACCACCATGATCGCAATCACGATAGCGGCCCGCAGATCGCCAAGCAGGTAAGAGACCAAGGCAAGGCTCAGGAGCAGGCCGTTCAGCGGGTTCTTGGCGCGGCCGGCGAGTTCGCGGAGAATGGTGGGGCGCTCTTCCTGCGTGATGAGATTGGGACCGGCTGTCTCCAGGCGCGCCTTCGCTTCGTCGACGCCAAGTCCTTCCGGCGACGATCCGAGAAGCCTTAGCGCTGTCTCTGGATCCTTACGGCTGAGCGCCACGATCTCGTTCGAGATGGCAATGCCGGATTTTCGCGAGTCCGGAGGCGAGGCTTTCCGGCCCAGCAACAATGCGACGCGGTCGAAAAAGCTTGGTGTGCCGGTGCGAGGTAATGTCATGACGCGGATCGATTTCCTTCGCCTGTTTTTGCGTTCAGATCCATCTGGCACCTGCAACAGGCCACTGAAAAACCGGAAATCTTGGCGTCATCCTTCGACAAGCTCAGGATGAGGCCGCGTCTTTTCAACGAGTTAAGCCTCATGGTGAGCCTGCCGAACCATGGGCAACATTCCTTTTTCAGCGGCCTCTTAAAGGGTGCTCGACTGCAGCCGGGACCAGCGCCAATGAACATGAATTGATGACCGTATTTGGCTAGGTGAACGCGAAATATACGCTTCAAACGCGATTAGAGCGCAAGAACCCAACAAGCCGATGACCGAGGTCTATGGCCTATGGCTGGCCGTTCACCTGCTCTGAAATAATGCCCAGCTATTGCCGAAGCGTGTCAGAATACCCGCATTGGCGATGGAGCATTTCTCGGAAGAAGCGTAAACAGCGCGCGGCGAAGGGGCTCTGTCAGGCTTGAGGTGGGGATGGCGAAGCGTATATTCGTTGCGACGTCCGGATCGCGTGGCGATGTCGAGCCCTTTCTCGCGCTGAGCAAGGCGCTCCAGCGCGCGGGCTATGACGTGCTGCTATCGGCGCCGCCAGACTTTGGCGGCTGGATCGCCTCTCACGGCATCGCACATCACCCGGCGGGCGAGCCTGCGAGAGAGATCGTCTATGCATTCGCCGATGCTATCGAGAATGACAAGTTCTTCCGGTCGCTCGCGCGCGCAGGCTATGAGCAGAAGTTCCGCGCGCTTTTCGAAAGTGTCGCCGAAGCAAGCCAAGGCGCCGCCCTTTTGATTTACTCGCCGCTGATGGCGAGCGTCACTTTTCTTGCCGAGGCGCGGGGAATCCCAGCGATCGCCGTCTATCTGGCGCCTGCGTTTCCCACGGCGGAGTTCGCCGTCCCTCTGATGCGCCGTTTCAGCTATGGCAGCTTCGTCAATCCCCTGTTGCACCGTGCGCTGGACCTCCTGCTATGGAACATGTTCAGGCCCTGGTGGAACTCCGTTCGCAGCGGCTTGCCAGGCTTGAAGCCGTTGGGCCGTTTTCATGACATTCACTCGATAAACGGCAAGCCCATACTGCATCTGTTCGCGTTGAGCGAAACGCTTCTGCCGAGGCCCCGGGATTGGCCCGGCCATGCCATCATGACGGGAAATTTCTTCCTCGATGGCGGCGAGGATTGGCAAGTGCCTGCCGATCTCGCGGCATTTCTCGAAGCTGGCCCGCCTCCGATTTACATCGGCTTCGGCAGCATGCCGCTGGGGCAGTCGAAGACCAAGGCGCGCATCCTGTTGGAGGCGTTGCGGCTGTCGGGTCAGCGGGTTGTGATGGCTCGCGGCTGGGGCGGTTGGGGCGATGAGTTTACCGAGTCCCTGGGAACCAGCCTGCATCTTATCGATGCTGCACCGCATCGGCGGCTTTTCCCCCTCATGGCCGGAGTAGTACATCACGGAGGAGCAGGCACTACCGCTGCGAGTGTTCTCGCCGGGCGCCCCTCACTCGTCACTCCCTTGATGATGGATCAACATTTTTTCGCCAATCTCATTGCGCGGCACGGTGCCGGCCCTCAACCCCTGCCTGTGAAGCAGTGGCGTGCGGACATTCTTGCCGGGCGCCTCGCAGAACTGACGCGAGTGCCGGATTATGCGCGGCGCGCTGGCGAACTTGCGGCACGCATGTCGCAAGAAAACGGGCAAGCGCGCGCGTTACAGGCCGTGATGGATGTTATCGGGTCGCCGTAAGAGCGTTGAAGCGGTGCGGCTTCTCGCAGCTTCGCACTACTGGAAACTGAACATATCGAAAAGGTCGCCGATGGCGGGCATGTTCGCCGGGACATAGGCGTGGCGCTCATCCATCACCGGATTGGGCAGATTGTCCCGGCTTCGCGCCGTCAGCGGAGCCAGTCCCCAGTTGCGCTCGATGAATTTCACAACGGATGCGTGGTCGCTGTAAGTGTGCACAACGCGCCCGCCTTTTGTGAAGGGCGACACCACGATGAAGGGAATGCGCGGCCCGTCGCCGAAGAAATCGAGCGGCTGGATAAAGCCCGAGTTGTAGTAACCGCCGCCCTCGTCGAAGGTGACGAAAATGGCCGTCTCCGCGAACAGTTCCGGCCGGGCCTGGACGCGCTCGATGATGTTGCGCGTGAAGGCCTCGAACAGGTTCAGCTTTGAGCTTTGCGGATGGCCGTCGAGCCACCAATCCGGCTTGACGTAAGCGACGGCGGGCAGGGTCCCCGCAGCGATATCGGCAAACAGATCCTGCACATCCTTCAGGTGTTCGGCGCGCTTGTCCGCGTCCGCCATGATCGAAGTCTGATACTGAAATGGATTGCAGATATCGCAATAGTGGTTGGGCTGTCCCGCCTTCGCCTCATTGAAGCTGCCGCCGTAGAAGCGGAAGCTGATGCCCTTTTCCATCAGTGCATCGCCGATGCTGCGCACATTGGACGGCGGGATCGCCTTGGGGGCCGTGCTGAGCGAGCCATCCGCTTTATAGCCGGGTCCGAGATTATTCAGCACATAATAATGTCCCGGCTCGCAATTGGGCTTCGGCGCATAAGACAGCGCGGCGAGATAGCTCACGATAGGCTGCACGCCCGGCTGCGTTACGCCTGCGCAGGCCGTATACCAGCCGTCATTTGCGTATTGGTTGACCGTGCCGGCCTTTGGGTTCGGGTCTGCGATAAGGTCGGTGGGCGGCGTTGCGGACGCGCCTCGGCCATCGCTGTAGAAGATCGTATCGGCCATGGCAATGTAGAGATGCTCGACCATGGTGCCGCCCATCTCGGCCTGATGATAATTGTCGCTCATGGTGTAATCTTCGGCGAGGCGGCGCAAATAGGGCGCGTCGCCCTGCCCGGCGTTGTAGAAGCCCATGGCGTTGCTGCCGTCGTTGCGCTTGGCGGAATACGAGATTGCCACGAATGGGTAAAGATCGCTCAGGCAGCCGCTAGGGTTTTCCGGCGAGGCCCGACGGGCATCGCAGTCCGACTCCTGCCACATCTGGTAAAAGCGGTGAACCATGTCGCCGGTGTAGGCATCGTAGGCAAGCGACGGTCCGGTGAGCTGGAACGGGCCATTGGGCAGGTTGGAAGCATTGGCGATGCGCGTATCTGTGCCGGTTGTGCCTGCAAGGCCGCTGGCGCCGGTCGTCAGCAGGGCCACATCGCCGGGCGCCAGATCGTGTTCGGCCGCGGAAGCGGCCTCGGCTGTGGCGAACGGCGGTTCGGACTGGAAGGGCAAGTTGGGCGTGCCCCGCAGTTCCGGCTCCGGCAAGGTGGCGTAGGGTGTTTTCGTGCCCGCGGCGATGTAATACCCGGGCTGAGCGGGCACGCTGAACTGCGCCGCCGTGCCAAAATTCGCGTCCGGCGAGCCGTCTTCCTTCACGATGCCTTTGGAAAGCAGGTTCGAGACCGTCTGGCCTGGGCGCGGTTTGTACACGCCGAACACATGATCGAATGTGCGGTTTTCTCCGATAATTACGATGAGGTGCTTGATGGGCGTCGCGGTGCGGGGCTTTCCATTGTGAGCCGCGACAACCGCAAGCAAAACTAGCGCGCCTGCTATCGCGAAAAGCCACGTCCACTTCTCAGCCTGCGGCATTCCTGTCCCCCTGAGAACGTTCGCTTCATATTTTAACTATAGCTGCGTGACAAATGCACGGCGAAGGAAGCTCTCTGTTCTTCAAGAGAAGTCTGTAAGCGGTGAAGGTCGAAGGCTGAGAGCATAATGTCTCGCGCTAAGGTTGTAACTAATTAACGAACTACTGTTGCCCACCTGCGATTGTGTAAGCCTTCATGAACAGCTAACCTCCGGTGCTTGGGGGGGGCGTATGTTTAGGAAATTTGTGTTTATTGTTCCAATATGTGCCACCGTGACATCCGGTTGCATGTCAACGCCGCCGCTTTCGGAAGCGACGGGCGAAGAGCGTAGCCCCATAATGATCAAGGACGTTGTCCAGCGCGTTAAGTGCGAGATATCGGACGCGTTCGATAAGAAGGTCGAGCAGCCTGAGTTTCTTTGGCTCGCGGATTGGACCGCGCATATAGACCTGGCCCTTACGATCAATGACAACGCGGGCGTTTCGCCGAACGGCACTTATACGAGTTATCGCCCAAGCGCTGTCAATTATGATGCAGGTCCAAGCAGCTTTCCTGTCACTGCTCAGAACATCCTGAACAGATCACTGGTTCCACAGTTCTTTACCTTGAGCGCGGGCGCAAATGCGAGCGGCCAGGCGGTCAGAACTGAGACCGTCAGTTTCACTGTCGCCCTCGATGAGTTGAAGTTGTGGCGGGAGCAGTTGGACAAACGCGAGGCGCATTTCGCGCCTGAAAAAAAGACCTGCTATTATGGGACGTCGACAGGGGTGCAGGGCAATCTCGGCTTGCAGGAGTGGGTGGATTCCGCATTCTTCCCAGCGGAGATAGGGGAACTGCAAGCCGGGATTCATCCTTCGCAAGGAAGCGGCAAGGCCGGTACGACGCAGGGACCAAAACAAGCCCCAGCAGCCGGTGGGCTAAAGTCGCTTGAGGCGCCCAGCAAGGAGCAAATCCTTCACGATACTGCTAAATGGAAACAAGATTTAGCCGACTTGCAGGCCACGACCAAACAATCCAATGCACAGATCGTTGACGCAACCACCAAGATAAACACGGCCGACGCCGACCTCAAAAACAAACTTCAAATTTATAAAGACAGCAAGTTTGATCGTGTCTTGGCCCCCTATCTGAAGCAAAGATATAATTTCCTTAAGGCGAACCTTGATAAGTACATCAAGACACATTCTGATAACGAGAAAAATTGCGCCGCCCTGCAAGGCAATATCGACAAAGCGCTTAAATCTGTCAGCGACATCACCGACGAAGCGAAACAACAATCGGAGCCGGATGCTTCGTTGATAGAGAACTATTCGAATCTAAAGAAATTGATGGCCGCCATTGGGTCGGATAACTATCCAGAAAAGTCCACCGCGTGCGCGAAGGAGCTTTCCCTCGAGGCTTCTCAGGCTGCCCAGAATGCCAATGCGTTGCCGAACCAGATAGACCCGCCCATCGATTCCGTCTTGCATTCCGTGCAGTTCGTCGTGTCCTACGGCGCCGGGATTTCCCCGAGTTGGACTTTGCTTCAGTGGAAAGGGCCAGGACAGAGCCAGAATTTGGTTTCCGCCTCCGGTGTCCGGACGCACAACCTGCAAATCGCGATTGGGCCTCGCACCGGCAATCCGGCAATCTCCGGCGACGCCCTGCGGCTCATCAATAATCAGACTATCCGCTCCTTGTCGAATTGACGGGCTCGGCTCGCCCCTAACTGGCGGCCAGGCCTGAAGGCTTGCAATCCGAGCGAGTTTTGCCGGAGCATATATTTGACGGCATGAGGAGGGGACAATGTTTTGCGTAAGAATGCTTGCGGTGGTTGCCGTTATGAGTGTCGCCCTGCAGGCCGCCGCTCAGCGCATCGAGGTGCCGGTAGCGCCCGCAATGCCACCCATGGTTCCAACATTTCCAACCATTGTGATCCCGCCGCCTCCGCCTCCAGCGCCGCTCGCCCCGGACATGCATGTCCATGCGCCGCAGCAATGCTGCCACCAGGTATGTACGCAGGACTATTCCTGCCCGGCGGGTAATTTCTGTCCGCAGCGCTGCACTAATTTTTGCACGCAGTGCTGAGGGGCATCATCGCATCGGTCAACGTTCACCGGCGCTGGAAGGATTTTCCGGCGCGGAAAGCCGCTTCAAAGGCAGGTCGCACCAATGCGGGCGATGACCCGAGTGGGCGAAGAGCTTGAACAGATCGGCTGTGCTGATCGTAGTGGTCATGGTGTTGATGAGCGGGTGAGCGCTGATGGTCTTCGCCTCTGCCAAGCGCCGGTCCAGGATCACGCGCACCTTTTTTGCCCGGTCGTTGAATGTCGCGAATGGGGTCACGCTGCCCGGCAGCACCTTGAGGGTGGCCGCCAACGTTTGCGGCGGCGCGAAGGAAAAGCGGCCATCCGCCCCGATGTCTTTGGCAAGCTGCTTGAGATCGAGCGGGGGAGTGAGCAGGTGCATCGTGACGAGGTAGAGCCGCCTGCTCTTGTCTTCGAGCACGATGTTCTTGACGGGAAATTCCCACTGCGTGATGTCGCGGTTCGCTAATCCCCCAGCTGTAAGCACCGCTTCGTGCTCGACGGTTTGCGAGGGAATGCCGAGCTCATCGAGGAGCCGGAAAAAGGCGCCGTAGTTGTTCATGCGAGGATTATAGGAACGTTGTTAAAGGCCGGGCTGGCGTGGCTTGGCATCTTCCAAAATGTGCATCAATCAAGCGCGCGCTGAAAGCATGAAATCCGGCTCGCGATCCGGCTGGGTGGTGACGACCGGCTTCGGCATCACTTCGCGATCGTCAACAAGAGCGATGTGGAACGACTGGATCAGGGCGGCGAGAACCAGCGTTGCCTCCGCCATCGCGAACTGCGCGCCGACGCAGACGCGGGGACCGGCGCCAAACGGGAGGTAGGCGAAGCGCGGCGGTGGAGGCGCGCCGGGCAGGAAGCGCGACGGGTCGAAGGCGTCGGGGTCGCGCCAAAGGCGGCGGTGGCGATGCAACACCCAGGGCGCGATCATCAACACTGTGCCGCGTGGTATCTCAAGATGGCCGGCGCGGTCCGGCCCGTTCGCAACGCGGATCAACGTGAAGGCGGGCGGATAGAGCCGCAGCGCCTCGCTGACCACGGCGCGGGTCTGAACCAGCGAGGCCAGCGCGCCGGGACCACCTGCGGCTCCGAGGTCGAGGCCAGCGGTCTCCGCGGCGATCGCGTCCTGCCACCCGGGCGAATTGGCGAGCAGATAGAGCGACCAGAACAGTGTAATCGCGGTGGTCTCGTGACCGGCGACGATCATCGTCGCGACCTGATCGCGCAATTGCTCGCGGGAGAAAGCCGCCCCGGTCTCCGGGTCGCGCGCGGCGCGGAGCAGGTCGAACAGGTCGCGCGGCGCGTCATCCTCACCCGACGCAAGGCGCGCGTCTATGATGCGGTCGATCAGCGCCATCCATCGCCGCTGGAACCGGCGGCGGGCAAAGTCGCGCGGGGCCGGGATCGACGGCGGCAGCAGCATGTCCAGCAGATGCAGTTGCGCGAGACGGATTCCGAAATCGGTCAGCATATCGCGCATCTCGGGGCCGAAGGCGCTCATCTCGAGCGAGAACATCGAGCGCCCGGCGATTTCCAGGGCAGCAAACTGCATCTCCTGCAACAGGTTCACCGTGGCATTGTTGCGCTGGTGAAGCGAGGCAACGGTCTCCTCCGCAACGCCCGAGATGTGACGGGCCAGCATCGGGATCAGGCGCGGCGTCATCGACGGGGCGATGGTGCGCCGCTGGTGCCGCCAATTTTCACCTTCGCTTAGCAGCACCCCGTCGCCCGTAATCGGCCGCAGGATGCGGAGCGAGGCCGGCGTTCTGCGATAGTTGCCGGGGTTCTCGACCAGCACGCGGTGAATAGCCTCGGGCGTGTTGATTAGCATCCGGGTTCGGCCAAGCATACGGTTGACGAGGATGTCCTGCTCGTATGCGGCGTCAGGCCAGATCAGCAGCGCGTTGCCGCGCGCCGCACGAAGGAACTGGCGCAAGCTCAGGCGCTTCGCCGGGTACACTGGGCGCGGGGGCGTGTAAAACGCGGAACGGAGGGTCGTCGTGCTCATTCGGTGTAATCGGTTATAACAAGTTTTGGCGGGACTTGCAGCCGGGGAACGGATTTGTGATCTCTGCGCACGAGCGGCTTAAATGTGACCTGCTACGCGCGTCTGCCGGTATCGGTGCGTTTGGAAACGTACTCATGCAAGCTTGACCTGCGCCCCGAAAAGCCGGAATCAGACTGCACGGCATCTGAGGCGGAGGCGTCTGCGCGCGTCCCAGGGATCGTCGCCGGAGGGTCGGATATGCGCTTCTCGGTCTGTCACGAAACACATTACCGCTATTCGGCGCCTGTCGCCCTTGCAGCGCATGTCCTGCGGCTCGCGCCGCGCGCGGACGGCGCCGTTTTGCAGATGCATCGCCTGACCGTCGACCCTGTGCCGAGCGTCTGGCAGGATCTTACGGACCGCTACGGCAATTCCATCACACGGTTGGAGTTCGAGGGCCTGTCCGATCATCTGCGCATTGAGAGCCGGTTCGATCTGGAGACGCGCCCCTCCCCGGCACCGGCCCGACATGCGCATGCCGCCGTTGCCCTGGCCTTGTAGCGCCAGCGATGCGACGGCTGACTATCTGCCGCCTGGGGACCAGGACGAGACCGTCAGCGCCTTTGCCGCTGGATTGGCGTCCGAAAGCGGATGGGAAGCCCTCGCCTTCCTCGAGCGCCTCAACCGGACCCTGTTCACCCGGACGAACCGCCATATCCGGGCCGGGGGCGCCGCTCAGGCGCCTGCCCACACGCTTGCCTCAGGCAGCGGGGCCTGCCGCGACCTTACGGTGCTTTTCATGTCGGCCTGCCGCAGCCTCGGTATCGCCGCCCGGTTCGTCAGCGGTTATCAAGCGCACGCCGATACACCCGATGGGCGCCGTCACCTGCATGCCTGGGCGGAGGTGTTCCTTCCAGGCTTGGGCTGGCAAGGCTTCGACCCGATGCATGGGCTTCCAGTCACGGATGGCCATGTTGCACTGTGCGCGGCGCCGGATCAGGCCGCAACCATGCCTGTGGAAGGGGGGTTTTATGGCGATGGCGTAACCTCCACGCTCGACTACGAAGTGCGGATCGCGACCGCGCCGTAATGCGTGGCCCGGCCCGGTTCGTGAGCGCTTAAAGGCCGCCCGCGTCATTCGGCGATCAAAAACGATCTCGCCGCCGCAAACTCGGCGAAAAGGTCGAGAAGCTGTGAGGCGTGGCTCGCGCTATATGCGCGTAAGGTGATGAACTATGAGAAGGATGGCTCCCCGGGCCGGACTCGAACCAGCGACCCAGCGGTTAACAGCCGCTTGCTCTACCGACTGAGCTACCGGGGAATTGCGGAATCCTGCCATGCAGCATCCGCAATGAGTCTTCATACCACATGGGGGATGCGGCACAAGCCAATTTTCCGCATTTTCAGAACTCGTTTACGGGTCCGATGCTTCTCAGGCGAGCTGAAAACGCTTGCGCCGGGGCCTTGAGCCGGCCTATGGACCGCAACAATATTGGAAACGCGCCATGGTCTCTCTGCAATATAAAGGCCGGATACACAAATCCAAGTTCACGATGCGGAGCGTCCGCTATGTCCTTTCGGATCAGGCGGCGCGGCTTTTTCCCGCCTTGCAGCGGCGCTGGCTGCTGCCCGTGGAATCGCGGCCGATCGCGGAGGCCGCATGTCAGGATCATCCGCTTCCCTCTGCGCTCGTCGACGAAGCGCTGCCCAGCCTCTACGGCAAGCTCGGTATCGTTCCTCCGCGGCCGCTTCAACTCACCGACCACGTTTACTCTCTCGAAGACGTGCTTGTAACCGGCTGGGCCGGGGCCATGATCAAGGACGGGCTTCTGCTCACGGTGCGCCCTAAGCACAACTGGGTTGCCGCGCTTCGCGCCCATCCGCACCGGGTCCGGACCCTTCCCGGTAGCCGCACCTATTTCAATCTCATGGCTCCGATCCCGGCGAAAGGGCACATCTTTCATTGGCTGTTCAATGCGATGGTTCCGCTGCTCGCGTATCTGGAAACTGGGGTCCACGGTTCCGATCTGGGGCTGATCGTCAACGCGGACGGAAGCGAGATCCAGGAGCGGAGCATCGAGTATCTGAGGACCCGGTATGGAATTGGCGCGGTTGAGGCCGTCGCCCAGCGCGAAGCTGTGCAGGTGCCGCACCTCAAGGTGGCGCTCCCCGTTCCGCATATCCCGCGCGCTTTGCAATCGCCTTTGGGGCTTGCCTGCCTCGGCGATCTCGGACGCTTCATTGCGGATGAGGCGCGCGCCCATGGCTCGAAGCGCATCTATGTGAGCCGCAACGACGCCCGGCTCCGGCGCGTCTTGAACGAAAAGCGCTTCGTTCCGAAGCTCGAAGCCCTGGGCTTTGAGCGCGCCGTGCTCGCCGATCTGCCAATTGCACGACAGGTTGCGCTGTTCCGCGACGCCGATGTCATTGTCGCTCCGCACGGGGCGGGGCTTGCCCATATCGCGTGGTGCAAGCCGGGGACGAAAGTCATCGAATTTTTTCCGAGCCCCGATGGACCGCGGGGCCGCGTTAGAAATGCTTCTTTCGATTACTGGCTTCTCTCGAACCTGCTTCGCCTCGATTACACCTGCCGCCTGGCCGGCCCGATAGAAACGCGCGACGATGGCTTCACCATCGATGAAGCGCTGCTCGCGCGGACGCTCGCGGAGTGCGGCGTCACGACAGAGCAAAGCGTGGTCAGGCCAGCCTGATGCGCTTCATTCGCTCGGACGAGGATCTCGCGTGGCACGTTTCAAACCTGACGCAGGCGCATCCAATTTTCGCCCCTCTCAGCGCCGAGGCGGGCGCCATTCCTGCCCGCTGGCTCGACCGGGGCTTTAAGGGGCTCGTTTGGGTGGTCACCGGTCAGCAGATTTCGGTAGCGGCGGGACGGGCGATCTACGGCCGGCTTGAAACCGCGCTTGGCGAGATCACGGCCGAAACCATCGCGGCGGCAAGCGACGACGTTCTCCGCGCCGCAGGTTATTCCGCGCCGAAGATCCGAACGGTTCGTGCTCTCCAGGCGGCTGCGATTGGCGGCGGACTCGATCTCGAAGCGCTTGAAGAGAAAAGCGCCGAAGACGCGATCCTTTCGCTCTGCGCGATAAAGGGAATCGGGCCATGGACGGCCGAGGTCTACCTGCTGTTTGCGGCGGGGCATCCCGATATCTTCCCAGCCGCGGACTTGGCGCTCCAGGAGTCCGCGCGGATAGCCTTTGCCCTCGATGCGCGCCCGGCAACGCGCGACCTGCGTGAGATGTCCGATGCCTGGACGCCGTGGCGCAGTGCCGCGGCGCGTCTGCTTTGGGCCTACTACCGCGTGCGAAAGGGCGGGAAACTCGTCACACCTGTGTGAGCGAAACTGTCGCCGCCTTGGAAGGAAGCTGCATGAGACCTGGAGAGGAGGTTGTGACACGCCCTTTGAGCGTGGTGGTGACCGGGGGAACTGCAGGGCTCGGCCTGGCGATGGCGAGGATGTTCCTGCTCGCCGGAGACCGTGTGGTCATCTGCGGACGCGACCATAACCGTCTCGAGGCAGCGCTTCGGCAGCTTCGAGACGAGGTGCCCGGCGGCGAGTTGTATGGCATCGCGTGCGATGTGTCGCTCCCGGGCGAGGCTCAAGCGTTCGTGTCTTACGCCGTCTCGAAACTTGGCGTTATCGACCGTTGGATCAATAACGCCGGCACGGCGGGCCGCTTCAAACGTCCGCTTTGGGAACTGGCGCCGGACGACATCGGCGAAACCTGCCGGACAAATCTTTGCGGCACCATGATGCTCTGTGCCGAGATTGTCCGGGCGATGCTTCGTCAGCCGTTCGAAGGGACGAAACCTTCCTTCCACATCTTCAACATGGGCTTTTCGGCTTCGGGTGTACGATCTTCTCCGACGTCGGTGCCTCACCGTGCCTCGAAACGGGCCGTGGCGCTCGTGACCGCCTTCCTCGACGCTGAACTCAAAAAGGCAGGGATCAAGGCCATCGGCGTGCATGAACTGAGCCCTGGCCTGGTCCTGACCGATCTGCTGCTCAAAGATTCCGGGGCTCGGGAACGCATGCTGTTCAATGCGGCCGCCGAAACGCCTGAAAAGGTTGCGGCCGCTTTAGTGCCGAGAATCCGCACCGTGAGCGGTTCGGGCGGGCGTTTGAGGTATCAGCCGGTCATCCTGATGGTTGCTAGAATTATCGCCTCGAAGTTCGGTTACCGTAAGGGGCGTTTCTTCGACGATGCTGCCAGCTTGATTTAGGGGAAGCGGCGTCCGGTTCCGGCGGATAAATGAGTGTCAAGTTCCGCTTGTGGCGCTCCCGTGTTTGCTGCTTACTGATCGCGTCTTGGGAAAAGCAATGCAACCGACCTCCCTGAACTTTAGAGAGAACGCGACACGCGCTCTGAACGACCCGCAGCTGCAGCGGGCGCTCGGCAACGTCAAGACGGGCTTCATCACAAAGCGCGCCGAAGCCCGCGCCGCGCTGCCCGAATTCGACGATCTGCGCGCCGCTGCGACAGACATCAAGAATCACGTAATCGATCACCTCGACATCTACCTTGAAGAATACGAGCGGCAGGTGATCGCATCCGGCGGGCACGTCCATTGGGCGCGCGATGCCGCCGAGGCGCGGGACATTGTCATCAGGCTTTGCCGGGATGCGAACGCGAAATCCGTCACCAAGGGCAAGTCGATGGTTACGGAGGAGATCGGGCTCAACGCCGCTCTTGAAGCAGCAGGCATTCAGCCGGTGGAAACCGATCTTGGCGAATACATCATCCAAATTCGCCACGAATCGCCGAGCCATATCATCGCCCCTGCCGTTCATCTTAACCGCGACCAGATCGAGAAGGACTTTCGCGCGCTTCATAAGAGCTTGCCGCCCGAACGCGATCTCTCTCTCATCTCCGAGCTTGTCGGCGAGGCGCGCACGATGCTTCGCGAAAAGTTCCTGGCCGCAGACGTCGGCATCACCGGCGCGAATTTCCTGATCGCGGAGACGGGCAGCTCGGTGATCGTCACCAACGAGGGTAACGGCGACCTCACGCAGCTCTTGCCGCGCACGCATATCGTGGTTGCGAGCATCGAGAAGGTTGTGCCCACGCTCGAAGATGCGTCCACGATCCTGCGCGTGCTCGCCCGTTCGGCAACCGGCCAGGAGATGACGAGCTACACGACGTTTTCCACAGGTCCGCGCCGCGAAGGCGATCCCGACGGGCCGGATGCCTATCATGTCGTGCTGCTCGACAATGGCCGGTCGGAAATGCTCGGCACCGAGTTTCAAGATATGCTTCGCTGCATCCGGTGCGGCGCCTGTCTCAATCATTGCCCTGTCTACGCCGCGGTGGGCGGCCACGCCTATGGGTGGGTCTATCCCGGCCCGATGGGCGCCGTGCTCACACCTCAACTCATCGGCATCCATGAGGGTGCGCACCTGCCGAATGCGTCCAGCTTCTGCGGGCGCTGTCAGGCTGTCTGTCCTATGAGCATTCCCTTGCCGAAAATGATGCGGCACTGGCGCGAGCGCGATTTTCTGGCGCAGTCCTCGACCTCCATCCCCAAACTCGCCTTGCGCACATGGGCCTACTTCGCCAAGCGGCCGGCGCTTTACCGGCTCGCCGCCGGGCTGCAGGGGCGGATGCTGTCGCTGTTGGCCGGAAGGAAGCGCCGCCTGTCAAAGCTTCCGCTGGCTCGGGGTTGGACGCGATACCGGGACCTGCCTGCGCCCGCGCCGAGATCGTTCCAGTCGCTGTGGCAGGAGCGTGAGCGAAAGCGGTTGCAAAATGGCTGAGGAATCCCGGACGGGTTCGCGGGAAGATGTTCTGTCGCGCGTGCGCGCCAGGCTTGGCGTGCGCGGCGATGAGCCAGGACGGCGCGGCCGCGCACAATCGCGGCTTCGCAATCCGCACGCCAATCTGATCCCCGAGCGCGCTCAAAGGCCACGGGCGGAGCTCATCAAGCTGTTTCAAGCGATGCTTGACAAGAGCGGCGCCAAGGTGATCCGGGTGCGTTCGCTGAAGGGGCTTGCCGAAGCGGTCGCGACTGCGCTCCGCGAGAACAATCTGCCGTCGCGCGTGCGGCTGGGAGAGGACCCGATTTTTGAAGGCTTCCGTGCCGTGCCCGGCCTTGTGGAAGTGCTATCGGGTCCGGCCGAAGCAAACGACGCCGTTGGGCTGAGCCATGCCGTCGCAGGTGCGGCTGAGACGGGAACGCTTTTTCTCCAATCCGGGCCGGACAATCCCTCGACGCTGAACTTTCTGCCGGAAAATCACTTCGTTCTGATATTGGCCAGCGATATCGCCGGATCTTATGAGGACTGCTGGAGCAAATTGCGCCTGATCCAGGGGGCCGGGCAAATGCCGCGAACGGTCAATCTCGTCAGCGGCCCATCCCGGACGGCGGACATCGAGCAAACCATCGTCATGGGCGCGCACGGCCCAAAGAACCTTTTCGTTTTTATTGCCGGTTCCTAACAACCAAAAAATCTATTGGGATGAGTGGATTCTGAGTTGACACACGGTTGTCACACGGAAACGTAATTTTATTTCCCCGGAGGCTCTATGAAAACCCTCCGAGAAGGGCCTCGGTAAACCCCGCGCCCTGGCCCTTCTCACCGATGCTTCGCCCAAGCCTCCTTATCCAAGCTCCGAAATCCTTGACCGGTGGTGTCGTCGTCCACGGGCAGGAGCCTGTGGAAAAATTTAATCTTCCGATTACTGGATGACCCTTCCCCTCTTCACGAGGCAGGCTCCGCGGGCATGACACAGCGGGGCATTGCGTTCGGTATCAGACCGTCAGTACGATCGGGCGCGCCTTTTTTCTCGCTCCTGGGCTTCGCCCTCCGGAGACTGCGCCGGCCCGAAAGCCAGGGTCGATGGCACTGCCGCATCATAGCCAAGCACACGTTCGACGTTGCCTTCCAGGCCGCTCAGCGGAAGACGCAGCCAAACCAGCACAAGGTGCTCCCGCCCGGCCGCTGGCCCCCGCACCGCGCCTTGCATCGGAATTTGCTCGCCGATGACCCGCCGGTAGACCGAACGCCAATAGTCACGTTTCTGTTGAAAACCGATCTCGAACACGGCGCGCCCTGTGATTTCCGCGCCGTATATTTCTCCGACACGCGTTCCGGCAAGCCGGTACTTGAGCGAATCCAGATCCTCGCCTGTGTCGAGAAGGCTCAATCCCGGCAGAAGATGCGGAATTGCGACGGGATCGATATCGAAGCGAGAGGGGATGGGACGTGACTGCGCGCAGGCTCGCCAATAGTCATACAACTCCCTCTGCTCGCGCAATATGAGCTGTGCGCGGAAAGCGAGTTCCGATGTCATTCACCCCTCCGATGTCCGTGTGCCGATCCGCCGTCGGCATACCGATCACCATGACTCGGAAACTATCGGTGATTTGCAGGTTGAAGCGCAAGTTAATCTGCCGCCCCTGTGCTTGCACCTCGCAGAAAACCGCCTCGAGGATTAGCCCGCGGCGGCTTGGTATACCCATCTGTCGAAGAAACTGCTCAGGAAGCGGGTAGGGTTATCGGCCTTTGCGTTGCCCAAGGCCCATCTTTTTGGCGAGATTGGAGCGGGCTTCCGCGTATTTTGGGGCGACCATGGGGTAGTTTGGCTCCAAGCCCCACTTCTCGCGATATTCTTCAGGCGACATATTGTAATGTGTGCGCAAATGGCGCTTCAGAGACTTAAACTTCTTGCCATCTTCCAAACAGATGATGTAATCGGGTGTCAGCGACTTCTTCACCGCCACCGCTGGCTTAAGCTCTTCCTTCGGCGCCTGAACCATGTTCGACGAGGCCCGCGAAAGTGCGGAGTGAATGTCGCCAATGAGGCTCGGCAAGTCACCCGCTACTACAGCGTTATTACTAACATAGGCAGAAACTATTTGAGTCGTGAACTCTACTAGCTCGTTATTTTCAAATTTTTCCTCAATCATTTGCGGGCTCCTGGAACGGCCTTGAGCTGAACTATCCAAAGTTTTGTAGGAATTGCCCTGGATCTCCGTTTTGTCAAGCCAGCGCGAATCGGTTTTTCGCTTTGAGCCGAGATCCTTGACCTTATTTGCTTGTTTCACAATCATCTGCCTTTCGCGACTGCATGGAATACATCCTGTATATCACAAAATTGGAACTTCTCAAGATTTCTATTGACCAATAGCCGTGTTACTTTAGTTCGAAGCGCAAAGTGTATCCCAAAAAACATGGCCTCTTTTGCCGCTTTGTAAACTCTGCTTCGTTTGTCCAAAATGCCGCAGCGACCAAAGGTATGAATTCATATGCGGTACCGTTGCACTTCGCGCCGAGGCAACACTGTGCGCACCGTTGTGTACACGCTACACGCCGGATCGCCGCCTCCTAAGCAGCTATATTTAGAGCTTGCTTTCATCATATGCTATTGGCGCCTCTATTAACCTGTTTTGATTAGCGGCGAACGCGGCTAGACGGCCATCTATTAAAAAAATTTAATGCTTTGGCTTGGCTGGGCCCTGCATCGAACTAACCAAGCGAGTAACTCGCGCGATGCGGATCTGGCTAATGCCGGTTTGTGGGATTACTTTGGAAGCGGAGCTTTTCGGTCGCCGAAGAAGCTTTTGAGCTCCTTTTTTCGGTTGAAAATTTGGCGTGCGGATTCTCAGATGCGCCTTTGCCCGGCTTTTTTCGATTGCGCTGAGAGCGCCGTGCTTGTGGATTTCGGTCCGCAATACAACAAGGATCTGAGGCTTGCTATACTTCGGGTTAGCGAGCTTGTTCAGGCCTCAAAGCTTCCGGGGGTGAAGGAGAGCATTCCCGCGCTTTCTTCAATGACAGTCCTCTACGATCCCGGGGAGATTTCGCGGGATCGGCTTATCGCGGAAATTGATGCGCTTTGCCACGTTCCTGAAACAACCCCGCATCGCGGAAGGACCTGGGAAATCCCGGTCGCCTATGGCGGCAGCGGCGGCCCTGACCTGGCGGATGTGGCTGTCCGCGCAGGCCTGACCGAAGAGGAGGTGATCGCTCTGCACTCTTTGCAAAGCTATCATGTCTATATGTTGGGTTTCCTGCCTGGCTTCGCCTATCTCGGCGATCTCCCGGAAAAGCTCAGGCTGCCGCGGCGGGCCACACCGCGCGCAAGCGTGCCTGCGGGATCGGTCGCAATCGCTGCGGACATGACGGCAATCTATCCACTGGAAAGTCCGGGCGGCTGGCACCTCATCGGGACGACGCCAGTCGTCCCCTGGGACCTTGCTCGCAGGGAGGAGCCGCTTTTCCGCCCGGGCGACCTGGTGCGTTTCACACCCGTCAGCCAGCGCGATGCGGACGAGCTTCGCCTTCGCGCACAGGCGGGCTGGCTTCCCAGTTGCGTGGAGGCGGAGTGAGCGCGTCTCTTCATGTTATCGATCCGGGCATCGCCACCACGCTCCAGGATTGCGGGCGCGAGGGGTTTCAGCGGTTCGGCGTTCCGGTTTCCGGCGCGCTCGACAAGGTCAGCCTGGAGATCGCCAACATCGTCGCGGGCAATCCGCGGCATGAAGCCGCCTTGGAAGTGCTGGTCGCCGGTCTCACGCTTAAGGTGTGCGCGGATAGCGTAACTCTTGCGCTTGCTGGGACGGCGGCGCCCTACGTCCTCGAAACGGCACAAGCGGCGCTGCGCATTCCGCCATTTCGAAGCGTCACGGCGAGGCGCGGCGATATCCTGCGATTTCCGCCGCTAAAGGACGGCGCAGTTTACTACGTCGCCGCCGCGGGAGGTTTCGACGTTCCCTCCGTTCTCGGCAGCAAGTCCACCTACAGGCGCGCCGCTCTCGGCGGCTATCATGGACGGGCGATGCAGGCGGGAGACGATCTGCCTCTCCGCTTGCCCCTGGCGCCCGAACGCGCCCTCGTCTCGCTCGACGTGACGGTTGCCGCTCCGAAGATCCTGCGGGTGATGCGCGGCCCGAACGCGGACTATTTCAAGCCGGGCGCTTTCGAAACCCTGTTCGCCTCGGCTTATACCGTAGCGCCCGCCTCGGATCGCATGGGGCTTCGCTTGCAAGGCCCCCCGCTGGAGCGCGCCATCGAGGGTGAGCTGCCATCGCAGGGCACGACGGCGGGTGGGATGCAGGTGCCGTCCGATGGGCAGCCGATCCTGCTTCTGGCGGACCGGCAGACGACAGGAGGCTATCCGCGCATCGCGACCGTGATCGGCGCGGACATCGCAGCAGCCGGGCGGCTCGCGGCAGGAATGAGCGTGCGCTTCGAGGAGGTGAGCCGCGACGAGGCCGTGCGCCTTTTGAAGGCGCAGCGTAAATGGCTGGCCTCGCTGCCTTCGCTTCTCAAGGGCGCACCGAACGACGCGGCGTTTGCGGAGCGGCTTCTCAGCAGCAACCTGATCGGCGGCGTCACCGCCGGTGGGGCCGAGGAAGGGTAACACCCCTCATCCTGTCCTTCTCCCGCAAGGGGAGAAGGCACGGTGTTGCACCGTACAGCTTCAAGTGTAAACGCGAAGCGCGCAACAACACCCCCTCTCCGCTTGCGGGAGAGGGCCGGGGTGAGGGGTTTACTTTGGAATCTTCTCCCGGATCAGCCCCTCCTGCGCGACCGAAGCGACAAGCCGCCCGTCGCGCGAAAAGATGCTCCCCCGGCAGAACCCGCGCGCCGCTTGTGCGCTCGGGCTGTCCTGCACATAAAGAAGCCATTCGTCGGCGCGGAATGGCCGGTGGAACCAGAGCGCGTGATCGAGGCTCGCCAGCATGAGGCGCGGGTCGAACAGCACACGGCCATGGGCCATCAGCGCCGTATCCAGCAGCGAAAAATCCGACGCATAGGCGAGCACGCATTGATGAAGCCGGAAGTTGTCGGGCAACGGTCCGTTCGCCTTGATCCAGAGATATTGTTTCGGTTCGATTTTTTCGGCCGAGAAGAAGCGCGAGAGATCGACGGGGCGCAACTCGATGGGGCGCTCGCGTTCCCAGTAATGCCGCATGACCTCCGGCAAATTCGGCAACAGCCGCGCCTTCAGCTCCTCCTCCGAGGGCAGCGCTTCCGGCGGCGGCACCTCGGGCATGGCGATCTGGTGCTCGAAGCCCTCTTCCATTTTGTGGAACGAAACGGCCATGGAGAAAATCGGCTGGCCGTGCTGGATGGCCACAACCCGGCGCGTGGTGAAGCTGCCGCCGTCGCGGATGCGGTCCACATCGTAGATGATCGGCACCTTCGGATCGCCCGGACGCAAAAAGTAGGCGTGCAGCGAATGGGCGAGCCGGTCCTCAGTACTCACTGTGCGGTCGGCGGCGACCAGCGCCTGTCCCACAACTTGCCCGCCGAAGACCCGCTGCCAGCCGTTTTGCGGACTGCGGCCACGGAACAGATTGTGTTCCAACTGCTCTAAGTCGAGTGTGGACAGGAGTTGTTCGACGGCAGGCATGGCGCTTCTCCAGCTATACACCGACATAACGGTTGCCTAGATTAATCTGTCAAGCCGACATGGAACCTAGAAAGAAAGACCAAGGCTGTGAACGCACTTGAGAAGAGCCGGTTCGATATCGTGATCTGCGGCGGAAGCTTTGTGGGACTTGCGCTGGCGCGGGCGTTGACGGCTGAGGCCCCCGGCGCTTTCTCAATCGCGCTCGTGGAACAGCGCCCGCTGAGCGCCGGGGCCGATGCAATGCCCGATGGCCGCACTGTCGCGCTGACCGCGTCCGTGAAGGCGATGCTGGAAGTCATCGGCGTCTGGCCCGCTTTGGCGAGCAAGGCCGAGCCCATCCGGCGCATCGAGCTTTCGGACTCGGCGCTCGACGCTCCGGTCAGGCCGAGCCTTATCAATCTCGATTCTAATGAGACACCGAGCGGCGAGCCCACCGCCTACATTGTGGAAAACGCGGACCTGCTTCGCGCCTTGCTGGCATCGCTGGATGGCGAAAAGGCCGTCAGGATCTTTGCGCCGGATAGCGTTTCGAACTTCGACACGCACGACGAAGAGGTCGAGATCAAGCTCCGGTCCGGAGCCACGCTCGGGGCCAAGCTCCTTGTTGCGGCGGATGGGCGGAATTCTCAGCTTCGCGAAATGTCAGGCATCCAGACGAACATCTGGCCTTCCGATAAAGTGGGAATTGTCGCGACCGTAGGCGTCGAGATCCCGCACGAAGGCGTCGCGCGCCAGCATTTTCTTCCCGCCGGACCTTTCGCCATCCTGCCCATGACCGGCAACCGCGTCTCCATCGTCTGGACGGAGGAAGCCGGCGTCGCGAAACAAATCCTGAGCCACGACCGCGAGGCCATCCTCGCAGAGTTGTCGCGCCGCTTCGGGCCTGAGCTTGGCACGCTCACGCTTCTGTCCGAGCCCGCGGCCTATCCTTTGACCATGACGCTCGCCCGCGATTTCGTGCGGCCGCGGTTTGTGCTTGTCGGCGATGCTGCCCACGGCCTGCATTGGATCGCGGGGCAGGGGCTCAACCACGGCCTGAAGGATGTAGCCGCGCTCGCCGAAACGCTGATCGATGCTGCTCGGCTCGGTCTCGACATCGGCGGGGCGAGCGTGCTGAAGCGTTACGAACGCTGGCGGAGGTTCGACAGCACCACGTCAGCATTCACGGCGGTTGCGATCAATACGCTGTTTTCGAACGACAATATCGGGCTTCGCATGCTGCGCAGCACCGGGCTTCGCACGGTGGACCGCCTCTCGCGCCTTAAGACCTTCTTCATGAAGGAGGCCGCGGGCCTGACCGGCGATGTGCCAAAGCTGCTGAAAGGTGAGACGGTTTAGTTTGTTCGCCGGCGCTCGACGAGCCCAACCCGAGGGATGTCCGATTGAGCCGAAGCAAACGCTAGGTTGATTGCGTGGTTCAGAATTTCTGATATTCAAAAAGTGAGAGGCGCTTCTGGGGGCAACCATGCGCTACCGGCTCTTTTTTGGCTTTCTCTGCGCTTGCGCAACTGGAGCTGCGATGGCGCAAACTTTTCCAGCAATAACGGTAAGTTCGACGGTACCGGCAGGCGTCAAACGGCAGCTTGGGTTTTTCACATCGCTCAACCCCGATTGCTCAACGACCGGTGACGTTCAAAGCCGTCTCGTCAAGCAGCCCGCAAATGGCGTTGCGGAATTGGAGGACGGCTACGGTTATCCGAATTTTGCGATCACTAACCAGCGTTATGCATGCAACATGGGAATGGTGATGGGCGTCAGGGTATTCTACACCCCGAGTGACGGGTACCTGGGGAAAGATGCCTTCGCGGCCGAGTTTTTCACCCCCACCGGCGCTGAAGTGGTTTGGAAGTATTCGGTTACAGTCAAGTAGCAATGCGAATGCCGCATCGCCGGTGCGCCAGAGCAACATGCTTCGTGACTGTTTTTGACTGCGCCGCCTTTGCTTTCTCCGTGGCGGGCTGGATGGAGAAGCATGGCGTAATGTTCACAGAGGGAAGTAAAAGATGAAGCTGAATTTTGGCGTTGCTGCTGCTGTTTTGGTGCTCTCCACCCCCGCTTTCGCGCAAACGGTCGCTCCACGGATGAACGCCTCCACGGTGCCGACCGCTAAGGAACGGCAGATTGGATTTTACGCCGCGCTCAATCCCGATTGCTCAGGCGCCGGAGACGTCGAAGCCCGCCTCATCAAACAGCCTCAAAATGGCTCCGTCGAGCTGGAGCAGGGGCTCGGTTTCTCTATCTACCCTCCGAATAATATTTTTTACGTCTGCAATACCAAGCAGGTCCAGGGTATTCGCGTCAAGTATACGTCCAAGGAAGGCTATGTCGGTAAGGACGCCTTTGAGGTCGAGTTGCTCGATCCGAGGGGCTACGACTATGTGTGGAAGTTTTCGGTGACAGTGAAGTGATGTCGCACGATCAATATATGAAGTTTCTTGCGACACTAGGCGTGTTCGCTCTCGCGTCCACAGCTTGTTTCGGCCAAACAAGGCCGCCGGAAACGGTTACGCCCACAGTCGTTCCGGGGAAGCAGTCGCAGGTAGGCTTTTTCTATGCTTTAGAGCCCGATTGCTCGTCGCGCGGCCAAGGCGACACGCGTTTGATTAAGAAACCCGAACACGGCTCGGTGGAAATCCTCGAAGGTTCGAGTTTCCCCCGATATCCGGAAAACTCGCCCTGGTTCCAATGCAACAAGGTAAAGGTGCCGGGGACGCTCGTCATGTACAAGTCGGAAGACGGCTTCGCGGGGAAGGACCATTTTGATGTAGAATTCATCGGGCCTCGCGGCGCGGACCTCATCACGAGATATGTCGTCACGGTAAAATAACTTAACTATATGGCGTAACAAGCGCCAAGCGCCTTTTTCGACGGAGTGCGACGGCTGTGGGTGTGTTGTTTAATTTTGTGGGTGCAAGCGTGCCAAGTTTCGCTCCCGCAATTCCGGTGTTTGGCGTTAAGCGGATCGAGACGTAGCCGGGTTTTGACCCGCAGTTGCCGGAAGGGAGCAGCAGGTTAGCGAAGCCAAGTAGTATCCGCTTGGCTGTAGCTTATCCCGTATCAACAGAAACCCGGCTTGCCCTCAGGCCGCTAGCCGCCGAGCTTGCGCGCTTCCTCGGGGAGCATGATCGGAATGCCCTTGCGGACGGGATAGGCGAGCCCCGCGGCCTTGCTGATCAGCTCCTGGGCTTCCTTGTCCCATTGAAGCGGCTGCTTCGTCACTGGGCACACGAGGATCTGGAGGAGAACCGGATCGATCTCGTCTTTTGTCTCGGAGGCGTCCATTGCGCTAAACCTTCGTGTTGAATGCTGTGCGTGATTTCGTCATGAACTCAATAGATCCTAACCCGCTTGGTGTCATGCCCGCAAAAAGTGACGCTTACTGGGTTTCCGCCTTCGCAGGGTCGGCGATGGGACCGGCACATTCGCGATCTTATCGGAAACAGGTTTCGCAATTTTGCGAGCTGGGCGCTAGTGAAGGCTTGTCCCAGGTCCCGAGCCGGGCGCTGCGATCTCCATTTCGGCCAGCGCCATGAGCACCTCGGAGCGCGCCTTCAAATCGGGGGCTTCCAGAAGCGCCTGTTTTTCCTCCGGCCCATAGGGGCTGATCATGGAAAGCGTGTTGATCAAAAGCTCAGTTGGCGATCGCTGGATGCTGTCCCAATCCGCCGTGAGCTTGCGCGCGTCGAGATAGGTCTTCAAAACCTGCAAGAACTTCGGCCAATCCACCGCGTTTTGACCATATCCCCGCACGAGGTCTTTCTGATAGGGACTGAAATTGGCGTCGCAGATACGATAGGGCTTCGCAGTTCGGGTCTCGCCCGTAATGTCGAAGCGGCAGATGCCGGTCAGCGTGACGAGGAGCCGCCCGTCATCGGTCTCGGAAAATGCCGAAAGCCTCCCGGCGCACCCAGTCGCGCGCAGGGGATGTCCTTTCGCCACGGGAGATTCTTCCTGCGCGCCGAGCGGCTGCACGATGCCGATGAGGCGGTTGCCCGCGATGACATCATCCACCATGCTTAAATAGCGCGGCTCAAAAATATTGAGGGGAAGGTTTGAGCGGGGAAGCAGGATGCATCCCTGAAGCGGAAAAACGGGCAACTGCGCTGGAAGGTCGGCCAGCGATCGGTACCTGTCCGTGATGCCCAAAGATGCCTCCTTCACGGTAAGCCGCCCCTCAAGCGAAGAGGAGCGACGAAAGGCGTTGCCGCCCTGCTTGCGTTAGCGGGTCTTTCGGACCCCAGGCTTCGAAAAGCTCAACGAGCTGTTTGCGGGCGGCGTCGTCGTTCCAGGCGCGGTCTTTTCGCACGATCTCAAACAAATGATCCATGGCTTCCTGCCGCTGGCCCTTGGCATTGAGCGCGATGGCAAGCTTGTAACGCGCCTCCCAGTCGCTTGGATTGGAGGAGACCGCTTGCTCAAGCGCTTTCAAGTCCGGCTTCGCCCCGGCTTTCTTGGCGAGGTCGAGCGCGGCCTTCGCGCTGCGGTAGCTTTCCGCGGTCTGCTTCGCAGGGGGAACGAGCGCGAGCGTCTGCTCGGCGCGGCCGAAATCTCCCGTGTGGATGTAGCACTTTGCAAGCCCGGCGATCGCGTCGGCATTCTCGGGATCGCCCTGGAGAATGGCCGCAAACTGGGCAGCTGCGCCGCCGATATCGCCGGCGCTGAAGGCGGCTTGCGCCTCCTCAAGGCCTGCGCCGTCCTCGGCATCGGAGCCAATGAGGCGCTGAATGAAGGCGCGCACCTGGCTTTCGGGCTGCGCGCCCATGAACCCATCGATGGGCTGGCCGTTCTTGAACGCAAACACGGCCGGGATTGACTGCACGCCGAGCTGCGCCGCAACATCGGGATACTCGTCCGTATTCATCTTGACGAGGCGGACGGCGCCGCGGGCGGCCCTGACTGCCTTCTCGAGGATCGGGGTGAGCTGCTTGCACGGCCCGCACCAGGGCGCCCAGAAATCCACGATCACGGGGACTTTGCGCGACGCATCGATGACATCCGCCATGAATGTCTGCGTCGTCGTGTTCTTGATGAGATCCCCTGAATTTTCGGTTTTTTTGGCGGCAGCGCCGCCGAAGAGCGAGATGGCCATCAGTGTGTCACCCGATATAGATGCGACAGCGGAATGCATATGAAATTAAAGAGGCTTGCCGCAAATCGCTAAAAACCCTCGGCTGAGATGGGTTTCCCGCTGCGATCAGACAAGCACGCAATCTCAAAACTACGCTTGGCGAAGGCGGCGCCTGCCGTCAAGCAAAAGCTCCACCGCGCATTATCGGCGCGAGGTTGCAAATGTGCTTGAAAGCCGTTGAATAGCTAATAAAAACACTTCTTACGCTGATTTCCATGTGCTAGCCGTCGAAAGACATAAGTAATAAGTAGAAAAATATACAACTTGCACGGCGATCACGTGGCAGATAAGCAAATATTCGGCACCATGAATGGTCTTCGTGGCATTGCAGCACTGGTTGTTGTTGCATTCCACTCGACCTGGCAGGATGGCGTGCAGAATGGGTATATCGCCGTCGACTTCTTTTTTGTTTTGAGCGGGTTTGTAATAGCGCATGCTTACGATGATCGTCTGAAGCAAGGTATGACGTTCAAGGAATTTGCTCTCATCAGGCTCATCCGATTGTATCCGCTCTATCTATTTGGGACGCTCATACCCATAGCAGCAATGGTTGTTTGCGTCATCCTAGGGCACAGTATAATTGGGAAAGGTGCCTACGCGATACCCTCTGCGTTGTTGATGCTGCCGTCGCCACCCACTGATGGAAATTGGGGACTAGAGTATTGTCTTTATCCTTTAAACCCCCCTGCATGGTCCTTGTTCTTCGAGCTCCTGATAAACGTCCTGTATGCACTCACCGTCCGTCTATGGACCGAGGTGAGGATCTGCTCTTTATTGGTATTTTCCGGCTCAATTCTGATGCTGAATGCTGATACATTATTCAGTGGCGGATGGAACAGCGGATGGAATGGCGGTTGGCAGTGGCCGAGCGTTTTTATGGGATTCTTGCGGGTTTTCTATTCATTTCCAGTTGGTGTCCTGATTTACCGGCTCTATAAAAAAGGGTTTCGGTGTCCATCCATCCCAAGCCCGATCATTGCGGGTGTTCTTCTTTTCTTACTTTCGTCGCCTTCAGCTTGGGTGATGCAGGTCAGCGTTCTTATCGGCTTTCCGCTTTTGGTTGCCTTCGCCGCGAAAGCAGAGCCAAAGGGCATCTTCTTACCGATTTTTTCCGTGTTGGGTGCCGCCTCATATGCGATTTATGCAATTCACCTGCCGCTCCACGAGGCGGCCGAAAGCCTGTCCAGGCTACTCGGATTGCCGTATCCCAGGACGATAGATGCCATCATCTTCGTTGTGCTGGTTCCGCTTTGTGTGTTGATCGATAATCTATATGACACTCCCGTGCGGAAATTTCTCGCTAGAAAGCTTCTGAGCCGTTCCAGAATTGCTCCCGCGGGCGCTGCTTTACAGCCAGGTCTTCCCAGGGAAATCGACGTCGCTGCAGCGCCTGCCTACGCGAAAACCGTAGATGACTTCACTTTGGCGTCTGGCACCCACGACAGATAAATCAGTTGAGGGCTGGCCCCCCGCGGCCATGATATGACGGCTTCTCCGATGCCGAAGGCCCACAATCGCTAATCCATTGCCAAGTGTAACAATTTTATGCAAATGGGAACATGGGCATATATTGGTGGATTCGCGGGGGGGCCGGAATGTCACTACAATCTTCGACTGCTGAAATCGATACAGTTTTGTGCGCGCCGCCGCAGGCCAAGGTTTTGGAACGGCGGGCCGGCGTGCGTTGGCGTGCCGAAATCATGTCACGTGCCGAAATCGAGCGCAGTCCGCGGTGGGCATGCGCCTTCTCAGGCGAGCGCAAGGATCGCCGATATTACGAGATCGTCGAAGATACGATCCTTCAGGGGTTCGATTACCGCTATTTCGCTTTGAAAGACGAAGAGGGCGAAATACGCGCCATCCAGCCCTTCTTTATCAACGATCAGGATCTGCTTGCGGGGACGAGTTCCGGGATCAGGAAACTCGTTTCCATCGATTCGCCGCGTGTGGCCGCGCTTTATGCGCATGCGCACTTTGATGATTGGGTGCGCTGCGGGCGAAGGGCATCTCGATGCGGACGATGAGGCCTCGCGTTCAATCGTAGCGAACAGCCTGGGCTCGGCAATATCGGGCCTTGCGCGCCAGCTTAAAGCCAGGCTGCTTGTCTTTAAGGAGTTTACGACGGCGGATCGGGCGGCGCTGTCGTGTCTGCTCGACAGAGGCTTCGCCCGCATGCCGAGCATGCCGATGACGCGGAGAAAGCTCGACTGCACGAGTTTCGAGGATTACCTGCGCAACGTTCTCAGCCGGAACATGCGCTCGAAACTGCGCCGGAAATATAAGGAGTTGGAGCGGCTGGCAGCGCTCGAGATGCGCGTCGTGACAGACGTTACCCCCTACATCGACGACATTTATCCACTCTATCTGGCGGTGTACAACCGGTCAAGTCTGCACTTCGAGAAGTTGACGCCAGAGTATTTTTTGAAGCTCGGCCAGAACATGACGGATAAGGCGCGGTTCTTTCTCTGGTTCAAGGACGGCAAACTCGTCACATTCAATCTTTGCCTTATCAATAACGATGCGATCTGCTCGGAATACATAGGTTTCGACTATAATGTCGCGTTCGACCTGCACCTCTATTACGTTGCGATAAAAGACGTGATGGAGTGGGCGATCGCCAATAAATACCAATGGTATTGCTCAACGGCGCTCAATTACGAGCCCAAATTCCACTTGAAGCATGAACTCGATCCGCTCGATTTGTACGTCAAGCATACGTCGCCGATCTTCAACTTCGTCCTGAAGCGGGCGCTCCGGTATATGGAGCCAACGCGCTACGACAAACTGCTGCAGCGATTCCCCAATTACGGCGATCTCCACGCAAAGCCATAAGCCGCGCGTCGAAAAGGCTAAGCCGAGACCGCGCAATTCCGCTTAGGATCGCGCGCTTGCAATGGTAAACTTCACGCCGCATTCTTGCGGCAATCCGGAAATGCGGGTAACCCACTGCAACGCGAGCGAGAGCGGGTTGCGACCGACATTAAGCTTCACATAAGGAGAACGGCATGGCACGGGCCAAAATCGCACTTATCGGGTCGGGTATGATCGGCGGCACACTCGCCCATCTGATTGGCCTCAAAGAGCTGGGCGACGTGGTGCTGTTCGACATCATGGAGGGGCTGCCGCAAGGGAAAGCCCTCGACCTGGCCGAGTCCTCGCCGGTCGATGGTTTTGACACCGCCTTCCAGGGCGTGAACGATTACGCCGACATCAAGGGCGCCGATGTCGTGATCGTGACCGCAGGTGTGCCGAGAAAGCCCGGCATGAGCCGCGACGACCTTCTCGAAATCAACCTGAAGGTCATGGAGCAGGTCGGCGCAGGCATCAAGAAATACGCACCCGATGCGTTTGTGATCTGCATCACGAACCCGCTCGACGCCATGGTCTGGGCGCTTCAGCGCGTGACCGGCCTGCCGAAGAACCAAGTGGTTGGCATGGCGGGCGTGCTCGACGGCTCGCGCTTCCGCTACTTCCTGGCCCGCGAATTCGACGTGTCGGTCGAGGATGTGACGGCGTTCGTGCTGGGCGGCCATGGCGACACCATGGTGCCTCTTACGCGATACACGACGGTTGCCGGCATTCCGATGCCGGACCTCATCAAGATGCGCTGGATCACGCACGAGCGGCTGAACGAGATCGTGCAGCGGACGCGTGACGGCGGCGCCGAAGTGGTCAAGCTTTTGAAGACGGGCTCAGCCTACTACGCGCCTGCCGCGTCGGCGATCGCCATGACCGAGTCCTACCTCAAGGACAAGAAGCGCGTGCTGCCGTGCGCGGCCTATCTCACGGGCGAGTACGGCGTGAAGGGCCTCTATATCGGCGTGCCCGCCGTGATTGGCGCAAAGGGCATGGAGCGCGTGATCGAGATCGATCTCAACACTCACGAGCGGCTCGACTTCAAGCGTTCGGTGGAAGCGGTTCAGAACCTCGTGGAGGCCTGCGTCCGCATCGCTCCCGGCCTTCAGCAGCCCTCCCAATAGATAATGTGAAGCTGCCGCTTTCAGCGTTATCCTAGCCCCGCGGGACCACAGTCTTTGCCCCCTTCTCTCACGATAAGAGTGCTCCTATGAATGTCCATGAATACCAGGCAAAAGCGATTCTAAGAGACTACGGCGTTCCGGTCCCGCGCGGGCACGCAGCCTTCACGCCGGAAGAGGCGGTTTCGGTGGCCAAGGACTTGAGCGGCCCCGTCACGGTCGTCAAAGCGCAGATTCATGCCGGCGGCCGCGGCAAGGGGTCTTTCATCGAGCCGGAGGCGGGCGAAAAGGGCGGCGTGCGCATCGCGAAATCCATCGACGACGTGCGGCTGTTTGCCGATCAGATGCTGTCGAACACGCTCGTGACGGTGCAAACCGGACCGGCCGGTCGCGTCGTGAAGCGCCTCCTCATCGAGGAGGGTGCGGCCATCGCGCGCGAGCTTTATCTTTCGTTCGTGATCGACCGCGCCACGTCCCGCGTCGCCATCATCGCCTCGACCGAAGGCGGCATGGACATCGAGGAGGTGGCTCATAACACGCCCGAGAAGATCCTCACGCTTACCATCGATCCCGTCACCGGCTATTCGCAGTTTCACGGCCGTGAAGTGGCTTTCGCCCTTGGCTTGAAGGACGACCAGGTCAAGCAATGCGTGAAGCTGATCGGCAACCTCTACAAGGTTTTCACCGACAAGGACATGAGCCTTCTCGAAATTAACCCGCTGATCGTGACGCAAAAAGGCGATCTCGTTTGCCTCGACGCGAAGCTGAATTTCGATGGCAATGCGCTTTACCGGCACCCTGAGATCGTGAGCTTGCGCGATCTCGGCGAGGAAGACCCGGCGGAGGTGTTGGCGTCGCGCTATGACCTCTCGTACGTTAAGCTCGACGGAAGCATCGGCTGCCTCGTGAACGGCGCGGGCCTTGCCATGGCGACCATGGACATCATCAAGCTTTACGGCGCCGAGCCCGCAAACTTTCTCGATGTCGGCGGCGGCGCCACGAAGGAAAAAGTAACCGAGGCGTTCAAGATCATCCTCTCGGACCCGAACGTTCAGGGCATTCTCGTCAACATCTTCGGCGGCATCATGCGCTGCGACATCATCGCGGAAGGCATCATCGCGGCTGCGCGCGAAATGAGCCTCGCTGTGCCGCTCGTGGTGCGGCTTGAGGGCACCAACGTCGAGCTTGGCAAAGAGATCATCAAGAAGTCCGGTCTGAAGGTCATCCCGGCGGACAACCTCGCCGATGCGGCCGAGAAGATCGTGCGTGAGGTAAAGAAAGCCGCAGCTTGACCGCTCACACAGTGACACATAATACGTGGACAGGAGGCGGCCATGAAAAACATAACGCTTGCGCTCGACGAAGAGGTTTTGCTGGCCGTACGCAAATACGCCGCGGCTCACAACACGACGGTCAACGGTCTGGTGCGCGAATATCTAACCCGCTTGGCGGCGCAGGAAGACAAGGCCGCCAACGCGCGCAAGAAACTTGCGGAACTGGCGCGGAACTCAACTTGGGATCCGGGGCCCGATTGGAAGTGGGATCGAGAGGCGCTTTATGATCGTGGACTGCCTTCTGGACACGAACATTCTCCTTTACGCCGTTTCCAGGAACCCCGCGCACCTGTCAAAGAAGACGAGAGCGATTGAGCTTGTGGAAAGCTCCAACTTCGGGGTTTCCACGCAGATTGTGCAGGAGTTTTTCGTCAATGCGGTGCGTAAGCCCGACTTCGGCTTTACGGTTGGCATGGCAATGGACTGGATCAAGACGCTGGAAGACGTGCCGTGCCATGGGACCGACATGACACTTGTAATAAACGCCATCACAACCTCTGTCCGCTGGCAGATATCCTATTGGGATGCTGCCGTGATTGTTGCAGCAGAGGGCCTCGGAGCGCCGATCCTCTACACCGAAAACCTCAACCACCGTCAAGTTTATGGTACGGTAACCGCGATCAACCCGTTCCTCGAATCCGCGACGAGCTTTCATGAACCTCGCTCTGAACACTTCGAGAGGGCGGGATGATCTTTGAGCTCAATTCCAGTTTAGTTTCACAGGCAATCAGATAAGGCAATCAAATGGCCATCCTCGTCGACAGTAACACGAAAGTGATCTGCCAAGGCATTACCGGTGCGCAGGGCACCTTCCACACAGAGCAGGCCATTGCCTATGGCACGAAGATGGTCGGAGGCGTCACGCCGGGCAAAGGCGGTACGAAGCACCTCGGCATCCCCGTGTTCGATACGGTGCATGACGCAGTTGCGAAAACAGGGGCAAATGCAACAGCGATTTACGTCCCGCCGCCGTTCGCAGCCGACGCCATTCTGGAAGCCATCGACGCCGGAATCCCGCTCATTGTGGCCATCACCGAAGGCATCCCCGTGATGGACATGGTGAAGGTCAAGCGCGCGCTAGAAGGCTCGAAATCGCGGCTTGTCGGCCCGAACTGCCCTGGCGTCATCACGCCGGGAGAATGCAAGATCGGCATCATGCCCGGCCACATCCACAAGCGCGGCAGCGTCGGTATTGTTTCGCGCTCAGGCACCCTTACCTATGAAGCTGTTCATCAAACAACGATGGCAGGCCTCGGACAGACGACCTGCGTCGGCATCGGCGGCGATCCCGTGAAGGGCACTGAGCACATCGACGTTCTCGAAATGCTTTTAGCGGACGATGAGACGCAGTCCATCATCATGATTGGCGAAATCGGCGGATCGGCGGAAGAGGAGGCGGCGGCATTCTACAAGTCATCGCCGCGCAAGAAGCCGATGGTAGGCTTTATCGCTGGCGTCACTGCACCTCCCGGAAGAAGGATGGGTCACGCTGGCGCCATTATCGCGGGCGGTAAAGGGTCCGCTGGCGACAAGATCGAGGCGATGAAATCCGCTGGGATCACTGTCTCTCCGTCGCCGGCTGCCCTCGGAAGCACGCTCGTTGAAGTGATGAAAGGCTGATCCGTTCGTCAGGCGAAGGCGGACCGGCGTTTGCGGCTAGCCCGCTTTCAGGCCTGAAAGGTGATTGACGTGAGACGGGAAGACCTTAACGAAGCGTTTGCCAGGACGTCATTCTTGGACGGTGCGAATGCTTCCTACATCGAAGATCTTTACGAGCGTTTTCAGGAAAATCCAGGCTCAGTCACCGCGGACTGGCGCGCGTTCTTCACCGATTTGCATGAACGTAAAGATTCGGTCATCGCCGACGCTCATGGCCCGTCCTGGAAGCCGAGAAACGGCGGGGTGCACGCCGACGGAGATATCCTGAACGCCCTTGCCGCCGATTGGGGACCGGAAGAGAAGGTCATCAGCCGGAAGATTAGCGCCAAGGCCCAGGAAAAAGGCGTCGAGATCAGCCGCGAGGAGGCGTTCAGGGCCACCCGCGAATCGGTCCGCGCCCTTATGCTGATCCGCGCCTATCGCGTTAACGGACATTTGATTGGAAATCTCGATCCGCTTCAGCTAACTCCTGCGCGCTCTCATCCCGAGCTCGATCCGGCGACTTACGGCTTCACGGCCGCGGATCTGGACCACCAGATCTACATCGACAATGTGCTTGGCCTTGAGACGGCGAGCCTGCGGCAGATCATCGAAATCCTGCGGCGCACCTATTGCGGGACCATCGGCTACGAATTCATGCACATCTCCTCCCCCGAGCAGAAGCTCTGGATTCAGGAGCGCATCGAAGGCCCCGACAAGGAGGTCGAGTTCACCGTCCTTGGCAAGAAGGCGATTCTGACCAAGCTGATCCAGGCTGAAGGCTTCGAGAAATTCCTCGACAAGAAGTACACGGGCACCAAGCGGTTCGGCCTTGAAGGCGCGGAAGCCGCAGTGCCGGCCCTTGAGCAGATCATCAAGCGCGGCGGGCAGCTCGGCGTAAAGGAAATCGTCATCGGCATGCCCCATCGCGGCCGGCTCAATATGCTGACTAACGTGATGGGCAAGCCGTTCCGCGCGCTGTTCCATGAGTTCAAAGGCGGCTCGGCGAACCCGGAGGACGTGGAAGGCTCTGGCGACGTTAAATATCACCTGGGCGTGTCGGGCGACCGCGAATTCGACGGCAATCAGGTCCATCTGTCACTCACGGCGAACCCGTCTCATCTTGAGATCGTGGACCCCGTGGTACTCGGCAAAGTGCGCGCCAAGCAGGACCAGCGCCACGACAAGAGCCGGTCGGAAGTGCTGCCGCTGCTCCTTCATGGCGATGCAGCCTTTGCCGGGCAGGGCGTGGTTGCGGAGTGCTTCGGCCTTTCGGGACTTAAGGGACACCGCACCGGCGGCTCGCTTCACTTCATCGTCAACAACCAGATCGGGTTTACGACCGCGCCACGTTTCTCGCGCTCCTCGCCCTATCCCTCCGACATCGCGCGCATGATCGAGGCGCCGATCTTCCATGTGAACGGCGACGATCCGGAAGCCGTGGTCTATTGCGCCCGCGTCGCGACCGAGTTCCGGCAGCGGTTCCACAAGCCGGTTGTGATCGACATGATCTGCTACCGGCGGCACGGCCACAACGAGGGCGACGAGCCATCGTTCACGCAGCCGCTGATGTATAAGAAAATCCGGCAGCAGCCGAGCGTCGTCTCGATCTACTCCAAGCGCCTCGCCGATGAGGGCCTCGTCAAGCAGGCCGACGCGGAGAAGATGCGCACAGAGTTCTGGGACATGCTGGAGACCGAATTCGAGGCATCGGAAGGCTACCGGCCGAACAAGGCGGATTGGCTCGACGGGCGCTGGTCCGGCATCACGCTCGCCGAGGAAGGCCCGCGCCGCGGCAGGACGGGCGTGAGCATCGACACGCTGAAGAGGATCGGCGCCAAGCTTACCGAAGTGCCGAAGGGCTTCGCAACGCACAAAACGATCGAGCGGCTTCTGACCAACCGGCGGAAGATGATCGAGGACGGGCGCGGCATCGACTGGTCGATGGGCGAAGCGCTCGCATTCGGGACGCTGCTCGAAGAGGGCTTTCCCGTCCGGCTTTCGGGGCAGGACGTCGAACGCGGCACCTTCTCGCAACGGCACTCTGTGCTGACCGACCAGGTGAACGAAGAGCAGTTTATCCCGCTGAACCACATCTCCCAGAAGCAGGCCCGCTTCGAGGTCATCAATTCGATGCTCTCAGAGGAGGCGGTGCTTGGGTTCGAATACGGCTACAGTCTCGCCGAGCCGAACACGCTTGTGCTGTGGGAGGCGCAGTTCGGCGATTTCGCCAACGGCGCGCAGGTCGTGATCGATCAGTTCCTAGCGAGTGGCGAGCGCAAGTGGCTGCGCATGTCCGGCCTCATGCTTCTCCTTCCGCATGGCTATGAGGGCCAAGGCCCCGAACACTCGTCGGCGCGCCTGGAGCGGTATTTGCAGCTTTCGGCCGAGGACAACTGGCAGGTCGCGAACTGCACCACGCCTGCGAACTACTTCCATATCATCAGGCGTCAGCTCCATCGCAGCTTCCGCAAGCCGCTGATCCTGATGACGCCCAAGTCTCTCCTGCGGCACAAGCGCGTCGTGTCTTCGCTCGAAGACTTCGGACCCCAGAACACCTTCCACCGTGTGCTGTGGGATCATGCCCAGATAGGAGGGAGCGACAAGGTGAAGCTGGTTCCGGACGAGGACATTCAGCGCGTCGTTCTCTGCTCCGGCAAGGTCTACTACGACCTGTTCGAGGAACGCGAAAGCCGCGGCAACGGCGAGATTTATCTCATGCGCGTCGAGCAGCTTTATCCATTCCCGGCGCGCGCGCTGATCCAGGAGCTGAGCCGCTTCCCGAGCGCGGAAATCGTCTGGTGCCAGGAAGAGCCCAAAAACCAGGGCGCCTGGACCTTCGTAGAGTCCAACATCGAGTGGGTGCTCGATCATATCGGCGCCGACTCGAGGCGTCCGCGCTACGTCGGGCGCCCTGCGAGCGCTTCCACTGCGGCGGGCCTGATGAGCAAGCACACCATGGAACTCCACGCTTTCCTTGACGAGGCGTTGACGTTACAAGGCTAGCTGGTGTGCAGCGCAACATAACGGCGGCAGGGCGTCTTCTTCGCCGCGGTTCTCACACTTTGTGCCAGACTGTCGAAGGATTTGCCGATGACCACTGAAATCGTCGTTCCCACCCTGGGCGAATCTGTCACCGAGGCCACAGTCGGGAAGTGGTTCAAGAAGGCTGGCGATGCCGTGAGGGCCGACGAGGCTTTGGCCGAACTCGAAACGGACAAAGTCACACTCGAAGTAAACGCACCAGCTTCTGGCATCATATCCGAGATCGTTGTGAAGGAAGGCGAGACCGTTGCGGTAGGCGCGATTTTGGGTTCCATCGCAGAAGGTCAGGCTGCAGCAGCTGCAGCACCCGCTTCAGCGGCGAAGCCGGCAGAGAAGGTGATCCAGGCGAAGGCTGCCGCGCCCGCCCCGCAGGCTGTTCAAGCACCGCCCGCGCCTGAACTGCGCGCCAGCGCCTTTCAGCCTGCAGCCGCTCCCCGATCGCCGAACGCCGATATGCTGGCGCCTTCCGTGCGGCGGATCGCCGAGGAAAAGGGCATCGATCCGGCGACGGTTTCCGGTTCCGGCCGGGATGGCCGGTTGACGAAAGGCGATATGCTCGCTGTGATCGAGGGAGGCGCCGCCGCTACGGCGCCGCTGAGCGCCATCAGCTTCGGGAAGACGCAGACCCCGCAAGCGCCTGCGCTTCGCTCGCCCCGGCCGCCTGCCGGGGAAGCGCGCGAAGAGCGCGTCCGCATGACGAAGCTGCGCCAGACCATCGCGCGCCGCCTCAAGGAAGCGCAGAACACCGCCGCCATGCTCACCACCTTCAACGAGGTGGACATGACCACGATCATGGAGGTGCGGAACCGCTACAAGGATCTGTTCGAGAAGAAATACGGCGTGAAGCTCGGCTTCATGGGCTTCTTCGTCAAAGCGTGCATTCATGCCTTGCACGACATCCCGAGCGTAAACGCCGAGATCGACGGCGAAGACATCGTCTACAAGAATTATTATCACATCGGCATCGCGGTCGGCACCGAGCGGGGGCTCGTCGTGCCCGTGGTGCGCGAGGCGGATCACAAGTCCATCGCCGACATCGAGAAGGAAATCGCGGGCTTCGGCAAGCGCGCGCGGGACGGCAAGCTCAGCCTCGAAGAGATGCAGGGCGGCACCTTCACCATCTCGAACGGCGGCGTCTACGGCTCGCTGATGTCAACTCCGATCCTGAACGCGCCGCAGTCCGGCATTCTCGGCATGCACAAAATCCAGGAGCGGCCCATGGTCATCGGCGGCAAGATCGAGGTCAGGCCGATGATGTACCTGGCGCTGTCGTACGACCACCGCCTTGTGGACGGCAGGGAGGCGGTGACGTTCCTTGTGCGGGTCAAGGAAGCCCTGGAAGATCCTCAACGGCTGATTCTCAATCTTTAACTGTTAGAAAAGCGGTGTTGCCCGTGGTTCGACAGGCTCACCATGAGGCTTCACCCTTGATAACATTGGCCTCATCCTGAGCTTGTCGGAGGATGCGGCCAGGATTTCCGGTCTCTTCGACCGTTAAGCTGCCCGGAAGGAGGCGGCCATGACAAAGCACAGGGTTGTCCCGCATTTGATCGTCGAAGGCGGTCTCGACGCCATCGCGTTCTACGAAAAGGCATTTGGCGCGGAAAAGTCGGAAGTCATGATGGCGCAGGATGGCAAGCGCGTCATGCACGCGGAACTGGAGTTCAACGGCGGCGCCCTCAAGCTGTCCGACAGTTTTCCCGAAATGCGCGGCGGCATGGCTGCGCCCGGCACCGCCGGCGGCACGTCTGTCTCCATTCACTTGGACTTCAAGAAGCCGAAACAGGTCGATGAGGCCATCGAGCAGGCGGTGCAAGCGGGGGCGACGCTGACGATGCCCGCCCAGGATACGTTCTGGGGCGCCCGCTACGGGCGCGTGCGCGATCCATTCGGTCACGTGTGGGCATTTCACGCACCGCATAAGAAGAAAGATGCGGAAAAACATGAGGATGATGCCGCGCAATCGCCGCAGGCGTAGAGGGGAGCGCGGCCCCGCGCTATACAGAAGCGAAGCGGGCCGCCTTGAATGGAGTTATGCGCATGGCTGATGCATACGATCTCATCGTCATTGGGACGGGACCCGGCGGATATGTATGCGCCATCCGCGCCGCGCAGCTCGGCCTCAAAACGGCAGTTGTGGAGAAAAGCCGGACTTTCGGCGGGACGTGCCTGAATGTTGGCTGCATCCCCTCAAAGGCCTTGCTTCACGCCTCCGAGCTCTACGAGGAAGCCGGGCATGGCTTTGATGCGATGGGCATCAAGGCCAAGCCCGAGCTCGATCTGCCGGGGATGATGAAGTACAAGGCCGAGGGCGTCGAGGGCAACGTCAAGGGCGTCGAGTTTCTGCTCAAGAAGAATAAGGTCGACACCTATCATGGCATCGGGCGCATTGCAGCGCCCGGCAAGGTCATCGTCCGGCCCGTCGATGGCGGCGAGGAGAAGACGCTCGAAACGAAGGCGATCGTCATCGCGACGGGCTCCGATATCGTCCGGCTCCCCGGCATCGAGATCGACGAGAAGCGCATCGTTTCTTCCACCGGCGCCTTGGACCTGGACCAGGTGCCCGGCCATCTTCTGATCGTCGGCGCCGGTGTCATCGGCCTGGAGCTTGGCTCGGTCTGGCGGCGTCTTGGCGCGAAAGTGACGGTGGTCGAGTTCCTGGACCGCATCATTCCCGGCATGGACAACGAGGTTGCGAAGCAGTTCCAGCGCATCCTGCAGAAGCAAGGCCTGCAGTTCCGGCTCGGACAAAAAGTTGCCGCGGTCAAGTCGAATGGCGCCGGCTGGCTGAGGGTACAGGTTCAGCCGAGCCAGGGCGATGGTCCCCAGGAGGTTATCGACGCGGATGTGGTTCTCGTGGCCGTGGGACGCGTCCCTTACACCGAAGGCCTCGGCCTCGAAGACGCCGGCGTGCAGATCGACAACAAGCGCCGCATCGTGATCGACGATCATTTCAGAACCAGCGTAAGCGGCATCTACGCCATCGGCGACGTGGTGCAAGGCCCAATGCTGGCTCACAAGGCCGAGGACGAAGGGATCGCTGCCGCCGAAATCATTGCCGGCAAGGCGGGGCACGTGAACTACGGCGTCATCCCCAACGTGATCTACACCTATCCCGAGGTTGCAAGCGTAGGCCAAAGCGAGGAAGAACTGAAAGAGGCCGGTATCGCCTACAATGTCGGCAAGTTCCCCTTCACGGCCAATGGCCGTGCCAAGGTGAACCGGCAGACCGAAGGCTTCGTCAAGTTCCTGGCCGACGCAAAAACCGATCGCGTCCTCGGCGTGCATATCATTGGACCGGACGCGGGTAATATGATCGCGGAGGCGGCCGTGCTGATGGAGTTTGGCGGATCGGCTGAAGACCTGGCGCGAACCTGCCATGCTCACCCGACGCTCAGCGAAGCCATCAAGGAAGCGGCGCTCGCGGTTGAGAAGCGGGCGATTCACATTTAAGCGGGGACGGCGGGGATGGGAACGCGGACCTTTGCGCTTTTGGTTCTGGCAGTTTTCGCTTTAGCGGGTGTTATCGCGGAGGGCGCATCGCCTGCCGCTTTCGCTCAAGGGGCGTCGCGGCCTGCCCGTGGGCCGACCAATTTCCTGGGACGCAGATACCCTGGCAAGGTCACGGTTTTGTCTGACGACGGCATCGTCGTAAACCTCCGCGAGGGCGGAACCCAGGTGGTTCAGTTCGCCCAGATCTGGCGGATCAGGCGCGCCTTCGCCAGCGACGAGCCCACCGGCACTTCGGTCATCGATTTCGCAAACAACCGGTTGTTTGTCGCCATGCCGCTCGACGGGGTTGTCGGCGGCGTCTCAAAGAAGGTGCCGCTGACGAAGCTGACCGCGCCGAACGGCGATGCCGTCTACATCGCAGCCAACAAGGTAACGGACATCTCGAACTCTCTTCCCGGCCTGCATAATCCGGCCAGCAAAGCCGTGATCGGCACGCGCGACGGTGCGCAGCAAGTCCTGGAAGCGGTCGGCGACGCGAAAAAGATCATCGCCGATGCTCGCGTGGTGCAGTAGGAGCGCGGGGCCGGATGTGGCGCGTCGGTGTTGATCTAGGCGGAACGAAAATCGAAGCGCTCGCGCTGTCGCCCGCTGGCGAGGAGCGCTTGCGAGTGAGGGCGCCGACCCCGCGTGGCGACTACGAGGGGACGCTCGACGCCATCGTGACGCTGGTCAAGGCCTGCACGGACGGGTTGCCGCCGTCCGATATAGCGGGCGCCGGCGTCGGTATTCCCGGCAGTCTTTCGCCCCGCACAGGGCTTGTACGCAACGCGAATTCCACATGGTTGAACGGACGGCCCCTTCATCGCGATCTTCAGGCCCGCTTGCCATGGCCTGCCGTGATCGAAAACGACGCCAACTGCTTTGCGCTTTCGGAAGCCGCGGATGGGGCAGGGCAGGGCTGCCGTACCGTTTTCGGCGTGATTTTGGGGACAGGCGTCGGCGGCGGCGTGGTCATCGACGGCAGCTCTCAGCTCGGACATAATGCCATCGGAGGAGAGTGGGGTCACAACCCGCTGCCATGGCCTGAAGCCGAGGAGAACCCCGGACCGCCGTGCTACTGCGGCAAGCGTGGGTGCATAGAGACATTCCTGTGCGGCCCCGCCCTCGAACGCCAATATCGAGAGCTTTCGGGGCATGGAACGGATGCCAAGTCCATCGCCGAACGGGCACTCGACGGGGAAGCGCCGGCGAAAGCCGTACTTTCCACTTATGCGCGGAGGCTTGCGAAAGCGCTTGCCACGGTTGTCAACATCGTCGATCCCGATGTCATTGTTTTTGGAGGGGGTCTGTCGAACATCCCGGCTCTGATGGAGGCAACTGCCGCGCAGTTACCGGCCTGGGTTTTCTCGGATTGCTTCGACACACCGCTCAAAGTCAATAGATGGGGAGATTCAAGCGGCGTACGGGGCGCAGCGCGCCTCATATGCCCCAGGTGACCCGGCTCGCGCCGGGCCACCTGTCGCAATATCTGCCTGCAATACGTTTAGGTCATTACAAACTAAGTTATGTATTAACAATAGCGCAGCCCTATCCGCTGGGCATCACCCAATCGTATGAGGTTAACGGCGTAAGGCTATGTTTAAGGAACGGTGATGCTGTTCAGCAACGAAGCTGAGTAAATAAGGCACATCTGGGAAGAACAGCGGGAAGCAATTCGGCTCAATCGAAGCATACCGAATGCTGCCCGGCTTGAACGAGGGGCGGCTGTGAGGACTGATAGCAAGCGCAGAAATTCCTGGCCGTTCTTGCCCCGCACACGCGGGGACCCAGTAAGCAGTGCTTAGTCGATGTTTTCGCGAACCTTTCACCTTCCGATTACTGGATGCCCGCCTTCGCGGGCACGACACCGGGGGGCAGCGTCTATTGCGTTCGGTATGAGTCAGGGCAAACCGCCCGAATTCTCAATACCGGTCAAGAACATCGCGCTCGACCGGTGGACGTGCCGCTACAGCCGAATCGCCTTAGGAAAAAATCTTCCCGCGCTTGTCGAGCCGCTGCAGGACGCCTGGGAGCAGATCCGGCATATCGTCGGCAATCATCCCGGGTCCGAAGGCGACGGCAAGCTCGCCATGGATCCAAACGGCGGCTGAAGCCGCGTCGAAAGCCGCCATGCCTTGAGCTAGCAGGCCGGTAACAAGGCCTGCGAGAACGTCCCCGCTACCCGCGGTGGCAAGCCATGGGGGGGCATTTTCGCTGATCGATGCGAGCCCATCCGGCGCGGCGACGACGGTGTCCGGACCTTTCAGGATGATGACCGCTCCGGACATCTCCGCGGCGCGGCGCGCGCGCTCAAGCTTTGAGGGTTCGCTTTCGAGCTCCGGGAACACCTTCTTGAACTCGCCTTCATGGGGCGTCATGATTGTTGGTGCAGGCCGCGCCTTGATTTGATCGAAAAGCTCAGCGGGCGCGTCTTGGAAGGCCGTGATGCCCTCCGCATCGAGGACCGCAATCGCGTCGCTGGCAAGAACGCTCGATACGAGGTCCTTGACGTCAGGGTCGGTGCCGGCGCCGGGGCCGATGAGCACCGCCGTGATCCGCGTATCGGTAAGGATATCCGACAAGCCCGCGGGCCCGTCGTAAGGCGCAACCATCACGGCCGTCAGCTGAGCCGCATTGATGTAGAACGCGGCTTTGGACGTGGCGATGGTGACGAGCCCGCTGCCCGAGCGAAGCGCGGTGCGCGCCGCCAGGCGTCCCGCGCCAGTGCTCTCCATCGGGCCGGACACAACGACTGCATGGCCGCGGTCGTATTTGTGGCCGTCTATCTTCAGCTTTGGGAAATAGCGGAGCCAGAAATCAGGATCGTTCGCGAATGTCCTCGGCGCGATATCGCCGAGAACGGATCCCGGGATGCCAATTTCCACGGCGCGCACGTCGCCGCAATAGAGACGGCCGGGAAGCAGGATGTGCCCGGTTTTGCGCCGGAAAAAAGTGACCGTCGCCGCTGCCTTGAACGCCAGGCCCTTGACCGTGCCGCTTGTGGCATCGATGCCTGTCGGTACGTCGACCGCGACGACGGGCAAGTTGCGCGCCGTCACTTCTTCGATCATCTGGGCTGGGACGCCGGTGATATTGTCGCGCAAGCCCGTGCCGTAGATGGCATCGACGATGATCTGAGCTCCTTCCAGGGATTGCAGCGACATCGGCTCGATGGCCTCGTCCCATCGCCTCGCCATCTCCTTTGGATCGCGGCTCAATTCCTCCTGGCGCCCGAGCAGCGCGAGACGGACATGGTAGCCTCGCTCCCTGAGAAAGCGGGCGCAGACGAAGCCGTCGCCGCCGTTATTTCCTGGGCCGCATAGCACGGTGACGCGGCTGCCGCGGGGATAGCGGCGCACGACTTCTTCAGCGACACCGCGTCCCGCATTCTCCATCAACGTAAGGGTGGACGTACCGGCCTCGGCGGCGAGCTGCTCGGCACGGCTCATTTCTTCGGCGGTCAGAAGTTCAAGCAAGGCGCGGCCTGTTTTTTGCGGATTGTTTGGGATTATCCATAAAGCGAGATGAGGTGCGAATGTAGCGAAAATTTGCGGGAAGGTGAAAGAAAAGCGCGGTTATTTGTGGAATCGCGGCCTGGGACGGGGTGGCTTGCAAAGTAGAAAGACGGGAAGACTGTGGTGAACGCAGCTTAACGGCTTTCGCGCTTGCACATTGCTAATTTTCATTCGATAGTAACGAATATGCCTACTCGCTAGGCAATTTGGTTGTTTTCTAAGCAGAATGAATTGGTCCCGCTTGCGTTAGCCTTTGCTTTACATGCCGCGGCCGGTTTGGCATGGCCTGTGCTTGCGGAAAATGTGCGTGCTTTGCCCCGTTCGGAGGAACCCATTCGTCATGAAAAAAATCGAAGCGGTTATTAAGCCGTTCAAGCTCGATGAAGTTAAGGAAGCTTTGCAGGAAATTGGCCTCCAAGGCATTACCGTTACGGAAGCGAAAGGGTTTGGCCGCCAAAAGGGTCACACAGAACTCTACCGCGGGGCGGAATATGTTGTCGATTTCCTGCCCAAGGTGAAGATTGAGATTGTACTGCCTGAGGACATGGTAGAAAAAGCGGTCGAAGCGATCCGAACTTCCGCAAGGACGGGCCGGATAGGCGACGGCAAGATCTTTATCATCAATGTTGAAGATGCGATCCGCATCCGCACAGGCGAAACAGGACCTGAGGCAATTTAGCGTTCTACCGCGCTTCTCCCAGAAGCAATACCTTAGACAAATCAAGTAACCGTAATTCGGCGCGCAGGCGCCGCCACACCCACAATCGCGACTCAACTGCACGAGGGAGTACAATGGCTAACGCGAGCGAAGTTGTGAAAAAATTAAAGGACGAAGACATTCGTTTCGTCGATCTCCGCTTTACCGATCCGCGCGGCAAGCTTCAGCACTTGACGATGGAATCGAGCGAGATGGGCGATGATGCCTTCGCCGATGGCGTCCCGTTCGACGGCTCCTCGATCGCAGGCTGGAAGGCAATCAACGAAAGCGACATGACGTTGATGCCCGATCCCGAGACCGCGCACATCGATCCGTTCTTCGCGCAATCGACGCTCGCAATTTTCTGCGACGTTCTCGAGCCGCATTCGGGCGAACGTTACGAGCGCGATCCGCGCGGTATCGCCCGTAAGGCCGAGGCTTATCTCCAGCAGACCGGAATTGGCGACAAAGCCTTCTTCGGTCCGGAAGCTGAGTTTTTCATTTTTGACGACGTTCGCTTCTCCGCCGACCCTTATAACTGCGGTTACCGCCTCGACTCGGCTGAGCTTCCGTCGAACATGCCGACCGAGTATGAGATGGGGAACCTCGGTCACCGTCCCCGCACGAAGGGCGGATATTTCCCCGTTCCTCCGGTCGACAGCGCCCAAGACATCCGCTCCGAGATGCTTTCCACGATGGCGGCCATGGGCGTCGTCACCGAAAAGCACCATCACGAGGTGGCTTCCGCTCAGCACGAGCTTGGCATCAAGTTCAACACGCTGACCCGCATGGGCGATGCCATGCAGATCTACAAGTACGTCATCCATAACGTCGCGCACTCCTACGGCAAGACGGCGACCTTCATGCCGAAGCCGGTTTTCGGCGACAACGGCTCGGGCATGCACGTCCACCAGTCCATCTGGAAGGGCTCGACACCGGTCATGGCCGGCAACCTTTATGCCGATCTTTCCGAAACCTGCCTGTTCTACATCGGCGGCATCCTCAAGCACGCCAAGGCGCTGAACGCCTTCACAAACCCATCGACCAACTCCTACAAGCGGCTCGTTCCGGGTTATGAGGCGCCGGTGCTCCGCGCCTATTCGTCTCGCAACCGCTCGGCTTCGTGCCGCATTCCGGTCACGTCGAACCCGAAAGCGAAGCGCGTCGAGGTCCGCTTCCCCGATCCGTCGGCGAACCCGTACCTCGCCTTCGCCGCAATGCTGATGGCGGGTCTTGACGGTGTCCGCAATCGCATCCATCCCGGCGATCCGATCGACAAGAACCTTTACGATCTGCCTGAGGCCGAGCTTCGGGAAATCCCGACCGTTTGCGGCTCGCTGCAAGAGGCAATCGACGAGTTGAACGCGGACCGCGCATTCCTTAGGGAAGGCGGAGTGTTCACGGACGATCAGATCGACGCCTACATCGAATTGAAGGTGGAAGAAATCGATCGCTTCCGCATGATGCCGCACCCGATCGAGTTCGACATGTACTACTCGGTCTAAGCCCGCATCGGCCGCCCCCTCGGGGGCGGCCATCTAGCTAATGCCGCACTCAGTACTTGCTGCGCTAGCGTGTGATCGACTGACATTGAAACGCGAGGCACCTTCTCCCTGTGGGAGAGCCGGACCGCTTTGCGGTCCGGGTGCTTGATTATCAATGTAAACGCCCCTCACCCCAACCCTCTCCCCCTGGGAGAGGGGGTGCGGCTTCGATTCCATTTAAGCCGGATGCACTCTGGACGAGACAGGCCCAACATCGGGCATCCAGTAATCGGAAAAACTAGCAGGTTACTGGGTCTTCGCCCGAGTTTACCCTCGTGCACAATGGGTAAAGTTTCGGCGATGAGTATTATTCGATTTCGTCCCTGAATTGGGTGATGACGAAAATGCAAAGGCATATGCTGCAAATCAAATACATCATGATCGTTGCCGACCAAGCCAGATACCGTTCGGAAATTCCACTGTCGTAGGGAGGAATGGCGAGAAGCGTCTGCTCGAGCCCTTGTGTTGAGGCAATAGCAAGATAGTGCGTCGCCGACAGGCAAAGTCCGAGGCCGATTGAACCAAGCAAGGTTATGATGACGCCTCGGCGCCGGAAAAGAAACCAAAGCACGATCAGCGCCACCTGCAGCGAAACCGCGACGCAGATAACCGTCAGAAACCACGAGAGGTTCAGTCCGCTTCCTGCGATTGCACCTATCCCTGCGTAGTTTGTCGCGGCGATTGTCGCGCCGAAAACCGCGACCGCGATGGGCAGGCGGGCTGGATAGGCGCCTTCGCGCATGCCCAGCAAAATCAAGGCAGCCGTTGTCCCCGCGAAAGCGGCGGCTGCGGAGGCGGCAAGCAGGACAGGGTTGTAGGCGAAATTGATCGGGGCTTCGAGGGAAAGCAGGCCGACGAAATGCATGGCCCACAGGGATCCTCCAAGCGTCACAGACGCCATGAGAATCCGCACTCGTCTTTCGCCCCGGCCGAGCGCGCGCAGATTTGACATCATGACGCAAGCGGTGAAAGCACCGAGGATCGCGATTGTCGTGGAGAGGACCACCAAGCTTGGGTCGTGGGCGATCATGAGGCGAAACCTGGCCCGATTTTATTGCGCGAGGCTGCGGGTTATGGAGCGGGGCATTCTTTTCCGCAGCGTTAATAAGCAATTGTGGCCGATATACCGCTTATCTTGATGCGCCCGCAAATGGGTCCAAAAAATATGCCCCCCGCGTCGGGGCTGCCGGTCAAAAAGCAAGACGCTCGTGTTTTGAGATCAGTTGGCTTGCGGCCAGGAGATGTCGCCGCGGAGCCACGACACCCAAAGTCCGGCCCATTCTTTCGCGGCGAGGTCGAGGCGCCGCAGGCCATCGGAGGGCTTCGCGAAAATCTGCCAGCGGTCGCCAGGTCCGCTTGTGCGAAAATCCCCCGGCCGCGCAACGATGCGAAACCCTTGCGCCTCGAACAGCGCCTTCGCCCTGAGCATGTGGGATGCGGAGGTGACGAGCACCCAGTGCTGATCGGGTTTCGGCTGCAAAAGCTTCGCGGTCAACACCGCGTTTTCGAGCGTGTTGCGTGAGCGGTCTTCGAGCATGAGGCGCGGCGGGGTAATCTTGAATCCTTCGAAGAAGCGCCGCGCAAGCTCTGCTTCCGTTGGAGCCGCGCTTTCGAAAAACTCGGCCTTTCCGCCCGAAAAGATGACCGGCAACGCAGGATAGTCTTGGGCAAGACGGGCCGCTTCGATCATCCGGTCGGCGGCATCATTCAGGAGAACACGCCTGTCGCCGGTCTGCAAAACGCCGGGCATGGCGCCTCCCAGCACGATTATCCCGGCTGCACCCTCGATTTCAGCCGGGGTCCCGATTGCAACGGTGTGCTCGAGGGGGACGCACAGCCAGTTTGCGAGCGGAGAAAAGCCGGCGATCACATAAAGGGCAGCTCCCGCCAAAAGTAGCCGCAAGCCGGAGCGCCTGCCGCGGACGGCAAGCAGGGCGCCCAGGCAGAGCACGAGCGCGATCAGGGAAGAGGGCTGAAAAATTGCCCAAACGATCTTGGAGACATAAAACATCATGGCCGCACTGCCTCGCGCGCGGTTTCGCTCTTTTAACGCAGCAGGTTATTCAAAGAATTGACCGGAATGGCCTTGTCGAGATTATTGAACTGGCCGAAGGCCAGGAGTTCCTCGGCCTTGAAGCGAAGCATGCCGAGAAGCGACCGCATGAGCGCCGATCCAAGCGCAACGCAGGAGGCGCCTGCGGTGGCAAGGGCCTTCACGTCGGGCGCCGGCGTCAGGCCGATTGTGACGCATAGCGGCCCGTCGATTTGGCCCGAGAGACGCTCGATGATCTGAACGTGCTGGACGCCGGGGATGGATATGCAATCCGCGCCAGCCGCGAAATAGGCTTCGGCACGTTCCACGGCTGTCTCGAAGGGAGAGTGGGGCGGCGGTTCGAGAAGAAACGCCTCGGTCCGCGCGGTGATCACGGCCGGAACCCTCGTTTCGAGCGCTGCCGCTTTTGCGGTCCGGATCGCAGCCGTCATGTCCTGCATGGACGCAATGCCATGCGCGCCGCCTCGGCCTCCGTCGCCGATGGTAACTCCAACGCAGCCCGCCGAGACCACGGCCTCAACCGCTCGCCCGATCTCTTCCACGGACCGTCCGATAATGCCTTCCAGGTCGGCGTTGACGGGAACGGCGAAGTTGCGCGTGATTTTCTGGGCCGCGGCGACGAGCGCATCGAGCGTCAGCCGCTCATCTTCCGTCAGCCCTTGGGCCCAGGCTACCGAAACGGCGGAAACCCCGATTAACTCGAAGCCGGCATCCGCCATGATCCGCGCTGACACCACGTCCCAAACTTCGGGAAGTATAAAGGCTTCGCGCGATTGCAAACGCTTCCGGAAGCGCCGCACCTTTTCCTTTTGATCCTTGAGCTTGTTATCGTCGAAACTGGCCAAATGATCGGAAATAGCAACTTGGTCTGTGGCCATGATGCGCAACGCTCTAACTAGCAGGTTATACGCGACGCCGACCGGCGTAATCCCGCCGATCCTGTCTTACCTCACTCGTTAGAACCCTCCAGCTTCCGCCGCAAGCAAAAAGCAGCGCTCATCCCTCAAGGTTTTTTTTGCCTGACGCCGGATTCCTGGGAATAAAAAGCGCTCGGCGATGTCCTAACCCTCGGGTTCGGCATCGGGGCGCAAACTGTGCGTATCGACAAAGCCCACGAGCCCAAGATACCGGATGTGGCACCAATCCGCGTTGCAGTCGCCGATCGGGACGATGCCGCTGGCATAGAACGGAATTTCTCCCACGATATCGGCGCCGGCCCCGCCGAAGTTGAACACCTTTACGCTCGCTTGGCCATCTATGCTGTAGCGCGGGGCGGGGGTCTTTGCAGCGCGGGCGAGAAAACGGCTTTGCACGTACCCCTTTACGCCGTCGTGCTCGATCAAGCACCATTGGCGGACGCAGGTCTTCAGATCCTCGATTTCACTTGCTGATGAGGAGAGCGTTCCAGCTATGGGAGCTGTATCGAACGGGCCTTCCCGGACGGGAAGGCTGTCGGAGGCGTTGAGGCCGATCAAGCTAAAAGAAGCGCCAGCTTCTTCCTCTGCAGCAGCGTTTGGAACGATCGATGCGGGCGGCGGCAGTTGCAAGGATGCTTTGCTTACAGACTGCGCTGGAGGCACGGATGCTCGAGCGGCTTTCGCGGCTTTCGCTGCGGCCTCCACAATATAGGTTTTATAAATCCAGCCCCGTTTTCCGTTGTAGTCCACGGCGCACCACTGTGTTGTGCATGGATGGGTGGACGTCAGGGGAGCATTTCGGGGGATATAAGCCACGACCGGCGATCGCCCGGAGGGCGCGCTTCTGAGGTGCGCGTTGACGGCGGCTTTCCATGTTTTCGAACCCGGCGCGCCCGCCATGGCCGGAACCACAAAGCCGATAAGAACGGCAAACCCTAAGACGGCCCCCAGGCTTGCGGAAGATGAACTTGGCCGTTCCTGTTTCGATTCGCAGTTTCTGGAAGGCGCTGCGAAACAAGACGGCGACAAAGTTAATCGCCATCCGGAAAAAGCGCCCGGCAAGCGCTGTTTTTGTCTTAAAAGCGTCATATAGAAAGTTTTCTTCTAATCGAGCTCAAACGCCCGTTTAAGCTCAAGTGCCCGACCCTGGGGTATCGCTTACGCCGTAGAGCGGCCTAAAACAAAATCCCTCATCTGAAGTATACAAGCTTAAGCTGATTTGGAAACTAAAACTTCCGTTCTACATTAACCTGAGTAAGCTCTGTCGCTCGAAAGTGGAGCAGAGACGCCATGTTTTTCCGGCAAGCCGCTGCGCGCTGTGGACTCCTGTTCTTGGCGATTTCTTGGCAGACAGTCCCAATACGCGCCGGGGACCCGCAGCCGAACATACCTGCGGGCCAATCCGCCGCTCCCTCAGACCCGGCTCCTTCGCAAACCCGGTCCAAACCGATAGATACCACTGGGCTGCAGTCTCAGGCGTTGCTCGCAGCAATCGACAAAATCTTGAAGCGCGCTGCCAGTGAGCGCGCGGCGCTGAAAACGTTGCCCCCGCGTGACAAGTTTCTCTTCGACCCGGTCTGGATGGAGACGCGAGAGGAGCGCGAGAAAACGGTCCGGGATCTTCTCGACAGTGCGCTTGCGATCGTCACCGATGCGCCGATCCTGACATTGCAGGACGAAATTCAAAAGCAGCGCGAAAAAATAGCAAGCAACCGGGAACGCATTGCGGGACTGCGCGAAAGGAGGCCGGAGGCTCCGCAAACGGGGCTGATGCCCGGCATCCTTACCGAGACGCAGGACTCCATCGATCAATCGATCGAAACCCTCACCGGCGACATCAAAAGCCGTGAAGCGGACATCGCGCGCGTCAAGGCGGAGATTGGCAAGGCACTTGCCGCTGCCGGAGTGCAGCTTTCGCAGGACCAGCTGGATCTGCTGCTCGACAGCGTTCTCGGCGGCGACCTCTTGAAACTGATGACGGCCTTCGAGGTTGCCAAGATCGCGGATCAGCGGCTTGGAATCCTCGTCCAGCAGTCGAACGAGGATTTGAAGTCCGCTCGCCGGTATTTCGCCATGCATGCGGCGCTTTTCGCGATGTTGGTGCAGGCGCAGGATTTCCTGATCGATAGGATCGATAAGGTTTATCTTGCACGTCTCGACGAGATCACGGCCAACATCGAGCGAACGAGCGAAGGGACGCGCGAGCTGCTGCAATCGCAAAGCCGCGAAGACCAGCGCAGGGCGCTTGAAATCGAACTTGAACGCTCAGGAAGTATCTCGAAAAGTATCCACGTTCTATCGTGACTATCTACAAAATCAGCGGCGTCTATTAGCGCAAGCTAGAGAAAAAACTCTTTTCGATTTGCGAGTTGCCGATAATACATACGAAACAGTAGAAGAAAGTTTTCAGTTGAAATCGCTCATGGATGAGGCCCGCGCATCGTTCGAATCCTTGCAAAAGCTAGATCAGCCCGGATTCGAGCAAATATTTAGCAACGAAAAGTTAAGACGTGAGTTTGAGAATTTAACGCAGAAACTTGATCCTTCGTCTTAGCAGTTCGGCGCGTGTCGCCCTAAATCAACAGAGGGATGGAATCTGCCCCGGCCCTCCTGTTTACCCGTCGTAAAGGGGCAGCTTAGCGTTTATATTATGGCGAGTAGCCAGATCACGGGTGTGTCCATGAGGATCGTTCTCGCGCTGTTATTCCTCGGAGCGGTCTCATCGGAGGCTTTCGCTAACGATTACGACTGCGCCTACGATCCAAAGCTGTCGCACCTCTCCAGGATCATCGCCGCTGATTCGACGAACGGCCCCATCTACGGGCAGGCGCTCAACGACGCATCGGACAAATCCCAGAGCCGTACCCTCAATCTCCGCGATCACGAGATCGTTCTGACTTTCGACGACGGCCCGCTTGGCGCGAATACGCAACTGGTCCTCGATACGCTGCAAAAGCATTGCGTGAAGGCGACGTTTTTCTCCGTCGGCCGGATGGCGCAGGCGAATCCGAAACTCCTCCAGGAAATCGACCGGAGAGGCCACACCATCGGCAGCCACACATGGTCTCATCCGCGCGCAATCCATTTGATGCAGCCGGACGACGCAAAACTTGAGATCGAGAAAGGCTTCGCAGCCGTAAGCCAAGCGCTCGGCAAGCCAATTGCGCCGTTCTTCCGATTCCCCGGTCTCAGGGACTCGCCTGAAACTGTGGCCTACATGGCGAGCCGCAACATCAGCATCTGGTCTGTCGACGTGATCTCCGGCGATACCGACCCCGGCGCAAGCGTAACCCGCATCACGAGCAATGTGATGAGCCGCCTGAAGCAGGCTGGAAAGGGAATCATCCTTTTCCATGACATCAAGAAGCCGACCGCCGAAGCGTTGGACGGCATCCTCACCGAGCTCGAGAAGAACGGGTATAAGGTCGTTCATATTGTTTCAAACACGAACTACCAGCCTAATCCGGAGCTGATTGCGCGCGTCGATGCGTTCCGCAGCACGCCCGAGACCGCGACCATGACGGGCCACTGGGTCGCCTCCGCGAAGACAGCCAAGGAGGAGATCAAGGACGGCAGGGTGGACGTGATGCATACGGAGTGGATCGACATCAATGAGGAGGTGCTGGCCGCCCAGAACGAAAGCGCGACGGTCAGGCCGCACGCCAACGCGCAGCAACCGACTGCCTTGAGTGCAAATGGCTGGCTCGTGAAGGGGCAAATCCGGTAGCTGAAACGCTCCGGCCTGAGCGCTTCCTCCGCACGGTTCCTACTATCAAACCCTGTGAATAGCCGCTCTTGTGGGGGGCGGCTCGCAACAAGAGCTTGTTTCCCGCTTTTCTGTTCAACTATTCTCGCCCCTGAGCAATCGGGGGCGGCAAATAGCATTCATGAAACAAGATGAAGCTCTTCAGATCCTGAAAACTGGCGCCAGCGTTTTCCTCACTGGCGAACCGGGAAGCGGTAAAAGCTATGTAGCCAGCCGCTTTGTGAGCTATCTGCGCCGCGAAAACATTGCCGTTGCCGTGACGGCTTCGACCGGGATCGCGGCGGCTCAGCTCGGCGGGCTGACGGTGCATGCCTGGAGCGGCATCGGCACCCGCTCGCACATCGGGCGCGCGGACATGGACGCGATCACGAAAAGCCGCCGCGTCACCGACAGGATCAAGAAGACGCGCGTTCTGATCGTCGACGAAGTTTCGATGCTGTCCGGCCAGACCCTGACGGCTGTCAGTCAGGTCTGCCAGTACGTGCGCAAATCGAACGCGCCTTTCGGCGGCCTGCAGACCGTATTCGTGGGCGATTTCTTCCAGCTTCCGCCCGTCATCCGCCGTGACGAGCATCCCGGCGCGGAAACGGAGAGCCAGGACGAAGGCGATCTCTCCCCTTTCGCCTATGCATCGCGCGCCTGGCGGGAACTCGACCCCTCGATCTGTTATCTGACTGAGCAGCACAGGCAAACGGACACGGAGTTTTCGGCGCTTCTCGGCGCGATCCGATCCAATCGATTCGGCCAGGACCATCTGCAGCTTCTCGCCAGCCGGAAGCTGAAGATGGACAGCCTTCCGCGGAGTGTTACGAGGCTCTTCACCCACAATATGGACGTCGACCGCATCAACCAGGCGGAACTCGTCAAGCTGCCGGGCGAACCCAAGAGCTTCCTGATGACCTCGATGGGCGACAAGCTGCTGGCCGACGGCCTGAAACGCGGCTGTCTTTCGCCGGAGCGCCTGGATCTGAAAATCGGCGCCATCGTCATGTTCACGAAGAACGACCCCGAAGGCCGCTATGTGAACGGCACTTTGGGCGTCGTGTCCGATTTCGACCGGGAGGACGGCAATCCAGTCATCCTCACGAAAACAGGTTCTACGGTGGTCGCCCGCCCTGCGGAATGGAAGGTCGCCGAAGACGAGAGCGTCAAGGCGGGGATCGAGCAGGTTCCGCTGCGGCTTGCCTGGGCGATCACCGTGCATAAAAGCCAGGGCATGTCGCTCGACGCTGCCGTTATGGATCTGTCGAACGCCTTCGAATACGGCCAGGGCTATGTCGCGCTATCGCGTGTTCGAAGCCTGGGCGGATTGCATCTTCTCGGCTGGAACGAGCGCGCGCTTCGAGTGCATCCCGAAGCCCTGGCCAAGGACGGCGACTTCCGGCGCGCTTCGGAAGCGGAGCAGGAGCGGCTTGCCTGCTTCGGAAGCGACAAGACGGACGCGCTCCATCAGGCGCATCTGCGGGACATGAAAGGGCTTCCGCCCGCGCCAGAAAAACCGGCGTCCGCGAACACGCGCATCGCCAACGCCTACAAGAAGTGGACCGTAGAGGAGGACGCGGACGTATCAGCCCGCCACGAGCGCGGCGAAACCGTGAAAGCCATGGCGGCCGCGCTCGGCCGGCAGGAAGGCGGCGTCCGCGCGCGGCTGGTGAAACTTGGCCTCATTTTGAAATGACCGCAGACAATTGCCGCTCAGCTCAGGGGAGCGAGCGGTTCTATCTATCCATGCTCAGCCATGGCCACGCCTGTGGCTTGACCCTTTCGCCGCCTGTTTGCGACGATGCGCCTGGGCATAGCGCTTCGCCTTGGCGGCGGCAACGCTTGCGGACTTCGCGGGGGTACGGACGTGCGCTGATACGCTGCTAACCTTTTTGTCGGAGGCGACGGCGCTGCTGACCTGTTTGTCGGAACCCGAGACGCTGCTGCCCTTCTTGTCCGGGGCGACGACGTCGGCGTGCTTCAGCCCGGCGATTGTGTTACGCGCTTTGATTTGCCGGTAAGCGCGGCTCGGACTGCCATAGGTCACAACTTCGACGCAGACGGGGGCGAGGGCGTCCATGCCAAGCGCACTCATTGCGTCTGTCGAAAGATCGATAATCCGCCCCAAGAGAGATGGATTGCGGTCAACAATCCTCACGACGATGCTTCGCCCCGTTCGCTGATTGCGGACAATCACGCGGGTTCCGACTGGCAGCGATTGGTGGGCGGCCGAAATGTCCATCTGCTTGTGGGATTCTTCGCGTGCCCCGCTTCCGGGTGTAAAGGGGGAGGCGATACCGCATCCGGCAGATGCCTGTCCGCAGCCCGCCAACATTCCTGCTGCGAATACTCCCGCCGCATAAATAGTCACTTTCTTCATTGCCAACTTTCTCGTTAAAGCGCAGTCTCGGCAAGGAAAGCGGTAAATAAGGCGTAAATGTGCAATAGCTATAAAGCAGCATGCCGCCAATAGGACGTTTGCTAATTCTTGCTGAACGAACCGAAAATTTCTGCACTAGGATTTGTTTAAAACAAGAACTGATTTAGGGCACCCGGGATTACCAGATGGCCCCCTCCGTCTTTAATAGCGGATGATTGGTTGGATGGGATCGGGGATTCAGACGGGCGATTGAATCAAGGAAGGGCCAGCTTCGTTCGCGAAAGAGCCGCCGGCGCCCGTGGCGGCAGAGCCCTCGGGGACCAGCTTGTCGCGCAAGCTCACAACGGTCCCGAGGATGGTGATGGCGGGGCCGTGCAGTTCCGCCTTCGCCGCCAGACCGGCGAGGTTTGCGACGGTACCGGTGACGACCCGCTGGTTTGGCCGGGTGCCGTTGTCGATAACCGCAGCGGGCAGCTTCGGATCGCCGCCGCTCGCAACGAACTCCTTCATCAGTGCATCGAGTTTGCCCAGTCCCATGAAGATGACCACGGTTTGCCTTGGCTGAATGAGCGCGGTCCAATCGAGGCTGAGGCCATCGCCCCTTGAGTGACCCGTAACAAAAACGCAAGCCTGGGCGTGATCGCGATGGGTCAGGGGGATACCGGCATAGGCCGCGCATCCGGTGGCGGCGGTCACGCCCGGCACCACCTGGACCGGGATGCCGGCCGCCGCCAGCGCCTCGATTTCCTCGCCGCCGCGCCCGAACATGAAAGGATCGCCGCCCTTGAGACGCAGCACGCGCTTGCCTTGCTTTGCAAGCTCGATGAGGCGCGCCGTGATCTCTTCCTGGGGCAGAATATGATCGTGGGGGAGCTTGCCGACATAGATGTGCTCGGCTTCCCGGCGAACGAGATTGAGAATGCCGTGAGGCAGAAGCCGGTCGTAGAGCACGGCATCGGCGCGCTGCATGAGGCGAAGGGCGCGGAAGGTGAGAAGATCGGGGTCGCCGGGCCCTGCGCCTACGATATAGACCTCGCCGAGCGGGGTGTTCGCTGCGCCATCGGCAGCGCTTGCGAGAGCGCGTTCGAGTTCGCTTCGGGCTTCAGCCTCATAGCCGGCCAGAAAGCGGTCGGCCACGCGACCTTCGAGCACGCGTTCCCAGAAGCGGCGGCGGCCAGCGGAATCTTCGAGCACCGCGGCGAGCTTTTCCCGGTATGCGCCCACGAGCGAGACGAGGCGCCCATAGGCGGACGGGATCACGCTTTCGAGGCGCGCCCTGATCATGCGGGCGAACACGGGCGACGCGCCGCCTGTCGAGATGGCGATCACGAGCGGGTCGCGATCGACGATAGACGGCATGATGAAGTCGCACAGGTCCGGGGCATCGGCGACGTTGATCGGAACTCTGGCTTGTCTGGCGAGGCGGCCAGCCTCGCGGTCCGCTTCCGGATTGCCTGTTGCGGAAAACATCAGCGTACAGTCCTCGATGTCGGACAGCACTGGCGCGCGAGCGATATGCTTGAAACCGTCGTGAAAATCGATTGCGCGAAAATCGTCGCTCAGCGTTTCGCTGAAAACGCTGACCTTGGCGCCCGCCCTCAGCGCGAGTTCGGTGCGGCGAGCGGCGACGGTGCCGCCTCCTGCGACCGCGACGGACTTGCCCTTGATCTGGAAGAAAACCGGAAGCTGTTCCACGGCCTAAGCCTTCTCTTCGGGGCCGGTGACGCTGCCCGCCCAATCCTTCATTGTCCTCGCCCATGCAAGCGCCGTTGCTGGATCGATATCGAGAACGGTGATCCGCATCCCTTCGCGGATGGTCACGCGCAACAGGCGCATGCCGCTTTCGAAGCGCACATCGTCGAGGCGCACCTCGCGGCCGTAAGGCGCGCTGAGCGTTTCGAGACGTTCTTTCGTTTCCCCGGCCATGTCCTTGTCCGTCCTATCTGCCGCTGCCGATAATCGACAGGAACGCGGCTTCCAGCCGGTCTGCCAGTTGCGCGGGGCGTCAGGATATTCAGGCTTGAGATCGAAAGTCAGGTGGATCGTGCCTTGCCGCGCCGCGTCTTTCATCAGCTCCTCAAGCTCAACGAAGGAAGTGATCTCGGGATGCGCAATGATGAGGTCGCTGATTTGAATCATGCTTCTCTCTCGCTGTCTTTCTCAAAGGCTCACACGGTCGTGATAACGCACGCGGTACAGGAGCCGCCCCGCTTCGCCTGCGCCTTCGGTGAACCCCGATCGGTTATGTAGAATGTTGTTGCAGATGAGCCCTTCGCCAGGGCGCAATGTGTAGCGAACGATAAGTGGATCGCTCTCAAGCACCTCATCCAGCGGCTTCACCGCCCGCGCGCGTCACCGTGTCGTCGCGCCAAATGAGCGAGTGAAGGCCATTGCCTTTCGGTCACCAAGCTTTATCAAAAAAGCATGGTGCCCTTGCTTACAGTGGCATCATATTCATATATACCTATGTTATGCTAGCCATGACAGATGAAAATTGAGCGCAGGACAACTTTTATGACAAGCGAAGATGCTGCAGTCCCGGCCGGCGACTTGGAGGCTGAATTGGAGGGGGACGCCGTCGATTCGCCGAAGCTCGACGACATGATGCGAAACGCGCGTCTCGCAACCGATTTCCTGAAGGCCCTGTCGCACGAAACCAGGCTGCTTCTGCTCTGCCTCCTGTCGGAAGGAGAGCGCTCGGTGACAGACCTCGAGAATACGCTGTCGCTCCGCCAGCCCACCATCTCGCAACAGCTCGCGCGTCTCAGGCTGGACGGTCTCGTGACTACGAGGCGGGACGGCAAAACCGTCTATTACAGTATCGCGGACGAGGACATCAAACGCGTCATCGCTCTCCTCTATGAAATTTTCTGCAAGGGCCAGGGGCAAGACCGGAAATGCCCGCGAGCCTGGCGTGAGTAGACCAGTCTTATTCCGCCCGGGGTCTGCGAAGACGGACGGGTAGGCTTTATGACGGCGCTCGGCTCTCGCGTGTTTGATGTCCATTCACTCGCGGGAGCCCGTTGTAAAAGCAAACAACAAAAATTGTGGCGGGATTGCTGGTCACGCTCGATAAAGAGGGGTTAAGAGGTTGCAGGATGACAGAGCAGGTATTTTCTGTTCTTTAGACCGGCATTGCTAAAAAGCCTATGTCCTGCCTCCCTCTTCAGCACACTCATGCAACCCATCATCTCCGTTTCCAACGTCACGAAAACCTACGCCTCGGGGCTCGAAGCGCTGAAAACCATCAGCCTCGACATCCGGCGCGGCGAGATTTTTGCGCTCCTCGGGCCGAACGGTGCGGGCAAGACGACGCTGATCGGCATCATCTGCGGCATCGTCAACGCGTCCGGGGGAACGGTCACGGTCGACGGCTACGACATCGTGAAGGATTACCGCGCCGCCCGCGAGAAGATCGGCCTTGTCCCGCAGGAACTCACGACCGACACTTTTGAAAACGTCTTGTCGACCGTTTCCTTCACCCGCGGCTTGTTCGGGAAGCCCCCAAACCCGGCCTACATCGAGAAGGTGCTCAAGGATCTATCTTTGTGGGACCGCCGCAAGAGCAGAATTCTCACGCTGTCAGGCGGCATGAAGCGGCGCGTGATGATCGCGAAAGCGTTGTCCCACGAGCCTCAAATTCTGTTTCTCGACGAGCCGACGGCCGGCGTCGACGTCGAGCTGCGCAAAAGCATGTGGGAACTGATCCGCGAACTGAGCCGTTCCGGGGTCACCGTCATCCTCACCACGCATTACATCGACGAGGCGGAGGAAATGGCCGACAGGATCGGCGTCATCAACAAAGGCGAACTCATCCTCGTGGAGGAGAAGGCGGAACTCATTCGCAAGCTCGGGCAAAAACAGCTTACGCTCGACCTCCAGCACAAGGTCGATATGCTGCCGCCGGAGCTGGCGGATCATCATCTGGCGATTGTCTCGAACGGCCTGCAACTCGTTTATACCTACGACACGCACGCCGAACGCTCCGGCATTACCGCCCTTTTGAACGACCTCAACAAGGCGGGCATCCGGTTCAAGGACTTGAACACCAGGCAAAGCTCTCTCGAAGACATCTTCGTCGGGCTCGTGAGCGGAAAATGAACTGGCGCGGCGTTTGGGCGATCTACATGTTTGAAATGGCGCGCATGCGCCGCACGCTGATGCAAAGCGTAATATCGCCCGTCATCTCGACAGCGCTCTATTTCGTCGTGTTCGGCTCGGCGATCGGCTCGCGCATCACCGACATCCAGGGCGTAAGCTACGGCGCTTTCATCGTGCCGGGGCTGATCATGCTGACGCTGCTTACCAACAGCATCGCGAACGCATCCTTCGGCATCTATTTCCCGCGCTTCATCGGCACGATTTATGAAATCTTGTCCGCACCGATTTCGTCGGCGGAGATCGTGCTCGGTTATGTCGGAGCGGCGGCGAGCAAATCCATCATCCTCGGCCTGATCATCCTCGCCACGGCGGGGTTCTTTGTGCCGCTTCAGATTGCGCATCCGTTCTGGATGATGACTTTCCTCGTGCTCACAGCCGTCACCTTCAGCATGTTCGGATTTCTCATCGGCGTCTGGGCCGACAATTTTGAGAAGCTTCAGGTCATTCCGCTGATTGTCGTAACGCCGCTCACTTTTCTCGGCGGGAGTTTCTACTCGATCCATGTGCTGCCGCCCTTCTGGCAGAAGGTGACGCTGTTCAATCCGGTGGTGTATCTGGTCAGCGGCTTCCGGTGGAGTTTCTACAACATCGCGGATGTGAGCGTGCGCCTGAGCCTTGGCATGACCGCGTTCTTTCTTGCGCTCTGCGCGTTCGCGGTATGGCGCGTCTTCAAAACGGGCTACCGGCTTAAAACGTAGCGCGTCAGCGGGGCGCGCGAAACGTGGCCTACGTTGGAGTACGGCGAACCCAGCCCACAGGCGTCAGGTGCTCTTGCGGGGTGAACCTCGTCTTGTAAGCCATTTTTCGCGAACCGGCGATCCAATAGCCGAGGTAAACGAAGGGCAGGCCGCGCGACCGCGCGAAGGCGACCTGCTCCATGATGATGTAGTTCCCGAGGCTGCGCTTCACGAGATCGGGCTCATAAAAGCTATAAACCAGCGAAATGCCGTCGCTCAAGCGATCGCAAAGGACGGCGGCCACAAGAGGATTGTCCTTGCCGCCCGCGCCGTTCGGTTGGCGAACCCGGTATTCCGTGAGAAAGGTTTCGACGGCGCTGTCCTGGATCATCATGGAGTAATCGAGAAGCGACATGTCCGCCATGCCGCCCTCCGCGTGACGCGCTTCGATGTAAGCCCTGAACAGCGAGAATTGCTCGATGGTGGGCCTGCCGGAGATGCGGCGCGCCTCGATATCCGAATTCAGTTTCCAGATTTTTGCGAGCGTCCGCTTGGGCTCGAACTCATTCACCACGATCCGCACCGGAACGCAGGCGGCGCAGTGGTCGCAATACGGCATGTATGCGATGTTCTGGCTGCGGCGAAAACCACCCTTCAAGAGGTTATCGACGAGCGCAATGGGCCTATCGGCGGATAAATGGGTGAAGATTTTCCGTTCGAACCGGCCGGGCAAGTAAGGGCACGGCTGCGGCGCAGTCACATAGAACTCGGGAAATCGTCGCTTTTGGTCCACAGCGGATCCGGGGATTATTGGAAAGCCCGGTCATTGTGCCTAAAAAATCGAATTTAAGCCAGAGTGCAAACGTGCGCTGCAAAATTACTAAATGTCGCTGCCGAAGCGGTGTAGGTCGGCACCGTAAGTTTTCAGCCAGCCCCTGGCCCTTTGCATCCCGGGGACCGCATCCCTGAGCAGCCGCCAGAAGCGGGGGCCGTGGTTCATTTCGCGAAGATGTGCGACCTCATGGGCGGCCACATAGTCCAAAACAAATGGCGGCGCAAATATGAGCCGCCATGAGAAAGAGAGAGTTCCGCTTGTCGAGCAGGATCCCCATCGCGTCGCTTGATCGCGGATGGCGATCCGCTTGGGGTTACATTCGAGCGTCTTGGCGTGCTTCTCGACACAGACCGCGATGTCTTTTCGAACCTCGGTTCGCAGCCAATCGAGGAATCGGCGCGGTGCGTGCTCCTTGTCACCCGTGACATAGAGACTTGGAACGCGCGCATCGAAGCGAAGACAGCTCAGATTCCGCCAGTCGTCCTGCGCCGCAACGGAAGAAGCCGCGGCGGCGGCAGGCTCAGCGCTCTCTTCGGTCCACACGACGCGGCTGTAGCGCTGCGGACCGGCGAACTTGATACGGTGAAGCTCGCCTCTGAGCGGAATGATAGCCCCATCGACGAAGGGTACGGGGTCCGGCAGGCGCTCCAGCTGGCGTCTGAGCCAATCGGCATGCCGGGCGAGAAAAGCGCTTGCATCTTCAACCCGCCCCCGGTTCGGAAGCGTGAGTATCGCGGCGCGTTCTGTGTGGCTGACCTTAAGGGAAAATCGCTTGGCTCTAGGCGAGCGCCTTAGCTCAACCGTGCAGCCGACACTCGGCACACGGAGCACCGGATTCTGTTCAAGCGAAATAATAGATGCAGCTAGCATGAGACTTTCGTCGATGCTTCAACGCGGTTTAAATTCTCAAGCGACTCAATTCAAGAGTAGCATGCGGCTTCTCAACAATCTGCGTTTTTTAAGCAACAGATTGCGGAGGAAACGGGGAACATAGCGTAAGTTTTCCGCCAACGCCACAGCTAATCAGTTCCTCGAGATTATGTTACCTTACCACCATTTCCCGAGCAGCGGTTGTGCTTTTGGGCAACAGAGTGAATAAAGCAGCAATTGTCTCAATGATATAAACAGCCCCTTAACCTGATCGCAATCGGAGCGGTTGCTACTCTTTGACCCACACTTCGACTCGCCGGTTCATCGCCTGTCCTGCCTCGGTCGAATTGCATCCGGACGGCAGCAAGCTTCCATAGGCTTTCACAGTAATTTGAGTGGCGGGCACCCCCTCGGCGACCAATGCATTCTTGAAGCTCGTCGCCCTATTGAAGGAAATCGTGCGGTTCACGTCGAAGGTCCCGGTGCTATCGGCGAAGCCGAAGAGCAACACCTCCTTGAACTTGACGGCGTCGCTTTTCAGGAAGCGGGCGAGGCGAGGGATGTCCTGGGACGCCTTGTCATCGAGCGTCGCGGAGTTCCGTTGGAAGCGGAAATTGACCGAAAGCCGTCGCGCGTTCTTCAGGTCCTTTACGAGATCGCGCATGTAGGCAAAATTGAACTCTTTGTCCGGCACAAGGAGGGCGGGCGCGAGACGGGCTGTCTGCTGCTCGAAGGTTTGAAGTTCGATGCGCTGGTTGACGAACCCCGCCTCGGAAATGGTTTCCTGGGCTTTGTCGGAGAGAGCATAATCGAGAAGCTTCGCTCCCATCGGCGATAGGGTGTCGCTGCTGTAGAGAAACAAGCGCCGTGCAAGCGGATATTCCTCGGTCTTCACTGAAAACACTTCCGGCGACGACACGATTCCACAGTTTGAAGAGATCGCGAGCGGCTTTGCATTGCGGATATAGGCAAAGCCCGCAAAGCCAATGCCGTTCGGGTCGCGCGCTGTCTCGTCGGAAAGGTCCGGGCTCGACTCGAAGCGCTTGGCCTCCGCCGAGATCTTCAATGTTTTCGGCTTGAGGACGAGGTTATCGAATGTGTCGTAGGTGCCCGATTTTGCATCGCGCGCATATAGATTGATCTTGCCGGGATTACCGCCAAGCTGGCTCCAATCCTTGATTTCGCCGGCGAAAACCTTCGCAATTTGCTCAAGGCTCAAAGACTTGATGGGGTTTTGCGGGGAGACGAAAACAACCACGCCGTCCAGCGCGAAGACGTGCGTCTTCAAATTGATGCCGGCGGCGGTGATGGACTTGACTTCTTCTGGCTTTATCGGCCGGGACATTTCGCCGATCTGGGCCTTGCCGTCGAGCAGACTTGGCGGAGCCGTACCGCTGCCATGGGATTGCAGATCGATCGTGGTGACCTCTTTCCCGCTGGCATCTGAAAGCTTGAACTCCACTTCTTCCGGGTCGCCGCCGACGATCTTTTCGATGGCATAGTTCTGGTCCTCGGAGAACCTCTCGATCGTGCTCGGCATCAACTGCGCGCCGATGGTGTTGGAGCCGTGAATGCCAATGGCCTTGACGAGGCGCCTTGGGCAGGCAGCGCCGGTGCATTCAAATTTGGACGACTCCACCGCCATGACACCGAATTTCGGAGACTTTATTACAAAGGAACTAGTGTCAGAGGCCATGAGCTCGCCAATCACGGCGAAGCCGTCACCCCTCAAGGTGAGTGTCACGTCCTCGGCATTCGCGATGCCGAAAGGAGAGGCGACCAGGAGCGCGGCGTAAAAGGTGCGATGGAAGATAGCTTTGAAGGGCATAGGACCTCAGGTGGATGGCTGTTGGACCGGCGGGGCTGCGAAGCCTCATCGCGTTAGAATGAGTTGAGGGAGTGCCTTTGAGTTGTAGCGTGCGATCTGATCTGTGATCTGATTGCATTCTTGTGGAGAAAACGAGCCACGGGAGCGCGAGACGTGGCCGTTCGGTCTCCAGACCGCCACCCGGTATTCGAGTTCCGCATAGAGCCCCGTCCCGCAGGTATCGGGATCGCGCGGCAGCCGGGCGCGGGTTTCGTAGTCAAGGGCCAGTGTTACGGCGCCGTTTTTCTGGCTGGGCTCGTGCACAAAGGTGTAGACCTCCAGCTGGTCGCCCTCGGTGCTGCCGTTGCTGGAGAAGCTGATAAATCCATGCCCGCGCTTGTCGCGTTTTTTTCTTTCCTCCGCCTGCCAGCGGCTTGAGGCTTCGCCCGCCCAAACGTGTCCTTCGTCGGAGAGAGACGCGGCGTATTCGAAGGCGTGAAGATCGAGGTTCACGCTCCCCTTCCAGATGACCGCGATTTTAGTGATCCGGTCGAGATCGACGGTCTGAAGTTGCACCGGAATGGACGACTCATCCGGAAACGAGATGACAAGCGGCGGCTTGTCGCCAAGGAAACAATCGAAAGTCATGCTCAAGTTCCCGGCATCATCCAACACGCGGACGAGGTCGAGCGTGTCGTAATGGAAGCGGACTTTTCCCCGGGGAAAGCACGGCGCCGCTATGACTATCTGGGCCAAGCCGGCGCTGACAGGCTCGACGGTGATAGCGGGCTTGCAATCAGAGGCTGTAGAGTGAGCTGGGCAGCTAAACAGAAGCGTACTGTAAACTACGCCGAGTCCCACAAAAAATGCGGAGCGGCCATTCATACAGAGGTCCTGTTGACGCGATCACTGGAGAAGCTGCAGAGATAGTCCATGACTTATTTAGACTATACTTCGTCCAATTACAACACGCTCAAGTTACAGCTTCAAGACGCGATAACCCATTGTTTCCATTAATTTATCTAAACTTTTTCGAATAAAATCAGCCTGCTGCGGCAAAAAGGGAGAATTCCTCGATGCAGGCCGGATTTCCGCCGCCTGTAACTGGCCTCTTCCCGTAAACGCGCCGGCGTGATACAAGCGCGGTTCCCAAGCCCGCAAGGAGGCTATTCCCTGATGACGGTTGCCATTGTCCGGTAATTAAGCGCGAGCACCATATCGCGAAGTCTTCAGCTTCGCTTCGCCGCGCCCCAATTTTCCAACCAATAATGCGAGCGAAGCCATGCTTTCCTGGTTTGAAAGACTTATTGACCCCTATAAAGACGTCCCCCTGGAGCAGCCGCCAAGCAAGCTCGGGGCCTTCTATTGGCATTACCTGCGCCGTGTCTGGTGGGTTTACGCGCTCATCATGCTCGTTGGCCTTGCCGGCGCGCTGATCGAAGTTTCCCTTTTCACCTTTGTCGGAAAGATCGTCGATCTCGCAAAGTCGTCCAAAGATCGCGCGTCGTTTTTCGACGAACACGGGAGCACGCTAATCTGGATGGCCCTTGTGGCTCTTGTCGCGAGGCCAATTGCATTCGGCCTTCACGCGCTCCTCATCAACCAGACGGCCAACGCCAACGTCATGAACATGGTGCGCTGGCAGCAGCACCGTTACATGCTGCGCCAGAGCCTGTCGTTCTTCCAGAACGATTTCGCGGGCCGGCTTGCCAACAAGATCATGCAGACCGGAGGCTCACTGCGCCAGACCGTGGTCGAGATCGTGGATGCGCTTTGGTTCGTCGCGATCTATTGGACGAGCGCCGCCGTCATCTTCTTCGATCTCGATTGGCGGCTGGTGATCCCCCTGTTGCTGTGGCTCTTAAGCTTCCTCGGAATGATCTGGTTCTTCGTGCCGCGGCTCATCCGCTACGCGACGGTCGTCTCGGATGCGCGCTCCATGCTGACCGGACGCATCGTCGACAGCTACACCAACATCTTGACCGTCAAGCTGTTCGCTCACACCGAGGGCGAGGACGCCTATGCGAAAGAGGCGATCTCGGACCACCTCAACAAGTTGAAAAAGCAGCTGCGCTGGATCACGGGTCTCGAACTGATGCAGTGGGTGCTGACCGGCATGCTCATCACCGGCACCACGGGGCTCGCGCTCTGGCTTTGGACGCAAAACGCCATCACGCTTGGCGCGATCGCGGTTACGACCGGGCTCGTGATCCGCATCAACAACATGGCCGGCTGGATCATGTGGGTCATCACGGCGATCTTCGAGAACGTCGGTACCGTGCAGGAGGGCATGGAGGCCATCTCGAAACCGTGGAGCGTGGTCGACGTGGCGGGCGCCCAACCTTTGCGCGTGGAGAAGGGCGAAATCCGCTACGAGAACGTCCGCTTCCACTATGGCCGGGACAGCGGCCTGATCGAGAACCTGTCGCTCGCAATCAGGCCGGGCGAGAAGGTTGGTCTCGTCGGACCGTCAGGCGCGGGCAAGTCCACGCTGGTGAACATTCTCCTGCGCTTCCACGATCTCGAAGCGGGACGCATCCTGATCGACGGCCAGAATATTGCCGCCGTCAACCAGGACAGCCTGCGCGAGCATATCGGCCTTGTGACCCAGGACACGTCGCTTCTGCACCGTTCGGTCCTGGACAACATCCGCTACGGACGGCCCGCCGCAACGGAATCGGAGGTGATCGCTGCCGCGAAGCAGGCCCATGCCCACGAGTTCATTCTCGACCTTGAGGACTACAAGGGCAGGCGCGGCTACGATGCGCAAGTCGGCGAGCGCGGCGTTAAGCTCTCCGGCGGGCAGAGGCAGCGCATAGCGATCGCGCGCGTTTTGTTGAAGAATGCGCCGATCCTGATCCTCGACGAGGCGACCTCGGCGCTCGATTCAGAAGTCGAGGCCGCGATCCAGGAGCAGCTCTATAACCTGATGGCGAACAAGACCGTGATCGCGATTGCGCACCGGCTTTCGACGATCTCGGCCATGGACCGGCTGATCATCATGGAGAAGGGCCACATCGTCGAAGACGGTAGCCACGAGGAGTTGCTTCGGCGCGGCGGGCTATATGCCAGCCTGTGGTCGCGGCAGTCGGGCGGCTTCCTGTTCGAGGAGCGCAAATCGTCCGATCCGCTCATCGAGCCGGATCGCCTCGCGGAAATGCAGGGGCTTGCCGAGTAAGCTCGGCAGGCTGGATTTTGCGGAAGTCAGCTTGTTCGGCACGCGCCTAACGGTTAGGCTCCCGCTTGGGTCATGGCAGCCATTCAAGTTGTCAATTCGACTGTGCGTGGCACGTTGCTTGCTGCTAATGACACTGGATCTGAGACAATGGGGAAATCTTTGCATGTTGGGAATTGGCGACAAGCTGCCATCTTTCGAGATTGTGGGCGTTAAACCTGGGTTCAATGTTCACGAGGAAAAAGGCCAAAGCGCTTTCGAGAAGCTGACTGAGGCGAGCTTTCCGGGAAAGTGGAAGATCATCTTCTTCTATCCGAAGGACTTCACGTTCGTTTGCCCGACGGAGATCGCCGAATTCGCGAGGCTGGCGCGCGATTTCGCCGACCGCGATGCAGTGGTCCTCGGCGGATCGAGTGACAACGAGTTCTGCAAGCTTGCCTGGCGGCGCGACCATAAGGATCTTGAATAAGCTCGGCATTTGGCAATTCGCCGATACGAAGGGTTCGCTTATCGACGGGCTCGGCGTGCGGTCTCCGGCTGGCGTCGCCTACCGCTACACTTACGTCGTCAATCCGGACAATATTATTCAGCACGTCTATGCGACGAACCTCAACGTCGGCCGCAATCCCTCCGACACGCTTCGCGTTCTCGACGCGTTGCAGACCGAAGAATTGTGCCCCTGCAACCGGGCCGTCGGTGGCGAAACGCTGAAGGCCGCCTGACGCCGCCTTTTGACCTTGCCGCTTGGAATGTCGGGCTTCCGACATTCCAACGGTGACGTGTCATATTTCAACCATGAATGCCGTTTGGCGCTTCTCGCGACCAAAATTGCCGCTCCGGTCAAGGCGCGCCTCTAAAAATCAGGGCTCACTCTCGGGGCGGGGTCCTTAGCGCCCCTTGGCCATACGCGGAGGCACATCGGCACGACGGGCTTACGGCTGCCGCGTGATGCCGATTTAATGCACGACTTTTCTAGAAGCGATATCCGTAGCGCAGGCCTATGTCTTCCATGCCGCCGTTGTATTTGGCCAGGCCGGCGTTGCTGATATGGTCCAGCATGATCGACAGGCTGTTGGCGCCGTCGAACCTCCACCCCACGGACAACGACTCGCGGAAGAGGACGGGCGAACCCAAATCCTTGCGCTCCGGATCGGACTTATCAAGATTGCCATCATGAAGCGCGGGGCCGAAGCTGAATTCCCCGAAGAGAGATTGGGTGAATTCGTAGCTCCAGGTTAACCCGGCATAGACCTTATTCGTATCGCCGATTGTATTTATTTCTGTGCCAAGATGAGGCCGCGGACACCAAAGATACGACAAGAACTGCGGAGAGTTGAAAAGAACCTCGGCGTTGATGTCCGTGCCGCCCTCCTTATGCGTCCCAAAAATCCCGGCATCATGGTCGAGCCATCCGAGGCGGACCTCCGACACGAAATCGTTGGCCGGAATAACAGATTCATTCGCCCAAACGGCGGAGGAAAGGAACAGGGAACAGAAAGCCACGCTGAAATATCTTATACGACCCATGTCGATGCCCACCCGTTTGCGTCTTCAATGAAGTTTTCAGAATAGAACGCACCCCGCCACGATGCTCCTGCGCTTTTCAATCTAAAGTAGAGTCAGTAGCAGAAAGCAACCAAGTGTAGATTTCTGCCAGTTAAGACTATCTTTCCAGGTCTTACTGTCATTCCCCTCTATCAACAAGAGCTGCAATTGTTATTCCTGGGGAGGTGCTAATTTTATCACAGCTATCGCCAATATCTGTAATAAAACTCAACTTAAAGTAGTGATATTGAGGCATGCACGTTAAAGTTAATACCATTTGAAAATGATTTACTTCTCAGTCAAAGATGGAAAGCTGGCGAATGCAGTTCAGCGTCGTGCCCGGCGCGCACCCGCTGACATCCCTTGTCCTTCGACAAGCTCAGGATGAGGCCCTGTGCTGTCAGCGTCCTGCCACGCTTTCGAGGCCGCGATCCACGCTCGCTCCTTTACCGAAGGATCAGCTTGCGCTAAGGCAGCGCTGTTATACGCCCGCACGCCGCAGCCATCCTTCACATCAAAGGTTCGAGATGACTTTCGCCGAGGCTATCGCCATTGCCATCCTCCAGGGTGTTACCGAGCTCTTTCCCATCAGCAGTTTGGGCCACGCCGTCGTCGTGCCCGCGCTGTTCGCTCCCGGTATCGACCTTCGCTCGCCTGCCTTCCTCCCATTTCTGGTCGTACTGCATCTCGGGACCGCAATAGCTCTTCTCGCCTATTTCTGGCGCGACTGGTGGGAGCTGTTCATCGGGATTTTCGTTGGCGGCGAGGACGCGGCCGGCGAAGGCCGCCGCCGTCTTCTGGCTCTCATCGTTGTGGCGACGGTGCCCGCCGTCATACTCGGGTTTGCTTTCGAAAAGCAGCTCAGGGCGCTTTTCGGCGAGCCGAAAGCCGCCGCCATGTTCCTGATCGCAAACGGCGTCCTGCTTGCGGTGGGCGAAATCCTTAGAAAGCGCGCCCTGAAGCGGCAGGCGCCTTCCGATAAGCCAGACAGGCTCAGCTTTTTGGGCGCATTCACGATTGGGGTTTGGCAGTGCCTCGCCTTCTTTCCCGGCATCTCGCGCTCAGGCGCGACAATGGTCGGCGGCCTTCTCGCCAAGCTCACGCACGAACAGGCGGCGCGGTTTTCGTTTTTGATGGCGACACCTGTGATCCTGGGCGCGGCTGTACTCGAAGTGCCCAAACTTTTGCACGGTGCTTCGGCGGCGGATGCAGCCATGCCGCTATCGACCATCGCGGCGGGGGGCGTTGTTGCGGCCATCGCGGCTTATCTCAGCGTTGCATTCCTGATGCGATATTTCCGCCGTCACGATTTTGCTGCGCTCAACCCTTTCGCCTTCTATTGCGTTGCCTTTGGCGCGATCTCACTGGCGTTTCTGTAAGTTCCCTTCAACGAACCGGAACCGACTATTGACGAATTAGCTAAAATGATATTCACCTGGGTTGATAAACCCGGGTGGATTGGTCCTTGTCGCGTTCTTTTGAGAGACAGTTGGCGTTAAGCGCTTCCAGGGGCGCTCCCTGGGATGTGAAGCTGCCTGCTGCCGCTGAGTTCACCGCTCTCCTCGGGGCCGTCCTTGACCTCCGGCCCTTTCCCGTCGTCCTCTTGAGTCCAAACTTTAAAGTCGGGTTCATGAACCGCGCCGCGCGTTCCGCGCTCCTCGCAGATGAGGTAACGATCTCGCCGCAAGGAAGCCTCCGATTGGCGGAGCCTGGCGCGGATGAGCGGCTCAGCAAGACGCTCAAGGCGTTGGCGAAGGGAGACGGCCTGGAGCGTGCGCCTCACCTCTTTGCCTTCGAATTGGCTGACGGGACCCGGCGGGTTCTTAAAATCGAAGTGCTTCGGCTGCCCGGTTCCCGCGGCATCGAGCCCTGCAATGATGGCGTGTGGTTCGAGGTATCCGTTCGCAAGAGCACTCGCTGCTCGACGATCCCGCCGAGCCGTGTCTCCGCCGCTCTCGGCCTGACCGCTGCGGAAGCCAATTTGGCTTCCGCTCTCGCCGAAGGGCTTTCGCTGCACGATTACGCCGGGCGCGAGCGCTTGAAAATCACAACGGTGCGCTGGCATTTGCAAAATATCTTCAACCGCACCGGCACTCGGAGCCAGAGCGGCTTGGTGAGCATGCTGGTTTCGCTTTTCGGCTAGCGTCCTGGATTGCGACAAGGTCGCCGCGGTTTTTACCGGGGCCACCAGCTGCGACCCGAAGAGGTGCGGCGGAACAGTTTGGAGCATCAGAGACTTCCTCCCTCACTCCAAGCTTCAGCAATCAGGTGGAATATGAGCACGAGATCCTCACCAAAATCGGCGCACAAGACGATAGTCCGTGCTGTCGAAGCGCAGCCCCATCTCGACCTCGACAAGGGGCAGGAAACGCAGCCTTGGGGGACTTTGACGGACCTCCCCATAGCTCTCAGCGAAGATGTGCGGATGCAAAGCATCGAAGCTCTCAATCAGCTTCTCGCCGATACGATCAGCCTTCGGGATATGTACAAGAAGCATCACTGGCAGGTCAGCGGCCCGACTTTCTATCAACTTCATCTTCTCTTCGATGCCCATTACGAGGAGCAGTCGGAACTCGTCGACACCATCGCCGAGCGAATCATGTCGCTGGGCGGCGTTTCGGTCGCGATGTCGCACGATGTCGCCGAAATGACCATGATCAGGCGGCCGCCCAAAGGGCGCGAAACGCCAGCCATGCAGATCACGCGGCTTGTGGAAGCGCACCGTCATATTCTGGCCGAGTCCCGCCAAGGCGCTAAGGCGGCAGCAGACATAGGAGACGACGGCACGAACGACCTTCTCGTCAGCGACGTGATCAGGCTGAACGAAAAGCAGACCTGGTTCCTCGCCGAGCACCTCGTATCGGCAAGGCTCGAATAGGAGCAGCTGGAAAAGGCCGCTGCTCACGGTTCGACAAGCTCACCATGAGGCTTAATTTGGTGATAATAAGCGGCCTCATCCTGAGCTTTTCGAAGCATAAAGCCAGGATTTCCGGTTACTCTAAAGCCGCTGCGGACCGTGCCAGGGCACCTGCTTGTCTGCCGGATTAAGGCTGTCTTGCCACTTGGTAACGGGCTTGAGCGGTTGAGGTTCGCCGGCTCCCTGCGGACGCGGAGCATCGTCGCGTGAAGCGCTCGCTGACTGGGACGCCGGAACCTCCGAGCGTTTGTCTTTCTGTGACAGCCAAGATTGAAGCATCTCGGTGCCGCTCCTTAGCTTCGCGAGGACTGCCGTCATCGTGACTCTGGCATCGTCGCAGACCCTCGGGTTTCTTTGGCAGAAGCCCTTGACGTCGCTTACGGTTTGCTCCGCGGACGAAATAATCCGGCGATTGTCTTCTCGGGAGGTGGGAAGCAATAAGCAGATCAACGTTATCCAAAATACAAGCCGGAGCAAAAACATCATAAGCGGACACTCTCGACCTAGCCTATTTACTGCATCCTAGTTGTGGCAGGCGAAAGAACAGAAAAGTCGAAAGCTTCAATTTTAACCAGTTTTTTCGAGAGTTATAGCTAGATAAAATTTGAGTTTTCTCCTTTAGTATTGAGAAGCCTTTTTTTTAGCGTTTCAATTCGCTTTCAGCGCATAAACAATCTTTCTTTAAATTGAGGATTGTGCGATTATGCCGGGCATGACCCGGTTCCGCGCGCGCCTGACCTTATTCGCCATAATAGCGATCTTCGTTGCGACAGCGAGCAATGCGCTGTTCCTGCAGGATCGAGTGCGCTTGTTCCCGAGTACAGCCGTCTCCGTCACGCAATTCCCCGCCGATAAGTCTTCGTCGCTTGCTCCCGATTCAGCCGACGGCGGGTCCGTACCTGCGCAGTCCGAGGAAGCAAAAGGGTCCCGCCTCTACACCGCCCTCGAACGGGAGCTTCGCCGGCGGGGTTATTCCGGCCAGCTTCAAGTCCGCGCCAATGGGCTCCGGCTCGCCGTGCTGGCATACGAGTTCGATAACGGCCTGCCTTTGACCGGCGAGCCAAGCGAAACCTTGCTCAAGCGCGTTCTTTTCGACATGAACCAAGGTCCGCGAGGGGCTTTCGCGGACCGGGCCGAGCTAAGTTCGAAGCTCGTGATCGAGACGCAGAAAATGCTCCTCGGGCTTGGCTTTTTCCGGGGCACCTTTTCGGGCCGGATGGATATCTGGACCTCCAACGCGATCAAGGATTTTGAGCGGCATCGGGGCATCCCGCTCTCGGGCCGCCTGACAGAGGCCACTCTGCTTGAGCTGATCACGTACTCCGGGCAAACAATCCTGCTCTCGTCCGGCTGACTCCTTCGCAATAGCCTTCTTCGCAACAGCTGATGCGAAAAGAGCACGCCCCGCCGCTGAAGGCCTCCCTGCTGCAACCGGTTACACATTTGCGCTGGTATTCAGCGAACGGAACCTCTTAACAGTCACAATTGGAAGCGTTCTTACGGCGGCGAATCTCTTTACTGGGGTAGGGACTCGCTGGTCGGAACTTTTTCAAAACGGGCGGGCATGGCAAGCGCGATCGCGCGGCGCAAAGTCGAGGGGGCATCGAGACGGCGAAAGCCTGCAATTGCGGGGCTGGCGGCGCTGAGCCTTCTTGGCGCGTGTTCGATCCTCGATCCGCATGTTCCGACTCCGGATCTCGATATTCCCGATGCCTATATTGGCAAGAGCGCCGCTCCGTCGAGTCCGGCGGCTTCGCCCTACGACTTCGCAGTTTTCAAGTCGAAGAAGCTGACCGAACTGATCCAGCTTGGGCGCGGCTTCAATCTCGACATCGGCGCGGCGGTTGCCCGCATCCAGCAGGCCGAGGCCCAGGTGCGCATCGCCACGCAGGCACTCATCCCGCTCATCGAAGCGAATGGCAGTGCCAGCCAAAGCCTGAGCCACGTGCAAGGCCAGGCTGTGCGGAGCACGTCGGTCATTGCGCAGCTGACGGCGAGCTACGAGATCGATTTTTGGGGCAAGAACCGGGCCGCGGTCTATTCTGCGATCGCGAACCAGTATGCGTCGAGTTTCGACGCAGGCACCGTGGCGATCTCTACCGATGCTTCGATCGCAACCACATACTTCAACGCCGTTGCGACGCAAAAACAGATCGATATCGCGAAAAACAACCTGGCGATCGCCCAGAAAATCTTGGATGCGATATTGGCCAGACAGAAATTCGGGACTGCGTCGGGCCTTGACGTCGCGCAGCAGCAAACGCTCGTTTACAACGTTCAAGTGACGATCCCTCCGCTTGAGCGTCAGCTTGAGCAATATAAGCATGCCATCGCAGTTCTTGTTGGAACGCCGCCGGAGTCCTTCTATTACAGGGCCGACGATCTCTATAAGATAGCAGTGCCGAATATTCCGGCCGGGCTTCCTTCGGAGCTCTTGTGCAGAAGGCCTGATATCGCGAATGCGGAGGCGCTCTTATCGTCTCAGAAATTCACCGTTTCCTCCGCGCGCGCGGCACTCTTTCCATCAATTCAGCTAACGGGAGCCGGCGGCTTCCAGAGCGTAGCGCTCGCGTCTTTGTTCCAACCGCAAAGTCTCTTCTACAACGCGGCAGTCGGCATTACTCAGCCGCTTACCAACTATTACCAATTACAAGCCACTCTAGATCAAGACCGCGCCCGGTATGGCGAACTCCTTGAAGATTACCGCAAAGCTATCATCTCAGCTTTTCAAAATGTCGAGGACGCACTGATCGCCGTCGAGAAGAATGCCGAGCAGGAACGCGTTCAAAACCTGGCTGTCAAATCGGCGCGGAAAGCTTATGAATTTTCGCTAACGCAGTTGCAGGGCGGGATTATTGACGTAACAACGCTGTTGCAAGTGCAGCAGACGCTGTTCGTGGCGGAAAATGCATTGGCCGTCGTTCGTCAGTCCCGGCTTCAAGCGGCTGTTACCCTTTATCAGGCGTTGGGCGGCGGGTGGATTAAGCCCGCTGACAGTGCTATCGCAGAGGTCCCGTCAATACTCGAGGTGAAAGCAAGGATGCCATGAAAAGGCTTCTGCCCTACCTGATTTTTGTACTAATTACAGGCGGCTTGGTGGCTTTCGTCTACAAGGACCGCATCTTTCCGCCGCAAGCCGGCGCCGAGGGACCGCCGCAAGGAATGACGGGCGGACCGGGTAGCCGCCCCAGCGGTAATGGATTTCGCCGCGGCAACCAAACTGTCCTGGTTCTTGCGGAGAAAGCGCGGACGGCCAGCGTCCCCGTCTATCTGACCGGGGTCGGCACAGTTCAAGCCTTCAATACGGCAATTGTCCGCGCCCAGGTGAGTGGCCGCCTGATAGATGTGCCTTATACAGAGGGCCAGGATGTTAAAGAGGGCGACGTCCTGGCAAGAATAGATCCGGTATTGTTTCAGGCGGCTTACGATCAGGCCGTCGCCCAGAAAGGCAAAGACGAAGCTGCCCTTGCGAATGCCCGGCTGGACGAGAAAAGATATTCGAACCTGGTCAAGACAAATAGCGCCACGCAACAGCAAGCCGATACCGCAGTGTGGGCCGTCCATCAAGACGAGGCGCAGGTGCGGCTAGACCAAGCCTTGATTGATAATGCAAAAGCTAATCTCGACTATGCAACGATCAAAGCGCCACTTACGGGCAGGACCGGTATACGCCTTGTGGACAAGGGCAATCTGGTAAGTGCGACGGATGCTACCGGAATAGTTGTCATTACTCAGCTACGGCCGATCGCCATCGTGTTCACCCTCCCCGAGCAAACGGTGGCAGGTGTCCTCGATGCGAAGGAAAAAGGCGCCGTGCCCTTGCAGGCCGTTACAGGCTCGGGAGTCCTCGGGGAGGGAAGTCTCCTCGTCATTGACAATCAAATCGATCAAACCACAGGCACGGTGAAGATTAAGGGCATCTTCCCGAATGATAAAAACCGGCTGTGGCCTGGCCAGTTCGTCAACGTGAAGCTGAAATTGAAGACGCTGGAAAACGCAATCGTTGTGGCCTCAGTCGCCATTCAGCAGGGTGCGAATGGAAGCTACGTGTATCTTGTCACGCCCGAGAACACCGCGAAGCTCACCTACGTAAAGGTTATCCAGGAAGGTGAGAAACAGTCGGTCATCGGGGAGGGTGTCGCGGCGGGAGATACCGTTATCACGAGCGGTTTTGCCAACCTACAGGATGGCCAGAAAATAAAGCTCGACACTGCCCCGCCTGGCGGCGCTCCCGCTGCAAGCGCGGCTCCGGCGACGGAAGAAGGCGCGAAGGAGGGCCCGAAAGAAGCCAAGCCCGAACGGAAGCGGCACCGGAAGGAGGCCGCGGCGGATGGGACCGCTCCGGGTGCCGATCCTGATGGCGCGGGCAAGAAACCTGACCAGGCCGAGGCAGCCACGGCTGAAGGCACGCGCAAGCCATGAGCATTTCCGCGCCCTTTATCGCGCGACCTATCGCAACGTCGCTGCTCGCCGTCGCAGTACTCTTGAGCAGCGCGCTCGCTTATTCTTTTTTGCCGATTTCCTCTCTCCCGCAGGTTGACTTTCCAGTCATTCAGGTCACGACGCAGCTTCCAGGCGCAAACGCGGACACCATGGCCCGGCTCGTGACAGCGCCGCTAGAGCGCCAGCTCGGGCAGATTCCTTCGCTGGAAGGAATGAGTTCGACAAGCTCGCAGGGCTTGAGCCAGATTACGCTTCAATTCACACTCGACCGTGACATCAACGCCGCTGGACAGGATGTTCAATCTGCGATCAGCGCGGCAGGCGGGGCGCTTCCTCAAAACCTGCCTTACCCGCCCGTTTACGCGAAGGTGAACCCTTCAGACCCGCCGATTCTCACCATCGCTCTCACCTCGACCGGACTTTCCATGGAAAGGCTGAGCGATCTCGCCGATACGCTTTTGAGCCCAAGGCTCAGCCAGGTTTCGGGGGTCGGCCGCGTCACCGTCCAGGGCAATATCCGTCCCTCAATCCGCATCCAGGCGAACCCCCTTCAGCTCTCTTCCTACGGGCTCGCGCTTGAGACACTGCGCGCCGCCATCGCCAACGCCAACGTCACCGGATCGAAGGGCGTGCTCAGCGGATCGGACAAGGCCTATCTCATCGGCGCCAACGATCAGCTCGAAACCGCGAAGGCCTATGAAGAAATCGTTGTGACCTACAACAACGGCGCGCCGGTGCTGCTGCGCGATGTGGCCACCGTGATTGCGGGCCTGGAGAACAACAAGGTTGCCGCCCGCTATAATGGCGTACCCGCGGTCATCATCGACATTCAGCGCCAGCCGGGTGCGAACATTGTCGGCACCGTCGACCGAATCAAGAAAATTCTGCCGAAGCTGGCCGCCGCTCTTCCCGCAGGCGTCAAGACGGAGGTCGTCGCCGACCGCACGGGAACCATCCGCGCGTCCGTGTCCGACGTGCAATTCACGCTCGTGCTCAGCGTCATCCTCGTCGTCATGGTCGTGCTCCTGTTCCTGCGCACGCTGAGCGCAACGGTGGTTGCAGGCGTAACCTTGCCGCTGTCGCTGATCGCATCTTTCGGCATCATGTATTTCGCGGGCTTCAGCCTGGACAACCTCTCGCTGATGGCGCTGACCATCGCGACGGGCTTCGTGGTCGACGACGCCATCGTGATGATCGAAAATATCATGCGCTACATCGAGAGGGGCGAGAGGCCCATGGCCGCCGCCTACAAAGGCGCAGGCGAGATCGGCTTCACGATCGTGTCGCTGACCGTCTCGCTGATCGCGGTTTTCATTCCGCTTCTGTTCATGACAGGCATCGTGGGCCGACTGTTCCGGGAGTTCGCGCTTACACTGACAATCGCAGTCCTCACCTCCATGGTGATCTCGCTCACGCTGACGCCGATGATGAGTGGACGGCTTTTGCGCCTTCCCCGTCATGGTGACGCCGCGCCATGGTATGCAAGGCTGGCCGAGGCGCCGCTCAACGCCCTTTACGCGTTCTACCGGACCACGCTTGACGTTGTGCTGCGGTTCCGGGCGTTGACGCTGATCGTGGCCGCGCTGACGCTCGTCTTCACGATCACGCTCTATCTTTCGATCCCGAAAGGGTTTCTGCCCGACCAGGATACCGGCTTCCTGACTGCCGAGACGGAAGCATCCTCCGACGTGTCCTTCGAGCGCATGAATGCCCTTCAAAACAGCGTCGAGAAAATCATCCGTAAGGATCCCGACGTTCTTGGCGTCGTTTCCGTGGTCGGCGTAGGAACCTCGAATGCCACGCCGAACGTCGCGCATTTTGCGCTGACCTTGAAGCCGAAGAACGATCGCTCGGCCGGCGCATCCGAGATCATGCGGCGCCTGACCGCGGCGACAAGCAACATCGCGGGCATTTCGACGACATTCCAGATCGTGCAGGACATCCAGATCGGGACGGCTCGGAGCCGCACTCAGTATCAATATGTCCTCGTCGGGCTCGACCGCGAGGGCTTCTCACACTGGGCCAAGAAGCTGGAAGGCGAGCTTAAGCTTGACAAGCGTCTCATCCATGTCTCGTCCGACCTTCAGGAAGACGGCAGCGCCGTGCTGATCAAGACCGACCGCGTGATCGCGGGCCGGTTGGGCGTTACGATGCAATCGCTGAACGACACGCTTTATGACGCGTTTGGACAGCGGCAGGTTTCGACGATTTACGGGCAGTCGAACCAGTATCGCGTCATTCTTGAAGTCGATCCGAAGTTCCAGACGGATCTTGCTGCGCTCGGGGCGATCTATGTCCCCGGCAACGCGATCAGCAACTCGACAACGGGGAACTCGTTGACGGGCCTCACAAGCGGCAGCGGAGCGACAAACTCCTCAATTACGGCCGTCCCAACGATAGGACAGGGACGCGGCGCGCAGGTTCTGCTTTCGTCTTTCGCAACTCTTGAGCGGACCATTGCGCCCCTATCGGTCAACCATGTGCAGCAATATCCAGCGGCAACCATCAGTTTCGATGTCGCGCCGGACGTTTCGCTCGATGCCGCCGTTCAAGCGGTCGCCGAGGCCAGTGCGCGCATCGGAATACCAAGCTCCATCGTAGGGAGCTATACCGGCGCCGCTGCAGAGTTCAACGCCTCGCTAAAGAGCACGCCTCTTCTCATCCTCGCCGCCGTGGTCACGATCTACATCATCCTCGGCGTGCTATACGAAAGCTTCATTCACCCATTTACGATTCTGACGACGCTTCCTTCAGCCGGTATCGGGGCGCTGCTCGCGCTCGAGTTTCTCGGCATGGAGTTCTCTTTCATCGCTTTGATCGGCATCATTCTTCTGATGGGTATCGTGAAGAAGAACGCGATCATCATGATCGACTTCGCGCTTGACGCCGAGCGCAACCAGGGCATGAGGCCGCTTGAAGCGATCCGCGAGGCCTGTCTTCTTCGTTTCCGCCCCATCATGATGACGACGGTGGCGGCGCTGCTTGGCGCACTTCCCCTGGTCATCGGCCATGGCCCTGGGTCCGAGTTGCGGACGCCGCTCGGCGTCACGATCATCGGCGGCCTTTTGCTGAGCCAATTTTTGACGCTCTACACCACGCCCGTGATCTACCTCGCCATGGATGGTGTTAAGCGCCGGTTCGAGCGGCTGTTCGGCATCGGCGAGCCAAGCGGCGAAACGCCTCCGCCCGGGCCTGCCGCCGGTCCGCCGCCGGCTCCCGTTCCCACCGCGCCGGAAACCCGGGGTTAGCGCCATGAACCCCTCAGCGCTCTTCATAAGAAGGCCGGTTGGCACCATCCTGCTCGCGGCCGGGATCTTTCTTGCAGGCGCTGTCGCATATTTCAAGCTGCCGGTTGCGAGCCTTCCCAGCGTCGACATGCCGGCCGTCCGGATCAGCGCCGCGTTGCCTGGAGCCGATCCCGAGACCGTCGCCGCCACCATCGCCGCCCCGCTTGAGCGTCACATCGGCGAGATCGCGGGCGTAAACGAGATGACATCGACGAGCCAGCTCGGCTCGACCAGCATACAAGTTCAATTCGACCTCTCGCGAAATGGCGACGACGCGGCGCGCGATGTGCAGGCGGCCATTAATGCGGCGCAGGCCGATCTTCCAACCACCTTGACCCGCCGGCCGACGATCAGGAAGTCGAACACCGCCGGCGCGCCGATCATGATCCTCGCTATGACGTCTCCGAACCGGCGCGCTACGGATCTCTACGATCTCGGCGACCTCATCGTCTCAACGCGGATCAGCCAGATCAGCGGCGTCGCGGAGGTCTTGATCGGCGGCGCGCAGACGCCTGCCGTGCGCGTGGTGGCGGACCCTGCTGGGTTGCAATCCCGCAGCCTCGGGTTCGAGGATGTCCGCACCGCCATCACCCAGGCCAATTCGCTTGTGCCCATCGGAAACCTCGACGGCGCTGAGAAGGCCACCATTGTCACGACGAATGGTCAGATCGATAAGCCGTCCGATTACGCTTCCCTTGTGGTTAAGGTGAAGAATGGCGACGTCGTGCGCATCGGCGACTTTGCGGACGTTTCCACCGGCACGAGCAACCGGCTCGCCTCCGGCTATTTCAACAAGGACAACGCCGTCATCTTCATCATCTTCAAGACGCCGGATGCCAACGTTGTCCAGACCGTGGATCAGTTCTATGCGCTGCTACCTGAGCTTCACCGGCTTCTTCCGGCGGATGTGAAGCTTGAGGTGCTCAACGACCGAACCAAGACCATCAGGACCAGCATCGCCGACATTCAAAAAACTCTCATCGCAAGCATTGCGCTTGTGATGATGGTGGTATTCATCTTTCTTCGCCGCATCATTCCGACCGATTGCGGCGGGCGTTGCCGTTCCGCTTTCCCTTGCCGGCACCGTCGGGCTCATGTGGCTCTCCGGTTATAGCCTGGACAACATATCGCTTCTGGCGCTGACGATCTCCGTCGGCTTCGTCGTAGACGACGCCATCGTCGTCATAGAAAACTGCTATCGCAATATGGAAGCGGGGCTGAAGCCGCTGGAAGCGGCGCTTCAAGGCTCGCGGCAGATCGGCTTCACGATCATTTCCATCAGCCTGTCGCTGGTGGCGGCTTTCATCCCGCTTCTTTTCATGGGCGGCCCGATCGGCCGTCTTTTCGGGGAATTCGCCTGGACGCTGACTTATGCGATCCTGATTTCGGCGATCGTCTCCCTGACGCTGACGCCCATGATTTGCGGTCGTTTCATCCGGCGTCTGCCGCGTCCGCGCGAAACCTGGCTCGATCGCCGGGTCGAACCCTTTTTCGAATGGCTGATACGGGCGTATGAGCGGTCGCTGACCTACGCGCTTCGTCACCGCTGGCTCATGCTGCTCGTGACGCTGACGACGCTCGCGCTGACAATCCAGCTCTACATCGTGCTGCCGAAGGGCCTTGTCCCCCTTGGCGATACGGGACTCGTGATCGGGTTTGCCCAGGCTGCTCCCGAGGCCTCTTTCAACTCGCTGGAAGACATCCAAAAAAAGGTCACTTCGATACTGACCTCCGATCCCGCTGTTGAGGGCGTGGCCGTATCGATCGGGGGCACCTCCGGCTTCGGCCAGAGCAATCAGGCGCGCTTCTACATGTCGCTGAAACCGATAGAGGAGCGCAAGACGCCGGTTATGGCCGTAATAGGCCGTTTGCGGCAAAAACTGGCGGCCGTCAAGGGCGTGGACGTCACCATGTTTCCGGGGCAGGAGATACAATTCGGAGGCCGTCAATCACGCGCCCAATACCAGGTGACGCTATGGGGCCCGGAGCTGAGTGAGATCGCTGAATGGCTTCCCAAGGTGCAGGAACGCGTCAAACGCGTGCCGGGCGTTGTCGATGTCAATAACGATCGCCAGTCAGGCGGCCCGCAGGCAATGGTCACAATCGACCGGGTGAAAGCGGCCAAGTACGGCATCGCGGTCAAGGATATCGATGCGGCGCTGAACGACGCATTCTCGCAGCGCGCCGTGTCCACGATCTACTCATACCGTAATCAATACAATGTCATTCTGGAAGCCAATCTCGACATGCAGCGAAGCCTCGCAGGGCTTGACAGCGTCTATGTCAAGGGCAGCCAGGGACAGCAGGTACCGCTCAGCGCCGTCTCAAAGATCACCGTGACAAGCATGCCGCTGGTTGTGAGCCATACCGGGCAGTTTCCCGCGGTGACGGTGAGCTTCAATACCTTGCCGAACGTGACCATCGGTCAGGTCCTGCCCCAGGTTTTGCAAATTGCCGGCGATCTGCAGCTGCCCGAGTCCCTGCATCTTGAACTGGCAGGCGAAACGCTCGCGCTTCAGCAGGAGCAGGCGTCCGAGGTCTTGCTGATCGTAGCGGCGCTCGTCGCGGTCTATCTCGTGCTGGGCATCCTCTACGAAGATCTTGTGCACCCGCTCACCATTCTCTCGACGCTCCCGTCGGCAGGTTTTGGCGCGCTGATCACATTGCAGGCAACAGGGCAAGGATTATCCATCATCTCGCTAATCGGCATCATTCTGCTCATCGGTATTGTGAAGAAGAACGGCATTATGCTTGTGGATTTCGCGCTCGAAGGCGAGCGGGCGCGGGGAATGTCGAGCGAAGACGCGATCCGCCAGGCTTGTCTTGAGCGTTTCCGGCCGATCCTAATGACGACGCTTGCGGCGATGTTTGGCGCGCTGCCGCTCGTGCTCGCCTCGGGCCCGGGATCGGAGCTTCGAACGCCGCTCGGCTACACTATTGTCGGCGGCCTCGCCGTCTCGCAGCTCCTGACCATCTACACGACGCCGGTCATCTACCTGTTTCTGGATCGCTTTCGCAAGCGCCGTGGAAGACGCGAGCCTTCAGGTGAAGCGGTGGCGCCGTCGGTCTCATGAGGCCAAAGGCGGCCTTCATTCAATCGTCGCTGCGGCGCCGGTTAGACCGTTGCGCGGTCTTGGACTTCTCTTTTTCCTCGGCCTGGCGTGCCGCCACCAAACGCTCCATGCGGTCGAGGCGTTCCAGTTCGGCGAGGCGCAATTTCACCTCCGTCATAAAACGGCGGATGCGCTGCGCATTACGTCCGAGATCGTGCTGCCCAAACCGCGACGAGGAGCGGATATCGATCTTCGCCATCTTCGGCGAGCCGGTGACGCGGATAGCAATGTCGTCGGTAAACCCAAACAGGAACGTGCGGTCGACGGCCTCGATATAGCCGGTTCTAGTCTGTTCCGGCGCCTGCTCATCGAGGACTTTCCAGTTCAGGGTCTTAACCACCTCGCGAACGGAAGAATAAACATCGATCAAGGGCCTCTGCACCTGAAGCGGTTTGATGTCCGGATAGGCGGCTGCCTGCAGCGCGCCAAAAGACGGCTCGTAGTGAACAGGGTTCGCTGGGCCTTGGCGTATCTTAGCGACGCGGTCGAAGGCGGGCGGCGCGGACGGGTCCGTCGTAACCTCATAGAGCCGCGGCAATCTCAAGAGGCTCGGAAGCGACCACAAAGGAACTGCGAGGACCAAAGCGCTGAGCAACACGGCGCCGAACGCGCGGCCTGCTCCCTCATGCCCCTCGTTCCAGATCGATACAAGAGCCGCCACTGCGAGGGTCAGGCTGATGACGGCGCCCGCGACCGCGCCGCCCAAAACTTTCAGCGCGATTGGCGTCGGCAGCCCGAAAAACCGGTGCCAGACGAAAGCGCCGGCAAACACGAGAACCGACAGTAGTGCGATCCTGAAGCTCCAGCCGGCTTTCTGGGAAATGTGCTCATAGTAGCGCAAGGGGTCTCTCCGCTGTATCGCGCTAGATAAGGACGCTCGCGGTCATTGTGAGGTTTTCCAAAATGTAATCCAGAATTTGCTTGCGTTGTCGCAATTGAGCCACCAAATCACCTGAGCCTTGATCACACGCCGACCTTATGATTTTGACGGCGGTTAGTAAATAATGGAGTAGGACCGTGAGTGAAGACTATCAATGGCGGCAGCTGGGTTCGATCGTCAACGCGGTGCTGATGGACACAAGGACAAAGGCGATCCGAAAGGGCGCCCTCTCGACAACCGCGCCGCGCACGGTGCGACGGGACGCTCCGCAAAGCGCAGGCACATTTAAGCAGGAAAGGCTCGGCAACGGCTTTTTGAGTGGTGAAAGCCCTGCTGCTAATGCTGCTCGGCCCGTGCAGCTTGAGCTGCCCTTTGGGATCGCTGCAGCGTCCCAGGCTGCTTTTGAGGGGCCGCATTCGCCAAGTCGTGCCCGGTTGATGTGAGGCGCTGCGGAAAAAGTCAGCGCTGACCGCTGACACCGCCTGAGCTTTGACCGTCGCCCGAATCAGAGCCTGAGGGCTGCGAGCCGCTGAGCTTGCCGCCCTTCCCGGATCGGTTCGGCTTCTGAATTGCATCGGGATCGACCGCCTTCGCCGGATCTTCAGCCACTGGAACGAATGCCGGCGCCAGAGCTGGAGTTCGACGCGGCGGCTGCCAAGGAGTTGGCGCCGAACTGATAGTTGACGGGTTGGGCTGAGCTTCCGGCGGCGACACGCACCGGCGCAGGATATGGCGCAGTAGGCGCCGCACTTGGAGAACTGGCGTAGGAGGGCGCTGCGGGCGCTTTCGGCGTGCGCGAGTAGTAAGGCGCGGCTGGCACTTTCAAAGGCTGTGCGCTTGCCGTTTGGGCCGGAGGAGCCGGGCGCGTTATGACCGGAGACGCAGACATGTCGGCCAGGGCGGCGGTAGCCATGGGCGCCGGCGCCTGCGGTCTCGAAATCGGTTGCTGCAGCGAGGCGGTCATAAGCGCGGGTGCTGCAGCCTGCGCCGGCTGAGATGGCGCTTCACTCCTGTTCAAGCTGGCAAGAACGGTCGTCGGAACTCCGTCGATTCCGGGCATGTGCGACGGATCGAGCTTGGCGTAGAGCGGGCAGGGCCCATCGGGAGCCGGATCCGCCGGCTGACCGGGAAATGAAACATTCACGAGGTACTGCTTCGCGCACACCTTCACGATTGGAGGCTTGCCTGTGGCTTCGAAGGCGTCATAGCCTTCCTTGAGCCTTACCCAGAACTGATACCATGGGTTGTCGCGGTGCCGCTGCATGTTCGCGGCGGTCATGCGGAACGGAAGCGCCTGAACATGAAACTTGGTCTGGCCTGCATTGAAGGCTTCGCGCGCCAGGATGTAGATTTCCTCGATATAGGCGTCGGTCATGGCGTAGCAGCCGGCGGACTTGCAATCGCCGTGAACCATGAGCGCAGAGCCGGAATGGCCATTGGCCTGATCGTATGTATTCGGGAAGCCGATGTTGAACGCGAGATGGTAGAGGCTGTGCGGATTCATTTGCGCACGGCTTACGGTGTAAAAGCCTTCGGGCGCCTGCCGGTCGCCTTGCTGAACCTTCGGTCCTAGCGTGCCCGACCACGCGCAGATGGGATACGTCCGGAAATGCTGGAAGCGGCCGTCCTTCAGCTTCCACACCTCAAACTCGGACTCCTCCTTGAAAATACGGACGAAGATCGGCAATTCCTGCTTCATTCCCTTGATGGCGAGCAGAGCCTGCGTGGAGGCGGGCAGCTGCCGTTCGGCGGGCGGTACTGAATCGCCGCTGCTCACCCCCATGAAGTTCAGGCATCCCGTAAGACCGAGCATCAACGGAGCAACCATCGCAAAACGCAACACAGCCTTCATCGATCTCACCCCCGCTCCTGCACTGGCAGGAAATGATCGATTGTTTACCTTAAGGATTCGTTGCAATCCACGTGCAAATCTCAAAGGCTGCATTCTAAAGTTGTAAGCTCCTGATTCGCTTGATGCACATTAGGGACTTCGCAGGTTTAATTGGGCTAAAATACGACGCGTTGTTAAGGGATTAGTAACTAACGCGCAGGTGCGAGCGATCTTCCGATGGTAAGGAACTTGTCCTGACGCTGTTTGCGGATGTCCGGGCCGGTCACGCTTTCGAAGTCCGCGAGCGCAAGCTCGAGCGCGTCGCTGACCTTTTTCATCGCGGCATCGGGGTCTCTGTGAGCGCCGCCAATGGGCTCGGGGATAATGCCGTCGATCACTCCGAGCTGAAGCAAATCCTGCGCTGTGATCTTCATGTTCGTTGCTGCGTCGCGGGCCTTGCCGCTGTCGTGCCAAAGGATGGACGCCGCGCCCTCCGGCGATATGACGCTGTAAATCGAGTGCTCCATCATGAGCACGCGGTTCGCGGAAGCTACGGCGACCGCTCCGCCTGAGCCGCCCTCGCCGATGATGATAGCGATCATCGGCACGCTGAGCGAGAGGCAGCAATCGGTCGAACGCGCGATGGCCTCTGCCTGTCCGCGTTCTTCCGCTTCGATGCCGGGATAAGCGCCTGCGGTGTCGACGAGAGTGACGACAGGCAAGCCAAACCGGTCCGCCATTTGCATGAGCCGCACGGCCTTGCGATAGCCTTCCGGCTTCGCCATTCCAAAATTGTGCCGCAAGCGGCCTTGCGTGTCGGCGCCTTTTTCGTGGCCGAGGATCATGATGGTGCGGCCATGAAACTGGCCAAGCCCGCCGATGATCGCGAGATCCTCCCCGAAATAGCGATCGCCTCCGAGCGGAATGAAGTCGACGATCATCTCCCGGATATAGTCGCACGTGTGCGGCCGCTCGGGATGCCTCGCAACTTGCGTTTTTTGCCAGGGGTCGAGGCTTCCGTACGTTTCTTCGAGCGCCGATTGCGCCTTCTCGCGGAGCCGCGCGATTTCCTCTTTGATCGAAACCGCGCTGTCGCCCTCGCCAAGGGCGCTCAATTCCTCGATCTTGCTTTCGAGTTCCGCGATAGGCTTTTCAAAGTCGAGATAAGTGCGCATGGGTAAGGGAGGGTGAAGGCCAAGATTCAAATGCGCCCTATGCCTAGCATGGCCAGGGTTCCAGGGCTAGTACGCGTCCCAAGGCGATTAAGCGATTTCTTTCCGCAAGGCTAATGCGCCGCTGCCTTTCGCTTTACGGGCCATAAACTTGCTGTCCGCTTCAAAAAGCCCGGTCGCGGCGATCACACGCCGCCTTGCGATCCTGGCCGAAGCTGGCTATGACCTACCATTCCTCATCCGAGGCCCTGGCATCGCTTCCCTGGCCGGCCACCGGCGCTGCGATGCAGGACCTCGATTTTGCCGGTCGTTTGAAAAGCAGGTTACCATGCCCTTAGATACCGCCGATTCTGCAGCTTGTCCGATACCGTCTGCAGTGGTGCGTGAGTCCGCCGTCGTCCGTTTCGCGGGCGACTCAGGCGACGGGATGCAACTGTCCGGAAGCCAATTCACGCTCTCTACAGGTCTCGCGGGCAACGCGCTCGCTACTTTCCCAGATTTTCCCGCGGAGATCCGTGCGCCTCAAGGCTCGACATTCGGCGTCTCGGCCTTCCAGATCAATTTCGGCTCGTCGTCGATCGAGACCGCAGGCGATGAGCCCGACGTTCTGATAGCGATGAACCCGGCGGCGCTCAAAGTGAACCTGCACGATCTGCGCCCCGGCGCCCTGATCATCGCGGATTCCGGTGCTTTCAGCGCACGGAACCTGCGCAAGGCGGGTTACGACGCCAATCCGCTCGAAGATTCGACTCTCTCGCGTTTCGAGGTAGTCGCGCTCGACATCTCACGTCTCACCGTCGACGCGGTCAAGCCGCACGGGCTCGCCGCCGGCGACGCACTCCGCTGCAAAAACATGTGGGCACTGGGGCTTGTGCTCTGGATGTTCGACCGCGACCGTGACCCGGTGGTAGCCTGGATCAAAAGCAAATTCGGCGCCAAGAGCGAGTCGCTTGCCAACGCCAACATTGCGGCCCTTAACTCCGGCCATTTCTATGGCGAGAACGCCGAAATGGGGCTACCGTTAAGCCAGATCCGGATCGCCCCTGCATCGATGGCGCCCGGCCTCTACCGGACGATCACCGGCGGCGAAGCGACGGCGCTCGGTCTCGTTGCCGGGAGCCAGCTCTGCTCGCTGCCCATGTTCCTCGGTTCTTATCCCATCACGCCGGCCAGCGGCATTCTCCACCATCTGTCCCATCTCAAGGAATACGACGTCACGACCTTCCAGGCCGAGGACGAGATCGCCGCGATCTGTGCCGCGATTGGCGCCTCGTATGCGGGCAAGCTCGGCGTCACCTCCACGTCCGGACCGGGGATGGCGCTGAAGGGCGAGGCACTTGGGCTTGCCATCATGTCGGAGTTGCCCCTCGTCGTCGTCAATTGCCAGCGCGGCGGCCCGTCCACCGGATTGCCGACCAAGACCGAGCAATCCGACCTCTATCAAGCGGTCTACGGCCGCAACGGCGACGCTCCGCTTGTCGTCCTTGCGGCGCGAAGCCCAGCCGACTGCTTTGAAGCTGCGATCGAGGCGGTTCGTCTGGCCGTGCAGTTCATGACGCCCGTGATATTGCTGACAGACGGCTACATGGCCAATGCCGCGGAGCCGTGGCGGCTGCCGGATGTGACGGCGCTGGAGAGCTTCGACGCCGAATTTTACGATAAAGTGCCCTCCGAAGGGCGCATCAACCCCTATTCGCGCGATGCCGATACGTTGAAGCGCATCTGGATCAAGCCAGGGACGCAAGGCCTGACCCACCGGATCGGCGGCATCGAGCGGAATTTCGCGACCGGCGAGATCTCCTACGATCCGGCCAACCACCAGAAGATGACCGAGACGAGAAAAGCCAAGATCGACGGCATCGCCAACTTCATCCCCGAGCAGGACGTTGCGCTCGGCGCTCCTGGCGGCAAGCTCGCGGTCGTTGGCTGGGGCTCGACGTTCGGGGCGATCCAGCAGGGCGTGCAACGTGTCCGCGCCTGCGGGGCCGATGTGAGCCACATCCACATCCGCCATCTCTGGCCGTTACCCCGGAACTTGGGAACGCTGCTCAAGAGCTATGAAAGAATCCTCGTTCCCGAAATGAATACTGGGCAGCTCAAGACGCTTTTGCGCGATCAGTATCTCGTCGACGCCAAATCCTTCAACAAGGTTTCCGGCCAGCCCTTCCGCATCGCCGAGATAGAAGCGGCGATTCATCGCGCGCTGGCATAAGAGGCACACTTCCATGGAAACGACCGCTCCCGCCCCCCGTTTGTCGCCTGCCGATTTCGCTTCCGGCCAGGAAGTGCGCTGGTGTCTTGGCTGCGGCAATTACTCAATCATAAAGGCCGTTCAGCGCACGCTGTCGGAGATCGGCGCGAAGCCTGAGAGTACGGTCTTCGTATCGGGGATCGGCTGTTCAAGCCGCTTCCCCTATTATGTTGAAACCTACGGGTACCACACAATCCACGGCCGCGCGCCGTCGGTGGCCACGGGGATCAAGCTGGCCAATCCGGATCTCGACGTATGGATCGTCACCGGCGATGGCGACGGCCTGTCCATTGGCGGCAACCACATGGCACATCTGCTGCGGCGGAACCTCGACTGCCAGATTCTGCTCTTCAATAACGAGATTTACGGTCTGACAAAGGGGCAATACTCGCCGACCAGCCGACAGGGGACGCGCTCGCCATCAACGCCGTTCGGCTCGGTCGAGCATCCGGCAAAGCCGTCCAGTTTCGCGCTCGGCGCCGGCGGCCGGTTCGTTGCACGCGCCGTCGATGTGTCCCAGAAGGAACTTCTGGCGATCCTTAAGCGCGCGCATGCCAACAAAGGAACGAGCTTCGTCGAAATCTATCAGAATTGCGAGGTTTTCAACGACGGGGCATTCGCCGGATTTGCGGGCAAGAAAGCGCCGCAAGACGCGGTGATTTGGCTCGATCATGGCCAGCCGATGCTCTTCGCCAAAGGCACGAAGGGGTTGAGGCTCGATCCCGAGCATTTGCGCCTAGAGGTCGCCGAGGTCGCCGATGGCGACTGGAAGGCGTCCGGCGTGCTCGTTCACGACGAAACCAACAGGGCAATGTCTCAGCTTCTGATCGATATGCCGGCCGGCAAATTCCCAATAGCGCTTGGCGTGATCTATTGCGATCCGACGCCGACTTTCGACGGCGCTATGGTCGCCCTGAACCGGAAGGCTGCGGCGGGCAAAGTACGCGACCTCCAGAAGCTTCTCAGTTCGGGAGAGACCTGGTCGATCGGCGAAGCCGCGAACAACTAAGGCCGTGCGACCCATACTGGCTAGTGGCGAGCCGCGGCAGAAATTGCTTTGTCTTACAGCTTCTGGGAGAAGCCGATAAAAAAGCCGCGTCTTGGCCCGTACTGCGGAGCGAAGACGCCGATGCCGGTGCCATCGCGAATTTCGTAAATGTGATCGAAGAGATTTACCGCGTCGAACCGCACGGTGAAAGGCTTGCAATCCCAAAGCGTGAACTCGTGCGAAAGCCCGAGATTGAATTGGGTATACCCCGGAAGATGCGTGGAATTGTTGTCGCCGTTCCGAAGGCCGCTGCCGTAGATCATATCGAGGCTGGCTTTTGTATTATCCCAAATCGGATAGGACACGCCGGCCGACGCGCTGAGCGTTTGCGAGTGGTCGGTTGGGATGTAGTTTGTCAGCGCATAGATATAGTCCGAGTAGGCCTGCAAATATTGATTGGAAACAAACTGGGTCCCGGCCTGCCGCGCCCAGGCAAGGTTGCCATACACCATCACGCCATCCTTGGTGTATTTCAGCTTGAGTTCTAGGCCCTCATTTTCGGCCTTGGCGTAGTTGAACGCGGTCAGCGTGTAAGCTTGCCCGAACTGCCCGTCGTCAAGGAGATCACGCGCCAACTTGTAATAGGCGTCCAAACCGATTTCGAGACCGGGAGCAAGCTTTTGCGTGACGCCTGCATCGAAATAATGGGAGCGTTCCGGCAACGAAGGCGAGATCTTAAGACCCGGGACCGTGGCTGGCGTCACTTGCGCCGCGGCGACTGTGCCATTGAAAAGCGCATAGTTTTCGGGCGCTCCCACAGCTTGCGGCGGCGGCGTGAAATAGCGCGCGTAGCCCGCGTGAAAAGCGGTGCCGTCAAGCGGCTTGTAAACCGCCGCGATGCGAGGACTGAGCTGGTTGGCATCCACATATTGCCACATCTGGTCGAAGCGCAGGCCCGAATTCAGCGTCAGCTTATCGGTTATTTTCCACTCGTCTTGAATATAGACGCCTGCGATGAAGCCGGTTTTGTCTTCCCGGTCGGTAATCGATACGGGGGTTGTCGAAGTTTGTGTAACCGATCCGTCGGCATTTACGACGCCAGGAAACGCCAACGCGTTGTTCAAGACATCCGTCTGCTCGACGCTGGCGACTATTCCAGCGCGCAAAGTGTGGTCCCTTGAAACTCTAAAAGCCCCGTCGGCCTGAATGCCGTTCAGGAAGCTGGACCGCGTCAAATCGGTGGCAATTCCGTTGAACATCAGATCGCCGATGACGTCCGGAGTATAGTGCAGGCTGCTGTAGCGCGTGAAGTATGAAAACTGATAATCCGCAAAGGCGGTGGATTGCTGAAACGCTAAAATCCCGAAATAGTTTTGTTCAAGCTGGTTTTCATTAAGCTTCGACGAGTTGAACGCGGTGAGCGTTGGAGAGCCGCTACTCGGAGTGTAATTAAAAGAGGGCGTCAACCCTGGACTATTCGGGATCTGGTAGCGGCCGTCAGACGCTCCGGTGATCATGGTCCAGCGCGAATTATTCGGCAGCACCGTCGACACGTAGCTGAAGAATTTCTCCTGCTGGGTTTCATCGTGGATGGCGTCTTTAGCCGGCGTGGGGTTTTCGATACCCAAATCGCTCTCGGAAAAGCGGCCGGTGAAGAAATACTCCGTGTTCCCGATCACGCCGCCATATTGGAGGTTCGAGGTAAACGTGCCGTGGCTACCGCCATAGACGCTGACCTCGCCCGATGGATTAGATGTCCCAGTCCGCGTTTGGATGTCGACAAGACCGGCTGTCCGAAGCCCGTATTGGGCGGGAAGCGCGCCGGTGACGACCGCCATATTTCCGACGATGCTTGTTTCAAGCACTTGGCCGAAACCCGCAACGCCATCGGGGAGCAGTATGCCGTCGATCCGGTATTGCAGGTTGGCGTGCTCGTTTCTGATGTGCAGAACACCGGCTGAGGCGGCGTCTTGATAGACGCCTGGCGTTTGCAACAGCACCTTGTCGAGCGGCGCGTTATCGCCTTGCGGCAGCGCCTGGATCATTTTCTGGTCCAGCTCATAGCTGTTGACGCCGATTTTTGGAAGGATGTTCTCGCGGGCGGCGTTCAAGCCAGTGACCTCGTTCGCGAGCCCGGCCGATACCCCGCTCGTATTTTCGGGAGATACTGCCCCGGTGCTCGACGATGGCGCTGTCGAGGAGGCCGTGGATTTGCGCGATCCTGTCGTTTTCGCCTTTGCCTTCGGCTTAACGGGCTGCTGTTCCTTCGGCGTAACGACCGTCACAGGCGGCAGCTGCTGCACCTTATCGCCGGGCGCCTGCTGAGAATCCTGTGGCTTATCGCTTTGAGCGGAAGTGCCCTGGCTCTGTTGTGCAGATGCGCCAAGGGTCAGCGCGATCAATGCCGCGCTGCAATACGCAGTACGAATACACATCCCTGTTCCCAATACCCACTCATGCCCCAGATGTTATACTGTTACATTGGCGCAAAATTGGGAGCAAGCCCGTCTCATATTGAGATTGATGTTATGATATAACATGACGCAGATGAGCCACACGGGGGCTGGGCAAGGGGAGATCTTGTTGCCCGGGGCTGCAGCTTAATGGAGTTGCATGGGAAGACGCTGGCAATTCAAAAGAGGCGCGCAGCGCTCCAGCACTGGATGCGCTCCATGACGGTAGCCGATAGCGGGGCGAGCACCCCTTCGAAGATGTCATGCTGGTGCTGGTGGACGGCGCCGATGATTGTTGCCGGCGTGCGCGTCGGCCTGCCGAGCAACAAACACCTAGGGTTGAATTTACCCTTAGCGGACGCATTTGAGTAATGTTATATTATAACTCTTTCCAAGAAGGAGTTTGCGAATGCGCAAATATGAGCTGCGAATCTTGGCGACGCGCTGCCACACAGCAAGTTGCTGCCCCACCATCTTCGCATCTGAAAACGACGACATGATCGTCATAGTGGGTGGCAAGACCAGTGAGTTGCTAGCCTCGCCCATTGTTACACAGAAAGTTGGACAAGACGAAACAGCAGTCGTCATTCCAAGAGATCTTCTGCTGGAGGCCATTAAGTCTCTAAATGTTTAGAGGCCTTAAGTTTAACGAACGCGCCGGCGCAATTTATTGCGGCGGCGTTTGAGCTACGTGCCTGTTATCTAGCAAGCCTGAAAAGACAGTTGCTTGAGTTTGCGTTCAGCCCCGTGCTTACGAAGATGGCTTATTTTTGTGCAAATCTTAGAAACTGTATTAGCTCACTTTCATTGCAAAGGCATAATAATAAGAAACCTGTTCTGGGGAGAAAAATCTCGATGCCTAATACAACCCATAGCCACCACACTCATGTCCATGGTGCAGATTGTGGCCATACAGCGGTTAAGCACGGAAATCACATTGATTATTTGCATGATGGACATCTGCATCATGTAGAAGGCGATAAGGTGGTCGAACATTCGATCGAGGTCTCGGACGTCAATCCCGGCGGTTGTACTCCTGATCATAAGTGCGGCGGCCACAGCGATGATCACGTCCACGGCCCGGGATGCGGGCACGAGCCAGTCCCGCATGGAGACCACATCGACTATCTTGTCGGCGATCATCTCCATCATCCGCATGGCGATCACTGCGACAATCACGGTCCGCTTCCGAAAGCCGACGTAAGATAAAAGGCCGGGACTGCTTCATGGCCGCAGCGGGGATCATTTTGGACTTCGGGCTGGCTGGGTTTTGACCAAAGCCCAGTGGCTGCCGAAGGGGTCGATGATGATGGTTACGCCTTCGTAACCAAACGCTGGGGCAACTGTGGCGCCATGTTTTACCGCTTCGCAGGCCAGGAGCTCAGGATCGGCGACCTGAAGAATGACAGCTGCGAATGCGGCTCCGAATCCAGCCGCCAGCAGCGCGAGGCAGGGCCGATCCGAGCTTCCCTCGTCTTCTGAGGAGATGATAAAAGCGACAGGTCCGATAGAAAGTCCCATTCGCGCCGGCTTGCTATCGTGTCTGCCTTCGCGGAAAATTTCTCGCGCGCCAAGAGCCGTTCCATAAAAAGACCAAGCCTCGCTCACATCAGGGACCTGGATTTCGAACGCTCGACCCGCTCCTGCCATTTCCCAATCGATCAGCAACTGTCTTCACCTTGGCCCAGAATACTCAAGCACATGAAATGTTATAACATTACATTCTTACTGTCCAGCATGGCGTCCGGTGACACGTTGGCCTTAGCGTCGAGAAGTCATTAGTTCAGGGTTACGACCTTCGCCTGGGGAAGCACGGGCGCGCCGGGTTGCAAGTCCCAGTTCCGCGCATTCAGCACGTCGCCATCCTTGCGAACGCCGGCGAGGAGGTCGAGATCGAGCGCGGCATAAACCCATTGAGCTTCGTTCATCGTCCCTTGCGCCAACACGCCATCGGGAGGGGAGAAATTCCGGTCGGGTGGAGCGAAGAAGGCCGCCGCGCCAATATTGACATCCAAGGCAGCCAACCAGGGCGCTTCGCCAACAGTGGGCGATTGGACGGTATAAATCTGATTTTCGAGCGCGCGCGCTGCGCAAGCGTGCCTTACGCGGTAATACCCAGCCAAGCTGTCGGTGCAGGATGGCACCAGCAGGATCTCCGCACCCGCCTCGGCGAGCGCGCGCGAGATCAATGGGAACTCGGAATCGTAGCAGATGGCGATGCCGAGTTTCGCGATGCCGATATCGAAGACGCATAGGCCGGTGCTTGCGCTGATGCCCCATTCCTCGCCCTCGAAACGCGTCATCATGTGCTTCTGCTGGAAGCCGCTATCTCCTTTCGGCGTGAAGAGCCGGGCGCGGTTCACGAAACGGCCGTCCATGAGCCGGATGGGCGCGCTGCCCGCGAGAATGAAAACGCCGCACCGCTTGGCGATCTCCGCGTAGGCAGCCTCGTAGTCCCCGATATAGTATTGCAAGGCTTCGATCGACCCATGCGGATCGCGAGAAATATGCCGGCCTGCGATCCGCGCCAGCTCCATCGCCCCATATTCAGGGAACACCAGGAGCTGCGCGCCGTGCGCGACGGCCTGCTGAACCCACTGCGACAGTTTGTTTTCGAAGGCCGCGACCGAGGTTATCTCCTCGATGGGATATTGTGCCGACGCAGTGCGTATCACGCGTGCCATTATGTCAGTTCCCGGATCCAGAATTGCATCGGATGCCCGGTCTCGTGCGGTTGATCGATATCCTTCCAGCGGAACGTGGCGATCATACCATCGGCTTTCCGATAACCGCGTTTCTCCCAGAACGTATCGAGCGGCGAATAAGTTGCGGGCCGGAGCGGATGATCATCCGGGCGCATGACCCCGCAGAAGGCGCTGTACTTGTAGCCGCGCCCCTTGGCGTGAGCTTCCCGGCGCTCGAAAAATGTGTGGCCGAGGCCCCGGCCCCGGTACGCGGGAGACAGCACCAACTCTCCGCAATAAAACACGTCATTGGGATCGAAACCGTGCTCGCGGAAGGGCGCCGCGAATTCCTGATGGTGGCCTTCGAGAGCCGATCCTGTGGCGCAGCCCACGATCTTTTCATCGTCTTCCGCCGCCACTAAGATGCTGTCCTTGCTTGCCATGAGAGCGGACAGATAGCTTTGTTCGTAGTCGAGCGAGCCGTCGTAAAGGTAAGGGTAGGCCCGGAACACCTCGATGCGCAGGCGCGCCAATTGTGGCAGCGCTTTTTCAAGGTGGGGCCCGGTGAGGGTCGATATCTTCATTGCGCCCCTTTCTCCGAAGGCTGGCTACGCAAGGCCGGCTGCATGTGCAAGCCTCACGCCCATAACGCGCAGTGTGGCGAGTCGCGCTTTTATAAATCGTTGCGCCCAAAATGACGCTAAGAGGCGAGCGCATGCAAGTCAGGGTCCGCCAGCCTGACAATTCCCGCCATGATGTCATTCAGCTGGAAGTTCTTCGGTGTGTATATCGCCGCCACGCCGCACGCCTTCAAGGTCGCTTCGTCTTCAGCCGGAATGATGCCGCCGACCACAACCGGGATCGCGCCAAGGCCCGCGGCCCGCATGCGGTCCATGATGTCGCGAACGAGCGGTACATGGCTGCCGGAAAGGATCGATAGGCCGACCACATGCACGCTTTCTTCGAGCGCTGCATTCACGATCTGCGCAGGCGTCAGGCAAATCCCTTCGTAGACCACTTCCATGCCGCTATCTCTTGCGCGGACGGCAATCTGCTCGGCGCCGTTGGAATGGCCATCGAGGCCGGGCTTGCCGACGAGGAATTTGACCCGGCGCCCTAGCTTGGCCGAGACGCGCTCCACATCGGCGCGAACCTCCGCAAGTCCTTGCCCGCCGCCCTGAGCGGCGGCCCGCGACACGCCCGTAGGCGCGCGGTATTCGCCGAAGACCTGGCGCAAGGTATCGCCCCACTCGCCGGTCGTGACGCCGGCCTTGGCGCAGGCGATGGACGGCTCCATGACGTTGCGGCCTTCCTGGGCGGCGGCGCGAAGCGAATCCAAGGCGGCCTGAACGGCGTTCGGATCGCGGGCGGCGCGCCAAGCCTTCAAGGACTCGATCTGTTCGCGCTCCACCCACTCTGGAACGGTCTGGATACCGCCATCGGTCCCGCCCGAGAGCGGCGAGGGCTCGGTTTCCAGAAACTTATTGACGCCGACGACGATCTGTTCGCCCGTCTCGATCTTGCGAAGCCGCGCGGCGTTGCTTTCGACAAGCCGCTGCTTCATGTAGCTCGCCTCGACCGCCGCAATCGCTCCGCCCATGGCCTCGATGCGTTGTAGCTCCTCGCGCGCCTCGCTCTTCAGCTCCTCAACCTTGGCCTCAATGACGCGGGAGCCGTCGAAAATGTCGGCATATTCCAGGAGATCGGTCTCGTAGGCCACGATCTGCTGCATGCGAAGCGACCATTGCTGATCCCAGGGGCGCGGCAGGCCAAGCGCCTCGTTCCACGCCGGGAGCTGGACCGCGCGAGCGCGCGCCTTCTTGGAAAGCACGACCGCCAGCATTTCGAGGAGAATGCGATAGGGGTTATTTTCGGGCTGCTGCTCGGTCAGGCCCAGCGAATTGACCTGCACGCCGTAGCGGAAGCGGCGAAGCTTCGGGTCGGTCACGCCGTAGCGCTTTTCGCAAATCTCGTCCCAGAGATCGACGAAGGCCCGCATCTTGCACATCTCGGTGATGAAGCGCACGCCCGCATTCACGAAGAACGAAATCCGCGCCACGGCGTCGCTGAACTCGGCCTCCGAAACCTCGCCGCTCTCTTTCACGGTGTCGAGCACGGCGATGGCGATGGCGAGCGCGTAGGCAAGCTCCTGCACTGGCGTCGCGCCAGCCTCTTGCAGATGGTAGGAGCAGACGTTCGTCGGGTTCCACTTCGGCACTTCGCGGAAGGAGAAGACGACGATGTCCTTGATGAGCCGCATCGACGGCTGGGGGGGAAACACATAGGTGCCGCGCGAGAGATATTCCTTGATGATGTCGTTCTGAACCGTGCCGGTGAGCGCTTTGCGATCCACGCCCTGTTCGTCGGCGGCGGCGATGTAGAGCGAAAGAAGCCACGCTGCCGTCGCGTTGATGGTCATGGACGTGTTCATCTTCCCGAGCGGGATGCCGGCGAGCAGCGTGCGCATGTCGCCCAGATGCCCGATGGGCACGCCGACCTTGCCGACCTCGCCGCGAGCGAGCGGATGGTCCGCGTCGTAGCCCGTCTGGGTTGGAAGATCGAAGGCGACGGAAAGCCCCGTCTGTCCCTTGGCCAGGTTCTTGAGATAAAGCTCGTTCGACGCTTTCGCGTTCGAGTGTCCCGCATAGGTGCGGAAAATCCAGGGCTGGTCGGGCATGGTTGGGCCGATCTTAACCTTCAATTCAAATAAGAAGCGGTGTGCAGCGCACCATATCACGGCGCTTTCATCGGCCCAACCATTTCACACGCTGAAGCTGCGCGTCCACAAAGCGCAGCGCGGCATCATCATCGCCTCGCAAGGCGCAGCACAAAGAGCAAAAGGATTGCCCCGACAGTGGCCGTTATGATCGAGGCGACGGTCGGATTGGTGGACACGTGAGCGCCAAGGGCCGGGAACAGGTAAAATCCGATGGCGGACCCGATCACGCCGACGACGATCGCGCCGACAAGATCGAGACCCGTCGGTATGACGAGGCTGGCGAGCACCCCGGCCGCCAGTCCAATCAAGAGTATGTACAGTAAAGAATTTACATCCGGCATGTTTGTCTCCCAAGAAAAAAGTCCGTCTCGCGTCGCACCATGCGATCGCCTGCGACTTGTGCGGCGTTCTCACGCCCTCGCTTTCCCGTTAAAGACAAACTTCACAAAATCGTTCCATTCCGCCAAAAAGGTAGAAAGGCGCGGCGCACCGGCGAAGTCGCTATCAGGACGAGGGGCAGACCATGAGATTTCTTTTCTCGCTATCGGCATTCGCCTTGACGATGATCCTTGCCCTGATCGCATTCACCTACACGGCCATCAACTTTCCGACCACGATGCGCGATCTGCTGGCTGGTGCGCAGCATGTCCGCGATCAGGTGCAGCTGCTCTCCCTGCCGGACAGCTATATGGTCTGGGTGGATATTTTTCTGCAGCCCAATCAGATCGTGCTCGTAGGCTTCAGCATAGCGATGCGGATTGTGATCGGCCTCGTGAGTTCGATCTTCGGGCGCGGGCCGGGTGCGCCGAGCGATCCCGCTCCGTCGGCGGCTTCGGATTCGCCTTTCGGACGGTGGGGTTGAAGGAATACGCCGCATAGTGAAGAGGTTCAAGGGGCCGCAAATAAAGGGAACAACACAGAACCCAATATTGCCGCCAGCTCGGCTACACCGATTGCCGCTTTATGGGCAACCGCAACCAACTTCAAGACGTAACCCACAGACTGGCCTTGGCTTGCCGCTGCTCTCTTTACGGGCCCTCCCTATACTTCGGCCTCTGGCTTATCGATCTATGACATAGCAGAAGGCGGAAGGCTTCTGGGCACCAGATAACGGCCGGCCATCGAGCCGGAAGCCAGGCCGGGCGGTGGGCGCGGGCGGGGCAGAAAGCGCTTGACTTTGCCCGGCTTCTCAATTGTGGGTTATTACATGATCGGGATCGGAAACTCGTTGCGACTTCGCTCCTGGCGGAAATCGAATAAAGTCCGCGGTAAGAACGGGTGCGCCGAGCGCTAGCGCTCCGCCGCCGCATCGAGTTGCCAGCCGCTCTTCTCACAAAACAAGGCTAACGATCCACTTATTAGGCATTCGTAAGCAAACGCATCGACATAATGATACATTTGCCATAATTTAACGCCAAGCTTTGAAACGGAGGCGTTGCTGGATGCTCGCTGAAAGAAAGCGCAGCGAAAGTTTCATGATTGCAGAGCAACAACATGTTCAGGTCAGGATTTCTCCAGTCCCGGAACTTAGTGCCGTTTCGTTGTTTGCTGTTTTTCTTCTGATCCAGGTCCTGTGGCTCGCGCTGTTTCCCGCGTCCCTGGCGTTTGCGAGTAGCGCGGAGGCTTTCAGCATCGGCAGGCCGCCGTTGAAAATCACGGTGCTTGTGGGGCCACGGAACGATTTCTGCTACTCGGACCACATACAGGCCATCGAAAAGCTTGCAAGACGTGAGCGCGATCGCATCAACAAGGCTGGGGGCATCCTCGGCCGGCCCATCGACATACAATTCCGTAACGACGAGGGGGATGCGGGCAAAACGGTCGAACATGTGCGTCAAGCGCTTGCCGATCCGCAATCCATGGCCTTGATCGGTCTTCAGAATTCCGAACGCGCAAAAGCGGTTTTCAAGGAATTGGGGCCGAGGCTTAAGGACAGCGGCCTGCCATGGATTTCCAGCATCTCGTCGGCCAGCCTCTTTGCCAATTATCCAAATGTTTTCACAATGCGCGGCTCTCAGGAAGAAGAGAGCATCCCCGTGATCGCCGAGTTCGTGAAGGAGAGGAACTTCACCCGGCCAGCGTTCATCGGACTGAAGGGGCAGCCTTTTATCGAAGCGATGCTGAAGGGGTTGGAAGAGAAAAAGGGTTTCCCCGGTTTCGTTGGCAAGCACCTCTTGGCGGTGCCGGGCGCCGACAGCAAGGCCCGAACGAACGCCAACCTCGATCCCGCCGAAATCGCGGCTGCGATTGGAGATCTGAAGGATAAAAATCCCGATATCGTCTTTTTGAGCGTAGGCGGGTGGCGGGTCCCGGCCTTTTTGAAAGAGCTGGAAAAAGCGGGGATAACCGCGCCTCTTTTCGTGACAGGCCGTCTTGAGGATATATTCCGCTCGCCCGGCGTATCCTATCCGGGCGATGTCTACCAGATCGCCAGGGACGAACTGCCGAATCTTTACAACAACCGGGTTCGCCAACTCCTGTTCCGGGACCGTCCCGAGACATGGGCGTTCAATGGCGAGCGAAACCAGGATGCATTCGAACGTATTGAAAATGGATGCGAGGAGCGGCCGGCAAAAGCTGTATTGGATGTTCTCTCACGCTCGAACCTGAGGGCCATCGGGATCGCGTTGGAATTCAGGGACATGATTGCCATGATCGCCGATGTTTTGAAATCGGCGAAGCCGGCGGTTAATCCGGACGATGTTGTGGCGCTTCGCAAAACGATCACAAGCGGGATCCTGGCGTCGTTCGCCTCCGGCAAGGGTATTTTCAAGGGCTCGCTCGAAGATTGGTCGTTCCGGCCTTCGTCGCGGACCGCCGTTAGCACGCCTTTCATCGTTGCCCGTCCAAAAGACCTGAACGGACAGCAGCTCGCCGCGATTCAATATGTTCCACTGAAAGGCGAAAAGCTTCGAAAAATTCCTACAGTTTACCTGGAAATAGATCCGATCCGCATCTACCGGATTGACGACACAGAGAAAAGTTTCGGTGCGGACTTCTATTTATCCATGAGCGACGAGAACGATCCGCATGTCGATATGATCGAGTTTGCGAACGCCTTTCTCGATTACAAGACAAACAGCAGGCAACTCACGATCCAACCTCTGCATGAGGGAGGAGAAAGCGATACCTACCCGAGCAATATGAAAATTTATGTGGTGTCTGGCAAGTTCATGCTTGACCCCGATTACAAGAGTTATCCTTTCGATGTGCAGCGCTTTACAATTGAGTTGCGCCCCAAGCGAGGAGAGTTTCCGTTTATCGTTCAACCCCTTCGGCAGGATTTGCGAGCAAAGGCATTCGATGCGGAGGGGTGGGATAACAAAGATGCGTATGTCAGCTACGACCAGGATTTCATACCAATTTCCGATACAAAAAAACTCGAACCGAGCGTCATACCTTTTTACAAAAGCAGCTTTGTGTGGATATTAAAGCGCAACGCGACCGATTACTATTTGAGGGTCGTCGTACCGTTGTTTTTCATCGCGATCGTCGCCTATCTCGCCATCTTTATTTCGAGTGCGTATTTCGACTCGATTGTTGCAATTCAAGTGACTGCGTTTTTGTCGGCGGTTGCGCTCTACATTACGACTCCCAAGATCGATTCAGACACCGCGACACTTTCCGATAGAACTTTCTTGTTCAATTATATGGTGTTCAGTCTGATGATCGTTATTTCGATCTTGCGCGTGAATAAGTTCATCGCGAGCACATTACATTTGAGGCGTGCGCTTGCTATCGTGCACGTTGTTCTTATCCCTATCTCCGTCGCGCTCATGGCGTTCTACGTTTACGGCGCGGGCGGGTCGGACAGCCATTCGGAGTTGGAATTTGGGCCGGCTTTGCGAGGCGGCGTTTCGCGATTCCTCGCCTGGCTAGGGACAATGACATGAGCACGAGGCGCGGGAGCTTCGGTGCCTCTCTTCAAAGCCAACTAAGCCAGACGCGGCTCTGGGGTCCTAAATCTTTGGAAGGCTAAGACCGCACTTCTGTCCTGCCACCGGCAGTCCAGTGCAGGCGAGAATATTTTGTTTTGCCGGAGTGGCATTCGCCTGCAGTTGTGTATTGGCCGGGTCTTGCTGCGGCTCAGAAGCGCAAGCCGATAGCAACAGTAATGGCAACAGTATCGAGGAACGAACACGGACCATGGCATCACCTCCGTGCGAATCGCAATCTGTATAAGTTGATTAAAAACAGCCTCGCCTGATGTGCAATCTTGCATTTGTAACGAAATTCCCACCGAAGACGTCATCCGCCCGCGTCCGCCGCGCCTTCGCTCAGCGGGTGGAAATCGAAAACGGTCTGCCGCAGCCGCTCCTCCATGACGTGCGTGTAGATCTGCGTCGTCGATATATCGGCGTGCCCCAGCAGCGTCTGCAGCACGCGCAGATCGACGCCGCGGTCGAGCAGGTGGCTCGCGAAGGCGTGGCGCAGGACGTGCGGTGAGAGGCGTTCTTCGTCGATGCCGATCCGAGCGCCGAGCGCCTTCAAGTCGCGGGCGAACTTCTGCCGCGTAAAGTGGCCGCCTTCGCCCCAGGACGGGAAAAGCCATTTCGGCTCGGCGCCGGGAAGCGGGAGTTCCGGCTGAGAAGTTTCCAGATACCTGTCCAAGGCGTCGCGGGCCTTCTGGTTCAGCGGCAGGATGCGCTCGCGGCCGCCCTTGCCCTTCACGGTCAGCATCATCCGGTCGCCGCGCAGCGTATGGCGTGGCAAGCTCACAAGCTCCGAGACGCGCAAACCGGTGCCGTAGAGGAGTTCCAGAAGGCAGGCGAGCCGCAGCGCGCGGCGCCGGCCGCCTTCGCTGGCCGATGAGGCAGCTTCGTGAGCCGCGTTGAGGAGCAGATCCACCTCCGCAATCGACAACGTCATGGGCAGGCTTCGCCTCGCCTTCACGCCGTCGATAAGGCGCGCGGGATCGTCGCTGAGCCGGCCCTCCGCAAGCAGAAACTTCGTAAAGCGCTTCAGGCACGAGAGCTTGCGGGCGGCCGAGTTCGCTGCAAGCCCGCTCGCTGCCCGGCTCGCAAAAAACGCTTCCAAGTCCTGCCGCGAGCAGGACAGGAAGGTCTTGCGATGCGCCGCCAGCGCACCGGATATTTCGCGCAGGTCAGAGGCGTAGGCCGCAATCGTATTCGGTGACGCTCCGCGCTCGGCCCGCATCATATGCAGGAACGCTTCGATGAGCGCCTCGTCCCCGGCCTGAGCGCGAGCAGCTTCCGGTCGCGCCATGCTATTTGACTTTGGCGTCCCGTATCGACTTAGTCATTTCCTGCTGCTGCGGCTCTAAGAAGTTTGCGGCTATGAACATGACGCCGTAGAACAACCCAATGAGAATACCGACGATTGTGAGAAAGCGTAAGAGGGTCGGCATGACAGCCTCCAGGCTGGTTCGGTTGGGAATGGGCTGCCGTTCTTCGCGCCCGTTGTCAAGGATGCATTGGAAGCATAAGTTGCAGGCTTGCGATTCCTGAGAGCATGAAGCGAGCGATTGTGACGGCAGAGAATGAAAGCGGCGGAGCGAGACCCCAGGCGCGGACAGTGCGCCGGGCGCTTCAAAAGCGCAGCATTATCCTCGTCGGCATGATGGGCTCGGGCAAGTCCTCCATTGGCCGCCGGCTCGCTGCTGCGCTCGATTTGCCGTTCACCGATGCGGATGCGGAAATCGAGCAGGCCGCCGGCATGAGTATCGACGACATGTTTCGCGTCCACGGCGAGCCCTACTTCCGCGAAGGCGAGGAGCGCGTCATCCGGCGCCTGCTGCAAGGCGGCCCGCAAGTGCTCTCGACCGGCGGGGGCGCGATCATGTCGGAGCAGACCCGCTCGGCGATTGCGAAAAGCGGAATCTCCATATGGCTCGACGCGCCCATCGATCTCCTGCTTCAACGTGTCTCCCGGCGCGATAACCGCCCGCTTTTGAAAACTGACGACCCAAGAACAGTGCTGGAGCGCCTCCTTTCCGAGCGAAGGCCCTATTATGCCCGGGCCGATCTCAAGTTCGAAAGCCGGGACGTCCCGCACGAGGTGGCCGTGGACGAGGTCCTGGCACTCTTATCATCATATCTGGCGGCGCACGGCCAATCGGAAGCGCCAAGCACCCAAAACAAGGAGGGGTCATGACCTCGAAACCGGAGCCCATTGCGCGAGTGGATGTAAAACTCGGGGCGCGGAGCTATCCCATTCTCATAGGCGGAGGCCTCCTTGCCTCGGCCGCCGATCATCTTGTGAACGTCTTGCCGAATGCCCGTTTTGCGATTGTGGCGGACGAGGCGGTGCGCCCCTATGCGGAGGAGCTTGAGCGGGGCCTGGCCGCGAAGGGCCTTCTTCTGGGCGCGCCTTATTACGTTGCCTCTGGAGAGGGTTCCAAGAGCTTTTCCGAGCTTGAACGCGTGTGCAGTGCGCTTCTCGATCTTGGGATCGAGCGCGATCATGCCGTCGTCGCGGTTGGCGGGGGAGTCATCGGCGATCTGGCCGGGTTTGCCGCGGCCAACGTGAAGCGCGGCGTCGGTCTCGTCCAGATTCCTACGACGCTGCTCGCGCAAGTCGATTCCTCGGTTGGCGGAAAGACCGGGATCGATACGCGCCACGGCAAGAACCTTGTCGGCGCGTTCCATCAGCCATCGCTCGTTCTGGCGGACATCGACACGCTCAAGACCTTGCCGCCGCGCGAATTCCGTTCGGGCTATGCCGAGGTCGTGAAGTATGGCGCGTTCGGCGATGCGGTCTTTTTCCGCTGGCTTGAGCAGAATGCGAGCGCCGTTTTCGACCAGGAGCGCGAAGCGCTTACCGAGGCCATCGAGACAAGCTGCCGGATTAAGGCCGAAATCGTTTCGCGTGACGAGCGTGAGACGGGAGACAGGGCGCTCCTGAACTTTGGACACACCTTCGGCCATGCCATCGAGGCATGGGCTGGTTATTCAGGCGAGGTTCTTCACGGCGAAGCCATCGCGATCGGCATGGTGCTGGCCGCGCAATTCTCGGCACAGCAGGGTCTTTGCGGGACAAAAATACCGGTCCGGCTGAAGGAGCACTTGGACGAGTACGGTCTCGCGACCGATTTCGCGGGCCTTGGCCGTCAGGTTGGGCGCGCCCCAACTCTTGACGAACTGATGGCCTTCATGGAGCAGGACAAGAAGGTTAAAGACGGCGAGATGACGCTCGTCCTCCTTCGCGGTATCGGCGATGCCTTCGTCTCCCGGAACGTGCCAAGAGACGGCATCCGCGCTTTTCTGGGGTCCCAACTCTGAACGAGCCGCCACGCGGCCTTTTTCGATGGATCATTCCGCAGCCTGTATCGCTACGCCGGGTTGCAAATGTTCGTCGTATTCCTCTGAGATGTCCTTGCTCGTATAATCTTTCAACAACGCCGCGGCCACAAGGCTGATGATGGCGCATGCCAGGATATAGAAGGCGATCGCGTAACCCGAGTGGTAGCGCGCGAATAGGGCGGTTGCGATGAGCGGAGCCGGGCCGCCCGCGATCACGGATGCGAGCTGATACCCGAGCGACGCTCCGCTATAGCGCAAGCGGCTTGTGAAGCTTTCCGCGATCAACGCGGCCTGAGGGCCGTACATCATGGCGTGAGGGGTCAGCGACAGGAGGACAGCAAGGAATATCAGCCCTGGGACCATGGTATTCAGGAGGGCGAAGTAGATGAAGCCGAACACCCCGGTGGTGGCCGCCCCGTACATATACATGCGCTTCCTGCCGATTTTGTCGGAGAGATAGCCGCTGAACGGTATGCTGAAGAAGGAAAACACCGATGCCGCGAGGACGGCAGTGAGGATGAGGTCGCGCGAAGTGCCGAGCACTGTCGTGCCATAGGTGAACACGAAAGCGGTGAAGATATAGAACGGGGCCTGCTCCGCCATCCGTACAAGCGCGGTCAGGATGACCGTTTTCGGGTAGCGCCCTAAGACCTCGATCGCCGGCGCGCGCGAGACTTTCTTTTCGGCGACGAGGCGCGCGAAGACCGGCGTCTCGAGAATGCCGAGCCGGATGTAGAGACCGATCCCCACGAGGATGATGCTGATCATGAACGGAGCGCGCCAGCCCCAGACCAGGAATTGATCGCCTGAGATTGCGCTGAAAGACAGCACGGCCAGGTTGGCGAGGAAGAGGCCGGCAGGAACGCCGAATTGCGGCCAGGACGCGATCAGCCCTCGGTTCTTGGCGGTCCTCGCCCACTCCATGGAGAGCAGCACCGAGCCTCCCCATTCGCCGCCCACGCCAACGCCCTGGATGAAGCGCAGGGCAGTCAGGAGGATTGCGCCCCAGATTCCGATCTGGTCATAGGTTGGCACGAATGCGACCGCGAATGTTGCCAGCCCCATCAGGAGCAGGGTTGCGATCAGCGCAGCCTTCCGCCCCATCCTGTCGCCATAGTGGCCGAAGATGGCCGCGCCGACGGGCCGGGCGGCAAAACCGACGGCGTAAATCCCGAAAGCCTGGAGAGTGCCGGTCAGCGGGTCCGAGTTCGGAAAATAAAGCTTCGCGAAGGCAAGGCCCGTTACAATGCTGTAGAGGAAGAAGTCATACCATTCGATCGTCGTTCCGATCGTGCTGGCGATGACGGCGCGGTAGAGTTGCTTTTGGTGATCGTCTTCCGAGAGGGAGTCGTGCTCGATAACGGCCACTTAAGACCTCCTGTCCGGCCCCGAGGGAGCCATGACCCGGATACTCGCATTTGCGGTCACGGCGCCGTGGCGGCAGGGCAGAATGTTTTCGGCGTTTCCATTTTTCTTTATTTGCGGCACGCGCGCCGATGCATGACAACGCCGCGTTCGCGGTCGGGTTCCGCGAGCGAAGGTTAATTGCGCAGGTGAGACTACGCCAGGCGCTGTTCAATCGGCCGCTGAAAAACCGCAAATCTTGGCTTCATCCTTCGACATGCTCAGGATGAGGCCGCGTATTATCTAGGAGTTAAGCCTCATGGTGAGCCTGTCGAACCATGGACCACATCCCTCTTTCAGCAGCGTCTTAGCGAGGGGCAAGTGTCAAGCCGCGACGCGGGCCTTGCTCAGCGCCGCATCGACAAGCTTCTGGCTTTCCAGCCAAAGGCGGCTCGCGATGGCAGGATCGTCGGCAATGGGATTGGGCCTCGCGGGCCTCTGCTTCACGAAATAGACGCCGCTCATGCCCTCGATTGCCGGCGACGTCGCCACATAAAGGGAGTTCGCTGCGCCTTTCTCGGGCGAAAGAAGTACCGGCTTCAGCATCGACCACACGACGCCCGAAACGCCCCCCTTGTTTCCGATACCGGTTGCGACGACCCCCGGGTGCAGGCAGTTCGCCGACACGGGGCGGGGCGGCAAGCGGCGGGCCAGCTCCTTCGTAAACAGGATATTGGCAAGCTTCGACTGGCCGTAGGCGGCGAGCATGCTGTAGCGGCGCGTCGACATGAGGTCGCCCAGGTCGATTGACGCGCGGTTTGCGGCTTCTGACGCAACATTGACGATGCGGGCGAACCGTCTCGGCTCTCCAGACCTTTCGAGCCCGGGCAGAAGCGTATTTGTCAGGAGAAACGGCGCCAGATGGTTCACGGCAATGGTCATTTCATAGCCGTCGGCGCTAAGCTCACGAGTAGGAAAGAAGGCCCCGGCATTGTTCACGAGGATATGGATTTGCGGATAGCGATCGAGCATTCTCGCGGCCGCATCGCGGACCGCCGTGAGGCTCGCAAAATCCGCAATCAGAAGGTCCGGCTTCCGGTTGCTCATTCTCGTCACGAGGCCGCGCGCGTCCTCGCCGCGATGAGGATCGCGGCAAACCATCACGACATTGGCCCCGGCTTTTGCGAGCCCGATCGCGGTCCAAAGGCCAATGCCGCTGTTCGCGCCGGTTACGATTGCCGTTCGCCCTTCCTGGCTCGGCACAGGAAAATTTGCCACCCGGCTCTCAGGGCTCTGAGTCATGGCTGCCTCCGAAAAAGACGCTCCGCAGTGTTAACAATAAAGCCGCGGTTTTGTCGCCGCGGCCTTCGCAATTGTCGCCGGATGTTCCTAAAGTTTCCGCGGCTTAGCGTGTCAGGATGACAAAATCGGTGTAGTCATCGGTTTCGCGGCTGATGCCGCTATCGGACACGATGAGAGAACCGCCAGCCCAAAGCATCTCGGATAATTTCGCGGCGACCTCGGCCGGAACTTCGATGCGATCGAGCGCGGCGGAAGCCGATGTTGTCGGCACGATGCGAGGCGCGTCATCGTCGTCGTCGTAATACCGGCTGCGGCGCTTCCGGTCGCTGTCCGCACTCGCCTCTGGAAGCGTCAAGACAAGCCAGCGAAGCTGCGGCGCGGCCTCCGGGCTGCTCTTGGCCGGCTGCATGGCGATGTAGAGATGGGTGCCAAGCGGCTTTTCCGGGTCGCGGATCGTGATCGGCACATCGAAGACCTTGACATAGTTCTGGCGCACATACAGGCGCTGCGTCTTGCGGCTTATGAAAACCGACAGAGGCGAAAGTCTGCGGTTCCAGGACTTCACGTCCTCCGCTGCCGACATCCTGACCCTATCGAGGTCCTTGAACGCTTTGACGGCGGCGGCCATGCTATCGTCCCGCTCCGCTTTTGCGCGTTCGGCGGCACCGACTTGCACCTCGGCTTCCTTGACCTTTGCCTCCGCCTCGGCTTTCGCGTCGCTCGCAGCCTTCACCGCCTCATCGCCCGAGGCTTTCTGGAGTTGCCGCTCGGCCGTTTCGAGCCGATCCTTGGCGTTGATCAGCGCGATCTTCGCCTTGCGGATGTCGACGTCGGCCACCCGCATTTCCTTGGCCTTCTCATAAATCGCCTTCTGCGCGGGGCTGACCGCAGCTGCTGCCTCCTCGGCTCTCTTGGCCGCCCTCGCCTTCATCGCCTTGGCAAATTCATGCGGGTTCAGAAGCTTCGGCGCTCCGCCTTCGCTCCCATCTGCCTTGACGGAGACCTTTTCCGCTCCGCCCGCTGCGCTGTCGTCGCTCGCCGTGGCGAGAGCGTTCTGCAACATATGACCCGATATCGAAGCGAGGTTGTCCGGCCCTGGCTCGGGTATCAGCGCCGGGACGGGAAGCTTGGGATGGGAGAAGGGTGCGGGCGCAATATCCTGGCGCGTGATTATCACGCGCTCGTTGCCTTGCGTAATTCCGAACATGCGCCTTGCAAAATCATGGGGCATTCTTATGCAGCCGTGAGAGGCCGGATAGCCCGGCAATACGCCCTCATGCATGGCCACGCCGGACCATGTGATGCGCTGCATATAGGGCATCGGCGCACCGCTGTAGATGTTGGAGTGGTGCAACCTCTCCTTGCCGATGATGTTGAAGATGCCCATTGGCGTCGGATGGCCGCGCATTCCGGTGGAAACGGGAGCGCGCGCGTAGAGACCGTCGTTTGAATAGACGGACACGTGCTGCCTGCTGAGCGATATTATAAAGAACATGGGAGAGGACGGCGGCGCAGGTTCCTCAACCCTTTGATTCTTTTCGGAAGAAGCACGATGTCTGGATCGCGCGTCCGCCGCGTCCATGAGCGGGATCGAAGCGCTCGCGACGCAAGCGAGGATAAGAAATTTGCGCCAAAGACCCGATGAAGAATGACCGGAACGAAAATACTGTGCTTGCACGGGAAACACTCCCCCACACCGAACCAGACGCGACATTACCAGCCTTTCCCAAGTTCTCCAGCTGTTCCGGCCCCGCCCAGGCTGACCTCACCGAGGTGTGATCACGTTGCAACTAGGCCGATGCTGGCACCGGAAATAGAGCCATGGAGATTCAATAAACCGGCTGGGTTACCATTCGGTGTGCTGCCGGCGCTCATGTAGAAGGGATTTGACCCTGCCAGCGCGTCTGAAGGCTGCCCAGCAACCAATCCACTATGATGAGGAACGTGCCAAGCGTCAGAAATAATCCCAGAAGTAGTAAGCCATTCCATAACACGACTTCATACCCGAAACGATCAACGTTCAAGAATGGATAAGGATAGGTGTCAAACATGGCGCCACGAGCTAAAGTATAACATAAATAAATAAATGGATACGCTTGCCAGGAAATCTGATCTTTGAATTTAAGAGAACCCTTAGGAGTAAGGAAAAGCCAGAACATGATATAAAGCAAAGGCAACACCGCATGGAAAAACCTGTCGGTAATGTATTCCAGACCCGTCGGAACCCACAGGCCTTGCAAGACGGCGGCGTAAACGATTGCGACAACGAGAATATAAACCACAAGCGCTGTCTGAACGCCCGGCCAATTCCAGAAGCTTTCCTCGTCCGCCTCGCAGGCCACCAAAGTAAGGCAAGCGGCGATGAGGAGATTGGTCAGGATAGTGAAGAAGCTCAAATAGGCAAACACCGCAGTGGTAACAGGCACATCATGCGCGAGTGCGGCCTCAATTGTCAGATGGAGCTGTAGTCCCAAAGCCGCCCAGCCGAGACTTGCAATACCGCCCGCCACCAGCCTTTTCGTATACATATTCGCTGCCAGTCCTCTCTCGATCGGAGTGGTTAATTCGATCTGAGGCGACAACAAAATAAACGGGGCGCAGTGCCCCGTTTTCGCTTTCACATTTTTCTGATTATTTCACATTTTTCTGATTAATCAGGCGCTTGCGGCCGAGCTTGCGTCCGCCTGTGCATGGAGCCGGTCCCGCTTGATCGCGAGCTTGTTCAGAGCCGAAACATAGGCGCGCGCGGAAGCAACCATCGTGTCGGTGTCGGCGCCCCGGCCCGTGACGGTTTTTCCATTCTCTTCGAGGCGCACGCTCACTTCAGCCTGGGCGTCGGTACCCTCCGTCACGGCGTGAACCTGATAGAGGGGCAGGCGCGCCTCGTGGGGAACAATGGCTTTGATCGCGTTGAACGTGGCATCGACCGGACCGTCGCCTGTCGCCTCTGCGGTGTGGTGCTTCCCGTCGACCTCAAGCGTGATTGTGGCCTTTTGTGGCGCGCCCGTTCCGGCAATCACCGTCAGCGAGAGAACCTTGATCCGGTCATGCGCTTGCGCGATTTCCTGGTCCACCAGTGCTTCGATATCCTCGTCATAAACGTGCTTCTTGCGGTCGGCCAGCGCCTTGAAACGATGGAAGGCGTCCTCGAAGGCGTTGTCGCCGAGGTCGTAGCCCAATTCCTTCAGCTTCTCGCGGTAGGCATGGCGGCCCGAATGCTTGCCCATGACGAGCGAGCTTGCGCGCACGCCGACGCTTTCGGGCGTCATGATCTCATAGGTCTGGGCGTTCTTCAGCACCCCATCCTGATGGATGCCGGACTCGTGGGCGAAAGCGTTCTTGCCGACGATGGCCTTGTTGTACTGCACCGGAAACGCGGTGATCGCCGAGACGAGACGAGAGGCGCGCGCGATCATCGTGGTGTCGATGTTCGTCCAGAAGGGCATGACGTCGTTGCGCGTCTTGATCGCCATCACAACCTCTTCCAGCGCCGCATTCCCGGCACGCTCGCCAAGCCCGTTGATGGTGCACTCGATCTGACGGGCGCCCGCCTTCACCCCGGCGAGACTGTTGGCGACGGCCAGCCCCAGATCGTTGTGGCAGTGGGTGGAAAAGATCACCTCGTCCGCTCCGGGCACGCGCTCGAGCAGCATGGCGATGATGTTCACGAATTCGTCCGGCACGGTATAGCCGACCGTGTCGGGAATGTTGATGGTGGTCGCGCCGGCCTTGATCGCAGCCTCCACGACGCGGCACAGATAGTCGGGCTCGGTGCGCGTTGCGTCCATCGCCGACCACTCGACATCGTCGATGAGATTGCGCGCGCGAGTGACAGAGGAAACCACGGCCTCGTAAACCTGGTCGGCGCTCATCTGGAGCTGGTATTGACGGTGCAGCGGAGAGGTGCCGATGAAAGTGTGGATGCGGCCGCGCTTCGCATTTCGGACGGCTTCGCCCGCGCGGTCGATGTCCTTCGGATTGGCGCGGGCGAGGCCGGCGATAACCGCTTTCTGGGCGCGCTGTGCAATCTCCGCAACGGACTTGAAATCACCTTCGGAGGCGGCGGGAAAGCCGGCCTCGATGACGTCAACGCCCATGTCGTCGAGAATCTCGGCAACCTGCATCTTTTCTTCGAAGTTCATTGTCGCGCCGGGACACTGCTCGCCGTCTCGCAGCGTGGTGTCGAAAATCAAGACGCGATCTTTATGGGAGCGCGGAGCGGCGGGAGAGTTCTGCGGCCTTTGAAGAAGGAAAATCGGTCATCGTAAAGGGATCCTTGCCTGATCTGTTGACACTATCACAAACCGGGCAAGGCCTCCATCGAGCGCCCGGGCTTTAACCCCCAAGCGCTCGCCCGTTCGCCGGGCAGTCAGCGCTCAGGGGCAGATAAGGAGAAGGAGGCCGCGCAACGCTGCGGGGGCTGCGTGAGCGCAGCCGCGGGAAGATGCATAAGGATAAGAGCGTGCGATTGTCATGTCTGAGAATGGCTCCTGCACACGCATAATGCATATTTTCGGGCATCGAACAAGGGCAGCGCGACCGGATTCTCTCGCTTCTTGCCTTTCGAATCTCTGTGGGCCGCCCGCCGCGCAGCCTTAATGCATCGAGGAAGGTCGGTTGCCATTCGAGGGACCGCCATCATGACCGCTCGACAGCCGGTCCATGAGCGCGAACAGGACGCCCGATATAACGAAGGTGATGTGAAAGGCGAGCCGCCAGGTGAGTTCGGTCGGATCGTGGTCTTTGATGTTGATGAACGTCTTCAACAGCTCGATGGCGGAAATGGCGACAATCGTGCCCATCAGCTTGATCTTGAGATCGGCAAAGGAGACAAGGCCCATCCAGTCAGGCCGATCCTCGGCGTTGCTAACGTTAATTTTCGAGACGAAAATTTCATAGCCTGCGAAAATAATCAGAAGCACCAGATTGGCGACCATGACGATGTCGACAAGGGCCAGAACGGTGACGATCACGGTGCTCGCGGACGCGCCGAGCGCTTCGGGAATGAAGGCGACGAACTCCTTGACAAACGACACCAGGAGCAGAAGAAGCGAAAGCGACAGCCCTGCGTAAAAAGGCGCCAGGAGCCAGCGGCTTGCAAAGATTCCCGATTCCAGATTGCGTTCGACGCTTTTCATTAGTCCTCCGGATTTGGATATGGGACCGGGCCATGCCATGGCTAATCCGCTCGGTGCCAGCCAAGCTAATAGACGGCTACCTCATAACAAAGCATGACGGCATATAAGCAGATGCTTCACCGTGCATCTTGCGGCAGTATGCCAATGCCTTAATATCTTTCGTTAGCCCATGGCAAAAAATCATGCCAGAAGCAGGGGGGCTCCCTTGACCGCCAGGGAGCGCCATGATGAATGAAAGAGGTTCCATGCGCTTACCCTCGAATGGCCGTCCCGGCAGACTGACTTTCAAGTCGCGGCCTCTGTCATTCTTAAAGCTCGCGGCCAAGCGGCGGCGGCGCTTTCCGATTTTTCCGCTCAGGAAGCCGGTCAGAATCTACGGCAGGATCGGAAATCTCGAGGTGCGGCTTGCCCGGTCGATTGCCGACATCAAGAAAGCCCAGCGCCTGCGCTTTGAGGTTTTCTATAAGGAGATGGCGGCCGTTCCGGATGCGAGAACCTTGCTGAAAAAGCGGGACGAAGACGAGTACGATCCGATTTGCGATCATCTGCTGGTGATCGACAAGACGACCGAGCGGACGGCAAAAAGGCCTTGGCCGAGACGGTCGAAGGTTGTGGGCACTTATCGCGTCCTGTTGCAGGACGTCGCCGAGAAAAACCAGGGCTTCTACACGCAAGGCGAATACGACATCGCTCCGCTCATCGCCCGGAAGCGCGCTACCCATCACTTCATGGAGCTCGGACGCTCTTGTGTTCTGAAGCCCTACCGCAACCGGCGCACCGTCGAGCTCCTCTGGCAGGGGCTTTGGACCTATATCCGCGAGCACGGCGCGAACGTCATGATCGGGTGCGCAAGCTTTCCCGGAACCGACCCGAAGGACCATGCGCTTGCCTTGAGCTTCCTTCACCATTATTCGCGCGCGCCCAAAGAATGGCTCGTCTCGGCCCATCCGGAGCTGAAGGTCGAGATGAACATGATGCCCAAGGAAGAGGTGAACCCGAAGGAAGCGCTGAAAAACATGCCGCCGCTCATCAAGGGTTATCTCCGGCTCGGCGCCTACGTTGGAGACGGCGCTGTTGTGGACAGGCAGTTCGGAACCACCGATGTCCTCATCATTTTGCCTTTGGAAGCGATCGACTCGCGCTATTTTTCTCATTTCGGGGCGCCGGATGAGGTCTTGCCGCAGCCTGCGTCACGGCGGGGGCGGTCGGTCCACTAGGCAGGGTGTTGAAAGAGAGATGCTGCCCATGGTTCGACAGGCTCACCATGAGGCTTAATTCGTTGATAAACGCGGCCTCATCCTGAGCTTGTCGAAGGATGAAGCCACGTTTCAGCGGCCTGCTAGGCAAGCCGGCATAGGGGACTGCGGGCAAAGATCACCGATGAAAACATTTTCATCTCTTGCGGCGGTGGTGGCGCTTTGGCTCGGCGTCAGCTTTTTAATCTGGCTTCTCTACCGCCTTTTGCGCCGGCGTGACGGTTCGCGGCAGAACCGGCTGGCAAGCGATGCGCTTGGGATCATCGACGAGGGCGAGGCCGTTTTTAACGCTCTGAGATCGCGCGCGCCGGAAGCGATAATCGTGGGGGGATTATCCGGGTGGCATTCCGATGATCCTCGCGAGCGGCTGCAGGAGGATGTCCGCAGCCTTCTCAACGCCATCGAGGCGCAAAGCCCCTACTTCGAGCGGGTGAACGCGGCCAAGAAGAAGATTCAGAAGACCTTCGGCCTACCGAATTTTCCGCCGCTCGCCGAAATCCTGCAAATCCGGCGCGATTTCTGGGCTGCCTCGGAAATCTTCCTGATCGACGACATCCGCACCTTGGGCGCGGAACTGGCGGAAGCCCAGTCCTATGAGACCTTCCAGGCAGAGGCGCGGGGCCTGCTTTTCAAGGAGGGGAACGCGGCAGCCAGGGCAGAGGGCGACCCGGTCGAGCTGAGGCTATCCATCGCGCGCGAGGAGGCTGCCGCCTTCGGTATCCGCGTTCAGGAAGCGATCGCAGCCGAGCTTGAGAAAGGCCGTTTGCCCACCCCGGCCGAGGTCATCGCCGTTCCCATGAACCTGGCAAGGGCCGCCGCGTTCGTCGTTCGCGAAGGCCGCACCATCTTGAGCGACGCCGCGGCGACGGCTCAAAGTTTCGCGCGAGCTATGGGCGTGAAGGGGCTGAAGGGAGCCGCTGAGGAATTGCGCAAGGCGCGCGGCGATTTGCCGGGCCAATTTGCGAGCGCTTTCGAGCGTGCCGGCGGGCTCGCAAGGTCGGGCGGCGAGGGCCTGAAGCGGCACTATGAGTTCCTTCTCGAAGCGCAGGAAGTGCGAGCCCGCTATGCCGAGCTGCTGGCGCGGGCGCCCATCCTGACCGAGAAGGGCAAGCAGTTTCTGGCGCGTCTCGAGCTTGAACGCCGCGCCGAGGAGTTCCGCGAAACCTCGGGCGGCGCCATCAACTGGGCGCGGCGCGGGTTAGTCGTCGGAATCGCCTATCTCATAACCGGGCTGCAATACGTCCAGGGCAAGATCACCCCGCAAGCCAACAAGCAGCTTGCTGTGCGTCCGGCGCCCGCGGAGCCAGCGCCTGCGCCAGCCGCGAGCGCCTCCGAAGAGCCGATCAGGGTTTTGCTTTTGCCTGCTTCCTCCTACGCTGGTGGAAATCACGGCCGCGGAAAGTCCCGAAGCAGTTCCGCGCCTAAGAAAAAATCGCGCAAAGCTGCGACGGAACCCGAGACGGTTTCCGAAGCACCGTCGTGGGAAACGCTGCGTTCAGCGCGTATGAGAGATTTCGCCGGTGAAACAGCCCTCCTCGACGAAGACGAACCCGCGCCGCGCCCCAAGGCCAAACGCGCCGCTTCCGCAAAGAGCACCGGTTCCCTCCTGCACAGGCTTTCCAGCATCGAGAGTGAGGAACAGGCCGGGCCGCAGAGCCTTCCCCCAACACCGCCAGAAGAGCCGGCGCGCAAGCGCGGGCGATTCCGCCTCTTCGGGTTCAAGCGTAATTGAGGCTTTCTGCCCATGTTTCTGAATTTCTTCTACGAGTTGAAGCAGGCCGGTGTCCCCGTGAGCGTGAAGGAATATCTGACCTTCCTGAACGCGGTCGATTCCGGGATCGCCGGCAAGAAGATCGACGATTTTTATTATCTCTCCCGCGCCTCGCTCGTGAAGGACGAGCGGCATCTCGACAAATTCGACCGCGTTTTCGGGCATGTCTTTCGCGGGATTGAGAGCCTCGCCGAAGGCATCGGCGCCGAGATCCCGGAGGAATGGCTGCGCGCGCTCGCCGAGCGCCTGTTGACCGATGAGGAGAAAGCCCAGATCGAGGCGCTTGGCGGCTGGGACAAGATCATGGAGGAGCTGAAGAAGCGCCTCGCCGAGCAAAAGGGCCGCCACGAAGGCGGCTCAAAGTGGATTGGCACGGGAGGAACCTCGCCCTTCGGAGCCTACGGCTACAACCCTGAAGGCGTTCGCATCGGGCAGGACAAGAACCGCAATTTCCGCGCGGTGAAGGTGTGGGACCGGCGCGATTACAAGGACCTCGACGGCGAGGTGGAACTCGGCACGCGCAACATCAAGCTCGCGCTGCGCAAGCTCCGCCGTTTCGCGCGGCAAGGCGCGGCGGAAGAGCTTGACCTCGACAACACCATCAAAGGCACCGCGCACAAAGGCTATCTCGACATTGCCTTCCGTCCCGAACGGCGAAACACCGTGAAGGTGCTCGCATTCTTCGATGTGGGCGGCTCGATGGATTATCACATCCGCGAGTGCGAGGAGTTGTTCTCCGCCGCGCGCTCCGAATTCAAGCACATGGACTATTATTACTTCCACAATTGCTTGTACGAAAGCGTGTGGCGCAAGAATGAGCGCCGCTGGGACGAGCGCGTTCCGGCCTACGAGGTGATGAACACCTACCCGCCGGATTACAAGGTTATCTTCGTCGGCGACGCCTCGATGAGCCCCTACGAGATCATCATGCCGGGCGGCTCGGTCGAGCACTGGAACGAGGAGTTGGGGCAGGTCTGGCTTCAGCGCATGCTCGGCATCTATAGGCACGCCGTATGGCTGAACCCGACGGCCGAGCGCTATTGGAACCACACGCCGTCCCTGAGGCTCATCCAGCAGATCATGGGCAACCGCATGTATCCACTGACGTTGAACGGCATCGACGCGGCGATTACGGAGCTGCTGCGGTAAGGGACATTAACTGCGAGGTGCGCCGGAAATTGTCATTCAGGCGTCCACCGGATCTGGATCCCGTTACGCGACCGCTCAACCGCAGCGCTCTCTCCCAGGAGCTTTTCGATATCCTCGCTGTGCGAACTGATCTGGTAGCCGCTGGGAATTTTGCTGCTTTTCGTTTTTAGATATCTCAAGACCTCATGGTTGCTGACAGTTACAAATCCCCTTGTGTAATTATTGATGACCTTTTCGATAACAAAGATTTGCCGGCTAACAGCGATAGAGACGGATCCGTTAAGAACTCTGTTTTCAAGAATTGCTTTAATACTCTTCAGGGTTTCTAAAGCTAACGCCGTCGCGCGAATCTCGACCGGCGTTCCGAAGGGGCCTTTTAAAAGCATATCAACTCGGGCCTTCGTGAATCCTCGGTCCAGCATGGAATACTCCGAGAGTAACTTGATAATGATACTGCAACGCGGAACCAGGGTTTCGTCGAGTCTGATTTCAGCCGGACGCACGCGGAGCGCATCTATTTCATTCGGGGAAAGTTTCCTGTAGCCTGCCCAATAGCTCTCTTCCTCCCTGAGCCTGTAACCTTCTTTTTCGTCGCCGGATTCGACGATGATATAGGAGACAGGCGAAACCATCTGCAAAATCGCTTGAGCGAGCTGTTTTTTCTCGGTGTGCGCTCGGAGATTTTCCCAGAAGTAGCGGCATCGCTGGAATGACCAACGGTCCGCAAGGGTTTGCCCGAACTGCAGGAGCTCGGTCCGGACAAGTTCCGCCTGATGGTCTTCTATACCGGTGAAAAAGCCAACTACGATCCCCTGGAAGCCCTGGGAAAAGAAGGGAATGTTCATGCGCCGCCCCGGCAACACGTATGACTGAGGCGCCGCCGGCGGGATGGCTGACTTCAAGTGCGACACAATTTTGCAAACATCGCTGACGTTGAGCCCGATCCAGGTCCCCCAGCTGGCATATTCGATTGCGTCCGTGACCGCTGTGAAAGGCTCGGCTGCGTGGCTCGCCTGGAAGCTGATATTCGGGAGCGTCCTCGAAATCAAATGATGGCGCGGGCGCAGCGGCCATGGAACCGTTCCGTAGAAAATGTCGGCGCAAGCGCCTCGCGTGTTTTCGGTGTCGAGAAGCGTCTCTTCATCCTGGGCGGACATCATGAACGGTTTGATTTCCGGCAGGTCGAAAAAATAGGAGAAATGGCCGCGGTAGCGCGGTTGAAGATGCGCGCAACATTCAAGCAGCGTCCTCGATATCGCAAGGGAGTCTTTGAATTTGACCAGCCCCTGCTTTTCAGCCGCCCGGAAGTAGTTGAAGGAATGAGGAACGACACGAAGACAGGTATCCCACGGATCATAGGCCGCAAAAATCGCGGTTCCGCGCGAACCGTTCACGTGGCTGTCGTCCGGCCATAGCCTCAAATTATGCGTATCTCGGAGGAGTTTATGAAGGCGAGGAGAACAAAAAGAGTTTAATTCGCCCAGGTCGATTAACTGACGGTGAACCCATGATCGCATGAACAACTATCGCGAAGCGCAATGAGAAATACGCGATAGTATATACTAACTTTTTTTTTTGTTTCAAATGCCTTTAACGCTGCGGTTCTATCTCTCAGCGCCGCATGGCTCGCCAAGCCCGCGAGAGGCCAGCCCGAAGCCCGCGACGGTTCCTCGCGTGAGCTATCGATCCCGCGACCATGGCACGCGAGATCGTTATCGCATACTCGCCAGGCCCGATCTTCGGCGCGATTTGAGCGAGCAGGTCGTTGTCCAAGACCTTACCGATGATAACCAGAGATTGCGCCCCGTGCTCAAAGACTGCGGGGCATTGGCCAATTCCACACCTGAGATGGAGGGGCGTAATTTCCCTTAATGTCATTGCGTCTTTCACGATCGTCTTTCCCTAAGGAACGCCCAACGCAAACAGACGCAGCAACCCTTAAACAAAAAGAATTTGCCGAAGCGTCTGACGTCTGCCGTCACAGCCTTCGTTCAACACATCAGCTCACTCGCGAGCCAGAGCCCCAAAATACAAACAGCTACCGGTTCCAGCAAGATCCTTCGGGGCCAGATGACCGCATGGTCCGATGAAAGTTTCAAAACTTTCGAGGATTTCAAAACTTCAACAAGAGCAGCAACACTGCTTTAGTTGTGTCAAGTTCTGATCATTTAAAACCAAGCAAATATTCAAGATAGATCGGCGCGCTCTGCGATCAATCTCGGTTCCCCCGATGATAAAATTATTCCAGGGAGAGGGCTTTGATTAGGAGAGAAGCACTCCTCCTCAAGACTTTGGAGGAAAGTTATGCACACCTACCAGATTTTGCGATCGGTGTTCAGCTTGGCAAGTGCTATAACGCTGTTGTTACTTGCCTGCATGCATTTTTTCCCATCAACCGAAGTTGTTGCCGACCCAGCAATTCGCTGCAATCCCTCCCCGGTCATGGCTCTTGTGCGGGTGCTGACCTGGGCGTGGTCGGATGAAGGGAGGACCGTCATATCAACAACCATAGGGGCAGGGGCGCTCCTGTCGTTCCTGTGTTCGCTGCGAACGCCAGAAGCGAGAGAACTCGCGGTTGCAATCGCGATGCTCTTGGCATTCATGCTCTTCGCAGTGATGAAGGCGGAGGCGGGAGTTAAGCAGGCCCGGTGCGTTCAAGAAAAGACCGCTCTAGCCATGCACCAATCCTGAAAACATCGGGGCACAAAAACCCAGCTGCCGGCGCGCTGCCGGCAGTTCTGCTCATTATAATGGATAAAAAAGACTACAGACCCATCCGCATGAGAACCCGGGACACCGGGCCGCCAACATTGCTCAACAACGCGCGCTCAACTCTTATCACTGCTTCCCCAGCCGCGATCCTCGCCGACAACTCGCCGGGTTCGATGGACGCCCCAATTATCCTCAAGTGCTTTCCATCTTCTTCCTCATACACTCCGGGGCATTGCCCCAGACCACACATTTTTTTGGGAGTCAGATTTTTCAATGACACGTTATTCCCCGTTTTTTGGCTTGGCGGTTCTCTTACAAATGCAAACGAGCGCTGATTCAATACTCGGTGGGAGCTAGTTAGAAAGACCTAGCTGGTGCCAAGACAAACAAAATTTTGAGCGATTTGGCAAGGTGCCGTCTGTCGCGCAGGCGGCAAAAAGCACACGATATCAACCGGCGATGACCGATCCGCTACAGCTTGAGCCTTTGCCACCCCGCGCCAGCCGAACTACCGCGCTGTAGCCAGCCGCCCTCTGCCCAGCAGCGGGCGATACAGCCCTTCCGCCATCGCTGTGCGGTAGGTGCGGAAATCCTCCTCATCCATCGCCTGCCGCACCGGCTGGCCCGCGTCCGCTTTCACAATAACCTGCGGCCCTGCAACGACGGTGGAGCCGAGGCCCGCATAGATGTATTTGTCGCCGAAGGTCTCCTTCAGGATCGCAAAACCCGGTTCGCCCGTGCAATGCGTGGGGGCCATGAATTCCACCTTGGCGCCATCGCGCAGAAAGGCTGCGATGGCTTTGATCTGATCGTCCTTGGCGGGCAGCAAATGCAGTCCGCCCAGAATGAGATGGATCGGCTTGTTGAGCGTTGCCCGCGCGTCCTCCACGATTTTCTCAATCGTTGGATGACTGCAGCCGACGATGAGGACAAGGCCGTCCGGCGTGTCTATCGCGAGCGAGATCTCCCTCACCTCCAGATCCGCGCCCCATTTGCCGCTCAAGAGGATCAGGTGAAAGCCAGGCGCGATTTCCGTGTCCTTGCTGATCCATGAAAAGTTCGCGTTTGGCCACGGACTGCCGAAGCGAAACTCAGCAGGCGGGCTGCCATCGAAATAGCGCATCTCGGGAGGCAGCGCCTCGTCGCGCCTGAAGAACGTCCCTGGCAACGCGGCGCCGAACACCCCGAAGTTTTCTTGAGGCGCGTAGATTTTGACTGTGGGATTGACCTTCAGCAGATAATTGAGCCCGCTCGTGTGGTCTCCATGGCGGTGCGAGACGATGGCGAAGTCCAGCTTGGTAAGATCGATGCCCTTCGCCTGCACGTTATGAGCGAAGATTTCGGCGTTGTTGCCGGTATCGAACAGGATCCTCTTGCCGCCATACTCGATGTAGGCCGAGAAACCCCAATCCTTCTTCATGGTCGAGGTTTTGCCGAAGGCATCGTAGAGCGTCGTAATCTGAACCGCGTTTGGATCGGGGTTTGCACCGGCGGCGTTTGTTTCGGGCGCGGCCCACGAAGGGCTTGCCGCAGTTACTCCGCAGATCAATCCAAATGCTGCAACGTGAGACCAGAGGGGAAACTGGAAGGGGCGCATGTCATTCCTCCAATATGGAGTGTCCCCCTTTTGCGGGTGTTAAATACCAGGATGGAAAACAGTTCCGCGTTTGATCAGCGGGCAGATTTGCTGCTCGAGGTAGGCGAGTGCGGAACAGATACTTAGGCAGCGCATTTCTACGCGCAGAGCGGCATCAACCCCTGGCCTGAGCTTGGGGAGATACATGCTTCGCGGTGTTGCGCGAACGGCTTTTTTCCTCATGCTGCTGGGCCGGGTGCCCTTTGAGGGTTGGAGGAGTCCTGTCTCATGAACACAAAGCAAAAACACCACGCCATTGGCGTGATCGTGTGCCTGATCGCCATGTTGCTTATTGCACCAAGCCTCGCTTATGCGAAGGAGGATGCTTCACAGAAAGTGAAAACTTCTATGGGGCTGTTCAAATCCGAGGCAGCGAAGTTAGGAGCTGCCAGGATCGAGGGAACCGATCCTGTCGCCGGCAAAGAGCTTCCCGCGCTCTACTTCGGCGGGACCAAGATGAATAACAATTACGATCTGGTCGACGAGATCGTGACGAAAGCGGGCGGAACAGCCACTGTCTTCGTGAAGAGCGGCGATAATTACGTCCGCGTGGCAACGAACGTGAAGAAGGATGACGGATCGCGGGCAGTCGGAACAATTCTCGATCCGAACGGCAACGTCATCGTCAGCATACGAAATAACGAGGCGTACTACGGCGAGGCCAATATCCTCGGCAAACCGTATATCACCGCGTATGAGCCTATCCGGGACTCCGCCAACAACGTTATTGGCATCTACTATGTCGGATACTTGAAGGAGTAGAAGCGGGGCAGCCATCTGGACACGCGCCCCATTCATTCATCCGTGGGACGCGTTTCCGGCATCAAGAAAAGGAGCAGCAGTGCCCCAACCGCGCCCGCCGCGCCGAGGCAGAGAAACGCCGCATGGGTTCCGAAACTGTCGGCGATATAGCCCGTGCCGGTTGTGCTGATCGCGGCGGCGAGCCCGATCGACATGCCGATGACGCCCTGGGCGAGATTGAAGTGGCCGGTTCCGAATGAGATGTCGGCGATGACGAGCGGGATCAAAACGCCAAGCACCGCCGCAGACACACCATCCAGCATCTGGATGGCGACGATTGGCAGCGCGCCCCCGAAAGAAGCGAGGAGCACGCCGCGCACCGGCAGTACCGCCAGCGCCGCGATGAGTAGAGGCCGCCGGCCTATGCGCTGGGCAAGCCTCCCGACCCATGGCGCGAACAAAGCGACAATAATTTGCGGCATCACGATGCAGGCCGCGATCAGCGCGACCGCCCAGCTGCTCGCCGTCCGCGTAAGTTCGCTTCCCACAAGCGGCAGCATCGGCGCATTGGCCATCTGAAACAGCACGATACCGCCGATGAAGACCCACATGGCGCGCTTTTTGAGAAGCTCCACAAGTCCGGCGGCGACGCCAGAAGCCTGCTCGTCCGAAACGCAACCGTGAGCGCTCGCAGCGTTCACCTCGCTGTCCCTTATCATAAACAGCGCGGCAAGCGCCGGAAGCGTAAACGCAGCCGTCACGAAAAAAACCGCTTGCGCCGACAGGAAAAGTCCGGTGGCTCCCATGATCACGGCGGCGGCGCCGTTTCCGGCCGACGCAAAACGTGCGTTGCGTCCGAGGCGCTGCGCCAGCGCGTACCGTCCTACGAGGCCGAGGCTAATTGCGGCAACCGCCGGCCCCAGAAGGGACGTGGCCCCGGCCTGCAAGGCGCGCGAGAATGCGACGGAGGCGAAGATCGGCCATATCGCGATGATGAATGCGCTGACACCGATTGCGACCACAGCCGCAGCGGCGGCTGTGCGTTCCGAGCGCACCCTGTCGATGATTGCCCCGCCGGGGATCTGGGTGAAAAGGCTTGCGAGGGAGCCGACCGACAGGACAAGCCCGATGTCGGTCTGGTTCCATTTCTGGGTCGCGAGGTAGACCGCTATGAAGGGGCCGAAGCCGGTTTGAATGTCGCCAAGGAAAAAGGTGAACCAATCAAGCCCAGTGAGGCTGCGCGCCGAAGGGCGGAGAGCCTGTTCCGTGCGCAGGAGCGCCGGAATTGGTGAATCCGGCGGCACGAGAGTTTCGTTAATTGCCGACGGCTTCCGCGCCATCCCTTACCGGACCGTGCGCGCTGACGACAGCCACGGGTTTGCCCGCCCTGACTTCGGGCGCCTGGCTGAGGCGCTCACTGGGAAGATCGACTAAAACGGCGCCGGGGTCGCGGTTCGAGTTGAAGCGCAAGTCCGACCAGGCAACAGCGATCTTGCGGCTTCCAACGCCGAGAAAGCCGCCGAATTCGACAATGACCGCCCGCACCTTGCCGGTCTCGTCCGTAAGAACGTCGACGATGCGCCCGGCACTTTCGCCCGAAGCGCTGACAAGGTCTTTTCCGAGCACGCTTTCGGTTCTGTGCAAAACGATGTTTGTCGCCGCCGGCCTATCCTGCGGCTGAAACTCGTCTGCGGCCTGTGCCGCGAGACCGGCACTGGCCGAGATCAGTAAACTGATAAGAAGGCTCTTTTTCCACGCTGACATGTGGGCACCCGCTCTTTCCCCACCTGAACATCGCAAGAGCAATGACGTTCCCGGCGAGCAAAGAGTTGAATGCTTTCCGGTCGATCCGCCGCACCCCTCTATGTCTAGTGGCGCATCAACAGCGGCAAGTCGGCGTGATCGAGCATGTAGCGGGTGACGCCGCCGAGAAGGGCTTCGCGCCATTCCCCGTGCGCGTAGGCCCCCATCACAATGAGGTCCGCGCCGAGATCGTGCGCCACTTTAAGAAGTTCCGCCCCGACGGGACCGTCATGGCCGGGAAGCGCGTGGGCCACAGCGGGGATGCCATGCTCTTCAAGGATGGCCGGAACCTCCGCCTCGTGCGTACGCGCTCGAAGGACGTGGACAGCTTCCGCCTTTTCAAGGATCGGCATGGCGGCAAGGACAGCTTTCGGAGCGCGCACATCGTCTTTCCAGGCGACGGCCACAACGCGCCCGAATTCGCCGGTGCTGTTTGGCGGGGTGATCAGCACGGCGCGGGATGTGTCGAAAAGAGCCGCGTGCAGCGCATCGCGCGATCGCGGCGTGTGCCGCTCGCTCGCGATAGCTATCAGGTCGCAACGGCGTCCGCGCTCGCCGGCAAGGTGTCCGATGTCGCCTTCCAAATCGACGAAATCGGTGGCAACCGCGCTCGTTTTCGATGTCTCTTCCCATCGGCTTGCCGCTGTCCTGACCGCGGCCGCCCAAGCCTCCTCTTGGGCTCGCAATCGCCCTTCGCCGGCGGGGGTCAGAGTTCTGGTCGGCGACCATAAGCTCGGCGACCGGCGGGGTGCGCACGGCAAGCGCTTCGATGCGGCCGCCCCTGCCGTATTGCAGCAGCCGGGCGGCGCTCGACAAAACGCTTGAGACCGCTTCAGGGCGGTCGAGAATGGCGAGCACCACTTCTCCCATGGTTTTGCTTTTGTAGGAGGCGGTCCGCGCCGGGGCGCCGTTCACGGACATGGCAGTGGTATAGCCGGCGGTAACTGCGAGGAGGCACAGGATAAGCGAGATGGCGACGTTCGCGACAGCGGCGCCGGGTTTGCCGTCGCGCAACAGGTCGAGCGTTTGCAGGCTGAAGGATGAGAACGTGGTGTACCCGCCGCAGATCCCGATCATGACGAAGGCGCGCGCATCGGCGTGGACCGGGAAGCGGCTGTCGCTCGCGGTGAGGGCACCGAAAAAGCCGATGATGAACGATCCTGTTACGTTGATCAGGATCGTGCCCCATGGGAAATGCGGTCCCACGATGCGAACCATGGCGTTGGTCGTCCAGGCGCGGGCGACGCTTCCGAGCGCTCCTCCAAGTGCGATGTAGAAATACGTCAGCATCGACTCTCCCGAAAATCACCGGGGCAAACCCGGTCTTGCGTCCGTCAAAGATAGACGCGGGCACAAAAATACCCGCCATGCAGCGGGTTACGGACAAACTCCCGCCGCAGGTCTTGCAGCAGGAGTCATCAGCCAAAACGGCAGTTCAGGGGGTACTCCATCCCCTTCAAGGACTTAAGTTATAGCCGATCCCTTTTGTTTCACAAGCGCGACAAGGTCTCCTTCGGGCTTCTTGTGTTTCGGTCGAAGCCCTCGGGAAACCTTTCGCAAGGGATCAGGCGACGTCGAAGCGGTCGAGGTCCATCACCTTGGTCCACGCCGCCACGAAGTCATTCAAGAACTTCTGCTGGGAGTCCGCGCAGGCATAGACTTCCGCAAGCGCGCGAAGCTGCGAGTGCGAACCGAAGATCAGGTCGACACGCGTGCCCGTCCACTTGACCTCGTTCGTCTTCCGGTCGCGCCCTTCGTACAGGCCTTCAGAAGCTTGGGACGGCTGCCACTCAGTGCCCATGTCGAGCAGGTTGACGAAGAAGTCGTTCGTCAGCGTCTCCGGCCGCTTGGTGAAGACCCCATGCGAGGACTTCCCGGCATTTGCGCCCAGAACGCGCAGGCCGCCGGTGAGAACCGTCATCTCAGGCGCCGTCAGCGTCAGCAACTCGGCGCGATCCACCAACAGCTCTTCGGGCTGCAGGCGCTGCTTACCGCGGATATAGTTGCGGAATCCGTCAGCGGTGAGTTCGAGCGGCGCAAACGAGTGGGCGTCGGTCTGCTCTTGCGAGGCGTCCATGCGCCCCGGCGTGAAGGGGACCTTCACATCGTGCCCGGCGTCCTTCGCGGCCTTCTCGATCGCGGCGGAGCCGCCGAGAACGATCAGGTCGGCAAGCGAAACCTTTTTTCCGCCGGACTGCGAAGCGTTGAACTCTTCCTGGATCGCTTCGAGCTTCTGCAGCACCTTCGCGAGCTTAGCCGGCTGGTTGACGTCCCAGTCCTTTTGCGGTGCAAGGCGGATGCGCGCGCCATTCGCTCCGCCGCGCTTGTCGGAGCCGCGGAACGTGGACGCCGCCGCCCAAGCCGTCGAGACCAGCTCGGAGACGGACAGGCCGGAGCCAAGGATTTTCGCCTTCAGCGCGGCAATGTCCTGCTCCCCGATCAGCGGATGATCGACCGCAGGGATCGGGTCTTGCCACACCAGTTCCTCCTTAGGAACGAGCGGGCCGAGATAACGTGCGATCGGGCCCATGTCGCGGTGCGTCAGCTTGAACCACGCGCGTGCGAACGCGTCTGCGAACTGATCCGGGTTCTCGTAGAAGCGCCTTGAGATCTTTTCGTAGGCAGGGTCGAACCGCAACGAGAGGTCCGTGGTCAGCATGGTCGGCTCGTGCCGCTTCGATGGGTCGTAGGGGTCCGGGATCGTGGGCGCGCCGCCTTTCGCTTTCCACTGATAGGCGCCGGCCGGGCTCTTCGTGAGTTCCCATTCGTAGCCGAACAGGTTCTCGAAGAAGTGGTTGCTCCACTTCGTGGGCGTCTGCGTCCAGATGACTTCCGGGCCGCCGGTTATTGCATCCGCGCCTTTGCCGGAACGAAAGCGGCTGATCCAGCCCAAGCCCTGCGACTCGATGGGGGCCGCTTCGGGCTCGGGGCCCACCAGTTTTGCATCGCCGGCGCCGTGGGTTTTGCCGAAAGTGTGACCGCCGGCAATGAGCGCGACGGTCTCCTCGTCGTCCATCGCCATGCGGGCGAACGTTTCGCGAATATCTTTCGCCGCAGCGACAGGATCCGGATTGCCGTTCGGCCCTTCGGGATTCACGTAGATCAGGCCCATCTGCACGGCAGCCAGCGGGTTGGCGAGATCGCGGTCGCCCGAGTAGCGCTCGTCCGCCAGCCACTTACCCTCAGGCCCCCAGTAGATGTCCTGTTCGGGTTCCCAGGTATCCTCGCGGCCGCCACCGAAACCGAAGGTCTTGAAGCCCATGGACTCGAGCGCGACGTTGCCCGCGAGAACCATAAGGTCGGCCCAGGAGATTTTCCGGCCGTATTTCTGCTTGATCGGCCACAGTAGCCGGCGTGCCTTGTCGAGGTTCGCGTTGTCCGGCCAGCTATTGAGCGGTGCGAAGCGCTGCTGGCCGCCTCCCGCGCCCCCGCGGCCGTCGCCGATGCGGTAGGTGCCTGCGCTGTGCCATGCCATCCGAATGAACAGTCCCCCGTAGTGGCCGAAGTCGGCCGGCCACCAATCCTGCGAGTTCGTCATCAAGGCGTGCAGGTCCTTGATCACGGCATCCAGGTCGAGACTCTTGAATTCCTTGGCGTAATCGAATTCCTCGCCCATCGGATTGGACAGGGTGGAGTGCTGGTGAAGAACCTGAAGGTTAAGCTGGTTCGGCCACCAGTCAGAATTCGTGTGTGCGCGGGCCTCGCCCGTGAACGGGCACTTGCTCTCACTTGCCATGGTCTCTCCGATCGTGTTCCGCATTTTCCGAGATAAGGATAGCCAACCAAAAAGGTGCGCCATGCGCCCTGGACCCCTGCCAGGGCCTGACTTCAGGCCCACAGCTTAAGCGTGATCCAGCTTCGGGCGCAATGACAAGTTGGTGACGGGAATGGTCTGCGGGAAGCGCCGGCTGAACTTTAGCGCAGGTTGGCTTTCGCGATCCTGATCCACTCTTTGTCGCCCGGCGCGATGGCCACGGGTCTTGCGCTCGATGCGCGCACCACCTCCATGAACATCTCGCGGGCCTGGCTGACGCGCCCCTGCTTCAAAAGCAGCAGCCCGTAACGCGAGCGCGCCTCGAAGCCTGCATAATAGCGCGAGACCTCTTCGTATTCAGCCAGGGCCTCCTCGGTGTGGCCGGTCGCCTCCAGCGCACGGGCGCGCAGGAGGTGCGCTTCCTGATTGCGCAATTGAGGCTGGACTTCCTCCAGCTTGTTCAGCGTCTCGATCGCAGCCGGGGCGTTTCCGCCTCCGAGCTGCGCGCGGGCGAGCCCGATGAGGACGGCGGGATCGTCGGCGAAGATGCCGGTCGCCGCAGTCTCATAAAGCCGGATGGCGTCGTCCCATAACCCCTTTTTCTCGCACTCTTCGGCGAGCGCCCGCTTCGCATCGACCGAATCCACAAGCTCCGCCTGTTTGAGGCGCTCGCGCCATTCCTTGTCGGGGTCGAGCACGGCGCCGATGTTCGTCGCAACCTTTTGCGCTCCGCGGGAGCGGAACATGGCGGGTATGATTTCGATAACGACGTAGGCAATCGACCCGATCACCGGCACGAGAAGAAGGATGAACAGCCACCACTGGGAGCGGCCGGTCTTCATCGCGTGGACGGCCAGGCCAACGGCAATGACAAGGTGAACAATAGTGGCTTCGGTCATATACATCTTGGAAACGCCTTCTGAACTGGCGAAGTGCTAGCCGGGATTATGCCTTCGGGCAAGTTGACGTTTTCCTGCCGGATCATTGCCTACGCCGTCTGCTTGGCGCCAAGCCCGATCGGGCAGCTCACGCCCGTGCCGCCGAGCCCGCAATAGCCGCGCGGGTTCTTCGCGAGGTATTGCTGATGATAGTCCTCCGCAAAGTAGAACTCGCCGGCAGGCAAGATCTCGGTGGTAATGGGGCCATAGCCGCGGGCGGTCAACTCGGATTGATAAGCTTCCTTCGAGGCATTGGCTTCGCGGGCCTGGGCTTCGGAATAGGTGTAGATTCCCGAGCGGTATTGCGTGCCGGTATCGTTGCCCTGGCGCATGCCTTGTGTCGGGTTGTGCCCCTCCCAGAATGCTCTTGAGAGGTTGCCGTAGCTGATCTTTTTCGGATCGAAGACCACGCGCACAACCTCGTTGTGGCCGGTCTGCCCCGAGCAGACTTCCTCGTAGGTTGGGTTGGGAGTGTAGCCGCCCGCATAGCCCACGGCGGTAACGAGCACGCCCGGAAGCTTCCAGAAAGCTTTCTCCGCGCCCCAGAAGCAGCCAAGGCCGAACATCGCGATCTCGCTTCCTTCGGGGTAGGGACCCTTGAGCGGTGCTGCATTCACAAAATGGGTGGCGGCGGTTGGCATGGGAGTGGCACGTCCGGGCATCGCCTTGTCTGGATCGGGCATAACGGACTTGTTTTTGAAGAAGAACGCCATCGGAAACCTCGCTCAACGCGGCGGCTTTTGCCGCAACTTCGGTTCCGATATGGGGGCTATTGGCGATCAGGGCAAAGTGGCGGGCCTGAGCGCGGGCGTTCGTTCACGGATTGTTTACAGGCACTTGGACTTAAGAAAATGGCCGGGATTGACCCCGGCCACATGGATTTTAGTGCGTCTCAACCTTCGGCAGAGTTGGCTTCTCGATCGTGACGTGGTCCTGCTTATACATGTAGAAACCAGCGAACGCGATGAGCGCGACGAGCAGCGCGCCGAGAGTGAAATTCCGCATGATGTGCCTCCTTGAGCCAAGCTTTCGGGAGGCAAACGGAATTGGGACGGGTTCGTTCCAACTGGTTTTCCGTCATCAGATCGTGATGACTCGACTGCCGGGGATCCAGTCTTCATGGCCATGACGCTCCAATCAAGATCACACTTGCTTCTTGATGGTCTCGTAGGCCGCGAGCGCACGCCTTCTCGCTTCGGCGTGATCGACCATGGGATGGGGATAGGTCTCGCCGAGCTTCACTCCGAAGCTCTCAAGGAGATGGGCTCCGCCCTCCCATGGCTTATGAATGAGCGAATCCGGCAGCCTTGCCAGTTCCGGGCAGAAGGCCCGCACATAGTCGCCATGCGGATCGAACTTCTCGCCCTGCAGGACCGGATTGAAGATGCGGAAATAGGGAGCGGCGTCCGCGCCTGAGCCCGCAACCCACTGCCAGCCTGCGGAATTGTTCGCAAGGTCGGCATCCACGAGCGTATCCCAGAACCACGCTTCGCCCTTCTGCCAGGGCACCATCAGATGCTTGATCAGGAACGAGGCCACGATCATGCGCACGCGATTGTGCATCCAGCCGGTTTGCCAGAGCTGGCGCATGCCAGCGTCGACGATGGGGTAGCCGGTCTGCCCTTTCTGCCAGGAATGAAGGGCGGATTCGTCATCCCGGAACGGGAAACTTTCGAATTCGGGCTTGAACGCTTTCTCGGGCAGGTGCGGAAAGTGGAAGAGCAGGTGATAGGAGAATTCGCGCCACGCGATTTCGCGCAGGTACGTCTCGCCCATATCGGGCTTGCCCGCTGCTTCGGCCGCGGCAATCGCCGCGTGCCAGATCTGGCGCGGGCTGATCTCGCCGAAGGCGAGGTAGGGCGAAAGCCGGGAGGTGGAGTTGGTTCCGGGTTTGTTGCGCCGGTCGCGATAGCTTTGAACCGCATTTTCCATGAAAAGCCGCAGCCGGATGTAAGCCGCGGTTTCGCCGGGCGTCCATGCGGCTCTGATGCCGCCCGCCCAGTCGGGGTTGGCAGGTTCAAGGCCCCAGCTTTCCAGATTTTCCGATCGAGGCCACGATGACGGCTCTGGAAGCGCCAGAGGAGCCGGAAGAGGCGATCCCGGCAGGTCGCGCTGCGCCAGGGCTCGATAGAAGGGCGAGTAGACGCGAAATGGCTCGCCCGAAGCGTTCAGGAGCTTTTCGGGCTCGAACAGGATTTGGCCTCCGAAACGGCGGCATTGCACCCCGAGGCCGGGAAGGGCCGCGTTCAGCCGCTCTTCGAGCTTGCGCTGAAACGGCTCATAGCCTCGCGTGAAGTAGACGGCACTCGCGCCGGTTTCAGCGATCAAATCTTGAAGGACGCGCCCGGCCTCTCCGCGGCGCAGGATCAAGCGCGAGCCAAGGCGCTGAAGGCTCTTCTCCAGCGATCTCAGCGACTGCGCCAGCCACCAGCGGCTCGCACCTCCCATGCGCCAATCGCCGGGCGTCTCGCCGTCCAGGATATAGACCGGGATGACACGCACCCCCGATTTCGGCAGCGGCCACTAGCGCCGGGTGATCGGCAAGCCTGAGATCGCGCCGGAACCAGACAAGAGCCGCAGGTGCGGAAGAAGCCGGACTCATAGTGACCTTCGCTTTGTGATTCTCAGCCGATGCGCGGGGCTTAAGCCTTTCCGATCCATTAAACGTGAGCGGGTCGCCGATAGATCGCAATTGCGCAGCGGCGCAGTTTTTGAGACATTAACTCACGTAATCCGATCCAGGCCTATTGGCCCTCGCGACATTTTATGCCCCAAGAAGAAGCTCAATGCATTGCGGCGGAGCTCGATCCACCGTTCTCGATCCTCGGCGTGCCAAACCAGCGCGTTCCGATCGTTTTCAACTCGCCGCATAGCGGGCGTATCTACCCCTCCGTGTTCATCGAATCCTCGCGGCTTTCGGCCCAGGCGCTGCGGAAATCGGAGGACGCTTATGTGGACGAGCTTCTATCCTCGGCGCCCGCCCAAGGCGCGGTGCTCATGCAGGCGCATTTCCCGCGCGCCTACATCGACATCAACCGCGAACCCTACGAGCTGGACCCGGTCCTCTTCAATGGCCGGCTGCCGGACTTTGTGAACAGCCAATCGCTGCGCGCGATAGGCGGGCTTGGCACCATCGCGCGCATCGTCAACGACAAGGAGGAGATTTATCACGGCCCGCTCACGCTGGAGACCGCGTTCGTCCGCATCGAGCGGCTTTACAAGCCCTATCACGCGGCGCTGAAGGAGCTAATGCAATCGACCCGCGCGCAGTTCGGGACGGCATTCCTGCTCGACTGCCACTCCATGCCATCGCAGCAGTCGGACCGGGGCGGCTGGCCGGATTTCGTGCTTGGCGACCGTTTCGGTGCGTCGTGTGCGCCCGAGATCACCCGGCTCGTGCAGGCGCTCCTGAAAAGTCTCGGCTATCGCGTCGCGCTGAACAAGCCATACGCCGGGGGCTATATCACCGAACACTACGGCAAACCCGATCAAGGCATCCACGCCCTTCAGATCGAGGTGGACCGCAGCCTCTATATGAACGAGGATACGTTCGAGAAGTCGCCCGCATTCTCCGGATTGCAATGGGACATGGGGCGGCTGATCGCCATGCTCGTCCAGGAATTGCCGCGGTGGACCGGCGGCTATAAGATGGCCGCTGAATAGCTTGCGCTAGACAAAAAAAGAGGCCATTCAAAATGATTGAACGGCCCCAAGTCTAGGGAGGAAACGCCCAAGGAGGGCAGCGACGCACGTCATAGACGTGTATCGCACCGCAGTAATATCGCATCGCAGCGCACAAATTTCAAGCGATTGATTTGGGATACTGTACACCAGTGGAAATAGGTGCGTGTTTGCAACAATCGTTCACCAAGCGCCGCCGTTAAGAAACCTTTGCAATTATTTCAAGACATCTGTGCCGTTTCAGAACGGATGATGGGGGGTCATGAGGTGACTGTTTCTTTCGATTTGCTGCTCGACACAGCCCACAGGCTTGCGAACGCGGCGAGTAAAGTGACTTTGTTGCACTTTCGCACCAACCCGGCGGCCGATCATAAGGGCGGCGGGATGTTCGACCCCGTCACGGCGGCGGATAAAGGCGCTGAAGCGGTCATCCGCGACATCATAGCGCGTGAATTCCCTCATCACGGCATCGTCGGAGAGGAATTCGGCACCGTGAACGAGGGCGCGGAATACGTCTGGACGCTCGACCCCATCGACGGAACGCGCGCGTTCATTCTCGGCATGCCTCAGTGGGGGACGCTGATCGGCTTGCAGCATGAAGGCAAGCCCGTGCTCGGCATCATGGATCAGCCCTTCATCGGCGAACGCTTCTGGAACGATGCCCGCGCGGCGTGGTATCGCGGACCCACGGGGCTCCAGCGCTGCGAGACGCGCCGGTGCGCCAGCCTGGACCGGGCATTCCTCGCTGCGACAACACCCGATATGTTCCAGGGCGACGACGAAGTTCGCTTCAACCGGCTGGCGCACGCCGTTCGCATGCGCCGTTTCGGTGGCGATTGCTACGCCTACTGCATGCTGGCGCTGGGCCACATCGACATCGTGGCGGAAGCCAAGCTCAAGCCATTCGATATCGTGCCGCTCATTCCGATTGTCGAAAAGGCGGGCGGCGTTATCGGCAATTGGGACGGCGGATCGGCTACCGAGGCTGGGCGCTGTGTCGCTTGCGGCGACCCGGCGCTGTTCGATTCGGCGCTCGCGCTGCTGAAGGCTTAGGAACAGCCATTACTGGGTCTCCGAGCGACGGCGTCAGTATCAGCCTCTCACGTGGACGGTTACGGTTTGAGCGCGGCCCGAGGTCGCGCCGCTGTCGTCCATCACCATGACATCGAAATTCGCGGTGCTGCTGCTTCCGCCATCGTGGACGAAAAGCACGCGGCCCGCCTCGATGTCGGCCTGCGTGAAGTTCACAATCGAAAGCCCAGCCTGATTGGCGAGCGCCACAAAGCCGTTGCTCGGGTTCGAAACGGTGTATGTGAGGTTGTCGGGCGTATCGTCCGGATCGATGGCGGTGATGTCTTCGGTGGTGATGACCACCGACCTTCCGCGCTTCACCGTGATGTCGAGATCGCCCGCGAGCCTCGGCGGCACATTGCGCAGTTCCGCGCTCAAGTCCGCCCCCATTTCCATGGCGAGCTGGCCATAGCGCACGTTGCCGTTCACCGACCCTGAGCTGCGAATGCTGATCAGGTTTTTCACGAACACTTCGCCTTGAACCGAACCGGCAACGTCGGCCTGGTCGGTTTTCAACGTGCCGAAAAACGTACCGCCCTGGTGGATGAGCACGGACTCGGCGGCAAGCTCACCCTCGACATAGCCATGAATTTCCATCTGGCGGCAATTGCGGATTTTGCCCTTAATGATTGTATCTTCTTGGATAATCGCTTCGCGTGCCACTGGTCGCGCCCCACTTTTCAAATGTGTCTGCATCATTGCGGTGTCGAAGGCGCAAAGGCCCGACCGGTTGCGCGCACCATAGGCGGTGCAGGCAGAGCGCCGCAATCGAAATCCGGCTTATGGCGAAAATGAGGATTGCGTTGTTGCAGCAGGGCGAAAAGCGCCCGGATCGGCCGCCGACGGCGCCTTATGGACAGTAGATCTCGTAGAGCCTTTCCAGCACGAGACGCGCGGCGTCGCTGGATATGGCGTAGAAGATCGTCTGGCCGTCGCGCCGCGTCGTGACAAGCCGGTCCTTGCGAAGCAGCGCAAGATGCTGCGAGACCGTGGACTCGCGCGCCTGGAGAAACTCGGCAAGCTGACCCACCGACTTCTCGCCATCGATCAGCTGGCACATGATCATCAGCCGGGACTTGTTTCCGAGCGATTGGAGCAGCTCGACGGCCACATCGGCGGCTTGCGACATCTTTTCGGTCTGTATCTTCATCATTTCGTAGATATGAAGCCTTGAACTTTTAATATGCCACATCTAGTATCGCTTTGGAAAAAGAAAAGCGGGCAGCCCGCAGACGCGAGCGGCCAATAATCGCAGCAACCTGGAGGTTCAGCATGTTTCGGTCCCAAAAGGCCTGGCCGCCCTACGCAGCCGGAATAGCGATCGGACTGGTGCAAATCCCGGCCGCCCTCGCCGTTGAAGACAAGGCCGCGGAATCTTGAAGGGAAATGGGAATGACTGGCCAGGTTTCGGCGAGACATGCCGCGCTGCTCGCGCTGAGCCTCTTTGTCATTGCCCTGCCGATTGCGGCCAGGGCGCAGGACGTGTTCGATGTCAAAGAAATCGAGATCGACGACCCGAAGGCGGTCTTCGCCACAGTTCGCAGCACCGACGAGATCAACGCGCGCGTCCGCACCGGCGGCACTATCGCATCGCTTTCAATCAAGCGTGGAAGCGAGGTGAAGACCGGCGACGTGATCGCAACGGTGGCGGATGAAAAGCTTGCCCTGAAAATGAAATCCCTCGACGCGCAGATCGTCGGGCTCAGGTCGCGGGCCGAAACCGCGAAGACCGAGGCTCAGCGCCAGGAGCAGCTTGCGCAGCGCGGTTTTGCGGCGGGTGCGAAGCTCGATGAGGCGCGCGCCGCCTCCGAAGTGGCCTCGAATGCTCTGAAATCCGCCGAGGCCGAGCGATCGGTCATCACGAGGCAAGTGGAAGAAGGCGATGTGCTCGCTCCCGCGCAAGGCCGCGTCCTCACCATACCCGTGACCGTCGGCGCGGTCGTCATGCCAGGCGAGACCATCGCCAAGATCGCGGCGAACGCCTACGTCCTGCGCCTCGAGCTGCCGGAGCGCCACGCCCGCTTCATTCACGCAGGCGATCCCGTCGTCATTGGCGGCCGCGAACTTGCCGCCAGCGATGCGCCGCTCGGAAGGGGCTTTATTTCCCTCGTTTATCCCGAGCTTCAGGATGGACGCGTGATCGCCGACGCGAAAGCGGATGGGCTCGGCCAATATTTCGTTGGCGAGCGGGTTCTCGTCTGGATTTCCGGCGGCAAACGCCAAACGATGGTGGTCCCCAGTAATTACCTTTTCAAGCACTTCGGCCTGGATTACGCCCGGCTGCAGCAAGCCGATGGCAAGACCATCGATGTGGTTATTCAGCCCGGCCAGCCAGCCCGGCTCGAAGGCGGCGGCGACGGAATTGAGGTGCTCGCAGGGCTGAAGCCTGGCGACAGGCTGGTGCGGCCATGAAGCTCGGAATATCGGGAAATCTGACAAAGGCGTTTATCGCTTCGCCGCTGACGCCACTTCTTTTGCTCTCGGCTTTGATGCTAGGCGGGATTGCGCTTGCGGAGCTGCCTCGCGAAGAAGAGCCGCAGATTTCGGTGCCGATGGTGGACATCCAGGTTCGCGCGGATGGCCTCAAGGCACAGGACGCGGAGCGGCTTGTAACGGAGCCGCTTGAAACGATCGTGAAGGCCATCAACGGCGTCGAGCATGTCTACAGCGAGACCTACGACGATCGCGTGCTCGTGACCGCGCGCTTTCTCGTCGGCACCAAATCCGACGAAGCCATCCTGCGCGTGCATGAGAAAGTGCGCGCCAACATGGACCGCATCCCCATCGGCATCCCGGAGCCGTTGATTGTCGGGCGAGGCATCGACGATGTGGCGATCCTCAGTTTGACGCTCTCGCCTAAGCCGGGGGCAGCGGAGCGCTGGAGGGACAACTCGCTTTACCACCTCGCCGAGAATTTGCGGATCGAGCTTTCCAAGATCGAAAATGTCGGCCTGACCTATATTGTCGGCGGACGGCCCGACCAAATCCGGGTCGAGCCCGATCCCGAGAAACTCTCGCTTTACGGCGTCACGCTGGCGCAGCTCGTTGACAAGGTGCGCTCGGCGAACCGCTCGTTCCTCGCCGGCCAAATCCGCGATCAGGGGCAATCTGTCCCCATCGTGGCGGGCCAGACGCTGCAGGGCGTCCCCGACATCGGACTGCTTCTGCTCACTACGCGCGACAGCCGCCCTGTCTATGTCAAGGATGTCGCAAAGATCGTGGTTGGCGGAAAGCCGCTGGAGCAGCAAAGCTGGCAGTTAACCAAGGATGCGAATGGGGATCTGACGCGCGTACCGGCGGTGTCGATCGCTATTGCCAAGCGAGCCGGGGCGAACGCCGTCGATATTGCGGCGAACCTCGTCCAGCGGCTTGAGCAGCTGCGCGGGAGCGCGCTGCCTGAGGACATCGAGGTCCAGGTCACCCGCAACTACGGCACCACGGCAAGCGAAAAGGCCGACGAACTGCTGTTCCACCTTGGGCTTGCGACGCTCTCAATCGTGGCCCTTATCGTGTTCGCGATCGGCTGGCGCGAAGGCATCGTGGTGGCGATCGTTATACCGACGACGATCCTACTCACGCTGTTTGCCTCCTGGATCATGGGCTACACCATCAACCGGGTCAGCCTGTTTGCGCTGATCTTCTCAATCGGCATCCTGGTCGATGACGCGATTGTCGTGATTGAGAACATCGCGCGCCACTGGGGCATGAAAAGCCAGCGAAGCCGAACGCAGGCGACCATCGAAGCCGTCGCGGAAGTCGGCAATCCGACCATCATAGCCACGCTCACCGTCGTCGTCGCTCTCCTGCCAATGCTTTTCGTCTCCGGCCTGATGGGGCCGTACATGAGCCCCATCCCGGCGAACGCTTCGGCGGCGATGATCTTTTCCTTCTTCGTGGCCGTGATGGTGACGCCCTGGCTGATGATACGTATCGGCCGGAAGGATGCCGGCCCTCATCAGCACGAGCACGGCGGAGGTATCCTGGCGCGCGGCTATCTCGCTGCGGCAAAGCCCATTCTTCAAAGCCGCAAGCGCAGCCTCATCTTCCTCCTCGGCGTTGGAGCGGCGACGCTCCTGTCGCTGACGCTGTTTTGGACCAAATCGGTGACAGTGAAACTCCTGCCCTTCGATAACAAGTCAGAGGTGCAAGTTGTCATCGATCTGCCGAACGGGTCCGCGCTTGAGGAGACGGGCCGCGTGTTGCAGTTGGCCGCCGAGCGTCTCAAGGGCGTACCGGAGCTTGTGTCTATCCAATCCAATGCCGGCACGGCGACTCCCTTCAATTTCAACGGCCTCGTCCGGCATTACTATCTGCGCAACGGGCCGGAGCAGGGCGATCTGCAGTTGAATTTCACGCCAAAGTCGGAGCGCTCGCGCACCAGCCACGAGATCGCGCTGGACGTCCGCGAGAAACTTCGCGGCCTGGACATGCCCAAAGGCACGGCGCTGAAAGTCGTGGAAGTGCCGCCTGGACCGCCGGTGCTCTCGACGCTTCTCGCCGAGGTTTACGGTCCCGATCCCGAAGCGCGCCGCGCTACGGCGACCCAACTTGAGAAGATTTTCGAAAGCGTTCCCTTCATCGTGGACGTGGACGACAGCTTCAGGGTGCCCGCGGAAAGGCTCCGAGTCTCCATCGACCAGGATAAGCTTGAGTTCTTCCGGGTTGAGCAGAAGGATGTCTACGACACGATCCAGGCGTATCTGTCCGGCGTGCCCGTAGGATATTCGTACCGGGGCGAAGGGCGCCATCCGGTTGAGATCGCCATCGCCTTGCCGAAGCATGAACTCTCGCTTTCGCAGCACACGCTCTCCACGCCCGTGCCTGCGAATGCCATCCCCGGCAGCCGCGCCATCGTTGAGCTTGGCGACGTGGTGAGCCTGAAGAAGGAGCGCGCCTCGTTCCCGATCTTCCGCCACAACGGAAGGCCGGCCGAAATGGTGACAGCGGAACTCGCGGGAAGCTTCGAGGCGCCGATCTACGGCATGCTCGCGGTTCGCGACGCCATCGCCAAGGCGGACTGGGGGCCGGGGCAGAAGCCGGAAATCGCTCTGCACGGCCAGCCGAACGACGACTCGAAGCCCACGCTGCTCTGGGACGGCGAATGGGAAGTAACCTATGTCACCTTCCGCGATCTCGGCGCGGCTTTCGGGATCGCCATTCTCGGGATTTATTTCATCGTCGTCGGGCAGTTCGGCTCGTTCAAGCTGCCGCTCGTCATCCTGACGCCGGTGCCGCTGACGCTGATCGGCATCATGATCGGGCATTGGATATTCGGCGCGCCATTCACGGCGACGTCCATGATCGGCTTCATCGCGCTCGCTGGAATCATTGTGCGCAACTCGATCCTGCTCGTGGACTTCATTCGAAGCAAGCGCGGGACGATGCCTTTGAAGCAGGTGCTTCTGGAGGCAGGCGCGATCCGGTTCAAGCCCATTCTCTTGACGGCGCTTGCCGCCATGATCGGCGCGGCGGTCATCCTTGCGGACCCGATCTTTCAGGGCCTCGCGATCTCGCTGCTGTTCGGGCTTGCGTCGTCGACGCTACTGACCGTGCTCGTGATTCCTGCGATCTATATCGTGCTTCGGGACGATGGGCTAAGTCCGCCGCCCGCAACGAAGGCTTCGCCTGTCCCGGCCGGTATCAAGACATCTCCCGAAGCCGCGCCAGCACCTTGAGGCCCGCGTAGCCATCCGCGGGCTTCATGCCGACCTTGATCTGGTAACTGCGGATCGCCTGCATGGTGTCCTTGCCGACGCGGCCATCGGTTCCGTCGGTATTGAAGCCGAGTGCCGTGAGGCGCCGCTGGATTTCCTGTACCTCGGCAAGCGTCGGCACGCGCTCGCCGCCGGGGAACGGCTGCACGAACGGCCCTTCGCCGCGAAGGCGGTCGCCGAGATGAGCGATGGCCAGCGCATAGGTATTCGCCGGGTTGTAGGATTTGATCGCATCGAAGTTGTGCGTGAGCAGAAAGACGGGGCCGCCGGCGACGGGTTGCCAGAGGCGGGCCAGCTCTCTTGGCCTCGGGAAGGGCTTGCCGTTGGCTTGGCGGACGCCGCGCTCATGCCAGCCGGCGATGGTGCGCTTTGCGCCGCTGCCAGCCTGCATCCCGGCGGGCAGAAGAACCTCGTAACCCCAGCCCTCGCCGCGCCGGTAATGCCCCCGCTTCAAGAGATATTGTGCGGTCCCGGCCAGCGCGTCGTCCGGCGGCCCATAGGGCGAGATGCGGCCGTCGCCGTTGAAATCGACGCCCATGTTGAGCCAGACTTCCGGCATCCACTGCGTGTGCCCCATCGCGCCTGCCCACGAGCCGATCATATCGTTCGGCTGAGCCCAGCCGCGTTCGACGATGATCATGGCGTTCAGAAGCTCCGCCTCCCAATAGGACCGCCGGCGAGGCTCGCCCCAAGCCAGCGCGGCAAGAGCCGGAAAAACCGGGCGCATGTGCTTCGGATTGAGCACGACATCGCCGTAAGCCGTTTCCATGCCCCAGAGGCCAAGCATGATGTAACGGTCGACGCCATAGACGCGCTCAACGCGCTCAAGGACCGGCGCATATTCCTTTGCCCGTTCCTTGCCTGCGGTAATGCGCCAGTCCGACACGCGGCGGTTCAGATATTGCCAGATTTCCTCGCGGAACTCAGGCTGATCCTTGTCGAGCGCATAGACGGAGGTGTCGGGCTTGAGCGACCCCATGACACGATCGTAGGTCGCATCCGAAATGCCGCGGGCGCGCGCGCGCGAGCGGAAGGCTTCGACCCATTGAGGGAAAGACAGGCGTGAGGATTGCCCGAAGACGCCGCTCCCGCAAGCGCCCGAGGCCAAGGTGGCGAGGGCCGCCGCAAGAACGGCCCGGCGTGAAAAAGTCGTGGTCATCGCGCTGAGGTTGCCGAAAACCGGAGCGAAATTGTGGTCATTCTATTAACGGCGCGGCAAAAATTTGGCAAGGTTAACAACGCGGCTTCGCCTCATGACCTCGAAGTGCAGTCTGCCGGTGCGGACTCAACGGGATGGATGTCATGGCCGCACTTGATGCGGCCATCCAGGGCCATCTCTGGATGGCCGGGTCAAGCCCGGCCATGACAGAAGTGGCTTGCTATCGGGAGGGCACCGCCGAAATAATCACGAAGGCTTGGGCGAGCGGGTAATCGTCGGTGATGGTGAGGTGGATTTGTGCCTCGTGGCCTGCGGGCAGAAGGCGCTGCAGCCGCTGAGCCGCGCCGCCCGTCAGTTTCATCGCCGGCTGCCCCGTTGGCAGGTTGACGACGCCCATGTCGCGCCAGAATACGCCGTGCGTGAGACCCGTGCCGAGCGCCTTGGCGCAAGCCTCCTTTGCCGCGAAGCGCTTGGCGTAGGACGCGGCGCGGGCGGCCCGGCGTTCCGATTTAAGGCGCTCGGTTTCCGTGAAAATGCGGTCGAGGAAGCGGTCGCCATACCGCTCGATAGTTTTTTCGATGCGGCGGATGTCGATGATGTCGCTCCCGATGCCGATGATCATCCGCGCCCGGCGCCCCGTTATTGCTGCTGCTGCTGGGCTGCCTGCCCGGGCAAAGAACGCGCCGCGACGCCTCGCGCGATGGTGTCGCGCATACGGGAAATCGCTTCCGGCAGCCCGACGAACACCGACTCGCCGATGATCACGTGGCCGATATTCAATTCGCGGATTTGTGGAAGCGCGGCCAGGTGGGCGGCGGTTTCGTAGTCGAGGCCGTGGCCCGCGTGAACCTCAAGCCCAGCCTGTGCCGCAAGCTCGGCGGCCCGCACGATCCGCTGGAACTCGTGCCTTGCCGCTACATCGTCGCCCGCAAGCCAGGCTTCGCAATATTGACCGGTATGCAGCTCGATCACGGGGGCTGAGACGCGGACGGCGCCATCGACCTGACGCGGCTCCGGATCGATGAATAGCGAAACGCGGATGCCGGCATCCGACAGCCGCCGCACGATCGGTCCAAGCGCGGCATGGCTTCCTGCGGCGTCGAGCCCGCCTTCGGTCGTAATTTCCTCGCGCCGCTCCGGCACGATGCAGCAGGCATGTGGCACGGTTTCGATGGCGATGAGGGTCATTTCCTCGGTAGCCGCCATCTCAAGATTGAGAGGCGCTTCGATCTCGGCCTTGATGCGCCGAATGTCCTCGTCGCGGATATGGCGCCTGTCCTCGCGCAGGTGCGCCGTGATGCCGTCCGCGCCCGCTTCGATTGCGATCCGCGCCGCACGAATGGGATGGGGACGCGAGCCGCCCCTGGCATTGCGAAGCGTCGCCACATGATCGATATTCAAGCCAAGACGAACTGCGGCCATTCTCCTCACCGGACCGGGGCGGCGGCCTCTTGGCTGGCCTTTTGCAGACGCCTCTCGTGCTTGGCCTCAAGGAGGCGGCGCATAATGAAATAAATCAACGCCGCCGTGAGTTCCTCCAAGCAGAAGCGCCCCAAGAGCCATAGGCTTCAGAACCGGCCAGAGGCCTTCAACCGCGGACGCGACGCCATCCGGCGATGCGTCTCTCAAGCTCATCCCGAGAGCATGAGCGCCGGTCGAGAGCTTGCTGATTTCGGCGTTCGCGGAGTCGCCCAGAAACAGGTTCCCAACCGCAAAAGTGGAGCCCCAGATGACTGGATAGGTTAAGGGATTTCCTGCGAATGTCCCAACGGCCGACGCGAAAACGTTGCCGCGAAACAAAAGCGCGAGCAAGGCCGCCATCATCATCTGGCAGCCAAGGAAAGGCGTGAAGATTGCAAATACGCCAGCCGCGCAGCCGAACGCTATGCTGTGCGGAGTCGCCTGAATCCGCCCCAGCCGCAGGACCATGTAGCGGAAAGATCTTTCAAAACTGCGAGCCGGCCATACCGCATTTCGCAGGCGTTCGACCGGGGAAAGCTGTTTTCGGCGTTTAAAAAGCATGTCTCCCAGCCCACGGAAGCAGAGTTCACACCCAAAGGCATTACCCTCTTTCGCTTCCTGAAGAGTTGTTATTTGCCGTCAAACCTTCAAGCCCCGGCTCCCCGGCTTGACGGGGGGTAAGCCTTCCAGAGAAGCAGGGAGTTGATCGGGCGCGAAATGAGGAATGTCAAGCCGAATGAGGGGAATGAGTGTGACTGGTAAACGCGCACGCCCGCCGGATCGATCCACAAGCGCCGCCGCTGCGACAACGTTTCCGCCGAGCGCGCGGACCGCTTCCATGCATTCGCGCGATGAGAGTCCAGTCGTAACAACGTCTTCGACGAGCAGGCAGCGTTGCCCCTTTTCGATCTCGAAACCGCGCCGAAGCTCGAACACGCCGGCCACACGTTCGAAAAAAATTGCGGGGATGCCGAGCTGCCGCCCCATCTCGTATCCCACCACGACGCCGCCCATGGCAGGCGATACGATGATATCCAGCTCGCCGGCAAGCCCCAAATCTTTGATCTTCGCGGCGAGAGATTCGCACAGCCTTGCCGCGCGCTGCGCATCCATAAGAACGCGCGCGCACTGGAGATAGGCACTCGAATGAAAGCCGGATGAGAGGATGAAGTGCCCTTCAAGCAGGGCGCCGGCGTCACGGAATTCTTGAAGGACAGCGTCGTCGGTCAGCATTGGAGGCGCCAGTGGGAAAGGACAAAAGCTCAGTTAGGGTAAAGAAATGCTTCTCGATGGTTCGTCAAGCTCACGATGAGGAATTAACCGATGTTAACTTGGCCGCCGGCTCATCCTGAGCCTGCCGAAGGATGAAGGCCACGAAAACAGGTCATTCATAAGGCTGTCAGGCAAGCACGCGGCTTGCCGCGCTTACCACACTCAGGTTTTTCACTCCGTTGACCATATCGGTCAAATGCTTCAAGTCGAGCACTTCGACGTCGATCAGCATTTCGGTATAGTCGCGCTCGCGGTTGACCATTTGCAGCTTATCGATGTTCGCGCCCGCCGCTCCGATCACGCTTGCAATCTTGCCGAGGCTCCCAGGCTCATTGACGGCGGTGACTTGGATACGGGCCGGGAATAGCTCCGTCGCCCCCTCATTGATGTCCCAGGTCACATCGATCCACCGGTCGAGTTGATCTTCGTAGGCGCGCAAATGGGGCGAGTGAATGGGGTAGATCGTTATCCCCTTGCCGGGATCGAGAATGCCGACAATCCGCTCGCCGGGCACCGCTCCGCCTTCGCCGAACTGGATGATCGAAGTGCCATTCACGCCGCGGATCGGTATCCCCTTCGCGGCATCCTCATGCTCGGAACCTGCCAAAAGCCCCGGCCAGCGGAACTTGAAACTCGTCACACGGCGAAGATTGAACCACCCTTCTTCGTTCCGGGTGATGGTTCGCCGCTTCGGTGCGCCGTCCTGAACGAGATCCGGGTCTACGGCTGTCAGCACCTCGTCTGCACCCGTTTCACCCCGGCCCACGGCGGTGAGCAGATCTTCCACATTCTTCTGCCCAAGCCGGGGCAGAACCGATGTCAGGTCGGTGTCGCCGGACTTGCCGGCACGTTCAAGCGCCGCCTTTATGATGTCGCGGCCAAGCGCGAGATACTGTTTGCGAACCGCTTCCTTCGTCGCGCGGCGAATTGCCGAGCGCGCCTTTCCGGTTATCACGGCGCCCTCCCAGGCCGCGGGCGGCGTCTGGGCATCCGAGAGAATGATCTCAACCTCGTCGCCGTTTTTCAGCTCGGTCAAAATAGGCAGATGGCGGCCATTGATCTTCGTGCCGACGCAATGGTTTCCGACATCGGTATGCACGGCATAGGCGAAGTCGATGGCGTTCGCGCCGCGCGGGAGTGCGATCAGGCGGCCCTTCGGCGTGAAGCAAAACACCTGATCGAGAAAAAGCTCCAGCTTCGTGTGCTCAAGAAACTCTTCCGGGTTGTCGCCTTCCAGAAGATTGTCCACGAGCTTGCGGAGCCATTGGTAAGCCGTGCTCTCGCTGGGCGCGGGTCCTTGCACACTGTGGCCGTTCAGCTTGGCAAGCGCGGCCAGCTTGTAGCCGGAATGGGCCGCAACGCCGTATTCGGCGATCTGGTGCATTTCGGCGGTACGGACCTGCAACTCGACGCGCTGATGGCGCGGGCCGACGATGGTGGTGTGGATCGACTGATATTCGTTATGCTTCGGCGTCGAGATGTAGTCCTTGAAGCGGCCCGGCACCACGCGCCAGGTTGTGTGCACCACGCCGAGCGCTGCGTAGCAGTCCTGGATGGTCGGAACGATCACCCGGAAGCCGTACACATCGGATAATTGCTCGAGCCCTATCTGCTTGTTCTGCATCTTCAGCCAGATCGAATAGGGCTTTTTCTCCCGGCTCGAAACTTCCGCCTTGATGGACTGAGCTTCGAGCTTGGCCTTCAGCTCGGTCGCGATAATGTTGGTCAAGCCGCGGTTCTGCTCGCGCAGCACGTTGAGCCGCGACATGAGCGTTTCATAGGCGGCGGGATGCAGCCATCGGAACGACAGCTCTTCCAGCTCATCGCGAATTTCCTGGATGCCCATGCGGCCTGCGAGCGGCGCATAAATATCCATGGTCTCTTGCGCAATCAGCCGCCGCTTTTCCGGCCGCATGTGCTCGAGCGTCCGCATATTGTGCAGCCGGTCGGCCAGCTTTACGAGCAGCACGCGAACATCGCTCGAAATCGCGATCAGAAGCTTGCGGAAATTCTCGGCCTGCTGCGTTTTCTTCGAGACGAGATTGAGCTTCTCGATTTTCGTCAGGCCATCGACGAGAGAGGCGATATTCGAGCCGAACAGCCGCTCGATCTCGTCCTTGGTGGCTTGCGTATCCTCGATGGTGTCGTGGAGAAGGGCGGTTGCTATCGTCTCGTCGTCGAGCTTCAGCCCGGTGAGGATCGACGCAACTTCCAGGGGATGGGAGAAATAGGGGTCGCCCGAGGCTCGCTTCTGCTGTCCGTGTGCCCTCATCGCATAAACGTAGGCGCGATTGAGCAGAGCTTCGTTCGCCTTCGGGTTGTAGCTCAACACCTTTTCTACGAGATCGTACTGCCGCATAATCGGCTGCGATCTCGGTTGAGTTTCAAGCTGCACGGCCTCTTCAGCCTTTTAAGTTTCAAATGTAGAGTAAATCAGTCTCCGCCTTGAACAAGAGTTAACCAGCCACATCCGCACAAAATTTAACCCTTCGCGCGGCCGCCGCTTGCTGCTTCGGCCGGGATGCTGCGCGCCAGCCCCTGCAGAAGTTCCTCTTCGGTAATGCGATCGATCATTGCGTCGGAAAACTGATCGTCCGGACCAAGCACGTTGACCGGGCGGGCGCTCGGCAGTGCTGGAGCAGCCTCGGACTCTGGCTCGTCAACCTCGACATGGGACTGTAGCGAGTGGATCAGATCTTCTTTCAAATCCTCGGGCGACACTGTTTCATCCGCGATCTCGCGAAGCGCCACCACGGGGTTCTTATCGTTATCACGGTCGATGGTGATTGGCGCGCCCGACGATACGGCCCGCGCACGGTGCGCGGCGAGCAAAACCAACTCGAAACGATTCGTTACCTTATCTACGCAATCTTCGACGGTGACGCGAGCCATGAAAACCTCGGATGTTGGGATGCTGCCAAAATAGGCGCGATGGACCGCGTTTGCAAGCTGATGTTGCGTCTCCGCTGCCTGGATGACCAGCCAGGAACTTTCCAACCCACAGTTGTCTTTCCCAAACTCGAAACGCTTGAACGGCGTTAGCCTGGTTTAGAGGAGGACAAAAATGCTCAATCTCCGTCTGGGGATAGCGATCGCGGCCGCAATTCTGACGGCGGGGCCGCTTGCGGCGCAGCAAACGAACGCGCCCTCGCAAAAGAACAAGACTCATGCCGATGCCGGCCAGCCCAGCGGGCCTGGCGCTCCTAATGTAACGCCTTCGCGGCGCGATGAGCCGGGAAGCTCGTCTGCAACAAGAGCAACTCCGCCGATTGCGGGGGCGAACAGCTTTACCGAAGGCCAAGCGCGCGACCGCATTGCGAAGGCGGGCTACAGCAATGTCAAAAGCCTGCAAATGGATGGTCAGGGCGTCTGGCGCGGCAAAGCTCAGAAGTCGGGGCGGGAAGTTAGCGTTGCGCTCGATTACCGCGGCAACGTCGTTCAGCAATAACGCGAGGAAAAATCCATGACTGTTACAATCACGCACGTCTATGACGACTATGCCAGCGCCGAAAACGTGGTGCGGGAACTCGAAAGAGCCGGCTTCACCCACGACCAGATCAGCGTCGTGGGACGCAAGCCAAACTCACGCTCGGAGGCCGACGATGCCGGCAACGGGGCGGCGACCGGGGCAACGCTTGGCGGCGTTGCGGGTGCAGGCGCCGGGTTGCTGGCGTCGCTCGGCTTGGTTGCAATTCCTGGGATCGGTCCGCTTGTAGCCGCCGGTGTGCTGGCGACGACGCTTGCGGGCGCCGCCACGGGCGCTGTTGCGGGAGGCGTTCTTGGCGCACTCGTGCAGTACGGGATGTCTGAGGACGAGGCGCAGGTTTACGCCGAATCGGTCCGCCGCGGTGGCACGCTGGTTTCCGTCCGCGCGGAAGATACGAAAGCGGATGAGGCGGAAATGATCATGCAGCGGCACGAGCCGGTCGACATGGAAGAGCGCGGCCGCGCTTACCGCGAGCAGGGTTGGAAGAGCTACGATCCGAACGCTCCGGTATATTCGGAGCGGGAGAGGCAGGAGGAACGCGACCGCTATCGCGCCGTGCACTAGAGGAAACGCAATAGCTCTTCCTTGTCATGGCCGGGCTTCGACCTCCCAGAGCTGCCCCCGGCTTCAACGGGGGCAGCTACGACAATGGAGCTGGGCAACAAGCCATTCTTCCTATTGTGCCGGGCGGATTGCTCTCTTAAGCCTTTTGCATGGCAAGTGCAGACTCGGACGCAGATCGAAACGGCAAGAATGACATCGAGGCGCTCGCGGACAATGTTCGCGGGGGCAGCCGCGTTTCCATCGCTCGCGCGATCACGCTCATCGAAAGCCGCAAGCCCGAGCACCGAGCCCAGGCGCGGCAGCTTCTGACGCTGCTGAACGATGCGGCGGGGCGCGCGCACCGCCTCGGCATCACGGGCGTTCCCGGCGTCGGCAAGTCGACAATGATCGATCAACTCGGCAGCCTGCTGACCGCGAAAGGGCATCGGGTGGCCGTGCTCGCGGTCGATCCCTCTTCAAGCCGCTCGGGCGGCGCGATCCTTGGCGACAAGACGCGCATGGCCCGCCTTGCCGCGGACCCCAACGCCTTCATCCGCCCCTCGCCGTCGTCGGGCACGCTAGGCGGCGTCGCTCGCACCACGCGCGAAACCATTCTCCTTTGCGAAGCATCCGGCTTCGACATCGTTCTTGTCGAAACCGTGGGCGTCGGTCAATCGGAAATCGCGGTCGCGGGCATGGTGGATTTCTTTCTCCTGCTCATGCTCGCGGGCGGAGGCGACGAGTTGCAAGGCATCAAGAAAGGCGTGATGGAGCTTGCCGACATGATCGCCATCACGAAGGCCGACGGCGGCAACGAAGGCGCTGCCCGCCGCGCCGCGTCGGATTATTCCGCGGCGCTTCATATCCTTACTCCGCCGAGCGCGTCCTGGAAGCCTCCGGTGATCACCATCTCGTCCAGGGACGGGCGCGGCTTCGACGATTTATGGGCAGGCGTGCTGAGCCATCGCGCTGCGCTTGAAGAAACGGGCGAGTTCGAGGCCAAGCGCCGCGAGCAGGACGTGCGGTGGATGCATGCGATGATCGAGGATCATATTCGCACGAAGTTTCTTGCGAACGAGACCGCGGCCGCGCAAATTGGACTACTGGAGCGTGAAGTGCGAAGCGGGGTTAAACCTCCATCAGTCGCCGCCGACGAGGCTGCGAATCTTATCTTTGGTCGCGCATGAATTGAGTTTCTCACCAGAACATTCGCGTGCTTGTGACGGGGTTCGGCCCGTTTCCCGGCATTCCGCGAAATGCGTCCGAATTGCTGGTTCGGGGGCTGACGCGCGAGGCCAACGTGAACGGAACCGAGGTCGCGGCGGCTGTGATTCCGGTCGTTTGGGATGAGGCCAGGGCTGCCGCTCAGCGCGCCATTGCCGGGTTCGAGCCGCACGCCGTCCTGCACTTCGGGGTTTCCAAACGGGCATCCGCCTTCGAAATTGAAACGCGCGCCTTCAACATGAGCGGCCCGAAAAAGGATCACGCCGGAGTGGTCAGGCCGCCCGTGGCGCTTGTTCACGCCGGACAACCAACCCTTTCCGCAACCCTGCCGCCGCTCGACCTCATTCGCTCCTTGAGGACAAGCGGACATCCCGCCGTGTTGTCGAGAGACCCTGGCCGCTACCTTTGCAACGCACTCTTCTATTGGAGCCTTGCGGATGGAGCGGACGCGGGGCGCCTCGTGGGATTTGTCCACATGCCTGCGTTCGGAATCGATACGGCGGTGAAATCCCGCTTCACGATGGAGGAAGCGATAGCGGCTGGGCGGATTCTCGTTCGCGCCAGCTCTGAAGCTGTGCTACGCGCGAAGCAGTCGAGGGAGAGCCAGCGCGGGGGAAGCAACGGGCATGGATCGGAGACATTTCATCGGAATGGGCGGGGCGGCAGCCGCGCTGTTTGGCGCGATACCGGCTGAGGCCGCGTCTGCGCAAGCTGGCCTTTTCGGGAAAAGCGTTATCGATTTTGGTATCGAGCCGAATTCCGAGCGCGATCAATCGGCGTCCATGCAGAGCGCGATCGATGAACTGGCACGTGCCGGTCAACCCGCCGTCATCCCGGCTGGACGCTATCGCGTGAGCAGGCTGCAACTGCCAGCCAAGGCCGCAATTATCGGTGTGCCGGGGCTCACCGTGCTGTACCCGGCCCAAGGCGCGCCGGTGTTCGAGTGCCAGAACAAGCAGGATGTCAGCCTTCGCGGGGTTGCATTTGCTGGCGCGGGGCTCGTCGCGATGGAGTGCCGCAATCTGACGGTCGCGGATTGCCAGGTGCTTTCGAGCGGCGGCGACGGCCTTGTCTGCACCGGGAGCGGACTGTTTGTGACCGGCAACAGGGCCGCATCCTGCGCCAAGAGCGCAATATGGGTCGAGGGCGATGGCATGATCTCAAACAACCTCGTCAGCGGCGCAGGCCAGATCGGCCTTCGGCTCGGCAGCGGCTGGCGGCTTGGGACCATGACCGTGATCAACAATATGATCGACGGCGCCGAAGTCGGCATCGGCGTCTCAAGTTCGGACGCCGGCTACGCGCTGATTGCCATGAACATGATTGTGGGCGCGAAGAACGGCGGCATCCGCGCCATGAACGGCAACGATATTATCGGCAAGGACTTGACGCGCGGCGGCTCCGAAGCGTTCCGCAATCTCGCCATCGCCGCGAACGTCTCGGTGTAATTTTCTTGTGTAGCCGCCCTTGAGCGGCCCTCCAGGCAAGCAACAGACTGGATGGCCGGCTCGAAGCCCGCCCTGACAGCAATCAGCCCTCGTTTTTGGTTTTCCGGTCCTTGCGTTCCGTTACCTTGTCGATGGCGGTGTCGGCGGCCTTCTGGGCCGCATTCTGCACAACTTTGCTGCCGAGCGATTGGCGAGCGGCATGATGCGCGGCGTGATGGCCGGCATGCGCAATTGCTTTCTTTGCAGCGAATTTCCCCGCCACCTTTACCAATAACAGAGGTAATAAATGAATTGCCATGCCGCCCTCTTTAAACACTTCGATCTGTAAGATTATACGAAATTTGCTCAAAAGCCAGAGACGGCAACGCTTGTATGCTCGACCACGGGGCCGGATACAAAATGCGGGCCAACGAGCCGGCGCCATTCCTGGAAATCGCCGGAGCCGCGGAAGTGGACCATGTGATCCTCAAGCGTCTCCCACTTGACCACGAGCCGGTATTTCGACGGCTTCTCGATGCCCCGCTGCAACTCCATGCCCTTGCAGCCTTGCGCGCGGCGGAAAAGCGGGACCGCTTGCGCCACGGCGGCCTCGAATGCTGCTTCCGCTCCCGGCTTCACTTCGATTTCGGCGATCTCGAAAATCATCGCGTCTTCCTCCGTCTCATGTTCCCCGGGGGCTTTTTGATGAAGCTATGAGGCGAAATACTGGCACTGCTTCGCTTTATTGGAAATGTGCATCGCATCTCGCAGCCCGGGCCAAGCATTAATTACTCAGGCAGTTTTTTGGAAACGCCTTGGATTGTGCTAAAAGTTTATGGATGGTTTGGTTGGGGCCCTATGCCTGGGCCGGTATTCGGAGGTTTTCGGTTGAGGTTGTTCAGGTGCTTCCCGATTTCGCTATGCGCTCTTGGTTTGATGATTCTCCCCTCGCAGGGCGCAACAAGAGCCGGAGCAAAATAGCCCGCCGTACACACGGTCGATCGACGCGAAGATCGTTATTCAACCCGATCTCACGGCGATCGTCGACGATACGGTTGCCACCATGATCCTGGATGAAAGCGCTATTGCGGACAGCGGGCAACAGGAGCTTCACTACGAGGAAAGCGTAGATCCGGTCGAAATCCTGGAAGCTTACACGGAGAAGCCGGACGGCCGTCGAATTGATGTCGATGCAGCCAACATCCTTACCCGCGACGAAGCTACCGGTCTTGACGCGGTCTATGAGCGCGATGCGAAGGTCAAGACGGTTATCTATTCCGATGTCGACGTCGGCGACATCCTGTGGCGGCGCTCGCGCAGATACATTTCCGAAAAAAGTTTTCCCGGGCAATACTTCTTCGACCAGGTCTTCCTGAAGTTCCTGCCCTACGCCGATTACCGGCTGATCGTAGATCTGCCGCCGGGGCTCGACCTGAACGTGCGCTTCAGCGGCGAAGGCATCGAGGAGCAGACGGAGCGAGGCGGACGGCGGCTTATCTTCACTTATAGACCAGCCGAGTGGACGCCTGCGGAATTGGGGGCGGTCACTTTCGCCGAAAACGACCCCCAAATCGTTCTTTCGACCTACAAGAGTTTCGAGGAACTGGGCGCGGGCTATTGGGCAAACATGAAGGGCAAGGCGGTTGTCACGCCGGAGATCCAGGAAATCGCCGATACGATAACCGCAGGCATATCCGGCAAGCGCGAGCAGGCGGAAGCGATCGACCGCTGGGTGAAGAAAAACATCCGCTACGTTCTCGTCACGCTGGGATCGGGCGGCTTCACGCCCAACCCCGCCCCGGCGATCCTGAAGAACAGGTACGGCGACTGCAAGGACCATGTGATCCTGATGGGAGCGCTGCTCCAGGCCAAGGGCATCGCCAGCGAGCCGGCACTGATCAATGTCGGCGAGCGGTATTCCTTGCCCGCGCTGCCGGTTCCGGCTTTCAATCACGTTATCCTGTATCTACCGGACTTCGATCTTTACGACGATCCGACAGGCCCAACGGACACTTTCGGGACCCTCGGCGCAAGTTCATACGACAAGCCGGTTCTGCGCCTTTCCGAAGGGCGCGGCGTGCTGTCGAGAACCCCGCCCATGAAGCCGGACCAGCATGTATCGGAGGCAAAAACCGTCGCCTTCGTCGCGGCGGACGGCACCGTGAAGGGAGAGACGCGCGAAACGGCGACCGGCGTCTTCGCGTCCATGTCGCGATCGGCGGTAACCGATATGCAAAAGGTGGGGAAGGCGAAGTATGCCGAGGAACTTTTGCGTCAGCTCAAGCGTCCGGGCCGGGGCCGCTTCGACGCGGCAATCGCCTCCGACTTCTCGGAGCCTTACACCCTGCATGCGACGTTCACGCTGAACGACAAACTCGAAACGCCGCTGTCGGGCTTGCGCGATCTCCCGCTCGGGATGCCCGTGCATCCCGAGGCGGCGGCCTGGTTCTTCGGTCAGCGTCTTGCGGGCCGTAAAACGGACTTCTTCTGCTACTCAGGCAAGCTGTGGGACACGATCGAGGTGACCTTCGCAGAAGGGCTGCCGCTCCCTAAACCGCTCGACGCGGTCAATCTGGACAATGCCTATTTCAGTTACAGGCAGGATAGCACGGTGGAAGGGCGAACGCTCAAGATCAGCCGCGAGTTCACGTCCCGCGTCAAAGGCCAGGTCTGCCCAAGCAGGGTCGAGGAGGAGATCGGCCCGGCGCTTCAGCGCATGGAGCGCAGCCTCAAGGAGCAAATGACGTTTGGCCGGACAACGACATCCGAGCTTGAGTCGCGCGGGCCGGTGCGGTGAGCATCGCTCCGATTATTTCACCGTCTCGTTCGGGTAGACGCCCCACAGATTTTTCTGCGGCACCCAGCCCTTTTGCTTGCCGGCGTAAACTTCGCAGTCGTCGCCATCGCACTGCATGATATCGACGATGGCGCCGGGCTCGATCTGCGCGATGGCCGTAGAGCCACCTCGCGAGGAGGTCAGCTGGAACAAGGTGCGCTCCTTGACCCAAGGCGCGACCACAGCCGTGCGCCGGGCGCTTGTGAGCGGCGCGGCGACCCATCCCGTTCCGCCGTCGCTGTCGCGCACCTGCCGCCAGTTCTCGTATTCCGCCAGCACCTCAACGGGCAGCCCGGCGCGCCGGAAAACCCAGGCGATCTGGTAATCTGCGCCGGGGCCGACGCGCGCGTTCACTTCGTCGGCCTTAAGGCTGACGAACCTGGGGAGCGGCAAGCCCGTGACCTTCCCGGCATTGCGTTCCGAGCCGCCGTCCTGGGCAAGCGCCGAAGCCGCGAAAACGAACGCAAACGAGATTAAGGCGCCGCAGTTGATCCGAGTCTTTGTCATCGTGTGCCGTATCTGGTAGATAACGGGAGCGTAGTTGCGTTGCACATATCCTTAAGGGCCGCACTGGCCATTCCGAGCCCCCTATGACCCCACAAAATGTAAAAGTCGTTGTCACCCGCAAACTGCCCGAACTCGTCGAATCGCGCATGCGCGAATTGTTCGACGTGACGCTCAATGCGTCGGATGCCCCCATGACGCGGGACCAGCTCGCAGCGGCGATGCGGACCGCGACCGTACTCGTTCCTACCGTAACCGACCGGATTGACAAAACGCTTCTTTCGCTTGCAGGCCCGCAATTGAAGCTCATCGCCAATTATGGGACGGGCGTCGACAACATTGACCTCGAAACCGCGCGTAACCGTGGCATCATTGTGACAAACACGCCGGGGATTCTCACTGAGGATACCGCGGACATGACCATGGCGCTGATTCTCGCGGTGCCGCGCAGGCTGGTTGAAGGCGCGGACTATCTGCAGCAGGGCCGCGAGTGGCATGGCTGGTCGCCGACCTGGATGCTGGGCCATCGCATCTGGGGCAAGAAGCTCGGCATCATCGGCATGGGGCGGATCGGCCGGGCAGTGGCGCGGCGCGCGAAGGCATTCGGCCTGTCGATCAATTATCACAATCGCCGCCGCGTGCCCGCCGCGGTCGAGGAGGAGTTGGGCGCAACCTATTGGGAGAGCCTCGACCAGATGCTCGCCCATATGGACATCGTTTCGGTGAACTGCCCGCATACGCCCGCTACCTTCCATCTGTTATCGTCGCGCCGCCTTAAGCTCCTGAAGCCAACGGCTTACGTCGTGAACACAGCGCGAGGCGAGGTGATTGACGAGAACGCGCTTGCCCGCATGGTCGAGGCAGGCGAGATCGGCGGCGCGGGGCTCGACGTGTTCGAGAACGAGCCGGCGATCAACCCGAAGCTTCTGAAAAACCACAAGGTCGTGGTGCTTCCGCATCTTGGCTCGGCGACGCTCGAAGGGCGCCTCGACATGGGCGAGAAGGTGATCATCAACATCCGCACCTTCGTCGATGGGCACAATCCGCCGGATCGCGTACACGCCGCCATGTTTTGAGGCCGCGGCAGCAAAGCGGGAGGCTGCGCGCAGAGCGCGCAGCCATGGTACGGCAGACTGCCGTTTGCAGGGGAGTTCGATGGCGGATCGCGGCGCTCGGGTTTAGTGCCTCTGCAGTAGATTGCTGCGAATCGGGCGAGGCACTGAGCGTCTTGAATATTTCCAAGTCGAAAACAAAAACCCCGCCGAAGCTGGCGGGGTTTGCCGAAAGATAGGCCCGGACGCAGCCCGGGCCAGCTATACGCTGCTTACTGCAGTACGAGTCGGCCTGCGCCCGCGCCGATGGCAAGGCCCGTTTCGGCCTTCACGCTGACCGGCTGAAGCGAAATCGTGGCGTGATTGCCGCCCACCAGAACGTTGGCGCCTGCGCCGATGCCGACCGCTGCCTCAGCCGATGCGCCGACATATTCGCCTGCAAGGGCGTGGTGATGAAGCCCGGTCGGTGCATACACCGCCCAAACGAGCACGGACTGGTCTGTGAAGCCGACATCGAGGCCGATACGCTCGAAATGCGCAACATAGCCCTCGCGATGGCCAGTATAGTTCGTGAAAACGCAGCGCGCCTCATGAGATGATCCCACGATAGCGCCAGTCGTTCTCGCGGCATGGCAGCGTAGAAATCCAACGCGGACGGCAGCGTCCGCAGACGTGATAAATCCAAACGCCAGTAACAATCCGGAAACAGCAGTCACCAGATTTCTCATATTTGGTCTCCCTTTCAATAACCCGATATTGTGCCTCAAACTGCAGCTTAACGGCGAAGTTGAGACGAAGCGCACAAAACCGTAGGACTGGATGCGATTCAACAACAGCTAAGCTGCTGCTATTTGAGTCGCAGGGTTCCTGTCCACAATTAACTTGTCGCAGAATTGCGCGAGGTTGAAATGACTTAATTAATACTACCTGAGGTAGAGTAATTTACTTCTCGCGATAAATAAGCCTGTTGTATCAGGCCGGCGATGCGCTGCATTTCGCGCAAAGGTTCGTAGCTCCATGCCTCAATCGCACCTTTGAAGAACCGGATGCGTTCGCTCCCTTCGAGACTGCGTTGAAAGCGTGTGAATTTGTCGCGCTCGCCGGTTCCCCTGCGTCCCTGCGAGGGAAGCTGCACGACGTGAACGGGTTTGCCGGTGCTGCAGGCTTCGGTGATCATGTTCACGGAATCGCACGTGACGATGAAAGCATCCGCGTGCGCGAGCATGCCGAAATACGGGTTGTCGCCTCCGCCATCGGAGATGAACGCGGCGCATCCTGTCAGCGCCTCCCGCAAACCGGCGAGATTGCTTTCGCCCGTGCGGCGAGACCCCGTGATCAAAAGCCCATACCCTTCTCCGGCTAATGCTTTGAGCTGCGCCGCGAGCGTCCGCATTTGTTCTTCACCAAACTTGTAGCGTGAGTTTGCGCCTCCAAGCAGAACGGCGATTCGCGGATGAGGTATGCCGGCGAAAACTTCAGCCCAGCGCGGTGCTTCGGCGGCCAGCCTTTCCGGCGTGATACGGTGAAGCGCTCCGTCCATGACGATGACGTTCGGTCCAGACAATCCATCGTGCGCGGGCACCACAATGCGATCGAACCGCCACCGGAGCGAAACCGGGTCCTGAAGCTGCACGGTGAAGGTTCGGCCTGCGCTCTGCCCCTTCACGTAGAGCGACGGCAGGATGCTTGGCCGCCCCGTCGCGATCAGGATGTCCGGCCAGGGGGCTTCAACCGGGTCGCCCCTCTCGCTGAAGGCAAAACGCTTGAAGGCCATGATATGCGGGCTCGCGATCCTCCACGGGGTTTTCAGGATCACACGCTTCACGATGGGTGTCAGGCCCATGGCTTCGGCAAGCCCGACCGCTTGATTTTCCATGCCGGGCCGTCCGTCGGTGAGGCACCAGCAGGTTGGCAGGGGAAGCGGCCAGGAAAGACCCGTTTCGGGTCCGTGGGGACGTAACTCAGTCATGATGCCTTGCTCTGTTGCCGGAAGGGACGCCTAACATGGCATACCGGTGTGCGAAAGCCTCATCGGCGGGAAAGGAAAGCCGCGCTTTTGCCACGGATGCGGTTTCTTGTCCGGCTATTAGCCCGAATCGGGCAGGGGGGAAGTGACAAATGGCCTCGGTCGAGGACGTTTCGCTTTTGAAAAGCAAAAGCCTTGGCTTCGGGGTCCTCGAAGGCGAAGCGGCTACGCGAGCCGCATTCGCCGCCGTCCTGATCCTGATTGCTCTTCGCGTTGTCCTCGCCGCCACGGCCAATCTCGCGGAAGACGAGGCCTATTACTGGCTCTGGTCTACACATGTCGCGGTGGGATATTACGACCACCCGCCCATGGTCGCCTGGTGGATCAGGGCGGGAACGGAGATTTTCGGCCGGACGGAGTTCGGCGTCCGCTTCATCGGGATGCTGAGCGCGATTGCCGGGTCTTACCTCCTCTACCGGGCGAGCCTCAGCCTGTTTCGCGACCGCGCCGCCGCCGTGCTCTGCGTCATCTGGATGAACGCAACGCTGCTATGCAACGCAGGCGCAATCCTGGCGACCCCAGACACGCCGCTCGCGTTTTTTGTCACGCTGACGCTGTTTGCGCTCGCGAAGCTGATCGAAACAGACCGCGGCGCGTGGTGGTATGCAATCGGCGCGGCGCTGGGGCTCGCATTCATGAGCAAATATACGGCAGCACTCATGCTGCCGGGCTTGTTTCTCTGGATGGCCGCCTCGGCGGACGGCCGCCGCTGGTTTCTACGGCCACAGCCCTATATCGCGGCCGCGATCGCGCTCCTCGTCATCGCGCCCGTCGTGTATTGGAACTACGCGCATGATTGGGCCTCCTTCGCAAAGCAAGCCGAGCACAGCATCAAGGACAAGCCCGCGAGCGCGTTTCTGAGCGTCGCCGAGTTCTTCGGCGGCCAGGCTGGCCTCGCAACGCCCTTGATTTTCCTGTTCTGCCTGTTCGGCAGCTTCTATGCCTTTGTGCGCGGAGTGAGGCTAAGCGATCCGCGCTGGCTTCTCCTGGGCTCGATGTCCGCGCCCGTCTTTGCATTCTTCTTCCTGCACGCGGCCAGCCAGAAAATCCAGCCGAACTGGCCCGGCTTCGTCTACCCCGCCGCCATTCTCGCCGCGGTGCATGGCTTTTTGACATTTTCCAGGGAAGAGCAGGCGGCGCAGTGGATGCGCGCGTGCTTCAAGATCGCACCATGGACCGGGATCGCGTTTACGCTCGCCGCCTTCCTGCAGCTCGGACTGGGCGCGCTGCCTATCGACGCGAAGAAGGACCCCACCTCGCGCCTGAAAGGCTGGCCGAAGCTCGTGGCAGACGTTGAGCGGCTGGAACGCGAGCAAGGCGCGGCAAGCATCCTTACGGACCGCTACGCCATCACCGGCGAACTCGCTTTTTACGGTTCGAACCCGGACGGGGTGGCGCAAATTAACGAGCGCATCCGGTATGCGAGTTTTCCCGATCCGGACGAATCCACGCTCAAGGAAGCGCCTTCGCTGTTGATCTTGCGAAAATGCGCCGACCGAGCCCGCGCAGCGCCCTATTTCGCAAGTTCCGCTCTTATAGCAACGCTCACGCGTGATGCTGGATTTCGTCCGTATGATGCTTATGATGTGCTTCTTCTTAAAGGTTATCGTGGCGGCCTCTTCGGTGTGGTGACGGGGGGCGGTTTGGATCGGCGTCAAACCAGGGCAGGGAATGCAACTAGAAACGATTGACCTCCGCGGGGCCGGACCGGCGCTGCCGATAGGGAAGGGGCCTGAGCTCACGGTTATCGCGCCCACCTTCAATGAGTGCGACAATGTCGAGCCTCTGATCGAGAAATTGTCGGCGGCGCTTCGGGGCATCCGCTGGGAGGTCATTTTCGTCGATGACGACTCGCCCGACGGAACGGCTGACCGCGTCCGCGAAATGGCGCGGCTCGATTCGCGAGTGCGCTGCGTGCAACGCCTCGGCCGCCGCGGGCTGACCTCGGCCTGCGCCGAAGCGGTGCTGGCGTCATCGTCGCCCTACATCGCCATCATCGACGCCGATTTGCAGCACGATGAAACGCTTTTGCCGCGCATGTTCGATGTCCTGAAGGACAATGAAACCGACGTCGTCATCGGCAGCCGGTATACGGAGCGCAAGCTTTCCAGCGGGTTCTCGCGCGCCCGGCAGGCGATGAGCTTCATTGCGACTCGGCTGGCTCAAACTATCCTTCATGCGAACCTCAGCGACCCGGTCAGCGGCTTCTTCATGGCCAGGCGCGAGGTTTTTGACGGATCGATTCGCAACCTGTCCGGGATCGGCAACAAGATTCTGGTCGATGTCTTCGCCTCGTCGAAGCGGACGTTGCGTTTCAAGGAACTGCCCTATCAGTTCAAGCCGCGCATTCATGGCGAAAGCAAGCTTGATACGCTGACGGTTTGGGAATATCTGGTGCTGCTGGCCGACAAGATGTTCGGCCGGCTCCTCCCCGTGCGATTTCTGCTTTTCAGCCTTGTGGGCGTGAGTGGCGTAGCCATCCATCTCGCGACGCTGCGCCTCGTCATGACGGCGACGCCCTTGAAATTCGCCGCCGCGCAAGCGTTCGCCACGCTGACGGCAGCAATCTCGAACTTTTTCCTCAACAACTGGCTGACCTATCGCGACCGGCGCTTGCGCAGCTGGCACGTCTGGACGGGCCTCGCGTCGTTTCTGCTCGTGTGCAGCGTGGGCGCCGTCGTGAACGTGGCCTTCGCCGACCGCGTCTTCCAGGTCACTCACATCTGGTGGTTCGCAGGGATAGCGGGTGCCGCCGTGAGCGCCATCCTGAATTACTCCGCGACGGCGCTTTTCACCTGGCGCAAGAAATAGCGCCTTACATTCCAGTCCCGCCCGGCGTCTCCATCGTCTTGCCGATCTGGGCGGCCCCATTCGTCTTCGCCATCTTCTTGGCATCGCGCGACATCTGGAGGCATTCCTGTAAGGTGACGTAGCTTGGAAGCGCGGGAGGCGTCACAAGATTCATGCATTGGTCATGCATGTCGCGCGAGTATGACGCCCATTCTTTTTTCAATTGCCGGCGAGCAGTCTGCTCTTCCGAGATGCATCCCGAATAATCGGTCGTCTTGTTGAGGTCGTTCTTGGACACGTCCTTGCAACCTGACGAAATATCGAGGTTTGGGAGCGCAGAGTGGCTCTCGCGTCCAGCGGAATGAGCTTCTCGCGCGTGAGCGAGATCGGGAAAGCCTAGGCATAACAGCGTCATGGACAGGCTGAGGATGGCGAACCTCGACATCGTGGAGTTCCTTTTGCTAGGCGGAATTCAGCCCGGCGATATTGGAAGGGGAATCGCCAGACTTGTGTTCAACCCGCTGCTCCCAAACCTGTTTCAATTGCAATTTCGAGCCACGGCAATTCAGGCGAGAATTTCCATACGCAATCCGTGGGCGTCGAGCGGCGGCTTTCGCGGGAAGCGGACGGCTTCGCCGCGATAGATACGGGCCGCGGTCCACGCGCACGCGCAGGCATCGAGGAAGTCGTCGGGTCCCGCTTCGCTTCCGCGGAAAGCCGTCTCGCGGAGGAACGCCTCCGAAAAGCCTTGTGCCGCCAGGAGCGCCCGGCGCTGATCGAGCCCCGCGGCGTGCATGCGGTTGCGTAGTTTCTTCGGCTCAGGAAGCGGCGCGCCCCCGTTCATGGCCCAGAACGCTGCTTCAGGATGGCACTCGTAAACGCGATTCTGCAATTCAGGCGTCATGATGCCGTCCACCTCCCTGATCTTCGGGAAAAGATGAAACATCTGCTTCGAGATTTGCCGCGCCGGATCTGACGCGGCGAGTGCGGCTGCGCAGGCGAGCCGGTAGTCCGCTTCTCGAAGCGCGGCGCGGGCGGGAGGCGCGAACACGGAGGAAGCGCGTTTGCCAAGCACCTTTCGCACTTCGCAATCGCATTGCCGGCCAGCGCCCACGACGCGCTCAGGAAATCCGATGGGGATGTCGACGGCGATGACGGAGGGCGCGGCGGGGTGGGTCGAGACCTCCTGGATATTCTTCGCGAGGAACGCGCGCTCGTCAAATGGCGGCTCAACCTGTCTCAACACGCAGACCCAGCCAGCGCGACACCCGTCGACGCCCGCGACAATCGCCGTCACGATGCCGCCGCGAAGCCCGGCAATGGCGATAGTGCCGCAAGCGGCGGGTCGTTTACCGCCCAGATGTCCTGAGTTTCAATAAGGGCGAGTTCGCTCCGCCCCTCGCTCCGGTCGAGAACGGACTCGATTGCGGCAGTGGCGGCGCGAAGGGCGGCACTTGAGATGAAGCCGTTCAGCTTGTGCGCCAGAAAGATGCTGGCGAAAAAGTCGCCGGTCCCGTGCGCTTGCACGGTTCGGCGCGCCGAGACTGTCGCGGCGGCTTCGCTGCCCTTGACGAGGATGTTGGCCAGCATGTTGCGCGTTCCCGCAGGAGCGGAGGTGACGACGACCGCCGGTCTCTCCAAGGCTTGCGCCGCGGAGACTGCGCCAGCCGGATCGGCAATCTCGCGGCGCGACAGCCACCCAAGCTCGAACACGTTCGGCGTCACGACGTCGGCGAGCGGTATGAGCCTTTCGCGAACCGCTCTTGCAGCCGCTTCATCCACGTAAATGCCAGCCGGTTCGTCGCCGATGATGGGATCGCAGACGTAAACCGCGTTTGGGTTCAGAGCCTTGATTTTCTCGATCCAGGACTGGCAGAATTCCGCATGTTCGGGCGTTGGCACATAGCCTGTCAAAACCGCACCTACGCCGGCGAGCCATCCGTTCTCCAGCGCAGCCTCAAGCATGGCATGCAGCTTCCGAGGATCGGTGCGCTCGCCCGCAATGGCTTTATATCCGGGGCGGTTCGAGAGTATGATCGTGGGCACGGCCAGGACATCGTGCCCCATGCGCTGCATCACGAATGCGGTCGCGGAATTGCCCACATGGCCGTAAACGACTTGGGACGAGATCGATAGAACCTTCGCCATATGCACCGCGGGCTTGATTGCGAATACGTTCCTGCGCATTGCTTAGCCATGGCAGCTAAACTATGGCAAAGTCAGCGCCTGACCCGATTGCATATAAGGCGTGTTCGCTCTTGCGCTAGAGAATTGCCCCAGATTCAAGGAGATCCATCATGAGGCCCCGCCGCAGCGTCCTTTACATGCCCGGCTCGAATGCACGCGCGCTCGAAAAAGCGAAAACCTTGCCCGCGGATGCGTTGATCCTCGATCTCGAAGACGCGGTAGCTCCCCACGCGAAGGAGATTGCGCGCAACCAGGTTTGCGAAGCGGTGAAGGCCGGCGGTTTCGGGGCGCGCAAGGTCGTCATAAGGACCAACGGTTTTGCGACGCCCTATGGTGCGGCGGACTTCGCCGCTGCGCTTGAAGCAATGCCGGATGCGATTCTCCTGCCGAAAATCGAGACGCCCGGCGACCTTGAGCACGCCCGCAAGGGAGCGCCTGCCCACTGCAAGACTTTGCTTTGGGCCATGATCGAGACCCCGCTCGCGATCCTGAACCTGAAAGACATCGCACAGGCGGCAGCCTCGGCGGATCTGCCGCTGACCTGCTTCGTGCTAGGCACCAACGATCTAATCAAGGCGACGCGCATCCAGGCGCAGGCCGACCGGCTGCCGCTTCTTGCGTGGCTGTCGCTCACGGTGGCGGCAGGGCGCGCCTTCGGCATCACGGTGATCGATGGGGTCTATAATTCGCTTTCGGACGAAGCAGGGTTCCGCGCCGAATGCCTCCATGGCCGCGCGCTCGGAATGGATGGAAAGACGCTGATCCATCCCAATCAGATCGCGGTCTGCAACGAGGTCTTCTCTCCCTCCGCCGAGGAGATCGCAGCCGCTCGCAAGATCGTGGATGCGTTTGCTCTGCCTGAGAACCAGGACAAGGGCGCGATCAGCCTTGACGGGCGCATGGTCGAGCGTTTGCATGCGGACATCGCCCGTCAGACGCTCGCCATGGCCGACGCCATCGCCGCGCAACACTGAGGCGACTCCGCTCACCACAGCCCTCTCCCGCGAGGGGAGAGGGCGTAGCTCGCGCTTGCGACGGCGTTCCTTCTCCCCTTGCGGGAGAAGGACAGGATGAGGGGTGAGCTTCGGCAGGAGGCGTCGCGGGATGTTCTAAGTCACTGACGCCATTATCCGGGAACGGAGCGAGTGGAGCGAGTGTTGAGGATAAGCTACCCGCTTATGCCGCACCGCCCTGTTTCGCTCGAGTCCCCAATGACGCTTCTTTCCGGCTTCAAGAATTTCATCGCAGTGTCCAGGCCCGCTGAGGCGGAGGAGATCGAGGAGATCACGGCCCGCCCGGCGCCAGCGGTTGAGGCCGCGCTGGATGCTCAGTCGCTGCCCGCCGAGCTCGAGCCGCTTGTCGAGATAACGCGCCGCCTGTTGCAAGTGACGACCGGCATCCTGGTTCTCCTTTCGCTCTACACATTCTACGTCTCCTCGCCGGTGCTGATCCCAGTGACGCTCGCAGTCCTAATCACGATGCTGCTGGCGCCCGTCATGGGGGTGTTCGACGGGCTGAAAATTCCGCGCCCGCTCAGCGCGGCCATCGTGCTCGCGATCGTAGTAGTCGCGCTTGGCGGAGGCGCTTATGCGCTGTCCGGCCCGGCGCGGGACTGGGTGCAGAAGCTGCCGCAGAGCGGGGCCAAGATCGACACTATGCTCCGCTCCATCAAGAAGCCGTTCGCGCAAATCCAGCAGGCGACCGAGCAGCTTTCATCCACGGCGGAGGGAAGCAAGGCAAGCACGCCGCAGAGAGTCGAGGTGGCAACCCCTGGCTTGACCGAGCGCCTTGTCGGCGGCGGCGCGCAATTCGCGGCGGCGATTTCGGTGATTTTCGTGCTCGTTTATTTCCTTTTGTCCGCGGGCGATACCTTTTTGCGAAAGCTGGTCTCGGTCATTCCTACGCTCAGGGACAAGAAGAGAACCGTCGACATCATAAGGAGCATCGAGAGCGATATATCCTTCTATCTCGTGATGATGCTGCTCATCAACGCCGGGCTTGGCATCGGCGTTGCCGTCATCACGGCCTTGCTCGGCATTGCCGACCCTCTTTTATGGGGCACGCTCACGGTTATCTTGAGCTTCGCTCCCTACATCGGGGAGCTGGCTGTGGCGGTCACTCTTTTCGTCGTCTCCATGGTCACCTTCGATACGCTGGGCCAGGCGCTGGTCGCGCCGGTTTCGTACGTGGTGATGATGAGCACGGTGCACATGGCGGTGCCGTTCATTGTCAGGCGGCGGCTCTTGCTCAATCCGGTGGCGATCTTTGTCGGCATCATATTCCTGGGCTGGATCTGGGGCATACCTGGCGCACTGCTCGCCGTGCCCTTGCTCGCAAGCTTCAAGACCATTTGCGAGCGAGTTGACTATCTCAACCCCATCGCCGCGTTCTTGACTCCCTGATCCTGTCCGGCGAGCGCAATGCGGATCAGGGAGGGCAGGGACTTCGCGCCGAGCTTGCGCATGATGGCGGCGCGGTGGTTATCGACCGTGCGCTGGCTCAGCTGCAGGTCCGCCGCGATGGTTTTTGTTGGAGCGCCCGCGAGCACAAGTTCCAGGATTTGCCGCTGACGAGGGGTAAGGCACTGCACTTTCGCTTCGGCGGCCTTGCGCTCGGAGAAGCCAGGCGTCTCACCGGATATATTCAAGGCGCGCTTGATGCAATCGAGCAACTCATCCTGGCGGACCGGCTTCTGAAGAAAATCCATGGCGCCTGCCTTCATCGCGCGAACCGCCATGGAGACGTCTCCATAAGCCGTGACGATGATGATCGGGAGCGAGGACCGCATCGCGTTCAAGCGTTCGATCATTTGCAGGCCGCCGACGCCGGGCATTTTGGCATCGGCAATCAAGCAGCCCGCCCGATCGGGTGTGTAAGCCTCCAGGAATGCCGAACCGTCAGCGAACACATCGACGGAATAGCCGTGCCGTTCGACCATATCCCGCATCGTTTCGCGGACCTGGCTGTCGTCGTCGACGATAAACACGGCCGGCTTCGCCGCTTCTTCCTGAGGCGAGACTGTGGCGATCACGGCGCGCGGACTCGCTACGGCGGGCTCGGCCATGGCCTCGCAGGCGGACACTTCCGCGGCATGCTCAGCGAGCGGCCCCGTTTCCTCGCGGCCGATATCGAGAAGTTTTTCCAGGACGTTGGACATCGCTGCCACAGCTTGATCGAGCCGTTCCACCAACTTCCCGTTATGAGCCAAATTCGAGCCGCGAAGAAGCGTGTCAAAAACCATTTGCTGGTCATGGCCCTTTTTCTGGATAGCCGCCTCAAGGGCGGCTATGACAACGGAGAGCAGAGTAATTTCTTCACCCGCCTGCGCGAGGAGCGGTGGGTAATTATATCCTATAGCTCACCGCTTTGATGTTGCTGTTCAAGAAGCGGGCGAGCTGTTTCGCCTCCTCCAGGCTCGTCCCGCGATAGAGATCGAGGCCGATTTCCCCCTTAAGATCGTCGAGACCTTCATGCTTTGGCTGCAACGCCACCCAGGGTGCGCCATCCTCGCGCAGACGTACGACGAAAAGATATTCCACGCTTTTCCCGCTCATTCCGCAAAGCCCTCATAAGAACAAAACAAGAACACGATAGCTGCGAAATATCCCTCCGCGCAAGCCCTTTTCACACCGCGCGACGCGCTCCGTGTTAACCACGTTCGTGCACGCAAGCTTAAGGCAGCTGCGCTTATTTTTCTAAAAGTAGAGGGTGCGTAAAAGGGAGCCTGGCATGACATCGGCGGATATCATGCGTTTCGTCATTATCCTCAGTCTCGGCGTGCTTGCCTTTATCACATTTCTTGTAGCGGGCACTATGATCGGGCTGATGTGGCTCGACAGCTGGAGTTGCGGGGTCTGCAAACACCATCCCGCCGGGCTTTATATTTTGGGTCTGCTCGGCCTTCTCCTTCTGATGTCGATGGGCCAGGAGGCCACGCTGGCGCAGGAGCCCTGGCAGAATTGGATCAAGACCAACCTGACGACGGTCATTATCATTTTCATGAGCGTCATGACCTTTGTGCTCGTGGTGAACTGGTGGTGGCTTTTCTGAGTGGCTCACCCTTCGACAGGCTCACCCTTCGACAGGCTCAGGGTGAGAGGACCTCATGGTGAGCCTGTCGAACCATGAAGGATCAGCGGCTGCGCTACTTCATTGTTGGAATGACGAACTCGGCGCCTTCTTTCACGCCGCTCGGCCAGCGCGAGGTCACGGTCTTCGTCTTTGTATAAAAGCGGATCGAATCCGGGCCGTGCTGATTGAGATCGCCGAACATGGATTTCTTCCAGCCGCCAAACGTGTGATAGGCGAGCGGCACCGGGATCGGCACATTGATTCCCACCATGCCGACATTCACTCGCGAGGCGAAATCGCGCGCCGCGTCGCCGTCGCGGGTGAAGATCGCAACGCCGTTGCCGTATTCGTGGTCGCTCGCGAGCGCGAGGCCCTCTTCGTAGTCGTGCGCGCGAACCACCGTCAGCACGGGGCCAAAGATCTCCTCCTTGTAGATGCGCATGCTGGGCTTCACGCGATCGAAGAGGCACGCGCCCATGAAGAAGCCCTTCTCATATCCCTGCATTGTGAAATCGCGCCCGTCGACGAGAAGCTCGGCCCCTTCCTCCACGCCGGACTGCACAAGCTCTTTCACGCGCTGGACCGCTGCTCCGGTGATAAGCGGGCCGAAGTCCGCCCTTTCATCCGTGTAGGGGCCGACTTTCAGGCTTTCTACCCTGGGGATGAGCATTTCGATGAGCCTGTTCGCCGTCTCTTCCCCGATAGGCACCGCCACCGAAATCGCCATGCAGCGCTCACCGGCCGAGCCATAGCCCGCCCCCATCAGGGCATCGACCGTCTGGTTCATGTCGGCGTCGGGCATCACGATCATATGATTCTTTGCGCCGCCAAAGGCCTGCACGCGCTTCCCGTGCGCCGTTCCGGTCGAATAGACATGATGCGCGATAGCGGTTGAGCCGACGAAGCCAACGGCCTTCACGTCCGGGTGAGTCAGGATTGCGTCCACCGCTTCCTTGTCGCCGTTGACGACGTTGAAGATGCCTGCGGGCAGCCCCGCCTCAAGAAACAACTCTGCAAGCCGGACCGGTACGCTCGGATCGCGCTCCGAAGGCTTCAAGATGAAGGCGTTGCCCGCCGCTATCGCAGGCGCGGCTTTCCACAGCGGAATCATGGCGGGGAAGTTGAATGGCGTGATCCCGGCGACAACGCCCAGCGGCTGGCGCATGGAGTACATGTCGATACCAGGCCCGGCGCTGTCGCTGAAGTCGCCCTTCAGCAAGTGCGGCACACCGATGGCGAATTCCACCACCTCTAGGCCGCGCTGGATATCGCCGACGGCATCGGGGATGGTCTTGCCGTGCTCGGATGAAAGCAGCTCGGCGAGCGGCTTCATCTCCTTCGCTATGACCTCCAGGAACTTCATCATGACGCGGCCGCGCTTTTGCGGATTTTGCGCGCCCCAGGCCACTTGCGCCGCCTTCGCATTCGCGACGATGCTGGCAACCTCGGCCGTGCTCGCGAGCGATACCCGCGCCTGGACTTCGCCCGTGTGAGGCGAATACACATCGGCGAACCGGCCCGATTTTCCCTGAACCGTCTTGCCGCCAACAAAATGTCCGATATGGCGCATGCCGCACTCCGGGGTAGCAATCGCTGTAAAACCCAGAGTAAGGCAGGGGCGGGCCGCGTTCAACATGCGCTAAAGGCGAAGAACGCGGGCGCCGCGAAGCCGAAGAAGAGTGAAGCCGCGGAGGGCTTTCGCCGCGCGGCTCCGAAATTCCAGCTTATGCTGTGCGAGTTAGTTCTTAAAACCCTCGCCGTCGCCGTAGTCGATAAAGCTGAGATAAGACGCAAGGGCCTCAATCTTGTCTTCCGACAGGCTTTTGGCGATTTTCGGCATGGGGTACGTTGCAGAAGCGTGGTAACCCTCGCCCCACAGCTCAAGCCTTCTCTTCAGGTAGTGATAGGAGAGACCGCCGAGGCGGGGAATGTTTCTGGAACCAACTGCGTTGGGGCCGTGGCAGGCTGCGCATGCCGGAACATTCTCGCTCGGCTCGCCGCCAGAGAACAGGGATAGACCCTCGCTCACGAGTTCCTCATGTCCGTCATTCGCCGCTTTAGGCTGAAGCGTCGCGAAGTACGCTGCCACAGCACGAACTCCGTCCGGATCGATGGAGATGAGCTTAGCGGAGGCCCGCCACATATAGAGCTGGGAATATGGGTTATCGCGCGAGTGGGCCAGAAAGTTATGAAGTTGATTCTCGACGTATTGGGGCCGCTGCCCAGCCAATCTCGGCGCCACGAAGTAGCCTTGGAAAGAAGGCCCGTGGCACATGACGCAGTTTCTCGCGATGGTTTCCCCGACGCAGACTAAGTCTGCCTCGCATGCCAACGCAGCGGCGGATGAGGATACGACTGCCACGATCGCAATTTTCAGCCTGAGAAGTTTCATGATCCGAGCCTTCGTATCCGTGTTCGTGCAAAAGATAGTACTGCGGGTTCTACTTGAGACTGCTGAGATACGCCGTCACAGCCTAAATCTGATCCTTGGTCAAACTCTTCGCGATTGGCGCCATGATCTGGGAATTGTCGTCCTTCCCGGCTGGGCCAAGGCCGCGCTGTTTGTCCCAATTGCTAAGCTGATTAATGAGGTACGGCCTCCACTGCCCTGCCAGACGGGGGAAGATTCCGTCACCCTTCGCCTCGGGGCCATGGCACACAGCGCAGGCCGGGACATCGTTCTCGGGAGCGCCGCCGTGGAAAATTTTCTCACCCTTGGCCGCCAGCTCGCTTTGCCCGCTCCCATGGGTCACAGGCTGAAGGCTGCTCAGATACGTCCCGAGCGCGTTTCTCTGTTCCATGCTCATGCCATGGACCTTGGCGTACTTGATGTACCAAAGATCGCGCTGGCGGCGGCCTTCCGCGAAAGCGGTCAGCTGGATCTGGATATATTCGGCCTGCTGCCCGGCGAGCTGGGGAATCGGCCTGTAGCCGAGAAAACCGCGCGCCCCGCGGCCGTGGCAAGTCATGCAATACGCATGCGCTTTGGCCTCGGCGCTGAATTCATGCATCATGACCTTGTGGTGTCTCGCTTCCGCCGGTGCCGCCATCGCCAGCGCCACCGCCGCCACCCCGAGTGCCACCTGTACGCGTATACCCTTCATAGTACGTCCTCCACGCCTTCTCTTTGCGGGCCAACCTTCGTCCCGTTGCTTTACCCTACAGTGTACCCGGAGCGAGCAACATACTGAATTATAACCCAGATCAAGCTAACGAGAGCTTGCCCATTAAAAATCAATCCAGGAATATACGAAGGTCTGGTCGTTGTCGCGGGCGTTTCTTCCCATGCCGTCGTAGTTTGTGGAGGCCCCATTGAACTTGTCGAAATGGGTGTAGAGGACGCCGATCCTTGCGTTGAGCCACGGCCAGATATCCGGGCCGCCATAGGGGTACGGTATGTAGGCCAGATCGAAAGTGAACCCGTTCGTATTCGGTCTGCCGACATTATAATTCGTCTGACCGAACACCCCCTGCCAATAGGTGGCGTCATCGCTCCCTTGGACATCGAAGTAGTTAGCTGTAAAGCTTACGTGACGGTCGTAGATGTAGCTGGCGGAAATATTGAGGCTGTTTAACCATTGGTCCGGCTTAGAAGCGGCAGTGCCGCCACTGCCAAAGAAAGTTGCATCAAGCCTCTGAGTTTCCATAATATAATACGCCCGCGCGGTGAAGGCGTGGATCGGGCCGATATATTGGTATTGCGCGTCAACCGCGACATCGAGATATTTATCTGTAAATCCTGGATAGGCCACGGCGCCCGCAGCCGTCGGGATTTGATCGGCATACATTCCGTAGGTGCCGAGCATCAGAGACTGCTCGTTCCAGGTTTTTTCAACGGCGACCCGCCAGTAGGGGGCAAAATTATCGATTTTTGGGGTTCCATCGGTCGGGCTAAACCAGTGGCTTTCGTCAAAGCAGCGTCGAAGGTGCGATAGGCGGTAAGCTCCGCATAAAACATATTGTTGACCCAGACGTAAGCACCCGCACCGCCTGCACGCTGGGCGAAAGTCCCCTCAATCATGGTTCCGGGAGGGCCAAACGTTACGTCCACGGGAACCCAAGGAAAATTCCAAGCGGGGACAGTGTTCCAGACGTCCTGCATCCCAGGGTTATTGTTGCCCAGAACGCCCCAGACAACATCGTTCCCGCCTATATTCGCTTTTCCAGTATAACGGAGCTCCGTATTATCCCAGAATATTTGGGCGGTGCCGTCTGGATTACCGGTACTGCTATAGCTGAACTGGGAAAAGACGCCCAGATTGCAATAAATCTGGCCCGCAAACAAACATGCTGGCATCCGAGAAATCCCAGATGTTGTTCGTTGGCAAGGCCGGTCCGGGAGCGCTCGGCAAGTCCTTCGCGAAATGATTGAATGTGGGGAAGCGCCCACATCGCGAGGTTCGCGCCGCTCCACTCCTGGCTGTTGAGATCGGTGTTACCGAAAATCTTCCGCAAAACGCCGAAACGCCAGCCGCCGCTGGTGTAGCCGTTCAGCTTGAACTGCCGTCCGAAGGGGGTGAGCTCGGGCTGGGCTGTGTGGCAGGTCGAGCAGTAGTACCCGGTCAGGCGCGCGAAGGCAGGCACAGCGTCTGCCGGTTCCGGCTGCGCAAGTATTCCGCAAGCAAGCGTCGCGGCCGCGACGGCCGCGCGAAAACCCAGGGTTGCAGAATTAAGAGATCACAACTTTCGGGGATGAGCGTTTTTCTTGTTTTGGTGCGCAGATAGTGGCGCATTATCAAATGCGTGCATGTGTTCCCTGCCCTGTAATTCAGTAGCCCCGTAGTTAAGCTAGCCGGTTCGACGACCGAAGCGCAACCTTGTGGGTACGATTTTTGGAAACTAGGACGCAGAATTGAAAGATACTGTTGCACCTGTGCACTTTTATGAGCATTTAATACCATGAAAGTGCCTGATAAAGTCGATACCTTGATCTACGCAGGATCGCCCTATATCCGGCGATATAATTTTCTGAACGATTCGTGCAATGCCTTTGGGAAGACAGTCAACGAGTGAGATAAAACTGCAACAACGCCCGCCGAACGCCGCCGCCCCAGTTAGTTGCAACCGGCCGGAAGCCCTCCGCGAATTGATTAATTTCTTACTGCGCCCCTAGGCCTTGCACCCCTCCCGCTCGCGATGCTTCGGGGGCGTGCGTCTGACGCAGGCGGAGACGCTAGAAAAAATAGTAGCAGCGATCTGTTGCTTCGATTAAGGTATCGCAAAGTTAAGGATAAGAACTCGCGGTACTAAGATTTTGCCGCTCGGCGTCAGAAAAACGTTTCGCGAATTTGCGGCTCTTCATCCTATGGCGCTTGGCGGCCTCCCGGCCGGGACTGACAAGGCAGCCAGCGTCAGCGGGACTAACTATTCTTGTATCTCAAAGAGTGTTCAACCAAACAGGGCGGAGGACAGATTATGAAGAGCATCGGCTTTCGAGTGATATTACCCGCGGCAATCCTGGCAATAGTTTTACCGGCGGCAAGCCGTGCTCAGGATGCGCACTCTAGAGACGTGGACGCCAAGATAGCTTACTGCAAGAAGTGCCACGGTCAGTCGGGGCAAGGTCTTGCAGCAGCGTATTCGGTGCCGCGGCTTGCGGGGCAGACGGTTCCTTATCTCGAGGTGAAGTTTGGGATCATTTCCAAACACAAGCGGACAACCCCGTCGCCGAAACTTTCATGGTTCCCGTTTTGGGCAGCGTCGACCCGGTTATCCGAATGCTGTCGCCACCTACTTCCACGGCCTCGACCCTGCACCGGCTGGCGGCGGTCAAAAGGACCTCATCCCCGAAGGCAAGAAAATTTTTCAGGATGGCATTCCTGAAGCAAATGTTCCGTCAATGCACGAATTGTCACGGCATGGATGCAAAGGGATCCGATGCGGCTCCGCGTCTGGCGGGGCAGATCTATCCGTACACCGTCAAAGTGCTGACGAACTGGGCAATCATCAACAGAGAACAGGAAGGCGTGAAGGCGCCCACCCAGCATCTGTTGACAGATGCACAAATCGCGGCCGTCGCGTCCTACCTCAGCAACAAGAATTAGACTGCGATCCGGCGCACGCCGCTCTGAGCGTTGAAGCCTTTACGAGCAAGCCTTTTCGAGGCTGCTCGTAATGGTTATTCTTCCATGCTTGCGATAATCTGCCCGACCGCGCGCTCGACAAGCTTGATGTCGTCCGCTTCCGCCATGATGCGGATCACCGGCTCTGTTCCCGATGCGCGAACCACAAGCCGGCCGCAGCCGTTCAAATCGCCTCGCGCCGCCTCGATGGCCTTCTTGACCTTCGGCCTACCGAGAGGCTTCTCACCCTTATAAGACACGTTGCGCATCAACTGGGGCACAGGCTCGAAGCATCTGCAGACTGCGCTGACGGGCTGACCTTCCTCCTTCACGCAAGCGAGGATTTGAAGCGCGGTCAGGAAACCGTCGCCCGTCGTCGTATAATCCGACAGGATGATGTGCCCCGAAGGTTCGCCGCCGACGTTGAAGCCGTGCTCGCGCATCTCGCCAATAACGTAGCGGTCGCCAACCGGGGTTCGGGAAAGCGTAAGCCCAAGGCTTTGCAAATAACGCTCAAGGCCGAGATTTGCCATCACGGTGGACACCACGCCGCCGCCAGCGATCCGGCCCTTGGCGTGCCAGGACCTCGCTATGAGAGCCAGGAGCTGATCGCCATCGACGATGTCGCCGTGCTCGTCGATGATGATGACGCGGTCGGCGTCGCCGTCGAGTGCAATGCCGATATCGGCGCGCACCTCCTTCACCTTGGCGCGGAGCGCCGCCGGGTCCGTAGAGCCGCATTTCTCGTTGATATTCATGCCGTTCGGTTCGACTGCGATCGGCACCACTTCAGCGCCGAGTTCCCAAAGCGCCTGCGGCACAACCTTGTAGGCCGCACCATTGGCGCAATCGAGCGCGACGCGCATGCCTTCGAAGCTCATGAAGCGTGGCAGCGTCCTCTTGGCGAATTCCACATAGCGTTCGCTCACGCCATCGATTCGCTTGGCGCGGCCCATGGCCTCGGGCCCCACCAGGAGGTCGTGGATTGGAGTGTCGATCAGCTTCTCGATCTCGGCTTCCAACTCGTCCGAGAGCTTGTAGCCGTCCGGGCCGAAGAGCTTGATTCCATTATCGAAGTAGGGGTTGTGCGAGGCCGAGATCATGATGCCCACATCCGCACGGAGCGACCGCGTCAGGAGCGCAACCGCCGGGGTCGGCGTCGGGCCGAGCTGGAACACATCCACGCCCACTGAAGTCAAGCCCGCGACCATGGCGGATTCGATCATGTAGCAGGATAGCCGCGTGTCCTTGCCGATAACCGCGCGCGGCTTGTGGGTCGCCTTGCGGAAGATGTGGCCCGCGGCAGCAGCAACGCGCATGACGACGTCGGGTGTCATTGCGCCTGTGTTGGCACGTCCGCGGATGCCGTCCGTTCCGAAATAGAGTCGTGACATTGGTATCCCCCAAGCTAGGCGGCTGC
>CAWIAL010000008.1:0-15330 GCA_963834165.1 uncultured Alphaproteobacteria bacterium | reverse complement strand
CCCGTTATGAGCCAAATTCGAGCCGCGAAGAAGCGTGTCAAAAACCATTTGCTGGTCATGGCCCTTTTTCTGGATAGCCGCCTCAAGGGCGGCTATGACAACGGAGAGCAGAGTAATTTCTTCACCCGCCTGCGCGAGGAGCGGTGGGTAATTATATGCCTATAGCTCACCGCTTTGATGTTGCTGTTCAAGAAGCGGGCGAGCTGTTTCGCCTCCTGCAGGCTCGTCCCGCGATAGAGATCGAGGCCGATTTCCCCCTTAAGATCGTCGAGACCTTCATGCTTTGGCTGCAACGCCACCCAGGGTGCGCCATCCTCGCGCAGACGTACGACGAAAAGATATTCCACGCTTTTCCCGCTCATTCCGCAAAGCCCTCATAAGAACAAAACAAGAACACGATAGCTGCGAAATATCCTCCGCGCAAGCCCTTTTCACACCGCGCGACGCGCTCCGTGTTAACCACGTTCGTGCACGCAAGCTTAAGGCAGCTGCGCTTATTTTTCTAAAAGTAGAGGGTGCGTAAAAGGGAGCCTGGCATGACATCGGCGGATATCATGCGTTTCGTCATTATCCTCAGTCTCGGCGTGCTTGCCTTTATCACATTTCTTGTAGCGGGCACTATGATCGGGCTGATGTGGCTCGACAGCTGGAGTTGCGGGGTCTGCAAACACCATCCCGCCGGGCTTTATATTTTGGGTCTGCTCGGCCTTCTCCTTCTGATGTCGATGGGCCAGGAGGCCACGCTGGCGCAGGAGCCCTGGCAGAATTGGATCAAGACCAACCTGACGACGGTCATTATCATTTTCATGAGCGTCATGACCTTTGTGCTCGTGGTGAACTGGTGGTGGCTTTTCTGAGTGGCTCACCCTTCGACAGGCTCACCCTTCGACAGGCTCAGGGTGAGAGGACCTCATGGTGAGCCTGTCGAACCATGAAGGATCAGCGGCTGCGCTACTTCATTGTTGGAATGACGAACTCGGCGCCTTCTTTCACGCCGCTCGGCCAGCGCGAGGTCACGGTCTTCGTCTTTGTATAAAAGCGGATCGAATCCGGGCCGTGCTGATTGAGATCGCCGAACATGGATTTCTTCCAGCCGCCAAACGTGTGATAGGCGAGCGGCACCGGGATCGGCACATTGATTTCCACCATGCCGACATTCACTCGCGAGGCGAAATCGCGCGCCGCGTCGCCGTCGCGGGTGAAGATCGCAACGCCGTTGCCGTATTCGTGGTCGCTCGCGAGCGCGAGGCCCTCTTCGTAGTCGTGCGCGCGAACCACCGTCAGCACGGGGCCAAAGATCTCCTCCTTGTAGATGCGCATGCTGGGCTTCACGCGATCGAAGAGGCACGCGCCCATGAAGAAGCCCTTCTCATATCCCTGCATTGTGAAATCGCGCCCGTCGACGAGAAGCTCGGCCCCTTCCTCCACGCCGGACTGCACAAGCTCTTTCACGCGCTGGACCGCTGCTCCGGTGATAAGCGGGCCGAAGTCCGCCCTTTCATCCGTGTAGGGGCCGACTTTCAGGCTTTCTACCCTGGGGATGAGCATTTCGATGAGCCTGTTCGCCGTCTCTTCCCCGATAGGCACCGCCACCGAAATCGCCATGCAGCGCTCACCGGCCGAGCCATAGCCCGCCCCCATCAGGGCATCGACCGTCTGGTTCATGTCGGCGTCGGGCATCACGATCATATGATTCTTTGCGCCGCCAAAGGCCTGCACGCGCTTCCCGTGCGCCGTTCCGGTCGAATAGACATGATGCGCGATAGCGGTTGAGCCGACGAAGCCAACGGCCTTCACGTCCGGGTAAGTCAGGATTGCGTCCACCGCTTCCTTGTCGCCGTTGACGACGTTGAAGATGCCTGCGGGCAGCCCCGCCTCAAGAAACAACTCTGCAAGCCGGACCGGTACGCTCGGATCGCGCTCCGAAGGCTTCAAGATGAAGGCGTTGCCCGCCGCTATCGCAGGCGCGGCTTTCCACAGCGGAATCATGGCGGGGAAGTTGAATGGCGTGATCCCGGCGACAACGCCCAGCGGCTGGCGCATGGAGTACATGTCGATACCAGGCCCGGCGCTGTCGCTGAAGTCGCCCTTCAGCAAGTGCGGCACACCGATGGCGAATTCCACCACCTCTAGGCCGCGCTGGATATCGCCGACGGCATCGGGGATGGTCTTGCCGTGCTCGGATGAAAGCAGCTCGGCGAGCGGCTTCATCTCCTTCGCTATGACCTCCAGGAACTTCATCATGACGCGGCCGCGCTTTTGCGGATTTTGCGCGCCCCAGGCCACTTGCGCCGCCTTCGCATTCGCGACGATGCTGGCAACCTCGGCCGTGCTCGCGAGCGATACCCGCGCCTGGACTTCGCCCGTGTGAGGCGAATACACATCGGCGAACCGGCCCGATTTTCCCTGAACCGTCTTGCCGCCAACAAAATGTCCGATATGGCGCATGCCGCACTCCGGGGTAGCAATCGCTGTAAAACCCAGAGTAAGGCAGGGGCGGGCCGCGTTCAACATGCGCTAAAGGCGAAGAACGCGGGCGCCGCGAAGCCGAAGAAGAGTGAAGCCGCGGAGGGCTTTCGCCGCGCGGCTCCGAAATTCCAGCTTATGCTGTGCGAGTTAGTTCTTAAAACCCTCGCCGTCGCCGTAGTCGATAAAGCTGAGATAAGACGCAAGGGCCTCAATCTTGTCTTCCGACAGGCTTTTGGCGATTTTCGGCATGGGGTACGTTGCAGAAGCGTGGTAACCCTCGCCCCACAGCTCAAGCCTTCTCTTCAGGTAGTGATAGGAGAGACCGCCGAGGCGGGGAATGTTTCTGGAACCAACTGCGTTGGGGCCGTGGCAGGCTGCGCATGCCGGAACATTCTCGCTCGGCTCGCCGCCAGAGAACAGGGATAGACCCTCGCTCACGAGTTCCTCATGTCCGTCATTCGCCGCTTTAGGCTGAAGCGTCGCGAAGTACGCTGCCACAGCACGAACTCCGTCCGGATCGATGGAGATGAGCTTAGCGGAGGCCCGCCACATATAGAGCTGGGAATATGGGTTATCGCGCGAGTGGGCCAGAAAGTTATGAAGTTGATTCTCGACGTATTGGGGCCGCTGCCCAGCCAATCTCGGCGCCACGAAGTAGCCTTGGAAAGAAGGCCCGTGGCACATGACGCAGTTTCTCGCGATGGTTTCCCCGACGCAGACTAAGTCTGCCTCGCATGCCAACGCAGCGGCGGATGAGGATACGACTGCCACGATCGCAATTTTCAGCCTGAGAAGTTTCATGATCCGAGCCTTCGTATCCGTGTTCGTGCAAAAGATAGTACTGCGGGTTCTACTTGAGACTGCTGAGATACGCCGTCACAGCCTGAATCTGATCCTTGGTCAAACTCTTCGCGATTGGCGCCATGATCTGGGAATTGTCGTCCTTCCCGGCTGGGCCAAGGCCGCGCTGTTTGTCCCAATTGCTAAGCTGATTAATGAGGTACGGCCTCCACTGCCCTGCCAGACGGGGGAAGATTCCGTCACCCTTCGCCTCGGGGCCATGGCACACAGCGCAGGCCGGGACATCGTTCTCGGGAGCGCCGCCGTGGAAAATTTTCTCACCCTTGGCCGCCAGCTCGCTTTGCCCGCTCCCATGGGTCACAGGCTGAAGGCTGCTCAGATACGTCCCGAGCGCGTTTCTCTGTTCCATGCTCATGCCATGGACCTTGGCGTACTTGATGTACCAAAGATCGCGCTGGCGGCGGCCTTCCGCGAAAGCGGTCAGCTGGATCTGGATATATTCGGCCTGCTGCCCGGCGAGCTGGGGAATCGGCCTGTAGCCGAGAAAACCGCGCGCCCCGCGGCCGTGGCAAGTCATGCAATACGCATGCGCTTTGGCCTCGGCGCTGAATTCATGCATCATGACCTTGTGGTGTCTCGCTTCCGCCGGTGCCGCCATCGCCAGCGCCACCGCCGCCACCCCGAGTGCCACCTGTACGCGTATACCCTTCATAGTACGTCCTCCACGCCTTCTCTTTGCGGGCCAACCTTCGTCCCGTTGCTTTACCCTACAGTGTACCCGGAGCGAGCAACATACTGAATTATAACCCAGATCAAGCTAACGAGAGCTTGCCCATTAAAAATCAATCCAGGAATATACGAAGGTCTGGTCGTTGTCGCGGGCGTTTCTTCCCATGCCGTCGTAGTTTGTGGAGGCCCCATTGAACTTGTCGAAATGGGTGTAGAGGACGCCGATCCTTGCGTTGAGCCACGGCCAGATATCCGGGCCGCCATAGGGGTACGGTATGTAGGCCAGATCGAAAGTGAACCCGTTCGTATTCGGTCTGCCGACATTATAATTCGTCTGACCGAACACCCCCTGCCAATAGGTGGCGTCATCGCTCCCTTGGACATCGAAGTAGTTAGCTGTAAAGCTTACGTGACGGTCGTAGATGTAGCTGGCGGAAATATTGAGGCTGTTTAACCATTGGTCCGGCTTAGAAGCGGCAGTGCCGCCACTGCCAAAGAAAGTTGCATCAAGCCTCTGAGTTTCCATAATATAATACGCCCGCGCGGTGAAGGCGTGGATCGGGCCGATATATTGGTATTGCGCGTCAACCGCGACATCGAGATATTTATCTGTAAATCCTGGATAGGCCACGGCGCCCGCAGCCGTCGGGATTTGATCGGCATACATTCCGTAGGTGCCGAGCATCAGAGACTGCTCGTTCCAGGTTTTTTCAACGGCGACCCGCCAGTAGGGGGCAAAATTATCGATTCTTGGGGTTCCATCGGTCGGGCTGAAACCAGTGGCTTTCGTCAAAGCAGCGTCGAAGGTGCGATAGGCGGTAAGCTCCGCATAAAACATATTGTTGACCCAGACGTAAGCACCCGCACCGCCTGCACGCTGGGCGAAAGTCCCCTCAATCATGGTTCCGGGAGGGCCAAACGTTACGTCCACGGGAACCCAAGGAAAATTCCAAGCGGGGACAGTGTTCCAGACGTCCTGCATCCCAGGGTTATTGTTGCCCAGAACGCCCCAGACAACATCGTTCCCGCCTATATTCGCTTTTCCAGTATAACGGAGCTCCGTATTATCCCAGAATATTTGGGCGGTGCCGTCTGGATTACCGGTACTGCTATAGCTGAACTGGGAAAAGACGCCCAGATTGCAATAAATCTGGCCCGCAAAGAACACGCTGGCATCCGAGAAATCCCAGATGTTGTTCGTTGGCAAGGCCGGTCCGGGAGCGCTCGGCAAGTCCTTCGCGAAATGATTGAATGTGGGAAGCGCCCACATCGCGAGGTTCGCGCCGCTCCACTCCTGGCTGTTGAGATCGGTGTTACCGAAAATCTTCCGCAAGTCGCCGCAACGCGAGCCGCCGCTGGTGTAGCCGTTCAGCTTGAACTGCCGTCCGAAGGGGGTGAGCTCGGGCTGGGCTGTGTGGCAGGTCGAGCAGTAGTACCCGGTCTGGCGCGCGAAGGCAGGCACAGCGTCTGCCGGTTCCGGCTGCGCAAGTATTCCGCAAGCAAGCGTCGCGGCCGCGACGGCCGCGCGAAAACCCAGGGTTGCAGAATTAAGAGATCTCAACTTTCGGGGATGAGCGTTTTTCTTGTTTTGGTGCGCAGATAGTGGCGCATTATCAAATGCGTGCATGTGTTCCCTGCCCTCTAACCCAAGTAGCCCCGTAGTTAAGCTAGCCGGTTCGACGACCGAAGCGCAACCTTGTGGGTACGATTTTTGGAAACTAGGACGCAGAATCGAAAGATACTGTTGCACCTGTGCACTTTTATGAGCATTTAATACCATGAAAGTGCCTGATAAAGTCGATACCTTGATCTACGCAGGATCGCCCTATATCCGGCGATATAATTTTCTGACGATTCGTGCAATGCCTTTGGGAAGACAGTCAACGAGTGAGATAAAACTGCAACAACGCCCGCCGAACGCCGCCGCCCCAGTTAGTTGCAACCGGCCGGAAGCCCTCCGCGAATTGATTAATTTCTTACTGCGCCCCTAGGCCTTGCACCCCTCCCGCTCGCGATGCTTCGGGGCGTGCGTCTGACGCAGGCGGAGACGTGATAAATAGTAGCAGCGATCTGTTGCTTCGATTAAGGTATCGCAAAGTTAAGGATAAGAACTCGCGGTACTAAGATTTTGCCGCTCGGCGTCAGAAAAACGTTTCGCGAATTTGCGGCTCTTCATCCTATGGCGCTTGGCGGCCTCCCTGGCCGGGACTGACAAGGCAGCCAGCGTCAGCGGGACTAACTATTCTTGTATCTCAAAGAGTGTTCAACCAAACAGGGCGGAGGACAGATTATGAAGAGCATCGGCTTTCGAGTGATATTACCCGCGGCAATCCTGGCAATAGTTTTACCGGCGGCAAGCCGTGCTCAGGATGCGCACTCTAGAGACGTGGACGCCAAGATAGCTTACTGCAAGAAGTGCCACGGTCAGTCGGGGCAAGGTCTTGCAGCAGCGTATTCGGTGCCGCGGCTTGCGGGGCAGACGGTTCCTTATCTCGAGGCTAAGTTTGGGATCATTTCCGAACACAAGCGGGACAACCCCGTCGCCGAAACTTTCATGGTTCCCGTTTTGGGCAGCGTCGACCCGGTTATCCGGAATGCTGTCGCCACCTACTTCCACGGCCTCGACCCTGCACCGGCTGGCGGCGGTCAAAAGGACCTCATCCCCGAAGGCAAGAAAATTTTTCAGGATGGCATTCCTGAAGCAAATGTTCCGTCATGCACGAATTGTCACGGCATGGATGCAAAGGGATCCGATGCGGCTCCGCGTCTGGCGGGGCAGATCTATCCGTACACCGTCAAAGTGCTGACGAACTGGGCAATCATCAACAGAGAACAGGAAGGCGTGAAGGCGCCCACCCAGCATCTGTTGACAGATGCACAAATCGCGGCCGTCGCGTCCTACCTCAGCAACAAGAATTAGACTGCGATCCGGCGCACGCCGCTCTGAGCGTTGAAGCCTTTACGAGCAAGCCTTTTCGAGGCTGCTCGTAATGGTTATTCTTCCATGCTTGCGATAATCTGCCCGACCGCGCGCTCGACAAGCTTGATGTCGTCCGCTTCCGCCATGATGCGGATCACCGGCTCTGTTCCCGATGCGCGAACCACAAGCCGGCCGCAGCCGTTCAAATCGCCTCGCGCCGCCTCGATGGCCTTCTTGACCTTCGGCCTACCGAGAGGCTTCTCACCCTTATAAGACACGTTGCGCATCAACTGGGGCACAGGCTCGAAGCATCTGCAGACTGCGCTGACGGGCTGACCTTCCTCCTTCACGCAAGCGAGGATTTGAAGCGCGGTCAGGAAACCGTCGCCCGTCGTCGTATAATCCGACAGGATGATGTGCCCCGAAGGTTCGCCGCCGACGTTGAAGCCGTGCTCGCGCATCTCGCCAATAACGTAGCGGTCGCCAACCGGGGTTCGGGAAAGCGTAAGCCCAAGGCTTTGCAAATAACGCTCAAGGCCGAGATTTGCCATCACGGTGGACACCACGCCGCCGCCAGCGATCCGGCCCTTGGCGTGCCAGGACCTCGCTATGAGAGCCAGGAGCTGATCGCCATCGACGATGTCGCCGTGCTCGTCGATGATGATGACGCGGTCGGCGTCGCCGTCGAGTGCAATGCCGATATCGGCGCGCACCTCCTTCACCTTGGCGCGGAGCGCCGCCGGGTCCGTAGAGCCGCATTTCTCGTTGATATTCATGCCGTTCGGTTCGACTGCGATCGGCACCACTTCAGCGCCGAGTTCCCAAAGCGCCTGCGGCACAACCTTGTAGGCCGCACCATTGGCGCAATCGAGCGCGACGCGCATGCCTTCGAAGCTCATGAAGCGTGGCAGCGTCCTCTTGGCGAATTCCACATAGCGTTCGCTCACGCCATCGATTTGCTTGGCGCGGCCCATGGCCTCGGGCCCCACCAGGAGGTCGTGGATTGGAGTGTCGATCAGCTTCTCGATCTCGGCTTCCAACTCGTCCGAGAGCTTGTAGCCGTCCGGGCCGAAGAGCTTGATTCCATTATCGAAGTAGGGGTTGTGCGAGGCCGAGATCATGATGCCCACATCCGCACGGAGCGACCGCGTCAGGAGCGCAACCGCCGGGGTCGGCGTCGGGCCGAGCTGGAACACATCCACGCCCACTGAAGTCAAGCCCGCGACCATGGCGGATTCGATCATGTAGCAGGATAGCCGCGTGTCCTTGCCGATAACCGCGCGCGGCTTGTGGGTCGCCTTGCGGAAGATGTGGCCCGCGGCAGCAGCAACGCGCATGACGACGTCGGGTGTCATTGCGCCTGTGTTGGCACGTCCGCGGATGCCGTCCGTTCCGAAATAGAGTTGTGACATTGGTATCCCCCAAGCTAGGCGGCTGCGGCACGAGCAAGCCGATCTTCCCACACAAGCGCATGTGCGACAATAGTATTAAGATTGTTGTGCCGGGGTCGCCAGGACAGCATCCTTCTTATCTTTCTATTGGCCGCTACAACGGAGGGAGCATCGCCCGGGCGGCGGCCTTCCAGCGTGACGTTCAGCTTGACGCCCGCGGCCAGTTCAACGGCGCGTATGACTTCGAGGACGGAGGAGCCACGGCCATAGCCGCAGTTGAAGATCCCGGATGGTCCGGCGGCCCGGAGATAATCAAGCGCCGATAAATGCGCCTCCGCAAGATCGCTCACATGAATATAATCGCGGATGCATGTCCCATCCCGGGTAGGATAGTCCGTGCCGAAGACGCACATGCTGCGGGAGGGCTCGAACACGGCCTGGCACGCAACTTTGATGAGATGGGTCGCGCGCGGCGTCGATTGGCCCGCGCGGCCGAGCGGATCGGCTCCGGCCACGTTGAAATAGCGGAGAATCGCGTAACGCGGCCCTCCTGCTGCCGCCGAGTTGATCAGCATGCGTTCAGTCATCAGTTTGGACATGCCATAGGGCGATATGGGAGCGAGAGGATGGTCCTCGCTCACCGGCCTTTCATCGGTCTCGCCGTAGACGGCGGCGGTCGAGGAGAAAATGAATTCGCTAACGCCGCCGTCGGCTGCCGCTTCTATCAGCGTTCTGGAATTGGCCGTGTTGTTGAAATAGTAGGCAAGCGGGCGTTGAACGGATTCTGGAACGACGGTTGAGGCAGCCAAATGAATGATCGTGGTGACGCCCTCGTTCTTGATCAATCCGAGGACGAGATCCCTGTCGCCCACATCCCCCACGACAAGTCTTGCAGCCGCCGGAACGGCCTCGCGAAAGCCCGTAGAAAGATTGTCGAGCACAATCACGTTTTCATTTCGCTCGAGGAGCGAAAGCACGCAATGACTGCCGATGTACCCGGCTCCGCCCGTAACCAATGTCGTCATGTCTCTTCCCCTGCAACGCAAACGGAGGGAAGCCCGGCGAATACACGCTATTTGACTTCTTGGTTGTAGGCTAAGGCCCGGGGAACGTACGTTGCATAAATATTGGATAGGTGATTAGTTTTAAAATTGACGCGGGTTTAGCTCGTGCTTGATTTATTTTTTTTGTCTCTTTCGGTTGAAAGCAGACAAAGTTGATCACGGTTTTTGGTTCGCGACAATTAGCCGACAAAGAACGGGAAATGCTGTAATGTTATTTATGAAATTTAGAGAAACAAGTGAGCAGTACTGTCGCGTTCCTTTTTTCAGAGTAGAAACTCTCGACAACAGGTGTTGAATAGCGTTCATCTATTTATACGTTATGTGCGTTATACTTGGCTAAGAGGCTGCTCCACCTCACGCACTTTCTCAACTGGGAGCAGCTTAGCGTGGTCTGCGGATGGCGTTTCGAGGTGAAGCTCTTCCGCACAAGCCTGCGAGGAACCATCAGGATGCTAGGCATGCTCCGAGGAATGCTAAGAAAAGGGACGCAATCTGCGTCCCTTGCTCTGAACGTGGCGATGCCGGGAGCTTATCTGCGGCCCCGTCACGATATCCGGGCCGTGTTCTACCATGGAGTTGGCTCGGGCCCCGGCTCGATTGCTCCGGAGATTTTTTCGCGCCAAGTCGATTACCTGGAAAGCGTCTACCGGGTCATGCCGCTGTCCGAAGCCGTGGATGAAGTGGATCGCGGTTGCCGCGAAAAGCCGCCTTGCTGCATCACGTTCGATGATGGGCACTTATCTGTATATACGGAGGCATTCCCAATCCTTCGCGATAGGGGGTTGCCCTTCGCGATCTTCGTCAATACTGCGGCTGTTGGAAACCACACGCTGCTGTGGTCGCATGCGCTGGCCTATCTCGTTCAGAAGCATGGGCTAAGCTCGGTGCTTCCCCGTCTTCAAACCCTTATGGCGCAGAGCGGCGCCCCCCAAAGCCCGGCGGCGACGTCCATTCGAGGGCTTTTTCTTTGGTGCCACCTGCATTTCCAGTTCCTTTATAGCCACGGCATCTTCGATGAGCTTTGGAAGTCCTACAAAGAAGATATGGAAGAAGTGGCCGGGCAATTGCAGCTCTGTCTCACATGGCAGCAGTTGCACGATATGCAGGCGAATGGCGCCGCGATCTACTCGCATACGCATAACCATTTCCCGTTGAACAGCGTGACGGACAGTGCGGTGGTCGATTACGAGATCCGCCACGCGATGGCGGTGCTTGCCGACGCTGGCTTTGAAGATAACCGCTTCATGAGCTTCCCCTTTGGCATGGAAAACGAATACGGCCAGCGGGCTGTGCGCATCGCCCTGAATGCGGGGCACCAATATCTTGTGGAAGTGGGTGACGGCGGCAACGACATCGGGCGGCTTCATGGAGAGCGCATTCTTTCCCGCGTCGGCCTCGAAACGGAAGACGCGTCTGCGCACAACCTGCATGCTGCGATCGAGCTTCGCCCGCTCGTGAAGTCAAAGCTCCGCCATTGGCTGCACCGTGGCACTTCTTTGCAACATTATGGCATCGAGATGGGTATGAACGACGTCACGAGGCGCGAGCTGGAGCTTAGGCGAACTCCATGATGACCGCGTCCACCGCAAGGCTGTCGCCCGGCTTCGCGCGGACTTTGGACACAGTGACGTCGCGGTCGGCCTTGAGGACGTTCTGCATCTTCATGGCCTCGACCACGGCGAGCGTCTCCCCGGCCTTGACCTCCTGACCCTCTTCCACCGCGATTGAAATGACAAGCCCAGGCATGGGGCAAAGAAGTTTCTTGGAGGTGTCGGGCGCCTTCTTCTCGGGCATGAGAGCCGCAAGCTGGGCCTCGCGTGCCGTGTAGACATAAGCCTTCGCCCGCACTCCATCATAAGAAAGGTCGTAGCCGCAGGGCACCGGCCGCACCTGCACGAAAAGCTCCTTGCCGCCAACGATTTTTCCGTGCCAAAGCGGCTCACCCGGCCACCAATGCGAGTGAAGTATTATCTGGCGGCGCACGCTTCCATCGGGCTCGCAGAGTTCGACCGTGGCGCCGTCGCTGAGTTCGCCTGAAACGCGCAAATGCTGTTCATGTTTCCCTAGGCGGCACACGCGAAGCTGGCCGAGCTTGAGGCCGACCGCTCCTGGCAATTGCCCCGAAATATGCCTGCGGCGGGTGTTGTTGAGGTGGTCGATGGTTGCGGCAACGCTCACCAGCACGTCGCGGGCCTCGCCTTCGGGCTCACGGTGCCTGAAGCCGTCCGCGAATTCCTCAGCGATAAAGCCCGTCGAGAGATCGCCCTTACGCCACCGCGGATGTTGCATGAGCGCCGAAAGGAACGGGATGTTGTGCTCGATGCCGTCGATGTAGAAGGCGTCGAGCGCAGCCGCCTGCGCATCGATAGCAGCCTCGCGCGTTGGCCCATAAGTGATGAGCTTCGCAATCATTGGATCGTAATGGAGCGAGATCTCGCCGCCCTCCTCGGCGCCTGTGTCGTTGCGCACAACGATACCGCCGTAGCGCGGCCCCTCAGCCGGCGGCCGGTAGCGAACAAGTCTGCCGATCGAGGGCAAAAAGCTGCGGAACGGGTCTTCGGCATAGACGCGGCTTTCGATGGCCCAGCCGTCGATCTTGAGATCCGCCTGCTCGAAGGGCAGCTTCTCGCCGTCCGCGACCCGGATCATCAGCTCGACAAGGTCGAGGCCCGTGATCATCTCGGTGACCGGATGCTCGACCTGAAGCCGCGTGTTCATTTCGAGGAAGTAGAAGTTCTTATGCGGGTCGACGATAAACTCCACGGTGCCCGCGCTCTCGTACTTCACGGCCTTCGCCAGCGCCACCGCCTGCTCGCCCATGGCTTTGCGCGTTTCCTCGTCGAGGAATGGACTCGGCGCCTCTTCGATCACCTTTTGATTGCGGCGCTGGATCGAACATTCGCGCTCGAAGAGATAAACGACGTTGCCGTACTGGTCGCCAAGCACCTGGATCTCGATGTGGCGGGGATTCTCGACGAACTTTTCGACGAACACGCGGTCGTCGCCGAAGCTCGACTTGGCCTCCGCCTTGGAGGTGAGAAAGCCCTCGCTCACCTCTTCGGCCGAGCGGGCGATGCGCATGCCCTTGCCGCCGCCGCCTGCACTCGCCTTGATCATCACCGGATAGCCGATATCGCTTGCAATCTTGATGGCCTGATTGGGGCTCTCGATGACGCCGAGAAAGCCGGGCACCGTCGAGACGCGGGCGGCAGCCGCAGCCTTCTTGCTCTCGATCTTGTCGCCCATAGCGCGAATGGCCTCGATGTTCGGGCCAATGAAGACGATGCCGGCGGCCTTCAGCGCCTGGGCGAAGGCCGCATTCTCAGAAAGGAAGCCATAGCCGGGGTGGATCGCTTCCGCGCCTGTCCGCTTGGCCGCGTCGATGATTTTTTCCATCACAAGATAGGATTGCGCGGCGGGCGCGGGTCCGATCAGGACGGCCTCGTCCGCCATATCGACATGCATCGCGTCCCGATCCGCCTCGGAATAAACGGCGACGGTCTTGATGCCCATCCGTTTCGCGGTCTTGATGACGCGGCAGGCGATCTCGCCGCGGTTGGCGATGAGGATTTTTTGGAACATGGCGGGCATCCTGTGCGGGCAGCGTAGCTTATTGTGTCGTCTCCGCTGTTCTACTCGCGTGGGAGGCGCGCTTCAATGCTGCTTACGTGTCGTTGAAGTCGCGCATGCGTCAGCGGCATGGCTCGCGATTCGTGGCCTCATGTCTTCGGAAGTAAATAGCCAAGACTCTCCGCGCCTATGTCTTCCCAGCTGTGCTGGGCCTCTGCAACGGCAACCGCGTCGATGTCATAACCGTCCTCACGAACCATCGCCGTCAGGGTGTGCAAAAGCTCGGCCCGCTCTCCAGGCAGGAGCTGCCGGATCTCCTCGATGAGCTTCTTCACCCGTTCGGTCATGAGCAAGTGTGGCGCGTGCGCCCGGAGTTGACAAGATGGCTGCTTGATTATCTTCCAGCGCCTTCTGGGATTGGCCGATCCGCGCGTACGTTTGGTCGAAGTCGCGTCCGCGCCGGAACTCATAAACCCGTATTAAGCGCCCTTCGTATATGAAGCTTGATCTGTAGCCGTTGAAAGAGTTTGGTAGCGCGTGTTCGGCCAGGAGGAAAACTTCCGGCAACGCTTTCCGATACGGCAAATTGCATTGAAAACAATGAGGGAGAAGTTCCATGCTGGCACGAAGGTCGATATTGAGCGGGGGCCTCGCGGCCGGTCTTCTCCCCGCAATGTCCACTTTGGCAAGAGCCCAAGTAGCCGACCGCAGCCGCGACGTCATCCAGGTCATCGCGAGCGCAAAAGGGCAGGCTGAGAACCTCCTCGCGTCGTCCCTGTATTCGAACCTCTCGCCGGACAACAGCGCGGTCATCGAAGGCGCCAACCAACGCATATTCGACGCCATCACGTCGGTCCTTGGCGGCATCCCGTCCGAGGAAGCCATCATATACGCGGAGCCGGCGCAGACCATCATCGCCGAGCTGATGTCTGAACGCAGCGTTGCCTTGGTCCCGCAGGCAGTGACCCCGGTCATACCGGCAGCGTCGTCCCAAGAAGGTTCGGGAGAGCTTCCCGGCGTCGTCGCCGACATTGTCAAGGATGCTTTCGGCGTTAAAGCTCTCGATGCAGCGGCGCTGACCCAGATCGCAACGGAGCTTTCCCTTTTCGACATCCTGTCCCGTGTCGCTGGACTGATAAAATCCGGCAATTGGGCTTTGGCTGCCGAATTCTTGAGGGCTCTCCTGACACAGTTGGCGGCAGCCGCTCAGGCAATCCCGGCCATAGAAAAAGCAATCGGCGCGGAGCCGGTCAAAGAGATACTGACAACCATAGGTGCGAGATACGTGCCATTTCTTGGATGGCCAATCCTCGTTGCTTCGATCCTGTTTGCAATCATGAAGCATCGGAACAGGCTTCTGGAGGCGCTTGAAAAGGCGCGTTTGTAGACAAGCAAGGCGTCAGTCACAAACACCTCGCCGCCTTGGCCAGAACTGCACAATGCTATGCCTAAGCTCGCGCTGGTCAGACTTGACGGGTTCCAGAGCCAGACAAACAGAATACTTATTTTAAAATGCGTGATAAGGTGCGAGCTTCCTGAGCGATCGTGGGAAGAAACGCATGCCGCCCCAGGATGAAACAGCCCCTGACGCCGGTGCGGACGCAAGCACCGCAAGACGCCGCGACTCGATGAGGCGCTTGACCTCATCTACGCGAAGATTAAGCTTAGCATTTTTATGCATGCCGAAACCGCGTTGGCGCCCGGGACGGTTCCACTCATGGCGGCGGCGGGCATCGAGGCACCGCTTGCCCCCTGCGAAAGCCTCACGCCGATGCCGCGGAACTTCATAGCCTCGCGAATGATTATCTAATTATGAGCACGTTAGAAACCCATGAGATTTCCGGATTTGAGAGGCCGGCGGGAAGCGCTATCGAGACGGAGCGGGAAGAAATAGTGGCCGCAAGTGTCTACGCCGAGAGCATCGTCCTCAATGCAGAACAGCCGCTGGCCGTGCTGGATGAAAGTCTGTGCCTCATCTGCGCAAGTCCATCGTTCTTCGCTATTCTCGGCATGCCTCCAGAGACAGCGGGCAAACCGCTTTCTCTGGGGCAGCTTATACACGCCCCGCTAATCGATCTCGACGCCCCCGCCGATCGGGAGACCAGGATCGAGTTGGCTGGCCCGGACAACACAACACTAACCCTGACCGCGCGCCGGATTGCAGGCCTTTGCGGCGGCAAGAACATCGTGCTCTCCGTCGAGAATGCGATCGATGGGAACACGATGGCTGAGGAGTTGCGGGCGGCGAAGGCAGAAGCCGAGCGCGCGAACCTGTTGCGGTCGCGCTTCCTGTCCGCGGCGAACCACGATCTGCGCCAGCCGCTTCAAACGATCTGCTTCATTCAGGGAATGCTGGGCAACAGTGTTTCGGAGCCCGCCGCGCTGA
>CAWIAL010000007.1:0-144821 GCA_963834165.1 uncultured Alphaproteobacteria bacterium | reverse complement strand
GCAGCCTCTTAGCCAAGTATAACGCACATAACGTATAAATAGATGAACGCTATTCAACACCTGTTGTCGAGAGTTTCTACTCTGAAAAAAGGAACGCGACAGTACTGCTCACTTGTTTCTCTAAATTTCATAAATAACATTACAGCATTTCCCGTTCTTTGTCGGCTAATTGTCGCGAACCAAAAACCGTGAGCAACTTTGTCTGCTTTCAACCGAAAGAGACAAAAAAATAAATCAAGCACGAGCTAAACCCGCGTCAATTTTAAAACTAATCACCTATCCAATATTTATGCAACGTACGTTCCCCGGGCCTTAGCCTACAACCAAGAAGTCAAATAGCGTGTATTCGCCGGGCTTCCCTCCGTTTGCGTTGCAGGGGAAGAGACATGACGACATTGGTTACGGGCGGAGCCGGGTACATCGGCAGTCATTGCGGTGCTTTCGCTCCTCGAGCGAAATGAAAACGTGATTGTGCTCGACAATCTTTCTACGGGCTTTCGCGAGGCCGTTCCGGCGGCTGCAAGACTTGTCGTGGGGGATGTGGGCGACAGGGATCTCGTCCTCGGATTGATCAAGAACGAGGGCGTCACCACGATCATTCATTTGGCTGCCTCAACCGTCGTTCCAGAATCCGTTCAACGCCCGCTTGCCTACTATTTCAACAACACGGCCAATTCCAGAACGCTGATAGAAGCGGCAGCCGACGGCGGCGTTAGCGAATTCATTTTCTCCTCGACCGCCGCCGTCTACGGCGAGACCGATGAAAGGCCGGTGAGCGAGGACCATCCTCTCGCTCCCATATCGCCCTATGGCATGTCCAAACTGATGACTGAACGCATGCTGATCGACTCGGCGGCAGCAGGAGGGCCGCGTTACGCGATTCTCCGCTATTTCAACGTGGCCGGAGCCGATCCGCTCGGCCGCGCGGGCCAATCGACGCCGCGCGCGACCCATCTCATCAAAGTTGCGTGCCAGGCCGTGTTCGAGCCCTCCCGCAGCATGTGCGTCTTCGGCACGGACTATCCTACCCGGGATGGGACATGCATCCGCGATTATATTCATGTGAGCGATCTTGCGGAGGCGCATTTATCGGCGCTTGATTATCTCCGGGCCGCCGGACCATCCGGGATCTTCAACTGCGGCTATGGCCGTGGCTCCTCCGTCCTCGAAGTCATACGCGCCGTTGAACTGGCCGCGGGCGTCAAGCTGAACGTCACGCTGGAAGGCCGCCGCCCGGGCGATGCTCCCTCCGTTGTAGCGGCCAATAGAAAGATAAGAAGGATGCTGTCCTGGCGACCCCGGCACAACAATCTTAATACTATTGTCGCACATGCGCTTGTGTGGGAAGATCGGCTTGCTCGTGCCGCAGCCGCCTAGCTTGGGGGATACCAATGTCACGACTTTATTTCGGAACGGACGGCATCCGCGGACGTGCCAACACAGGCGCAATGACACCCGACGTCGTCATGCGCGTTGCTGCTGCCGCGGGCCACATCTTCCGCAAGGCGACCCACAAGCCGCGCGCGGTTATCGGCAAGGACACGCGGCTATCCTGCTACATGATCGAATCCGCCATGGTCGCGGGCTTGACTTCAGTGGGCGTGGATGTGTTCCAGCTCGGCCCGACGCCGACCCCGGCGGTTGCGCTCCTGACGCGGTCGCTCCGTGCGGATGTGGGCATCATGATCTCGGCCTCGCACAACCCCTACTTCGATAATGGAATCAAGCTCTTCGGCCCGGACGGCTACAAGCTCTCGGACGAGTTGGAAGCCGAGATCGAGAAGCTGATCGACACTCCAATCCACGACCTCCTGGTGGGGCCCGAGGCCATGGGCCGCGCCAAGCGAATTGATGGCGTGAGCGAACGCTATGTGGAATTCGCCAAGAGGACGCTGCCACGCTTCATGAGCTTCGAAGGCATGCGCGTCGCGCTCGATTGCGCCAATGGTGCGGCCTACAAGGTTGTGCCGCAGGCGCTTTGGGAACTCGGCGCTGAAGTGGTGCCGATCGCAGTCGAACCGAACGGCATGAATATCAACGAGAAATGCGGCTCGACGGACCTGGCGGCGCTCCGCGCCAAGGTGAAGGAGGTGCGCGCCGATATCGGCATTGCACTCGACGGCGACGCCGACCGCGTCATCATCATCGACGAGCACGGCGACATCGTCGATGGCGATCAGCTCCTGGCTCTCATAGCGAGGTCCTGGCACGCCAAGGGCCGGATCGCTGGCGGCGGCGTGGTGTCCACCGTGATGGCAAATCTCGGCCTTGAGCGTTATTTGCAAAGCCTTGGGCTTACGCTTTCCCGAACCCCGGTTGGCGACCGCTACGTTATTGGCGAGATGCGCGAGCACGGCTTCAACGTCGGCGGCGAACCTTCGGGGACATCATCCTGTCGGATTATACGACGACGGGCGACGGTTTCCTGACCGCGCTTCAAATCCTCGCTTGCGTGAAGGAGGAAGGTCAGCCCGTCAGCGCAGTCTGCAGATGCTTCGAGCCTGTGCCCCAGTTGATGCGCAACGTGTCTTATAAGGGTGAGAAGCCTCTCGGTAGGCCGAAGGTCAAGAAGGCCATCGAGGCGGCGCGAGGCGATTTGAACGGCTGCGGCCGGCTTGTGGTTCGCGCATCGGGAACAGAGCCGGTGATCCGCATCATGGCGGAAGCGGACGACATCAAGCTTGTCGAGCGCGCGGTCGGGCAGATTATCGCAAGCATGGAAGAATAACCATTACGAGCAGCCTCGAAAAGGCTTGCTCGTAAAGGCTTCAACGCTCAGAGCGGCGTGCGCCGGATCGCAGTCTAATTCTTGTTGCTGAGGTAGGACGCGACGGCCGCGATTTGTGCATCTGTCAACAGATGCTGGGTGGGCGCCTTCACGCCTTCCTGTTCTCTGTTGATGATTGCCCAGTTCGTCAGCACTTTGACGGTGTACGGATAGATCTGCCCCGCCAGACGCGGAGCCGCATCGGATCCCTTTGCATCCATGCCGTGACAATTCGTGCATGACGGAACATTTGCTTCAGGAATGCCATCCTGAAAAATTTTCTTGCCTTCGGGGATGAGGTCCTTTTGACCGCCGCCAGCCGGTGCAGGGTCGAGGCCGTGGAAGTAGGTGGCGACAGCATTCCGGATAACCGGGTCGACGCTGCCCAAAACGGGAACCATGAAAGTTTCGGCGACGGGGTTGTCCCGCTTGTGTTCGGAAATGATCCCAAACTTAGCCTCGAGATAAGGAACCGTCTGCCCCGCAAGCCGCGGCACCGAATACGCTGCTGCAAGACCTTGCCCCGACTGACCGTGGCACTTCTTGCAGTAAGCTATCTTGGCGTCCACGTCTCTAGAGTGCGCATCCTGAGCACGGCTTGCCGCCGGTAAAACTATTGCCAGGATTGCCGCGGGTAATATCACTCGAAAGCCGATGCTCTTCATAATCTGTCCTCCGCCCTGTTTGGTTGAACACTCTTTGAGATACAAGAATAGTTAGTCCCGCTGACGCTGGCTGCCTTGTCAGTCCCGGCCAGGGAGGCCGCCAAGCGCCATAGGATGAAGAGCCGCAAATTCGCGAAACGTTTTTCTGACGCCGAGCGGCAGAATCTTAGTACCGCGAGTTCTTATCCTTAACTTTGCGATACCTTAATCGAAGCAACAGATCGCTGCTACTATTTATCACGTCTCCGCCTGCGTCAGACGCACGCCCCGAAGCATCGCGAGCGGGAGGGGTGCAAGGCCTAGGGGCGCAGTAAGAAATTAATCGATTTGCGGAGGGCTTCCGGCCGGTTGCAACTAACTGGGGCGGCGGCGTTCGGCGGGCGTTGTTGCAGTTTTATCTCACTCGTTGACTGTCTTCCCAAAGGCATTGCACGAATTGTCAGAAAATTATATCGCCGGATATAGGGCGATCCTGCGTAGATCAAGGTATCGACTTTATCAGGCACTTTCATGGTATTAAATGCTCATAAAAGTGCACAGGTGCAACAGTATCTTTCGATTCTGCGTCCTAGTTTCCAAAAATCGTACCCACAAGGTTGCGCTTCGGTCGTCGAACCGGCTAGCTTAACTACGGGGCTACTTGGGTTAGAGGGCAGGGAACACATGCACGCATTTGATAATGCGCCACTATCTGCGCACCAAAACAAGAAAAACGCTCATCCCCGAAAGTTGAGATCTCTTAATTCTGCAACCCTGGGTTTTCGCGCGGCCGTCGCGGCCGCGACGCTTGCTTGCGGAATACTTGCGCAGCCGGAACCGGCAGACGCTGTGCCTGCCTTCGCGCGCCAGACCGGGTACTACTGCTCGACCTGCCACACAGCCCAGCCCGAGCTCACCCCCTTCGGACGGCAGTTCAAGCTGAACGGCTACACCAGCGGCGGCTCGCGTTGCGGCGACTTGCGGAAGATTTTCGGTAACACCGATCTCAACAGCCAGGAGTGGAGCGGCGCGAACCTCGCGATGTGGGCGCTTCCCACATTCAATCATTTCGCGAAGGACTTGCCGAGCGCTCCCGGACCGGCCTTGCCAACGAACAACATCTGGGATTTCTCGGATGCCAGCGTGTTCTTTGCGGGCCAGATTTATTGCAATCTGGGCGTCTTTTCCCAGTTCAGCTATAGCAGTACCGGTAATCCAGACGGCACCGCCCAAATATTCTGGGATAATACGGAGCTCCGTTATACTGGAAAAGCGAATATAGGCGGGAACGATGTTGTCTGGGGCGTTCTGGGCAACAATAACCCTGGGATGCAGGACGTCTGGAACACTGTCCCCGCTTGGAATTTTCCTTGGGTTCCCGTGGACGTAACGTTTGGCCCTCCCGGAACCATGATTGAGGGGACTTTCGCCCAGCGTGCAGGCGGTGCGGGTGCTTACGTCTGGGTCAACAATATGTTTTATGCGGAGCTTACCGCCTATCGCACCTTCGACGCTGCTTTGACGAAAGCCACTGGTTTCAGCCCGACCGATGGAACCCCAAGAATTGATAATTTTGCCCCCTACTGGCGGGTCGCCGTTGAAAAAACCTGGAACGAGCAGTCTCTGATGCTCGGCACCTACGGAATGTATGCCGATCAAATCCCGACGGCTGCGGGCGCCGTGGCCTATCCAGGATTTACAGATAAATATCTCGATGTCGCGGTTGACGCGCAATACCAATATATCGGCCCGATCCACGCCTTCACCGCGCGGGCGTATTATATTATGGAAACTCAGAGGCTTGATGCAACTTTCTTTGGCAGTGGCGGCACTGCCGCTTCTAAGCCGGACCAATGGTTAAACAGCCTCAATATTTCCGCCAGCTACATCTACGACCGTCACGTAAGCTTTACAGCTAACTACTTCGATGTCCAAGGGAGCGATGACGCCACCTATTGGCAGGGGGTGTTCGGTCAGACGAATTATAATGTCGGCAGACCGAATACGAACGGGTTCACTTTCGATCTGGCCTACATACCGTACCCCTATGGCGGCCCGGATATCTGGCCGTGGCTCAACGCAAGGATCGGCGTCCTCTACACCCATTTCGACAAGTTCAATGGGGCCTCCACAAACTACGACGGCATGGGAAGAAACGCCCGCGACAACGACCAGACCTTCGTATATTCCTGGATTGATTTTTAATGGGCAAGCTCTCGTTAGCTTGATCTGGGTTATAATTCAGTATGTTGCTCGCTCCGGGTACACTGTAGGGTAAAGCAACGGGACGAAGGTTGGCCCGCAAAGAGAAGGCGTGGAGGACGTACTATGAAGGGTATACGCGTACAGGTGGCACTCGGGGTGGCGGCGGTGGCGCTGGCGATGGCGGCACCGGCGGAAGCGAGACACCACAAGGTCATGATGCATGAATTCAGCGCCGAGGCCAAAGCGCATGCGTATTGCATGACTTGCCACGGCCGCGGGGCGCGCGGTTTTCTCGGCTACAGGCCGATTCCCCAGCTCGCCGGGCAGCAGGCCGAATATATCCAGATCCAGCTGACCGCTTTCGCGGAAGGCCGCCGCCAGCGCGATCTTTGGTACATCAAGTACGCCAAGGTCCATGGCATGAGCATGGAACAGAGAAACGCGCTCGGGACGTATCTGAGCAGCCTTCAGCCTGTGACCCATGGGAGCGGGCAAAGCGAGCTGGCGGCCAAGGGTGAGAAAATTTTCCACGGCGGCGCTCCCGAGAACGATGTCCCGGCCTGCGCTGTGTGCCATGGCCCCGAGGCGAAGGGTGACGGAATCTTCCCCCGTCTGGCAGGGCAGTGGAGGCCGTACCTCATTAATCAGCTTAGCAATTGGGACAAACAGCGCGGCCTTGGCCCAGCCGGGAAGGACGACAATTCCCAGATCATGGCGCCAATCGCGAAGAGTTTGACCAAGGATCAGATTCAGGCTGTGACGGCGTATCTCAGCAGTCTCAAGTAGAACCCGCAGTACTATCTTTTGCACGAACACGGATACGAAGGCTCGGATCATGAAACTTCTCAGGCTGAAAATTGCGATCGTGGCAGTCGTATCCTCATCCGCCGCTGCGTTGGCATGCGAGGCAGACTTAGTCTGCGTCGGGGAAACCATCGCGAGAAACTGCGTCATGTGCCACGGGCCTTCTTTCCAAGGCTACTTCGTGGCGCCGAGATTGGCTGGGCAGCGGCCCCAATACGTCGAGAATCAACTTCATAACTTTCTGGCCCACTCGCGCGATAACCCATATTCCCAGCTCTATATGTGGCGGGCCTCCGCTAAGCTCATCTCCATCGATCCGGACGGAGTTCGTGCTGTGGCAGCGTACTTCGCGACGCTTCAGCCTAAAGCGGCGAATGACGGACATGAGGAACTCGTGAGCGAGGGTCTATCCCTGTTCTCTGGCGGCGAGCCGAGCGAGAATGTTCCGGCATGCGCAGCCTGCCACGGCCCCAACGCAGTTGGTTCCAGAAACATTCCCCGCCTCGGCGGTCTCTCCTATCACTACCTGAAGAGAAGGCTTGAGCTGTGGGGCGAGGGTTACCACGCTTCTGCAACGTACCCCATGCCGAAAATCGCCAAAAGCCTGTCGGAAGACAAGATTGAGGCCCTTGCGTCTTATCTCAGCTTTATCGACTACGGCGACGGCGAGGGTTTTAAGAACTAACTCGCACAGCATAAGCTGGAATTTCGGAGCCGCGCGGCGAAAGCCCTCCGCGGCTTCACTCTTCTTCGGCTTCGCGGCGCCCGCGTTCTTCGCCTTTAGCGCATGTTGAACGCGGCCCGCCCCTGCCTTACTCTGGGTTTTACAGCGATTGCTACCCCGGAGTGCGGCATGCGCCATATCGGACATTTTGTTGGCGGCAAGACGGTTCAGGGAAAATCGGGCCGGTTCGCCGATGTGTATTCGCCTCACACGGGCGAAGTCCAGGCGCGGGTATCGCTCGCGAGCACGGCCGAGGTTGCCAGCATCGTCGCGAATGCGAAGGCGGCGCAAGTGGCCTGGGGCGCGCAAAATCCGCAAAAGCGCGGCCGCGTCATGATGAAGTTCCTGGAGGTCATAGCGAAGGAGATGAAGCCGCTCGCCGAGCTGCTTTCATCCGAGCACGGCAAGACCATCCCCGATGCCGTCGGCGATATCCAGCGCGGCCTAGAGGTGGTGGAATTCGCCATCGGTGTGCCGCACTTGCTGAAGGGCGACTTCAGCGACAGCGCCGGGCCTGGTATCGACATGTACTCCATGCGCCAGCCGCTGGGCGTTGTCGCCGGGATCACGCCATTCAACTTCCCCGCCATGATTCCGCTGTGGAAAGCCGCGCCTGCGATAGCGGCGGGCAACGCCTTCATCTTGAAGCCTTCGGAGCGCGATCCGAGCGTACCGGTCCGGCTTGCAGAGTTGTTTCTTGAGGCGGGGCTGCCCGCAGGCATCTTCAACGTCGTCAACGGCGACAAGGAAGCGGTGGACGCAATCCTGACTTACCCGGACGTGAAGGCCGTTGGCTTCGTCGGCTCAACCGCTATCGCGCATCATGTCTATTCGACCGGAACGGCGCACGGGAAGCGCGTGCAGGCCTTTGGCGGCGCAAAGAATCATATGATCGTGATGCCCGACGCCGACATGAACCAGACGGTCGATGCCCTGATGGGGGCGGGCTATGGCTCGGCCGGTGAGCGCTGCATGGCGATTTCGGTGGCGGTGCCTATCGGGGAAGAGACGGCGAACAGGCTCATCGAAATGCTCATCCCCAGGGTAGAAAGCCTGAAAGTCGGCCCCTACACGGATGAAAGGGCGGACTTCGGCCCGCTTATCACCGGAGCAGCGGTCCAGCGCGTGAAAGAGCTTGTGCAGTCCGGCGTGGAGGAAGGGGCCGAGCTTCTCGTCGACGGGCGCGATTTCACAATGCAGGGATATGAGAAGGGCTTCTTCATGGGCGCGTGCCTCTTCGATCGCGTGAAGCCCAGCATGCGCATCTACAAGGAGGAGATCTTTGGCCCCGTGCTGACGGTGGTTCGCGCGCACGACTACGAAGAGGGCCTCGCGCTCGCGAGCGACCACGAATACGGCAACGGCGTTGCGATCTTCACCCGCGACGGCGACGCGGCGCGCGATTTCGCCTCGCGAGTGAATGTCGGCATGGTGGGAATCAATGTGCCGATCCCGGTGCCGCTCGCCTATCACACGTTTGGCGGCTGGAAGAAATCCATGTTCGGCGATCTCAATCAGCACGGCCCGGATTCGATCCGCTTTTATACAAAGACGAAGACCGTGACCTCGCGCTGGCCGAGCGGCGTGAAAGAAGGCGCCGAGTTCGTCATTCCAACAATGAAGTAGCGCAGCCGCTGATCCTTCATGGTTCGACAGGCTCACCATGAGGTCCTCTCACCCTGAGCCTGTCGAAGGGTGAGCCTGTCGAAGGGTGAGCCACTCAGAAAAGCCACCACCAGTTCACCACGAGCACAAAGGTCATGACGCTCATGAAAATGATAATGACCGTCGTCAGGTTGGTCTTGATCCAATTCTGCCAGGGCTCCTGCGCCAGCGTGGCCTCCTGGCCCATCGACATCAGAAGGAGAAGGCCGAGCAGACCCAAAATATAAAGCCCGGCGGGATGGTGTTTGCAGACCCCGCAACTCCAGCTGTCGAGCCACATCAGCCCGATCATAGTGCCCGCTACAAGAAATGTGATAAAGGCAAGCACGCCGAGACTGAGGATAATGACGAAACGCATGATATCCGCCGATGTCATGCCAGGCTCCCTTTTACGCACCCTCTACTTTTAGAAAAATAAGCGCAGCTGCCTTAAGCTTGCGTGCACGAACGTGGTTAACACGGAGCGCGTCGCGCGGTGTGAAAAGGGCTTGCGCGGAGGGATATTTCGCAGCTATCGTGTTCTTGTTTTGTTCTTATGAGGGCTTTGCGGAATGAGCGGGAAAAGCGTGGAATATCTTTTCGTCGTACGTCTGCGCGAGGATGGCGCACCCTGGGTGGCGTTGCAGCCAAAGCATGAAGGTCTCGACGATCTTAAGGGGGAAATCGGCCTCGATCTCTATCGCGGGACGAGCCTGGAGGAGGCGAAACAGCTCGCCCGCTTCTTGAACAGCAACATCAAAGCGGTGAGCTATAGGATATAATTACCCACCGCTCCTCGCGCAGGCGGGTGAAGAAATTACTCTGCTCTCCGTTGTCATAGCCGCCCTTGAGGCGGCTATCCAGAAAAAGGGCCATGACCAGCAAATGGTTTTTGACACGCTTCTTCGCGGCTCGAATTTGGCTCATAACGGGAAGTTGGTGGAACGGCTCGATCAAGCTGTGGCAGCGATGTCCAACGTCCTGGAAAAACTTCTCGATATCGGCCGCGAGGAAACGGGGCCGCTCGCTGAGCATGCCGCGGAAGTGTCCGCCTGCGAGGCCATGGCCGAGCCCGCCGTAGCGAGTCCGCGCGCCGTGATCGCCACAGTCTCGCCTCAGGAAGAAGCGGCGAAGCCGGCCGTGTTTATCGTCGACGACGACAGCCAGGTCCGCGAAACGATGCGGGATATGGTCGAACGGCACGGCTATTCCGTCGATGTGTTCGCTGACGGTTCGGCATTCCTGGAGGCTTACACACCCGATCGGGCGGGCTGCTTGATTGCCGATGCCAAAATGCCCGGCGTCGGCGGCCTGCAAATGATCGAACGCTTGAACGCGATGCGGTCCTCGCTCCCGATCATCATCGTCACGGCTTATGGAGACGTCTCCATGGCGGTTCGCGCGATGAAGGCAGGCGCCATGGATTTTCTTCAGAAGCCGGTCCGCCAGGATGAGTTGCTCGATTGCATCAAGCGCGCCTTGAATATATCCGGTGAGACGCCTGGCTTCTCCGAGCGCAAGGCCGCCGAAGCGAAAGTGCAGTGCCTTACCCCTCGTCAGCGGCAAATCCTGGAACTTGTGCTCGCGGGCGCTCCAACAAAAACCATCGCGGCGGACCTGCAGCTGAGCCAGCGCACGGTCGATAACCACCGCGCCGCCATCATGCGCAAGCTCGGCGCGAAGTCCCTGCCCTCCCTGATCCGCATCGCGCTCGCCGGACAGGATCAGGGAATTAAGAACGCGGCGATGGGGTTGAGATAGTCAACTCGCTCGCAAATGGTCTTGAAGCTTGCGAGCAAGGGCACGGCGAGCAGTGCGCCAGGTATGCCCCAGATCCAGCCCAGGAATATGATGCCGACAAAGATCGCCACCGGATTGAGCAAGAGCCGCCGCCTGACAATGAACGGCACCGCCATGTGCACCGTGCTCATCATCACCACGTACGAAACCGGCGCGACCAGCGCCTGGCCCAGCGTATCGAAGGTGACCATGGAGACGACGAAAAGAGTGACCGCCACAGCCAGCTCCCCGATGTAGGGAGCGAAGCTCAAGATAACCGTGAGCGTGCCCCATAAAAGAGGGTCGGCAATGCCGAGCAAGGCCGTGATGACGGCAACGCCGATGCCAAGCCCGGCGTTGATGAGCAGCATCATCACGAGATAGAAGGATATATCGCTCTCGATGCTCCTTATGATGTCGACGGTTCTCTTCTTGTCCCTGAGCGTAGGAATGACCGAGACCAGCTTTCGCAAAAAGGTATCGCCCGCGGACAAAAGGAAATAAACGAGCACGAAAATCACCGAAATCGCCGCCGCGAATTGCGCGCCGCCGCCGACAAGGCGCTCGGTCAAGCCAGGGGTTGCCACCTCGACTCTCTGCGGCGTGCTTGCCTTGCTTCCCTCCGCCGTGGATGAAAGCTGCTCGGTCGCCTGTTGGATTTGCGCGAACGGCTTCTTGATGGAGCGGAGCATAGTGTCGATCTTGGCCCCGCTCTGCGGCAGCTTCTGCACCCAGTCCCGCGCCGGGCCGGACAACACAACACTAACCCTGACCGCGCGCCGGATTGCAGGCCTTTGCGGCGGCAAGAACATCGTGCTCTCCGTCGAGAATGCGATCGATGGGAACACGATGGCTGAGGAGTTGCGGGCGGCGAAGGCAGAAGCCGAGCGCGCGAACCTGTTGCGGTCGCGCTTCCTGTCCGCGGCGAACCACGATCTGCGCCAGCCGCTTCAAACGATCTGCTTCATTCAGGGAATGCTGGGCAACAGTGTTTCGGAGCCCGCCGCGCTGAAGACCGCCACTGCACATCCGGCAGCATCCCCATTTCGGCGCGTTTTCCAGTTAATAAGGCTTGATGATTCGAAGCCGTTATTGGCGAAAGGGAGAAGCGTCATGAGGGCATCGCGCGTTTCCATCGTGTCCTTCGCGGCGCTGCTTCTGACCGCCATAGCGCTCATTCCGGCAGGCGCTCATGTCTTCGAGATGCATGCCAAAATGAGGCTCGGCCGGGATGCCTACCTCATGGCCCAGGGGCTCTATCGCGGTTGGGCGCTTTTTGGAGTCGTCATAGCGGGCAGCCTTTTGGCTTGCGTGGCGACCGCTGCGCTCGCTCCCACCCGCAGGGAAAGGTACTTCTCGGTGTTCGCGGCCATCATGATCGCGGCCTCGCTGGCCATTTTCTTTGCCTTTGTCTATCCTGCGAACCAGATCTCGCAAAACTGGACCGCGATCCCCGCCAATTGGAAGAGTTGGCGCTTCCAGTGGGAGTGGGGGCATGCTGCGGCGGCGGCCTGCACCTTTGCGGCTTTCGTAGCCTTGGCGTGGTCCGCGGTTACGAAAAGCGAAGCCTGATTGATATGAATGTCTGAACCTACGTCACCCCGGAAAGCGCTTTGCGCTTATCCGGCGCCGTCACATTGCGTCCGTGGGACTTTGTGCGGTCCCGGGTAACCCCTGCGGCGTTTCCGGGACGGCGCGGTGCGCAGTTATTGCGCGGCGGCCAGAAGCTCCTCCTCGGGCTGCTTGCCTTCGAGCGGCGGAAATTCCGCCGGAGTGATGGTCTCCTTCTCGAGAAGGATCGCGGTTCCCTCATCGAGGTCCTTGCGCCGAGCTGTCAGCGTCGCCTTGGCCTTCGCATAGGCTTCGTCGACGAGCTTGCGCACGGCCACGTCGATTTCGCGGTTTGTCTGGTCGGAGTAGTCCTTGGGACGCGTCCCGATCATGGCTTCGCCCAGGAAAGCCTGACGCTGCGGCTCGTAGACACGCTGTCCAAGCGCTTCGACCATGCCAAAACGCGTCACCATCTGGCGCGCGATGTCCGTTGCGCGGTCGAGATCGTCCGCCGCGCCGGTTGAGATCTCGCCAAATATGATCTCCTCGGAGGCGCGGCCGCCCATCAGAACGGCCATGCGGTTAATCAGCTCGGAGCGCTCGATCAGGAATCGGTCTTCCGTCGGACGCTGCATAGTGTAGCCGAGAGCGCCGATGCCGCGCGGAATGATGGACACCTTGTGGACAGGGTCCACGCCCGGCAGCGCGGAAGCAACCAATGCATGGCCCATCTCGTGATAGGCGACGACCTTGCGTTCCTTCGGGGAGAGGATGCGCGACCGTTTCTCGATCCCGGCAATGAGCCGTTCGACGGCGCGCGTGAAGTCGTCCATCGTCACCTGCTCGCCGTTCCGCCGCGTCGCCGAGAGGGCCGCCTCGTTGACGAGGTTCGCAAGGTCCGCGCCGGAGAATCCGGGCGTGATCGCTGCGATCTGTTCGAGGTCGATCCCGGCCGCTGCTTTGACGCGCTTGATATGAACCTTGAGGATCGCGATACGAGCCTGCTTGTCGGGGCGGTCGAGTGCGATCTGCCGGTCGAAGCGGCCGGCGCGCGTCAGCGCGGGGTCAAGGATTTCAGGCCGGTTCGTCGCGGCGAGGAGCACAATGCCTTCTCGCGGGTCGAACCCGTCAAGCTCTGCCAGCAGCTGGTTGAGAGTCTGCTCCTTTTCGTCATTGCCGCCACCCATGGCGCCAGCAGCGCGCGAGCGGCCCAGGCTGTCGAGTTCGTCGATGAAGATGATGCAAGGCTTTAGCTTGCGCGCCTGTTCGAAGAGATCGCGGACGCGGGCGGCGCCGACGCCGACGAACATCTCGACGAACTCGGAGCCCGAAATCGAGAAGAACGGCACGCCCGCTTCGCCAGCCACCGCGCGCGCCAGAAGCGTCTTGCCGATGCCGGGAGGGCCTACGAGCAGAATACCCTTCGGCACCCGCGCGCCAAGCCGGCCATAGCGCTCGGGGTCTTTGAGGAAGTTGACGATTTCTTTCAGCTCGTCCTTGGCCTCGTCCGCGCCCGCCACGTCGTCGAAGGTAACGCCCGTCACCTTTTCGACGTAGATTTTTGCGCGTGATGCGCCCCACGCTCATCAGGCCGCCGAGACCCTGCTTGTCCGCGATGCGCCTGAAGAAGAAGGCCCAGATCGCGAAAAAGATGAGAACTGGAAGCACCCACGACAGGATATCGCGAAGCATGTTTTGGCCCGCGCTGCCGCTGTAATCGACGCCATATTTTTGCAGCTCATCCGCAACGGCGGGATCGACGCGCGTGGTGCTGAAATATTTCTTGCCGTCCTGGGGCGTTTTGAACTCGCCGCGGATCTGCGAAGGCCCGACAACGACCTTGGTCAGCTCCTTGTCCTTGAGAAGCTGCTGAAAGCGGCTGTACGGGATCGACTCGATTTGCGTGTAGCTCGCCCAATAGAATTGGAACATGAGCAGAAGACCGAGCGCGATCGCAACGTAAGTAAGGTTGAGCTGACGTTTCTTGTCCATCGTCGCGTCCCTAGGCTGATCATCCTTCCACTTAGGCGCGACCATCCGGCGCCGTAAGGGGCGGGTTCCATAAAGTTGATTTCATACACCAGCGCTTTGCGCGACGATGCAGTCTCCGCTGACGACAAACTCAGCCCTCGACGGGCTCGGGATGAGGCGCCGGAGAGGCGCTTCGTGGCCATCCTTATGGTGACCCTATCGAAACCATGGGCATCCATTTAATAGCCTGCTAGGGCTTCGCGCTTTTATCTAAAAATGTGTAAGGGAGAGTAAACGAAAGGGGGGAATCAATTTGGCGCTGTCTGAACATTTATATTTGCGCGATGAAAAGCCGGCTTGGTAGTAAAAGCGGAGTCGCGCACACAAACCCTGCCACCCATCACTTCTGGCTTCAGTGTGATCCGATCAAGCTGTAATTAGCTGAAGGCCAAGTTTATCATATTGCGGGATAAACTTGGATGCTTTTCAAGACGCGAGCGCGGCGCCCTCCTGCCCCGTGAGCTGCAGGCCCGCGAGCCTCGCATAGACGCCGCCCGCGTTGATCAGCGAGGCGTGGGTGCCTTCCTCGACGAGGCGTCCGCCGTCGATCACAAGGATGCGATCGGCATTGATGACGGTCGCGAGACGGTGCGCGATCACAAGTGTCGTTCGGCCGCGCATGACGCGTTCCAACGCCGTCTGCACGAGCTTTTCGCTCTCCTGGTCGAGCGCGCTCGTCGCCTCATCGAGAAGGAGTATCGGCGCGTTCTTCAGGATGGCGCGAGCGATGGCGATACGCTGACGCTGGCCGCCGGAGAGCACCACGCCGCGCTCGCCAAGGAGCGTGTCATAGCCTTGCGGAAGCTGCTCGATGAAGGTGCTTGCGAGCGCCGCGCGGGCCGCATTCCGAACCTGCTCATCGGTCGCGTTCGGCGTTCCATAGCGGATGTTGTCAATGACGGATTCGGCGAAAATGATCGTATCCTGCGAGACGAGCGAGATCCGCTTCCTCAACTCCGTCAGATCCGCCTTTTCGACCGGCACGCGATCGACGAAGACTTTGCCATGCTGCGCGTCGTAGAAACGCAGGATCAGGTTGAAAATCGTGCTCTTGCCCGAACCGGACGGGCCGACAATCGCAACGCGTTCGCCGGGACGGACCACAAATGAGACGTCGTGCAGAGCTTGGGAGTCGGGGCGCAGCGGGTAAGTGAAGGACACGTTGTCGAAGGTCACTTCACCCTTAGCATGCGCCGGGAAGGGGCGCGGCTCGCGCGGTGAGCTTATTTCCGTCTTGACGGCCATTAGCTCTGAGAGGCGCTCCGCGGCTCCCGCAGCCTGCTGCATCTCTCCGAAGACCTCGGAAAACTCGCTGATCGCAGCCGCGGCCAAGACGGCATAAAGGACGAACTGCGCAAGAACGCCGCCCGTGGTGATGCCATTCATCACGTCGTGCGCGCCATACCAAAGCACGCCAACGACGCTGCCGAAGATGAGGAAAATCGCCGAAGCGGTCAGCATCGCGCGGCGTTTCGTCCTCGATACAGCGGCATCGAACGAGCGGCCTACAGCGACAGAATAGCGGTCCGCAACCACGTCCTCGGACGTAAACGCCTGCATCGTGCGCGTTGCGGCGAGATTTTCGCTCGCGAAGGCCGAAGAAGCCGCAACCTCATCCTGAGCGATACGGCTGTAGCGGCGGACAGTGCGCCCGTAGAGGATGAGCGGCACGATGATGAGCGGAATCACGACGATAACGAGGAGGCTGAGCTTTACGCTCGTCAAGATCATCAGCGCCACTGCGCCGACAAACATGACGCCGTTGCGCAGCACCTGGCTGACCGATGTGGAGACCGCCGCCCTGATTTGCGTGGTGTCGGCGTTGAGGCGCGACATGATCTCGCCGGAATGCGTTTTCTCGTAGAAGGAGGGGCTCAACTTGGTCAAATGCCGGAAAACGTCGGCGCGCACATCTGCAATGACACGCTCGCCGAGCCAGGACACGCAATAGAACCGCGTCGCGCTCGAAAGGCCAAGAAGCGCGCCCACAGCGAAAAGGCCCGCGAAATAGATGTTGATCAGGCTTGCCTTGTCATGAGTAAAGCCGCGGTCGATCATCTCCCTAACCCCGTAGGGCAGCATGAGGGTTGCCGCGGACGAAAGCAAAAGCGCGATGAGCGCGACGAAAGCGACGCCCTTGTATCTAAGGACGTAGGGGCGAAGAAGCGAGAGCGGCTTTAAGCTCCGGCGCGGCCGGCCTTCCGGTTTCGCTGGCGCACTGATCTTGGCGGTTTCATTCGTTGCGGGTAGACTGGAACGCCGTTCGGCGATGTCTTGCAAGGTCACAGGTCACACTCACCGCGCACACCTACGCCACCGAATTTTCGTAATCGAAGCAGCGCGATGACGCTTGATCTTGTCATGATCTCATTTCGTCCTGTATAGCAGGGATAAGCCAACAGATACAACGCGCACATCGACGCGCAAGAGGAAAACGTAATGAAGAAGGATATTCATCCCGACTATCATAAAATTACGGTTGTGATGACGGACGGCACGCAGTTCGATACTTACTCAACTTACGGCGCGGAAGGGCAGAAGCTCAACCTCGATATCGATCCGAACACGCACCCTGCTTGGACAGGCGGCAGCGCGCACATCATGGATCGCGGCGGCCGCGTCAGCAAGTTCAAGAAGAAGTTCGAAGGCTTCCTGAAGAAGTAAACCGCTGCGATCGCGCTCCAGGGCTTTTAGGCCTTAAGGTTCGGCACTCCGTTCCACCAGGGCCGCAGTGCCTGTGCGCCATCCGCTTTTCCCGGGCCATGGGATATTCAGCCTGGCTCCGAGGTAGCGTGCTCCGGCCGTGTTCAAATGGTGGGCGTCACCGTAGAGGATGACGCCATCTCTTTGCGTGCGGCAGAGGTCTCCGTCGCAAAAGGCCTCGGCTGTCGCCACCAAAGGGATACCGTAATGGCGGCTCGCTTCGCGAAGAGCGTATGACGCCTGCTCGGCGCTGCGTTCCACGTCTTTGCGCGGGAATTGGAAACAGCGCTCATCGGAGCGGCCGAACATGCGCGCCCGCGCTGCGCAATACGGCGGGCTGACCGGAAAGTTCGGCACATCCTCAACGATCACGATATCCGTGTTGAGGGAGCGCAGCAGCTTCACGGTGTTGGTCAGACCGACCGGACCGGAACCACCGCGCCGGCCTGCGCTGGCGTCAGCGCTGCGCGCGCCGTCCCGGGCGACAGCCTCCATGACCTCGCTTGCGTAATTGGTCCACATGCCTGCGAGAAACACCGTTTTCAACTTTGCCTGCGTGCTCAGCCACAGTTGAACCTTGGCATGGAAGTCCTTGCACTTGGCGGAGATCCCGGTTGCGTCGAGGAACGGGGGGCAGCTCTCGACCCATAGAACCAAGCCCGCGAGGCCGCGGGAAAGCGCCTGGTCCGTAAACGCGGAGGCCAGGTGCCGTGCGTGTGAATCGCCCCACACGACGAAATCGTATTGCATATCGGGAGCAGCGGCGCCAACAGGACAGGCGCGTCCCAGAGAAGCTGGCCTCGGATCGGCCCGGCAATCCGCACGGTCTCCGTCACTTCCCGTTTGTCTTGCTGAAATGGCAAGCTGCACGCTCGGCGGAACGCGCGCCGGAAAGCCATTGCCCGCGTGAAAAGCAACTCCGGAAAGCGTAAGCAGCAACGCCGCGGACGCCGCCGCCGGGGCAAGAACCGAGAAGCGGAAATTCGTCCGGCGAGCAGGGGTTTCAACAAACCAATAGGACAGCGCCGCCAGAATGAAACTTACTGCAAGTATTGTTGCCCGCTCTCCCATAGTGAGCGGGCGATCAAAAGCGAGGTGCGCAAACGAGAACAGGGGCCAGTGGATAAGGTAGAGCGAATAGGAAATTTTGCCCACGAAACGCAGCGGACCCAGGCTTAAGACACGATGGCTGAATGCCTGTCGCTGCATACCTGCTGAGATGAGAATTGCAGCGCCGATGCATGGGAAAAGCGCGTTAAGGCCGGGGAATGGCGTCTTGATATCGAAGCTGAATGCCGCGTACGCAATCGCCGCGAAGCCCGCAACTCCCAAGAGGCTCGCAACCCGCCGGGAACGAACGGCAAAGGGTGCGACTGCAATATAGGCCCCTAGCAGCAACTCCCAGGCGCGATAAGGGAGAAGGTAGAACACGCTCGCCTGATCCCTGCCGATGACGATCTGGGAAGCCGCCAGAGACAAGCAGAGGATCGCCAAAATGAGATACGGCAGGACCTTCCGGCCGAACGCTTTGTAGAGGCAGAAAATCGCGACCGGCCAAATGAGGTAAAATTGCTCTTCGATGGCGAGCGACCACGTATGAAGAAGCGGCTTCTCTATGGCGGGCCCGTCGAAGTAATCGACTTCGTTGTAGAAAAGCCAGTTCGAATAAAACAGCACCGCGGCGACGATCGATCGTCCGAAGGTCCTGAGATCGCTCGGAACCAGCAGGAAAAACCCGGCCAGGGCGGAGAGGCCAAGCACCACGAAAAGCGCGGGACAAATTCGCTTTATGCGGCGCGAGTAAAAGTTGCTGAAAGAGAAATGACCGTTTTCCAGCTCACGGGCGATGATGCCCGTAATCAAATAGCCGGATATGACGAAAAAGATATCAACGCCCACGAAGCCGCCTGAGACCTCGGCGAAGTTCGCGTGAAAAAAGACAACCGATAAAACCGCAATGGCGCGAAGGCCATCGATATCCGGGCGGTAAGTTCTATCGTGATTGCTATGCGAGGCTGCTAAACCGCGCGACATATAAGAGGCCCCTGAATTGCACTAATCAATACAAGCTTTGCTCCCTTGAAGCAGATGCGGCGCGCAACGCAGACTTACCCAAAAGCTATGCTGCGCCTTGCGACAGCCTGTACGGCGCTTTCAAAAGCGGCGCAATCTACAGCATTCCTGCTTTATAAGGTCAAGCCAACGTGTGCGGTCTGGGTATTCAAGCCAGGCTGCGCCGCGCTTGCGCGGCGAGGAAGTTCAGCGCAGCCTGTACGCCGCACTTGCGATGCGGGATGCCCGCAAGCTCCAGCCCCATCTCCACGCCGGAAAGCGCGCCGAGGATCGTGAGATCGTTGGTGTCGCCGAGATGGCCGATGCGGAACACCTTCCCGGCCAGCCTCCCGAGGCCCGCGCCGAGCGACATGTTGAAGCGCTCCAGCACCGCTGCGCGGAAACTATCGGCATTGTGGCCTTCGGGCGCGATTACCGCGGTGACTGTTGGCGAGTAGTATTTCGGATCGCGGCACTGAATCTCGAGACCCCAGGCTTCCACGGCGCGGCGGGTGGCTTCGCCGAGACGCCGATGGCGGGCAAAGACGGCGTCGAGGCCCTCCTCATGAAGCATATCGATGGCTTCCGCGAGGCCATAAAGTAGGCCGGTGGCAGGCGTGTACGGGAAAAAGCCGCGTTCGTTATTCGCCAGCATTTCCTTCCAATCCCAATAGCCATGAGGAAGGCGTGAGGTTTCCGACGCTTTGAGCGCCTTTGCGCTGATGGCTGTGAATGACAGACCCGGAGGAAGCATCATGCCTTTCTGCGAGCCTCCGACGGTGACGTCGGCCTGCCATTCGTCGTGGCGATAATCGATGGAAGCGAGCGAGGAGATCGTGTCGGCCATGAGAAGCGCCGGGTGATTGGCGGCATCCATGGCGCGGCGCACCTCTTCGATGGGCGACACGCAGCCGGTCGAGGTCTCGCTATGAACGACGCAAACGGCCTTGATCTCGTGATTGCGGTCCTCGGCGAGGCGCGCGCCGATGAGTTCGGGGTCCGCGCCGATGCGCCAATCGGACGCGATAAATTCGGGCTTGAGGCCGAGCCTCTCCGCGATATTCCTCCACAGCGTCGCGAACTGCCCCGTCTCGAACATCAGGACGGTGTCGCCGGGCGAAAGCGTGTTCGTGAGCGCGGCTTCCCAGGCGCCTGTGCCGGAGGACGGATAGATGATTACCGGCGCCGTGGTCTTGAAAACGGTCTTGACGCCGTCCAGCACGCGGCGGCCCAGTTTGGCAAATTCAGGCCCACGGTGATCGATGATCGGGCGCGCTATCGCTTGCAGGATACGGTCGGGAACCGGGGTCGGACCTGGAATTTGCAAAAAGTGACGGCCTGCGATGCGCGGTGCATTCGTGACCATTGTTCCTCCCATGGGCGTCTGTTTGTTTTCTGAAACCAATGCTGGTATGCCGTATTTCAAATCTGCCGATCCCTCAACAATTAGTAGAGCGCCTGCGATGGCTCTAGCAATGCCTTCATTTGAAAGACGCATGCGCGGCATCCCGGATTGCGAGGTTCTGACGAGCCGCTTCGATCGCGGACGCTATGCAACGGATGCTTCCTCCTATCAGGTGATGCCGCAGGCGGTGGTGCTGCCGCGCTCCATGGGCGCCGCCCGCGAGGCGATTCTCGCGTGCCGCGAGGAGGGCGTCAGCGTGACGGCGCGCGGCGGGGGCACCTCGCAGGCAGGCCAGACGGTGAATTCGGGCGTCATCTTCGACGTCTCGAAGCACCTGAACCGCATCCTGCATCTCGATGTCGCTAACCGCCGCGCCATCGTCGAGCCCGGGCTTGTGCTCGATGAGCTGAACCGGTCGCTGAAGCCGCACGGGCTTTGGTTTCCGGTCGATGTTTCCACCGCGAGCCGGGCCACCATCGGCGGAATGGCAGCCAACAATTCATGCGGCGGCCGTTCGCTACGATACGGTACCACGCGGGATAACGTCGTTTCCATCGACGCGATTCTAGCCGACGGCGCGGCGATGCACTTCGGGGTTCAGCCAAATGGATCGGCGCTGAAGGCCAACAGCAGGGAAGGGCAGCTCCTTCGCGACCTCAAAGCGCTTGGCGCGCGCGAAGCCGGCGAGATCGCGGCGCGCTTTCCGAAAGTGCAGCGACGCGTCGGCGGCTATAACCTCGATGCGCTCGTTCCCTCCGAAAAGGGCAACAATTTCGCTCATCTTCTTGTCGGGTCCGAGGGGACGCTCGCGTTCTTCAAGGCCATCGAGATCGCGCTGTGGCCCATCATGGGGCCGCGCGCCGTAGGTGTGTGCCATTTCGGGTCGTTCCATGAGGCGATGAATGCCGTCCAGCATCTCGTGACGCTGTCGCCCATCGCTATCGAACTTGTCGACCGGACGATGATCGGGCTCGCGCGCGGCATCCCCTTGTTCCAGGCTACGGTGAACGAGACGGTGCGCGGCGATCCTGCGGCTTTGCTGCTTGTGGAATTTGCCGAAGACGAGGCCGAAAATCGCGTGCGCATTGGCCGGCTCGCCGAACTCATGGGCGATCTCGGCTTCGGCTGGGATCAGCCTGAGAAGAAATGGGGCGGCGTGGTCGAGGTGTTCAACTCGCGCTGGCAGGCTGCGCTCGCCGATATGCGGGCCTCCGGCCTCAACATCATGATGTCGATGAAGCACGAAGGAAAGCCCGTCTCCTTCGTGGAAGATTGCGCCGTGCCGCTCAATCACCTTGCCAAGTACACCGAGCGGCTGACGGAGATTTTCGAACGGCACGGCACGCGCGGCACATGGTACGCGCACGCTTCGGTCGGCTGCCTGCACGTTCGGCCTGTGCTGAACCTGAAGCTCGACAAGGATGTGCGCGCGATGCGCGCGATAGCGGAAGAGGCGTTCGCCGTGGTCCGCGAATACAAGGGGTCGCATTCCGGCGAGCATGGCGACGGCCTCGTCCGCTCCGAGTTTCATGAGGCCATGTTTGGTTCGCGCCTGACGCGCGCCTTTGAGGAAGTGAAAGACCGTTTCGATCCTGCGGGCCTGTTCAATCCGGGGCGGATCGTGCGCGCGCCTCGCTTCGATGATCGGGAATTGCTCCGGTTTGGCCCCATGTATGGGCCATCCAATGCGAAGCCGGTCCTCGGTTGGGGAGCCTATCCGGGCGGGGCAGGCGGCTTCCAGGGCGCTGCCGAGATGTGCAACAACAATGGCGCGTGCCGAAAACTCGAAGGCGGCGCCATGTGTCCGTCCTATCGCGTGACGCGCAACGAGAACGATGTCACGCGGGGCCGCGCGAATACGCTGCGGCTCGCTCTCTCGGGGCAGCTGGGGCCGGACGCGCTGACATCGGACGAGCTGGCGGACGCGCTCAAGCTGTGCGTGTCCTGCAAGGCCTGCCGCCGCGAATGTCCAGCCGGCGTCGACATGGCGCGGATGAAGATCGAGGTGCTTGCGGCGCGCGCAGCCAAATATGGCGTCGGCCTTTCGGACCGGTTGATCGCCTTTCTTCCGCATTATGCGCCGCTTGCGTCGCGATTTGCGTTCGCGTTGAACCTTCGGGACAAAGCGCCGCCGCTCGCAGGACTTTCCGAAGCTCTGTTCGGCCTCGCGGCGGGGCGCTCCCTTCCGAAATGGCGCAGCGATGGTTTCACGCCGCGGACGAAGGCTGAAGGCCGGGCGGGCGGCAAGGACGTGGTCTTGTTTGCAGACACGTTCAACCGCTATTTCGAGCCCGAAAATCTGCGCGCCGCTGTGGCGGTGCTTTCCGCTGCGGGATACCGCATCCTCCATGCGTCGCCTGTGAAAGGAACGCGGCCCCTATGCTGCGGTCGGACGTTCCTGAGCGCTGGCCTTGTCGAAAGGGCCCGCACCGAGATGCGCCGTACGCTCGACGCTCTCAAGCCGCATGTCGAGAGCGGCATGCCCATCATCGGCCTTGAGCCGTCCTGCCTTCTCACCTTTCGCGATGAGCTGGAGGCTGTGCTTCCTGGCGAAGCCTCGGCGAAGCTTGCTAAGCAGATGGTTCTGTTCGAGGAGTTCGTCGCGGCCGAAATGGGCCGTGGAGCTTTCAAGATCGCCTTCAAACCGGCGGACCGGCCCGTGCTGCTTCATGGCCACTGCCATCAGAAGTCCTTCGCGCTTATGGGCGCGGTTGAGCAGACTTTGAGCCTTATCCCGGGCCTCAACGCCAAACACATCGAGACGAGTTGCTGCGGCATGGCCGGTTCGTTCGGTTACAGGGCGGACACGGCAGCCGTCTCGAAGGCGATGGCGGAACTGTCGCTCCTGCCCGCGGTTCGCAATGCTCCGGAGGCGCTAGTTGTGGCCGACGGCTTTTCTTGCCGGCATCAAATTCGCGATGGCACTGGGCGCGAGGCGCTTCATGTTGCGCGGGTCCTGGGCGAGGCTCTGCAAACTAGCGCTTGAGAAGCTCGGCGGCGCGCGTTATGTAGAGGGGATGGCGACGCGCTTGCGTCCGCCAACCCTTAATGGGGGTGTAGCTCAGTCGGTTAGAGCGCCGGCCTGTCACGCCGGAGGCCGCGGGTTCGAGTCCCGTCACTCCCGCCATTTCCTCTGCACTTTGCCTTTTATGACCAAGTTCCTTGTCAGCGTGCGGCGCCGATCCAGGCGCGCTCGCGGTGCATTACAGTGCATCCGGCTTGAATTGGCATCGAAGCGGGACTCCCTCTCCCAGGGGGAGAGGGTTGGGGTGAGGGGCGCTTACAGGGAGAGGCGCCTCGCGTTTCCATGTCGCACCGTGGCGTCAAGCGGGTCGGATGAGAGCGCCGGGATAGCCCTGTTCGCGATTAAGCCCGCCTTTGCCTCAAAGTCCGTCGCCAGTGCATTTTTGCTCGGGGATTTCGATCGCTGAAATGACTTTCGAGAAGAAGGTGTATGTAACCCCCTGTTTGTTTAAGGCGACTGTCCCCACCACGCAGGCGCATTTACCGGAGAGAGACTCAACTTGATCGGCAAGGCTTTGAGAAACAGCGTGGTCTACTCCTCGATATGTGATTACGAGTGGATTGGTTTTTTCGTCATGGACCTGGCAACCATGTAGAGCTCCAGCACATGAAATGCGACCGCAGTACGTTTCAGCATGAGCCCGCGCGCCCGTGACAAGCAGTATGAGCGAGCTCATCGCAACAAGCGTCCAGTCCATAAACATTGCCTCATCCCGGTTATATTCAGCCATCCGACGCGGGGTCGCCCCACGGCCTTCACCTTTCGTCCTTGCGGGACGGTTGCGCCGATCCATCTTTGTGATTATGGGCGTGGCCTTTTAAGGAGTGATCCGCGTTTTCGTTTCAAAGCATGTGTGCTTGGCTTAAATAAGCCCAAGGCTGAAGCGCTGCCTTGCGCGGCAGCAAGCCGCCGGCGCGAGCTATGATCTATTGACTATCAGGTCATACTCGGAAATCTTGATCTTGGGGGAGCAGGCTGGTGCAAGGAAAACTATTTATTATGTAGAATTGGGTGGATAAAGACTTCTTACTCTTTTGCAGGCATAAATCGCGATGCTAGAGAGCTTTAGCCAATTCCAAGATACAAGAACCGGCATCGGCGAGATTGGGCGCAGTCTTCCGTATCTTGGTTCTGTGCGCACGGCAAAGGTCAGGAACAAGATTATGAACAGCAGTGAACTCGATCTAACCTCGTTGACTGCCGATGTCGTATCGGCCTACGTGGCTCATAATGTGATTAGCAGCGAAAAACTTCCCGACTTCATTGGCTCAGTCTATGCCGCTTTGAGCAAGGCCTCAGTACAAGGCGTTGAACCGCCAGCAGTCGAATTGAAGCCCGCCATATCCATCAAGAAGTCCGTGACGCCGGAATACATCGTTTGCTTCGAAGACGGAAAAAAGTTCAAATCGCTGAAGCGGCACCTGCGGACCCATTACGACATGTCTCCCGAAGAATACCGGGAAAGGTGGGGACTGCCGCGCGATTATCCCATGGTGGCCCCTGCCTACGCTGCCGCAAGGTCGCGCCTCGCCAAAAGCATGGGACTGGGCCGGCGCGCCGGGACTGAAGCGGTTGCTGAACCTGAGCCGGCTGCCCCATCCAAGCCTGCAAAAAAACCGGCAAAGGATCGCGGAAAACAAACCCAGGCAGCCGCCAAGGGCGCGCGGAAATAGCTGGGATTGCCTCGTTTCCCGGCAGGCGTGGTAGGGCTCCGCTCCGGTCAACTCACTGAGGCAATTTCGGCCTCTCGCGCCGCCGTGGTCGCGGGGCGGTGGTCGGCGCCGATAAAGGTGTAGACCATCGGCAGAACAAAAAGGGTGAAGAGCGTCCCGATGGTAAGGCCGCAAACAATGACGAGGCCAATACTGAACCGGCTTGCGGCCCCGGCGCCCGTCGCAATAACCATAGGGATAAGCCCGACCACCATAGCGGCGGTCGTCATCAGGATGGGCCGCAGACGCACCGATGCCGCCCTTATAATCGCGTGACGGCGGTCGGCGTTTTGGTGCCGTTGCTGTTCTTTGGCGAACTCGACCATCAAGATGCCATGCTTCGAGATGAGGCCGATAAGGGTAACAAGGCCAACCTGCGAGTAGATATTGACGGTCCCGATCCCCAGGAACAACGGGATCAGCGCCCCGCAGATCGACATGGGAACGCTGACGAGGATCACGATCGGATCGCGTAAGCTTTCAAACTGGGCGGCAAGTACGAGATAGATCACGATCAAGGCGAAGATGAAGGTGTAGACGAGTTGATTGCCTTCCTGAACATATTGCCGCGAGTCGGATAGGTAGGAGTGGCTGAAATTCTCTGGAAACAGCTCCCGGGCCTGCTGCTCCAGAAAGTCCACGGCTTGGCCGATCGTTGTCGCCGGCGACGGGACCGCCTGGAAAGTCGCAGAATTAAGCTGGTTATACTGCGTCAGCGCGTTCGGCTCGGTCGACGTAGACACATTGACCACAGTCGAGAGCGGAACCTCGGTCCCGCTGGCAGTCGGCACATAGTAATTCGCCACGCTTTCCGGCGTCAGCCGATCCGCACGCGGAACCTGCGGAATGACCTGATAGGAACGTCCCTGCAGGTCGAAGCGATTGACATAGTTGCCGCCGACCATAAGCGCGAGCGTGTTGCCGATGTTTTCCATCGTGACGCCAAGCTCATTGGCTTTGGAGCGGTTAACCTCGACCTTGACGTTGGGCGTGTTGAAAGCCAGATCGCTATCCACGGCAAGGAACAGCCCGCTCTTCCGGGCAGCGTCTTTCAGGCGCTCCACCACGTTGTAGATGATGCTGTAACCGTCGGTCGAATAAACGACCATCTGCACCGGGAGGCCGCCAACCGAACCCGGCAATGGCGGGGGCGAGAACGCGAAAGCTTGCAAGCCCGGTACCCGGGAGAGCCGACCCTGAAGCTCGGGAAGAATCTGCTGGGCTTTTTTGGGGCGCTTATTCCATGGCTTCAACCGGGAGCCCACAAAGCCCTGGTTCACGGCTGGTCGTCCGTAAATCAGGAACGTGCCGTCGGCGTCGGGCACGGTCAGCGCTGCCTCAAGCTGTTTCTGATAGGCCTGCATATAATCGAGGTTGGCGTATTGCGGGCCTTTGAGGGCACCGAGAATGATGCCCTGGTCCTCCTGTGGGGCCAATTCCTTGGTTGCGTTCGTGTACAGGAAGAAGAGGCTTGCGATGACCCCCAGAGCCACAATCGCCGTCGCCGGCCTGTAATCCAGGCTGCTGGCAAGGCGGCGCTCGTACCAGCGTTCGACCGCGGAAAAGCCGTTCGTTATTGCCTGAGCGAAGGGAGAGTGCAAAACCGACTGCGACAGCAGCGCCGATGACATCATAGGCGAAAGCGTCAAGGCGACGACGCCGGATACGATGACGGCGCTGGCGAGCGTAAAGGCGAACTCCCGGAATAGAATGCCCGTTACGCCGCCGAGAAATCCGATGGGTGCATAAACCGCCGCAAGTGTGATGGTCATGGCGATGACCGGGCCAGCGATTTCTCGCGCGCCGATCAGCGCCGCCTGGATCGGTGTCTTGCCCTCCTCGATGTGGCGGAAGACGTTTTCCACGACGACGATTGCATCGTCTACGACCAAGCCGATGGCAAGGACCATGGCAAGCAGCGTGAGAAGATTGAGGCTGAACCCTAGCGCCAGCATGAGTGTGCCCGCGCCTATGAGCGACAAAGGGATAGTCACAATCGGGATCAGGACCGAGCGGATCGACCCAAGGAACAGGAAAATCACGACAACGACGACAACGACCGCTTGGCCAAGCGTCCAAATCACGTCGTCGATCGAGGCTTGGATGAACTTGCTGGCGTCGTAAGCCACGTTCATCTGGAGCGTCGGCGGGAGCGTGTTCCTGATGCTTTCGAGTTTTTTGCGAACGCCGGTCACAACGGTCAGGGGATTGCCGCTCGGCGTAGGCTGCACGCCAATAAAGACCGCGTTCTGGGCGTCCATCGAAACGCTGGCATCGAAACTTTGCGCATCGAGTGAAACCGCCGCGATATCGCGGAGCCTGATGAGCCCGCCCTCACTCACCTTCACGACCATCTCGCGGAAAGCGTCGACGCTTTGCAAGTCCGTGTTGGCGGTGATGTTGGCGATGGTGAAGTAGCCCTTCTGCTGGCCGGGAGCGGTTTGGTAGTTGTTGGCGCGGATCGCAGCCGAGACTTCAGCAGCGCTCACGCCGCGCGCGGCCATGCGAACCGGGTCGAGCCAGATACGCATTGCGAAGGTTTGGCCGCCGATCACGTCGGCCGAGGCGACGCCCTCGACCGTGGCCAGGATAGGCTGAACAACGCGGTTCAGATAATCCGAGATGGCTGGCAGCGCGAGCGATGGGCTCGAAAACCCGATGTACATGATCGCGGTCGTCTGGCCCGTGCTCTTGTTGATGACAGGATCGTTTGCGCCCGGCGGAATAAGGTAACGGACCTGCTGCACCTTCGACATGATCTCGGTCACCGCCGCGTCGGGATCGAAATTCAAGCGCACATAGGCCGTTATGGTGCTCGTGCCCAGGACCGATGACGATGTGATGTAGTCGATCCCGTCAGCCGTCGCGATGGCTTGCTGCAACGGCGTTGTAATGAAGCCCTGCATCAATTCGGCGGTCGCGCCCGGATAAACCGTCGTAACGGTCACAACCGTGTTGGTCAGGAGCGGAAACTGCCGGATGGGAAGCGTCGTGATCGAGCGCAAGCCGATAAGCAGGATCAAGGCGCTGATCACAAAAGCCAGGACCGGCCTTCGGATGAATATATCGGTGAAGCGCATGATCTGGGCTCGGCTCTTACGGAAGGGCGACCTTGGCGGGTGGTATGAGCGCCGTCGCGTCGACCGGGGTCACGAGCGCGCCTGTTTGAAGCTTGCTTTGGCCTGAGGCCACCACCGTCTCGCCGCCTTGCATACCTTGAGCGATCTCGACCTGGTTACCGAAGTAGAGGCCGGGCGTGACGGTCTCGCGCTTCAGCTTGAAGATTTTATCGCGAGGATTTCCTTCCGGCACGAGGATCAAGACGCTCGAACCATAGAGCGTGGCGTCGAGCGCGGTGACGGGGACCGTCACCACATTCCCCTTTGGCGGCAGCACAACGGACACATCCGCGAACATGCCTGGCCTGAGCAATTGGCCGGTGTTTGCGAGTGTGGCTTGAATGGTGAGCATGCGCGATGTTTCGCTCACCCGTGGCTCGATGGCGGTGATCTTGGCCTTGAATTTTTTGCCCGCGACGGCATCGAAGGCAAGCTCGACGTCCTGGCCGATCGTCAGTTTTGACGCTGTTTGCTCGGGAAGCCTGAAGTCGACATGAAGAATGTTGAGATTGGTCAGGCTGACGACGTTCGTCCCCGGGCCGATATACTGCCCCAGGTTGATTTGACGGATGCCGAGCACTCCATCGAATGGGGCGACGATCAGCTTCTGGTCGATGATTGCCTGCGTCTTTTGCATCTGCGCTTTGGCTTGATCCATCGTGGAGCGATTTTGATCCGCCGTCTGGCGAGCGGCGAAGTCGCTCTTAAGCAGTGCCATGGTCCGGCTCAGGTTTGCTTCAGCGAGCTGAGCCTGGGCATCGAAGTTTGCCAGGTCCGCGCGTTCGGGCGCGTCGTCGAGCTGGACGAGCTTGTCCCCCTTTTTTACATGCTGACCGGACTCGAAATAGATGTTTCGCACTTGGCCGGCGATCTGCGTTGTCACGTTGACCTGCTGATCCGCCGTCAGCGTGCCGATGGCGGCGAGAGTTTGGGGAACGTCCACGCGCGTTGCGACGGCGACCTCCACAGGAGCCGGTGGCGGCCGGTGCGAAGCGAAATAGCTCTTCATCGCGGCATCCTTGAAGCCGATGAAGAAATACAGGGCATATCCAACGCCGCCGACGAACAGCAACGCAAGCAAGACTCTCCAACGCACTGCTATCATCCAAGCCATGTTTGCGGGAGCTGGGACAATAGCCCTGAGCTGAGCCCGATGCGAGTCTTACTTCGGTTGCTGTGGATTGTCGAAATTCGACACCGAGGCCCAAACACAGGATCGGCCTCAGGCGAAACAATGGCGGCATCCGACGCCGGGAAGTCACTCACAGCGATCGAAATAAAACACTTCAGGCAAAGGTTTTGCCGGGCGTTCGCCTTCGAACTTCAGGGCGCGAACAAGATCTTCGGATGCAAATAATGCATGCAACCCGCCAAGGTACAGAATTGCTTCACCTGAGCCATCGCGGCTTGGCTTGATGTAATTGAGCGCCAGCACAACAGGCCTTTTTCTTCTGACCTGGATGGGTGTAAACTCCAGGTATCCGGAATTATTTTTCTGGACGGTCTTGCCTTTATAAGTCCATTGAATTTGATTGTTTTTGGATTCTCGAATTACGAATTCGGAGTTGGCGCCGCTCACCGCGCCGTCTTGCCTGTTTTCAAAAACAAGCTCAATAACGGATCTCACGCCTTTTTCGTCGGCAACACCATCAGCAACATAGATCGACTTCTTGGCGCGGCATGATCCGCTTTGTGATGGGATCGCCAGACTGGCGTATTTATCTTCTGCCTTGGGAAGAGCTTGATCTTTGTGCGCCTGTTCCGGGATTTGAACCGGCGTCGATGCGGTGCCATTTGCATCCAATCCCTTTTTCAGGACAGCACCAGCTTCTTGCAATGTTATCTGCGGCTCCGCCGGGGCATTCGAGGCAGATCCTTTTGCGAGAGCCTCTTGAGCGCCGGTCTTATGGGATGCCGCACTCTCCAACTTTGGATCGAGCCGGAGCGCTTCGTCGTAATCGGCGATGGCGCGGGCATAATCGCCTTTGCCGGCATAGAGGCTCCCTCGAAGATCAAAGGCTTCCGCGTTTTTCGGATCGAGCAGGATCGCCTGGTTGAAATTTGCCAGCGCGCTATCGACGTTGCCCTTGGCTTGATCTGTCTTGCCCTGGTTGAAATAGGCGGCTGCTCCGCACTTTCCCTCCAGCACAGGGTAAAGGTCGATCCCTCCGAACTTGAATGACCGGGGCCTTACCGGCTGGGCCGTAAGGTTGATATCCGTTATTTGTCCCAGATCGAAAACCGCGGTCCCAACCTCTATCCATTCCTGAGGACCGCTCTTTTTGAACTGCCTGCAATCGATCGTATTTTCAGGAAGTTTCGATCCTTTATCCTGCGCCGCGGCAGGCATCGCAAGGCCAATAGCTGAAATCAGAATCAATGCATTTCTGAACATAAGTGGCTCCCAATGCTTTGCGTGCCCCTAGGTCCTTGCATACGCCGTAATCTTGCGTCCTGCGCCGATTACCACAGTTGACGAGCTAAGTGATTCGGCGTCTGGCGTCATAAAGTATAAAGGGAATCCCCAGATTCAGCACAGCCGGAAGTGGCAAGCATGTCGCGCGTGCCATGCCCGCCTCGATCGCGATGGTTCAGCAGCCGTAAGCGGCAAGGAAAACTTTGATGGCGCTGTCGAGATTGCAGTCGATTTCGTCAGTCGTAGGAGCCGTCCGATCCCCAAGCATCATGCGCAAATGTATCCCCGTCTTGCAAAGATCGAGAAACTGACGCGCGGCGAGTTGAGGGTCATCCACCGAAAGCACGCCTTGCTCGGCGAGGCGGCGCAAATAGCAGGCGAGCCGCGTCGTCCCGTGGCATGGCCCGGCGTCGAAGAAGGCCTTGCCGATCTGGGGAAATTTCGTCGACGCGCCAATCACGATACGAAGGAAGTCCAAATTATCGGGCCGCAGCAGCATGTCGAGAAAGCTCCTGCCCAACCGGCGCAACACGCGCGCCACATCGTTATCGCTCTCATCAAGGGTGAAAAGAACTTCCGCCTGTTTGCGGCGGTCTTCGATCACGAGCGCTTCGAACAGCTTCTCCTTGCTGTGAAAATAGGCGTAGAGCGTGCCCTTCGAGACGCCCGCGGCCCGGACGATATCGCCAATGCTGGCGCCGTCGAATCCGTCCTGCAGGAAGACGCGGCGGGCACCCTCCATGATTTGCTGGCGCTTGGCGGTTTCACACGCAGGGCTCTCCGATAGCGCCTCCATCGGCTGGTCCAGCAGAGCGGCGCTTAGCATTGAATTGTCAATCATGTGTGTTCTCGCATCGGAAACGGCGGCACTCCCCTAATATAGGATCGGCTGCTCGCCTGAACCCGGTGTCTCGCCGTTTCTAGCTCTTGACCTCGCGACCGGGATCCCCTATTTGGCGATTGAACCGAACGGTTCGGTCCAATTTAGATGTCCTCCTTCCATCGGATCGTCAAGAGCAAGTTATGGCGAAAGCGGAAACATACGATATTGCCCAGCGTGAAATGGCAACTCCTTCCTTGGACGGCGAGGCGCTCATTCCAGACGATGAGGATGACGCGGGGCGGGGCGCCTTCGTCGCGCCGGAAGCGAAACCCCGTTGGCGTGACGCGATAGAGAGCGGCAACACACTGACTTCCAGTCCAGCACCGCAAGAAGCGCCCAAAGCCAAACCCTGGAAGCGCCGCGCGGTGATGGCTCTCGGCTTGATCGCTGCGCTCGGCATTGGCGGATATTACGGACAGTACTGGTGGACGGAGGGGCGGTTCTTCGTTTCGACCGACGATGCCTATGTGAAGGCGGACCTCTCCGTCATCTCCGCGAAGGTGTCGGGAAATATCACAGCCGTCCCGATCAAGGATAATGTCACCGTCCGGGCCGGCGATACCCTCGCCCAGATCGACGACCGCGATTACAAGATCGCCGTCGATTCCGCGCGCAACAAGCTCGCTACCCAGAATGCCACCATTGAAAGACTGAAGCGGCAAGCCATCGCGCAGCAGGCTACGATCGAACAAGCCAAGGCGCAGCTTCTCTCGGTCAAGGCAAGCCTCGTGCGCGCCATCGCCGATTTCGATCGCGCGCAGACCTTGGCGCAGCATGAATTTGGAAGCCAGCAGAAGCTCGATCAGGCGCGTGCCGACCGCGATCAGGGCCAGGCCGCGGTCAAGTCGGCTGAAGCGGCGCAACTCTCAGCCGAGGCCAACCTCACGGTGCTGAATGCTCAGGTGAAGGAAGCCGAGGGCGTGCGGGCCGAATTGCAGTCGAGCCTCGACAAGGCGCTGCTCGACCTCAGCTATACGACGGTGACGGCGCCCTTTGGCGGCGTCATCGGCAACAAGGCCGTGCAGGTTGGCCAATACGTGCAGCCCGGTACGCGGCTTCTTTCGCTGGTCCCGCTCGACACGGCTTACATCGAAGCGAATTACAAGGAAACGCAGCTCGACCGCATCCGGCCGGGGCAACCGGCCGATGTCGCGGTCGATGCCGCCGATGGGCGCGTTTTCCATGGCGTCGTGGAAAGCATTGCACCCGCGTCCGGCTCGCAATATTCGCTGCTGCCGCCGGAAAACGCCACGGGCAATTTCACCAAAATCGTGCAGCGCGTGCCCGTTCGCATTCGCGTTCAGGGCGATGCCATCCGCGAAGGTGTTTTGCGTCCCGGTCTATCTGTTGTGACCTACGTCAATACGAAGGGCGGTGTCCCAGCCGGCAGCGCGGCGGCTGCGCCGGCTGACACAAAGTAGAGACCACACCCCTCACCCTGTCCCTCTCCCACCGGGAGAGGGGACGTTGTAGCAGGCGGTGCGCCCGTTCAAGCGTCCCTTCTCCCATGGGGAGAAGGACAGGATGAGGGGTTAGAACCTAATTCGAAGAGAGAACAGTGGCCGCAAACGCCCAAACGATCACAGCACCAGGAGCCGCATCGCGCGCCGCGCCAGTGCCTGTGGCGGAGCCTGAACTCACCACGCGCCGCGTCGTGACCTTCATCGTCATGGTCTTCGGCATGTTCATGGCGATCCTCGACATCCAGATCGTGTCGGCTTCGCTCTCGGAAATCCAGGCGGGCATCTCGGCGAGCGCGGACGAAATCCCATGGGTCCAGACCAGCTACCTCATCGCCGAAGTGATCATGATCCCGCTTTCGGGGTTCCTGTCGCGGGCGCTGTCAACGCGCACCCTCTTCGTGATCTCCGCAGCCGGCTTCACGCTGATGAGCATCATGTGCGCGACCGCGACCTCGATCCAGGAAATGATCGTCTGGCGCGCTCTCCAGGGGTTTATTGGCGGCGGCATGATCCCGACCGTGTTTGCGTCCGCCTTTACGATATTCCCGAAAAGCAAGCAGCCTGCGGTCCAGCCGATCATTGGGCTCGTCGCCACGCTCGCGCCAACGATTGGCCCGACGATCGGCGGCTATCTCACCGATCTCTTCTCCTGGCATTGGCTGTTTCTCGTGAATGTCCTGCCGGGGATCGTGGTGACGGTTGTCTCCTGGTTCATGATCGATTTCGACAAGCCGGACTTCAAATTGCTGCGCAATTTCGACTGGATCGGCTTCCTCACCATGGCCGGCTTTCTCGGCGCGCTAGAATACATTCTTGAGGAAGGGCCGACCGACAATTGGTTCGACAGCGATCACATCACATTGGGCGTCGCCTTCTCCGTCACCTCCGCCGTCTTCTTCTTCTGGCGCGTGCTGACTGCGGAGCATCCAGTCGTCGATCTCTCGGCCTTCAAGGATCGCAATTTTGCGACCGGCTCGCTGTTTTCCTTCGTGCTCGGCATCGGGCTATACGGGCTGACCTATCTTTATCCCGTCTACCTTGCCCGCGTGCGCGGTTATTCCGCTCTGCAAATTGGCGAGACCATGTTCGTCACGGGCATTTGCATGTTCTTCATGGCGCCGGTTTCGGGCCAGCTCATGCGCCGCGGCGTCGATCCGCGCCTGATGCTCGCGCTTGGCTTCACGGGCTTTGCGGTTGGCACCTATCAGGCCTCGCTCCTCACCAGCGATTGGGATTTCTATGAGCTGTTGATCCCGCAGATCCTGCGCGGAATTTCGCTCATGCTCATCATGATCCCGGTCACGACGACCGCGCTTGGAACCACCCCGCCGTGGAAGCTGAAGAACGCATCGGGCCTGTTCAATCTGACGCGAAATCTCGGCGGGGCGGTTGGGCTCGCTCTCATCAACACGCTCATCAATAAGCGCCTCGATCTGCATCTGGCGCGGCTTGCACGAACAGGTCATCTGGGGCAGCGCGGCAGCCGAGGGGGCGCTCGCGAAATTGACGGAGCAGATGGCGCGTTTTGGGTCGGACGCCTCGCTTGCCGCCACGAAGAAGCTTGCGCAGCTGGTTCGAACGCAGGCGACGGTGATGTCCATCGCCGATGTTTTCTGGGCGCTTACGATTCTCTTTCTGCTGGTCGCGTTGTTGACGCCCATCGTACGGCTCCCCAAACCGGGTGCGGGCGGCGGTGGAGGCCACTAAAGAGCGATCTTGCCAGCTCTCAGACCAGCTCGATGCTCATTGCGAAAGTTTTTGCCTCGCCTCGCGCGAGATTGATGGACCCTGGCTTCTCCGTTAGGGGGCCGGAAAAATCTTCCGGGCTCGCGTAACCGAACCACGGCTCGATGCAAAGGAACGGCGCGCCGGGCTTGGTCCAGACGCCAAGGTGCGGCATGCTCTCGAATTCGATTTCAAGTGCGGGCGAACCGCCGTTTGCCGGACCGAAACGAAGGGACCGGCTTTTCAGCTCCAGGAAAATCAGCGCGTCGTCTTCGAACAGTTCATCCCTCACCACGAGTCTGCGGCCCTTCACAGGGCTCGCCGCTTCGCGCGCTATGAGGCCGTCAGCATCGAGGCGCGCTATCGGACCCGGCTCGTCCACCGCGAAATCAATCACCTGATCGCGCTTCGCTCCGGCCCCTGGCAAAGGCCACTTGAATGCCGGATGGAAGCCGAACGCCACCGGAAGAGGCCGCGTGCCTGCGTTCGTCACCGTCATGGCCGTGGTGAGCTTGGCGCCTGCCAGCGAAAAGGCGGCGTCGAGCTGGAATTTGTAGGGGTAAGCGTCTCGGGTTTCCTCGCTATCGGTAAGGCGCAGCAGGGCGCGATCCGGGAAAGTCTCGACGGTTTCAAACGGCAGTCGGCGCGCAAAACCATGTCTCGGCAAAGAATAGGCCGTCCCATCCACCACGTGGCGGTCATCCTTCAGCGAGCCGATGATGGGAAACAAGAGTGGCGCGCGGCCGCCCCAAAAGCTGGCGCCATCGTGGAGGTAATCCCACCCGTCTGCGTCACGGATGCTTAGCAATTCGGCGCCCATAGGCGCGATCTCAACGCTTAACGCGGAAGAATGGATAGTGATCGTCATCAGGGGGCATTCCGATGGTGCGAAACTTGTCATTGCCGGTGGCGCTGGCACAGTGACCTTATCCCATCCGCGCAGCGGGAACAGCCCTTCTTTCAACAGGATGGACAAAATTAGGTTCCGCCAGCTTCACGCCAGCCCCGTTGCAAATTATTGCGGATAAGTGCAGCAGCGACGCTTCCTCGCCACAACGGTGCCCTCCAAATCACTATCCTGCAACGCTACCTACAGCGTTACGATATCACGCAACGGCCGGCGATCACGAACAGCACGCTTCGCGGGCAGAGCTTACTTTCGGCGAGCGGAGGGGACATCAAACTCCGTCAGGCAATAAGATGGAAATGAAAGACAACATCACTCTTTTAATCAGCATATCGTCGGCATGTGCCGCAGTCCTATCGGTCATCTTTTCCAAGCTGGCCCTTGAGCGGCAAAGATATATGCAGGGCTGGATTGCCAATCACGACCTTCTCAACAGAACGAATGTCATGGTGATGCAGGATCACAGCCTGCTTAGAATATTGGGAATCGAACCGGACGAGCTGATCAAAGACGGAATCACCCCGGATGAGCTGATATTCATTCACGCAAGCCTGGATGCTGGCCATGCCTTTTATAGAATTAGCGGAGCACGCTACTCTGTCATAACCGGCTATCGTAGAAACTTCCTGGAAAATCCAAAAGTAAGACTAGCCTGGAAAAAATATCTGCGCGACAAGCTGTTCGGTCAATCTGCATGGACGAAAGCCGTCGATGCTTTCATTGCCGAGTTCGAGGCGAAAAGCGGTAAGAACCCGTTCTATGCGCTTGACGGCAAGCCTAGTCACCGCCGTGCCGAGGTCGCCTTGAATACCGAGGGCGCTTAATAGCTGGGCGGCAAGCCTAAGCAAGCTGCGGCCGATCTATCGATGCGCGGCGGTCAGACTGTCCGTAAATATCCTGCCGTTCACGTCGGTGATACGCAGGACAGCACCCTCGGCCGTTTCCTTGACGTCCGCTGGAGGGGGAAGTGTCACTATGGCCATGGCGCCCATCTCCGCCTCCAGTCCGTAGGGGCCAGCCTTGAACTTATTGTATGGGAAGTCGTTGACGATCGCCGATGCGGGCAGGGCGGACAACGCCGCGGTGTCCCAAGTTTCGAGCGCCTTTCCATCCGGCCCAAGCAAATCGGCCTTCATCACGTGGGCTGGAACGGCCGCCGTACCGCCGTCGAGGTAGATGTGAAAGCGAACGCTGCCATCGCTTAAAGCGGTGGCGCCGGAAAGCTTGAAATGGTGCTTGGTCGGGCTCACCGGTCCGCCATGGTAAGCCGTGAAGACGGAGCCTCGGTAGTAGTTGTAGAGGCCGGCGTCGAACACGAGAACGAAGGCAAGCACAGCGAAACCCAGCCTCTGAAAGGCTTTATCGCTTATGGGCAGTTTCAAGCTGCCGCCTGCCCAGCGAAACCACGGCCGCTCCGCCAGCGCGGGCTTCCGGCGGAGGAGCGCGTTGTCGGCCGAATAGGCAGCGCTGCCTGCCAGCATCAGCGTGGCGCCCATGGCAAGGTTACAGGCCGCCATCGTCCACTCGTCGATGCACGTGCCGCCCTGCCAGCCGAACATCAACATCAGCACGATCGAGAGCCCGACCGAGACGAAGGCCGCAAGCCGGGTCAGGAGGCCGGCCATAAGCGCCAAGCCCGCAATCAGCTCGATGGCGCTGAAGATGATCACGCCTGCGTAGAGCAGCCAGAAATGGTGAAGCAGGTAGGCGATCACGCGATCCAGGCCGAGGACCGCGCCCGGCATCGCAGTCTGGAACTTGTTCGCCATCCACGTCGATTGGTCCGGATCCAGCTTGGATGGCGCGTAGATGAAGCGGCGCGAGCCGCCGCCCCAATAGATGAAACCCTGTATGATGCGAACGGATAACATTGCGATCGCCGCGGTACGCCAGTCGCCGCTCGCCGCGGCTTGGGCTTCTGCGCTTTCGCGGCCTATTGTCAACGCCGTCATCACTGCCTCCTCGGCGTCGCTTGCGATCTCGCGACGGCCCCAGCGTTCCCGCTCTCCGGTGAATAATGAGGCCTTTCCGGCGAAGGTGTAATAAGCGCTCCGCTAGGAGGTTTCTGCAAGGTTACCCCCGCAATGGGGAACGCTTGTCAAAGATTGTCAATTCGAAAACACGTCCGGCAGAGCGGTGCGGCTCGATCACATCGGAGCACACGCAATCAATAGCTCGTGGGCGAAGTCTTAATAAACCTGCATTCAGACTAATCTCTACACGAACTTGAGATTTGCATTGGGGGGCGGTCAAGACCAAGTCTTCATCTATGCGAGAACCCCATGGACTATAAATTCAAGACTATTATCGAGCCGTTTCGGATCAAGGTCGTCGAGCCACTCCCGATGCTCACCCGTCGCGAGCGCGAACTCGCCCTTGAGAACGCTCACTTCAATTTATTTTCCTTGCCGGCTCGAACGGTGACCTTCGACTTGCTCACCGATAGCGGGACGAGCGCCATGTCGGCGCATCAATGGGCGGGCGTCATGGAGGGCGACGAATCCTATGCCGGATCTGTCAGCTTCGACCATTTCGAGCGCGCGATCCAGGACCTGACGGGAATGGAGTTTGTCATTCCGACCCATCAAGGCCGCTCGGCTGAATATCTGCTCACGAAAAGCCTCGTCAAAAGCGGGCAGGTTGTGGTTGGCAACACCCATTTCGATACGACGCGCGCGAATATCGAAAATGCCGGGGCCGAGGCGCTGGATTTTCCGAGTCCTGCCAATCAAGAAGCCGGATCGCTCGATCCGTTCAAGGGTAATATCGACCTCGAAAAGCTCGCTGCCTACTTTAAAACGAATTCTTCGAGGGTGGCGATGGCCATCATGACGGTCACCAACAACGCCGTTGGCGGGCAGCCGGTGTCGCTCGATAATATGAAGGCGACCCGAAATCTGCTCGACTCTCATGGCATTCCGCTTTTCATCGATTGCGCCCGGTTTGCGGAGAATGCCTATCTGTTGAAGTGCCGCGATCCGCGCTACAAGGATTGGCCAGTCAAAAGGATCGCGCAGGAGATTTTCTCTCTTGGCGATGGCGCCTTGATGAGCGCCAAGAAAGATGCGTTCGGCAATATCGGCGGTTTCCTGGCGATACGCTCCCCGGAACTCGCGCGCGATCTTCGCAATCTCATGGTGGTTACGGAAGGATTTCCCACTTACGGAGGTCTTGCCGGACGGGACCTTGAAGCCTTGGCCATTGGCCTTGAGGAAGTCGTGAACGAAGAGTATCTGGCCTACCGCATCCGCTCGATCGAATATTTCGGAGAAGGGATCGAGAAGGCGGGTTTCAAGACGATCAAGCCCTTCGGCGGGCATGCCGTCTACATCGATGCGGGCGCGAGCCTGCCCCAGGTCCCGCCCTTGCAATTTCCGGGCTTGTCCTTGAGCGTGGCGATGTTCCGGGACATCGGCATTCGCAGCGTCGAGGTCGGAACTCTCATGCTGGGCAAGAAAGATCGAAAGACCGGCGAGGAGATCCCCGCTCCCAAAGAGCTGGTTCGGCTGGCGGTTCCGCGGCGGGTCTACACGCAAAGCCACGCCGATTACATGATCGAGGGCATGTCCCAGCTCGCAAACACGGTTAGCGAATTGCGCGGCTATCAATTCACCGAAGAAGCGCCGGTCTTGAGGCATTTCACCTCCAAATTTGCGCCTCTGTGATGCGGTGCGGCTAGCGCAGCCGACGCTTAATCATACGCGGAGCTTCACCCCTCCGTCGTGCCCGCGAAGGAGCGTGTTCACCCTTTTCTGTCATGGCCGGGCTTGACCCGGCCATCCACCGACACTTGAAAAGTCTTGCCTTTTTCTGGATAGCCGCCTCACGGGCGGCTATGACAACGAGAGGGAGAGCCCCTCGGGATTACTGGATGCCCGCTTACCATTGGGGCTACGGCTGCCTAGCGGGGCAGGGGGACGCCGCACGCCGCGAAAGCTTCGCGCTGGCGTCCTTCAATCTCTTCGAGCTTGAAGTCTTCGATTACTTCGTTGAAAGCGCGATAAAAGTTCATCTCCGTCGCGAGGTGAAGGAAGACCGCGCCGAGGCCGATAGCCGCCCGGTCCATGAACACGAATTCGCGCGGGATCTTAACCGGCCCTTTCTCCTTCAAGCCCATGTGCACGCGGTAGACCTCGCGGCGGCCATATTCGTTCGGCGCCACGCCGTCGGCGACCGGCCGCACCCTGTCGTCGAGGAGCGGGCCGTAGATGAAACCTGCCCAGATGTTCAACACGTCGATCAGATCGTTTGAAAGCCCGCGGAAGCCCCATGTTTCATAGGCATGCACGATCAAGTCGCGGTCCTTGGTGCGGATGCCGTGATAGAGATCGATCACGCCGCCCACGAATTTCGGATGGAAGGTGCGGATGCAGCCATAATCCAGAAGGTTGATACCGGCGGCGCGGCCATTCTCCTCGAAGATCGTGTAGTTGCCGAGGTGCGGGTCGCCATGGATCACCGCGTAATGGCTGAATGGATACCACCAGGCGCGGAAAAGCGCGCGCGCGATGGAATTGCGTTCTTCCAGCGGGCGCGTCTTGTAATTGAGCAGCTTGCCGCCGTCGAGCCACGTCATGGTCAGAAGCCGCTTCGTCGAAAGCTCCGGCAGAAGCTCGGGCACGAGGATGGTAGGGTCGTCTTTGAAGATGCGCGCATAAAGCGCCATGTGACGCGCTTCGAGCTCATAGTCGAGTTCCTCGCGGAGCCGCGCGCCGATTTCGCCCACGATCTCGGAGGTGTCGAGCGCGGTATCCATGCGTTTGTAGATGCTCATCACGATGCGGAGCTGTTGGAGATCCGCTTCGACCGCCGACTGCATCTCAGGGTATTGCAGCTTCACTGCGAGCGGGCGGCCGTCGAGCCCCTGCGCCCTGTGGACCTGCCCGAGCGAGGCTGCCGCCGCGGCCTTCTCTCCGAAGCCAGAGAATTTCGCGCGCCAATCGGGGCCCAGCTCGGCGGCCATGCGGCGGCGTACGAAGGGCCAGCCCATAGGGGGCGCCATGCTCTGCAACTGGCCAAGCTCGGCCGCATATTCCGGCGGGACCGCGTCCGGGATTGTCGAAATGAGCTGCGCCACCTTCATCAGCGGCCCCTTGAGGCCGCCAAGGGCTGCAGCGAGTTGCGACGCGTTCTTCTGCCGGTCAGCGCCTGCGCCTAAAAGATAATTCGCGCCGATCCTCGCCGCGATGCCGCCGACGTTGGAGCCGACCTTCGCATAGCGCTGCACACGGCGGGAGAAGCGGTTTTCTTCACGGTCCTCGGGCTGAAACGGCGGTTGCTCGAACTCCGGCTTGTCTGGCTTATCTTGCATTACACCTCACGCTTCGAGCGCTTCCAGCTCCGTGATCATATCCTCAATCACCCTCAAACCCATAGCCCAGAAGCCGGGGTCGGTCGCATCGAGGCCGAACGGCGCCAGCAACTCCTTGTGATGTTTTGTGCCTCCCGCGCGGAGCATGTCGAGATAGCGGCTCTCGAAGCCTTCGGGCGCGCGCTCGTAAGCAGCGTAGAGCGAGTTGACGAGGCAATCGCCGAAGGCATACGCATAAACGTAGAACGGCGAATGAACGAAGTGCGAGACGTAGGTCCAATAGGTCTCGTAGCCGTCATTCAGCTTGATCGCGGGCCCCAGGCTTTCGCCCTGGACGCCGAGCCAGAACTCGCCAAGCTTGCCGGACGTCAGCTCGCCTTCGCGGCGCGCTTCGTGCACGAGCCGTTCGAACTGATAGAACGCGATCTGGCGAACCACGGTGTTGATCTTGTCCTCGACCTTCTGGGCGAGCAGCGCCTTTTTCTCGCGCGGATTTTGCGTCTGGTTGAGCAGCGCCTTGAAGGTGAGCATCTCGCCGAATACGCTTGCCGTCTCGGCGAGCGTCAGCGGCGTATAGGCCATCAGAGCGCCTTGCGCATTGGCGAGCACCTGATGAACGCCATGGCCAAGCTCGTGCGCCAGCGTCATCACATCGCGCGGCTTTCCGAGATAGTTCATCATGATATAGGGATGAGCCGATGGTACGGTCGGGTGCGAGAACGCGCCTGGAGACTTGCCTTCGCGCACGGGCGCATCGATCCAGTTCTTCACGAAGAACCCGTCGGCGATGTTCGCCATGCGCGGCGAAAATCGATGTAGGCCTCGATGACGGTGCTGCGCGCGTCCTTCCAATCGATGACAGGTTCGGGGTCGCGGCTGATGGGGGCGTTCCGGTCCCAGTAATTGAGCTGATCCATGCCGAGCCACTTCGCCTTCAACGCATAGTAGCGATGCGAGAGGCGCGGGTAGCTCTCGCGCACGGCCTTCACAAGGGCGTCGACGACCTCCGGCTCGACCCTGTTCGCAAGGTGACGGGAGGATGCCACATCGGGGAAACCGCGCCAGCGGTCGGAGATTTCCTTGTCCTTTGCGAGAGTGTTCAGCACCAACGTGAAAAGCCGGACGTTGCCTTTCAAAACCTTCGCCAGCGCCTCTGCCGATGCGGCGCGTTTTTCGGGGTTGGCGTCGCTGAGAAGGTTGAGCGCGGGTTCAAGGGTAAGCGTTTCGCCGTCCACTTCGAATCGCAGACTGGTCAAAGTCTCGTTGAACAGACGGCTCCAGGCGGCGGGGCCGGTCATGGCCTTCTCATGGAACAGCTTTTCGATCTCGTCGGAAAGCTGGTAAGGCCGCTCCTTTCTCAAATCGGTCAGCCATGGCTTGTAATGCGCAAGCGCCGGGTCGTTCAGCGCCGCATCCATCACGGCGTCGTCGATCCGGTTCAGTTCCAGCTCGAAAAACAGAAGCTGAATGCTGGTGGCGGTCAGCTTGTCCTGGACGTCGCCGAAAAGCTTGGCCCGCGCCGGATCGGCCGTGTTGGTCACGTAGTTGAGGTAGGCGTAAGAACCGATGCGGCCCATCAAATCCGACTGCTTTTCATAAGCGGCGATGGCCTTTGCGAGGCCGCCCGCGTTCTCCCGTGCGAGCCCATCGAGCTTTGTCGCATAAGCGTCCCGAAATTCGGCTGCGCCGCGAGCCGCGCGTTCGAGGTCGGCGCTGAGCTGCGCGCCGCCATCCGGGTAAAGATCGCCCAGATTCCAACCCGGCATTTCCTCGGCAGGGTGGGGAGCCACTTCGAGAAAGCCGCCGCCCGCTGGCGCATGAGCGGGGTGGTAGGCAACAGGGCTAGTCTTCATCATCCGATCCCTCGTTGATCGATACAGCTTCGTTTGTGCATTTAGCGAGTGACGGGGTCCGGTCAACCGCCGCGCGGAAGATTCTGTCATCCTCACTTCATGTGTGTGTGTATCTTTTTTTTAATTAAATTTTCGGGCGGGGCGTAAAATGGCGTGGCTTGGTATCTGGAAACAGATCGCTTCGGTCTTTACCGGTGCTGAGAATGAGCGCGGTAATACTTCTGCTGCGAGGGCAGAGGACGGCCCGCAACCGGGAGGACAGGCCGCACCCGCCAAACCGAAGAAGCCTGTTCCGTATTCGAGAAGGCTCACCCGGATCATCAAAGTGGGCCATACCAAGCAGGCGCCGGTATTCGGAGCGCCAGCAATGGTCTGGCATTTGGCGGTGTGGCCTACCGAGGAAGCCGATCCCCTTCGCGCCCCCAACCGGCAAGAGATCGAAAAGCTGCTCGAAGGCAAGCAATTCGACGACCTTGACCGCTCGCGGCAGCGGGGATTTCTCGATGACGAGTACGAAAGGAAGCTCCTCAGTTTCAAATCGTTCATTCAGGACTTCGTAAGCCGGCTTCATGAGCAGGGACGCATCAATCCCAAAGGAAAGGCTGACCGGTTCAAGCTTGAGTACGCGGAAGAATTTACTGACGAAGCGGGAAAACTCGTTCAGCGCGACGCAAGGGTTTTCAAGGTCATCGACCCAGAATTCGATGGCGTTCACCATATGGTGGCACGACGGCGAGGCGGCCCAGATTGCCGGCGTGCCGAGCGGCAGGCCGCTGCGCGTCCGCGTCATCGTTCAGAACCATATCGACCACGCTACGATCAGCTTTTTCATCGATGCAGGCAAGCCGTGGAACCAGCCGCAGGTTTTCAGCCTCGCTGAAGCCGAAGCGCTTGGAGGATCGCGCCGGATCGAGATTTTCCGGCATGTCGAAACTATCAGAAACATCTGCGAGGAGCGCGATGCGCTTTACTTGGAGGCAGATCTGCAGCCCGAGTTGGGCCTCAGCGACGACCAAAGAAAGGGGTTGTTCGAGGCAAGCGACTATTGCTACCGGCAGGTTTGGCTGGATTTCCGTCAACACTTCGGGCTTCAGGATCTCTCGGAAATCCTGAAGGGTGTGAAAGTCTTCGCGGATTTCCGCGGGCTCGTCATCTCTGCCACGGGCTTCGACGAGGACGAGGAGAAAAGCTCCGATATCGAACGCGTACGGGCATCCCGGCTGGAACGGCGCAAGTCGAGCGCGAGCACCGGACTTACCGCTTTCAAGCGCTTCGATCACGAAAGCGGCCCGCGAGCGTCACGCGAGGCAGACGGCCGGCGCTCTCAGCTACCCGCAAAGAAAAACGAGCCGAACGCGGTGCTTAAAGCCTACTGGCCATTTATCCGGCGCATCACACCATGGGCCGACTACAAGGAATTTGTCGCCTGCGGCGTCATGAACTGGCGTGCGCTATACGTGACCTCGATGGGGATGCCCGCCTTCCTCCATGGCGATGACGAAAGCGAAAGCCGCACAAGGGAGTTGCTCGGAAGCGACTGCCTGCCCGAGACGAAAGCGTGGCTTTACGAGACGCTGGAAAGCCGGGAGCGATGGCCGGATGCGGAGGTCGTTCGCTACCTCTTTATTACGAAGCACGAACCGAATAGCCGGCAAATCGGGCGCATTGTCGAACGGGTGAACGCACTGGGGACGATGCGCCTGTTCGCACTCAAGGATTGGTCGGCAATACGCAACGCAAGCACGCATATTCGAGCCCTTGGCCAGGAGCTTGATCAAGTTTTCGGGGAGTGGCTAAGCGCTAGAAAAAAAATTCAAACCGATTTCAATCAGATTCGATCAATAAGGCTCGATCTCAACGAGACCGAGGACTTGCTAAATAAGAAGAAGTCTGAACTGCATAAACAAAGAAAATCGCGAGCGTCTCTATTAAAAACAAGTAAAGAGAAGAAGCTGGAAGCCGATATAAGCAAGCTAGAGAAGGAATGTCTGGAACTCAGCGAGACGCTGCAGCAACAAGAGGACGTAAAGACAGAGCGTCTTGAATATCAGAATAATCTGGCGGAGGAAAACCTAATTGAGATTGGCGCGAACCTGGATAGGATCGGGCCGAGAGCAACCGGCGGTTTGGTCTACTGCATTGCAAGAGCCGAGTATCATATCGACGAGTTCGTGAGGATGGCGGAGCGGCTCAGACCCAATGCCATCGACACCTGGGTTTCATACGATCAGTTTGTTGACCGCGGTCTGAAACCTTCCTTCGATTTCATTAAGTCGACGGGAACGAGGCTCAGATCTCTCAGAGGCAGACTGCAGGTCGTCACCGAAAGCGTCCAGACGGCGGCGCTTGTGCTGCAAACCTCTGCCACAAGAAGCAACACTGCGGAGCTTCGCAAGATCGCGAACAGCTGGAGACGCGCCACACTCTATTCTCAGGTCACTCTTGTGGTCGTCGTGCTGTCCATAGCAGGGGCTCTTTTTAAGGACGAACTCATCGACGGTATCAAGCATCTTCTCAAGCCCGGATTCTGGCATTCTATCCATGGCGCAGTCGAACAGGTGCAAAGCCTTTTGGCTTCTCTGATAAACTAGCTAGATAGCCCCCAGCGGCCTCGGCGTACCTGCGCGCTTGATAATATTTTTGCGCACTTGGGTCGGCGCCCTTCCTGCGAAGCACCGGCAAAGCTCCAGATCTGGAATACGAACGGCGTTGTTAACGTTCTGTTTACGGTCGATTTTTTGGCATCTCGTTCTTCGCTGCTTCCGCCGTTATCCACCTACGCAACTTTTTGTCTGGAGACTCAGCGATTTAGCCTTGCACGATGCAAAAATGTCATGCCAGCGCGGGGCTCGCCATGTTTTTCTCTCATTTTCTTTGTAACGGTTTGTTAACCACCTTGGTTTACCTACGTAAGCGTGTGGTCCGGCAAACTTGCACCCGGCTTCATGAAAACATAGGGAACACCACCGCCCCCAGGCGTATCAGAGGGCTCAACTGCGTGAAATCAGTTTTGTTCGACGGCGTACCCGGCTTGAAATGGGCCGGGATGGTATCCGTGTGCATTGCGGTCTTTCTTTCGCTGACGAGTCCGTCGTCAGCCGAGGACCGGACCATCTCCATGTACAACATCCACACGCATGACACGATCACTGTCACCTTCAAGCGTGACGGCAGGTTCGTGCCGGAGGCATTGCAGAAGCTCAACCACTTCATGCGGGACTGGCGGCGGGACATGGAGATCAAGATGGATCCCGCCCTGATTGATCTCATCTGGGAGCTTCACGAAGAACTTGGCTCCAAAGAGCCCGTGCACCTGATCTGCGGATATCGCTCGCCCGGGACGAACGAGCTGTTACGCCGGACCGTGGGCGGCCAGGCACGCAACAGCCGCCACATCACAGGGCAGGCGGCGGACCTTATGTTTCCCGACGTGCCCTTGAAACAGCTCCGGTACTCAGCGCTTGTCCGTGAGCGCGGCGGCGTGGGTTATTATCCCGCTTCCGGCCTGCCTTTCGTGCACGTCGACACCGGCAACGTTCGCCATTGGCCGCGCATGCCGCGCCTGGAACTCGCCGTGCTTTTCCCGAAGGGGCACTCGCTGCATGTGCCGGCGGATGGCCGTCCGTTAACGCCGGCGGATTCCCGCATCGCTCTTGCCAAGTGGCAGGCGAGCGGGAGCGAATTGCCCTGGGCGCTCACGCATAAGCGTGTCCAAGGGCCGATGCTGGCGAACCTTGTTCCTAATGAGGCTCCCCTTCTGCATCGCGCAAGTCTTGCCGCTCCGGACGCGGCGTCGAAGCCGGAATCGTCTGCATCTGAAGTCCTGTCGAGGCCGCAAAGCTTGAACGAGGAGCCTGCGGGGCAGCCTGAGCCGCAGCTCGCCGAGGAAGGCGAGGAGCAGGAGGACGACATCGCATTCGAGCCATTGCCCGCCACGTTTCTGCTTGCGGAGAAGCCGCTCTCCTATTCCGACGTGCCCGGCGATCAAGAGCGCGGGCCAGTTTTTCAAAAGATCGGCCTCTTGATGTCGTCGCCAAGCGTGCTTGCCAGCGAGGAGTTCGAGCACCGGCTTCAAATCGAGGATCTCTACGAGGCCAATACTTTCAAGGGGCCGGCAATCGCATTTATGCAGCGGCAGAAGGCGCGCTTGGCGGCAGTATCCGCCGAGGCTGGCAGGCAGACTCGCTGATCCCTAATCCCACTTGACAGAAAAGACGGTAGATGGCCGGGTCAAGCCCGGCCATGACAAAATGGAGGGATATCGGGCACTGTTAATCCGCTTCGAGCATGCCGAGGGCATGCATATACGTGGCGAGAACGGCTTCCTGATCGCGCCGCTCGGACGCGTCCTGCTTGCGCAGGCGGATCACGGTGCGAAGCGCCTTGGTGTCGAAGCCCGTCGATTTAGCCTGAGCGTAAAGTTCGCGAATGTCGCCCGCCAGCGCCGCCTTCTCTTCCTCAAGGCGCTCGATGCGCTCGACGAACGAACGAAGCTGCTCCTTCGCAGTTTGCGCGATACCAGGGGCCGAAGACTCGGCGCCATTCGCCGAAGATGTTGAAGCTACGCTCTTTTCCAAGACGCCCTCCACGAAGCCGAATCAAAAACCAGGGGTGAGGCTAACGCGCTGGAGGGGGGCGTTCAACTTCCGAGCGGTCTTCATCCAGTGAAATCCGCTTCCGGTGAATAGCGGATGCGCGTAGGGCCCTGGCACAACCCAATACTGATTCTGATAGCGGCTTCTCGTCACGCCCACAATAATGCCAACAATCGGACCAAAAGAAATAACAGAGATGTCAATGTCCTGATCTACAGTAGTGAAAGGGAACCTGCTGGGACGGCCAGCGTATACACACTAGTAACGAGTACATCTTTTGAGAAACCAAGAGAACCGAAGGATTCGGTGGAAGCCGATTCTTGGCGCATCGGTTGCGCTTTTTTGCCTTGCTGCTTGGCTCCAGCCGGTAGGCGCAACGCCCGCGCTGCAGAGGCAGGCCCCGCCACTCACCATCAAAACCGCCGACGGGAGCAACTTCGACCTACAGGCCATGCGTGGCAGGGTCGTGCTGGTCACGTTCTGGGCTACGTGGTGCGGCACGTGCCTTGTCGAACTGCCGGTAATCGAAAAATTTTACCGCCAGCACCGCGCGGAAGGGTTTGAGGTGATCGCGCTCAGCGTCGACGAACCGCAGAACCGCAGAAGGATGCAGTATTTGCTATCAAAGCTCCCGTTTCCAGGCGCGCTCCTGAGCGACGCCACGCGAAACGGTTTCGGCGAACCTGATTGGGTCCCTGTGAGCTATCTGATCGATGGCAACGGAGTTGTCCGGAGAAAATTCACCGCTGTCGATCAGGAAACCCTCAACCAGGTAATTTCTCCAATGCTCAGCAAAGTGGCGTTTACGCCGCCGGCGGCGGCAAAACTCAAGCGAGAGTAAAAGGACCCACGAACACTCGCTGTCATGGCCCCACTTGGAGTGCGGCCATCCGGGGAAAAACTTAGGTATTTGCAGTGAGTTATGGATGGCCGGGTCAAGCCCGGCCATGACAATCAGGGCGCTTTGGATCGACTACCCTCACGCAGCCGGCGGAGGCGGAGCCGTGAAAACGGCGAGGTCGCCGAGGCCGAAAGCTTCCTCGATTTTCGAGATGTGGGCGACCGCGTCCTCGAAGCCGTCCTTGCCGAACTTCTCGCGCTCGATATCCTCGAACTTGTCGGCAAGCTCATCGAGTCTTGCCTTCGATTGCATCGCCTTCCAGGCCGGGAAGAGGACCGTGTCTTCCCACGCGGCGTGCGCGTTGTACATGCGCGCCATCGTTGCGAGCGCCTTCGCAAGCGGTTCGGCATCCCCGCCGATCTTGCCCCGCGATCCCACGCGCTGAAGGTAATCGGTAATCTCGCGTCCGCGCTGATGCTGGGTTAAGAGAACCTCGACCAGCTTCTCGTTCGCTCCACCTCCCCGTCTCACTTCGGGGAAGATATAGACCTCTTCGAGCATATGCTCGTGGTAGTCCTCTCCGAAGTCCCGGAACAGCTGCGCGGCATCGACAAGCGCTGCAGTGTCGATAGTGTCGGCGTTCGCACGCAGGCGATGAGCCAGCTCGGAATAGACGTTGAGGGTTCGGCGGAGAACGCCATGCTCCCTCATCAAGTCCTCCGTTGCGGACACATCCTCGCCGCCCTTTTCCTCGTCCTTATCAGCGGCCAAGACAGGGGCCACCATGCCGCCTCGAACCATAAGCACTCCCCCGGCGACAGCCGCCGCGAGCGCAATGGCGCCACGGCGGCTTAATTCTTCCGCATCGCAGCCCATCTCCGCCACCTATGCGCCGAGCCGCCAGGCCGGCTCATTTTTGCTCTCGTAATCGCTGAAGGCTTTGGAGAGGCCCGACAGCACCTCCGCCGAGGTCTCGAACATGGCTTTCAGCTGCGGTTCATCGACCTTCTCGACGTCAGAGCGCAGGTGCGTGATAAGCTCCTGAAAGCGCGCGCGCATCTTCTGGGTGTGATGCTTCGGATCGCGGTCATCTTGGGCCATGGCGGCCTCCTCCGGGGAACTGGACTCGGCGCTCGAAACACCGCCTTACAGCCTTCGTTCCCCAGCGCGGCGGTTACGGGCCGCCGCGTCCGCCGACGGCTCCGTATACCTGGCCGCATGGTTGCTCTCTTCCTGTGACTGCAAAAGAGCAACACGCTAAGGCTTGCTGCGACCTCCGGAGCGCCGATCTGTCCATCTGCGGCCTTGAAGCTTAATGCCGGTGCGTCTCGGCGTATTTTGCCTTCGCTTCCGGGCTCGCCTCGGTCTGATGCTTCGCCTTCCATTCCTCGTAAGGCATGCCGTAGACGAGCTCGCGGGCCGCCTCCTTGGAAATTGCAATGCCGCGCTCGGTGGCCGCATCCTGATACCAGTTCGAGAGGCAGTTCCGGCAGAAGCCCGCAAGGTTCATCATGTCGATGTTCTGCACGTCGGTGCGCGCTCGCAGGTGCTCGACGAGCTTGCGAAAAACTGCGGCCTCAAGCTCGGTCTCAGTCTGTGCGTCAAGTTCGATCATGTGGTGTACTCGCCTTCAAATGTTCCACTTCTATGTCGGAATGAGACCCGAAATAATCCACATGCGCCAAATGTCTCGAGGATGCCGGATCGGCGAGGATGGCTGCCAGGCATTCCACAAGGAGAGCCCCCCACTCGCGCTGCCCCCTGGCGTCGCGAATGAGGTCCTGCCGGATCTCGACCAACACATTGGGCAGTCCGCGAACCGTTGCGTGGCGAAAAATGCTGTCGTTCCGCAAGAACCCCGAATAAGGCTCGTTGTCGCCGATCTCGAGACCTGTGCGCTCCCGAAGCGCCCATAGCAGCGGCACCGCGAGGCGCGGGTCCTTGTCCCACAGCACGGCCGCATGCCATTTTCGCGGAACGCCGCGCCAGGCTTCAGTGAAGCTGTGCATCGATGCGATGATGGGGATCAGGCCCCGGTCGAGCATGGCGTCGATTTCGTCTGCGATGGCCGCGTGGTAGGGCGCAAAAAACTGAGCAATTCGCTTCCGGCGTTCGGCTTCGTCGATGCACACATTTCCGGGCACGACCGCGCCGTCGGAAATCTGCATGATGAGCGTGGGGTCGTCCTCGCCCCGATTGGGATCGATCAAAAGGCGCGAGAAGCTCGAAGAGATCACGGTCGCCTGCAACCGCCGTCCCATCTCAAGGGCGACGCCGAGCGCACCGATGTCGTAGCCGATGTGCCGGTTCAGCTGGACTTGGTCGAGGCCGAGCGTGCCATATTCGGGCGGCAGTGTGTTCGTGGCGTGGTCGCATAGTATGAGGAGCCTTGTGCCGGGGGAGCCGCGCGCAATGTCAAAGCTCTTCCATCTCCCGGTTTGAGCTTCCGGTTGAGCGGTTGATATCAGTTGCATCGATGAGTCATTTGGTAAGGGTAAGCAGATTTTGGAGAAAGCAGGCTTCGCGTTCCCGGAGGAGTGATCGGAGTTGCAGCCCGATATGCGCGCCTTTGCGGCCTTAATCCACCTTCGCAACCTCAAATTCAAGCCTTTTGGCCAAACCCTTCAATTGCCTCCTTGATGTGCCTCTCAGGAAACTCAAATGGTGGCCATATCCCTGCTTGGATAGTCCCATAGCTTGGCTTAGGGTACGGAAAAATTTCGGGCGGCGCGGCCAGATCATGATTTCGAACATCTCAGCGGCAACGCGGCTCCTTGTTTTTCTCCTTGCCTCGATTGCCGCGCAGTCCGCTACAGCGCCGCAGGCTCTTGCCTGGGGCGATGCCGGTCATCGGATTGTCTGCCAGATCGCTTATCTGGAGCTGAAGCCCGATGTCCGTGAAAAAGTCGATGCGCTGATCGCCCTCGATCCGAAGTTCCATACATTCGCGGAGAGCTGCACGTGGCCGGACGTCTTCCCGCCAGTTCGCCCCGCCGAGCATTACCTCAACGTCCGGCGTTCGGCGCAAACTGTCGACGCGGGCAAGCTTTGCCCAACCGCAGGTCGCTGCGTCGCCACGGCGATCCTCGACGATGCCCGCGACCTTGCACTCAGCATCGACGCCGCCGACCGGCTTCGGCTTCTGAAGAGCCTGGGGCACTGGGTGGGCGACATCCACCAGCCGTTTCACGTTTCGTTCGAGGACGATAAAGGCGGCAATTTCATCGATGTCACCGGCCTTTGTGCGCTTAGCCTGCATCTGGCCTGGGACATCTGCATCATTGAGAAGAAGTTAGGCGGCGACGATCGCGCCATAGCCGCGGAGCTTGAGAGCGAAGTCTCGGACGCGGAGCGCAGCGCGTGGGCCGCGGCTCCTGTCGACGCTGCCGCCATCGCCGCCTGGGCGACGGAGTCTCTTTCGCTCGTGACCTGCCCGTCCGTCCAATATTGCTTCCAGCACGGCGATGCCTGCTGGTACTCGCCCGACGAGCCGCAATTTACGGGCAAGAAGCGCACCGTGGAGATGACCGATTCCTATCTTGAGGAGCATGGGCCGGTCGTGCGCGACAGGCTGAAAAGGGCCGGCGTGAGGCTCGCGGCGATTTTGAATACGATCTTCGCGAAGTAAATGAGCGCGGCCAAGCGCGGCGGAGGCGCGTCTCGCGCTCAAAAAGGAAGCGGCGAACGACCCAGCCGCTGAAGCTGCTTTCGACACGAGCGTGAACCGGGCCAAGGAAGTGCGCGCCATGATTCTGCAACACAATGCCGAGTGGGTTGAACGGCCCTATCCGGAAGTGGTCGCCGAGGAGGAGCAATCGGCTGCCGCCCGCGTCAACGCGCGAGCGAAAACCATTTTTGCTGCATCCTTCGACAAGCTCAGGATGAGCCTGACTTATCAACGCATTACACCTCATGGCTCTATCCTTCGACAAGCTCAGGATGAGGCTGCTACTTATCACATCACACCTCATGGTGAGCCTGTCGAACCATGTGGCAGCATCCTCTTTGGCGCAGCTTCCTAGCGGGTGCTCACCATTGCGCAAGCAGCAGCAAACGGTCAAAGCGTGAGCGATACTTTCGATGAACGACTTAAGCCCAATATGAGCCAAATTGGAGAAGCAGTAGCTTTCGACAAGCTGAAAACCGGCTCATAACATTGCTTGTTCATCGTGCCGCTAAACACCAGACGTTTCCTAAGCGCCCTGTTCGATACCGCCGTCTCGGTCGCTCAGCCCGAACGATGCCTGCCGCGCCATTTTCCGGAGCCTCCGGTTGGCGGTGAAATCATAGTCATTGCCTGCGGAAAGGCCGCCGCGGGGATGGCGAGAGCGGCGGAGCTGCATTACGAGCAGGAGGAAACGCTTACGCTCGTGACAGGCGTCGCGGTCACCCGATACGGATTCGGCGAGCCGTTGGGCAAGCTCAAGCTTATCGAGGCGGGGCATCCCGTTCCAGATGAGGCCAGCGAGTACGCAGCGGTAGAGTTGATGAAGGCGGCCCGCTCGGCACAGGGGGGCGACCTCGTTCTTTTCCTGATCTCGGGGGGTGCGTCCGCGCTTTGCGTTGCGCCCGCAGGCAAAATCACGCTTGCGGAGAAGCAGGCATTGACGCGGGCTCTCCTCAAGTCGGGCGCGCGCATTCACGAGATGAACTGCGTTCGCAAGCACGTCTCGCGTTTCAAGGGCGGCCGGCTTGCCGCCTGCGCATCCGCCGCGACGCTTGTCACACTCGCAATCTCCGACACCCCCGGTGACGAGCCCGAGACCATAGGCTCCGGCCCGGCGTGCCCGGATCCGACGACGCTGGCCGACGCCCGGAAGATCATCGCGAAATACGGTATCGATGTCCCCCCATCGATAAAGGCCGTGTTGAATGATCCGGCGAACGAGACGCCGAAGCCCGGCGATCCCATCTTCGCGAACGCCCGTTTCGAGCTGGTTGCGACAGGGCGCGACTCGCTCCAGGCTGCGGGTGAACTGGCGCGGGGGCTCGGCTACGATGTCATCATGCTTGGCGACTCCCTTGAGGGCGAGGCGCGCGATGTGGCGCACCTGCATGCGCAGCTTGCCCGGCGGTGCCTCGCAGATGGGAGGCGCGCCGTGATCCTCTCCGGCGGCGAGCTTACGGTCACCGTGAAGGGCACGGGCCAGGGCGGCCCGAACCAGGAGTATGCGCTTGCGCTCGCGATCGCGCTCAATGGCCAAAAAGGCATCGCTGCTATAGCAGGCGATACCGATGGAACCGACGGCGGGACAGGTGCTCCGAGCGATCCCGCGGGTGCGATTATCGATTCGCGGACCATGAGTTGCGCGGCCGCGCTTAATCTCCTTCCAGCCACATTTCTCGAAAATAATGACTCGACCGGATTTTTCCGGTTAACAAATGATCTGCTCGTTTGCGGCCCTACGGGAACCAATGTAAACGACTTCAGAGCCATTGTTGTCGATAGCTCGATCAGAGATTAGTGTGTGTGCGTACGACTCACTTGATTTCTGGATTCCAGGGATGACTTTGCAAAAGCTCACTCAATCAGCATGGCCAGCCAGCGCCGTGACTGCCGCAATCTTCTTTTGTACGGCGCTCGTTTTGCCAAGTCTCGCTCAAGCGGAACTTAAACTCTGTAACAGCACGTCGAGCCGGATCGGCGTCGCCATCGGTTACAAGGACAAGGACGGCTGGGTCAGCGAAGGGTGGTGGAACGTCGACAGCCAATCCTGCGCGCTCCTGATTCAGGACAAGCTTCGTGCCAGATTCTACTATGTCTACGCCTTCGATTATGACAAAGGCGGGGAATGGGGCGGCACTATCAACATGTGCACGAACGACGTGGAGTTCACGATCAAAGGAATTGACAATTGCGATGGCCGCGGCTTCAAAAAGAGCGGATTTTTTGAGGTCGACACCCAAGAACAGACGGACTGGACAGTGAAATTGACAGATCAGTCAGAGCCTGCGCAGCCATCGGTCGATAACACCTCCAATGGCCTCCCTTCACAAACACCTTCCCAGGCTGCGGCCGCAACCGCGCCTGGGACGCGAAGACGATGAAGCGCCGCCGCCGGACAAAAATCATCGCGACGCTTGGGCCTTCGAGCTGCGAGCCAGCAAATCTGGAAAAGCTGGTGGTAGCGGGCGCGGATGTGTTCCGCATCAATATGAGCCATTCAAGCCACGACGACATGCGGGAGTACGTCGCCGCGCTTCGCAAGCTTGAAAGCAAATACGGCCCCATCACCATTCTCGCCGATCTGCAGGGGCCGAAGCTTCGCATCAGCTCGCTCGCAGAGGGCCAAATCCATCTCGATAAAGGACAGCGCGTTGTTTTCGATGCGAATCACTCGCCGGGAAACGCTCAGCGCGTCGGGCTTCTGCATCCTGAAATCTATGCCGCGTCCGAGCCGGGCCATACGCTGCTGATCGACGATGGTAAACTCAATCTCAAAATCCTGGACGTCCAGCCCGGCCGCCTTATCGCGGAGGTTGTGGCGGGTGGTATTCTATCGAGCCGCAAAGGCGTGAATTTGCCCGACGCCATCTTGCCGCTAGGGTCCATGACCGGAAAAGACCGCGAGGATTGCGAGGCCGCGCTTGGGGCAGCCGTGGACTGGATTGCCGTTTCGTTCGTCCAGCGTGCCCAGGACATTCTCGATGTCAAAGCGATCGTCCAAGGCCGCGCGGCCGTCATGGCGAAAATCGAGCGGCGAGCCGCCATTGCCGCGATCGAGGATATTCTCACCGAAAGCGACGGCATCATGGTTGCCCGTGGCGATCTCGGTGTCGAGTTGCCGTTGGAGCAGGTGCCGGGCCTGCAAAAGCAGCTTTTGAGCGCGGGCCGCGACCGCGGCAAGCCGGTCGTGGTTGCGACGCAGATGCTTGAGAGCATGACGGCCTCGCCCGTTCCGACGCGCGCCGAAGTGTCCGATGTCGCCACCGCCGTCTTCGAAGGTGCCGACGCTGTGATGCTTTCGGCCGAATCCGCAACGGGAGCCTACCCTGCGGAAGCGGTTGCAACGATGGACCGCGTCGCGCGGGAGGTTGAGCGGGACCGCAATTACGAAAGCATTCTGCATTTCCGGAAAACGCAGTCCGACCATACGGCCGCCGATGCCATCAGCGCAGCGGCCGCCTCAATCGCCGAAGCGCTCGATCTCAAGGCCATCGTCTGCTACACGGCCACGGGAACGACGGGGCTTCGCGTCGCGCGGCAGCGGCCAAGCCAGCCAATACTCGTGCTGACCCCGGTGCTGGAAACGGCGCGGCGCTTGAACCTCGTTTGGGGGCTTCATTGCGTCCAGACTGCGGACCCGGCCAATACATCGCAAATGGTGAAGGGTGCGGAAGCTATCGCGAGAGCCGAAGGCTACGCGAACACCGGCGATCGCGCTATCGTCTGCGCTGGCGTGCCTTTCAAAAGGCCGGGAACGACAAATATGCTTCGCATCTTCAAAATCAGCGAGAACGACGGCACGCCGAATTAGGCGAGCCGATGCCGTTGCGAGGCGTTGTGAACGCCGTTGCAATCCGTTTTGGGATTAAAGGCTTATCTGGGATTGCTTCGCTGAGTTTACCCCGGCTTCGGAGCCGGGGTTGCGGTAACGATGGTTTCGCTGCTCTAGCCTTGCCGCGCCTTGTACCGGCGGACTTTCTTGTTGATGATATAAAGCCTGCCACGGCGGCGCACCACGCGGTTATCACGATGCCGCGTCCGAAGCGTCTTGATTGAATTCTTGATCTTCATTGCCAAATTCCGAGCGCTCCACGCCGTCGCCAATTGAGCCGGTGGAAGCGCAAGCCAATAAGTTGAGGTTGCGAGCGCGCGGGTGATGATAAGCGCTGTTCGGAAACTTGCTATCACGCTTTTCTGCCGTTTCCAACCCCCTCCGGTTTGAAAGAAAATCGGACTTGCCGCCGATCCCCTCCAAATGCACGGCGGCACGAACCGCGCGACGCGATAGTGTTCGATTGCGGCGCCCGGCGCGCCTAAATGTTCATGTTTTGCGTGACATATAGTTCCATGATCCGTTCGCGTTCATTGCGTTTTGCATTCATCGGGTTGACGGCGGCTGCCGCTCCTGGGATTGGAGCGATCCCAGGTTCACATGCGTTCGCGAAGGCAATCAATCCGGGCCGCATTCAAACTATCGTTGTGCTGCCAATCGCCAACGGCGACAGCACTGGCTGCAGCAGGGCAGAAATAGCGGCCGTCGCTGGCTTTGCTTACGCCGGCTTGGGCTTGAGCCAGTGGGGCCGCGATACGCTTCCGCCGGTGATTGTGGCCAATCCTTTTCTTTCAGCAAGCGCAAGCGCTCCCGTACCGTCCCGCAGCGCTCAGGATACCCCGCCGCGCCGCTGACTTTGCTGCGCTCAATGAAGCTTGTCTCGAAGCGTCTTCCGGCGGATCGCGCGCGTGATCGTCTTCCCTGACCGCCGCGCGGCGTCCTGCAACTCGACCCGGAACTCATCGCGCATCTCATGAATCGATGCGATGACAGGGCCCGCCGGGAGGCCCAGCCCAACGAGGGCCGCCTCGGAGAGTTGCAGGCTCGCTTCGATGGTTTCCGGCACCGCGTCCGTAACACCGATCTTATAGAGATGGCGGGCATGACCTGCGTCGCGCGCCCGCGAGACGATAAGAATGTCCGGCCTCAGCGATCGCGTCACCTTGACGATCTCACCGATATCCTCGTTTCCGGTGATGGTGACGATCAGCGCATGGGCATGCTCAACGCCGCAGCTCTTGAGGAAGGCGGGATTGGTTGCGTCGCCGAAGTAGACATCATGCCCGCACCGGCGGTGCTCGGACACGATATCGGGGTCCTTGTCGCTCGCGATGAAGGGAAACCCGTGCCGTTCGAGAAGGGTGCAGAGCACCTGCCCCACCCGGCCATGCCCGACAACGATGGCATGCCCCAGGCCGCCATGTGGCACGGCTGAGAGTTCGGGATCGAGATGCCGGTCCTTTTCCTGGGCCTTCATGGCAATGCGCTTCCCGACGACGCCGAGGGCCGGAATGAAGGCCATGGACAGCGACGTCACTGCGAGGGCAAGGCTCGATAAATTCGAGCTGAGCAGCCCAAGCTTGGCCGCCATGCCGATGCCCACAAAGGCAAATTCGCCTCCCGGGCCAAGGAGCAGGCCCGTCTCAAGCGCCGCGATTCTCGGAACGCCGAAGAAGGTTGCAAGCCCCGTGAGCAGAATGGCCTTCACGCAGACGAGAGCTGCAATCGCCCCGAAAAGCAACAACGGCTGGTGAAGGATTTCCCGTAAATCGATCCCCATTCCGACGGTAAAGAAGAACAGACCGAGGAGCACCCCTTTGAAGGGCTCGATCGCGACCTCGATGGACTTTCTGTATTCGGTTTCGGCGAGCAGAATACCGGCGACGAAAGCTCCGAGCGCCATCGACAGTCCCGCGCGGCTCGCGGCGACGCCCGTTGCAACAATGACGAACAAAGTCGCCGCCATGAAGGGCTCGCTGGCGCCGGTGGATGCGACCAGCCGGAACAGCGGTCTCAGCAGGAGGCGCCCGGCCACGATGATCAGCCCAAGTCCCAGGAAAGCATTCGCCCCCGCCAAGGCGAGAGCGGTCCAGACGGAGGCGCCGGTTCCAGCCCCGAGGATGAAGAGGAAGAGAAGCAGGGGAACGACGGCCAGGTCCTGCGCGAGAAGCACCGAAAGGCTCACGCGGCCGGTCGCTGTCGAGAGGCGGCGCTGGGCGGACAAGACCTCGATGACGATGGCCGTCGAGGACAAGGCGAGGCATCCGCCGAGGATGATCGAAGGAGCGGGTTCGCTGCCGGTCAGCGCGACAAGGGCCGCGATCACAGCCGTAGACAGCATGACCTGCAGGCTGCCCAGCCCGAAGACTAGGCGGCGCATTGTCAGCAGCCGCTCGTAGGACAATTCCAAGCCGATCGTGAACAGGAGGAAAACCACGCCAAGCTCGGCGATGCCTGAAACGCTCTTGGCATCGGATATTGTTACCCAGGACAGAAGACCGGCCTCGCCTCTGAAGGAGCCCAGCCCAAGAGGCCCAAGCAGCGCACCAGCGCCCAGATAACCGAGGACTGGGCTAAGTCCGAGGCGGCGCAGGAACGGCACGGCGATACCCGCCGTCCCCAGAACAACAAGCGCATCGCTGTATATTTCGAAGTTGGCGAGCGCCAGCATTCGTTCCCTTTACGCCTTCAAAGACGCGCTGAACGGGCGCCGCCAACCGCTTACGCATTCGTGGTCTTGGAAAGCGCTCCGCGGCGATCGCCCGCTGAAGACCAGCGTCAGGCTCCTAACTTTGCAAGGAGCATACCAAGAAATCTGAATGTTCACGAGGCACCAACCGCAAGAAACTGAAGCGGGTAAGCCGGCGGGGATCAGCGCCAGCCCGTCTCGAAGCCGGGGAAATCCGTAACGGCTTTGGTTTCGTCTTCGGGATCGCGACGGCGGCTCGGTCCGATCTGCAACGTGAACGTGTTCGCTTTTTACCGCAATGCGATGGAGCTGTTCACCTTAAACTTCGGATCGTGGTATACCACATACAAACGCTTTCGCGACGCTTTGCCTGCCGGACAAGGGATTTTGGCCATGCTTCACGACATGATCAACCAGGCCGCGTACATGGCGCATGGCTACTGCCTACTGTGGAGGCCGTGGCTGGTCGCGATACATGCATCGTCGGACATTTTGATTTTTGCCGCATATTTCGCCATCCCGGTTGCAATCTGGATCTTTCTCCGCAAGCGGAAAGACATCGCGCTCAAGCCGCTCGCCATCCTGTTCGCAGCCTTCATCTTTCTGTGCGGGCTCACGCATGCCATCCAGGCCGTGACGCTCTGGTGGCCGGTTTACGAAGTGCAGGGCTATGTGAAAGCCGTGACCGCGATTGTCTCCGTGACAACGGCGATCGCGATCTTCCCGCTGATTCCGAAGGCGGTCGCGATTCCCAGTCCAAGCCAGTTACAAGTGGTGAACGACGGACTTGCGCTGGAGGTCGCGGCTCATCGAAGGACATTGGGCGAACTGGAACGCGCCAAGGACGAACTTGAAATGCGGGTCGCCGAACGGACGAAGGAGCTTGAGCACGCCAAGGCGAGGTTCGAGGCGCTCGTCCAGGCTTCCGCGCAGGTGGTTTGGACCTGCAGCCCCGAAGGCGAAATCGTGGATGCGCCAAACTGGCAATCTTTTACCGGCCAGTCTCTCGATGAAATGAAAGGCTGCGGCTGGCTCGACGCTATCCATCCCGAGGACCGTTCCCATACCTTGGCCGCCTGGAAGGACGCGGTCCGCAACGGCACCACATATTCTATCGAGTACCGGCTTTGCCACGCTGAAACGGGGTGGCGGTGGATGGCGGCAAAAGGCGTCCCGCTACATTCCGCCAATGGCGGGGTGCGCGAGTGGGTTGGCATGAACATCGACATCGACGCCAGAAAGCGTTCGGAGGAGCATTCGAAACTCATCCTGCGAGAGCTGTCCCATCGGACGAAGAATCTTCTTGCCGTCGTCTATTCCATGGCCCGCCAGGCCGCGAAATACAGTCGCGTCTCCGACTTCGTTTCGGATTTCGGCGCGCGTATTCAGGGTCTTTCGCGATCTCACGATCTCCTCGTCAACAGCAATTGGATCGGGGTCGCGCTCGATGAGCATGTCCGGTCCCAGCTCCAGCCTTTTGCGCCTTCGGACAGTCTTCGCATCCGCGTCACGGGTCCGGCAATCATGCTTCGTCCCGAGGCGACGCAGGCGCTCGGGCTCGCTTTCCACGAGCTTGCGACCAATGCGGCGAAATATGGTGCGCTCGCAGCCCCCGATGGCTACATCGATATCAAGTGGGGGATCGAGAACCAGGGGAAGGCCGATGTCTTCAAGCTGGCATGGCACGAGCGCAGCCCCAGCGGGCAATCCCCCGAGCAGACCCGGCAAGGCTTCGGGTCCACCGTTCTGACGCGAGTGGTTCCGGAAACGCTTTCGGGCGAAGCCCAATATCGTATTGGGGAGAAGGGGATCGCCTGGGAAATAGAAGCCCCGCTCTATGAAGTCGAATCGCTGTCGGCCGAGCGGCCCGCGCCGGATGCCGTCGCGACAGCACACGGCGCCTAGCTTTGCGTCACGAGATCGCCCTCGGCTTTCGTGGCGCCTCCCAAACCTTCCACCACGCGCCCGCCATACATGGTATGAAACTTCTTCACGAATTCAGGCTCCTCGCTCGCATGTTCGGGTGAACTCACGCCGAGGGCCTGCCGCACATAATGGTTGTGCAGGTGCTTGAAGCGGACTGGATAGGCCTTCGGCTGCGCGTCGAAGGTTATAATGAGGCCATCGCCTTGAATGTAGTCCTCGTCGGAATCGCCCAATGTCATGCGCGTGTATCCCGACGAAGCGTTCGTTGCCTGCCAGATGAATTCGATGTCGGCGTCCTTCTCGGATGGAAAAAGGACATAGCTCGATTTGAAGGCCGCCAACTCATCGCCCGCGGGGCTGTAGGTGCGGCCCGCGACCTCGAAGCGGTGGCACCTCCAATTGTAGAAGATGTGTACGAAGGAGTAGCGCAACTCGCCTTGCCGCCAGACGGCCTGGAGATAGCGTCCCGCATAGCGCTCATTCGGCATTAGTCTGCGGCGTATGGTGGAAGAACGGTAGGCGAGGTCTTTCCAATAGAATGTAAGCCAGGTTGCAAGGACGCTGAATGAGATCAGGAAGAGAAGGCGGAAAGCCTCCCCGCCGTGCGGACGCCGGTCCAAGACCCAGCTCATGATCCAGATGAGGGCGTCGCGAATAACTTCGAACATGCATCACCATACGTTGCGCTGGATTTTCTTAAAATTGCGACGCGGCGCAAGACCTAATTTGGGGCGCGCATGGTCTTTTGCCGAAGACCCCGGCCGCTCCTCATTCGGCTCCTCTGAATTTACCGAAGCTTAAAGCGCTTTCTCATATGAGCAGCGAAGAGTTCGTTGCGGCTACGGGAGTTGGCTTGTGGGCGTTAGGGATGAAGCATCGAACGCGGCGGAAGAAAAGCGCTGCAAAGGGCTGGCTCAGCTTCTCGGAATCGGGGAAGCGGAAGCAAGCGATACCAGCACGAAGGGCCGGCTGTCGGTCATCGCAAAACTGAAGGCGGCGAAGCGCGCCGAGATAGCGCGCGGTCAGACAGGCTCCTGGCTCTACGATGTCAACCGCCACCTGAGCATCTGTGCTTGCCTACGCAAGGAATACGAGGCGCTGGAGGACCTTCTCGCAAAGGGCGAGCCCGCCTTGAACCGCCATAGGCGTGCGGAGCATGCGAGCGAGGCCGAGAGGCTTCGTCCGTGAAAAAGGCGATGGTGTCCGACAGGCAGCTGATGCAAGCGATCGACTTCGATGGCCGCAGCGCCGCCGAGTTGCGCGCCTGCATCGAGCGCGCGCTCATCGCTGAGGGAAACGTGAAGCGCGTCAAAGCCCGGGAGATGAAAAATTTCAGCGATTTGCCGCTAGCCGCCCAGGAGCGCGAGGCATACGCAAGCGATGCCTATGCGGCGGCGCTGGCGGAGGAGGCCAGGGCAGCGGCTGCCCTGGAAGAGGTGAAAGCGGCGCGGGCGCATGCAAGGCTGACGATTGACATCTGGCGCACGCTCGAAGCTTCGCACCGCATCGTTTCAAGCTACCCTTGAGGGGTAGCGGCCGCTAGGCGCGGTGACCGCGCACGTAGGCTTCAATTTCGCTGCGGTTCAGGCCGATATCGTGCAAGGCATCGTCGTCGAGCTGTTCAAGCTCCCAGATCGCCTGCTGCACTTCGATTTCCTCATACCAGCAGTGCATCGCAGAAGAAACGATAACCTGAGGCTTGGCAAAGAGCCCGCTTTCCGGCGACGTTTTCAGGGCCGGGTGGGCGAGCGATTGAGCGTTTTTGGCTGTCATGGCGCATCTCCATATCGGGGCGCGGCACAGTGACCGCTTCGCCCTTCATATATGCGCCTACCCCTGATAAATGAAATCGATTATCTTTTGATAAACGATAAGCAGAATTTTGACGGCACACATGAGAAGCCTCAACCTCGATCAGATCCGCACCTTCATGGAGGTCGTGAGGCTAGGCAGCTTCACCGCGGCGGCGCGCTTTCTCAATTTGACCCAACCCGCGATCAGCCAGCAGATCAAGGAGCTGGAGGGACGGCTTGGAGTGCAACTCGTCGCGCGCCTCGGCAAACGGGCCTTCGCGACCGCGCCCGGCCAAGAGTTGATAGAGCGCGGCGCAAAGCTCCTCGCGGACTCCGAGGAAACCATCAACGCCATCCAGCGCTACCGCGACGGCTGGCTGAGCCCCATCCGGCTCGGCACGACGATCACGGTTTGCGTCTATCTCCTTCCGAAACTGCTCGGCGAGTTGCGGCAGGCGCACCCTGACCTGGAGGTGTCCATCGAGATCGATCTGAGCCATGTGGTCGTGGAGAAGGTCGTCAGTAATAAGCTCGATGTCGGCCTCGTCGCGCTTCCCGTGGACAAAACCGCCCCGATCTCAGTGACGCGCGTCCGCGAAGACCCGATGATGGCCGTTTTCCCCGTGCACGAGCGCGATATCCCCGATGAAATCACGGCCGCCTATTTGGAAACGCGCCCGCTTCTCTTCGACCTCACGACCACGCAAATGTACCGGACCATTGTCGCGTGGTTCGAGGCGCACGGCATTCATCCGAAGCCGATCCTGCATCTCGGCAATTCGGAGGCGCTGAAGGCGATGGTCGCGGCGGGCGCCGGCGTCGCCATCCTGGCAATCGAGAACGAGCAAGACCCGTTCCTTGGGCGCAGCATCCTGGCGCGGCCACTGAGCCCGCCGCTCATGCGGGAACTCGGCTTTGTGGTACATAGGAACAAGCCGTTCCACCCCGCCATGTCGCTCATCCGCGACCGCCTCATGATGCTGAAAAACTAGGCAGTCTGACCAGCGGGTGCATGGAGTGCCTGAGGCCGGGAGCCGAAGTGGCGAGCTTCGAAAATCTCTTAAGTAGCGATGCTTGCTTCTGGATCTCGTTGCAGACGTTTTGCGGGGATGCACGAAAACGGAAAGGGGCCCTAAATGGCGTGAAAGGGATTTATCGAGTTCACGGAAGCATAAGCGGAAAGCTGCTTAATACCTGTAGCGCTAATGGATATATAGAGAGGTAGTCATATTTTTGACCCAGCTTGGGTACCCAGTATCTGCCGTGCGCCATCCAGTGGCGAAATTTGAATGCACCCCGCAAATCACTGATAAGCTTGTTGCTTCCAATCGTACTGCTTTTCCAGACTTCAAAAATCTCATCCTCGAGCGAGACGCGTGGTCCTTTTTCTTTGTAAATTTCCCGGAATTGACGGGACACCCCATCCTTCTTTCTTTGATAACACCTTTGCAGATAATCGATGCGGAACGCCGCCTCGACAGCCGCGAGCAAGGTCATAGTTGTGTTGCGGTCCAATTCGGTGAGCCGGTCGCCCAACTCCTCGCGCACCTCGTCTGGCTTATCTCCTAAGAAACGCACTTCGTATGACGGCGACGCTGTTGAAAAGAACAGCGTAAGCGCTCCATTATTATCATTATAGTGTAGGGCAACATCAGCGAGGCTTAGGTTTTCGCCTGAAAACGAAACCTTTTTAGCCATTGCTCACTTCCATGAGCAGTTCAAAAAGAGTTTCTTTGTTCAGTTCAGTGAATTGCATGGCCGGAGGCCGACTGACAATTTTCCAGGCCCATTCGATTTCCTTCGGTGAGGGTGCCGATTCCGCCGACGGCATTTTACTTCCGCCCGGGGGGATGGTCGTGACAGTCACTCGGAACATCTGCTTTGGATTGGTCAAGTTCTTATCGATTAGAACAAGGCGCGAATTTCCAGCGCTGCCTTGAACATCGACTCGTCCTTTCGATCCGATCAGGAGCGTGCCAACCGGGGTAAAAACGATCTCCTGCGCACCGATAGCGACGATCAAGCGTTTCGCTTTGTAAGCGCCGATATTCTCTTCGTTCAACTCGATCATTGAATAGCGGAGTTTGATCGTACCGCCTTTGATGTATTCATCAAGATATTCGGTAATGCTTGCATAGAGCTTTTCTAAATAGTCAAGCCAATCGTCGCGTTCTTTGCGCCAATCCATTGCCTCATCGCCGGAACGGGGCTTCTGCTGCCGTTGGACAAAATCTTTGAACAGGGTGTCTGCGCTCATAAATCACTACCGGTTACGAGTGGTTCATCTAGGCTGGTCTCCCAACCATGCCCCGCGGCTGACGGCATTATACACCCCACACCAATCCGGCAAAAGCGTCACATTTCCAGCAGCGTTGATGCGGGTGGCCCTCGGCTGGATTTCGGCGTGCGGTCCCTTGAGATTCGTTCGCACTGCCTTTTGTCCGAACTTCGGCTAGTAGGTGGGATTGTTTTGGCCCTCTTAAAGAGACCGCATTGCGATCCAAAAGCAGCCCTGCCGCGCATGGGATCGCGAAACCAGGCACAGCCACTCTCGACCCCAACACGTCTTGTTGCAGAATTGCCCTCCAAGGCTGGCGTCGTGCCGCATTTACGGCAATACCTCGACGCCCGCGGCGCATGCGGCCTTCGCCAACTCGCGGTCGAGCGTTACGAGGGGAAGGCGTAGCCGTTGTGCAAGCTCCAGATAGGCGGCGTCGTAGACAGTGAGACCGTAAAGATCGGCAAGGCGGACCGATGCGCCCCATGCGTTCGCCGCCGTCTCGTCATCCACGGCGATATTAAGTTCCGCAAGATCCTTCAACACATCGTCGCGGAATGCCTGGGTCACGCGCTTCCGCCGGACGGCGACGGTCAGGCTGTTGGCAACTTCCAAATGCCATAGATGGGGAACAATTCCACCCTTCTCGACCGCCCGGTCGAAGACCTCCTCTATTTCGATGGTCCGCTCGTCGCCATGCACCCAGGCGAGAACGGCGGAGCTGTCGAGGACGAGGCTCACGCCCGCCCTTCCTCACGGAAGGCTTTCCATTCGTCCTGGGCGATAGGCTTGCCGGCTTGTGCTTTCGCCCTGGCACGAAGCCGGGCGGCGGCCGCATAAGCGGCGTCAAGACTCCTCCCGCCGGTTTCGGGGACGAGGCGCGCGACAGGTTTGCCGTGCCGGGTAATGACGATCTCCTCGCCATTTTCAACACGGTCGAGCAACGCGCTCAGAGTATTTTTTGCTTCAAACGCTCCAATTTCCTGCATATGGGACCCCTAAGCTAGCTGATCTAGCTTAACTCCGTATTTGCGAAAAAGCAACGGCCACAATCTCCGCTTTTCGGGGTAATTCGCTATCAACTTCCAGGTCATGGAACGTCGCTTAGTGACCCCAACCCAGAATCTTTCCTCTTGAGGCCATGACCAGAGAATGGACCGCGGTGGTTCGCTGGCGGAACCGGGAAGGTTTGCTCCCCCCTCTTTTTAGCTGACGCGAAGTTGATGGCGATGCGCTATGCTGCGGGAGGTCTTGGCGGGCGTCCTCGGCTATCATCGCGAGATGCAAGACAAATGAAGCGGCGGGAATTTTTGCATATGGCAGGTTGCGGATGCGGCAGCGTCGCCGCTCACATGATCTTTCCGGGCGCGGGCGCTGCGGCGGCATCGTCCGAGTCCTACGCGAAATTCGATAGAGCGGCGCAGCTCAATCTGGCCGACACGGCGCTTAGGCTCGCGAAGGCCGGCGGCGCAACCTACGCCGATATCCGCATCGGCCGCACCGAATCCGAAGAGCTTTACGCCCGCGAGGAGAGGCTCGAGAACTTCCGGTCGAGCTTCACGTCGGGGTTCGGCGTGCGGGTGCTGGTTAGCGGAAGCTGGGGATTTGCTGGCAGCACGCTTCTCGATGAGGCGGAAATCGCGAAGGCGGTGGCGCTCGCAATCGAGAACGCGCAAGCGATGCAGCGCATCCAGGCTTCGGCGATTGTGCTGGAGGATGTGCCCGCCTATCAGGAAGACTGGACGATGCCGATGCGCATCGATCCGTTCGGCGTTTCCGTCGAGGAGAAGGCCGCAAAACTGCTCGCGATCAACGCCAGCGCTATGAAGGCGGGCGCGAATTACATCACCTCCGCAATCGGCGTCGAGCGCGAGGAGAAGCTGTTCGTGAGTTCACGCGGTAGCCGGATCGGCCAGAGCCGCGTTCGGATTTACCCTTATTTTGATGTCACGGCCATCGACAAGACCACGGGCAAATTCACGACGCGCGGAACGCTCGCGCCACCGCGCGGGGCAGGGTGGGAGCATATTCTCGGCGCGGATCTGGAGGCGGAGGCCGCACTTTCCGCAGATCAGGCGCGGCAGAAGCTGGCCGCGAAGCCGGTCGCTCCCGGCGTCACCGACATTGTGCTCGACCCCGGTAATCTCTGGCTCACGATCCACGAATCCATCGGCCATTCGACTGAACTCGACCGCGCGCTCGGCTGGGAGGCGAACTACGCCGGGACTTCGTTCGTGACGCCGGACAAGCTCGGAAAGCTGCAATTCGGAAGCCCCCTGCTGAACGTCATGGCGGACCGTTCGCAAGAGGGCGGCCTTGCCACGGTGGGCTTCGACGATGACGGCGTGAAAAGCGAGGGCGCCGAATTTCCGATCATCGAGAACGGCATCTTTAAGAACTTCCAAACCGCAATCGGGCAGGCTCAGCTCATCGGCGCCGCGCGCTCCAACGGGTGCGCGTATGCCGATAGCCCCACCCGGTTTCCGATTCAGCGCATGCCGAACATTTCGCTACAGCCGAACCCGGAGAAGACCTCGCTCGAAGACCTGATCGGCGGGGTGAAGGATGGGATCTACATCGTGGGCGCAGGGAGCTGGAGCATCGACCAGCAGCGCTATAATTTCCAGTTCGGCGGCCAGCTTTTCTACGAGATCAAGGACGGCAAGCTCGGCCCCATGCTTCGCGACGTGGCCTACCAGTCGTCGACAACCGAATTCTGGAACTCGCTCGACGGGCTCGGCGACAAGTCGACCTACAAGCTCGACGGCAGCTTCTCCTGCGGCAAGGGCCAGCCGCCGCAGATCGCGCCCGTCTCGCATGGCGCGGTGCCGGCGCGCTTCCGCCGCATCAACGTCCTCAATACCGAGCGCAAGGATATCTAGCCGTGATCCTGTCCCCAGACGAGGCGAAGGCCATCGCCGGCAAGCTCCTGGAACGGTCGCGCGCCGACACCTGCACCGTATCGATCACCGGCGCGCGGTCGGCCAATGTGCGCTTCGCCCAGAACAACGCGACGACGAACGGCGCTACGAGCCAAGTGACCATCAGCGTGGAATTGAGCTTCGGCCAGCGCTCCGGCATGGCGACCGCCTCCAGCCTCGATGAGGACGCCATCGCCCGCGCGCAAGCTCGCTCCGAAGACATCGCGCGGCTCGCACCCCCCAATCCCGAATACCTCCCGCCGCTTGGCCCGCAAGCCTATGAGAGCGGCGATGCCGCCTACGATGCCGCCACGGCTGACTCGCGCGTCGGGGATCTCGCGGATCAGGCGAAAAGTATTATCGGCATCGCCACGAGCCGAAACGTGGTCGCGGCAGGATACGGTGAAAGCGGCGTGTACTTCAGGGCGCTTGCCACGAGCGCGGGCCTGTCCGCCTATGAGCGCCGCACCGGCTCGGAGCTTACGGTCACGGCGCGGAATGCCGCCCAGACATTGTCAGGTTGGTCTGGCGGTTCGGAAATCCGCCTCGCGAAACTCGACGCGGCCCGGCTCGGCGAGCGCGCGGCCGGCAAGGCGGGCTTCAATGGCGAGCCGTTGGACCTCGACCCAGGCCAATACACCGTCATCCTTGAGCCCGCCGCCGTGGCCGACCTCGTCAGCTTCATGGCCTGGTTCATGGACGCCCGCTCCGCCGACGAAGGCCGCAGCTTCCTCGCGAAGAAGGGCGGCGGCACGCGGCTCGGCGAAAAGATGTTCGACGAGCGCGTGACGATCACGAGCGACCCGCGCGACCCAGACGTGCCCGAACGGCTTTTCGACGGGGAGGGGCTTCCCTCGCGCAGCACAGCGTGGATCGACGGCGGCGTGGTCAGCAATCTCATCTATTCGCGGTTCTGGGCGCAAAAGCAGGGCCGCGCGCCGATGCCGAGGCCGCGCAACCTCGTCATGAAGGGCGGCCCGGCCAGCATCGCCGGCATGGTGCGCGACACGAAGCGCGGCATCCTTGTGACGCGGCTCTGGTACATTCGCGTGGTGGACCCGCAGACGATGCTGCTCACCGGCCTGACGCGCGACGGCAATTTCCTGATCGAGAACGGCAAAATCGCAGGCGCGGTGAAGAACTTCCGCTTCAACGAAAGCCCGCTCTCGGTGCTGAACAAGATCGTCGCGATCGGGCCCGCGGAGCGCACCATCGGCAGCGAGGAGAACGCCATCGTTGTCCCGCCGCTGCTCGTGAAGGACTTCACCTTCTCGTCGAAGTCGAGCGGGGTTTGATAGCGGGGCAGCGGCATCGATGGCGTCGTCGCGGGCCTTTGCGGTTGATGAGGGCGGCAGTTAGAAGTGGCCACCAGCAGGGCTCTACACATCGTTGTCATAGCCGCGCTTGACGCGGCTATCAAGATAAACAGTATGTGAGTCAGCTGGTTAGGCGGATGGCCGGGTCAAGCCCGGCCATGACAATGAGATACCTCAAACCATAAGCAGCCCAAGCCGGATCGCGCTCGTCACGGCTTCGGTGCGGCTTGCGGCGTCGAATTTGATAAGGATCGAGGCGACGTGGAATTTGACGGTGTGCGCCGAGATGCCGAGCGCGCGGGCGATGACCTTGTTCGACGCGCCCTCGGCTAGCAGGTGCAGAACCTCGATTTCACGGTTGGTGAGTTCGACAGGCTCCCCGGCGTCAAGCTGCGATATACGCGCGGGCTCCGACACCGACAGGCCGTGCGCTGCCGCCTCCACCGCGATGCGCAGCTTCACCAGATCTACCGCGGGCGTGAGCCGCGCCGCAACCTGCCCACTTCGCGGCCAGCCAACCGCGCCGTCTTCGGCAAGAAGGATCACCGGGGCGTCCACATCGTCAGGCACGTGATCGGCGATCAGGACGGAGCGCTCTCCATGGGCCGCGCCCGCAACAAAGGCGGCGCTTCCGTCGATCCAGCCGGAGATGCGGCGCGCGAGCGATTCGTCGCCGAGGCGCACCTCGACAACGATCTCGCCGCCCGCGTCCGGCTCCGCGCTCTGCCTCACGCCTCGGGCCGCGTTCCGATCACGCAGCGCAGCGTGGAGGCTTGTCCGCCTCGCAAGAGGCCAAGGTCGACGGTTCGCCCTGCCGTATCCGGGCCGAGGCGGCGCAGCACATCGCGCGTTCCGGCAAGCGCTTCGCCATTCCAGGCCGTGATGATGTCGCCTTGCAGGACGCCCGCCAGGGCACCCGGGCTTCCTTCGGCGACGCCCAGCACCATCAGTCCGGTGCCGGGCGCGCCATGGATGCGCACGGGATGCAGCCCGAGGCCGAGATAGCCGGGTTTCACGGACCCCTTCTCAAGGATGCGCGCGCCAATGCGCTCGATGGTCGCCGCAGGGATCGCCAGGACTGAGCGGCGCTGGCCGCGAACCGCCATGCCGAACACTCGGCCTTCGCTGTCGATAACGGGGCCGCCTTCGCTCCAGCGGTCCAGGGTGAGGTCTAGCCGGATGAGGCTGTCGATCTGGCCGCCGCGCATGCTGAGCCACGGGGCGCTGATCATCGACACGATGCCGAGGCGCGCCGAGACGCTGCCGTCCCGCCTTGCCGCAGCGAGGACAATCTCCCCGGTCTTCGGCGTGAAGCCCGGCGATAAAGTCAGCGCGGGCGCGCTAAGGCCGCCGACCCGAAGCACGGCGACATCGGTGCTCGGGTCGCGCCCTACGACCGTGGCCTCGTGCTTCTGTCCGTCAAGCGCTATAGTAACGCTTTCGTGATCGCCGAGCGCTTCGTCGGCAGTCACCACAAGCTCCGGGCGCCACACGAACCCGCTCGCCACTGTCCGCTTTCCGCTGCGGATCTCGACGGCGGATTGCGAAACGTCTTCGACAAGGCGCGCAAGGCTCGCGGAAAACTGCGGCAGCGCCATTCCCTTTGTCTCCTCGGTCATGTTCATTCCTCGTGTTCTGTCTGAGAGCAATGTGATCCAGCGTGAACTCGTTGTGTACTGCTCCGATGGCCAGGCCGCGCCACGAAGGCGGGTCAATAGAAAATTTGCGACTTATGTGACAAAGTCTCGTTTCGTTGCGGCATCGTCGGGGATCGAGTCATGGTCATTTCAGCGAAACATTTCGTGGCCGTTTGCGTGGCAAGCTTCGCCGGGTTGGCGGCGGCCAGTGCGCAGGATGGGCCTACGCTGCAAAGGATCAAGGCTACCGGCGAGATTGTGATCGGGTACCGCGACGCAGCGATCCCGTTTTCCTACCTCGACGCGGAGCAAAAGCCGGTCGGCTTTTCGCTCGACCTGTGTTCGCTGGTTGCGGAGAAGGTCAAGCAGAAGCTTCGCCTTAAGGAGCTCAAGATCAGCTACAAACCCGATACGCCCGCGAACCGTGCCTCGCTCGTGAAGGAGGGGGCGGTCGATATCGAATGCGGCGCGACGCCTAAGACCGCGGATCTTGCGCGCGATGCAGCCTTCTCGATCCCGATCTATACATCCGAGCTGAAGTGGATCGTGCCGAGGCAGATTCGCGTCGAAACCGAAGGGACGCGGCGCAGGCGCTGGGAGACGAGGACGCCGACAACCGCGGACGATTTGAAGGGCCAGACGATTGCGTTGACGCAAGGGTCGGCGGCGACGTCGCTGGTTCTGACGTTGAGCGTCGACCGTTATCTCGGGCTTTCCATCCTTCAGGGGAAAGACCCCGCGGACGCCTTCAAGCTTGTCGAGACCGGGAAGGCGTCTGCGTTCATGGACGACGATGTGCTTCTCGTCGCGCTGAAGGCCAACGCCAGGAACCCCGATTCATTCAGTTTCCTCGATGAAGGCTTTCCAGGCGCAAGCTATGCACTCATGGTGCGAAAGGACGACAGGGCGTTCAAGGAGCTTGCCGACGGTGTGCTCGCGGAGGCGATGAAGTCGGGGGAGTACGAGAAACTGTACGCAAAATGGTTCGAGAGCCCCATTCCGCCGAAGAACGTCAATCTCGCGTATCCCATGCCGGAGAAGCTGAAAAAGCTGATTGAGAACCCGACCGGCAAGTCGAATTAGGCGACATCACGCCCCTCACCCCAGCCCTCTCCCCATGGGAGAGGGAGCAACAACATCCCTTCTCCCATTAGGGAGAAGGACAGGATGAGGGGAGGGACCTACGGAACAACCCCCCACTCCTTGAGCGCCTCCTCGCCGCCCACGCCCGGCGCATTGTATCCCGCAAGCGCGGTCATCGAGCGCGAGAAGCGCGGCGCAGGCGGCGGCTGCAGGTTCCCGTCAGCCTCCATGAAGGTGGCCCGCGCGGCATTGTGCGGATGGCGCGCCGCCTCGTCGAAGTCGAGCACGGGGACGACACAGGCGTCGGTGCCTTCGAACAGCGCCGCCCACTCGTCGCGAGGCTTGGCCAGGAACATCGCTTCAAACTCGCTATGCAGCGCCGGCCACTGTGAGCGGTCGTATTGCCGCGGCAGATAATGCGCGGGATCGAGCTCAAGCCCGCGAACCAGCGCCGCGAAGAACTTCGGTTCAAGAGCGCCGGCGGCGACGAACTTTCCGTCCGCGCAGCGGTAGGTTCGATAGAAGGGCGCGCCGCCGTCGAGATAGTTTTGTCCGCGCGGGCGGTCCCAAAGGCCGCCGCCGCGCAGGCCGAGGATAATGGCGAGCTGTGACACGGTACCGTCGAGGATCGCTGCATCAATGACTTGGCCGAGGCCGGACTTTTGCCGCTCCAGAAGCGCCGCAAGAATGCCGATCACGAGGAACGTCCCGCCGCCGCCCATATCGCCCACGAGGTTCAGCGGCGGAACGGGCAGGCCATCGGCGGGGCCAATTGCATGAAGCGCGCCCGTTAGCGCGAGATAGGTCAGGTCGTGACCGGCGGTCTCTGCCAAAGGCCCATCCTGGCCCCAGCCGGTCATGCGCGCGTAGATCAGCTTCTGATTGCGGGCAATTGCAGCATCCGGACTAAGGCCGAGGCGCTCCATCACGCCGGGCCGGAACCCTTCGATCAGCACGTCCGCCTTCTCTGTGATGCGAAGGCAGAGATCGATGGCCGCGGCGTCTTTTAGATCGAGCACAAGCGAGCGCCGCCCGCGGTCGACTGGCGCATTGCGAACCGGGAAAAGCTCCGCCCCACCGGGCCGATCGATGCGCAGCACGTCCGCGCCGAGATCGGCAAGCAGCATTCCCGCATAAGGCGCAGGCCCTAGCCCCGCGAATTCGAGGACGCGGATACCGGTTAGGGGAGCTGTGGCGGACATGGCTGCACCAAAGGGTCATTGCTCTCTCCCCTCACCCCAACCCTCTCCCCGTAGGAGAGGGAGTCAGGCTGCGAGCGGTTGAAACAGCGTTCCCTCTCCCGGGGGGAGAGGGACAGGGTGAGGGGCGGAAGCTTCAATTTAAGCTGCAGCCGCAACCTTCGGCGCGGGGTAGAACGTCTCGCCCTTCGCCGCCATGTCGCGCAAAAGCTTCGGCGGACTGAAGCGTCCGCCGTATTTCTGCGCCAGTGCATCGCATTCGGCCACGAACTTCGCGACGCCGACGGTATCGATGAGGCTCAGCGGGCCGCCGGTGTAAGGCGCGAAGCCGAGCCCGAAAATGCCGCCAACGTCGCCATCTTCGGCCGCAGTCAGCACGCCCTCTTCCATGCAGCGGACGGCGTCGAGCGCTTGCGCGTAGAGCAGCCGCTTCTTCAACTCCTCAACCGATGGCCATTCGGACTCCGGCTTCGAGGGATAGAACTCGGCCAAGCCCGGCCAAAGGCTCTTCTGTCCCTTCTCGGGATAATCGTAGAAGCCCTTGCCGTTCTTCCGGCCCGCGCGGCCGTTCTTCACATACAGGGTTTCCATGACGCCCACGGCAGCGCTCGGCTTGTAGGCATCGCCAAGGTCGGCCTCGGCGGCCTTGTGGATTTTCCAGCCAAGATCGATGGCGGTCTCGTCGGCAAGCGCAAGCGGCCCGACCGGCATGCCGGCTAGCTTGCCCGCGTTTTCGATCAGCGCCGCCGGAATGCCCTCCGTCAGCATGATCTCGCCTTCCATGATGTAGCAGCCGCAGAAGCGCGAGGTGAAGAAGCCGCGCCCGTCATTCACGACGATGGGCGTCTTCTTGATGGCCTGCACGAAATCGAGCGTCACGGCCAGCGCCTCGTCGCTCGTCAGCTTGCCGCGGATCACCTCGACGAGCGGCATTTTCTCGGCTGGCGAGAAGAAGTGAATGCCGATGAATTTGTCCGGGCGGCTGCTTGCTTCGGCGAGGCCCGTGATCGGCAGCGTCGAGGTGTTCGAACCGAAAACCACGTCGGGCCGCATCACGGCCTCGGCGCGCTTCGTCACGTCGGCCTTGATGGCGCGATCCTCGAACACGGCTTCGATCACGTAATCCACATCCGCGAGGGTGGCGAAATCGACGGCCGGCTGAATGCGGTTCAGAATCGCGTCGCCGTCTGCCGTGCTCATGCGGCGCTTTGAGATCGCGCCTTCGACGAGCTTGCGGGCATGGCCCTTACCCCTTTCGGCAGCGTCCGGGTCGCGGTCGATAAGCACGACCTCGATGCCGTTCGACGCCGCGACATAGGCGATGGCCGCGCCCATCATGCCCGCGCCGAGCATGCCGATTTTCTTGAAATGCGCCTTCGGCACGCCTTGCGGGCGGCGCGCGAGCTTGTCGGCCCGGCCCTTGTTCACGAACAGGGTGCGGATCATGTTCGGCGCAACGGTGCCGCGGAGCAGCGAGAGGAAGTATTTCGCCTCGATCTTCAGGCCGAGATCGATCGGCGCCTGCGTACCTTCGTAGACCGCGGAAAGGATCGCCTGCGCTGCCGGGTAATTGCCGAAGGTCTTGTCGCGCGTCATGGCATTGGCGGCCATGAAGACCTGGGCCGCCTGCGGGTTCATGCCGCCCGCGCCGCCCGGCACCTTGAACGACTTCTCGTCCCAGGGCTGCACCGCCTTCGCCTGGGGCGAGGTCAGCCATTTCTTGGCCGCCGCCAACAGTTCGCTGGCGGGGACAACCTCGTGGATGAGGCCGTTCGACTTGGCCTGTTGCGGCGACATATGGCGGCCTTCGAGCAGCATCGGCAGCGAAGGCATGATCCCGATCAACCTCGGAATGCGCTGCGTGCCGCCGGCGCCCGGAATGAGGCCGACCTGCACTTCGGGCTGGCCGATCTTAGTGTCATCGCCATCGGCGGCGACGCGGTAATGGCAGGCGAGCGCGATCTCGAAGCCGCCGCCAAGGGCCGTGCCGTTGATGGCGCAGGCGACGGGCTTGCCGCAGGTCTCAAGCCGCCGCAGCACGTTCGTGAGACGGGAAACGGCCTTCAGCGCCTCAGCGGGCGGCGCGGTCCGCGCCTGGGCCATCATGCCGCTCATTCCGATCAGGTCCGCGCCCGCGACGAAGCTCGACTTGCCGGACGTCACGACGATGCCCTTCACGGCGGCGTCGCCCGCCGCGCGCTCAATGGCCGCCTCGAACTCATCGATGAACTCCGGCCCGATCACGTTCATGGATTTGCCGGGCTGGTCGATGGTGAGGGTCGCGATGCCGTCGCCATCGACGTCGTATGCAATGCTGTTTGTCATCGGTAGATCCTTGCTGCCCATGCTTCGACAGGCTCAGCATGAGGGCGGGAACTTTGCGCGGTCCTCATCCTGAGCTTGTCGAAGGATGAGGGCGCTCTTTTTCATCAAACCCGTTCGAGAATGGTGGCCGTGCCCATGCCTGCGCCGATGCACAGCGTGACGAGCCCCGTGGCGGCTCCGCGCCGCTCCATTTCATCGAGCAGGACGCCGAGGACCATCGCGCCAGTCGCGCCGAGCGGATGGCCCATGGCGATGGCGCCGCCATTCACGTTGATCTTGTCATGCGGGATGTTCAGCACATCCATGAAGCGCAGGACGACGGAGGCGAACGCCTCGTTCAACTCCCACAGGTCGAGGTCTTCCTTCTTCATCCCGGCCTTGGCGAGCGCCCGCTCGGCGGCGAAGCTCGGCCCGGTGAGCATGATGGTCGGCTCGGAGCCGATGGACGCGAAGCTCTTGATGCGCGCCCGCGGCTTCAGGCCCGCCTTCTCGCCCGCTTCTTTCGTGCCGATCAGCACGGCGGCCGCGCCGTCGACGATGCCGGACGAGTTGCCGGGCGTATGCACATGATTGATGCGCTCGACCTCGGGATATTTCTGCACGGCCACGCCGTCGAAGCCGTAGTTCTTGCCCATATCGGTGAACGACGGATTGAGTGCGCCGAGCGACTGCATGCTAGCGTCGGCGCGGATCATTTCGTCCCGGGAGAGGAGCGGAATGCCAAGGATGTCTTTCACGGGCACAACAGAGCAGGCGAAGCGTCCCTCTTCCCACGACTTCGCAGCGCGCTTATGGCTTTCCACGGAGTAGGCGTCGACATCGTCGCGGCTGAAGCCGTACTTCGTTGCGATAAGGTCCGCGCTGATGCCTTGCGGCACGAAATAGGTCGGCATCGCCACGGCGGGGTCGATCGGCCAGGCGCCGCCATCGGAGGCCATGGGGACGCGGCTCATCGACTCGACGCCGCCGCCTATGGCCATGGGCGACTGGCCGGACATGACCTTCGCCGCCGCCATGTTCACAGCTTCGAGGCCCGACGCGCAGAAGCGGTTGACCTGCACGCCCGGCACGCTCTCGTCGTAGCCGGCCGTCAGAACCGCGGTGCGCGCAATATTCGCGCCCTGCTCGCCGACCGGGGTCACGCAGCCGAGGATCACATCCTCGACCTCCTTCGTGTCGAGGCCCTTGTTGCGGTCGCGAATAGCGTCCAGCATCTGCGCCGCGAGCCGGACGGGCGTCGCCTCGTGCAGCGAGCCGTCCCTTTTGCCTTTGCCGCGCGGCGTTCGCACGGCATCGAAAATATATGCGTCAGCCATGATGTACTCCTCCCTGCGGTCATGGCCGGGATTGACCCGGCCATCCAGCATTTGCGTCAGACGAGCGTTTCGAAGAGATCAATCCAATCCGGATTGTTCTTTTCAATAAGATCGAGTTTCCACTTTCGCGGCCACCGTTTTAAATTGGTCTCGCGCTGAATTGCATCCTGAGGCGAAGTCAGGGTCTCGGCATGAACAAGCATGAAGACTTCATACTTCTTGGTGAATTGGCTTCCATTGCCCTGTTTGTGTTCGAATACCCGACGTGCCAGATCATTTGTGACACCGATGTACAATGTGCCGTTCCGTTTACTTGCAAGGATATATACAAAGTAGTTCAGCGGTCTTGTCTCCTGGATGGCCGGGTCAAGCCCGGCCATGACATTGCGCACCCCTGCTGCCGCTAAAGCGTCCGCGCGATCAGTTCTTTCATGATTTCGTTCGTGCCGCCGTAGATACGCTGCACGCGGGCGTCGGCGTAGGCGCGGGTGATGGGGTATTCCATCATGTAGCCGTAACCGCCGTGGATCTGCAGACACTGGTCCATGACCTTGCATTGCAGGTCGGTGATCCAGTATTTCGCCATCGCCGCAACGGTGGGATCGAGGTCGCCATCCATCATTTGCTGGATGCAGCGGTCGACGAAGGTGCGGCCGACCTGGATCTCGGTCTTCAGCTCGGCGAGCTTGTGCTTCGTGGTCTGGAAGTCCATCACGGTCTGGCCGAAGACTTTGCGCTGGCGGGCGTAGTCGATGGTCCATTGCAGCGCGGCCTCGGCGGCGGCAATGCCCGCAATCGCGATTTGCAGCCGCTCCCAGCCCAGCTCCTTCATCAGGAGGATGAAACCCTGGCCCTCGGCCCCGAGCCGCGCGTCGCCCGAAAGCTCGACATCCTGGAAGAACAGCTCGGAGGTGTCCTGCGCATGCATACCGAGCTTTTCGAGATTGCGGCCCTTCGAGAAGCCGGGCAGGCCGCTATCGACGAGGAACAGCGTGATGCCCTTCGCACCGAGCGAAGGATCGGTTTTTGCGACGACGATCACAACATCGGCGTTCTGGCCGTTGGTGATGAACGTCTTCGACCCGTTCAGGATATAGCCATTGCCCCGGTGCATCGCCGTTGTGCGGACGCCTTGTAGATCGGACCCGGCTCCCGGCTCGGACATGGCGATGGCGCCGATGATCTCGCCCCTCGCCATGCGCGGCAGGTAGCGGCGGCGCTGGTCTTCGGTGCCGTAGGCGAGGATGTAGGGCGCGACGATATCCGAGTGGAGCGAGAAGCCCGGCCCGGTGGCCCCGGCGCGCGCAAGTTCCTCCATCACGATTGCGGAGTGGAGCCTGTCGCCGCCGCCTCCGCCATACTCATCGGGGATCGCGGGCAAGAGAAGACCCGCCTCGCCCGCAGCCAGCCAGACCGAGCGCGGCACCGCGTGGTCTTTCTCCCACTTCGCGTGATGAGGCGTCACCTCGCGGTCGATAAAGCGGCGCACCTGGTCGCGGTAAAGTTCATGCTCTGGAGAAAATAGCGTCCTGGGCAACATCACTTAATCCTCATTCCGGCTGCGGCGCGCTTTCTTTCCGGGCGGGTTCTCGCCCTCCGAAGCAATTCCCTTCTGGCTGCACGGCGGGCCATTCTGGGCGAGATAGCGCAGGCATTGGCGATGAATGTCTTTCAGCTCCTCGAGCGTCTTGGCGATATCGGCCTGCCTCTGCTCCAGCTCCTTGATGAGGGCGCCGGAGCGCTCGGCGACGAAGGCCACTTGCTGCGGGCGCCCCTCGCCGCGATCGCCGTAAAGGTTGAGAAACTGCTTCACTTCGGCGAGCGAAAAGCCGATCGACTTCGCTCGCAGAATAAGTTTGAGCCGGGCGCGTTCCCGCCGCGTGTAGACGCGGCCCCCATTCACGCGTGGCGGAGCGAGAAGCCCCTTCGCCTCGTAGAAACGGATGGCGCGCGCCGTAATTCCGCACTCGCTTGCGAGCTCGGCGATCCCGTACAGCCTCTCCATATCGGAGCGGCTCTGCCCTGCGTCAGGTGCTGAATTCAATGCTGTCCCGGCTTCTTTCCGCTGCTTAGACGAGCTGTCCGAGTTTCATCGCAAGGCCCATGTCGCCGTCGACGCGCATCTTGCCCTGCATGAAGGCCGAGGTCGGCTGAAGGCGGCCGTGAATGAGTTCCTTGAAGTCGTCTGCGCTCATGGTGATGGTGCATTTGGCGGGATCGCTCTTGTTGACCGCGACCGTGTTGTCGCCGCTGCTGCCGTCGATGAAGAGGCTGCCTGCATCTCCGAGATCGAATTTGACGGTTCCGCCGAGCGGAGATTTACCGCCTACGCGTTTTGCCATGGCGTCGGCTACTTCCTGCAAGTCCATCTCTAGCTCCCTGGTTGGTTTCCGAGCGATTAGGTAACGCATCCTGTTCGCGTTAACAAGAGGGAGTTGACGTATACGTCATGACGATAGCGTGAGCATTCGTTCCGTTGTATAGTAAAAAGTCAGGATCGGCCCGGCGAGCAGCGATTCAAGTCAGCAACTCGCTAGAAACGCAGCCGCGGCAACGGCGAGACGAGCTTAGCTCGGCATACGCTCCCGTCCACTTTCGTGATTTGGTCTATAGTGACCATTGGAAATCCTCGGGTTTCAGTTTTTGGTTTGGGATTTCCGGCCTCCGCGGATATTTGGACGCTCCAAGCTGTGCAACTTACGGGGCGAAGTTATGCGTCATCTCAAAAGCCATGGGCTCTTTCTCGCTGCTGCCGCTGCCACGATAAGCGCAAACATCGCTTTCGCTGCGCCAGCAGACGGCGATCGCTCCTACCTTCCGCCTGAAGCCCGCGAGAAAACAGAATCATTGCCCCGTTCTCAAAAAGCGACGGAGCATCGCCGGAAGGTGCACGCAAAAAGCTGGCATCACTCGCATGCGGAAGCGCGGCATCGCCGGGCGGGCAACGATTTCTCGCCGGAGAGCGCGATCCTATTCTTTCCGCGGCTGTTTTTCGGGCTCTTCGATTAAAGGCCGCTGAAAAAAGGATGCTGCCCATGGTTCGGCAGGCTCACCATGAGGCTTAACTCGTTGATATTACGCGACCTCATCCTGAGCTTGTCGAAGGATGAAGCCAAGATTTCCGGTTTTTCAGCGGCGACAAGCGCTCAATATTAGGAGATTGGGGCGGCGAGTGTTCGGAGAAGAACAGCTCTGGCTGAAAACCGGGACACTCATTCGCTTGAGCGAGGGCAAATACTTCCGAGTCCTGGAAGACCGGCTCACGATGCAGTTCCAGGTATCCTCGTTCCAGAAAGCGTGAAATTAGCTATTTCGACCGCCCGGCTGCCGGACGGTCAAGCCGGCTAAACTCACTTCAGCTTTTCGTTGCAGATGATCGCCTTCAACACGTTGCCATCCGCAACCGTGTTGGCGTTGGCATCCAAGGTCACGTCGCGATTGGGATCGTAGAAGCCGACCGTACAATAGTAGGCATCGAGTGCCTTCTCCCTGCCGTCGCTTGAAGTCTCGATATAACCGAGTGTTTGGAAATTCTTATCTTTGATTGTTTCTCTTCCCATTTCCGCTCTCCCTGCAGTCTTTTTGTGCGATCAAACTGTCATGACTGACAAAGTCAGCTCTTGATTTCCGTCAAGGGATCAAAGAAAAACCGGTGTTTGGCGAGTTGCGCTTTCAGCGGTTCCCATTGCCGCCATCGGCTCCGCAGCGATAGCAGGCGCGCCTCGTAAAAGAAAGCGTGATGAAGGCGCGAACGCCAACAGATTGACGCTTACGTCAACCTTAGGTAGCTTGCCGAAAAACCAGGGACGGCATCGCATGAGTGAGGGCAAGCGTTACCGAAGTATTTTCCGCCCGAACCTTTTCGACGGGCAGGTCCACGTCGTCACCGGAGGCGGCAGCGGGATCGGGCGCTGCACGGCCCATGAGCTGGCGAGCCTCGGCGCAACCGTTGTGCTTGTCGGGCGGCAGGAAGCGAAACTCGACCAGGTCGTGGCCGAGATAACCGAAGACGGCGGCAAGGCCGAGCGCGCCGCCGCCGACATCCGCGACGAGGATGCGGTGAAAGCGCTCATCGCAGATATCGCCGCCCGCCACGGCCGCATTCATGGCCTCGTGAACAACGCGGGCGGCCAATTTCCGTCGCCGCTCATGTTCATCAACAAGAAGGGCTTCGACGCCGTCCTCGCCACGAACCTGACGGGCGGTTTCCTCATGATGCGCGAGGTGTTCCTGCAGTCCATGCGGCAGCATGGCGGTGCAATCGTGAACATGGCCGCCGATATGTGGAACGGCATGCCGGGCATGGCGCATTCGGGAGCGGCGAGGGCCGGGATGGTCAACCTCACGAAGACGGCGGCGTTCGAATGGGCGTTCGCGGGCGTGCGCGTGAATTGCGTCGCGCCGGGCTGGATCGCGTCGTCGGGCCTCGACCGCTACGAAGGGCCGGTAAAGGCGCTGATCCCGAAACTGAAGGATCACGTCCCGCTCAAACGTCTTGGTACGGAGGCGGAAGTGAGCGCGGCGATCTGTTTCCTCTTGAGCGAGGGCGCGGCTTTCATTACCGGCGTAACCTTGCCGATCGATGGCGCGGCGCCGCTCGGCAACGCGCTCGTCGAGATGGGCAAGTATAAGCCCGCGCCCGAGTTCCAGGGCTTTCACCGCGCCGACACGCCCTCGATCCTGAAAGAAGGTGAGGACAGATGACCCGCGCCCTTGCCTTCGTCATGGCCCGGCTTGACCCGGCCATCCAGCCAAACAGCCGAAGTGATTGCCAGTTGCCCTGGATAGCCGCCTCAAGGGCGCCTATGACAAAGAAAGCGAATTTCGCGGGGACGACGGCTTCGGATTGCCGCCAATGCCTGTGATCGCCTCGCGGATTTCGCCGCAGTCCGAGGCCTTCAAGGCGAACACCGCGCAGCTCCTAGCGCAGGTCGAGCAGTTCCGGGCCATCGAGCGCGCCGTCATCGCGCATTCGTCCCAGCAGGCGGAGAAGTTCGCCAAGCGCGGCCAGATTTTGCCGCGTGAGCGCGTGGCGCGCCTCCTCGACCATGGAACGCCGTTTCTTGAACTCTCCACGCTAGCCGGCTGGCGCATGCACGATGACGACGGTGAGGCCCGCGTCATGGGCGGCGGCAGCATCGTGGGCATCGGCATCGTTTCGGGCAAGCGCGCAATCATCCTCGCGAACGATAGCGCGATCAAGGGCGGCACGATTTCGCCCATGGGCCTGAAGAAGTCGCTGCGCGCGCAGGAGATCGCCAAGGAGAACAAGCTTCCGCTGATTTACCTCGTCGAGTCCGGCGGCGCGAACCTGCTGTACCAGAGCGAGATGTTCGTCGAAGGCGGGCGTTCGTTTGCGAACCAGGCGCGGCTGTCGGCGGCGGCCATCCCGCAGATCGCCGTGGTGCATGGCTCATCGACGGCGGGCGGCGCTTATCTGCCAGGCCTGTCGGATTACGTCGTCCTCGTGAAGCAGCAGAGCAAGATCTTCCTGGCCGGGCCGCCGCTGGTGAAGGCCGCGATCGGCGAGGATGCGTCCGACGAGGAACTGGGCGGCGCCGACCTTCACGCCGCGACGACCGGGCTTGGCGAATTTCTCGCCCGCAATGACGAGCATGCGCTGGTTCTCACCCGAGACCTCCTGGCGAAACTGAAATGGGACCGCGTTCCGCACCGCGAGAAGGGAGCCGCGCCGAAATACGGCGCCGAAGAGCTTCTTGGCATCGTGCCGGTCTCCGAACGCGAACCCTACGACGTGCGCGAGATCATAGCGCGACTTGCCGACGGCTCGGATTTCCTGGACTTCAAGCGCGATTACGGCGCGGAGACCGTTTGCGGCTATGCGGCCATCGACGGCTTCGAGGTGGGCATCCTCGGCAATAACGGTCCGATCCAGCCGGACGGCTCGACCAAGGCCGCGCAGTTCATCCAGCTTTGCGATCAGGCGGGCATGCCGCTGATATTCCTGCAGAACACGACGGGCTATATGGTCGGCCGGGAGGCCGAGCGCACCGGTGCCGTGAAGCATGGCTCGAAGATGATCCAGGCCGTTGCGAACGCGCGCGTGACGAAGCTGACCGTCATCGTGGGCGGCTCCTACGGCGCCGGCAACTATGGCATGTGCGGGCGCGGCTTCGATCCGCGCTTCATCTTTTCCTGGCCCAACGCGCGCGTCGCCGTCATGGGTGGCCCGCAGGCGGCGAAGGTGATGGAGATTATCACGCGCGCGAAATTCGAGAAGCTGGGGCAGGCAAACGAGCCCGTGCTGAAGCAAATGTCGGAGGCTATCGAACGCCAGCTCGACCGAGAATCGACCGCGATCTACGGCACGGCGCGGCTTTGGGACGATGGCATTATCGATCCGCGCGATACAAGGAAGATCCTTTCCTTATGCCTTTCCATTGCCGCGGAGGGGGATGCTCGGGTTTTGCACGCGAATACTTTCGGAGTTGCAAGATTATAATATACAACCGCAGAACTTTTTTAGAGCTCAGGGATTATAAACGTCTTCCCGGCCTCTTTCGGTGACTTGGAATGCCTAAAGAACGAGCAGCGCGGACGGACATGGAGAAATCCAGCGCGGCCGAAAAGAAAAAGCGGCTTGCCGCTGCCCTACGCCGCAACCTCGCAAAACGAAAAGACACAAAAGAGGCTAATACAGAAGACAATCCTAACGTTGACTAGCCGCCTCAAGACCTTGCGGCGCAGGCAGCCCTCGTCTACAGCTTGAAGAAAAGCTTGGGCCGCCCTTGAGGCGCAAGCCGAAGCACTCATTTCCGGCGGGCATTATGGACAGAATTCGAATTACGGGAGGGCATCACCTCCAGGGTACGATCCCGATCAGCGGAGCCAAAAACGCGGCCCTGCCTCTTATGATCGCAAGTCTTCTTACGCCTGACACGATCACGCTGAAGAACGTGCCGAACCTCGCCGATGTCAGCCTTCTCATCCGCATCCTGCGCAATCACGGCGTCGATACCGCTGTCGATGGCAAGCGCGCGAACGGACATGCGCATCAGGGCGATACGCTGCACCTGACGGCCCGGGATATCGTGGATACGACCGCGCCATACGACCTTGTCCGCCGCATGCGCGCGAGCTTCTGGGTGCTTGGGCCGCTTCTGGCGCGCTACCACGAGGCGCGCGTCTCGCTGCCGGGCGGCTGCGCGATCGGCACGCGGCCGGTGGACCTGCATTTGATGGCGATGCAGGCGCTTGGCGCGGATATCGATCTCGACGGCGGCTACGTCGTCGCCAAAGCGCCGAAAGGCTTGCGCGGCGGCGTGGTGAATTTTCCGAAGGTTTCGGTTGGCGCGACGCACAATGTCATGATGGCGGCCACGCTGGCCGAAGGCGAGACCGTCCTTGAAAATGCGGCCTGCGAGCCGGAAGTCGCCGACGTCGCAAGCTGCCTCAACAAGATGGGCGCGAAGATCGAAGGCGCCGGGACGCCCACAATTGTCATCCAGGGCGTGGACGCGCTTGAGGGCGCGACCCACACCGTCTTGCCCGACCGGATCGAGACCGGAACCTATGCCATGGCTGTCGCGGCGGCAGGCGGCGATGTCTATCTCGACGGCGCAAGGGCGGACCTGCTGCCGGCGGTCCTCGACTTGCTTCGCAGCGCGGGCGTGGAAATCATCGAGACGAACCGCGGCCTTCGGGTGACGAGGAACGGATCGGGGCTGAAGCCCGTGAACGTTACGACCGCGCCTTTCCCCGGCTTCCCAACCGACCTGCAGGCGCAACTCATGGCGCTCATGTGCCGTGCGGATGGCGTTTCCCAGATTCGCGAAACGATCTTCGAAAACCGCTTCATGCATGTGCAGGAGCTGGCCCGGCTCGGTGCGGACATTACCGTCTCGGGCGACATGGCGAAAGTGCGCGGCGTCGCTTCGCTGAGAGGCGCCGAGGTCATGGCCACCGACTTGCGCGCGTCGGTTTCGCTCGTGATAGCCGGGCTCATGGCGGAGGGCGACACGACCGTGAATTGCGTTTACCACCTCGACCGCGGCTTTGAACGCCTTGAAGAGAAACTCGGCTCTTGCGGAGCGCAGATCGAACGCCTTCATTCATGAGTGAAATTGAATTTTTCGAACTCAAGACATGAGGCGCTTTCCATGCGTCCCGAAGCTGCTGAACCGCTCAAGCTTATCGCGCTCGACCAAGACGACCTGAAAATCCTTTCCGCCCATCTGCAGGACGCTGTTCTGCGGATGGCCGATATGGCATACGTGCCCTCCGAACATCGCTTCGCCGCGATCCTCAATCGCTTCGATTGGCTGGCGGTTGCGGATGGCGATGTCGCTCCTGCAAACCTGCGCAGGTGCCGCTGCGCCTTGCGCTTCGACCGGGTGAAGCGTGCCCAGGTGCAGAACATCCGGCCGGGCGAACCGCTGGCGTTTGCCGAATTGCTGGCGGTGACCTACGAAGAGGTTGAGCCGCCGGGCGGATACATTACGCTCTATTTCGCAGGCGGCGGCGCTGTCCGGCTCGAGGTGGAATGCATCGAAGGAGAACTGCGCGACCTTGGCGTGGCCTGGAAAACCGCTATAAAGCCTGAGCATGCGCTTGCCGATGCCGAGCCGGCACCCGCCGTTGTCGAAGTTGCGCAGGACACCAACTAGGATTGCTTCATTGACCCAGTTCTTAAGGTCCTCGGACCCGGAATTCGCACAGCGGTTCGAGGCTATCGTTCAAGCCAGGCGCGACCAGCCGCACGATGTGCAGGACGCCGTAAGGTCCATCATCGACGGCGTAAGGGACAGGGGCGATGAGGCCCTGATCGAGTTCACGGCCCGGTTCGATAATGTCGATTTGCGCGAGACGGGTTTGTCCGTCCCACCCGAGGAGCTGAAGGAAGCGTTTGACACGCTCGCGCCCGACTTGAAGGCCGCGCTCCTGACAGCCCAAAGCCGGATCGAGGCGCACCACCGGCGCCATCTGCCCGCGAACGAGCGCTACGCCGACGCGATCGGAGCGGAGCTTGGCCATCGCTGGACGCCGATCAACTCGGTTGGACTTTATGTCCCCGGCGGCAAGGCAAGCTATCCAAGTTCCGTGCTCATGAATGCGGTTCCTGCAAAAGTCGCGGGCGTTGCGCGGATCGTCATGGTTGCGCCAACGCCGCGCGGACAGGTCAACCAGGCTGTGCTCGCCGCCGCTCATCTGGCTGGGATCTCGGAAGTCTACCGCATCGGCGGAGCCCAAGCCGTGGCCGCGCTTGCCTATGGCACCGAAACTATCGAGCCGGTCGTGAAGATCGTAGGTCCAGGCAATGCGTACGTGGCGGAAGCGAAGCGCCGGGTTTTCGGCGTCGTGGGAATCGATTCCATCGCCGGGCCGTCCGAGGTCGTAGTCGTGGCGGATAAAGAGGCCGACCCGCGCTGGCTGGCTGCCGATCTTCTCGCGCAGGCCGAGCACGACGAGGCCGCGCAATCGATCCTCATCACCGACAGCGCAGCACTGGCTCAAACCACGGCGTCCGCGGTTGACCAGCAGTTGGCCTCCATGCCGCGCGGTACGATTGCTGCAAAAAGCTGGAAAGACCACGGTGCGATCTTGCTAGTGGACGATCTCAAAAAAGAAGCGCCGCCGCTCGTCAATGCGCTCGCGCCAGAGCATTTGGAGCTCTCCTGCGCTGCCGCAGAGGATATGCTGCCCGCGATTCGCAACGCCGGGGCCATCTTCATCGGTCATTACACGCCCGAGGCCGTGGGCGACTACGTCGCCGGATCGAACCACGTGCTGCCGACCACGCGCACGGCACGGTTCTCCTCGGGGCTTGGCGTTCTCGACTTCATGAAGCGCACGTCTCTCTTGAAGCTCAGCCGCGACAGCCTCGCGGCGCTCGGCCCGGCGACCATGACGCTCGCGGAGGCCGAAGGGCTCGACGGTCATCGCCTCTCCGTGGCGGTCCGGCTCAGCGGGGCAAGGTAGCAGCCACCATGCAAGACACATCGCATCCTTCGCTGTCGAGGCTGGTTGGCGTCAGCCTCGACAAGTCATCGATTGGCAGCCACACGCCCGAAGTCGATCACGAACGCAAGGTTGCGATCTACGATCTGCTCGAAGAGAATTTGTTCGAACTCGTCGCGGGGCCGGCTGGCCCCTACAAGCTCGGCATAGCGATAGCGGAAAACCGCCTCGTCTTCGCCGTGACGGCAGGGGACGTGCCCGAGCCCAATGCCACCTTTATTCTTTCGCTCAATCCCTTCCGCAGGGTGGTGAAAGATTATTTCATGCTTTGCGAGAACTACTTCGAGGCCATCAAGTCCGCCCCGCCAAACAAGATCGAGGCGCTCGACATGGGCCGCCGCGCTTTGCACGACGAAGGCAGCAAGCTTTTGATCGAGCGACTCGATGGGAAGGTGAAAATGGACGAACCCACGTCCCGGCGGCTGTTCACTCTGCTCTGCGCGCTGCACTGGAAGGGTTGAAGGAGTACTATGACACGCTGAGGCCAGAAGGCTTGGCAATGGCCCGATCGCCCAACCGTCAAAGCCTTTGCTTGCTCAGTTTATGCGATCGTCGAGAGCGCTTGTATTACGCCGCTGGTGAAAGACGGCGACGATCTGAATGTAACTCTCGCTTAGCTTATAGAATATGATGTAGGGAAATCTTTTAAGTGCGGCCCCACGCACTCCGCTGCGGCGGTGCGAGAACATGTGTGGGTTCTTGGCTATTTGCCCTATTCGCCCGTTCACCGCGTCGAGAAACGCAACTCCAAGTCCCGCTTCTTGTTCGTTGTACCAGGACGCGGCCCCGGCTATGTCGGCTCTGGCTGCTGCCTCGATGATGAGCCGCATTAGCCGAGCCTTTTGCGCAGCTCTTCATAAAACTCGCTCCACTCCACACCTTGCGAGCCATTTAGCTCGATGTCGCGCAGCCGGCGCTCAAGCTCTTCTTCCTGCCACTTTGGGATCGGCAAAGGGTGGGGATGATCATCGTCAAGCGAGGTCCAGACATCCTCCAGCAGTTGCAAGCGCTCCTCGACGGAGAGCTGTTTTAGTTGTTCGATTGTGGGCCGCTGCATCGATGGCTCCTTCTCCTATCTCACATTAGCACGTCAATGCGCCTCGTCCCAGTTCTGGGCGGCGCGGGCATCGACCTTCAGCGGCACAGAAAAAGCGACGGCGGGTTCGGCGGCGTGCTCCATGACGCGGGTTACGGCCTTGATCGTGGGCTCGACCTCGGCGTCAAGCGCCTCGAACACCAGTTCGTCGTGCACCTGCAACAGCATCTGCGCCGATACCTTCGCCTTTTGCAGTGCGGCGGGCACGCGGATCATGGCGCGGCGAAGAATATCGGCGGCCGTGCCCTGGATCGGCGCGTTGATGGCGGCGCGCTCGAAGAAGGCGCGCATGTTGCGTTGTGGCGTATTGATTTCCGGGAAGTGGATCTTACGCCCGAACAGCGTCTCGACATAGCCATCCTCGCGCACCTTGGCGCGCATGGCGTCCATATAGGCGCGGATGCCGGGGAAGCGCTCGAAATACTTGGCGATGTATTCGCCGGCCTCGCTGCGCGGAATGCCGAGCTGCTGCGACAGGCCGAAAGCCGAGATGCCGTAGATAATGCCGAAATTGATCGCCTTCGCGCGGCGGCGCACTTCGCCCGGCATGTCTTTCACCGGCACGCCGAACATCTCGGACGCCGTCATGGCGTGGATGTCGAGGCCCTCGGCGAAGGCGCGCTTCAGCGCGGGGATGTCGGCCATGTGGGCGAGCACGCGCAGCTCGATCTGACTGTAATCGGCGGAGATCAGCTTTTTGCCCGGCTCGGCGATGAAAGCCGTGCGGATCATGCGGCCTTCGCGCGTTCGGATCGGGATGTTCTGCAGATTGGGCTCGGTCGACGAGAGCCGCCCCGTCGATGTCGAGGCGAGCGAGAAGCAGGTGTGAATGCGGCCCGTCCCGGCATCGATATGCTGGGGAAGCGAGTCTGTGTAGGTGCTCTTGAGTTTCGCGAGCTGCCGCCATTCGAGCAGCTTGGCCGGAAGCCGGCGCTGGTCTTCGGTCAGTTCCTCGCTCGAAACGAGGTCTTCGAGCACCTTCGCGCCGGTGCTCCATTTGCCGGTTGCGGTTTTCTTCGCGCCGGGCAAGCCGAACCTTCCGAAAAGCAAATCCGCAACCTGCTGCGTCGAGCCGATGTTGAAGCGCGCCCCGCCCGACAAGGCGTAAATCTCGTCCTCGATGCGCGCGAGACTCTGGCTGAAGTCGCCGGATAGCCGCGAAAGCACGGCGCGGTCCACCATCACGCCCGCCAGCTCCATCTCTCCGAGCACGGCGGGCATTGGGCGCTCCAAGGTTTCGTAAACCGCTGTCATGCCTTCGGCGGCGAGCCTTGCCTTGAACAGATGCCAGAGCCGCAAGGTGACGTCGGCATCCTCCGCCGCATATTCCGTCGCCTTATCGACGGGCACGCAGTCGAAGGTGGTTTGCAGACGGCCTTTGCCGGCTACCTCGTTGAATGCGATGGGGGTGTGGCCGAGATGGCGCTTGGACAGTTCGTCCATGCCGAAGCCCGCAAGGCCGCCGCGGCCCTGGTCGCAGGCATACGCCATGAGCATGGTGTCGTCATAGGGCGTCAGCCGCACACCATGGCGGCGCATGACGACATAGTCGTATTTGATATTCTGCCCGATCTTCAGCACGCTCTCGTCGTCGAGCAACGCCTTCAGGCGCGGCATCGCATGTTCCATCGGCAGCTGGCTGATCTCGCCCGCGCCGGAGAAATCGAGGCCATCGCCGGGGCGGTGGCCGAGCGGAATGTAGCAGGCGCGGTTCGGCTCCAGTGCGAGCGCAACGCCGCAAAGGCGCGCTGCTACCGGATCGAGGTCCGTCGTCTCGGTGTCGAAGGCGACGAAGCCCTGCTCGGTTGCGGCGGTGATCCAGTCTTCGAGCGTTTGCAGGTCGGTGACCTGGACGTAGCACGCGCGGTCGAAGGGGAGGGACTTCAGCCAGTCCATCACGCGCCGCGCTTCGGCGGCGGGGCCTGCCTTCGGAGCCTGGCTCTCGGGAGGCTGCGCCGGAGATGGCGCCTCGATGGTGGGCGCGGGCGCATGGACTTCGCCGGGGGCAGGCGGCTCAACGCCGAAGGCTTCCGAAATGCGCTTCGTCAGCGAGTTGAATTCCATCGAGCGCAAGAATTCGAGCAGCGCGTGCGGATCGGGTTCTTCAACGGCAGTGTGGTCAAGCTCGCGCTCCACCGGCACGTGCTTGTCCAGCTCCACAAGGCGGCGCGACAGCCGCGCCTGATCCGCAAATTCGATCAGCCGCTCGCGGCGCATCTTCTGCTTGATGGACGGCGCATGGGCGAGCAGCGTCTCGAGATCGCCGTGCTCGCGGATCAGCTCCGATGCGGTCTTGACGCCGATGCCCGGCACGCCCGGCACGTTGTCGATGGAATCGCCCGCCAGCGCCTGCACGTCCACGACCTTGGCCGGCGGCACGCCGAACTTTTCGATCACCTCCGCTTCGTTGATCACCTTGTTCTTCATGGTGTCGAGCATGGAGACGCCGGGCTCGATGAGCTGCATCAAGTCCTTGTCGGACGAGACGATCACCACCTCGCCCCCGGCTGCCACCGCCTGACGCACATAGGTCGCGATAATGTCGTCGGCCTCGAAGCCCTCCTGCTCGATGCAGGCCACGTTGAAGGCGCGCACGGCGTCGCGGATCAGCGCGAATTGCGGCACAAGCTCCGGCGGGGGCTCGGGGCGGTGCGCTTTGTAGTTCGCGGAAATGGCGTTGCGGAAGCTCGTCCTGCCGTGATCGAAAATCACCGCGAGATGCGTGGGCCGCTTTTCGCCTTTCGTCTCGCGCAAAAGCTTCCACAGCATGTTGCAGAAGCCGTGGATCGCGCCGACGGGCAGCCCGTCGGACGGGCGCGTCAGCGGCGGCAGCGCGTGGAAGGCGCGGAAAATGTAGCCGGAACCGTCGATGAGATAGACGCGGCTGCCGGGCGGGATGGCAGGCGCTTCGGTTGCAGCGGGTGCGGGCTTGGCAGGAGCGAGAGTCGTCATGGGCCAACTATAGGCATTCGCCGCAGCGGCGCAATGCACGCCGCCGCCCTCACCCCTCGGCTGCGATTTTTTCCCGCGCCGCGCTCCAGCAGCGGCACGATGGCGAGCGCATGCGGCCCCGGGTGCTTAAACTTGTCGTGCTCGATTCCAGCTTTTCTATTTCTGAAGATCGCCTAGCGCTTTGAGGCAGTTCTCTTTCAGCGTGGGCAAGTCGTTCTTCACCGTCAGCCAGATTTGCCTTCCATCGATGGCGTCGTACTCATGGCGCAACCGATTGCCCAGTCCTTGGATGTCGGCCCAGGGGAGGCCTGGAATGAGGTGCTCCGCTTTCTGCTTTTTGATCCTGTCCAACGCCTCAATCCGCGCGTTGCAGGCAGCGCTCCACCGCATCTCTGGTTTTCTGGTCCTTAAGAAATGCGCCCTCATCGACCCCGGCGACATATCCCTCTATGTGCAGAATATTTTCGATGGCCTGCGAGAGATAGCGGGCAAGCTTAGAAGGCGAGGACGCGATCACGGTCGATTTCCTGCTGAATTGACGCCCTTGCCGTTGGCTCCGGCACAACGTCAACCCGCCGGCCCAATGTCCGCTGCAGCCGATCCTGCAGGGCACCCAAAAAGCCGAAATAGGCCAGCCCCTGGGGGATGATGTCTTGATTAAACTTTACCGCCAGATCGATGTCTGAAGCGTCGTTTTCCTCATCCCGAGCGACGGAACCGAACAAAGAAAGGCTGTCGACGCCAAGCTTTCTCAGCTCGGCCTCGCGTTCGCGCAATATGTCGAGGACCATTCTTCTCATCATGCGGATAACATATCGCAAAGCGCCTGCCGCCGCAAATAAGGCCCTCAGAAAGCGCGCAACCCAGGCTTAGGGATGTAACGGCGCTTCTGCTCAGTAAGAGGACGCGCAGATGCGGAGCGGTTGCGGGCGGGCGCGGCTTCCGCTATGTTCGTGTCACGCACCCGTAGCTCAGCTGGATAGAGTACAAGATTCCAAATCTTGGGGTCACAGGTTCAAGTCCTGTCGGGTGCGCCAATTATTCACCGGCTTAGAGTTATGCTTCGCGATCGGCACCCCCTCTCGTGTTGCGGTTGCAGAGTTTCACGATACCGCTCAACATGGGAATGACAATAACCCCGTTCGCGCTATAAGGGTGCATGACATCATCTCCGGGGTGGCGGCGTCTCGTCACCGAAATTTTCTCCGATCCGCGCCTCGCGCTCATGCTGGCGCTGGGTTTCAGCGCGGGCCTGCCGTTCCTGCTCGTGTTCTCGACGCTGTCCGCGTGGCTGCGCGAAGCGGGCATCACGCGCACCGAGATCGGCCTCCTGAGCTACGTCGCGATCGCCTACAGCTTGAAGTTCCTGTGGTCGCCTGTGATCGACCGTTTCGACATACCGGTGCTGTCGCGCTTCGGCCGCCGCCGCGCCTGGATGCTGCTGTCGCAGGCAGGCGTCGGGCTCGGCCTGTTCGGGATCGCGCTTGGAAATCCGTCCGCGTCGCTCATCTGGACCGTGGCGTGCGCGTTCTTTGTCGCCTTTTCCTCGGCCACTCAGGACGTGGTGATCGATGCATGGCGCATCGGCGCGGCGTCTGTGGAACGCCAGGGAATGATGTCCGCGACCTACCAGCTCGGCTACCGGATCGCGCTTTTGTGCGCGGGGGCGGGAGCGCTCTACATCGCCGATTCCGCGGGCTGGAAGGCCGCCTATACGGTCATGGCGATGCTCATGGCGGTGGGCATGGCGGCCAGCATTCTGGCTCCCCGCCCAGCGCAGGATGCCGCAGTTCCGGCGCCGCACGGGTCCTTCATCAAGTTCTACGCGGAGCCTCTGACGGATTTGCTGCAGCGCAACGGGCGCATGCTCATTCCCATTCTCGCGCTCGTGGCTCTTTACCGGGTGCCGGATTTCGTCTCGGGCGTGATGGCGAACCCGCTCTATATCGATCTCGGATTCTCGAAGTCGGCGATTGCGACCGTGTCGAAAGTTTACGGCGTCTGGATCGGCATCGCCGGGGTTTTCGCCGGTGGAATGGCCGTGCTGAGGCTCGGAGTCATGCCAGCGCTGCTGATCGGCTGCATAGCGGCCTCGTCCTCGCATCTGATGCTTGCCTGGCTTTCGTCGGCGGGAGCACGGCTCGATCTCTTGACGCTCGCCATCAGCGTCGAGAACTTCGCCTCGGGCTTTGCCGGGACGGCGCTGATCGCCTTCATGTCGTCTTTGACGTCTCCGGCGTTCGCGGCGACGCAATACGCGCTTCTAAGCTCGCTCTATGCGCTCCCGGGAAAGCTTGCCGGGGGGCTGTCCGGCGTGCTTGTGGACAGCTTCGGCTATCCCGCATTCTTTGTGATGGCTTCAGCCATTGGCATTCCGGCGATCCTTCTCTGCCTTCTCGTTTGGCGCGGCTACCCTCAGGCGACACTAGCCACGAACGCTTGAAGCGCGTCCCAGATAGATCCTTCGGTCAGTTGAAAGATTCTTCGGGATCGTGAGAGCCAATCGTTAATCAGATTTACAAACGATCAAGGTTTTTGATTTTCATCATCCGAAAAACGACAGAGACAGAAAAAATTCGGCATCGTGCATCAAAAGGAGGCCCCGAATGGCACACTTCATTACTCAGGGTCGCTTTACGCAAGATGCCATCAAAGGCATGCTGGCGAAACCCGAAGACCGCGCAGAGGCTGTAGGCCAGTTGTTTGCGCAACTGGGAGGAAAATTACTCGCCTATTATATGACCTTCGGCGAGTATGATTTCCTTGCTATCTCAGAAGGTCCGGCTGAAGAGGCGGCCACGGCACTGATCATTGTAGCGGCCGCTGGCGGCATCACCGACTTGAAAACAACTCTCGCGATGACTTCAAGCGAAATGAAACAAGCTTTCGCCAAGGCCGGCCCGCTTGCGGGCCGCTTCAAGGCGGCTGGCGCGAAAGGCTGACCGGCACCCTGGGGTCGGCGCCCCCAGCGCTACTTGCGGAGCGGCGCCGGACCCCTTTATAACAGGTGATGCTTGCCCACGGGCCTGACGAACGTTGCTTGCGGTCCCTTATCGCCTTCGGTCTCCGAAAAACGGACTTCCTGGCCTTTGTGCAGGTCGTCGAAATGGCCATCGGCAACGCTGTTGCGGTGAAAGTAGATCTCGTGGCCATCGCTGCTCGCGATGAAGCCGTGATCTTTTTCGGGATGAAGCGCTGCGATTACGCCGTGGGGCGATACCTCGTGTTCCTTGATGTGACCTTCCCGCTTCCGGATGATGTCCTGCAACTGCCGGCGAGCGGCCTTGAACGCATCGCGGATCGTCACGTAAACGTCCTCGTGCGCTCCAGTGGCGGCGGGTTCGCGGCTGACCACGATATCGGCGGCATCGGGAACGACGAGATGAATCCGTATGTGAAAGATGTCACCCTTGTGATGCCGGTGTTGGGGCCTCGCGACGACCACGCGGGCGCTGACGATCCGGTCGAAAAACTGCTCGAGCTTCTCTGCTTCGTCTCTGATTCGCGCCTCGATGGCATCGGAATGCTGAATGCCTTCGAACGCGATTTGCAGGGGAACGTCCATAGTGAAACCTTCAACAGAATAAGGAATGAGACGGGGTTCCGTCACATTCGCCCGTAATAGCCCACGAGTTCAGCCGCGCCGATCTCGAGAGGCCTGGCCAGCCGCATAATTTCCGCGCACCGCACCTTCGCAGGTGCGGCTTCAAGACGCGCTTTCAGGGCGCTGAGCCGGAAACGGTACGAATGCGGCTTGTGCCCCTTCGGAGGGCAGGGGCCTCCATAGCCCGGCTGCCCGAAGTCGTTGACGGCTTGCGGAAACCTGCTGTCTTGCTTGCCGGCCGGAAACTCTTCGAGGGCTTGGAGATCGGGCGAAATATTGTAGGCTGCCCAATGGTAGAAGGTGCCGCCGGGCGCATCGGGGTCAAAGCAGACGAGGACAAGACTTCTCCGTTCCGGCTGGCAGGCCGGTCCATTGAAGGGGCGGAGAGACGTTCATGCCGTCGCAGGTGTACTTCCTCGGAATAGTGCTCCCCTGGGCAAACGCGCTGCTTTTCAAAGACAGGGCCATATCGTTTCGCTCTTCGAGGTGTGTTGTGAGTATTGCTCTCACAGTTTAATGCAATAGTCCTTGATAATCATCAATGTCGCTTGCAGCTCTGGGGCAGAAACAGATTATGGAACCGCAACTTGGCAGTGTATCTATGCGCAAAGAGTCTGAAAGCTTCAACCTTGCAGAGAAAGCCGGTCACTGCCGGCCACATTTGGCTGAGCCGGTCAAGAAGCCATGAGGCAAAGCGCCGGAATACTCATGTATAAATACCACGAGGGTGAGCTGCTTGTTTTGCTTGCGCATCCGGGAGGTCCCTTTTGGGCGAAAAGGGACCTTGGAAGCTGGTCGATCCCGAAAGGGGAGTATCAGGAGGGCGAGGACGCGCTGATAGAAGCCGTGAGGGAGTTTGCCGAGGAGACCGGAGGGCAAGTCCGCGGCACCTTTTATTGGCTCGGCGAAGTCACTCAGCGGAACCGGAAAATCGTGAGTGCGTGGGCGGTCGAGGGCGACTTCGATCCGGCGTCGCTGAAGTCGAACTTATTCGAGATCGAGTGGCCGCCGGGAAGCGGCAGGAAAAAATCGATTCCGGAAATCGACCGCGTGGAATGGTTCGATCTGGAAAACGCGCGAAAAAAGATCCTCACCGCACAAGTTCCATTTCTCGATTGTCTGGAGCTTGCCCTTAAGGATGCTTGAGAGCGGCGCGTGATGAAACCTGCTTCCGCCTTCCGCCGAAGCCACGCGTTGAAGTTGACGCTTGCATACAAATAAATTAGCAAGTCCCTGGTTGGTTGTGTCTTCAGCTGTCCGGGAGGCTTGGATAGTCCGTGCATCAAGCTATTCCCGAGCCTCCCGCTCTCAAAATTTTTGAGAAGGACGTCTTGTTCGACAGCATTCCGGTCGGGTTGGCCGTATTTGACCGGCATATGAATGTCGTCCGGGTCAACGAACGCTTGGCGAGTCTCAATGGGTTGTGTCTCGACGCTCATTCAGTTCTGAGAATGGATGAGGTTATGCCGCCTGACGCGGCATCGATACTTAGCGCCGGCGTGACGTCGCTCATGGCGGGGACGGAAATTCCCGTCTTCAAAAGCACTTTTCATCATCCGCCGACACGCGAAAAGCGCACGTGGCTCATATCCTACCGGCCCCTTCGCGGTTCCGGCGGCAAGGTCGATTTTGTACTTGGAACTGTGTTCGATATTACTGAGTTCGGGGACGCCAAGGTCGAGGCGCAGCTTGCCGAGCGGGAGGCGCAACTCGCTTTGTTCGTCGAGAATGCGCCTGCGGCGATCGCAATGTTCGATCGGGAAATGCGTTATCTGGCCTTCTCCCGGCGGTTTATTGAAGACTACGGCCTGCCGAAAGATTTCAGCCTGATCGGCCGCTCGCATTACGAGGTCTTTCCGGAAATCCCCCAGCGATGGCGAATCGTCCACGCGCGAGTCTTGGCTGGCGAGGAGCTTGATGCTGATGAAGAGCCCTTTCCGCGTGCGAACGGGCGGACCGAATGGGTGCGCTGGTCCATGAAACCGTGGCGGCACGCCGGCGGGAAGATCGGCGGCGCGATGTTGTTCACGGAGGTGATAACCGAAAGGGTCGAAGCTCGCCGGGCCTTGGCCGAGAGCGAGGAGCGGTTCCGGGCCCTGGCCGATAACATCGCCCAGATCGCCTGGATAACCAATCGCGAGGGCAAGATTACCTGGTTCAACAGGCGCGCGAACGACTTCAGCGGGATGAGCTTGGATGAGCTGGCTGGGACCGGCTGGACCAAGCTCCTTCAAAACAGTCATTCCGAGAGGGTGCTTGCAAAGATTGCCGAGGCAGTTCAAGGCGGCACATACTGGGAAGACACCTTGCCCCTGCGGGGCGCGGATGGGACTTACCGCTGGTTCTTGTCCCGCGCCTGGCCCATTGGCTCTGGCGAGGTCCTGCAATGGTTCGGGACCTGCACGGATATCACCGAACTTCACGATGCGCAGGAAGCCCTTGTGCAGACTCAAGAGCGCGAGCGGCGCAAACGCGAGGAGCTTGAAGCCATTCTGGCTGCGATCCCGGCAGCGGTTCTTATTGCCGAAGACGCAGCTTGCACCACTATGACGGCAAACCTGCAGGGTTACGAGCTTCTGCGTCTTCCTCCGCAGGCGAACGTTTCAAAATCCGCGCCGGCTGAGCAGGCCCCCAAAAATTTCGAAGTTTTTCGGGATGGTCATCCTTTATCTTCCGAAGAGCTGCCAATCCAAAGGGCAGTGTCAACGAAGAGCGAAATTCTTGGGGCCGAATTCGAGCTTCGCTTCGAAGAGGGCGACAGCAAGAACGTTCTCGGCAACGCTTTGCCGCTCTTCGACGACAACGGCGAGGTGCGCGGCGCTGTTGGCGCGTTCCTGGATATCACCGATCGGAAGCGGATCGAGGAGCGGCTGATTGAAAGCCGCAGGGACCTGGACCGGGCTCAGGCCGTAGCTCGTACCGGCAACTGGCGGCTCGATGTCAACCGCAACGAACTCACATGGTCCGCGGAGACGTTTCGTATCTTCGGCATTTCACCGAAAACGCCGCTGAGGTACGAAAACTTCCTCGCCGCCGTCCATCCCGATGACCGGGAGTACGTCGACCGCAGCTGGAAGTCGGCTCTTTCGGGCGCGCCCTACGACATCGAACACCGCATCATCGCCGGAAACATGACGAAATGGGTCCGGGAGCGGGCAGCGTTGGAATTCGACGCGGCCGGCAGGCTTCTTGGCGGTTTCGGCACAGTGCAGGACATTACAGATACGAAGCGTGCGGAGGAGCGCCTTCGCATGAGCGAAGAGCGGTTCCGGGGCATTTTCGAGCATGCCGGCACCGGCATCGCCATTTCCGATTTGGAGGGCCGGTTCCAGTCCTGCAATCGGGCTTTTTACGCAATGCTTGGCTACACCGAGGCGGAGCTTCGGGAACTTACGATCGCAGACATTCAACATCCAGACGATTGCGACGCGAACCTGGAAAACGTTCGCCGGCTGGTCACGGAGAAGGTGCCGTCATTCGAGATCGCGAGCCGGTATCTCAACAAGGATGGCAAGACTATTTGGGTTCACAAGCGCGTCTCTCTATTGCGCGATGGCGCGGGCAAGCCCACCAGCATTATTGCCCTTGTCACCGATATAACCGAGCGAAAGCGGCACGAGGAGCAGATCGGCCTGCTTCTGCGGGAGGTGAACCATCGCGCCAAGAACATGCTTGCGCTCGTGCAGGCGATTGCACGGCAGACCGTTGCGAATAACCCCGGCGATTTCGTCGAACGCTTCGGTGAGCGGGTCCGCGCTCTAGCTGCGAGCCAGGATCTGCTCGTCAAGAGCGCGTGGAAAGGCGTAGACCTGGATGAGCTCATCCGGTCCCAGCTCGCTCATTTCAAGGATCTGATCGGATCGCGGATCGAATTCAAAGGGCCGCCTCTTTTCATCTGCGCGTCTGCCGCCCAGACCATTGGCATGGCCATGCACGAACTTGCCACCAACGCTGGCAAGTACGGCGCCCTCTCGAGCAGGGAAGGCCGCGTCGAAATCGATTGGCGCGTTGCCCGCAGCGAAGGGGGAGAGGAAAAGTTCGTGATGAGCTGGCGGGAGCGCGAAGGTCCGCCCGTCAAATCGCCAGCGAAAACGGGTTTCGGCTCAATCGTCATCGATCAGATGGCGAACATGAGCCTTGATGCCGAAGTCGGGCTCGACTATGCGCCCGGCGGCCTGGTTTGGCGGCTGGAATGTCCCAGCCAGAAAGTCTTGCAAGCAAGCGCGCCGCCACAACCGCCGAGACCATAAAACCCGGCCAGAGAGGCACATAGCTGTCACCGGGCGACCCGCTCCTGTCGCGGGAGCGGGATGGGGGGCGCACATTTTCCCTTGAAGAAAGCTCCTTGATGCTCCAGATACCATCCAACAGGATGGTAATCAGATGTCGAACACCGTGCAAGAGCTGCGCCCCAAGCCGGCAGACACCGAGAAGATCACAATCAATCTGGGCTTTGTCGATCTCGGCCATATCGATCTCCTCGTGCAGGAGGGGTTCTACTCGAACCGCACCGACTTCATTCGAACCGCCATTCGAAATCAGATCGAACGTCACGCCGACGTGGTCCGCAAGGCTGTGACGCGAAAGAGCGTCGATCTCGGCCTTCGGCATTTCAGCCGGGCGGACCTCGAAGCGGTACGGGACGCCGGGCAAATGCTCGATATCCGTGTGCTGGGCCTAGCCAGCATCGCAGAAGACGTTACGCCGGAGCTCGCCCGCGCCACCATCGCGTCGCTGGCGGTCTTGGGTGCGCTTCACGCAAGCGCCGCGGTCAAGGCCGCACTTCGGGATCGGACGCAATGACTTTTCGCACGCCATACGCCTCGTCACCAGCACAGGAAGCAGTGTCATGACCTTCAAAATGCCCCCCGAAATGATCGAGGCGACCCGTCTCACACGCCTCGGCAAACTCAACGAGGCTACGGCCCTCATTCAGCGCCTGCTTAGGGGCGAGCGCGCTACCGAAGCGGGCGTCACGCCCCCAACAATCATCGATGCCGATTACGTCCGGCTCGATGAACAACCGCAGCAGGTGCAGCCAAAAGCCAAGGCCACTCACCACGCCTTCAGGCCCCGCACAAGCCTGCGCCAGTCCGTGCATCGGCTCGCCGAGATGGCCAAGGCTCTTAGTCTCGACACCGGCCTGGCGAAGCGGCCGGCGCCCGAGCCTCTGCCCGAAGGCGCGACTTTCATGACGGCCTCCTACGCCAATGCTGCCGGAAAACGCGACTACAAACTGTATATCCCGGGCAACCGGGCCGGCGAGCGGCTTCCACTGATCGTTATGCTGCATGGCTGCACCCAATCGCCGGACGACTTCGCCGCCGGAACGCGGATGAATGTGCTCGCCGAGGAGCATGGCTTCCTGGTCGCCTATCCGGCCCAGAACGCCAAGGCCAATCTCAGGCATTGCTGGAACTGGTTCAAACCGGGCGATCAGCGCCGCGGCGAGGGCGAGCCTTCGCTGATCGCGGGGATTACACAAGAAATCATGCGCGACCATCCAGTGGATGCGAACCGCGTCTACATCGCGGGGCTTTCGGCAGGCGGAGCCGCAGCGGCGATCATGGGAGAGGTTTATTCCGATCTTTACGCGGGCGTCGGGGTGCATTCCGGCCTGCCGTTGGGAGCGGCCAGCGATCTGCCTTCGGCTTTCGATGCGATGCGAGTCGGGGCAGCGGCGAAGGACCGAAGCACGCGCATTGTGCCAACGATCATCTTTCACGGTGACAACGACCCCGTCGTTAATCCGCGCAACGGCGAGGCGGTTTTGGCGCAGGCACTGGGGAGCGCGTCGGTTGTGCGGCAAACGACAGAGCATGCCGGAGCCGCTGGCGGTCACTCCTATAGCCGCACGGCGCATGCCGATCCGGAAGGGCGGACCATTTGCGAGCACTGGATCATCCGCGGGGCCGGGCACGCCTGGGCTGGAGGCAGCCCGTCAGGGTCCTACACCGATCCGCGTGGCCCCGACGCATCGAGGGAGATGGTTCGGTTCTTCTTCGAGCACGGGACGAACGGCTAGACCCCATTCGGTCGCTTGCTCTTGTGGAATAAATTCGTAATGGCCATGTAGACTACATCGAGCTTCGGCCGAACGACTTGGCCTCGCCGCGAAAAGCGCGCGCCTGACTGACGACCTCATCCCAAGAAATCTCGAATTTAAGAGCTGCGCTGTGGCGCGGAATACACACGTACGTAAAGGAAAATCCCATGAACACGGGAACGGTAATGTGGTTTAACAGCCAAAAAGGCTTCGGTTTTATTCAGCCGGACGACGGAAATAAGGATGTCTTCGTTCATATTAGCGCGGTCGAACGCGCAGGCATGTACGATCTCAGAGAGGGGCAAAAGGTCACTTTCGACATCGTCGCGGACAGCAAAACCGGCAAGTCTGCCGCGGAAAATCTGCAAGACGCGTAAGCGCAAAGGCATCCAAGGATGCCATTTTCTGCCTAAGACCCCGCTGGCAATCCCAGCGGGATTTTGCATTCTTACAATCACTCACCATATTAGGTGCATGGCAAAAGAACATCCGCATGCTGGCGCTGCATACCGGGTCGTCCCGCAGGAGGACTTGACCTATGCAGTTGAAGTTATCGTGCCGGGAAGCTACCCCGCGATGGTGACGAGCTTCGCTACCGAGGAAAACGCCGAAGCTTGGATCACGGATTACAAGCGAAGGGTGGCAGAGAATGTGCCTCGTAGTTTCATGCGCGGAAGACCTCCAAAATCCTGACCTCCAAAATCCTGACCCCATCCCGCACCCCGTGCGCGTGCTTCACCCGAGCGCTGCGTTCGCCCGCAGCCTGTCGACGATAAAATCGACGAAGGTGCGCAGCTTTGCCGAAGCGCGGCGGCCTTCGTGGTGCACGACATGGATGGGCAAAGGCTCTGGCTCGAAGTCCCGCAAAACAATCTGCAATCTGCCCTCCGCGACATGCGGCGCGATCTGGTAAGACAGCGTGCGCGCCATTGCCCATCCACAAAGCGCGGATTCTATCGCAGTATCGAGATTGTTAACTACCATGAGCGGTCTGATCCGCACTGGGATGGCGTTATCGGCGTTTCCGAACCGCCATTGCGCTGCGGACTCGGATGAGATCACGCGATGATTGGCAAGCTCGCGGGGATGACGGGGCGTGCCGTGTTCCGCAAAATAGGATGGAGCGGCGAATAGAACGCGGCGCACGAAACCAACGCGGGTCGCCGTAAGAGATGAGTTGGGCAGCTCCCCTATGCGGATTGCGACGTCGAGGCCCTCCTCAATGATATTTACGACGCGGTCCACGAACAAGGTGTTGGCCGTGACCAAGGGGTAAGCGTCAAGAAAGTCTCGCAGCACCGGCGCCACGTAAATGCGGCCGAAAAGGACGGGCGCGGTCACCTGAAGAATACCGCGCGGCGCCGCATGGGCGCCTGCCGCTGCTTCTTCCGCCTCCCCAATCTCGTGCAAAATGCGTTGCGTGTCGGCGAGGAACCGCATTCCGGCCTCGGTCAGCCGCACCGAGCGCGTTGTTCTGAGGAACAGGCGCGTGCCGAGCCGGTTTTCCAGCGCCGTGATGGCGCGCGTGACGGCCGGTGGCGAGAGGCCCATCTCTTTGCCGGCTTTCGCGAAACTGCCGCTCCCGGCGACGGCCGCGAACACCTCCATCGTGTGCAGTCGATCCATCATTATTCCTCTGTGCGGAATAGTTCGTTGTGAACGGCGTCAATTCTAGCACGAGGCGGAAGGAATTACATTCGCATCGAGGCCGCAAAGGGCGGTTCACAACTAGCAACAAGGGAGACAGGCATGTCCCGCAACACGACCCAGGAAGGGCTCTCTTCGAGCGAAGAGCAGCGCGTGCATCATAGGACGAAGACGGTCGGAGGCGTGGAAGTATTCTACCGGGAGGCGGGGCCAAAAGATGCGCCTACGGTGCTTCTGCTGCACGGCTTTCCGACCTCCAGCCACATGTTCCGGACTTTGATCCCGGCGCTCGCGGACAAATATCGCGTCATCGCGCCGGATCTCCCCGGCTTCGGGTTCACGCAAGTTCCGGCAGACCTCCACTACGCTTACAGTTTCGCCAATCTGGCCGAAACGATAGCCGGGTTCACCGACGCGCTTGGCCTGCAAAAATACGCCATTTACGTTTTCGACTATGGCGCGCCTGTTGGCTTTCGCCTCGCGCTTCGCAATCCGGACCGGATTTCGGCGATCATTTCGCAAAACGGCAATGCCTACGAGGAAGGTTTGAATTCCGAAGGGTGGAATCCGATCCAGACCTACTGGGAAAAGCCTACGCCGCAGAACCGCGACGCGCTGCGCGCCTTCCTCAACCCTGAGGCAACGAAATGGCAGTACACACATGGCGTGGCCGACCCGACGCTGATTGCGCCTGAGAGCTACACGTTGGATCAGGTCAACCTCGAGAGGCCGGGCAATGATGCCGTTCAGCTCGACCTGTTCGGCGACTATCAGTCGAACGTCGCCCTCTATCCGGAGTTCCAGAGCTTCTTCCGCGCGCACAAGCCGCCCTTGCTGGCGGTCTGGGGCAAGAATGACCCGTTCTTCCTTCCGGCCGGCGCGGAGGCCTACAAGCGCGATATTCCCGGGGCTGAGATTCATTTCCTCGATACGGGCCACTTCGCTTTGGAAACGCACGGCCCGGAGATTGCAGCGCTAATCCAGGACTTCTTGAGCCGCAAGCTGTAATAGCGAGGCGGGCTGCCAGCCGGCCAATCTACCAAGGAGTGTCGCGTGACACACAAATTCGCAGAGCTGGCGTTCACCCCGGCGGTGCGGGCCATCCAGGAGAGCATGGGAAGCCGAAAGGCTTACGCGAAGGCGGAGGGCGGCCCCGTTCATCACGACCGGCTCGGCGAGGCGGAAGCGGGGTTCATCGCCGCGCGCGACAGCTTCTACCTCGCCACGGTTAGCCAAACGGGCTGGCCGTATATTCAGCATCGCGGCGGCCCGGCCGGTTTTGTCCGGGTGCTCGATGAGCGCACTTTGGGCTTTGCGGACTTTCGCGGCAACCGCCAATATGTGAGCCTCGGCAATCTTTCCGGAAACGACCGCGTGGCTTTGATCTTCATGGACTATCCCCATCGGGCGAGGCTGAAAGTGCTAGGGCGCGCCCGCAGCGTTGCGCTAGATGAGGAGCCTGAACTGGCCGCTAGGCTCGCAACGCCGGATTACCGGGCGAAAATCGAACGCGGTTTTCTCATCTCGATCGAGGCCTTTGACTGGAACTGCTCGCAGCACATTACGCCGCGCTTCACCGCTGCCGAAGCCGCCGCCGTCATGGAGCCGCTGCAGATGCGAATTCGAGAACTGGAAAGCGTAATCGGCAAGAGTTGAACGGGACGCACTCGCCGTCCTATGTGATAAGGCTAAATGGCATTCCCGCCCGAACGAATCGTTTGTCTGACAGAAGAAACCGTCGAGACGCTCTATCTCCTTGGTGAGGAGGCGCGCATCGTAGGCGTTTCCGGCTATGCGGTGCGGCCCGCCCGTGTGCGCAAGGAAAAGCCCCGCGTTTCAGCCTTCATCAGCGCCGACGTTCCGAAGATCCTTGCTCTTGGGCCTGACCTCGTCTTCACCTTTTCGGATTTGCAGGCGGAAATCGTGGCAAGCCTCATACGCGAAGGCATCCAGGTTCACGCCTTCAATCAACGCTCCGTCGCGGGCATTCTTGACATGGTGCGCATGGTTGGCGCGATCGTGGGCAGGCCTGAAGCTGGGGCGGCGGTGGCGGAGCAGCTTTCGGCGCGGATGGAAGCCGTCAGGGCCGAGGCGCGGTCATTCCAGACCGGGCCACGGGTGTATTTCGAAGAGTGGGACGAGCCGATGATCTCGGGGATCGGCTGGGTGTCCGGGATTATCGAGGCGGCCGGCGGCGTCGATGTCTTCGCAGACCGCGCCACGAGAAAAAGCGCCAAGGATCGCATCCTGACTGCGGAGGAGGTCATCGCCGCCGCGCCCGATATTATCATAGGCTCATGGTGCGGAAAGCGCTTCCGTGCGGAGCGCGTTTGCAGCCGCGATGGTTTTGCGGATATTCCCGCGGTCAAGAACGGCGAACTTTATGAAATCAAATCGGCGCTAATTCTCCAGCCCGGACCCGCCGCGCTGACCGATGGCCTCGACGCTGTCGCAAAAATCATCCGCGATTGGCATCAACGCCACACTTGAAATAGCCCATATTGAAGAAATCAGCCTCAACAGAAGGGATTAGCAATGCCTCTCACTCATGTGGCGCTTCGCGCAGGCAAATCCGAAGCCTACCGGCAGGCGATTTTTGACGGCCTGTATCGCGCCATGCGCGAGACCTTCAATGTGCCCGAGCTCGATCAATTCATGACGATCACCGAGCACGATGCCGCAAACTTCCGCTACGGCGCCGCCTACCTTGGCATCGAGCGCACGGACGATCTTGTGCTCATCCAGATCACGGTGAGCAATACCCGCACCGTGGATCAGAAGAAGGCGCTTTTCCTGCGCATCGCGGAGTTGCTGGCCGAAAGCCCCGGGCTCCGGCCAGAGGATGTGTTCATAAATCTAGTAGAGGTCGCCAAGGAGAACTGGTCGTTCGGAAACGGGATCGCCCAGTACGCGTGAGCGAGGGCGCGGCGGTGCTGCCGGCGCTAACTGGCGGTGGTAGCCCGGGACTCAGGCATGGGGCCGTGCCACACCACATTCCGGCATGCGCTTAACAAATGCACGATAGGGCAAAAATCCGGGCTTCTCTGGAGTCCGCCATCTCCGTCGAGCCAGCGCTGGCATCTATCGCTGTCAAGGCATGAAAGGCACCGCGACCGCGCCTCGGCATAGACATCGCCGTTGTTCAAGCGAACAAGCGCGATAGCATCGACATTGAGGCGGTTCATCATCTGATGCATGCGAACGGCTTGCCGTTCCACGGTACGCTGCATCGGCCAATCCATGTTGCACCCCCGCTGTCACTGTCATTGACGCTCACAATTTCGACGACGCCCTTAATCCATTTCGATGAAAAGTGTTCCCTTGGATTGCGCGAGCGCAGAAGGTTTTTTGACGCAGGTTGCGGGTTACATCGAGCAAAAGTGGCAAACCGCAGCTCCGGGGCTGAGAGGATTTCTTTACGGATCGCCCAACTCCCAAGCTTACGAAAAGCTTGCGACCGTAAGCTTATGTATAACTAGGATTGCGTCGCTTGTATCATTGGCTTTCTCACCACCTGCGCAAAAATATCCATCCGGCACTACATCAACCTTGTCTTTCAAGATGGCTATCAAAACGTGCTAAGTGCAGTGTTTCATTTCGACTTTCTTTGCATATCCCGGGTTGAACTATAGTTTGACATCCAATCAATACCCACCAGCATGACCAGCAAGAAAGCGTTTAGGAACGAGCCAGCGAAAGATGACAAACTCGTGAACTCATTCCATCGAAGCGGGTTACGACTACGGCCGCTTACGACGTCCTGTGACGGCCCGCCCTCGCTTCATCGGCGAAGGACGCCAATTTAACAAACCAGAGGATGGTGATGCCCGATCGCGAGCAGATGATCAAAAGGCAAAGGGTGCTCGCGGATTTCGGGGAATACGCGCTTCGTTGCCAGAACCTGGATGAGATCCTCACGGAGGCTTGCCGCCTGGTTGGAGAGGCGCTTGGAACCGAACGCGCCAAGGTTCTCGAAATTCAACAGGACCAACACTGCCTTCAGGTGCGGGCGGGCGTGGGCTGGCAGTCCGGCGTAATTGGGCTGCGGCTGCCGATGTCCGAGTTCTCCTCCGAAACGTTTTCGATCGAGACAGGCAGGCCGGTGACCTCGCGGGATATAGCCGAGGAAAACCGCTTCGAGGTGCCTCAGTTCATGAAGGATGCGGGTGTGGTTGCGCTTGCGAACGTCCCGATTTTCCTCCCTGGCGGCAAAGCCTACGGTCTCTTGCAAGTGGACAGCCGCTCTCCGCGCGATTTCGCGGAAGAGGACACGGAGTTCTTGCGCACCTACGCCACCCTTCTCGGTCCGGTCATCGACCGCTTGCGAAAGGTGGATGACTTGAGAGCAAGCGAGGAGCGCTTTCGCCTCATCGTCGAGAATGCGCGCGACTACGCCATCTTCATTGTGGACGCGAATTGCAAGATTATTGACTGGCTGCCCGGCGCGGAAGCCGTGTTCGGCTGGGGCGCGGAGGAGATCGCCGGACAATCTTGCAGCGTCCTGTTCACGCCGGAAGACCGCGAGAAGCACGAGGACGAGAAAGAGATCGAGACGGCTCGCATTCATGGCAGCGCGCCCAACGTCCGCTGGCACATGCGCAAGGATGGCCGGCGTGTGTTTATCGACGGCACTATGAGGGCGCTGCGCGAGGCCGGTGGCGAACTGCGCGGCTTCCTCAAGATCGGTCAGGATGTGACGGCGCGGCGGCAAGCCGATGAGCGTCTGCGCGAGAGCGAGCAGCGGCTGTCCCTGGCGCTTCAGGTTGGCGGCGTGGTCGGGACCTGGGACTGGGACATCTCGAACGACGCCCTTCGCGCGGACAGCCGTCTTGCCACGCTGTTTGGCGTGGACCGCGAAAAGGCTGCAAGCGGCCTTCCCCTGAAAACCTTTGTCAAAGCGATCCATCCCGACGATCGCGATCACGTCACCGAGGCCATCCAGAAAGTCTCAAAAAGCGGCGGCGACTATTCGGAGGAGCACAGGATCGTCCAGCCGGATCGTGCGGAGCAGTGGGTGCTTGCCAGGGGGCGCTGCCTCCTCGACGAGACCGGCCGGCCCTATCGTTTTCTGGGCGTGGCCATCGACATCACCGAGCGAAAAAGGGCGGAGGAGCATCAGAGGATGCTCATGGCCGAACTCGATCACCGGGTGAAAAATCTCCTCGCCGTGGTCCAATCGGTGGCGCAGCGGAGCCTGCGCGGTGGCGACGGCGAATCCAATGTCCGGTTCAGCGGCAGGCTTGCCGCGCTGGCGCAGGTCCACACGCTGCTGGCGGACGCGCGATGGGAGGGCGCGAGCTTACAGCGTCTGGCGAACGAAGCGATGGCGCCCTATCGCATCGGCTATCCCGAAGGGCGCGTTTTGCTGAGTGGTCCCGATCTGTTGCTTACCCCGAAGGCAGCGCAAACCCTGACGCTCGGTTTCCATGAACTGGCGACAAATGCGGCCAAGTATGGAGCGCTTTCCACACCGAACGGACGGGTGGCGGTCGACTGGGATGTGCACCACGACGGGGACCGTTGGCTGGTTCTGAACTGGCAGGAAGTTGGCGGGCCGTCGATCCAATCGCCTCCGCTAGCCAAAGGCTTCGGTTCGCTGCTGATCGAGCGAACCCTCACATACGAACTGGGAGGAGAAGTCGGCCTCGACTATAACGTCGCCGGGCTTATAGCAAAACTCAAGCTACCGCTTGCCGCCCTGGTCAAGAGCGCCCCTGCCGGCGAAATTCACGAACCGCTACAGGACCTTCGCACCGGAACCGGGGGACCGGCGCGCTTGACGGGCAAGCGGATCCTTATTGTCGAGGATCAGCACCTGATCGCGCAGCGGGTTGAAGAAATCCTGCGTGCCGCGGGCTGCAGCGTGGTCGGACCCGTTCCGACAATCGCCCACGCCACGAGCCTCGTTGAGGAGAAGGCGCTCGATGCAGCGGTTCTCGACATAAACCTCGACGGGGAGATGATCTGGCCCGTCGCGGAGGCACTCAAAGCTAATGGGACGCCGTTCCTCTTCCTGACCGGCTATGCGGAAACGATCGAGGTGCCGCCCGCGTTGAAAAAGACGCCGCGCATCGGCAAGCCGGTCGAGCCTGCGCAGCTCATGTCCGCGCTTTCGAACATGCTCCACGTCCGGGCATAATGTCACTTGCGTCCCAGACCTTTCCTATTTGAAATCAATTCGCGGCAAAAACGCTCACCAAGGTGACTCGCTTCACGTCTGGTGTATGTTGCGCGAATGCTTTCAAGACGGGAGGGTGGCGTGAGCAACCAGATCAAGTTTGTTCTCGACGAAAACCAAATTCCTAAATCGTGGTACAATCTCGCGGCTGATCTGCCGGAGCCGTTGCCCGCTGTGCTTCACCCCGGCACCCAACAGCCTATCGGTCCCTCCGATCTCGCGCCGCTGTTCCCGATGGCGCTCATTCTCCAGGAAGTGTCTACCGAGCGTACCATTGAAATCCCTGAGCCGATTCGCGACGTCTATCGCATGTGGCGGCCGTCGCCGCTGATGCGGGCGCGCCGTCTGGAGCAGGCGCTCGGGACACCTGCCAAAATCTACTACAAGAATGAGGGCGTTTCGCCGGCAGGCTCTCACAAGCCGAACACGGCGGTGCCGCAGGCCTGGTACAACAAGGAAGAGGGTATCAGCCGGCTTTCGACCGAGACAGGCGCGGGGCAATGGGGTTCGTCGCTGGCGTTTGCAGGGGCGCTGTTCGGCATCGACGTGACCGTGTTTCAGGTCCGCGTGTCCTACGACCAGAAGCCTTATCGCCGCGCGCTGATGGAAACCTATGGCGCGCGCTGCATTCCCTCGCCGTCGAACGAGACGGACTCCGGCCGGGCCATCCTCGCGGAGCATCCCGACAGTCCCGGCTCGCTCGGCATCGCCATTTCCGAGGCAGTCGAGATTGCGGCGAAGGACCCGGCCGTGAAATACTCCCTCGGCTCGGTGCTCAATCACGTCATGCTGCACCAGACCATCATCGGACAGGAGGCGATACAGCAGTTCGAGATGGCGGGCGACGACCCCGATGTCATCATCGGCTGCACGGGCGGCGGCTCGAATTTTGCCGGGCTGGCCTTCCCGTTCCTTGGGATGCAACTGCGCGGCGGGCGCAAGCGCCGCATTATCGCGGTCGAACCCGCGTCCTGTCCGTCGCTGACGCGCGGCAGGTACGCCTACGATTTCGGCGATACCGCGCATCTGACGCCGCTCGTGAAAATGCACACGCTCGGATCGACATTCATTCCGCCGTCCACTCACTCCGGCGGCCTGCGGTATCACGGCATGGCGCCGATGGTGTCGCATATCCATCGGCTGGGGTTGATCGAGGCGCGCGCCTATCACCAGAAGACCTGCTTCGATGCGGGCGTGCAGTTCGCGCGCTGCGAGGGCATCGTTCCCGCGCCCGAAGCGACGCATGCGGTGCGCTGCGCCATCGACGAGGCTTTGCGCTGCAAGGCGGAGGGGAGGGCCGAGACCATCCTGTTCAACCTGTCGGGCCACGGCCATTTCGACATGGGCGCGTACATCGCCTATTTCGACGGCAAGCTGGTCGACCAGGACTATGACGAAGGAGAGCTTGCCATGGCGCTCGCCGGGCTGCCGAGCATGGCGGCCTGAGCACTCAGATCGCGAACGAGCGGGCCCAATGCTGAGCCCGCTACAATCGCAATCTGATCGGCACGCGATTCAGTCCTTCCGCCAGCGCCAGCACGGCGAAGGCGCAGGCCGCGGATAAGAACAGACCGGGGATGCCTCGCATGAGCTGGGCCGGAGGCTCAAGGCCCAGCAACTGCATGAGCGCGGAGACAATGTCGGGAATGATGAAGACCAGAAGCGGGTTAACGGCCGCCGGTCGTACAAGAGCAGTCCAAGCCCTTGCCCCTTTCAGGTCGATAAGCCAGTAGAGGAAAGCAAACAGCATCACGCAGATTGCGGTGCTGTACAGAGCCCAAGCGGGCGTAGCGTCGGTCTTCGATAGTCCGTACGCAGGCTTCAGCATCGCTCCGGCGGCGAGCAAGGCGAGTGTCAGCAGCAGGGCTGCACCAAAGCGCCCACGGCCTCCGTTTTCTCTGGCATCGAAAAAGATCAGCGTGGTGACGACGCCGCAGATCGCGATTGACGTGCAGATCGCAATGTCCGCCGGCCGCGCCAAAAAGTGCAGGCGTGCAGAGGATTGGATCAGATCCATCTGGACCAGACAGTAGTACAGAATGCAGGCGGCAACCGCAGTCAGCAAAAGCGGTATCCGGCCGCGGCCGGACAGGAAAATCGCGCTGGCGAATAGATAAGCCCAGCCGATCAGGCCCAGGATGCCCCACCAGTGCGGCATCAGCCCGGAGCTGCCGTGCGGGCCGCCTCTATAAATCAGGGCCAGCGCCACCAGCCCCGCCACGCCCGCGACGCGCAACGCAGCCGCAAGCGCCTTGTTACGTAACGGAAACACGCCCCAGACCAGGATCGCCGCGGCGAAAAACAGAAGCGACCACAGATGGATCGAAATGGGCATGGCCGCTTCGTTGAAGCCTTCGTCCGCGTTGACCATGAAAACGCCAAGCACCAACAGACCCAGTGCCCGCATCAGGACATGCTGCCCGAGCTGCCAGGGCGTATCGCCGGCTGCAAGCCGCTGTGCGGTGGCAAAGGGTATCGACATCCCGACAATAAACAGGAATGCGGGGAACACCACGTCCGGGAAAGTCATGCCGTCCGTATCGGGCGGCGCGTGATACAGCCAGGCCGGCAAGCCGCTTACCTCTCCCATGGTATTTACGAATACCATGACGAGGATGGTAAGGCCCCGAAAAGCGTCGATTGCCAGCACGCGGCGCAGAGGGAGCCGCACCGGCAGCAGCACCGGTCTTGCGTCCTCGGCCAGGGCTTCCTGCGTCAGTAAATCCACGGATACTCCAGAGGTTATTGCGAGCCGCCGGTCGCGGAGCGGCTTGAGCGAAGCTTACAGGTCACAACTCGTTAAGGGATGAAAGTTGCTCTTGGATCGTTGTTCCTTGTACACCGCACGCGGCTATAAGGGGAGAGCAATGACGTTCGATATTGGATCCTTGGTGAAGTGGACGGAGACGAGCCCGACGCGCCTCGGCTATATGCCGTCCGCCATCGGGAAAGTGGTCGGCATCCATGGCGGCGCAACCAAGGCTCGCGAGATCGACGTTCAATTCGACGATGGCGGCATCGTGCGCAAAGCCTTCGAGTGGTGGTTCGAACCGGCGCGGGTCCGGCAAATTGGGAGCGAGCACCTCGATGGGGATGCCGAGGGGCTGCCTGTGCCGAACCTCGACCGGAATTGAGACGTTAAACAGTAGCCTGCTTGGACCATGGATCGGGAGCCCCCGTCACGGGGACGCCTGAACCGCTTCTCGGGTTATGACTAAGACGGAACCGCAACGTCGGCTTCCGTTCTTATCTGGCCGAAGCAAGTTCCTGCGAGTATCGCTTGTTAGCTGTGAGGTGGATTCGTATCTCTTCGAACACTTCATCCTCTATGCCAAGCAGCGCGACGTGCTCGGCGAGATTATCGAAGTATTCGAGGTTGGTACCAAGCAGGCCCCTTCCCGCTGCTATGACGGCGGCGGCTTCGGCGGCGCCAAGGTCCGCGAAACTAGGGCTCGACCTGTCCATGGTGAACGTCAGGGCTTCGACCGATCCTTGCGGAGTATGCACCGTCTGGAACAACGGCGTATAAGCGTGGCCGATCATTTCCCTCATCCAGAGGATCTCGGTCTCCCGGTCTACCTCGCAGGCCGGTATGCGGAACGCTAATCCATGGCACTCCCCGCCAACGTCGAGGGCAGCCATCAACGCGGGGGCACTCCTCGATCCCCGGCCGATCTCAATCTTGAGACAGAAGCGCCGATGGAGGCCTTGGAGCGTTGCTTTTCTGATTTCGACGATGCGGATCGCAGGGTCCCACATCAGCGACCCGTACGCGAATACCCATAAATCGCTATTGAGCCGGCCTGCAAGTGCGGCGCTTCGTGTGGCTTCACGATCCTCGTGCGACCGCCGCCAATCGCTCGGATAGCGAGCCGCCGCCGCACCTCTATCCCAATTCTCAAACGACGCGAGCGTGATCCGGAATGTCGATTTTTCAGGGTCGACGATCTTACCGGAAAGCATTGGGACGTGAATGAATGCATCGGGCGAAAGCAGCATGCCGGCCTCCACATGGAAAGTATAGGTTGCTGCGCGAGGCCATTCGATACAATCTTACGTGCGCATCCGCGCAAAGCTAGCTCTGCCGATATAAAAGCTTGCCCGCTTCCCGGTATCGGCTCACAGCGCAGCCTCAAGGGCAAGAACGAGCTCATCCACGTCCGCTCTTGAGGTTTCACCATTCGTAACGCAGGCGCGGATCACCGCTTGTCCCTCATAGGCGGCGGCGGAAACCCAAGCCCGCCCGGACGCAAGGACGCGGTTCACGATAGGCTCGATATCAGCGCGGTTGCGAGGCGGCACGATGCAAAGCACCGCCAGCGGCGAGTTGTTGACGATCTTCCAGCCTCTTTTCTCGAGCCTTTCTCGCATATAGCCGGATAGCGCTATCGAGTGCTCGATGTGCTGCGAATATCCGCTCCATCCTGCCGCCGCCAGGCTCAGAAATAGGCGCAAGCCGAGGAAGCGGCGCGACCACTGGGCGGTCGTGACATAGGGGTCGATGCTTGGAATGAAGGACGGCATGTAGCTGGTGGAAACCGCGAACGCCGCATTGAGGATCGAGGCATTCCGAGTGAGAAACATGCCGCAGCCCATGGTTGTCGCCAGCCATTTGTGCGCATCGATGGTGATCGAGTCCGCAAGCTCAACGCCGGATAGGATGCCGCGCAAGCGATTGCAGACGATGAGCGCGCCGGCCCATGCCGCATCGACGTGATACCAAAGGCCGTGCTCGCGGGCGACGGCCGCACACTCGATGAGAGGATCGATCATGCCTGCGCCCGTTGTTCCGGCAGTGGCAACGACCATAAGCGGAACGGCCCCCTTCGCCCGGTCTTCCCCGATCGCGTCTCTCAAAGCGCGCGCATTCATGCGCCCTGAGCCATCGGTGGCGATCAGCCGGACCGCATCGCGGCCAAGTCCTGTCTCATGAGCGATTTTGATCCAGGCGAGATGGCTTTCACGGGAGACGTAAAAGGCCGGAGGGCCTGCAAAGGCGCGGACGCCCTGGGCTGCGAAACGCTCATCGGCGCCGGTGAGCGCGCAAACAAGCGCCGTGAAGTTCGCCTCGGAGCCTCCGCTCGTGAAATGCCCTGCGGCATCGGTGGGAAGACCCGCCCGATGTGCGAGCGATCGTATGACGTGAGCCTCGATCTCCACCGCAGCAGGCGACGTTTTCGAGCTTGCCAGCTGAGGGTTGAAGGAGCCCGCGATCCGATCTGCGCATTGAGCTGGGAACGAGGGCTTCGGATTGAACAATCCGAAATAGCGAGGATGCGTCACATGGACGAGGCCGCATTCGAGCTGGGCATTGGTCCATTCAAGGACGTCCACCAGCGGCTTTGGCGACGTGAAATCGAACTGGGAAAGTTCCTTCCTGAACCTGGCGAAGTCCAGTGCGGGCGTAACGCTTCCGGCGGCAACTCGCTGTTGAGCATGCATTAAATCGATTGTGAGCCGGTCCTCACAAGAAAGCCGATCGTCTGGATCGGGGAACAAAGCCTTAGCGCTATCGTGGTCCTGCATAGTGCGGATGTTGCGCTTCATTCCTTATTATTTAACTGCGCAGCGATCCGAAGGGTTTCCACAACTCGCTTCTGGAAAACCATGCAGCGGCCAAAGCAAAGCTCAGGGTTTTTACTTAATTAATTTCCTCGACGGCACCCTTGCGCACATGGGTGCATGACCCAAAGTCGGATAAATCTTGCCAACTCCCGGGAGGCGATACGGATGCAGGGCGAAGCCGACAAGACACCGTTATGGATGAAAGGCAATTACGCGCCGGTTCAGGAGGAGACGACCGCTTTCGAACTTCCCGTGGAAGGACACATTCCACCCGAGCTGTGCGGCCTTTACGCCAGGAATGGCTCCAACCCGCGGAAGGGTTTCAGCGGCCACTGGTTTCTCGGCGATGGCATGGTCCACGGCGTCTCTATCAGGAACGGAAAAGCGGAATGGTATCGCAATCGCTGGGTCCGCACGCCCTGTTTCTTCGGCAAGGAATTAACGCCTGAGACGGCGCTCGACATCCGGCTCAGCGTCGCCAACACCAGCGTTATCGCTCATGCCGACCGCGTTTTTGCGCTGGTCGAGAACGCGCTTCCCATGGAAATAACCCGCGAACTCGACACCGTTGGATTTCATGATTTTGGCGGAGCCTTGAAAACTCCGTTTACGGCACATCCCAAAGTCTGCGCCTTGACGGGCGAGTTGCATTTTTTCGGCTACCGGGTGGTTCCCCCCTTTCTCACCTATCATGTCGCCGATGCCGCCGGGACCCTTCTCCACAGCGTGGAGGTTCCCGTCAAAGGCCCGACCATGATGCATGATTTCGCTCTGACCTCCGGCCATGCCATTTTCATGGAACTGCCGGTGGTTTTCGACGTCAACCTCGCGTTCAAAGGCACCATGCCTTTCACATGGAGCGACAGCTATGGGGCGCGGCTGGGCATCCTGCCTCGCGGCGCCGGCATCGAAAAGCTGCGGTGGGTGGACGTCGAGCCCTGCTATGTCTACCACGTCGCCAACGCTTTTGAGACGGCGGACGGAACGATCACCCTCGACGTCGCGCGCTACGATTACGCATGGCGGCCTGGGGCGCAGAGCGCGGGGGCGAGATTGAGGCGATGGCGCATACCGCCGGGGGTGAGCCAGGCGGAGGAAGTGCCGCTCGATGATCGCAAGATCGAGTTCCCGCGCATCGATGAACGCACTGTTGGCAAGCCTCACAACGTCATCTATGCGCTCGCGAACAATCGCGATCTCGAAAGCGGCGCCTTCGGCGGCCTGTTGCGCTACGACCTGAAAAGCGGGGAGACCCAATATCACGATTTCGGGGAAAGCCGGACGCCAAGCGAGTTTGTCATGGTGCCTGCTCCGGGGGCTGGCGAGGATGAAGGCTGGCTTATCGGCTTCGTTTACGACCGCGCGCGCGATGCCAGCGATCTGGTGATCCTCGACGCGCAGCGCGCCGGCGCCCGGCCCGTTGCTCACATTCAACTGCCAAGACGGGTCCCGCAAGGCTTCCACGGCGCCTGGATTCCGGAGGCAACGGGATAAGCCGCGCCGCGCTCGACGAAGTCGCGGAACCATGGCCGAATGGATTGGCGGGCCAGCTGGAATAAAACTGCGACACCTATGTGCTTGAGGCTGCGTTCTAAATTTGCCGCAATAGGCCGAAAACGGCCCAAGCGGCTTAAATCATTTTGTTAGATCGGAACGGTGGGTCTCGGATCCCTTAGCTGTCGTCATGGAAACATGCTGCCAACGGGGAAGTTGGGCCAACTGCGAACTCATGAATGCCACAAGTGCTGCACCGCCCGGCATCGGGTCACCGCGCGCCCACATCATCGGTTGCCTTTGGCGCGATTATGAGTTGAGCAAAGCATTTGGCAGTTCTCGGCCGAGCTTACGCCGCCTTTGCTCCATGCGGAAACGTGGTCTGCGTCCATTTCAGAAAACTTCCATATCTTGTTTTTATTAGCGGCATGTCCAACAGAGCAGAGGGGACAATTTGAGGTGCCATTGGATTCAGCATTTGCGGTTTGCTTGGCGTAGACGGACCTTTTGGTGGCTTCGTCGAACACTCGTACATCGATCAGCTTTGGATCCTTACAACCGCCGAGGATATACTCGAAGACGCCCCGGCGGTTTTTTACATAAGGGTCCCCAAAAAGCCGCTTAACTTCTGCAGAAACTTTGGCTGGATCAAATGACTTGGAATGGTATTGCTCGTAGAGCCGTCCCCACTCCAGCCCCTGCATCTCCTTCTCAACATCTCTGAAGACACTTGACGCCCAATCGATGACAGCGTTGAAATAGTTTCTCAATTCATCGATGTCGCCGTTGCCGCGATGGCCACTCATGTAGCCGCTGATATCGCCCTTGCTAACCCACTCCAGCGCCCGCTCCAGGAAGTCCTGCCGGTTGGCGCTGCCTTTGATGTATGCGCTCCACTTCTGGATGTTCGCGTTCTGGCTGTTACTGAACTCGGCCTTGGCAAGGGTCACGAACGGCCCGGAATAGATTGCGTTTAAGAGCTCTTGGGAGTTGAGCGGCACACCAGCAATATTGATGGTCTCAAACCACTGCTTGATCTCGGTTTCTGGGCCCTCGCACTCATAGATAAGCAATTTCGAATCACGAATTTTGGCTTGTTGGTCGGCGGGCAGACTGTCGAAGTTCTTCGGATTGCCGTTATCCATAATCGCGAATTTATTGGTAACGAACCGTCCGATACTGGTAATTCGCTGCTGGCCATCCAGCACCTCAAACTTGTTCTCTGCGAGTTTGTTAAAGTAGATAAGTCCGAGCGGATAACCATTGAGCAGAGAATGGATGACTGCCTGTTCTTTCTTGCCTCCGCCGTCGGCATAAATGTAATTTCGCTGGTACTCCGGCTGAATGGTCAGCTTTCCGCCTAGACCGAACAGCCCCTTGCCCTCCAATTGGTTGAACACAAACCCATTCGAGATCATCTCGACCGTGATGTCGGTTCTCAGTATGGTCTTCATTTTTTGGTCTTTCGTCCGAGCTCGGCACGCCGGTGGCGGATGAAGAGCCGCTTGTACGGAGCGACAAAATAGTCGTCGTTCACGATGTAGTATGTCTGACCCAATGGTGGCTTATCAACTTTGAGCGCGCAAACGTCGTTCAATTTCTTTACGTTGCTCCTCTTGCCCTTCTTGTCGACTTGGACTTGCTGAGAATAAGTTTTCGTGCGCAACTCGTCACTGTACTCGTAGCCCATAATCTCAAACTGCTCAGGGTTGTACTTGTCTAAGAAGCTGATGGGAACGCCCATCATACCGACAAAGTCGCGTGGGATTGCATCAGTGAAGGGCACTTCGATCGCATCAAAGTTATCATAGCGATCGTATGCTGCTTTGCCCTTAAGTTCTCTGTGCTTGCTGAACCGGAGATTTTCCGCCACGGTCATTAGGGGTAGTTCTTGGTGACGGCGTCCGTGGTCTAGGTTCGTAAACCAGGCCGAAGAAGACCGTCCCATCACCTTTCCGTTCACGATCTTGTAGTTGCTCCCTTCTCTGCCGGACGCAAGCATGGCACGTGCTATCTCGGGGGGAACATCGAAGAGCATGTCGGTCCCCATCGGGGTGACGCCCATCCACAATTTGTTGTCCTTGATAAGTGGAAAGATCTCTTTGTAGGTGATGGCGTTCTTGTTCGCGATGATCAAGAATTTCTTCCCGTTCTCGACGAGTTGCGCGACATAATCGCGAAACAGGGAAAACGGCGGGTTGGTGACGACGATGTCCGCGTCTTTCAGCAGTTTGACGCATTCGGCGCTGCGGAAATCGCCACCGGGGTAGCTGCCGTCTCCATTCAAACTCACCCGTGCCGCCTTGTTGCGCTTCAGGAAGAGCTTAGAAGGTCGTCTACTGCAATTGCGACGATCCGTTCGAGAGCAACTTCTTCAGGTATTTCGCTGTCAACTTCAACACGCTGGGTCTCAAAAGAATTATTGCCACCAGCTACGATGGTTCCCCTATCGCTGGCCAACTTCAGTTGTTCCCCGAATACAACGAGGGGAATGGAAAGCGAAAGAAGCCAAAGGCGGTGGCTGTCATACTCGACGAGGTCAAGGATGAGGACGGAGATGGCGCGGCGAACATAGAGGACACGGAATGTGTCGGGGTCAAACTCGAGGTACGCCTCGACCTCTTTTTGTATGTCAACGTACTGCGTGTAAAACTCGTCCTGCTTCGCCGTCTTGGCGGCGTGCAGGCTTCGATTTATCGGCACATCTTGCGGCGGCGCTGCACTCACAAGGGTGGACCGGGACCTTGCGCGGGTGGATTCCTGCGCTGCCCTCTTTGCCATCGCCAAGCCCCCCATTCGTACCCTCGTTTCCGGAAGGGCCAGGAACTTTCACTGGCCGCTTTGATACGCGCGTTAGCCGCTGACCCATCACGGCGAAGCCCTTTCGGCAGGTGGGGGTACTCCCGTCATCATAACGAGCTCAGGCTAAAGTGACTCGAAGCTGCGCGTCAATCGCCATCCCGCGGATTAGCTGCAGCCGTGCCGAGCATGCTGCACCTGCTAAGGCAGCTAGGGGTCACTATCGCCAATTCGCCTCCGTTTCCGGCATCTCCCGCCGAGAGATCAAAAACCGGCCATTCCGATCTAACAAACTGCTTAAAGCCGCTTCGTCTTCTTTCGACCCGCAGGGGCGTCGTGGAAATAAGAAGCTAGCAACTTGATAGCAACTGGCGGAGAGGGAGGGATTCGAACCCTCGATACGCTTACGCGTATTCCGGTTTTCGAGACCGGCCTATTCAACCACTCTAGCACCTCTCCAGACAAAAAACCTGCGCCAGCTCATGGCCGCAAATGGCCGTGCACCGCTGTAACTTTGCAGGCTTCGGCAAAGAGATAGCAAACGCCGCAGCCCCGCGCAACGGCTTCAAAGGGCGGGGTGAGATTTTCGATCTGTGGTTGAGATGCGCGGGCGGAAAGCCTAAAACACTCTGAGAAACCAAAAGCAAGGGCAGCCCATGCACCAGAAAGCGTCAACGCCCCTCAGCAATCCGCCCGTCGCCGAAAAGCGCCCCGTCCACGATGTCCATCACGGTATCGAGCGCGTCGACGATTATGCCTGGCTTCGCGTGCCGAACTGGCAGGAGGTCATGCGCAATCCGCCGGCGCTCGACGCGGACGTCAGGGCCTACCTGGAAGCGGAGAACGCCTACACCAAAAGCGCGATGGCCGATACGGTGGCGCTGCAGGAGACGCTCTTCAAGGAGATGAAGGGCCGCATCAAGGAAGACGATTCGACCGTGCCTGCGCCCGACGGCCCCTATGCCTATTTCACGAGCTATGTCACAGGCGGCCAGCATCCCCGCCTCTGCCGCGAGCCGCGTGCGGGCGGCGAAAGCATGGTGCTGCTTGACGGCGACGCGCTCGCCGCGGGCAAGCCCTACTTCTCGCTCGGAGGCGCGGCTTGGAGCCACGACCACAAGCTTTTGGCCTATGCCTTCGATGACAAGGGATCGGAGTTCTACACCATCCACGTCCGCCATCTCGAAACCGGCAAGGAATTGCCGGATGCGGTCCCCGATATGGAGGGCCAGCCGGTCTGGAACGCGGACGCCTCCGCGTTCTACTACACGCGCGTCGACCAGCACCGGCGGCCGTTGCAGGTGCTGCGTCACCGGGTTGGCACCCCAGCCGATCAGGATGAGCTGATTTACCAGGAGGCGGACGCAGGGTTTTTCACACGCATCGGGCAAAGCCAGGACAGGCGCTTTCTGTTCATCGGCGCGGGCGATCACGAGACGAGCGAGGTCCGCTTTCTTGATTTGTCAGCGCCGGAAAAGGGCTTGCGCCTCGTCGCGCCACGCGAAACGAACCACGATTACCAGGCCGAGCACCACGAAGGCCGCCTCATCATCCTCACGAACAGCGGCGGCGCGGAAGACTACAAGATCATGGAGGCGCCGATCGATGCGCCCAGCCGCGAGAACTGGCGCGATCTGATCCCGCACAAGCCGGGCCGCCTCATTATCGATTTCGCCTGCCTGAAGGATTATCTCGTGCGCCTGGAGCGCGAGGATGGCCTGCCGCGCATCGTGATCCGCCGCTTCGTGGACGGCGAGGAGCACGCCATCGAGTTTGCGGAGGAGGCCTATTCGCTCGGCATGTCCGAGGGGTACGAATATGATACGGAGATGCTGCGCTTCACCTACTCGTCGATGACGACGCCGCGGCAGGTGTACGACTACAACATGCGTACGCGCGAGCGCGTGTTGCGCAAAACGCAGGAAGTTCCGAGCGGGCACAACCCTGCCGATTACGTGACGCGCCGCGTGTTTGCGCCCGCATGGGACGGCGAAACCGTGCCCGTCTCGCTCCTGTATCGCAAAGATACGCCGCTCGATGGCTCCGCGCCTTGCCTCCTCTATGGCTACGGCTCCTATGGCATCGCTATCCCCGCGGGCTTCTCGACCAACGCCTTGAGCCTCGCCGATCGCGGCTTCATCTACGCCATCGCGCATGTCCGCGGCGGCAAGGACAAGGGCTATCGCTGGTACAAGGACGGCAAGCTCGCCAAGAAGACGAACACGTTCAAGGACTTCATCTCGGCGGGGCGGTATCTCGCCGAGATGAAGTTCACGAGCGAGGGCCGCATTGTCGGGCAGGGCGGCTCGGCGGGCGGCATGCTCATGGGCGCAGTGGCCAACATGGCGCCGGAGCTGTTCGCCGGCATTATCGCCGACGTGCCCTTCGTGGACGTGCTCACAACCATGCTCGACGACACGCTGCCCCTCACCCCGCCGGAGTGGCCCGAATGGGGCAATCCCATCGCGAGCGTGGACGATTACCGCACCATCGCCGCCTATTCGCCCTACGATAATGTGCGCCCGCAAGCCTATCCGAACATCCTCGCCACGGGCGGCCTGACCGACCCGCGCGTCACCTATTGGGAGCCCTCCAAATGGGTGGCAAAGCTCCGCGCGCATAAGACGGACGCGAACCTGCTGCTGTTGAAGATCAACATGGACGCGGGCCATGGCGGGGCGTCCGGCCGCTTCGACCGCCTGAAGGAGGACGCGCTCGCCTATGCCTTCGCGCTGAAGGTGACGGGGAAGGTTTAGCCGGGTATCGTCTTTGCGAGGCGGCTTCAGCTGCCGTGGCGAAGGGTCCCGAATGCGGCGCTCCGTTTCACGCTGCGCCGCCCGGCATCATCTTTGCTCCAGTATCTGTGTTATGCTATTTGCAGTGGGTCCAGGACGAAGCTATGGCGAACTACACTTATACAGTCATTCTCGAACCCGACGCGGACGGGGGCTACGTCGCTTTTTGCCCTTCGCTACCCGGCCTCGTGACCGAGGGCGAGACTGTCGAAGAAGCGCTTGCCATGGCGCGAGACGCCATCACCGGCTATCTGGAAAGCCTTCGCAAGGATGGTTTGCCAATCCCCGAAGAACGCGGCGCTCTCGTTAGCCCGCTTACTGTAGCGCTTCCCGAAGTAGCGTGATGGGAAAGCTTCCGGCGCTCACACCGCGCAAGGTGATTGCGGTTCTGGAGAAAGCTGGGTTTGGCGTGCATCACGTAACAGGCAGCCACCACATCGTGCGCCACAAAGATAATATTGCCCTTCGCGTCACTATTCCATTTCACAACCGAGATCTGAAAACGGGTACCTTGCGACGGATCATCAAGGATGCCGGATTGACCGTGGGCGAGTTCGAAGATTTGCTTTAATGCGCATTGTTCCTGCGCGGCGATTATAACGAATGGGCTTAACGACGGAGCCGGAACTCGTTATGGTGCGAGCTAAGTATTAGCTTTCGCCCGCGCAGCTTCATGAGCAAGATTTTCATCTCCTACCGGCGGCAGGATTTCAAGGCTATAGCTGGCCGGATCTTCGACCGTCTTGAAGCGAAATTTGGCCGCGACGCCGTGTTCATGGACATCGACAGCATACCGCCCGGCGAAGATTTTCACGACTGGTTAAGCGAGCATGTTTCCAAAGCCGCAGTGATGCTTGTTTTGATCGGGCACGGCTGGGTTGACGCTTGTGACGAGCAAGGCATCCGTCGGCTCCAGAATCCCAATGACTTTGTCCGCATCGAAGTCGAGTCTGCGCTGACGAATAAGATCCCCGTAATCCCACTCTTGATCGACAATGCTCCATTTCCTCGCATTGAGGAATTGCCCCAAAGTTTGCAACCGCTGACCCGTCGAAACGCAGCTTTTCTCGATGCGGGGCGCGATTTCAACGTTCACATTGCAAGGCTGATCGAGGCGATGGAGCGATATTTGAAGTCCGCTGATACAGCCAGTACCCAATCACAGCCCGTTATCAGCCTGGTTACGCCAAAACTCCCACAGGCGCAGCCGCCCATGAAATATGAGGATTCGGCGCAGCGGCTGGTGCGTACCTTCGTTGGGCATTCGGATAAAATTGATGCGGTTGCCTTTTCCCCGAACGGCCGTCAGTTGGCCTCAGGCAGCAGAGATCGCATGGTCAGGGTTTGGGACGCTCTGAGCGGCCGGGAACAAATGGCCTTCAATGAGGGAACTGGATGGGTTACTTCGGTTGCATTTTCTCCTGACGGCACCCTGCTTGCTTCCGGCAGCTTCGATAAAACGGCTAAGCTTCGGGACCTGGCCGAGGGCAAAGTTCTCCGCACATTCACAGGTCATGCCGAGTTAGTTACTTCTGTCGCCTTTTCTCCGGATGGCCGAGTGCTGGCCTCGGCGAGCCATGATAGCACGCTCCAGCTGTGGGATGTTTTCAGCGGCAAAACTCTAGGGACCTTTCGCGGTCATACGGGCGCAGTCAAGTCAGTCGCCTTCTCTCCTGATGGCTGCCAATTAGCAACAGGGAGCTGGGACAATACGATCAAGCTTTGGGATGTGACTAACGGTAAGTTGCTTCGTACCTTCCAAGGTCACGTCAGCGACGACAAAACTGTAAAGCTCTGGAATGTGTCCGAATGGACGCTAACTCGCTGACTACCATTACCTTCGCCCAGCTTGCCAAAATCGGCGACGCCAGCCAATGTCGCCCGAACCAACATAAAGGGCAGCACACATGGCAGAGCGCAATTACAAGATCGCCGTAATTGGCGGCGATGGCATCGGGCCGGAGGTCGTGGAGGCCGGGCGCGAGGTCCTGACGGCGCTGGCGCTGGAGGATGGCGGCTTCGCCCTTTCATTCACCGGCTACGACTGGGGCTCGAACTACTACCGCCAGCACGGCCTGATGATGCCCGCCGACGGGCTCTCCCAGCTCGAAAGCTTCGACGCGATCTATTTCGGCTCGGCGGGCGATCCGGACCTGCCCGATGACATCACGCTCTGGGGCCTGCGCCTCGCCATCTGCCAGGGCCTGGACCAATACGCGAATGTGCGACCGGCGCGGCTCCTGCCCGGCGTTCCTGGTCCGCTCCGCGTGGAAATCGCCAGCGAAATCGATTGGGTTTTCGTCCGCGAGAACAGCGAGGGCGAATATGCGGGCGTGGGCGGGCGCGTCCATCGCGGCTTGCCCGCCGAGACGGCGATGGACGTTGCGGTGTTCACGCGCTCGGGCGTAGAGCGGATCGCCCGCTATGCCTGTGAGCTGGCGCTTTCGCGGCCCCGCCAGAAGCTCACCATCGTCACCAAGTCGAACGCGCAGCGGCATGGCATGGTGTTCTGGGATGAGGTCTGCCAGGAGGTTCTGGTCGATTATCCGGGCGTCGACGTGGATTTCATGCTCGTCGACGCCATGACGCAGCGCATGGTGCTGCGCCCGTGGAGCCTCGACACGATCCTCGCTACGAACCTGCACGCAGATATCCTGTCCGATCTCGCCGTCTCGCTTACAGGCGGGCTCGGCATCGGCGCAACCGCCAATCTCGACCCCACGCGCACCTGCCCATCGATGTTTGAGCCGATCCATGGGTCGGCGTTCGACCTCGTAGGGAAGGGCATCGCCAATCCGCTCGGAGCTTTCTGGACCGCTTGCCTGATGCTCGACCATCTGGGCGAGTTCGAAGCCTCGCAGCGGCTCATGCAATCCATCGAGACGCTGACGGCTCAGGGCGAGGTGATGCCCCACGATCTCGGCGGCAGTGCTTCCACCCAGGAGGTGACGAATGCGGTCATAACCGCAATCCGCGGCACACAGATGTAGCGAGCGAGGCAAGTTGCCCATTATCCAAGACGGAAATTTTTCCCCAGCCAGTCGGCAATCGGCTTCGCGGCTTCGCGCCAATTGCGGTCCAGCATGATCGCATGCGCACCATCGGGTACGATGACAGAGCGCACACCATAGTAGATCGCGGTCAAGCGCACATCCGCTGCGGGCATAAACTGATCTTTCTCGCCGCCTATTACGAGAAGCTTCGGCATGCTCCATGGCAACGGCGCGAAGGGGACCCAGCCGACAAGCTGACGGCTTGCGGTTTCGGCGATGTCGCTGATGTGCCCGAGAAAGAGCTGGCGTAGCTCGGGCGGCGGCGGTTCCATGAACAGGCCGTCTTCTATAATGTCGAGATTTGCCGCGCTCAAGCCCTCGTTGAGCACTTTGCGCATCTCGCTCGCAAGCTTGGGATTTTGCACGAGCATGGCTGCCGAGGCGCGGATAAGACCGTGCGGGGGTGCGGAGCAGAGGAGCACGACGCCCGCGGCCTTTCCGCCACGCTGAACGTAGTTCTGCACAACGCCGCCGCCGAGCGAATGTGCAACGGCTACGACCTGGCCGCCGATCTCGTTCAGCGCCCAGTCGATATCGCCTGCAAAGTCGGCCAGAGTGAACTGGCGGATGTGTTCGCTGCCCTCGCTCCGGCCGTGTCCGCGCAGGCTCAACGCATAGCTGTCGTAGCCGAGACTGGCGAAATAGGGCAGAAAGGTGCGTTCCCAGACCCAGGCGCCTGTGCAAATGCCGTGAATGAAGAGCAGCTTGACGGGCTTTCCATTGCCACGCGCCGCTTCGTGAACGAGTTCGAGTTTCATAATACAACCGGGAACGCTAATAAGCGGGTTGGATAGTGCATATCTTTAGCGAGACAACAGGCTTAAGCGCACTACACTTTCGCGTTTAGCGTTTAAGACCTGAAATGCTCGAACCCCTTGGCGGAAAGCTGAAGGGGCGATCCATCGTCACCGATAAAGGCCGGCGCGTCCAATCCAGCTTTAACGATTCCGATCCTTGTGACCGGCAGGCCCGCTTTTTTGCTGGAGGCTTCGAAAGAGGCGGCTTGGTCTTGCGGAACTGCCGCGAGAATTTCGTAATCGTCGCCGCCGGTCAAGATCGTTTGCATGGCGCTTGTGGATGCGGCGGCAACCGCACTGGCAGCCTCGGACAAAGGGATCGAGGAAACCTGGACTTCCGCCGTGACGCCGGAAGCAGCGCACATGCGTGACAGATCGAGCGCGAGGCCATCCGAAACGTCCATCGCCGCCGATGCGTAGCTTGCGAGCGGCTGCGCCAGAGCGAGCCGCGGCTCCGGGTAGAGATAGCGCTTCAGCAGGAAGTCACGGTGCAAGGCGGTTAACGACGGCTCGATGCTCGCTTTTCCGAGCCGGACTAGCAGGCCGAGCGCCGCGTCGCCAAGCGTGCCGCTCACATAAAGAAAATCGGCCGGCTGTCCGCCTCCGCGCGGTACGAGGCCCCGGCTGGAGGCCTCGCCGAAGGCGGTAACGGATAGCCACCACGCGCCCTTCGCCGTGACCGTATCGCCGCCGATCAAGGCGATGCCGAATTGAGCCTGCGCGCGCGCCAGACCCGCGGCCAGCCGCCCGGCCCAATCTTCGGAGGGTGCTTCGGCCAGCGCGAGCGTCAGCGTGTAGGCCAAAGGCTTGGCGGCCTTCGCGGCCAGGTCCGAGACATTGACGGCAAGCGCCTTGTACGCCACGTCGCCTGGATCGTCTTCCTCGAAGAAATGGACGCCGGCGACAAGCCCGTCCGCTGTGACCACGAGGCCGTTTGCAGGCAGCGGCGTCAAGAGCGCCGCATCGTCCTTCAGGCCGAAGGCGCCCGGATAGGTCGCAAGCGGCGCCAGATAATCGGAGATGAGCGCAATTTCGCCGAGGCGGCGCATGCTTAGCCCGGCTTCTTCGCCGCCTTCCGTCCGAATTCGCCGTGCCGCTTCTCGCGCGCGACGCGGTCGAGCACGCCATTCACGACGGCCGGCTCCTCGCCGCCGAAGAAGTCGTGCGCGATCTCGACATATTCGTTGATCACCGCGCGCGCCGGCACATCGGTCCGCGCCGCAATTTCATAGACGCCGGAGCGAAGGATCGCGCGCAAGATGCTGTCGATGCGTGCGAGCCGCCAGCCCTGCGCGAGATGAGCGCTGACCTCAGCGTCGATTTCCGCTTGGCGATGGGCCACGCCTGTGACGAGATCGCGGAAGAAGCCGCGGTCTGCGCCCGCATAAATCTCGACGGTCTCGAAACGGTGACTCAGAAACTCCTCCAGCACGACGCTCAAATCTCTTTGCGTCATATCCATCTGGTAGAGCGCTTGGACCGCAGCCAATCTGGCGCGCGTGCGGGCCTGTCCCATCGGGCCGCCACTTTGAAGGCCAGGTTCGCGGCCGTTGTCGAAGTCCATGATCGTGTCCGGCCCTTCAGTCTGGAACTCTATATTCATCTCTTGAAGACGGCTCTGAAGCCAATCTCGCTTGGCCGCCTCTGTCATGGCCGGGCTCGGCCCAGCCATCCAGCCCACTGGCGGAACTCGTTATGTGTTTCTCTGGATAGCAGCCCCAAGGCGGCTATGACGGTCGAGGGTCCAGTCACCCCTGCTTAGCGGCTTCTTTTGCCGAAAGCGCGTCTGGCGCGAAGGACTTCGAGGCAAGCCTCGGCGGCTTCACGTCCCTTGTTCTTGCCGTTCACGGCAGCTCTTGCAACAGCTTGCGCTTCGTTTTCTACAGTCAAGATCCCGTTTCCAACGGGAATTCCGTGTAGCGTCGCGAACGCCAGGAGCGCACGCGCAGATTCGTTGGCGACGATGTCATAATGCGATGTCTCACCACGGATGACACAACCGAGCGCGACACAGCCGTGAAAGGGCTTCGTGGCGTCGTGCCTGAAAGCGCCGGCGTGGGAGGCCATGGACAAAACCTGAGGAATTTCAAGCGCCCCAGGCACCGTGACGGTTTCCCACGTAGCGCCCAGCTCTCTCAATGCCATTTCGGCGCCGAGCAAAAGCGCGTCCGCGATATGATGATAGTAGCGGCCCTCGATGACCAGGATGTGAATGGGGTCTTTCATTGGTCGTCAATAGGACGGCGGGCAACGAGGTTCAAGCCGTATCCTTCGAGCGCGACGATTTTCGGCGTCGGCGAGTTCGAAAGTAAAATCATGTTCTTGATGCCGAGATCGAGAAGGATCTGCGCGCCGATGCCATAATCGACGAGGCGCTTCTCGTTTGGCTTGCCATCGGCTGCCGGCGTGCCGGGTTCGGTGAGCCGGGCGCGGATCGCGCCTTCCCGCACGTCGCGGATCACGACGATGACGCCGCGCCCCTCTTTCCCGATCCGGCGCATGGAGCGCTCGACGAGCGATCTCCGGTTTCCGTTGCGGCCCATGCCGATGAGGTCTTCGAGGATATTGACCGCGTGCATGCGAACCATCACCGGGTCGGGCGTTGCAACGTCGCCCTTGATCAGCGCCAGATGCTCTGTGTTGTCGACCGAATTCACATAGACGCGAAGCTTGAACGGGCCGCCATGGGGAGTCGCGATTTCACGCTCATCCACAACCTTCACAAAACTCTCGTTGCGGCGGCGATGGGCGATCAAATCCGAGATCGTGCCGATCTTGAGGCCGTGCCGCTGCGCGAAGGCGAGGAGATCCGGCATCCGCGCCATGGTGCCGTCGTCGTTCATGATTTCGCAGATGACGCCGGCCGGAAGTAGCCCGGCGAGGCGCGCGAGATCCACGGCGGCCTCGGTGTGGCCTGCGCGCACGAGCACGCCGCCGTCCCGGGCGACAAGCGGGAAAACATGGCCGGGGCTGACGATGTCGCGCCAATCCTTCTCTGGATGGATGGCGACGGCGATGGTCTTGGCCCTGTCATAGGCGGAAATGCCCGTCGAGATGCCTTCCTTGGCCTCGATGGACACGGTGAAAGCGGTCGAGTGGCGGGACTGGTTCGAACGTGCCATGCGTTCCAGATGCAACGTGTCCGCGCGCTCCGGCGTGACCGCGAGGCAAATCAGCCCGCGTCCGAACCGGGCCATGAAATTGATGGCGTCCGGCGTCGCCATCTGTGCGGGGATGACGAGATCGCCTTCATTTTCGCGATCCTCGGCGTCCACGAGAATGAACATGCGCCCCTGCCGCGCGTCTTCCAGGATCTCATCGATGGAAGAAAGCTGCTCATGGATGCCGGACGTGTCGAGGACGCGCAATTTATCGCCTTGCATTCGATCTCAACCTATTGCCCCAAGAGCCTTGCCACATAGCGGGCGATCAAGTCCACCTCCACGTTCACGGCGTCGCCCGGCTTGCGTTCACCCCATGTGGTGACGTCTAGCGTCGTTGGAATGAGGTTGATGGTGAAAAGTGAGCCGGAAACCTCATTCACGGTAAGGGAAACGCCGTCGAGCGCGACCGATCCTTTCGGAGCGATGTATTTTGCAAGAGCATCCGGCACGCGCACCTCAAATATCTTTGAGAACCCCGAAGGCTTGATGCTCACGACATGGGCGACGCCGTCGACGTGGCCGGACACAAGGTGGCCTCCAAGCTCATCGCCCGCGCGCAGCGACCTTTCGAGATTGATGCGCCGGTCCTTTCGCCAATCGCCGAGCGTCGTTTTGCTGAGCGTTTCGTTCGACACGTCGAGCTTGAATTGCGCACCGCCAGCCATGGGCGTCACGGCTGTGGCGGTGAGGCAGCAGCCGTCGCAGCAGATCGAAGCGCCAAGGGCGATCGAGCCGGGCTCCCACGGACATGCGATGGTGAAGCGGCCGTTATCGGCTGCTATGACAACGCCTTTTGCTTGAACGAGGCCGGTAAACATGGGTCAATTCTGCCAGTGCAAGGAGGAACGATAGACTGTGATGGTGTCCGGGCCCGCTTTTCTCCGTTCGCTTTGAACGAACGCGGGTGAGCCGGTTACGAGGTCGAGTCCCTTGTCCACGAAGGGCAGGGCGCTTGCGTCTTCCGGGACGCTTTTGTCGCCTTGCATAATAATGACTTCGTCGGCAAGACCGGCTTCAAGAAAGCCGCGCGCCGTCGCCGGGCCGCCCTCGACGAGGAGGCGCGTCACTCCCTCCGCCGCAAGGCGCATCATGGCCAGCTGCAGATTGAGCTTTCCGCCGGATGAGGCCCCAATATCGAAAATCCGCACGCCACGGCGCCCGAACAAGGGTCCGCACTGCGAGGAGTCGCCGCACATGATCCAAACGGGCGGGCGCTCGGCTTGAAAGATGCGAGCTTCGAGCGGCACATCGCACCGCGGCGCAAGCACAACGCGCACCGGCGAGCGGTCCTGCAGGCCGGGCAGGCGGCACGTCAATTCCGGGTCGTCGGCCTCGATCGTCTTTCTCCCAACAAGAATGGCGTCGGCCTTGGCGCGCAGGAGATGCGCGCGGGCGCGGGCTGCGTCGCCCGTCACCCAAACAGGCTTGCCTGCGCCGAGCGGGACGCGGCCATTGGCGTCGACGGCGAGCTTGATCTGCACGAGGGGGCGGCGTTCGGTGACCCGCAAGGTGTGGCCGAGGTTAATCCAGTCGGATTCCTTGGCAAACTCGCCCTGTAGCGCGGCGACCCCATGTGTTTCGAGCCAGGTGAGCCCCCGCCCCGACACGCGCATGTCCGGATCGCGCGAGCCGTAGATCACGAGCGAAACCCCTGCATCGACGATGGTATGGGCGCAGGGCGGCGTCGCCCCGAAATGGCTGCACGGTTCAAGCGTCGTGAACAGGATCGAGCCGCGCGCTCGCGGTCCTGCCTCCCTGAGCGCGAGCACCTCCGCGTGCGGGCGTCCGCCGCGCGCGGTCACGGCACTTGCAATGATTTCGCCTGTCGCCGGGTCGGCAACCACCGCGCCCACGGAAGGATTGGGAGACGTGGCCCCGAGATTTCCTTCGGCAAGGAAGAGCGTACGCCGCATCAACGAATCCATGACTTCCGGTGGAAACGGCAGGAGGTTGCCTGCGCGCGAAGCCGCGTCGAAGGATGATGCAGGCATTTCAGTCATCATTTCTCGTCCGCGACGCGATTGAAGGAATCGCCCAGTTCGACGAGAACGCGATGGAAATCCTTCGCTTCGCGGAAATCGCGGTACACGCTCGCATATCGGACATAGGCGACGCCATCGAGCGCCTTCAGGCCTTCCATCACGAGCTTGCCTACCGTTTCAGAGGCGATTTCGGCTTCGTTTCCATTTTCGAGGGTGCGCACGATGGAGCTGACGAGCTGCTCGATGCGATCTTCTCCGACGGGGCGCTTTCTGAGTGCGATCTCGATCGAGCGCCGGATCTTCTCGCGGTCGAAAGGAACGCGCCGCCCGCTCCTTTTAATGATGGTCAGCTCGCGAAGCTGCACGCGCTCGAAGGTCGTGAACCGCGCTCCGCACTCGGGGCAGGACCGCCGCCGCCGTATGGCCGCGTGATCTTCCGAGGGACGGCTGTCGCGCACTTGGGTGTCGAGAGCTCCGCAATGGGGGCACCGCATATTATCTCAGCCTGCCTTATGCGCCATTGAGCGCTTTGCCTACGCTCTGTTGCCTGGATAGATCGGAAAGCGATTGCAAAGAGCAATAGCCTCGGCCTTGACGGCTTCGGCCGCTGCCTTCGACTTACCCTCACCGGCCTTCAGGCCATCGAGAACCGTGACGATCATGGCGCCGATTTCTGAAAACTCTTTCACGCCAAAGCCGCGCGTCGTGCCAGCAGGCGAGCCGACGCGAATCCCTGAGGTGATGGCGGGCTTCTGAGGATCGAACGGAACGCCGTTCTTATTCACGGTGATGTGCGCATGGCCGAGCGCGGCTTCGGCTGCCTTTCCCGTCAGGCCCTTGGGGCGAAGATCGACGAGGAGCAGATGCGTATCGGTGCCGCCGGAGACGAGTTCCAGCCCGCCGCCTTTCAGGCTTTCCCCGAGCGCTTTCGCATTGTCGACAACGGCGCCGGCGTAGGCCTTGAACTCGGGCCGCAAAGCTTCCCCGAACGCGACCGCCTTCGCGGCGATGATGTGCATCAGCGGGCCCCCCTGGAGGCCGGGGAAGATGGCGGAATTAATCTTTTTCGCGAGGTCGGCGTCGTTCGTCAGGATGATGGCGCCGCGCGGTCCGCGAAGGGTCTTGTGGGTGGTGGTTGTTGCGATATGGGCGTGCGGAAACGGGCTCGGATGCACGCCGCCCGCGACCAGCCCGGCGAAATGGGCCATGTCGACGAGAAGCAGCGCGCCAACCTCGTCTGCAATCTCCCGGAAGCGCTTGAAATCGATAACACGCGCATAGGCCGAGCCGCCCGCAATGATCAGGCGCGGTCTGTGCTCGCGGGCAAGACGTTCAACCTGCTCGTAGTCGATGATCCCAGTGTCGTGGCGGACACCATAATGAATGGCATTGAACCATTTGCCCGACATGTTCGGCGCAGCGCCGTGGGTGAGATGGCCGCCTGCATCGATGCCCATGCCGAGAATTGTATCGCCGGGCTTCAGGACCGCGAGAAACACCCCCTGATTGGCCTGGCTGCCCGAATGAGGCTGAACATTTGCGAATTCGCAGCCGAAAAGCTGTTTCGCGCGGCCGATGGCTAGCTCCTCAGCGACATCGACCACATGACAGCCGCCGTAATAGCGCTTTCCCGGATAGCCTTCGGCATACTTGTTGGTGAGAACCGAGCCCGCCGCTTCGAGCACCGCGCGCGACACATAATTCTCCGACGCGATGAGTTCGATCTCATCTTGCTGGCGGACAAGCTCGCTGTTCAAAACCCCGAAAATCTCAGGGTCGATTTGCTCCAGGGGAGCAGAGAAGAACTTGCCTTCGGCGGAATGCTGATCGTGCAACGGGTGACGTTTCGCGGGTGCGGCGGACATTAGGCCTCTACGGGATGAAATCGGCTTGGTGGCGCAGTATAAAAACTTCCCGCGAGATTGCAATCGACGGCCGTGCGATCCTTTCGGCCATCCGCCCTCACTCTATATATAACAGCCGTATTTGTAGAGGGCGATGAGCGTGCTCGGCGCGCTCTAATCCTGCGACATGGCGCGCACGCCGGCCGGAACCTCACCACAAGCATAACCGTCGTGACCATGCCCGTTGGTGTGCTGCGTCTTCATTGCCGTCTGGCTCGCGGAAATCTTCAGCTGCCGCGGCGGCTCCTCCGGCTTCACGATATCCATGCTGGCTTCGATATCCTGCCAAATCTGGCGGAACCGATGGACGTAAAGATCGTCCATCATCAAGCGCACGAGGTGCTCGATAACCTCGACATTCACCCAGGACGTCATCGCCTTGTCGAAATCGCGATAGGTGACGTCGAGCGGCCTGATCCCGAAGTCCCGGAGGATGCTCGTTCTTCCCTCATGCGCGAGAAGGACGGCTCCGACCATCTGCTTCAATCCCATGGGCGCGGACGGGTCGAGGACCGCATGCTCCAGATCGAAGATTGTTCTCAGATTGAGCCTCCTGAGCAGGAGGAAGCGCTGCGGTCCTACGGCGGCGCAAAGCTGCGCCTGCGCAATCCAATCCATAATAGTGAAGATGCAGCAGGATGTTTCGACGTGCAGCATGATGGGATTGGCCGCCGCGAGGTTCTGCACGCCGGCGATCTTTCTTTCTTCGAGACGATAGGCCGTGAGGAAGTCGATGCCGTCAATCACTGTCAGCGGCGCGACGACTGTTTGCTTCGCAACCCTCGCATAGCGGCGGCTCAGCGTCAGGCGCGCCTGCCGTGCAATCCAGGAAAAAGCGGCGTCGGGTATGAAGCCGGCAGCAAACGCAAGGAGCAGCCAGAGCTTAGGCACCGGCTCTGTTCTTGTTGTCGCGGAAACCTCCTCGGAGGAGGGGCGGGCCTGCTTCGTGACTGCCTTGCGGTCCATTGCGGCAGCGCTTTGGACCTGGGTGACGCCGTCGACGAGCGAGCGGGTATCGGGAGCGACGCGCCAGATAACAACCGCAAGCATGGTTGCGAACAGCATATGGGCGAAAGCCCTTAGAAATGTGATCGCGGAAAGATCGAAAGCGAGGAGGGATTTGAGAAACAGCCTCAGGCAATAGAGAAAAGCGCCGGCGAAAGCCAGCGACGCGATTGTGACGGCGTTCTCATAATCCTTGGCGCTCGGCTCGCTCAATCCGCCAACGCTTAGAATATTCGATCCGAGCGAGCCTCCCAACAGTTTAGGGAGCTCATCGGCGGGCAGAAAGAGCACGAAAATCCCCGCCGCGGTGAAGAGAGTGAACGGAATGCTCGCTGCGAGCAGAAACCAGTCCTGAGGCGTCGTGAAAGGATAATCCGGCGCTGCATTATCAGGCTTTATCGCCTGGCCCGTGGCGGGCACCAGGGCCGAGTATTTTCTCGTTAGAAATTCGAAATGGAGATCGAATTTCGCACCCGGATCGAAGTTTTGCCTGAAAAGTTCGGCCGCCCGGATCCGATTGATCCGCATCTGGTGGCGGACAATCATAAAAATGCCCGGTACTAGCACGGCGAAAAATAAACCAAGGCACACCGCGAGGTCTATCGACGATGGATGTTGTTGTAATACTAGCCAAAACGCTAAAAATAGAATTACCACAAGCGATAATGCACTCATGCTCGCGGGTGAGTACTTCATACAAGTTCTCCCTGCTAGGCTATTTAGGCGTGATAGGATGTGGTTTTACGTTTGTATTCTAGGATAAACTACATCAGAAGGCAATTTCAAAATACAATGTGACGTTGTGAATGACGTTGCTGTGAACGGTGCCCCTGCAAGAGCGGGAAATCCGTCGAGTTAATCTTGAGCTTGGCAATTCCTATTCCAAAGACAGGGCGGGATAATGACCTGTAAGTGTTAAGCATTCGTGCGTTCGTTTGACGCATCGGGGGAAATGTCGAAGCCAAGAATAGGCTGCCCAAAACAATTGCAATTTTAATAAACTATCATCCTTAAATAAGGTTAAGGTTCTGATATTGCTTTTTAAAGCGCTGTTTTGGCTGAAGTATTATCCAAACAAAACTGAAGCATGCGGAAAAGGCATAGCTGCTATTCATATTTCGTCTCCTAATTTACGCCTTATTTACGCTTTTCATCGCCGCCGTCCTAATCGGTACGACAAGGAAAGGTTGTGATGAAGAAAGTGAAGCGTATCTATGCGGCTGTGTTGTTAGCAGCGGTGTGGTTTATCGGCTGCCAGCAATCGTTTGCCGAGTGCGGTATTGCCTCCACCTATTCGTCTGGTTCACGTACTGCCAACGGCGAGCACTATAACCACATGGGGGTTTCGGCGGCGCACAAGAGTTTGCCTTTCGGAACACGCGTGGTCGTTCGTAATCAGCGCACAGGCCGAAGCATTACTGTGCGTATCAACGACCGGGGTCCGTTCGTTGCGGGCCGGATCATCGATTTGTCCACGGGCGCGAAGAACGCGCTGGGCATGAGTGGCCTCGCCCCGGTCTGCCTCGAGGTTGTGAGCTATGGCAGCGGAGGCAAAGGCTTCCGCAACGTCAAGCTTCGCGAGCCATTGCAAATGGCAAATTCGACTCAAGGCCGTCATGCCAGACGGTATGCTCACCACGGCAGGGTCCATTACGCCCGCGCCCATAGCCGGACCCGGTATGGGCATCACGGCGGCCGCAGGCGGTACGCGTCCCAGGACGACTAAACAAGACAAGCGGCGGCGCATTCAAGCGATGCGCCGCCCCGCTTGCCTCAGTGTTCTTTTGTAAGTGCTTTAGCTTCTTTTAAGGTTAACGGTTTCCTCGAACATTCCCGCGATTACGGCTGTTGAACTATCAAAACAGCAATCTGGAGGAAAGTTTACGGATGAGACTCGGACACCGAATCTGTATGGTTTTGATCGGCCTCGCAACCGGCGGTTCACTATCTTCGGCCTTTGCCCAATGCGGGATCGCTTCTCACTATTCGAGCGGTAAGATCACCGCGGACGGCGAGAGGTACAATCCTCAGGGCGTGTCCGCGGCTCACAGGACACTGCCCTTCGGCACCAAGGTCGCCGTTGTCAATCAACGAACGGGTAAAAGCATTGTGGTGCGCATCAACGACCGCGGCCCGTTTGTGAAAGGCCGCATCATCGATTTATCGAGCGGCGCCGCGCGGCATCTTGGAAATGGCGGACTGACGTCCGTGTGCGTTCGCGTCTTAAGCTATGGCGGAAAGACGGCGCGGCTTCGTAAGGCTGCCTTCCATGGGAAGCAGGGGCTTAGGGAGAGGCTTATCCAGGCGCGGTATTAAGGGCCAGCCCGCCTAACCCTTGGCATACGAAGGAGTATGTGGAAAATAATTCATGTGATATGTCGCGAAAACGCCGACATTTCAAAATTTGTGGGAGGCGTCGGAAACGAAAGTTCCAGATCGGAACGACTGAAATTTTTGTAGAACCTCCCTCTGTTAATCCCACACGTTCAGGAGACTTTCATGCACACCAAGTTTGTCGCCGCGATCGCGGTCTTAGCAGCCCTCACCGCCACGTCCGCATTCGCTCAGCAGAAAGCTCCTAAGCAGGAGGAACAGGCTCCTCCGAAAGCGAGCAAGGCTGAGGTTCAGAAGCTTGTGGACAGCATCAAGGCCGACAAGGCGAAGTCGGCACAGTTTTGCAGCCTCATGAAACTGCAAGAGCAGTACACGGCCGCTGCCGAGAAGAAGGACGAAAAGAAGCTCGAAGCGCTCGACAAGCAGATGGAGGAAGGCGCGAAGAAAATCGGCCCGGATTTCGACAGAATTACGCAATCCGAGCTTGACGATGACGCAACCTCTCTCCTCGATGGCCTTGCCAAAACCTGCGATAAGTAGCACTCTTCGCTAGTCACGTAACATTCATGGCCGGATCTTCCGGCCATTTATTTTGCGCGCAGGAAAGCGCTCGCGCATTTTCGCCGGCCGCGACCAGAAGCTTAACGGGCTCGGCCGTTATGAGACACGGTCGAATCGCCTACCCCTTGATGGACTTGCACTCCGCAAGTTCAACCTTGGGGACGGCCAATGGCTCGAATTTCCTGGTTCCAGGCGTTCTCGTTCTCCGCGTTCGTTTTATTCACCACCCCGGTCTTCGCCGCTGATAGCGGCTGCTCCACGCAGCTCTATCGTGGCGTCGCTCCATCCATCAAAAGTGAAAAGCTGGCGGCGCAGACCCACGAGGTTTGCTTCTCCGAAATCGCCGTCCTGTATTCAGGCATAGCCCGCACGCCGCTTTGGTCCGCGGAGCATCTGACGCCGCTGCGGATCGAGCGCGCGAGAGGCTTGGCGAGACTTCGCTCGAACGCGTTCCACGAAGAGCCGCGCCTGCCGGAGGAAGAGCGATCCGCGCTCGCCGATTACCGGCGCAGCGGCTTCGATCGGGGGCACATGGCGCCCAACGGCGACATGTCGACGCCCGAGTCCCAGGAAGAGTCGTTTTCGCTCGCCAACATGATCCCCCAAGACCCCTGCAACAACGAGGTGCTGTGGGAGGGCATCGAATCCGCGGTCCGTGAACTGGCGCTTTCGGGCGAGGAGGTTTTCGTCGTCACCGGCCCTGCCTTTCTCGGCGCGGAGTTGCAAAGCTTGAAGGGCCGTGTGCTCGTGCCTACCCATGTCTTCAAGGCGGCCTACCTGCCGTCGCGGAACGCCGCAGCGGCCTACTTCGCGCCGAACGATGCGAGCCAGAACTGGGAGACGATCTCTATCGCGGATCTGGAATCGAGGGTAGGTATCGATGTTTTCCCGCAACTTGACGGAGAGGTGCGGCGGCGTGCTATGATTTTGCCAACGCCGACACCGCATTTTGGATGCCGCCTCCAGACGTCGGAGGCCGCGCCGCAAGCTTCGGGCCAAGGAAGATGATGAACTTTGCACCTTTCAGAAACGAGAGCGACGCGATCACGCTCGGGGATCTCAAGATCGAGAACCGGGAGGATCACGTCGCGGTCTACGGCAGGTTGGCGGTGACGCGAGACCGCGCCGGGCTTGAAGCGGCGAAAGCTCTCAAGGAGGTCTTCGACAGGATCGTGAAGGAGTTGGAGGACGGCCACGATCTGCCGATCAGGGTTGCGTCGGCAGAGCCGCCGGCGAAGGTGAAGAACCCGTTCGGCCAAGCGTAGGGCGCATCGGCCTAAGCGGCGGAACTCCCTCTCCCAGGGGGAGAGGGCGGGGTGAGGGGCGCTTACCTCTCATAATCAAGCACCCGGACCGCAAAGCGATCCGGCAACTCCCACCCGGAGAGGTGCCCGGCGTTTGTTGCCAGCCGGATACTCTAACTTTGTTCTTAAACTTCTGACCAGAACTTCTGCTTTGGCAAAATTGGCGCCAAAATGCGTATCGACAAACCTACGCCCAAAAGGCCCTCATAGCCCGCGATGTCTGTTGCCGGGGTAATGGGGCAATTCGCGTGCACGAACGCATAGCCGGCCTTTCTCCTCGTTGATTTGAGCTTGCCGCGTCGGGCTCACGCAATCTGCAATAAGTCCTAGGCACAAAATCAGCAACAAGCTGTTCTCCTGCCCTGTAATGCAGAGGCTACGTCCCTCAAGGAGACTCACAATGAAACGCCGCGATCTCCTAATCTCGGCCGCGGGAGTGCCATTTGCGTGGGCGGCCGCGGGTCTGTCGTCCCGCTACGCCTCCGCACATAGCCTATCTGACGAAGACGCTTTCGACGCCGCTTCGTCCGACCCTCGGTTCACTACCTTCATCACAATTGTGAGAAGGAGCGGTCTTGAGTCGTCCGCCCGGGGCACCCAAGCCTTTACCGTCTTCGCACCCACCGAGAAGGCGTTTGATCGCTATCCAGAACTTCGCGAGAGCTTGTTGGGGCCGACTTCAGAGGCGTTTCCCGATACGCAGGCCCTGGTCGTTTTCGTCAGGTCCCATGTGCTGCTTGGCCTCTACCCATCCCCGCCGCTCGGGGAACGCGACGAGACGCTGACCAGCCGAGTGGGTACTCCCATAACCGTGCGGAAGAGCAAACCCGTGACAATCAGCTGGAGCAGCGCAAGCGGCAAGACCGCCACGGCTACGCTATCAAACCCTCCCATTATCGCCAAGAACGCGATCATCTACCCAATTGACAACCCAATACTGCTTGTAATCCCCCAAATTCCGAATGACATCGACCAGCCTTGATATTGCGGAAAAGGAGGCTGCATGCCTTCAGCTCAGTCAGAGTCGTTTCGAGGCGGCTGTTCAGGCGGTCTGGGACGGCTTGCCGGAGCAGTTCCGCGCGGCGCTTGGTAATGTGACGGTTCATGTGGCCGATTTCGCCGATACGGAGACGCTAAACGCCATGCGCATCCGCGATCCGATGGTCTCCTCGGGCTCTATATGGGGTGGGACTGCCGTTCAAAAGCGTATCGGCTCCCGCAAGTCTGCCCGACAGGATCTTTCTCTACCGTATCCCCATCCTCAGTTACGCCGTCCGCACCGGCGAGCTGCCGGACCGCGTTGTCCGCCACGTGCTGATCCACGAGATCGGTCACCATTTCGGTTTCTCCGACGTCCCGTTCACGAGCGGCCTTTCGCTACAAGGAAACGTTTCGCAGCCGTAGCGAGTTGGCGATCACGCTCACGGACGACAGGGCCATGGCCGCTGCGGCGATAATCGGGGAGAGCAGGATCCCGAAAAAGGGATAGAGGATACCGGCTGCGACTGGCACACCGGCTGCATTGTAGATGAACGCAAACAGCAGGTTTTGCCGGATGTTCGCGATCGTCGCCGCCGAGAGGCGCCGCGCGCGGACGAGGCCCATGAGATCCCCCTTCAGGAGGGTGATGCCAGCGCTTTCCATGGCGACATCGGCGCCGGTTCCCATAGCCACGCCGACATCGGCGGCAGCCAGGGCTGGAGCATCGTTCACGCCGTCACCGGCCATGGCAACGATCCGGCCTTCTTTGCGCAGCCGCTCAATTACCTTGCTCTTGTCCTCGGGGAGCACTTCGGCCTCGACCTCGGTGATCCCGAGCTTGCGCGCCACCGCGTTCGCCGTCGCGGCGTTGTCGCCTGTCAGCATCACCACGCGGATGCCGTCCGCCTTGAGCGCGGCGAGCGCCTCCGGCGTTGTGGTCTTGATCGGGTCGGCGATCCCGCCCACGCCTGCTATGCGGCCGTCGATAGCGACGAAGATAGCCGTCGCGCCGTCCTCGCGCAGTTCGTTCGCGTCCGCCGCCAAAGCCCCCGCAGAGATGCCTGCCTCTTCCATGATCCGCAAATTGCCGATGACGACGCGCTTGCCGCCGGCGCGGCCGGTGACGCCCTTTCCTGCAGGCGCGTCGAAGTCCTGCACATCGGAGAGGGGCAGGCCCCGTTCTTCCGCCGCTTTGACAATCGCAGCGCCAAGCGGATGCTGGCTGGCTCGCTCCACACTCGCGGCCAGACTCAGGACCTCAGCCTCCTCGAATCCTGGCGCGGTGAACAAGGCAACGAGCTTCGGCTTCCCCTGGGTCAGCGTCCCGGTCTTGTCGACGACGATCGTATCGACGCGCTCGAACCGCTCCAGCGCCTCTGCATTCTTGATGAGCACGCCGGCCTGCGCCCCGCGTCCGACCCCGACCATGATCGCCATGGGCGTTGCAAGCCCGAGCGCGCAAGGGCAGGCGATGATGAGAACGGAGACGGCGGCGACGAGGCCGAACGTGAAGCGCGGTTCGGGCCCCCAGATGGACCAGGCGATGAAAGCCGCGATGGCTACCGCGATCACCAGCGGAACGAACCAGCCCGCCACGCGGTCCGCAAGCCTTTGGATGGGCGCGCGGCTTCTTTGGGCCTCGGCAACCATTTGCACGATTTTCGCGAGCATCGTCTCCCGCCCGACCCTTTCGGCGCGCATGACGAAACTGCCGCCCTGGTTCATGGTCCCGCCGATCACGTTCGAGCCGGGCACTTTTTCCACGGGCATCGACTCGCCCGTCACCATCGATTCGTCGAGCGCGCTGCGGCCCTCCAGCACTTCACCATCGACGGGCACGGACTCGCCCGGCCGCACGCGCAGGCGGTCGCCAGACGCGACCACATCGAGCGGCACATCCATTTCGCTGCCATTGTCGTTGATGCGGCGGGCATGCTTCGGCGCAAGGTTCAATAAGGCCCGGATCGCGCCGCCAGTCTGGGCGCGCGCCCGAAGCTCCAGGACCTGCCCAAGCAGGACAAGAACCGTGATGACGGCGGCGGCCTCGAAATAGACGGGGACCGCGCCATCGCTCGTTCGAAACGCGGGCGGGAACAGGCCCGGAAACAAGGTAGCGGCGACGCTGTAGACCCAGGCCACGCCCGTGCCCATGGCGATGAGCGTGAACATGTTGAGATTGCGGGACTTGAGCGATTGCCAGCCGCGCTCGAAGAACGGCCAGCCGCCCCACAAAACCACAGGCGTCGCGAAAGCGAGTTGCAGCCAGTTCAGGCTCTGCTGATCCATCCAGTGGGCGGACTTGAACAGATGGCTGCCCATTTCGGTGGCGAAGACGGGCAGCGTCAGGACAAGGCTGATCCAGAACCGGCGCGATATGATCGCAAGTTCGGGATTGGGCTCGTCGCTCGCCGAAGGCAGTTCCGGCTCGAGCGCCATGCCGCAAATGGGACACGAGCCCGGCCCCACCTGCCTGATCTCGGGGTGCATGGGGCAGGTGTAGGTTGCGCCCTCGGGAACGTGCGCGGCGGCCGACGCGTCCTTTTCCAAATACCGCTTGGGACCTTTCTCGAATTTCGTCTTGCAGCCGGCGCAGCAAAAATAATAGCGCTGCCCTCGATAATCCGCCTGATGCTTTGCTGTTCGAGGGTCCACATCCATGCCGCAGACGGGATCGGCAGCCATGCTATCTCCGGCTTCATGGGCTTCTGAGCCATGGTGACGATCTTTATGGCTGTCCGTATCCATCTTTCCGCCTATCCGCTGCGTTTCAGGTTCATACATACCCCCGTAGGGTACATCGGACAAGGCGGCAAAAGGCGGAACCTTAGCTTCAGGTTGCTTTGTTTCGATTATTTTGATCGGCGCGTCGCTGAGTTGATAGTCATACCCTCCGGTGGTATAAGCGTTCCATGCGCGAAGACGTGAAGGACAAGTGCTTGCAACGGCTGAGCCGGATTGAAGGCCAGGTGCGAGGGATCGCGCGCATGGTGAGCGACGACCGTTATTGCATCGACATCATCACCCAGATCGCTGCGGCGCAGGCCGCGCTCCGCAAGGTCGAAAGCGAAATCCTGCAGAACCACGTCAACACCTGCGTGGAGCACGCCATTGCGAGCGGAAACGCTGAGGAGCAGCGCCGGAAAGTGGCCGAGCTTATGGAAGTCTTGAACCGCAGTTTGAGTTAGGGCGACGCGGCGATGGCGGCAGCAGGCAGAAAAAAGGGGAGCGGGCACTGAATGAGCATCGTCATCTATCACAATCCCGCTTGCGGCACCTCGCGGAACACGCTCGCCATGATCCGCCAAAGCGGCGAGGAACCCGAAATCATCGAATACCTGAAGACGCCGCCGTCGCGCGAAAGACTGAAAGAGCTCATTGCGGGGATGGGCATCCCGGTGCGCGCGCTGTTGCGCGAAAAGGGCACGCCCTATCACGACCTCGGGCTCGCCGATCCGAAATGGTCCGGCGACGAGCTGATCGATGCCATGCTCGCCCATCCGATCCTCATCAACCGGCCCATCGTAGTGACGCCGAAGGGCGTCCGGCTGTGCCGCCCCTCCGAGGTGGTGCTCGAAATTCTCCCCAATCCGGACGTTGGCTCCTTCACGAAGGAGGATGGCGAGGTCATCGGCAGCGCCGCGGCCAAGCGCGCGAAGAAGTAGCCAGAACAAAGGCTTAGGGGTGACGCGCCGACACCCGTGCACCGCGTGAACAAAGCGCCTGTTACAATCCTGTCTCAACGAGCGGTTATTATTTAATCAACGGTTAGCACGTGGTAGGGTAGCGGCAGCGCCCCCGGTGACGCCGATTTAAGCACTTGCACTCTTTATTACTCGAAGGGAGTGGGAAATGACCGCCCATACCGTCACCTCTTACGACGAAGATCTGAAATCCCTCGACACCAAAATCCTGCGCATGGGAGGTCTGGCGGAGCACCAGCTTAAAACCGCGTTGAACGCCATTGCGCATGCGGACCCGGAACTGGCCCAGCAAGCGGTAGCTGGCGATCCGGCGATCGATGCAATGCAGCGCGAGATCGAGGAATGCGCGGTCCACATCATAGCAAGGCGGCAACCGGTCGCCGTGGATCTCCGCACTGTCGTGGGCGCAATGCGCATAGCCGGCGATCTCGAACGTATCGGAGATATGGCAAAAAGCATCGGAAGGCGGATCGCCACCTTCGATGAAACTGCCTGGCTATCGCCCGCTACGAAAAATCTTAGCACGATGGGAGACCTTGCCCTTTCGCAATTGAAGGCTGTCCTCGACGCCTACTCGCAGCGCGACGATGCCATGGCGCTCAAGGTCTGGACCCGTGATGAGGAGATCGACAACTTGTACAACTCTCTGTTCCGGGAGCTTCTGACCTACATGATGGAAGATCCCAGAACGATCACGTATGGCGCGCATTTGCTTTTTTGTGCAAAGAACATTGAGCGCATCGGCGACCATTGTACCAATATCGCCGAAGCAGTGACCTACGTCGTCACCGCGCAAACGATCACCGACGGACGTCCTAAGCAAGCTACTTGACCGGCGACGGCCGCGGGCCGGCTTTCCAGCGGCCATTCTCCGGCTTGAGGGCGCCCATCTTCTGCGCGCGCCCTTCTTTTTTATCGCCGCGCTGACATAATCCGGCAGCGGGCCTGCGCGCTCACGATCTTTTCCAACGTTTTCGACGGTATGCCTCCTTCGCCTCTGCGCGGCGATTTTCGGGAACGATATTGGATACCCTCACTGCGTCCTGGCGCAGAAGGCCAAGCTTTAGAAAAAATTCCTCTGTGGGCATCACTTGCCATCGCAGATTAGAATGCTATTCTATATGGGCGCGTTTCACACACAGCCGGGGTTCTCCCGTGCATCATCGGAGCAGAGCCCTCGTGATAGCCCCAGCAGAAAGCTTCGCCGATTTCATCCAGAACGCCGAAACCGTGATTTTCCCGGGCGCTATGGGCACGGAGCTTCAGCGCAGAGGGTATGAAACCGCGCTGCCGCTTTGGTCGGCGGCGGCCAATCTCGACGCACCGGATTTGGTAGAGCAAATCCATGGCGATTACTTTGCCGCCGGGGCCGATGTGGCCATCACCAACACCTTCAGAACGACTCCCCGCGCTTTCCGTAAAGTGGGACGGGAGAGCGAGGCGCGCGGCGCCCTTGGAAAATCCGTGAGCATCGCTCTGCAATCGAAGAAGAACGCCGGCCGCGAAGTTTTTGTGGGCGGATCTTTTGCGCCGCTTGAGGATTGCTATCGTCCCGATCTCGTACCGAATGAGAAAGAATTGCGCGACGAGCACGGGCTGCATGCGGCCTGGCTTGCGGAATTGGGCGTGGATTTTCTTCTGCCTGAGACAATCAACGCCGGCCTGGAAGGGCAAATCATGGCAGAGGCGGCTTCTGCGACAGGGCTTCCCTTTGTCATCAGTTTCGTGGTTGGCTCTGACGCCAGGCTTCTGGACGGAACACCTCTCGCCGAAGCCGTCGAGAAAACCGATTTGCCCGGGCGCGCCGGAGTATCGCTCAATTGCAGACCGGTCGACACGGTGGACGAGGCGTTCCGGAAATTATCATCCGCCTACGAGGGCGTTATCGGTCTTTACCCGAATGGCGTCGGGCACGCTCACGACGGCTTGGGTTGGTGCTTCGAAGACCATGATCACGAAATTCAGGACTTCACCGCGAGCGCGCTGGAGTGGAAAAACGCAGGCGCCAAGATAATCGGCGGCTGCTGCGGCACGACGCCCGCGTATATCCGGGCGCTTCATCGGAAACTGGGAAGGTCGAGGAGAAATGCGCCTGTCACCCTGGCCGGCGGCCATTTTCACCTCGCCGGGATCTAGATCAAGAGAGGTAAGCGACCCTCACCCCAACCCTCTCCCCCTGGGAGAGGGTGTCCCGATTCCTTTAGAGCGTGGTGTACAAATCGCCACTATCACAGCCGTAGCCCCAATAATGTCGTGCCTGCGGAGGCGGGACGGGGGCGGGAACGACTGCGTATGATTGAGTCTGGTGGATCATCTTTCGACAGGCTCAGGATGCGTGCCTGTCGACGGCCCATGGGCAGCATCCTGTTGCCCGGGCGGCGCGCTCTGGGACCCAGAGAGCGCATCCTTTATATGACGTAGGTGAACGACTTGTAGGTCCCTTGGGCCAGGCGCTGATCCATCGTTTGCGCGGGATTGTTCGACCCGGCGCCCTCGATGATGCGGGCGGGAACGCCGACCGCGGTGCACCTTGGCGGCACGCTCTCGGTCACGAGCGAGCCCGCCGCGATCTTGGAATAGGCTCCGATCTCGATATCGCCGAGGATCTGGGCGCCGGCGCCGATCAGGACGCCGGTCCGGACTTTCGGGTGCCGGCTGGTTTTTTCCGTCCCGCTTCCGCCAAGTGTGACTCCGTGCAGGATCGAAACATTGTCCTCGATCACAACGGTCTCTCCAGCCACGAACCCCGTCGCATGATCGAGGAACACTCCCTTTCCAATTTGTGCGCCTGGATGGATGTCCGTCTGGAAGATTTCGGATGACCGGCTTTGGAGGTAAAGTGCAACGTTTCGTCTTCCTCCTTTCCAAAGCCAGTGGGAAAGCCGATGTGTCTGAATGGCGGCGTAGCCTTTGAAGAAGAGGAACGGTTCAAGAAGCCTGCCCGAGGCCGGATCGCGGTCAACGACAGCCGCGATATCCGCGCGCGCAGCCTCCCCGATCGAGGCGTCCGAAAGAACCGGCTCCAGAAGCAAGCCCTTGAGCACCTCGGCAGGCAAAGAAGAGTGCCCGAGCCTTATGGCAAGCTTCGACACCAGCGCTTCCTCGAACGATCTGGATTGAAGAATGCTGCCATAGAGCCGGGCGAGAGCCGGTTCGCCGCTCCGCTCTTGTGCAGCTTCGGTCAGCAAGGTGGTCCAAACCGCATCGTTTGCGATTTCAGGCGCCCAGTCCACCGATGCGCGGGCAAGGAGTTCACCGGCTGGGGTGAAATCCTGGATCGTCGAGGTTTCATCGAAAGGAGCGTTCACCATAGCACCTGTGCAAGATTGCCATGGGCTTAAGGTAGCTTGCCTGATCGCCGGGCGGAATAATTTTCTTGGGAATGGCTTGCCGTATGCATTAAATAGCAAATAGAAACCAACTTTTCTCTAAAATGGAGATCGGCTTGCTGCATTATGCAGCGAATAGGAAAAAATGCGCTTACAGTCGCCTTGATAGAAGCAATTGCAATTGCTCCAAACGCCGGTCAGCCAAGATTTTCGAGCGGGGACCTGGGCCTTCCTCCCGGCGGCTGGCTTAACTCGTTCATCGCCGCCATGTTCCCTCTCGCCGGTGCGTTGGCTCGGCTTAAGCGCCGGCACGCAAACAATCGAATTAGCAATGATGAATAGCACCGAAAATATAGGAACAAGCCGCGCAATAAGCCCCTGGCGCTTCTGCGTCGCACCCATGATGGATTG
>CAWIAL010000006.1:0-23707 GCA_963834165.1 uncultured Alphaproteobacteria bacterium | reverse complement strand
TCACCCCTTCTAAGCCTCCGCGCGAGCGGCCAGAAATTCGACGGCTTACCGTTCCCTTCAAGCCCAGGGCGCGCCGTTCCAACCCGCCCGCACGTTTCCGCGCCCTGCCACGCGCCAAAAGATAGGCATGGGTGGCACCCAAAGTGAGCGCTTGCCGCTCACGATGAATGTTCGCTTTCCGGCGATGAAGCCCTAAACGGACTCCTGCTCCTCTTCCGGCTTGGCATCTTCAGAATGGCGCCGCTGCCTAGAAACAGGGTTTGCAGCGCGGGGACCACGATGAGCAGCATCAGCGGACCGACCAGCATTCCGCCCACGACAACGATGGCGAGAGGCCTTTGGACCTGACTGCCAATCCCTGTCGACAAGGCGGCTGGAAACAGTCCGATGCAGGCCGACAATGCGGTCATAAGCATCGGGCGCATCCGTTGCGTCGCGGCTTGGAACATCGCATCGGTGGTGCTGGCCACGGAGCGGTGCAGTTCGTTGAAGTAGGTCATGATCAAAATGCCGTTCATGACCGAAACGCCGAACAGCGATACGAAGCCAATCGCCGCCGATATGCCGAATTCCTCTCCCGAAATCGCAAGAGCGATGATCCCGCCTCCCACCGCAAACGGAATGCCTGTCAGAACAAGAAGACTGTCGCGTATGCTGTTGAACAGCGCGTAGAGCAGACCGAGAATGAGAAGAAGGCTGAGAGGAACAACGATGGCCAATCGCTTCTGCGCCTGTTCAAGCTCCTCGAATTCCCCCGCCCATTCCAGCCGATAGCCATTCGGCAATGTGACGGCCTTGGCGATCCGGTCTTTTGCCTCGGCCACCGCTCCGCCAAGATCGCGTTCGCGCACGCTGAACTTGATTGGTATGAACCTCTGGTTTTTCTCGTGAAAGATATAGGATGCGCCGGTATCGAGGGTTATGTCCGCAACTTCGCTGAGAGGGATGTACGCGTTGCCATTGGGCGTCGTGTAGTTGATTTTCGAGTTTTTTACGCTTTCGACGGAGTCGCGGAATTTCGGGGCTGCGCGGACATTGACGCCGAACTGGCGATCCGCTTCGTAAATGGTGGTCGCGACATTGCCTCCAAACACGGTCTGGACAAAGTTATTGACGTCGCCCGAGTTGAGCCCATAGCGGGCCGTTTTGTTGCGATCCACCTTGACGTTAAGATTGGGCTGGCCGAGAACGCGGAATATGCCCAGGTCGGTTACGCCCCGAACATCGCTCATAATGCGCTTTACCTGCGTCGCGAGCTCCTCGAGCTTGAAGAGGTCCGGGCCGATAATCTTGACCGAGTTGGCGCCCTTGACGCCGGAAAGGCCTTCCTCGATGTTGTCCTGGATGTACTGAGAGAAGTTCAGATCGATCCCGGTGAACTCCGAGGAAAATTCATTTTGAAGATCCTTGATCAAATCTTCCTTCAGGCGCCCCGGCGCCCATTCGCCGAAGGGCTTTAGCGGCACAAAGAACTCGGCGTTGAAGAAGCCGGTCGCATCGCTGCCATTATCGGGACGGCCGTGCTGTGAAACAACCGTGATGACCTCGGGGTGGCTCTTGAGAATCTGCCTCATGCGGTCGACGACCGGCATTCCGGCTTCGAGGGAAATCGTAGGCGGCATCGATGCGCGAATCCAAAGGTTTCCTTCCTCGAGCGCCGGGAGGAACTCTGTCCCGAGCCTCGACGCGAGGAACGCGCTGAAGATCAAAAAGACAACGCCGATGGCGACAGTCAAAACGCGCGCACGAAGCGCAAGCCGCAGCAAAGGCGTGTAAGCGGCGCGGATCGCGCGGACCACGATCGTTTCTGTCTCCTCGACGTGCTCCGGGATGAGGAACGAGGCAAGCACGGGCGTAATCGTAAACGTGGCCAGCAACGCGCCCACGAGCGCGTATGCGTAAGTTCTGGCCATCGGGTTGAAGATTTGCCCTTCCACGCCCTGCATCGTGAAAAGCGGGACGAAAGCAGCAAGAGTAATGGCGGTCGAAAAAAGCACCGCCGTATCGACCTGCGTGGCGCTGATGTAAATCAGGCGTATGCGGTTCATCAGGCTGGCGTTCTTGCCATTCCGTTCTATTGGCACAGGGCTGCTTAAGAGTTGCTCTCGCTCCCTGGCTTGAAATACGCGAAAGACGTTTTCAACCAAGATGACGGCCGAGTCGACAATGATCCCGAAGTCTACGGCGCCCAATGAGAGGAGGTTGGCGTCCTCATCTCGAAGCACGAGTATGATGATACTGAAGAACAGCGCGAATGGTATATTGACTCCCACGATAATGGCGCTTCGCAAGTCGCCAAGGAAAATCCACTGTATAAGAAATACGAGAATGCAGCCGAAGACGAGATTGTGCAGCACGGTTTCGGTTGTAACCGAGACCAGCGAAGAGCGATCATAATAGGGAACCAGTTTAACGCCGGGCGGAAGGGTTCCGTCGGTGTTGATTTTTTCAACCTCCGCCTTGATGCGCGCAATGACGTCATTTGTATGAAGCGTGCGGTTCATGACCAGGATAGCCGCGACCACGTCATCATCGTCGTCGCGACCGGCTTTGCCAAGCCTTGGCACGTAGCCGACATAAACTCTTGCTACGTCCTTAAGCTGAACCGGCACGTTATTGAATTCACCAAGAGTTATAGTTTCAATGTCTTCGACCTTTCGGCCCACAATAAGGTCTGAATTTCCAGCATCGTCGATCAAGCCGACGCCGCGTATGTTTACAGATTGTTTCCCGATATTGATGGTGCGCGCGCCGACGTTGATGTTCGCGTTGCTCACGGCGTTCACGAGCTGCGAGACCGTCACGTTATAGGCTTCGAGCTTGTCCAGGTCGGCCTCGACCTCGAATTCCTTGGTCGTACCGCCCCAGGTGTTGACCTGCACCACGCCCGATACTGTCAGAAAGCGGCGTTGCAGAACCCAGTCTTCAATGGTGCGAAGATTCGTGATGCCGATATGTTTCGGGCCTGTAACTTGATAGCGATAGACTTCACCGACGAGGCTCGAAGCTTGGATTTGCGGTGAAACGTTATTAGGCAGGTTGACATTCTGTAAGAGACTGATCTGAGCCTGTTGCAAGGCGAAGTAGTAATCCACCCCGTAATTGAATGTTACACGGACGAAAGACAAGCCATAGAACGATGTCGAGCGAATGTTGTTAACTCCGGGCGTCGGCGCAAGCCCGACCTCCATCGGAATCGTGTAGAGACGCTCCATTTCCTCTGCTGAAAGCCCTGCAGACTGCGCCGTGATTTCCAGGATGACAGGCGCCGGATTTGGGTACGCCTCAATATTCAGCTTCAGGAAAGCGATGCCGCCTCCAACGATGAAAGCGAGCAGAAGCAGAAGAACGATAGGCCGGCGCGTTAAGCCAAATGTCACAAGCGCTTTTAGCACACAGCACCTCTATAGCGATCGAGTTCCAAGCGTCCGGCCTCACTGGCCGACGTTGGCGTATTGATTAGCAATGAAGAGCGACCCGTCCGTCGCCACGAGCTCGCCACCCTGCACCCCCTCGCGGATCTCGACGAACCCCCCATCGGTCAGGCCGATCTGAACGACGCGCTTTTCGAATTTCTTCCGATCGGCCGTCACCCAAACGGTCATCGTGCCATCGCCTTCGCGAACCACGCCATCCTGAGGGACGGCAAGCGACTTTCTCGGGGGCGCCACCGTGATATCGAAATTGGCGAACATGCCGCCCCGAAGCTCATGATTGGGATCAGCGATCTCGGATCGCACGAGGACACGCCTCGTGTTTGGGTCTACCGTCGCGCCGATTGTCACGATCTTGCCTCGGAAGATCCGCCCCGGCAGAGACGAAACCTTCGCCGCCACCTGTTGGCCCAGCCTGAGGGCTGGCGCATCCTTTTCGGAAACGTTGGCAAGCATCCACATCGAGGACGTATCGGCGACGATGTAGACAGGCGGCGGATTTCCCGGCTGAACCAAAAGACCAGGCGACGCGTTTCGCGCGGTTATCAGCCCCGTAATGGGACATGGCACGTCAAGGGCCGGATCGATCTTGCGTTCGACAACGATTTTGTCGATCTCGGCGTCGGACTTTCCGAACACCTTTACTGCCGCTCGGGCCGCATTATAGGCGCCCTCGGCGGCTTGCTGATCCGATATCGCTTGCTCGTAATCTTTCTGGGCCGCTGCGCTCTGTCTATAAAGGTTCTTCTGCCTGTCGAGGTTTTTGCTCGTAAGTTCGAGCACCCCCGCGGCGGCGATCAGCGTCGATCCCGCCTGCATAAGGTCGGGGCTTTCGACCGTGAAGAGCACATCGCCCCTCTTCACGCGATCGCCGACGCTCGCGAACGCCGTGATAATACGCCCTTGATAAGGCGTAAAAACCTGCGTCAGCAACTCCTGATTGAAGTCTATTGTGCCAACAGACTGCTGCACCTGCGGAAAGTCGTGCTCGACGACTGGATCGCTCTTGATGGACTTAATCTGGGTTTCCGAAAGCTCCACAACGGGTTCAGGGGCGGACGGTTTTGTATCTGCGGCCGTTGCAGGCAGACTGGCGAAGGCCGCCATGCTCAGTAGGAGAGCCGCGGGCATGTACTTGATCATGAAAGAACTCCTGGCGCATTGCGCTTATAGCGGCTCAAGCAGGCACCGTCACCTCGCCTCATTCTTTGTCGCTCCAGGATATTCTTTCGCTACAGGATCGGGGTCGACGCCCACCACGCTTGTCAGCCAAGCTTTCGGCGCCTCGGTATGGGGAGGAGAGGCGCGATTCCACCAGCCGCCGCCCAAAGCCTGGAAGAGTGCGACGGTGTCGGTAAACCGGTTTGCCTGCGCCTGAATGACGATGAGAGAGGCTTGCAGATAAGCGGTCTGTGCGGTCAGAACCTGCGTAAAGGCGACCTGCCCCTCATTCAATTGGATGCGCGTCAGCCTCAGCGCTTTTGCCGCCGCGGCTTCGGCAATAATCGCCTTTTGCAACCCCACGGTGTCGTGACGGATCGCGTAGAGCGAGTTGGCGACATTCTGGAACGCCGTCAAAACCGCCAGGCGATATTGCGCCGCCGCCTGATCGAAGCCGGCTTCGGCGGCGCGTTGCCTTTGCTGAAGGGTGAAGCCGTCGAAAATGACCTGCGACGCATTCGCCACGCCGGTATAAAAGTAGAAAGCGGGGTTGGCGCTGAACAGGTTTTGAATCAGGGGCCCGCTTCGGCCGATGTCGCCGCCCAGCGAAAATTGGGGCAGGCGGTTCGCTATCGAGACGCCGATCATGGCGCAAACGGCATGGAGGTTTTCCTCCGCCGCCCGGACATCCGGCCGTTGGGCGACCAGATCGGAAGGAAGGCTCACAGGCAGATTCCGCGGAAGCTTAAGCGAGGAAAACTCGAATTTCTCTGGCAAACCTTCGCCAGGCGGATGACCGGACAACACTGCCAGCGAGTCCCGGTTCTGGTCGAGCGCTTTGCGCAATGGCGGCAAAGTCGCCTCAGTCTGGGCGACGAGAGCCTCTTGTCCGGCGACGTCGAGTTCCGTCAGCTGGCCCAACTCTTTTTGTAACCGCACCTTTTCCAGGATGTCGCGGGAGATGACAATCAACCGGTTGGTTACCGCGATCTGCTCTCGCAGCGACGCTTCCTGGATAGCGCCCGATGCGATGTTCGAAGTCAGCGTTAGAAACGTCGCCTCGTTCATGAAGCGCTGGTTCTCTTTAAGCGCTTCCAGGTTCTCGATCTGGCGGCGCGTGCCGCCCCAAACATCGGGAACGTAAGAAACTGAAAACTGCGCCGTATGGAGCGAATAATAAACGGGGTTTGCGCCGGACGAGGTGACGATCGGCGCCGCGACGCCGCCGCCAGTGGGCGACGTCGCCACCTTGCCGCCCGTTCCCTGATAGTTTCCGGAGGCAAGCGGGAAGAGCTGACCGACTTCCGCGTAAACATTGGCTTGCGCCGCGCGCATGGCGGCCTGCGCCGCATCGAAATTGGGGTTGTCCCGGAGCGCGCGCTCCACAAGGCTGTTCAATTCGTTCGAGCGAAAAAGAGACCACCATTCGGCCGGCAGCTCGCGGCCCACGTCGAGATGCTGCGTCTTGCCTCCCGCCGAGTTCTGCGCAGGCACTTGCGAAGGGGTGTAACTCCTAATATCCAACGGATCTGGAATTTTGAAATCTGGCCCAACGCATGACTGAAGGCCGGTCAGCGCGGCCAAACCGAGCGCTACGCGAAACATTCGCCCAGCCCGTTTTAAAACCGCCGCGATGCCCCTGCTATAGCCCATGTCCATCCCGGCCCTGTCTGCGCGCCTAAAAAGCGGAAGCTCCGCCTCGCCCTACAACAAACACACAAATCAGATTGGTAAAGAGCCATCTTGTTGGGGGACATGCGGAATCAAAGAACTGTGCCGCTTCAGCCACATAATGACGGGTGATGGCTGCACGAGCGGCAGCCTGACCGGGCGAACAGCAATGGGCCTCGATTTGCTCGATTGCTTATAGGTATTGGTTCGCATAGCTTGCGGTGCACAAAAATTGGGCTAGAATGACTTCCTGTCGTCGACAAACATCCCACCGATTTTTGAGCCAAGCCGGCGCGTGGCGGAGATTACGACATCGGGACTGGCAGAGATTGTTTATTTCAGTCCGAAAACGTGATCTCTTTTTGGAGACGCCTTTGTGCATGAATGGGGCGCGACCGAACCACGAATTTGGAAAATGAGAAAACCGCATGCGTCACGTCGAAACTGCTGTTCAACTGCGCATCTTTCTGGGCGAGGATGACAAATACGAGGGCCGGCCTCTCTACGAGGAGGTTGTGGTTCAGGCTCAGAGAGCGGGAATTGCCGGAGCCACCGTGTTTCGCGGCTACTTAGGCTACGGCAAGGCGAGCGGGCTCAATCCAGGCAAAATTCTGAGGACCTCCAAGGACCTGCCGGTTGTGGTCGAAATCATGGACAGCGAGGGAAAAGTGAACGCTTTCATGGAGGTCCTCGATAAAATCCTTCATACCGGCGTGGCCACGCTTGAAAAGGTGCAAATGTATCGGTTCACCCGCAAACCGAAAGGGAAGGCATAACGCCGGCGACTTATCATCAGGCGAAGCGCCGGGCGTCCTGACGCCGCATGAGCGGAAAATGCATTAAGGGCAGCCGAAAAAGGCGCCGAATAAAATAAACGCCGCGCCGGTCTTGCCCGGCGCGGCGGTCTTCCGCTGATACTGCGTCTACTGAGCCCCAGCGCGCTGGGAGGACAGTCCTCCACCTCTTCGTTCACTCTCGCAGAACCTCGGCGGCGTTGCTGGCTCAGGTCGCCAGAGCCGAGTCTGCTTGTCGATCCAAGCTTGCGCTTCGTTCTTGCCAGTGAAGCCTACCCAAGTTTCCTTGTGCCCTTTCTCGCGGGTAACCAGGACGTGGCATCCGAGTCCTTCCTGCTGCCGCACTTCGTATTTTGGGTAGACGCTCATGGATTTGTCTCAACCTAGAAGTGTATGATAAGGTCCGAAGAAATTTCCACCATGCTGTTCTTGGTGCCAGGGACGCCCATGGTCGGATTGCCGTTGAAGGCGTCTGCGCCGTATGAACGCCAGTAGGAGATTTCGGGCCGCATCTCGATTTGCGGGGACAGCCAGTGCTGCCAGCTCAGGCTCGTGTCGAAATAGGTCGCAGCGGTTCCTGTGCGCCAGCCTTCCGGGTCGTCATAATATTCCAGACGCACGGACCAGTTGTTCAGGGCGTCAGGGGTATAGTTCAGGTAGCTCAAGACGCCGATCGTGTGGACGTCGCAGGTGAGTTCCCCTGCCCTACAGCTGGCAAGATTGGGTCCGTTGAGTGGAATATTTTGGGGCGAGAATGGCGTGCCGCCATTTTGATAGATAGCCATCGCAGTGCTGTTGTTTTCGTTCACGACGCCATGCTCATCGATATAATAGGTCTCGAAGTCGAGGTGCCACTGGTCGTTGAACTTGTGATAATAGGTGAATCCGTGCCACTGGATATTGTTATAACCCCAGTTCCCTTTGTTGATGCCGTCGATGCACGGATAAAGATTATCCCAGCCGTCGTTCCAAGTGTATCGAAGGCAGGCTGTAAGGGATGGCTGGTTGCCGGGATCCTTCTTGTATGTTGAGCCTGGATATAAGACGTCGGTCAAGCCTGGTATGCCGGCCTGCGCCGCCGCAGCAGCTTGGTTAAACTGGTTTTTGATGTTGAGGCCGCCATGCCAAAGCGGCGTCTCTGTGCCGTCATCTACGCCCAATTGCAGCATGAGCTGCTTTGTGACCTGGAGCGAGCCGACGATGCCGGTGTTGGTGTAGTTGTCCCAAGCGTAAGTGAGGGAGTGTGTATATGTCAGGTTGTTGGGCGCAAGCTGCGCTTCGATGTCCGGGATCGAAATATAGCGGCCGATACGGAACTCGAGACCGTTCGCGACGAATGGGATATACAAATCCGCATACACCATCGGAAAGTCATATCCGTTTTCGTTGTTGTCCTTGTTGAATTGGTAGCTCGCTATGCCGTAGGAGTTTGTGTAGCGGTAGTCGGTGCCGTACAAGCCGGAAATCCGAAAGCCCCAATCGATATGATCGGTCTGCACCGTATCCGGGAGGCGTTCGATATATAGAACCGCCTGGTCGAGAACGACGGTGTTCGAGGAATAGGTGTAGGCAACCGGGGCATTCGCGCCCTTTCCTCCGGGATTGGTGCTGAGGTTGCCGCCGCCATTCACCCAGCCGTAAACCTGGATATTATTGGATGCCATCCACTTGCCGATATCGGTATTGGCGATGGCGACCATGAACGGGCTATCGGCGGAGTTTGGCCGCGTCACGCCGATGCTGGTGAGGGCGCCGGTGGGCCATTCCGTATAGGCCAAGGGCGGCACCGTGGTTGGCGTTCTCGGCCACCCATCGATGCGGCTTGGAGGAGCATTCGGATCGGTTGGCGCCGCTCCTTGGCCCCATTCGAGCTTATAGTAATTGAAGAAGCGCTCAAGAACTCCAGTGCCGAGATAGGCATCGAGACAGGAGTAGTTTTTATAGGGATCGCACACAGCATCTTTATAGGATTGCGCGAAAGTCGCGCTGGAGCTGCCGGCAATTCCAAGAAGGGCCGCGGCGGCGAGCCATTTCCTGCGTCTGTTTGAAGCCTTCGCGCTGGCGTCGGGCGCGGATATTAGGCCGTCGCGAGAAGACCGCTCGAACGACCCGCCGATACTCTTACTCTCCATGATTTTCCCCAAGTGCCTATCGAATGCTGGCTACCTGCCAGCCGAGGCTAGGCCGATTAGGATTAATCGCCTGCCCCCCGAAGTTGAGACTAAGGTTTGGGAAAGTGCGGTGACATAAAGAAGCCATATGTGAAACTTCAGAGTACACATCTTAGCTAACACTTAGCTATTGGTTGCCGATTAGGCGGATCTTGTAAGGTGCGCGTAAGCCTTGTTAAGGGTTGTGATGCTATTGGCACAACTGCGCAAAAAGCGAGCAAAACGGCGAAATTGCGTGCGCTGCCAATGACCGCGAGCCTGGCGCGGCGGCCGTCGGCAGGCCGGTTCCCGCTTTAATGCCGCATCAGAAGCGGCAGGTCGGCGTGTTCGAGCATGTAGCGCGTGACGCCTCCAAGAAGCGCCTCGCGCCACTCGCCGTGCGCATAGGCGCCCATCACGATCAGGTCAGCGCCAAGCCGATGCGCCGTCTCCAGCAGCTGCGCGCCAACGGCCCCCTGCCCATCCAGGGCGTGGACAATGGCGGGAATGCCGTGCTCCACAAGAATGGGCGGGACGGTGGCTTCAGGCGCTCGCGCGCGCAGCACATGCACAGTTTCAGCTTTTTCGAGGATTGGCATGGCGGCGAGCACCGCTTTCGGCGCGCGGATATCGTCCTTCCAGGCGACGGCGACCACGCGTCCGAAGCCGCCGGCGCTTCCGGGCGGCGCGATCAGCACGGCGCGCGAGGTGTTGAAAAGGGCGGCGTGAAGCGCGTCGCGGGCCCGGGCCGAGCCGCGTCCGCCGGGAACGACGACGACGTCGCTGCGGCGCCCGCGTTTGGCCACGAAATGCGCGACGTCTCCCTCCACATCCACGAAGTCTGTGACGATGGACGCGGGGCCGGGGTTTTGCCAGCGCTCCGTGATGGTCCGTAATGCCGTGGCCCAAACCTGCTCGCGGGCGCGAAGCCTGACCTCCTCCGCGGAAGTTATCGGCTGATCGGCGATCATGAGCGCTGGAACCGGCGGCATTCTCACGGCCAGCGCCTCGATCCGGCCGCCTCTGCCATAATCGAGCAGCCGCGCCGCGCTGGAAAGCAAGCCCGGAGCGCTGTCCATCCGGTCCAGCACAGCGAGTATGACTTCTCCCATGACCCTACCCTTGGCGGCGGCGCGAGCCGGCGCGGCGTTCAACTCGGCGGCGCTTGCAAAACCCGCCGTCACCGCGGCAAGGCACAGGATAACCGACAACGCGACGTTCGCGAAAGCGGCGCCCGGCTTGCCGTCGCGCAACAGATCGAGCGTTTGAAGGCTGAAGGATGAGAATGTCGTGTAGCCGCCGCAGATGCCGACCATCACGAAAGCGCGCGCGTCGGCATGAACCTGGAAGCGGCCGTCGCTCGCCGTCAGCGCGCCGAAAAAGCCTATGATGAAAGATCCGGCGACGTTGATGAGGATGGTGCCCCACGGGAAATGCGGTCCCGCGACGCTGACCATGACGTTGGTCGTCCAGGCGCGGGCGACGCTTCCAATGGCGCCGCCAAGAGCGATATAGATATAGGTCAGCATCGGCATCCCACTGAAAGGCGCGCAGTCCCGCCTCGTCTCCGTCCCAAGTTTCAAGCGGGCACAAAAATACCCGCTGCGCGGCGGGTTCCAGACAAGCTCCCGCCGCGGTTGCAGCAGGAGCCATCAGCCCAGGCGGGCGGTTTCGGGGGCGCTCCATCCCCATTCGGAGCGTAAGTTATAAGTGCTCGCCGGCGTCCGCAAGGGCTAGCTCTTGTGCAGGCCAGCGAAGGGCGCCGGGGCCTGGCCCCAAACCTCCCGGCGGCGGAGATCGGCCTGGCGCGGTTCAGATATTTTTACGCAGCGCGCGCTCCCTTGCTTCGATGGCGGACGCCATCGGGCGACTGCCGCCAGATGCGGCCCGCGCTAGACCCGATAGTATTCGCGATACCAATGAACGAACCGGGAGACGCCCGTCGTAACAGGGGTCGAGGGTCTATAGGCCACGGCGTTCTCGAGTTCGCTGATATCGGCGTAAGTGTCTGGAACATCCCCTTTTTGCAAAGGCAGCAGTTCCTTCTCGGCCTTGCGCCCCAGGACCTGCTCGATCGCCTCGATATAAGCGCTCAGCTCGACCGGGTTATTGTTGCCGATATTGTAGATGCGGAAGGGAGCGTAGGACGTGGCCGGATCGGGAGCGTCTGAACGCCAATCATGATCGGGCGCGGCAATCTTATCGCTCACTCGGACGATTCCTTCCACGATATCGTCCACGTAGGTGAAGTCTCGGGTGTGTTTGCCGTAGTTGAATACGGTGATCGGCTTTCCCTCCAGGATGTTCTTCGTAAACAGAAAGAGAGCCATATCGGGACGGCCCCATGGACCGTACACTGTAAAAAACCGAAGTCCTGTCGTGGGCAGGCCGAACATGCTGCTGTAAGCGTGAGCCATGAGTTCGTTCGCTCGCTTTGTCGCGGCATAGAATTGTAGCGGGTGATTAACGCCATGGTGTTCCGAGAACGGCATCTGCGTATTCGCGCCGTAGATGCTGGATGTCGAAGCATAAGTGAGATGAGCCGTCTTGCTGTGCCGGCATGCCTCAAGGATGTTAGTAAAGGCGATCAGATTGGACCGCACGTAGTCGTGAGGGTGATCGATGCTGTGGCGAACCCCTGCCTGAGCGGCGAGGTGAATGACGCGGTCGAACCGATGCTCGGCAAAACAGGCGTTGACGGCGCCTTGATCGGCAAGGTCTGCGTGGATGAAGCCGTACGAGCCGTTCGTCTGCCGAGCCGTCTGCTCAAGGAGTTCGAGACGCGCCTCCTTCAAAGTGGGATCATAGTAAGAGTTGACCGCATCGAAACCGACCACTTCATCTCCGCGATCAAGCAGCGATCTTGCCACATGGAAGCCGATGAAGCCGGCGTTGCCGGTTACGAGCACTTTCATCTCAAAGCCGTACGCTTGGGGAAATCGTGACGTCGAACATTGCGGTGCAGGGCTTACCTAGCGGGAATAGCCTCGGCTCCCCATTTGTGCGCGGTCCTCATGACCGAACACATGGCTTGTCGGGTCGCAGCCGTAAGCAAGGGAGAGACTTGGCAGGAGCGCGAGACTGTACTCACGCTGCGCCCCTCGGTCGTCGGCCCGCACGGTGAGTGAGGTAGTATGGATCGAACTCGATGCAATGTCGGTCCACGAGACCCGGCCTGAACAAATCCCTTCCATCCTCGATCAAACAAAGCTGCCTAACTTCAGGTGAATCATTATCCTCCGAAAGATCAAGACTCGGAAGCGATTATCCGCCGGCCCGTTTCGGATTCCCGAGACGGCGCAATCGCCGATCAAAAAAGCAGGGATTTCGGAAGTTTGTTATACCTTAGGCGATGCTGTATGCAAGCCGCTTTGTAACCCGAATGGTATGTCTCCCGGCTCTGCCGACTGAGCGAGTTCATTTCGAGCGCGCTCGATCAATGAGTACGAAATTCGCTCCCCAAATACGACAACACGAAAGGTTCGGGCCACAATTTGCAGGTCAAGAAGAAGGCTTGCGTTGCGGACATACCATACGTCCAGAGCCGCCTTGTCATCTGGAGGGATGTCCCGGCCGCCGACGACCTGAGCCCAGCCGGTAAGCCCAGGGCGCACCGCCAGACGAGCGGCACAAGCCGCGGGTTGATCCCGAGGCAGCAGGGGCCGTGGGCCGACGAACGACATATCCCCGATCAATATACTGAAAAGTTGCGGCAGTTCATCGAGCCTCGTCCGCCGTAAGAACGTTCCAATCTGGGATAGGCGCTCGGCATCGGAAACGCGCGCTCCGTCAGACGCAAAAGCCGCCCCCATAGACCTAAACTTATAAAGGTGGAACGGAACGCCATTGAGGCCTGGCCGGCGCTGCCAGAACAACACCGGCAGACCGAGGTTTACGGCTACCAGCAAGCTTACGATGAAAAAGACCGGCGATAGTAAAATAATAAACGTAAGAGCGCCAACAGCGTCCACAACTCTCTTGAGTTTCCAGAACCTCCTTTGAAGGCAAGCCTGAATATCTCTTGAGTTGACGGTATAGTTTGAGTCGCGCTGAGAGCTCAAAAAACCTGGCTTCAGCGCAACGGAGGCCCGCTTATCTTCTAAACCAAGAGCTTCCGTCAAAAACTGCAGGGAAATGTTACTGGATCGCTCGATGCTAAGAAGAGCTTGCTGCGCCTCTCTGGACAGCTTGGCAAATGGAACAGCAACGACGATGCGATCGACGCTCACGCCGTGGATATCGAGATCGTCGATAATAGCCTCGATGTCCTCAGGCACGCCCAGGACTGGATAAGCGGCGACCACCCTTCCGACATGACGGTCGGATCGCGCAACGAAGCCGACAACTTTGGTTCGCCCAGAGCCCGTCTCGCCGAGTGCGTACACATATGTTTCCGCGAGCCGGTTCAACCCGACGACAAGAATGTTAATCTCACCTGCCTTGTGGATTGGCTGAACTGGCGCGGAGGCTTTTCGCTGCTCTCGGAGAGTGTGATGCCATTTGTGGAAGGCGCGCGCGCCAATAAGCATCATGACGCCGATAATGCCCTGCAGGAAGGGCAGCGAACGGGCTATAGAATCGAGGCGATTGATGGAGAAGGTAAGCACGACAGCGCCGACGCATACGCCCAGCATGACCAACGCGACACGCTTGTATTCGTTAGGGCTGCTGAACCGCCATATCGAGGCGCTTAGGCCCGCGACCTGCACCAACACCACCGAAACAACGCATGTGGATCCGACGTACGCCAGAAAGGCCGGCAGCTTGGCCTCAGGCAGCTCAAAGTTCTCGCGCAATATTAAAGCGATAATTGTCGCGAAACAAATCAACGCGACGTCCACTACCAACAGAATTTGTCGACGCATTGTGATCCCGTCCGAAAAAATATCTCACATCGCAGAACTATGTTCGGGCACACGATCCCCTATTCCCCGGGCGCTCCCTTTTTAGCCGCGCTTCCGCCAATCTTCAGGCCAATGGAGATCAACGTTCATCTTTTCCTCATGATTATTCCGATCAAGTACACGTTCCCTTTCCCAAGATGGCGCGGCCTTCGCTGCTTTGGGCGCCTTCTTTACAAGAGGAGCACTCGTAGCGAGGATCCCACAGAGGAAGGCGAAGATCGAACTCAGTGCAGTGGTTCGAAGCGGATAATCAACAAGTGAATGAGCGAGCAGCAGAGCAATGCACAGCGCCGCTGCACGCTGAAGCAGCAGCTGGACATTGTCATCTCCTGCGACGTTACGCAACCAGACATTGTAGGATCGGTGTAAAAACCACACAAGAAAAGCCAAAATCAAAAGCAACCCGGGAATTCCCATCTCCAAAAACACTTCGGCCAACTCGTTATGCGCTCTATTGGCATAGGAGGGAGTGAGGGAGCTATCTTTCTCAGCCGAAGCGAAGACCGGCACGAACGATCCGAGGCCGCTGCCGAAGGGCAGCGACTTAAGGCCGGCGTCAAATGTTGTGCGCGCGAGCGGAACGCGAAGGTCCTCATGCGGATCGAGCTGGAAACGGGAAACGATGTTCCCGAGACCGAATTGTGCGGCGAATATGCCCGCGAAGAAAACCGTGGCGATCATCGCCCTGCTTGCCGTGAACCTGCGGCCGTTGGTCGTTTCCCGATGACGGCGCTGGCAAAGCACCATGAGCACAATGCCGGCAAGCGCCGCCATCGCAAGAAGGACGCCTGCCCGTGAACGCGTCATCGCCAAACCGGCTACCACAGCGACAAGGAAAACCGCCGCGGCCGTCAACCAGATCAGGGAACGTGGCTTAAACGCGCCCTCATCGAGCATCTGGCTCGCCATGATGGCCAGCCAGACGCCTCCAAGCACCAGCGTCACGCAGAGCTGGGCGGCAAAGTGATTCCGATTGGCGAAGAAACCCACCGCCTCAGTCTGATTTGTATCCTCAAAAAAGCGCAAGCTGCTCGTTGGCCCTTCGAGAATTTGCAGAAAACCAAGCATCAACGCCAGCGCGCCAAGGACGAGAAGAAGCCAAGTTAGAGCGATCCGTTGGCGCGGACTCAATTGCATGGTGGCCGTAAACACCGCAGCCGGGACGATAAGCGAGGCTATCGCTGCCCACGTCGCTTGCGGCGATAGGGAAAGCGGCGCCCAACCCACGTTAGGGGAGACAGACGACGGCGCGCCTAAAGCGGCGCCGGCGCCAAGAAATCCCAGCGCGGCGGGAAGGGGAAAAAGCTGAATTCCCACGATTGCCAGCAGGGAGCAGCCAATGGCAAAGAGAATTTGACGTTTCTGCCTCTCCGTCTTCTCGGTATCGAGCGACGTCCATAGAGCCATAACAAGCAGAGGGATCGCGATGAGTTGCACTACAACGTCACCGAAGAATCCCGCGTGAGTCCCGCCGCCCAGAAGCACGGCTAAACAAAGGACTATGCCGCAAAGCCAAGCCACTTTCGATTACGGGCTGACAGTGTTTGCGTGGTGGTTTGAGAGGGCTATCGCCATGCCGGTCCCCGCGCCGATAACTACCCCCTGGAGGATAAAGTCGGCGTCGATGGCCCCTGCGACGGGCGACGGCGAATCCTTCAGCGAACCCGCGGAGACGTCGGACACAACGACCGCCATTTGATCATCGCACATTTTCCACTGTGGGCCGCTCTGGTAAACGACCAGCGCGCAGCCGGTTCCGGCGCGCACACGGTGGCCCGGGTTTACCTTCATGTTATTCGTAGCTTGCGAAAACCCTAGGCCAGTATCCACGAATGCGAGACTTTCAACCTGCAAAATTGCCGCCTGCGCCGTAAAAATCAGAGCTGCAACCGATGTCTAGTTTGTTAGCTAGCACCCCATCAAACCGCTCTGCAAGAGCGGCTTCCTTAACATAACCGTCTTGGACGTTTCTGTGGCAAGAGCGCAACTGCGGCGAAGCTTCCCTCATCGAGATGCGCCGATTCTAGCAGAAATAACGGCAGCCATAAGGCTTGGCCCAAGCCCGAGGGCGGCCTGCAATATGCAAAGCAAATTCTTCTTTGGGCCAAAACTATAGGAGGAGCACCGCGGATGAAGCCGCGCTACTCACCCTCGCTTTGAGCGTCTTTCTTTTCCCTGGCGGCGCGCTGGCGCTCCACGAACTTAACCGAGAGGATAGAAATCTCGTAGAGAAGCAGCGTCGGAATGGCCAGACCGATCTGGCTCATGATGTCCGGAGGCGCAAGCACTGCGGCGACGATGAAGATGAGGACCACGGCGTAGCGCCATTGCGCTCGAAGCCAGTTGGAGGTCACGACGCCAGCTCGCGCCAACAGTGTGAGAACTGCCGGCATCTGGAAGCAGAGGCCGAACGCCAGGATCAACGTGGTGATGAGATGCAGGTATTCGCTAACCCGCGCAGTAAGCTGGATATGGACCTGCCCGTCGCCGGATATCTGCTGCATCGACAGGAAGAAGCGCATGGCGAGCGGCATGACGACGAAGAACACGACCGCGCCGCCGATAAGGAACAGGATCGGCGTCGCAAACAGATAGGGCAGGAACGCCTTGCGTTCGCTTCGGTAAAGGCCGGGAGCGACAAACCTGTAAAGCTGCGTCGCCAGCATGGGAAACGAAAGCACGACGGCGCCGAAGAAAGCAACGCGAAGCTGCGTGAAGAAAAACTCCTGCGGCGCCGTGTAGATCATCTCAATCCTGGTCTCCCCGCCCACGGCTAGCTTGTAAGGGATGAGGAGGAAATTATAGATGTGCTGCGCAAAGATGTAGCAGAACACGAATGTCACGAGCAGGGCGGCGACGCAATAGACCAGCCGCTGTCTGAGCTCGATCAAATGCTCGATCAGCGGCGCTTTCGTCTGGTCGATTTCGTCTTCTTCAGTGTTCGCCACGGCCATCGGGGCGCCCTAAGCTGCCGGAGCTATGCGATCGTGTGAAAAGTCGCCCGCAGGCGACGGCCCCCCTGAGGGACGCGCTTCGCCCGCCGGCTCGGCCGCGGGCTTCGCGGCCGGCGTTTCGAGCAGGCCGTTCCTGGAGGCTGGAGCCTCAGCCGGCGCTTTTGCCGCCGGGGCTTCCGCCAGAGGCGGCTCAGCCGCCGTGGCCGCCGCAGCCGGCGGAGCGTCCTGGTTCAGGGCGCGCGCGATATGATCTTTCAGCTGGTTCGCCGGATTCAGCGAGCGGAACTCCTGGATGTTCTTATGGAGATCTTCGTACCCGGCCTCTCGCACCGAATCTTCGAATTGGCGGCGCAAATCGTCCGCCGAACGGCGGATTTTCGTGACCATGCGGCCAATCGAATGAAGCACATACGGCAGCTCCTTTGGGCCGATGAAGATAAGCGCAACGACCGCGATAAGGAGAATCTCAGACCATGCGATATCGAACATGTAAGACTGTCGCCCTCAAAAGAAACCCAAGCGCTCTGTGATGAGACGGCTTACGCTTTCGTTTCAGACCCAGCGTGAGCCTTCGTTTCCGCGCGCGCGGCGGCGTCTTGCTGCTCGATCGGCTTGGGCGCTGCCGCGGTCTGCGCCGGCGGAGCGTCGCTCTCGTCCGCCATGCCCTTCTTGAATGCCTTGACGCCTTTCGCGACATCGCCCATGAGATCGGAGATTTTGCCTTTGCCGAACAAGAGCACCACCACCAGCAACACCAACAAGAGCTGGAATGGGTTGCCGAGGTACATCAGATGCTGGGGCATCTCCGCTAGATTTTGGGGCATCTCCGTTTTACTCCTTCACCGCGCCTTCGCTAGCACGGCATTTTGTACTTTCAATGTCGCTCTGAACGTGGCCGCACGCGCAACCCATGTCAAGCGCGCTCGCCATGGCGCGGCGCAACATGTGCGATAGTGGTCAATTCTATCCCGGACCAGGCGCCATCTTAGCGCAACCGTGTCCGTTTTACGACGATTAACCTTATGAAACGGCGCGAGCCAAAGCGCCCCGTTCATGCGCATCTTCCGGCGTTTCGCCCTCGCCCCCGCCATCATCGGCCTCGGTTTCGTCCACCGTCTCGTCTTCGTCCTCGCTGTGCTCGGCGACCGGTTCATCCTCCAAGGGGTCTTCGTCTTCCCTGAGCGTTGCGCTGTCGTCGGGCTCGGGCACGGCGAAGCCGGGCGGAAGATTGCTGTCGAGAAGCCCTGCGCCCTTGAGTTCGGCAAGTCCCGGCAGGTCGCGAATGGAGTCGAAGCCGAAATGGTCGAGGAAGGCTTCGGTCGTGCCGTAGGTTACGGGCCGGCCCGGCGCGCGCCGGCGGCCCCGCAGACGGACCCAGCCGATTTCAAGGAGCACGTCCAATGACCCCTTCGATGTGCTGACGCCCCGGATTTCCTCGATTTCCGCGCGCGTCACAGGCTGGTGATAGGCGATGATGGCCAGGGTCTCAAGCGCCGCGCGCGAGAGCTTGCGCTGCTCGACGGAGTAATGCTCCAGAAGGAAAGAAAGGTCTTCCGCCGTTCTGAACGCCCATTTCCCCGCCACGCGCACGAGGTTTACGCCACGCCCGGCATAGAGTGTTTGGAGCTCTTCCAGGAGGGGCACGACGTCGTCCTTGGCGCCGAGATGCTTCGCAAGCGACGCCTCGTCCAAGGGCTCCGCCGCGGCAAACAAGAGCGCTTCCAGAATCCTGAGTTTTTCCCGGCGATCCGCCGATGGAAGGCGCGCGATATTGGAAGGCAGCGGCAATGGCAGGATGGGTATGCGCCCGCCGTCGCTTCCTCCGCCCGGTTTCTTGCCGTCCCTGCCTGCCATAAGGAACCTTCCAGTCAGCCGGTTTTCCAAGCCCGCTAGTTCGCCTGATTTGGGGAAAATGCGCAAGAGGCGCTTGACGTTTCGCCGCTCCGAGCGTCGCGGGCCGGTTTTCCGGCGCCTCGACCGCCTTCACTTTATGCACGCCAAATCGCATTCAGATTGTAGAAAGAAATTTATTGCACTGTGGGGTTGTGGTCGACTTTGGGAAGTTCGAGCTGCCATGTCTCAAAAACACGATATCGATGACGATCTCGACGCCGCCTATGTTTCACGGGTGAAGCCGCACATCGATCGTCTCGCCCAGGCCGACGAAGACGTCATCCTCGATTTCTCGAAGGTGGAATTCGTCGATAGCTCCGGCCTTGGCGCCCTCGTCTTTCTTCACAAGCGACTTATTTCGAACGGCCATCGGCTCAAGGTCATCGGGTTGAGGGGGCAGCCGCTGCAGCTCTTCACCAACCTGCGCCTCGTTCCCCTGTTCTGCGATTGAAAGGGGCCACGGCGGGGCCAGCATCCGGGCGGCCGTCTCCGTTTGGCGGAACGCCGCCGTCGCCGCTTTGATGCCGAAGTGGCAGCCTAAAGTGTTGACCCCGAGGCGCCGTCAACCTATGGTCCAGTCGAACTTGCGGGCGGCTCGCCGGCGAGTTTTGCGCGTTTCGTGAAAGAGCCCATAGCTCAGCCGGTAGAGCATCTGACTTTTAATCAGAGGGTCGATGGTTCGAATCCATCTGGGCTCACCAATAAATCAACGGGTTAAGTTAATTCTATTTAATCGATCCCTCGCAGAATCGTCACTGTGTCGTCACCGTGAAATATTTTGGAGACTTCACCGGGGCTGTGCCACAAGTGACCCTGCCCGGCGCCGCGGCGTGACATGGACGCGCGAAACGCCATTTCGATCCACGCTCCCGCAGGGGGAGCGTGGATCGAAACGCTTCCAAGAAGGCATACACCTTTTGCGTGACCACGTCGCTCCCCCTGCGGGAGCGAGTCCGGCGATCCGTGCCGCTCGATCGCCTCCCCACGGCGCAGCGGTCTGGCTCGCGACCGGCCACTCCGATATGCGGCGCGGCTTTTCTGGCCTTGCGCTTCGGTCACGTCCGTCAAGCTGGCGTAATTTCTGACTGGAGCCGAGGCGGCCATGGTCAGGCGGCCTATGCCGTCATGCTTGGGACTGCGCAAAATCATACTCGCTTCGTCCGTCCGACGAACCTAACGGCGTGAACTGCCGTTCGACTTGCGCACTCGTTAGCACGTCAAAACCACGTAACTCACACATCGGCAGAAACACTCTCTCCATAAAATGGGCGAGGGTATAGTCCAACTGTCCAGCCTCCCGCTCAAAATCATCCTGAGAGAAATCCATCGCCAGCTGCACCAAAGCCTCCGGCCGGAACCAGAACATTGAGCCAGCAAAAAAATCAGATTTTCTACTGCGACAATTAAGGCCATAATACTTTTCAAATATTGCTTCGAGTCGCTCCATCCCTTCTGTAAAGGCTTCGAACTGCAGTAGGTGTCTTGACGGTCCTATCATTCCAATTTTAGGATTATCCGCAAACTTTTTTACAATTCGAGTGACGGTCTCGCTAGACCCCAACAGTTCGTCGAATAATTCGAAAAACCACTTATCACCGTCAGTGCGATGGAGGGATTTTTTTGAGTGTATTTTGCAGATACATGTGTAATTCAGGTCTGCTATGCCCCTAAGGACTTCAATGAACGGGCCAATATCGCGCCCGCGGTTTGCGAACTTTAGAACTTTTACATTGGGAAAATTTTTTGAGATCGAACTTGAGACCCCAGCTTCCAACTCCGCTGTTATGGTTATGTATAAGTCAAACCGCTCAGTAATGTTTCTGAGATAGCCAAGGATATCTGGCCAACGATCTTGATAATGCAGATGACAAATGACTGCGAATGTAGATTTAGTTGGAGGAATCTTAGCCCGATGCCGGCCGCTTTCTGGGAATTCCTCCAGCGCAGCTTTAGTAGCTTCAAGATAACCATAACCAAAGCGGCGATCTGGTTCTAGGTATGCTCCTTCCGCCCATTCATTCCAAGCGTTGATGAAGACAAACTTCTCATTGCTACTGTTATTGCGGTCGGCAGACTCGCAAACATTACGCAGCCACCATCGGTAGAGAAACGGGGTAGAACCGTAATAGATGTTCCCTCCCCCGGGCCGTCGTGCTTGATTATCCCAGCTTGGCATAACAGTTTTAAATAGCTTGTAATCGGGCCCAGCAAAGCCTTTTTTTTCTAATCCAATTGTTCCTGCGTAATCGTAAACCACCCCATTGAATTGGGAATTTGTGAGATTTAGCTCTGATATAATCGGGAGCTCTGTGCTTAAAGCATGTGGAGGGAATTCCACGGCAGCATCAAAACCGAAGGGCCTGGGATCTGAAATGCCAAACGACTGTGCTGCCACAAGGTACGGATTGCCTAAGCCTTTTTTCAAACAGTAGTCACGCCAGCACTTCACCGTCTTGGCCGGATTGGGCAATATATCAATTCGGTATACAATTATGAGGGGCCTGCCGTCGATCCGAATATAACGATTGTCCGAAAGTAGGGGTTCAAGATCAGATATAAAATATATGTCATCTTCATCAAGATGCAGCTGTTGCATTAAAATTTCGTTTTCGCTGCCGTCCCACTTTCTGGTCCAATTCTCGTTAGCCCAGCAAATACAAAAAGGGAAATTCAGATCTTTATTTGCAAGATATTGATCGAGAGGGCGCTCAAGCAGCCGCCGTCTCCCAGAAAACCAATAATAATGGAAACAAAAGCCATATAGACCGTATTTCTTCGCAAGCTCGACTTGAGCTTTCATAACTTCCGGTAGCCGTAAGTCGTAGAAGCCTAGGGCGTCTGGTAATCGAGGCTGATAATGACCGGCAAATTGCGGGACCGCCTTTGATACGTTTGTCCACTCCGTGAAGCCTTTTCCCCACCAAGCGTCATTTTCTGGAATTGGGTGAAATTGGGGAAGATAAAACGCAACTGCCTTTATTCTGCTCGTCACGCTTTCTTTTTGTGAGTATGGAACATATTCAGCGCCACGGTCCTTTGCGGTGGCAAACATCTGGGAGAAGAGTACGTGATCTTTAGCGTTGTCATTACGGAAGGACAGGCCCGCTGTTGTACGCCTTCCTTCATGGCTCCCATGAATGGTATAGTGCAAGAGTGGATTCACGCGCGCGGCTGCGAGATCTTCGTTCATCTCCAAGTAGGTCTGGCCATTAAAACGCGGTCCCGGCGCCCGTCCTTCCCTCGCGCCATGGCGAAGGTAATGCAGCGCCGGATCGAACCTTGCCGCGGCGACATCGGGATTGTGAGCCAAATACCACTCTGCGTCGAACAAGGGCGATGCGGCAATGGCGCGATAGTCACGGATTAGCCGCCGCCATTTTCCGCGACCTATGACAGAGCGCCGAAAACTGCGCAATTCGGGAGGGAGCGGGATGTCGCCTGCGCGCTGAAGCCGCGCCAGGTCCCGCACATGCTCTTCGGTCTTTCGCGCTAAATCCGAAAGCAATGCCGCGCGCTCCTTGGCGGCTTCGCGGCTCTCCGTGTCTCGTAGCGCGCGCTGCGATTGGAGCCGCCGTTCATGCTCGGTGCGCTCTTTCGCGAGTTCCTCCGCGTGGAGGTCTTGAAGCCTTTGCAATTCCGTCCGTTGCGTTTCGCGCAGCGCCTCCAGCTGGCGCTCCCATCTTTCGCGCTCCCTTAGCAGTTCCGCCGCGTGATCCTCCCGCAACGCTCCGATCTCGCCGCGCAGGGCTTCCAAAGCCGATGCCGATATCCTTTCCCAGCTTTCGCGCTCTCTTTGGAGTTGGGCCGCTTGCGCCTCGCGAAGCGCCTGGGCTTCCTCGCGGGTCGCGCCGAGTTCTTGTTCAATCAGCTTCTGATGCGAAATTTCCCGGCGGCAGCGCTCGATTTCCGCGTTGAGGGCGGCTGCGTGCTGTTCTTTTGCATCAAGCAAACGCGCCTCATGAGATTGCCTTTCAGCGTGCATTTGCCGCTCGAAGCTTTGGCGGTCAGCATCCAAGGCGGCTGCGTGCGAGGCGTTGGCGACCTGCATCGCCACTCCGCGGCCGAGACCGGCATAGGCTTCCCGGATGGAACGAGCGGCGGTTTCATTCTCAGAGGCAGCGAATAATTGTACGAGCGGATCGGGCTGTTCGACGCCCTCGCCAAGAATGCCCAAGCCGTGTCCGTGGACAAATTCAAAATGAGGGCCTTCGCGTTTCGCCTCGTCCCAAAACCGGAAGATGCCGAAACCCCGTTCCCTTACATTCGTATCGTGAAAAAGCACCACGCCGCGGCTGGACATCTTCGGCCGCCAGCTTTCGAAATCGCGCTTCACGTCATCGTAGAAATGCCGGCCGTCTATATGGAGGAGGTCTATCGAACCGTTCTGGAAATGCGGCAGAGCCTCGTCGAATGTGGAGCGCACCAGCCGCGAAAACGAGGAATAGCGCTCGTGGTAAGCGCTCAGCTGCCGAAATACATCCTCGCCGTAGAAACCGGCATGCTCGTCGCCTTTCCATGTATCGATGGCATAGGCTTTTGAATTCATGCCGTGCCGTTCGATGGCTTGACAAAAGCAGCCGTAGGAAAAGCCCCGATGTGCGCCGAGCTCCACGACAATGCGAGGCCGATGGACATCCATAAGCCAGAAAGCGAAAGGCGCATGCTCAAGCCACGCCGAGTCAACGATATAGTCAGGCGTCCAAAAGGAATTGGGCGAAATAAATTGCACGGCGAAACCTTTCAATG
>CAWIAL010000005.1:0-51942 GCA_963834165.1 uncultured Alphaproteobacteria bacterium | reverse complement strand
TGGTGGGCGCACAAGGATTCGAACCTTGGACCCGCTGATTAAGAGTCAGCTGCTCTACCAACTGAGCTATGCGCCCGCGTTCGTCGCGGTCCCTAAGCTATAATGCGGATAACGGCGCATGTCTATGTCCGCGTTGCCACCAAAAAGCATGTGTCCGTTAAACGCGCTCCGCCTTCACAAGCGGCGGTTGCGCGGCAGGCCTTGATCCCTGCGGCGTTGCCGTAAGGGGGAGGCTGGTGTGGCCGGTCGCCCTTGGAATGACCTCCGGAGCAAGCGCGCCGAGCGATACGTATATCTTCAGGAGATCATCGACCTTCATGTCCGGGACGGGCGTGATCGCCGTATCCGCGATGAACACGAGGCCGCCCGACATGGGGATCGGGGCAGCGGGAAGGTAAACAAGCCTGCGGCGTTCGCCAGCCACATTATAAAGCTGCTGGCTCGCGAGCAGCGCAAGTATATCGACACCATGTTCGCCGTTACCGAAGAAGCGGCAGGACACGACGCTCATGCTTGAGAGGTCGCCTGGCGTGCCCGACCTGTCCGTCGCCATCCGGACGACGCGAGACACCGGCGTGTAAATCGAGCGGATAAGGGGCACGCGCGAGACGAGCCTGTCGAGGTAGCTTTGGATGATGCTTTTCGCCCTCGTCTTCACGATCAGGCCAAGGAACCAGATGCCCGCCAACGCGATGCCGATGCCGAGCCAAAAGGCCAGCGTGTCCTGGCTGCGGCCGAGAAGATAGTTGCCGCCCCGGGTGAGAAGATCTCCGAGAATCGTGCCGGGGCCGATCGCTCCGCGAACGAAATTGATGAAATAGGCGACGATAAAAACGGTGAGGACAATCGGCAAAAGGAACAGAAGGCCGGCTAGAAACGAGCCGATCACGCTTGTGCGCCAGAATCGGGAGATCCAGTTCAGCATGCGCGAAACTCCGTCGTCCAAAGGGCTCTTCATTGCGGTATCGTCTGGTGTACGGTTCGCTTCCAGTATACCTCGAAGACATGACATATGCGTTATTGATTTATGCGAGCAAAAACCGCGCCTATTTTTCTTGAGTTAGAAACCATACACTTTTTTTGCAACGCGGAACGTGTTTGCGTAGGCCTCGACGCTCAGCGAAATTGGTGCGGCATACCCTCCCCCAATAGCAAGGCTTACAGGCACCGCTGCCTTTTTGCAGCATTCGAAAATCATCCGGTCCCGGGCCGCAAGGCCTTCATAAGTGAGGTTGAGAAGGCCCAAGGCATCGTGACAAAGCGGGTCGACGCCCGCCTGGTAGAGAACGAGCCCAGGCCGAAAAGCGATAACTTCAGGGAGAAGCGCGGCCAGCCGGTTGAGATAAGCGCTGTCATCCAATCCAGGCGCGAGCGGGGCGGAAAGATGAGGACGAACTTTCAGGAAGGGAAAATTCTTTTCGCAGTAGAGGTCGAGGATCAGGACATCGTCGCGCGCGGCAAGCAGCGCTGCGTTGCCGTCGCCCTGATGCACATCGAGATCGATGATCGCCACGCGATCCACCCAGCCTTCGCTGAGAGCTTTCAACGCAACAATCGCGAAATCGTTGAAGATGCAGTAGCCGGACCCGAAAGCAGCATGCGCGTGGTGAGTGCCGCCCGCGAGCTGGGCCGAGAACCCCGTTTGCAACGCCGCCCGAGCCGCTTCGACCGCGCCACCCATCGTCGCGAGCGTGCGCCGGGCGAGCTCTTTGCTCCACGGCAGGCCAATTCTGCGCTGCTCTTTCGCGTCAAGCGTTCCCTCAAGCACCGAGGCCACATACGCAGGATGATGTGCGGCTTCGATGTCTGAGATCCGCGCGATGGGCGAGCGCCGCAATTGCAGTGCGGAGAGCGTGCCGTCCGCCAGCAGAGCTTGCCGCAGAAGCCTGTGTTTACTGCCAGGGAAGCGATGCCCCTCCGGCAGAGGGATGGGAAAGGTATCCGAATGGAAAAACTGCATAGCCTGCCCCTGGAGGGGCAGGTGGTCTCGAAAGTTCGGCCGCGCAAGCCGCCCGGGTTTTCCTGGTCGAAGATAAAGGGCGGGCAGGCGGAAAATCTCCAGAAGAGTTCATCTGCCTGCCGCGCTGCGCCGTATCTAAAAATAAACGCGAAAGGATTGCGCAATGAGGAGTTCGATTCTGGCTGCAGCCGTCATCGCTTCAACCCTGCTGTTCACTCAAGCTGTTTACGCCGGCGGCCAGAGCGGCCGTGCATTTCAGTTCGAGTTCACGGCGATCAATGGCAAGCCCATGCCGCTCGACCAGTATCGCGGAAAGGTTCTCCTTGTTGTGAACACCGCGTCGCATTGCGGGTATACGCCGCAATACGAGGGCCTTCAGGCGCTTTGGGAAAAGTATCGCGACCGCGGCCTTGTCGTAATCGGGGTTCCATCGAACGATTTCGGAGAGCAGGAACCGGACGATGAGGCGAAAATCGCGGGATTCTGCAAAGGCCAATTCGGCGTGACGTTTCCGCTGACACAGAAATACTCCGTCACGGGCGATGACGCGCATCCGTTCTATCGATGGGCGGAAGGCATTGAGACAGCGGGCGGAGCGCCCGGTTGGAATTTCCACAAATATCTCATCTCGCGGGACGGCCAGCTCTCCGCTTCGTTTCCCACGACGACCACGCCCACGGCGAGCGTTGTCATCGAGAAGATCGAGGCGGAGCTTGCCAAGCAGGCCGGCTCCTGAAACCAACGGAAGTCAGGCTCAAATCAGCCGAAGCTCGGTCAAAGCGGCGCGCATCCCCGGAGGGATCGCGCCTTCCAGTTTAGGGGCGTTCGGATCGATGTCCGCGGGCGCGTCGCTGGCCGGCAAATAGCGCCACCCTTGGAAAGGCCGCCTCGGAACAGGGTCAGTCGCAATGAGGCAGGGATCGAGTTCGAATCCGCAGCGCAGAATGCCATCGGCTCCACGCACCTCTTGCAACGCCACGATTTTCTGCCTGGCACGAATGAAGCCGCCGATCACCCAATATAGCGAACATCCGGGGCCGAAACCCTCGCGGCGCGGCGTTTGCCTCGTGACGTGAACAAGCTCGTGCCCCGCGGCCAGACGCTTTCGTTGCCACGCCGCAAGGTCCTCGATGGCTTCGCAACCTACGCACAGTTTCAGGATGTGGACGGTCATGGCCTCTTCATATCACGCGCAAAATGATGGAATTGAGAGCGCGAATCCCGATCTCCACAATTTAGAGCATATGCGGCTGACATGAAACCCGCGGGGCCGGACCGCTTTGCGGTGCGCGCAGCTTTATCGCAAGGCTTCACGTTGAGCGCGCCGGAGTTTTGGCCTACCTTGTCGCGCCATGGCGACAGAACGAACACTTTACGTGGTTGGAGCTGGCCTCGCAGGCTCAGAAGCCGCGTGGCAGGCCGCGGAGCAAGGTATCCCTGTGATCCTTCACGAGATGCGGCCCTCGCGCATGACCGAGGCTCACAAAACCGGGAATTGCGCTGAACTGGTCTGCTCTAATTCCTTCCGGTCCGACGATTGGGAAACGAATGCGGTCGGCCTCTTGCACGAGGAGATGCGCCGCGCGGGCTCGCTCATCATGCAGGCGGCGGACCGGCACAAGCTGCCCGCGGGGGGCGCGCTTGCCGTGGACCGGGATGAATTCTCGGCCGAGGTCACGGCGCGGCTCGCGGCGCATCCGCGCATAGAGTTGAAAAGGAGCGAGCTTCCAGGTCTGCCGCCTTCCGAATGGGAGTCCGTCGTAATCGCGACCGGCCCGCTGACCACGCCTGCGCTCAGCGAAGCAATCAACGCACTCACGGGTGAAGACGCGCTCGCGTTCTTCGACGCCATCGCGCCTATCGTCTTGCGCGACACCATCGGCATGGACGTCGCCTGGATGCAATCGCGCTATGACAAGGCCGGCCCGGGCGGCACCGGCGCGGACTATATCAATTGCCCGATGAACCAGGAGCAGTACGAGGCGTTCATCGATGCGCTCCTCGCTGCCGAGAAAACCTCGTTCAAGGAATGGGAGACGTCGACGCCCTACTTCGAGGGCTGCCTGCCCATCGAGGTGATGGCTGAGCGCGGACGCGACACGCTGCGGTTCGGTCCAATGAAGCCGGTCGGGCTTACCGATCCGAGGACGGGCCGCTGGCCTTACGCGGTCGTCCAGCTCCGCCAGGACAACGCGCTCGGCACGCTGTGGAACATGGTCGGCTTTCAGACGAAGCTGAAGCACGGCGAACAGACGCGCATTTTCCGAATGATCCCCGGCCTTGAGCACGCTTCCTTTGCACGGCTGGGCGGCCTTCACCGCAACACGTTCCTGAACAGTCCGAAACTGCTCGATGCCCAGTTGCGGTTGAGAGCCGATCCGCGCCTGCGTTTCGCGGGTCAGATCACGGGCGTCGAGGGATACGTGGAGTCTGCCGCCATCGGTCTTCTCGCCGGAAGGTTCGCCGCCGCGGAGCTTTTGGGAACCGAATCTCCGCCACCTCCGCAAACGACCGCGCTCGGCGCACTTCTATCGCACATAACCGGCGGTCACCTGGCAGATGTGTCGGGAACCGGCCCGCGAAGCTTCCAGCCTATGAACGTCAATTTCGGGCTTTTCCCGCCAGTCCCCGAGTCCGGCAAGCGGCTGAAGGGCGCCGCGCGCGGGGCGGCGCGCAAATTGGCGCTTTCGCATCGTGCCATGGAGGATCTTGCTCTGTGGCTCGAAAAGGACTGCGCGAGGTCCGATTCGGGAGTGCTGCAGCCCTCGGCGTAGGCGCAATGCAACAAGTCGTCAAAAAGCCGCGATTTTTGCCGCGATCGAACTGTCAGCTAATTGCCATCTGCCGTCCCGTTTGGAAAAGTAGTGGCCGTCATCCCCAATTTTCACGTGAGCAGAACTGGCCTTGGCAACGCGAATTCTATGATGGAGTGAGTGAATAGAAAATTCTCTCTCGGCCAGCTCTAGCGCAGTTTCCATTTCACAGGTGTGGGCTGAAGTTAAGAAAGACCAAGAGTTATTTTCAAAATTAAGAACGACATCGAATTGATTCAGTTCCGGTTCCCGGTCAATATTCGCCATTTACTTTACCTTGAACTAAACAGCACCGCTCCTCACTCTTATCGATTTAAGCGCTCAATTAAAACTTGTCAAGGAGTTTTTATGCAACCTACTCCCCTCGAAGATAACGGGATTGATATTGCTTTAGTTTTGACAAGCAAAACGTCAGAAGGACGCGCGGAGGTGCAATCTTCGAAGGCGGAGACCGCCAGGCTGAAAAAGGGATGTTGCTCATGGTTCGACAGGCTCACCATGAGTTTCAACTCATAAGCGGCCTCATCCTGAGCTTGTCGAAGGACGAAGCCAAGGCCCGTTAGAGTTTGGGGCGATCTTGGCCTGGGAAGTCTGCGTATCATGACGGCGAGCCAGCCATCGCTTTTGTAGCCTCGGCGGCATACCAGACCTGATGCGTCAGCGTTAACCTTGCCACCCGCGGCGATGTTTGCCACATGTTACTCACAACCTGTTCTAAGCGCACCACCGGGAGTTCCCATGGTTCAGCTCACGCTGCCGAAAAACTCGAAAGTCCAGAGAGGCAAAACCTGGAATCAGCCCACGGGCGACAAGGCGCACTGGAAGCAATTCGAGATTTACCGCTGGGACCCCGAGAGCGGCGCAAACCCGCGTATCGACACGTACTATGTGAACCTCCAGGACTGCGGTCCGATGGTGCTCGACGCTATCATCAAGATAAAAAACGAGATCGACCCCACGCTCACGTTCCGCCGCTCCTGCCGCGAGGGCATATGCGGCTCTTGCTCGATGAATATCGACGGGACGAATACGCTCGCCTGCACTAAGGCGATTGCTGAGGTGGGCAATCCGGCGCGTATCTATCCGTTGCCCCATCAGAATGTGTCGAAGGATCTTGTGCCGGACCTTGGGCACTTTTTTGCACAGCATCGCTCCATCGAGCCATGGCTTAAGACGGATTCGCCGCCGCCGGAAACGGAATGGCTGCAGAGCCGCGAGGACAGAGAGCTGCTCGATGGCCTTTACGAATGCATCCTGTGCGCGTGCTGCACCACGGCTTGCCCCTCCTATTGGTGGAACGGCGCGCGATTCCTGGGGCCGGCCTCTCTTCTGCAAGCCCGGCGCTGGGTTGCCGATAGCCGCGACGAATCAACGGGGAGCCGGCTCGATAATCTCGAAGACCCCTTCAGGCTTTACCGTTGCCACACGATCATGAATTGTGCGCAAGTTTGCCCAAAGGGCTTGAACCCCGCGAAGGCAATTGCCGAACTGAAGAAGCTGATGGTTGAGCGCCAGCTTTAGCAGGCGCTTTGCGCACGGCGCTGGTCATACCCGGCGTTGAGCACCCTGCGATCATCCAGGGATAAGTAGCTGCAAGCTCCTCCTTGAAGAGCTTTCTTATCGAAGCTACGGCGGTGTCGGCGACTTTCCTCGGAATGTCGCCGAGTTCTTTTTCCCTGGCGATGAGGTACATCTCTCGCGAAACGGCCGGCCCCGGCAGCGGCACGAACCTCAATTGCGGCCAGTAGGAGCGCCCCAGGAGTACGCCCAAAGGCGTGAGGATAGCCCATCCCTGGTTGGCCGCTACCATGGCCATGACGGCTTCGTGATCGTCGAACTCCACCCGTCCACTCACCTCGATGCGCATCCGCCTGAGGTGCCGCTCGATCTGACGTCCAAGCACGGTTCGAGCGCTGAGACGAACGAGATCGCGTGTCTCGGCGATCACGGTCAGGCTGTCGATCTCCCCTTTGAACTCCCGCGGTACGACAAGGCACAACTGTTCTCTCAGGATAAGGTGGCGCTCGAGATTTGGCTGGTCCTCGAGAGGATCCGGGGAAATCACGATGTCGACTTCGCGGGTCAGCAGCGACCGGCTGTGATGACTGTGAAGGCCGCCGTGCACCGACCAGAGTGCGGCGAATCCCTGGATGTTGGAGACAAGCTCCAAGTCCGATCGTTCCTGCGATTGTTTCAACAAGGCAGATGTTCAGCTTCGGCAGAGCCGTATTGGCCGGTTCCCGCGCGGCCTGGATGGCGTCCCGTGCGCAGAGCAGCAAGCTGCGCGACTTCTCCAGGAGGATGCTGCCTGAAGGCGTCAGCGCAATCGGCCGGACCTGGCGGTCGAAGAGTTGCACACCGAGCGATTGTTCGAGGTTTGCAAGGATCTGGCTGACGGCGGACTGGGTCAGTCCCATCCGCCGCGCGGCCGAACTCATGCCGCCGCTTTCTGCAATTTGGACGAATATGTCGAGCGACCGGAGATTGAGATCGAGGGTGTCGTATCGAGCCCGCTCAATGGCGAGACGGCTCCGGTTGCGCTCTTTCACGTCATAAGCTCTTAAGGATCAAATTCGTTGAGGGGTTCCCGGCGGAGGGCAATCGGGTTGTATGGAAGCGTATGCTCGGGATTATTGCATCCTGATCCAGAAAGTAAATATAATTGATCTAGGGCGACCCAACGCCGCGCTATCCGCAGTCAGATGCAACACATAAGTGAAGTTGCGTTGTACTCTTGCGAATAAAAAATTAACGATAAACTAAGACTTGATTCGGCATATGTGCTGATTGCTATCGCGTCCCCCGCGGGAGAAACCGATGAAAGGCCTTCCTTACTCTTTTCGGTCAGCCTTCGGGATTTTGGCGTTCTTTTCCTTCTCGATGGCGCCGTCGTCAGGGCCAGCCACAGCAGCCACGGGCGGACCTGCAGCTTCGGCCTGCGCATTCGCCGGCGCCGACGCGTTGCTTATCGGCGCCGTCCTCGCAGGAGTGGCTGCCGCGTGCGCGGTCCTCGCCATCGTATTTAGGGAAAAGGCGCAGTTGCTCGCCAAACAGGCGCTGCGCCATAAAGCGCGCCTCGATGTTTTGTTGACCATCGAGAGCAATTTCCGCGCGCTTGCCTCGCTCGAACCGCAGGCCTTTGTGATCTGGACCGATAGCCATCCGCGGCTGGCGCTTCACACGCTTCAGGGCGTGCTCGGCGTGCCGACAAAGCTGCCCCAACTCTTGCGGTTCGGCTCCTGGCTTCATCCTGACGACGCCGGAACGATTGCCGAAAGCCTCGGGCGCCTGCAAACCCGCGGCGAATCCTTCGTTTCGAACGCGAGCACCCTTGAGGGCCATGTGATCGAGATCGCCGGCGCCGTTTCAGGAACCGAAACGGTGCTGCGCATCAGGCCCTTCTCGCCCGTGAACAAGGAACTTGTCCGGCTGATCGGCGAAAACAAGCGCCTGAAACAATCGATCCAAGACCGCGAGAGCCTGCTCGACAGCCTGCCGACCCCGGTATGGCTGCGCGATGCAAAAGGCGCTTTGACATGGGTGAACACGCCCTATGTGCATGCGATCAATGCGAAGAGCCGGGACGAAACCATAGAGAAGCAGATCGAGCTTTTCGAAACGCGGCACAGGTCGGATCTCCTGCGGCTGAGCCAATCGAAGAAGCCGGGCCGCCTCAAGCTGCAGACCATCGTCAACGGGGGCGTCCAGATTTACGAGGCGATCGCTGCGCCTCTGGAGCGCGGAAGCGGCGGTGCGGCTCTCGACGTCGCTCCTCTTGCAACCGCCAAGGATGAACTCGAACGGCAAATGGCCGCGCACAGCCGCACGCTCGACAAGGTTTCCACAGGGGTCGCCGTATTCGGCGGGGACAGGAAGCTCGTCTACGGCAACGATGCGTTCGCGCGCATCTGGGGCCTGGACAACGCCTGGCTCGCGGAAAGGCCTTCGGCGTCGGAGTTTCTCGATCAGCTTCGTCAGCGCCGTCTGCTCCCCGAGCAGCCCGACTACCGCAAATGGCGCGATGGAAAGGTGCTTGCCTGGGATCGCAACCGCACTCTCGACGAGCTGTGGCATCGCCCGGACGGCAGAACCGTGCATGTGGTTACCGACTGCAGGGACGACGGCGGCGTGACCTTCCTTTTCGACGATGTGACCGAAAAGCTTTCGCTTGAGCGGCAGTTTCACAGCCTTATCGAAGGGCAGCGCGAAACCCTCGACCACCTCAGCGAGGGCATCGCCGTGTTCGGGGCGGATGGGCGTCTTCAACTGTACAATCCCGCATTCCAGGCCATCTGGAACCTGCCGCCCGAGAAGCTGAACGATACGCCTCATTTCGAGGACATAAGGGGAGCGACCGAGGGCCTCGCCCCCGATCCGGACTTCTGGCACACGCTTCGGGAGGCCATCACAGGCATGCCGGAAGCGCGGGACACGTTCAGCGGCACGGTTGCGCGGCGGGACGAAACGCATCTCGCCTATGCCGTGACGCCGCTGCCGGATGGCGGCACGCTTCTCACTTTCGCCGACGTGACGGACAGAAAGCGCTTCGAGGAAGTTCTGCTGGAGCGCAACGAGGCTCTCGAAGCGTCCGACCGCCTGAAGACGGCGTTCCTTTCCCACGTGTCCTACGAGCTGCGCACCCCGCTTACCACTATCATCGGCTTTGCGGACCTCTTGGCGGAGCCTGCGATTGGCCCATTGAACGCCAAGCAGCGCGACTACCTGAACGACATCAAGACATCGAGCCAGGTTCTCCTCAACATCATCAACGACATTCTCGACCTGGCGGTTATCGATGCGGGTGCGCTCGATCTGAAGCTCGCGCCGGTTGAAGTCGATGACGTGATCGAGGCTGCCGAGCTTGGCGTGCGCGAGCGTCTTTCGCGGGCGAAGGTGAATCTCGACGTGCATATCGCAAAAGGCGCGGGCACGGTGATGGCCGATTCCAACCGGCTTATTCAGGTCATCTACAATCTGTTGTCGAACGCCATCGGCTTCTCGCCGGAGGATGGGACCATCACGCTGACCTGCCGCCGCGAGAAGAGCGGCGTTGCGATCAGCGTACAGGACACGGGGCTCGGCATCCCCGAAGAGGAGCAGGCGACGGTGTTCGAACGCTTCGAGTCGCGCAGCAAAGGCTCGCGTCACCGCGGAGCCGGGCTTGGGCTGTCGCTCGTGAAAAGCATCGTCGAGCTGCATAAAGGCCGCATCGATTTGCGCTCGACGCCGGGCGCGGGGACGACCGTTACGGTTTACCTTCCCGATAGCCACCCGGCTTTGCATCAGAAGACCAAGGCCGGCCAGGAAAAGGCCGCCCAAAAAGCAATCCCGGCTCAGACATAGCGCCGGTCACAATTCCGCGGGAATCCGGCAATAACGCCCACATCTATGGCGATGTCTCCAGCCTTGCTCTGGCCTGGAGACGCGGATTTCCAAAGGTGGGGCTCTGTGTGGGACTTTGACACTCCCGAAGCATTTCAGGCGCTGGCGAGCAGGCTCGCCGCGTTCGTTGCGCCTGTCGATTTCATCGCCCTTCATGGCGATCTCGGCGCGGGAAAGACCACCTTTGCGCAAGGGCTTCTGCGCGCGCTCGGCGTGGAGGAGACCGTCACGAGCCCGACCTACCAGCTTGTCCACACCTATGCAGCTCCCCGGCACACGATCTATCACTGCGATTTTTATCGCGTGGGGCCGGGCGAGGAGGACGAAATCGGGTTCCGCGAACTGTGTGCGACCGGCGTTGTGCTCGCCGAGTGGCCTGATGCGATCCAAACCGGCCTCCCGTTTAACAGGCTTGAGGTGCACATCCACGGGGACGGGACTTGGCGGCGCATCTCGCTCGCAGGCTTCGGCGCCTGGGAGAAGAAGCTCGCGCGCTTTCGAGACATTACCGCTTTTCTCGATAGGAACGATTGGGGCAGCGCGCGCTGCGCCGCCGTCAGGGGTGATGCGTCGGCGCGCCTTTTCTCAAGGCTCCAGCGCGGCTCGGGCGTCGCGATGCTCATGGACTGGCCGCCCGTCAGCGATGGGCCACCCATACGCGACGGACGCCCCTACTGCGCAATCGCCCATCTCGCTCGCGAAGGCGTGCCTTTCATCGCGGTCTCGGATTGGCTGCGTCTGCAGGCAGGGCTGAGCGCGCCCGCAGTATCGGCGTCCGACCGCGCCCGCGGTCTTTATCTCGTCGAAGACCTTGGCGACGCGGTCTTCGGCCAGCTCATCGCCGAAGGCGAGCCGCTCGATCCGCTCTACGCGCTTGCGGTGGATGGGCTGCATGCGATCCGAGCATCGAGGCCGCCGCGCAATCTGCCGGCGCCGGATGGCGCGCTCTATCGCGTGCCCGATTTCGACCGTGAGGCCCTGGAAGTCGAACTGGACCTCCTCCTGCAATGGTATTTCAAAATTGCGCCGGGGCCGTCCGCGCCGGAAACGCTGGCGCGTTCGTTCTTCGAGGCATGGTCCCCCTTCATCGACTGGCTCGAAGATCAGCCGAAAGACCTTGTGCTGAGGGATTATCACTCGCCGAACCTGCTTCTCTGCGCCGGGCGCAGCGGCCTGGCCCGGCTCGGCGTCATCGACTTCCAAGACGCCGTTTGGGGGCATCCCGCCTACGATCTCGTCTCGCTCCTGCAGGATGCGCGGCTCGAAGTGCCCGAAGAAAGCGAGCGCCTGCTTTATGCGCGCTATTGCCAAGGCGCGGCGAAAGCGAACGCAGGCTTCGATCAAGCCTCGTTCGCCAAAGCCTATGCGATCCTCGGCGCGCAGCGCAACACCAAGATCCTCGGCATCTTCGCGCGGCTTTCGCTCCGGGATGGCAAGAACGGGTATCTGGCACATTTGTCACGCATCGCACGCTATTTGTTCAGAGACCTCGCGCATCCTGATCTCAAGCCCCTGAAGGCGTGGTATGAAGCCAACCTGCAACCCGCGCCGGATGACGGCGGCGTGCACGGCTAAAGGGGATCGACCGGACATGGATAGCGCGGACGGCGGCGCGATAAAAACCGCGATGGTGCTCGCTGCGGGTTTCGGCACGCGCATGCGTCCGCTGACCGACCGCACCCCAAAGCCGCTGGTAAAGCTGGCCGGGCGAACTCTTCTCGATCATGTCCTCGACCGGCTCGCCGATGCGGGTATCGAGCGGGCCGTCGTCAACGTTCATCATTTCGCGGACCAGATCGAGACGCACCTGCGGGGCCGCACTGTGCCGCAGATCGTCATCTCCGATGAGCGCCAATGCATTCTGGAAACCGGCGGAGGCGTCCGCAAAGCCCTGCCGCATTTTCGAAGGCAAGCTTTCATCGTCCACAACTCTGATTCCGTCTGGCGCGAGGGCGCGCGCTCCAACTTGAAGACGCTGATGGGCGCATGGCAGCCCGATCGAATGGCGGCGCTTCTCTTGCTGGCCCATCGCAACTCGAGCATTGGTTATGAAAGCCGGGGCGACTTCCATATGGACGCCGCGGGGCGGCTGAAACGCAGAATGAAGGGCGAGGATGCGGCCTATATCTTTGCAGGCGTGTCAATTTTGAAGCCTCGGCTATTCGACGGCATCGATGATCGGGCCTTCTCCCTGAACGTGATCTTCGACCGTGCAATCGCCGAGGATGCGCTGTTCGGCGCTGTACTCGACGGAACCTGGATGCACGTCGGGACGCCCGAGGCGCTTTTGGAAGCGGAAAGCCATCTGAATGAAGGGCGGCGTCGTAGAGCCTGAAGCGGGGCCTTTTTCGGGCAGCTCCGCTATCCTGAACTGTCCCTCGCATGCGCCTTTCCTCAAGACGCTTGCCGCTTCGGTTCTCGATGGTTCGATCTGGAACAGAGGCGCGCCCGAGCCCCACGACCTGCCTGCGCTCACCATCTATCTTCCTTCGCAGGCCGCCGTTGAGCCTCTCAAGCTCGGATTTCTTTGGCTTTCTCCCAATCAGGCGACCTTCCTTCCCCGCATCCGCGTTCTCGGCGAGGCCGATCCACTGGATCTTTTCGCGGCGTTTGGGACGCGGATGGGATCGGCGAAGGCGGCGCTCGCCCTTCTCGAAAAAGCGCTCGCCGTTCCTCCCCCCTTCGACGATCTCGAACGGCAGATCCATCTGAGCGCTTACATTCTCAAAGCGGCCCGCGAGATGCGGAGCACGAAGGCCGCGCCGGACGAGCGGCTGTTCGCCGATGTCCCCGCCGTCAGCGCCGCCGGGATTGCAACGGAAATCGCGGCGCTGATCGACGAGGCCCATAGCGAGGCAGCGGACTTCGCGCGCATCGACAAGCTCGATGCCGCCCATTCCTCCGGCAGCGAGCAGCTTTCGCTCCATCTGTTGCGGGCGGTGCGCCGGAGCTGGGAATCTCACAAGGCGAGGGCAAACAAGCTCGACCCCGAGGAGCGCCGCAACCAGCTCATGGCGATCGAGGCCGAGTTCATCCGGCAGAGCTACGCTCCGGTCATCATCGCGGGCTCGACCGGCAGCGTGGCCGCGACCATGGCCCTGATGGAGGCGCTGAAAGAGCGGGCGAACGCCGCGATTGTGGTTTACGGGCTCGACCGTGACCTGGACGCGGCGACTTGGGCCTCGCTCGGTGACCATCCGCAGCACGCTCAGCACGGCCTGCACCAGCTTCTAGACAGGCTTGGCGCGGGCCGCGAGACCATCCGCGACCTCTCCCTCTCCTTTGGGGAGAGGGGTGGGGTGAGGGGCGATTCCGCCGGGGCACTATTTCTCCAAGCTCAGAACCAGCGCCGGGCCCAATTCCTGAGCGAAGCGCTCCGCCCCGCTCCGGCGACTGCACAATGGGCGAGCGTTGTCCGCGGTCTTAAGGAAGCGCGAAGCAACCCGGCTCCCGGCCTGTCGCTGATCGAGGCCGAGACGCTGGAGGAAGAGGCGGCGGCGATTGCGCTCATGCTGCGCGAAGCTCTCGAAACCGAGGGGCGGACGGCCGCGCTTGTCACGCCCGATGAGAAGCTGATTGGCCGCGTGCGCCACGCGCTGGCTCAATGGGGTCTAGCCAAGGACGTCGAGGAGACCGGTGACGACGCTTTGGCCTCGCGCGCCGCTTTCTGCGCCGCAAACGGGATGCCGGAAGATCTCGTTGCGCTTTTGAGGCTCGCTGAGGGTGAGGCGGGGGCGGTCGCGCGGCGATTTGGCGAACTCATCGATTTGGGCGTCTTGCGGCAGATGTGGCGGCCTTCATTCATGCTTGGCGTTCCCGCTGCCCTGGCCCGCGCACAACATGCGATTGCTGCAGGAGAAGCGCGCCACCCCGCCATGAAGCGGATCGCGGCGGCCGAATGGGAGGTAGCGCGCGAGTTCGTGGAACGTGTGCTTGAGGCTTTGTCTCCGCTGACGTCCAAGGCGGAGGAGCGCCTCAATTTCAAGGAGTGGACCGCCGCGCACATCATGGTCTTGGCCCGGCTGGAGGAGCTTGGACTTGGAACCGCCCCCCCGAAGGGCGGCGAGCGCTCCACGCTCAGCGACGCGGCAAAGGTGTCAGCGCCTTCGTTCACGCTCGATATTGCCGGTTACGCCGGTTTCTTCGGCGAAATCTCCATGGCAAGGCGAAGACCCCGGACCGGGCATCCGCATCCGCGTCTGTATCTCAGGAAGCCGCTCGACGCCCGCCTGCTCGCAGCGGATCTGATCGTGCTTGGCGGGTTGAACGAGGGGTGCTGGCCGCAAATTCCTGGTCCAAGCCCCTGGCTCAACCGTCGGGACCGCGCTTTTATCGGGCTTTCGCCGGAAGAGCGCCGCATCGGCCAGGCGGCGCAGGATTTCGCCGCGCTCGCCGGCGTCGCGCCAAGCGTCATCCTCACGCGGGCACGAAAGGTCAACGGCAGCCTGACCCGGCCGAGCCGCTGGGTCGCCCGTATAAAGGCGCTTGCGGCTGGGGCAAGTCAGTTACAGGCCATCGAGCCGGACAAGCCGTGGCTTTCATGGGCGCGGCTACAGCGCGCCCCTTCCCACGTGTCGCCGGTGACTCGCCCTGCCCCGCGGCCGCCGCTTGAGGCGCGTCCTCGCCGCTTGAGCGTAACCGCAATCGAGACATGGTTAGCCAACCCCTACGCCATTTACGCCCGGCATATTCTCGGCCTCGAACCGCTGCGCCGCATCGGTGCGACGCATGACGCACGCGACAAGGGCATCCTTTATCACGCCGCGCTGCACCGTTTCTTCCAGGCGTATCCGGACGAGCTTCCAAGGAATGCAGCCGAAGAACTCGTGACATGTCTCGATAGGGCGGCGGGCGAACTGGGCTTCAATCTCGAAAACGCGCCGTTCTGGCGTCCTCGTTTCGCGCGCTTTGCCGGTTGGTTCGCCAGCACCGAAGGAGAGCGCCGCATCGACCTTCGCGCGCTGAAAAGCGAGGTTGGCGGCAAGTTGAGGCTGGATGCGCCTGCGGGTCCGTTCGAGGTCACGGCGCGCGCCGACCGCATCGACATTCTCCGGGACGGCTCCGTGCGCATCTACGATTTCAAGACTAGCGCCAGCAGCGCGAAGCTATCCGCCGGGCGGGGTGCACCGCAGCTTTCGCTGGAAGGACTTCTCGTTGGTGAGGGTGCTTTCGCCGGCATACCGGAAGGCTCCGCGGTGGAACTTTCCTACATTGTCGCCACGGGAGGCGAGCCGCCCGGAGAAATCGTCCCGTTGAGGGTGCCATCCGCGGAAGCGATCCAGGCCGCCAGGACCGGCCTCCTCCTGCGCATCGCTAGCTTCGACAATCCGGACACACCCTACGCTTACGAGACGCGCGCAATCTATCGCGACAAGGCGGAAAACGATCCCTATGCGCACCTTGCCCGCGTGCAGGAGTGGTCTGCTGGCGAAGGCGACGGGGAGGCTGGCGATGACTGACGCCTTGCTGGCCAAAGCGCTTCTTGAAGCCGCGGAGCAGAAGCAAAGGGGCGCGGCCGATCCCGCCGTCTCGGCCTGGGTTCGAGCGAATGCGGGCACGGGCAAAACCCATGTCCTTGTGCAGCGGATCTTGCGTTTGTTCCTTTCGGGGGCGGACCCTCGCTCGATCCTATGCCTCACCTTTACAAAGAACGCCGCCGCGGAGATGGAGGCGCGTGTGCTGGCCAAACTCGGCGAATGGGCCACGGCCGGCAACGAGGCATTGACCGGGCACCTTTCTAAGTTGCTCGCGCGCGCGCCGAGCGAGGCCGAACTGGCCGTCGCGCGCTGCTTGTTCGCTACCGTGATTGACGCGCCAGGCGGGCTCGCCATCATGACCATCCATAGCTTTTGCGAGCGCATCCTGCGCCGCTATAGCTTCGAGGCCAATGTGCCGCCCGGCTTTGCCGTGCTGACGGAAGAGGAAGCGCGCGATGCGCTGAGCGAAGCCATGGCGCAAGCTTTCGCGTCGGCGGCGAGCGGGCCATTGCGCGACGCGTTGACGGCCGTTGTGGCTTACGCGGGCGAAACGGATTTCGCGCGGGTGCTGCAGGCGATGCTTGGCCATCGCAATGCGATCACGCATCTCCTCAGGGTCACGGATGCGGACGATCCGGTGCTGCAAGTCGCCGCAAGGACGCGACGCGTTTTTCAGCTGGCGCCCGGCGACACAAGGGAGAGCCTTGTCGGCCGCTCCGCCTCGGTGCTGGATGCGCATACTTTGAAAGAGGCTGTCCGTGCGCTTTCGGAGGGCACCAAGACCGACCTCGAAGCGATGGCGCGATTTCAGGCGGCCGCGCGAGCGCAGGACGCCGAGCAGAAGTGCGCTGCCTTGAAAGCAGCGTTCACGACGAGGGGCGGCGAAGCGCGCAAGTCGCTGATGACGGCGGCGATCAGGAAGCAAGCCCCGGCGCTGCATGATCGCCTTGTCGAAGCGCAGGCGGCTTTCATCGCGCTTGATGAGGGAATTTGCGGACTTAAAGTTGTTGAGGCCACTATCGCGTTGCTGCGGCTGACCGCGGCCATTTTCGAGCGCTACGAGGCGGGGAAGCGCGCCCGCGCCGCTGTCGACTTCGACGACCTGATCGGCAAGACGCTCAGCCTTTTCTCGCGCGGGGACGCGGCCGACTGGGTTCTCTATCAACTGGATGGCCGGATCGATCATATCCTTGTCGACGAGGCGCAGGACACGAGCCCGGAGCAGTGGGCGATCCTCGAAAAGCTGACTTCGGACTTCTTCTCAGGCGAGGGCGCTCGCGAGTGTGTGCCAACGCTGTTTGCCGTGGGCGATGAGAAGCAATCGATCTATGGCTTCCAGGGCGCGGCGCCGGAGTTGCTGGCGCATTATGGCGCCTCTTACGAGAAGAAGGCGAACGATGCCGGCTTCCGCTGGCGCACCGTCGATCTCGATTTGTCCTTCAGGACCCTCGCTCCGGTCCTCGCAGCCGTCGACTGTGTCACTGGCGCTCTGCCCGGTCTGCACCACGGCGCGTCTGTTCCGCATATCGCGTTCCGGCGCGATCATGGCGGTGTCGTCGAGCTTTGGGAGCCGGAGCGGGGCGAAAAGCAAGACAAAGGGAGCGTTTGGGACCCTGAGCCGGCCTGTGCGCCGGATATAAGTCCGGCTGAAGCGCTCGCGGCTCGGATTGCAGCGCAGATCAGGCATTGGCTTGAGGGCGAAGAAGGTCTGGCGTCGCAGGGACGGCCTATCGAACCGGGCGACATCCTCATCCTGCTCCGGAAGCGCGAGCCGATGGCAAGGCTGCTGCAGGCAGCCCTCAAACGCGAAGGCATCCCCGTGTCTGGCGCCGACCGGGTGGCGCTGCTCGATGAGATCGCGGTGATGGATCTTCTGGCGCTCGCCTCAGTGGTGCTGCAGCCCGAGGACGATCTGGCGCTGGCAGAAGTCTTGAAAAGCCCGTTGTTCGGTTTTTGCGACGAAGATCTGTTTGAGCTGGCGTTTGGCCGCGAGGCTTCGCTTTGGGAGGGTTTGGAGAGCGCCGCAAGCGGGCCGGGCACCGGCAAATATGCCGATGCGGCGGCAAAACTCGCTGCATGGCGGGCCTTGGCCCATCGTGTGAGCCCGCTCGAATTTTTCGCGCAGATCCTCCAAGCCGAAGGCGGCCGCAAAGCCTTCGCCGCAAGGCTCGGAGTGGAATGCTTCGACGCCATCGGCGAGTTGCTCAACTTGGCCGAGGCGTTCGGCGCGCGGGCACAGGCGAGCCTTTCGGAGTTCCTGGTTTTCGTGCGGCAAGGCGCGTCCGAAGTGAAGCGCGAGACGGATCAGGCTGCGCGCGAGGTGCGCATCATGACCGTCCATGGCGCGAAAGGTCTCGAAGCCAATATCGTCATCCTTGCCGATGCATGCAGCAATCGCAGCGCGTCCGGCGCTCCGGTCTATTTTGTGGACGATGAGACTGGCGGGCCCCCAATGCCGGTGTGGGCGATCAAGGGCGCATCGGGGTTGCCGCCTATCGCGGCAGTGAAGGATGATCTCAACGGCGCGGAACGGCGCGAGCTGGGGCGGCTTTTATACGTTGCCATGACACGCGCCCGGGACCGCCTCTGTATCGCGGGCTTTCATAAGGGTGAGCTTCCCGCCGGCTGTTGGTACGAGACGATCAAGAGCGCGCTCAGTCCGAAGCTGCAGCCGGCCGCAGATTTCCAGGGCCGGCCGATCTGGCGGCACGGATCCGTCGCAAGTTTTCCATTATACGCGTTGCCCGCTCAAAAGGCCGCCGGCAAAGAGTTGCCGCAGTGGCTTGCCGCGCCCGCCCCCATGGAACCGGCCTCGCCAATCCTGACACCATCGCGGCTTTTGAGTGGACGTGACGTCGAGCACGCCCGCGAAGGGACCTCCGGTTTTAGCCGCAAACAAGCCCAAGCCAAGGGTATCATGGTCCACAGGCTTCTTGAGGTGCTGCCCGCGCTTGCCGCCCATGATCGCCAAGCCGCTGCAAATGCAATCGCATCGGCCTATAAAGGCGAAGTGTCAGCCGGTCAGGCGGAAGCAGCGATTGAGAGCGTTCTGGCGCTCATTTCCTGCAAAGTATTTGCTGATGACGCGGGCCGCTCTTTGGCCGAGGCGGGTGTCGCCGTTACGCTTCACGATCTTGACGGAAAATGCCGCGGCATCATTATTGGCCAGGCAGACCATATTTCAGTCGGCCCTTCCGAGATCAACATCTTCGATTATAAGTCCGGTACGTTTTACGCCGATCCCGGCCTGTCTTCGGAGTTCAATGCCCAGCTCGCGGCGTACCGGCTGGCCCTGATGCGGCTTTACCCTGCCTCGAATGTCCACGCTGCGCTGATCAATACAGGGACCATGGTTGCCGCGCACGCTGAAGATGCGGTGCTTGATGCTTTCTTGGCGAGCCTCACGGGTACTCTGCGCAATTGAGGCTTTTGCCTGATCTACGCTCCTTCTCATAAAAAAACCTCCGCAAATTTGCGGAGGTTTTTTTATGCCTCGAATGAGCAATGGCAGAAAGGCAATTGTATTGCCGCCGAATACACGGCGGCAATCTGTCTGGCAGCTACTGCGTCGTAACCGCAGACTTCTCAGGTGATGGGCCAGCAAGCGCAGGATAATCCTTGAGCATGCTTACCCCATAGAGCGGTTTAAATGCGCCTTGGTGGCAAGTGGCGCAAAAAACCTTCGGAAGATCCCCGGCGGGACCTTTACGCTCGGGCACGTTCGCATAGAGCGGCGTCAACGGATTAATGTAGTTGTTGTTGAGGTCGCGGACCAAGCGTATGCCATACCACGCAGTGACACGTTGTGGAGTGCTAGCACTCCATGACTGGAAGTTCTGCATGTTGTGGCAGAAGGTGCAGTTGACTCCTAGCCCCTTGGATATGGCGATCATCAGCGCATAGGTCCACTCCGCTTGCTTGAGCGATTGGCGGTTTGTGGTGGGGAGCGCCGTTGGACCGTTAACGCGGATCTGTTGATCCCCCAACAGGAACGGCGTGAACGGGTCAAAGGGAAGGGATGTCAATCCAACCTGCGGAGCCCGTGTATTTTGGCCGGCTTTGTTGCCAAGCAAAGCCAGTGACGATCTAGGCGGCACTGGGGTGTACCAGACATTCTTGGGAACTGGGTTACCCCTGTGGCAGGTGTAGCAGGTGACGCCTGCGCCATTGACTGCGACGTGTTGTTTCCAGTCGGAGTTCAGATGGCGAGTCATCTGTATCATCCGGCGGGCAACGATCTTTGTATAGAGGACATCCTCTGCGAAGTTATGACCATCCGCATGGCAGTACGAGCAGCCCTGTTCCGGGGCGACCCACTTCGCGAAAGCCGTCATTTGGCGCAGAAGCTCGTTCGAATCGATGTCTTTGAGCACCTGCACGTTCTGATAGGCTTCTCCTGCCGTTTGGCCTGAGGGATCGATCTTGTCCTCAGGCTCCGGAACGGCGTTCAGAGCCTTTACCGCCGGATTGTTAATGTCCCGCTTGTTGAACAACTGGACAAGGCCCGTTCCGCGATAGCCCCACTGCACCCACTCCACAGTCGGGCGTTGGAAGGTGTAATAAGCGAAGATAAGTAAGAGTATCGCGCCGCCAGTCAGGGCGAAGGCTATTGTTAGGATGCGTTGCTTGTAACTCGGTTGTTTGTAACTCATTTTGGTGCTCCCGCTAGCGTAGCCGGGTCGATGACGACGGGGAGGACCTCTGGGTATGTGGGCGCGAAGCCGTGCTTGACGGCCCAAAGATACCAGTTATCGACAACCGTTCCGGTCAGAAGAATGCCGATACCCCCGGTAAACGTGCACAGGACAGCGAACCACCAAGCCCAGCGATGGATGGATTCCATGGAAGCATTGAAGCCCATGGTCCAGCGCCAGAAGAGCCCTGCGCGCTCAAGGGCGGTGCCGCGGTCGGTCGTCTGCTCGATCTCGCGTTCGCCGCCGTAACGGCTGACCGCCAAGATCGTGGCGCCATGCATCGCAAAAAGAAGCGTGGAGCCATAGAGGAAGGCGATCGAAAGCATATGGAACGGATTGTAATAGAGGTTTCCATAGCGAAGCGAGAAAGCCGCGGTCCAGTCGAGATGCGGGAAGATCCCGAAGGGAGGAGCTTCACCAAAGCTGCCCATCAAGACCGGACGGATGATACCGATAGACAGATAGAGGAAGATCGCCGAAGCGAAAGCCCACGGGATGTGAGTTCCGAGACCGAGCTGACGGGCGCGGAGGTACGTGCGTGCCCACCACAACAAGATCGAGAGGGTCAGGAACAGGCCGGCCGCCAGCCACCATCCGCCCTCGTTCAAGGGAGGAATGTGCAGGCCGTTGGCGGGCGCGGGTGGTTCCAGGCCAAGCCAGAAAATCTGTTTGACGAACTGAGCCGGGCTCCAGTTGACGGAGGCCATCATGTTCAAGCCAATGATCTCTATGGCTATGAACCCGAAGATGATAGACGCGACGCCGGTCAGACCAAGATAGATCGGCCCAACTTGGGCGTCGCCCAGTATACCGAGCAAGTAGATGTGGAGTGGTTTGGTGCCCGTGCGCCCAAATTGGTCGCGGTAAAGGGGGACGCCCAAATGGGCTGGGCCTTTTACCTGAACCTGAGTGAAGATGTTTTGATATTCGGCCATGATCTGTTGCCCTACCTATCGCCAGACTGGAATGTTGAACCACCAGTTCCACCACTCGGGCCAGCCTTTCGTCCAGAATGGGCCGCTGGCAATGATGCAGCAGCCGCTCCAGAACGCTGCATTTAGAGCGGTGAAGAGGCCAAGCCTGTGAATGCCGATGGTTCCGGTGGAATAGCCCAGCAAGTCGCGCGCAAAAGTGTTCTCGTGCTCTGCAGTTTTCACCTTGTCGTCGCCGCCGGGGTTAAGCGCGGACAGCACAAGACCGCCGTGCAAAGCCAGGAGAAGCGTTGTCGTGAACAAGAACGCAATGCCGAGCATGTGGAACGGGTTGTAGTGGAAGTGCAGATATTGATATCCGGTATTCGACACCCAATCGAGATGGCTTAGAATGCCGTAGGGAAAGCCAAAGCCCCAAGCTCCCAAAAGCACAGGGCGAATGATGACGATGGCGACGTAAGCGAAGATAGCGAAGCTGAAAGCAAAAGGAACATGATACCCAATGCCGAGCTTCCGGGCTATCTCAACCTCGCGCAGCGCCCACGATACGAACGCTCCTACGGCGCACATCGTGATGATCTGCCATAATCCGCCCTGTGCGAGCGGAGCCATGCCCAAACCGTATTTCAGGTCCGGAGGGGCGATGCTGATTTTCCAGATATTCCCGGTGTGTCCAAGAACAGCCCCCCAGATAATCAGGACTGTTCCCAATAGCGCGAAAAAGAACGTGGTGACCCCGAAAAATCCGACGAAGAACGGGCCCACCCAGAAGTCGAATAAGTCGCCCCCAATTAGGGTGCCGCCTCGAATGCGGTACTTTTTTTCATAACTGAGCAATGCCATCGCTCACCTCCAGCTAGGAGGCGAGCTGCCGCTCGGCCTCCTGTGAAAAAATCCCGAGAAAGCGGGCGCGGCTAAAGAATTCCCCGCCCGCCATTCTGATTGATCCCAACCGCTTAGCGCGCTGGAAGGGCGGTGTTCGAGGACGCCGCAGCCTTCACCGGACCGGTGTCGATCCAATTGTAGCGGGTCGTGCTCAGCAGAATGAAGTGAATCAAGAGCGCGAGCACGATCAGGAACGCAAAGATTGCAACAAGTGCACGGCGAGGATCAAAGAGTAGCCAAATGCGCCACATGTGTGTTTCTCCTTATGAAAGATATTGGACAAAGTTCAGGGCAGCGGTGTGCACACTGTCCGGAATGGAGGTTAGTTCGCGGGCCCAGGGGCGCCAATTCCAAGCCAGCACGTGCGCGATGATGACGACGATGCTGAAACCTATAAAGCTCGCAACAAAAATGCTGTGAAATTCCTTCGCCTCGCCTTCGGTCAGCCCGGTGAGCGAGACATCCCTTTCTTCTTGAGCCATAAGCTTGATCTCCGCTAAAGTGGACTCTCTGTCAGTTACCGCGCATTGCCCTCGCGGCCGGGTTCGCCATGGCGTGATCCGCCATGGAGTTCGGTTGCCCGGATAATCCGGGCGAAATCTTTTCCCTAGCGCATGAAAGCGAAGGGGATGCAGGTGTTCGCTGCGGCGCGCGCCTCGGCGAATACCGACTTGCGTTTTTCAGAACTGCGCCGCGGGGATACGGCCCGTGTTACGAGCCCCGCAGCCAGGAAAAGGGGAAAGGTCGCAAGAAACATCAGCCGGAACTCTTTTGCCTCCCGCGCACGGATGCGCGCATGCAACGGGTTCTCTTGCGGTTGATAAGCAGTCATGCTCACCTTCCTCCTCGGTATGAAATACAAAGCGAGAAATTGCGGCGGGTCATGCGGCCCTCCCATCGACGGCGTTGGCAATCGACAAGCTCAGGCGCTTCGCCGTAACGTGGCTCTCACCTGCGTCACGGGCAGCTTTTTCGGCAGCGTCGCGAAGCCGCTTTGCGGCCGAAATCCGCACAAGCACCGGCTGCGCCTCGATCATCTCATCGAGAAGGGTCTTCGCATCCTCATCCCACGGAAGTTGGCGCGCCAGCCGTGAAGGCGTCGCTTCGATCCGGTCCAAATCCTTTCCGAGAGGGAGGATGTTGAAGAGCGCATCGAACAGCGCGTTGCAAACCTCCTGTACGAGATAGGTCGCTCCCGCGTAGCCCATGAACGGCGTGCCCGTGTGACGGCGGATGATCGCGCCTGGGAACGACGCCGGAATGTACATTGCGCGCCCGCCAGCCTCGGCGAGGTACATGCGCTCATTGTAGCTTCCAAACAGCACCAGCGGCGGTTTCTCGCGCACTAGCCGCCTTGACTCCTCATTATCCGGCTTCACGCCGGCGCGGCGAGAGATGGCAAACGTGCAGGGCAAGCCAAGCTCGTCCTCAAGGAAATGGCGAACTCCGCGCGCGTAGGTCTCGTTCGCAACGATCGCAAAGCTTGCGGTCCCGAAAAAGTCCTGGGTGACGGAGCGCCAGAGATCCCACAGGGGCTTGATCGTGGTGTGCTTTTCGCGCTCGATAAAGGGCTCGGGGTCGAGACCGAGAAGCTCGCCAAGCGCGCGCAAGAATTTTGTCGTCGAGTGGAGACCGATCGGCGCCTGCAAATACGGCTTCTCAAGCGCCTCGCAAAGAAGACGGCCGAATTCGCGGTAAAGGCAGATATTTGCGTCGGCTTCCGCAAGCTTCGGCACCTCGTTCAGGTGAGCGCCGAGCGGGAAGACCATGTTCACTTCCGCACCGATGCCCTCGACCAGGCGGCGGATTTCGGCGATATCCGACGGCATGTTGAACACGCCGTAGCATGGCCCGATGATGTTCACGCGCGGCTTGGCGCCTTCGGCCTTAGGCTTCACCTTGGCCTTGCGCTTCGCACCGAACTCGCTCCACAGCCACATCATGGCGCGGTTCGCGCTTTGCCACTGATCCTCGTCGATCGTCCTTGGCAGGAACCGCAGGATGTTCGTGCCCTCGGGCGTGACGCCGCCGCCAATCATTTCAGCGATGGAACCGGTCACAACCACGCTGGGCTGCTTCGGGTTCAGCGTCTTATGGGCGCGCTTCATCGCGCCTTCGGTGCCATGCTGGCCAAGTTCTTCTTCGCCAAGGCCTGTTACGACGACGGGCAGCTCGTGAGGCGGCAATGCGTCGGTGTAGTGGAGCACCGCCGTCACCGGCAGGTTCTCGCAGCCGACCGGACCGTCGATGATGACCTGCAAGCCTTTGACCGCGGTGAAGACATACACCGCGCCCCAGTACCCGCCCGCCCTATCGTGGTCCGCGATCAACATCCGATCGCCTCCTCAGGCATTTTGATCGCCGGCTTTTTCAGTGACAGCTCCTGCTTCTTCGGTGGCGCCTTCGGGGCGCTTTCCCAAACGCCTGCGTTATGCCCCTCGCCAACGCCCTCGAAGAACTCTTTCATCTCGTCGAAGCGGCCTTTGCTTGCGATCGCCGCGTTGACGACCTGAGCAAGCGAGCCTGCGCCGGCGACACCCATAAGGGGACGCGCCGAGATGAGGTTCGTGAAGTAAAGCCCTGGGATCGCGGAAGCTTTTGCATGCTGGACGACGGGCGTCGTGCCAATGGCGAGGTCTGGCTTGAATTCCTCGACCGCCGCGATGTCCTGCTCCAGCGACGCGCGATACTGGATGTGCACGCCCTTGGCTTCAAGCCATTCGCGATCGGCGTCGGACCACTGGGTGCGCGGACAAGCGCTGCCGACATAAGGCACGTCGGCGCCGCTTTCGATGAGAAGGCGCGCGACAAGCAGCTCTGATCCTTCGTAACCCGATACCGTGATGCGACCCTTGATCGGAAGCTTCGCGATGGCGTCGCGCACAGAGGGCAGGATGCGGTTGAGCGCAGCGTCGACTGTAGAGCGCGCGATCCCGCAAGTCTCCGCAATCGAGATCAGCCAGTTTGCGGTGCCGTCATAGCCGACAGGAGCCGAGCCGGTGATGGCGCGGCCTGCTGCTTCGAACTCACGGAAGGAGGCGGTATAGAACGGATGGATTGCAGCCACGGCAGCGCAGTCGAGCGCCGCATAAAGCTCGCGCCACTCGCGGGTTGGAACAACCGGACCCGCCGCGAGCCCGAGCGGCTCCAGCATCATACCGATGGTTACCGGATCGACCGGAAACATCTCGCCAACGAGGGTGATCGTGGGCTTCTCCGACCTGCCGCCGCGCGGTGCCTGCACCGGCCCCTGCTCGGCCTCGGTGCGTGCATAGTGGAGCATGGCTCCCGCCAGCACATCCTTCGCTTCCGCGTGCGTTGGCACGCCGAAGCCTGGCACGTCAATGCCGATGATGCGGACGCCGTTGATTTCCTTCGGCAGCAATCGCAGCGGCACACCCGAAGCAGTCGGAACGCAGAGATTGGTGATCACGATCGCGTCGTAAAGCTCGGGATCGGCGAGCTTGAAGACGGCTTCGCGGATGTCTTCGAAAAGCTTGCCCGTGACCAGCGTCTCGGAATTGAACGGCACATATCCGACGGTGCGTTTTGCGCCATAGAAGTGCGATGTAAACGTCAGCCCGTAAACGCAACACGCTGAGCCGGAGAGAACGGTGGCTGTCCGCCGCATGCGCAACCCAACGCGCAGCGAGCCGAAAGCCGGACACATGCTTTGAGGCTGATCGTGCGGCCCCTGCGGATAGTCTTTCGCGTACTGTTCGAGTATCTCACTCTTGCCCGCAGCGGCGGCGGCCCTTTTCATTTCAGCCGCGCCCGCGTGACACCCGATGCCTGCTTCCTGAGACGAAGCCGTTGCCTCGCCTCGCGACTTGTCAGCCGCATTCTCCGCAGCCGCTGCACGTCCGGCGTCGTCGTAAACGACTTCCCCGGAGGCGGCCTGAGAGGATTGGCGGTCAAGTGCTGTCATAAACTCACTACTCCCTTACGCGGCGTCGTCGTAGAAGACTTCGAGCGACGGCTTCTCGACCACTTCGTGGCCGCGCATGTCGGCTTGCGACGCGGGATCGAGCACAACGCCACGCCCTACTGCATCGCCCTTGAAGAGGCCAAGCAATGCATCTTGAGACAGGGGGTTTGGCCGAACCGGCGGAGCCTCCGCCACGTTCTTGGCGAGCAACTCGAACACAGGCGCCCACTGACCGCCCGGCATGCCGATGATTTCGTAATTCGCGCTCTTCTTGCGGATATCGTCGTGCTGCGGAATCGCGGACAGCACCGGAATACCGGCCTCCGAACAGAAGGCTTGCGCCTCGCCCGTTCCGTCGTCCTTGTTGATCACCATGCCGGCGACGCCGACATTGCCGCCAAGCTTGCGGAAATATTCAACCGCGGAGCAGACGTTGTTGGCGACGTACAGCGATTGCAGGTCGTTCGAGCCGACGACGATCACCTTCTGGCACATGTCGCGGGCAATCGGCAGGCCGAAACCGCCGCAAACCACGTCGCCCAAGAAGTCGAGAAGGACGTAGTCGAAGCCCCACTCATGGAAGCCAAGCTTTTCGAGAAGCTCGAAGCCGTGGATGATACCGCGTCCACCGCAGCCGCGGCCCACTTCCGGGCCGCCCAGCTCCATCGCGAACACGCCGTCGCGCTTGAAGCAGACGTCGCCGATTTGAACTTCCTCACCCGCCGCCTTCTTCTTGGAAGACGTCTCGATGATGGTGGGACAGGCGCGGCCGCCGAAAAGCAAAGATGTGGTGTCGCTCTTGGGATCGCAGCCGATGAGCAGCACGCGTTTTCCCTGCTGCGCCATCATGTAGGACAGGTTGGCGAGGGTGAAGCTCTTGCCGATGCCGCCCTTGCCGTAGATTGCGATGATCTGCGTTTCCTTCTTAACTTCGGCCGTGGAAACCGCGTCGGGCTCGATAGCAGCCTCTGCGCGAAGGGCAGCCGCTTGCTGGTCGAGGGCAGTCGCTTGATTTTCGTCCAAAGTCATACGCACTTTCTCCAATCTAGAACCATCTTTAGGCAGGCCGGATCTTCGAAGGCGACACGATAGGCGCTTGGGGCGCCGTCTGCTGAACTGCGATGCGTGATAAGACCATCAAACGACAAGCGGCCACTGTCGACCAATTGCTTGACAGCCAGCATGTCCGCCTTTTGCCACTGCGCGGCTACCCGCATCCTTGCTTCCTTCATGAAAGCGGGCGGGAAGCTGAAAGAGAGTTGATCCGCGTAGAACCCGGCAAGAACAATCTCACCGCCGGGAGCAAGACGGGCCACAAGAGCGTCAAGAATTGATGAGTCTCCGCTTACATCGCAAACTACGCGGTAATCGCGACGCGGATCTTGATCGGGATCAATAACCTTGTATCCCACAGCGCCCACAAAGCGGCTCGCGTTCTTCTCCCAAACAGTTGGCGCCGGTGCGCCGGATGCGATCACGATCCGTGCTATGAGGCGGCCAAGAACGCCATGCCCAACAACGAGATCTGCAGCTACGCCCTTATCGGAAAAGGCCGCATGATAGCCTGTCGCGGCCAGAGCAAACAGGATCCCTTTTTCGCCAAGCTCTTCGCCAATCGCCATCGCGCGGCTTTCGGGCAAAACGACGCGCGACGCAGTGCCCCCGAAAAGTCCGCGGATCGAGCCGTAGCAATTTGCGCCCGGCACGAAAACACGTTCGCCGACGCGGATTCGCGTAGAAGGCCCAGCCCAGCATACGCGCCCAACGGACTCATAGCCCGGTACGAGCGGATAACCCATGCCCGGGAAATGCGGCATGCGGCCCGACCACAACAGACGCTCTGTGCCAGTGCTGATCCCGCTCCATTCCACATCGACGACGACGTCGCCGTCACCTGGAGTCGGCAGATCGAGCCGCTGAAGCCCAAGCTGTTCGGGCTCCTGCAACACTACCGCTAAGGTCTCCATTGGGAACTCTGGAAGGCGGGCCATTCAGACTTATATCTCTTCACAAGTTCGTGTGTCATCCTAGCTTGACCGACAAATATGTCAATTCAAACTTACACTAATTACAGGCACTCAAGGCCAAGCAACAAGGATACGCGCAAGCAGCGGCTGGCATGTTGAACGGCGCTCGATTCTCTGGAAGCCGGCTTTTCGCAAAAGCGCCTGCAATTGCAACTCGGTGCGCGGGCGCCCCCGTCCCATGGCCATCAGATAAAGGCTGAAATAGGCAGCGACTTTCTCTGCGCCCCGCGTCTCCGCCATGGGCTCCGCAACGAGCAGCACGCCTCCCTGCGGCAATGCGGCGCGCGCCGATTTGAGGATGGCAAGAGCGGTCTCATCGTCGTGGTCGAGAAGGACGCGAATGAGCGAAATCACATCGGCGCCAGGGGGCAAGTCTTTCAAAAAGTCGCCGCCCGCAACGCTTGCCCTTTGCTCCAGGCCAGCTTGCTTGAATTTGGCCGCCGCCAGCTCTGCGACCGCCGGCACGTCAAAGAGGACGAGTTGCAGATGAGGAGCGCGGCTCGCGGCATGCAAAAGGAAGGTGCCGTTGCCTCCGCCAACATCCATGAGGCAGCGATGATTTTTGAAATCGTATGCGTCGAGCACCTCTTGGGCGATGGCGGGTTGGGTCGCGGCCATGAGCCCCGTGTAATCCGCAACTGCTTCCCGGCTCGCGCCGGTGTCGCCTTCTGCGTAAGGCCAGTAGGACGAAAGAAACGTCACTTTGCCCGCGCTTCCAGGCCCTTGCTGCTGCGATTGAAATTCGTTGCGCAAGAGCCGGACGGGATCGTCAAGATCGCGGTAGAGAAGCGCGTGGTGTTCGACCATTGTGGCCAAGCCGGGGCTCGCGAGCATCGCCGCTCCGAGCCCGCCCAGGCCATAGCGGCCGCCGCTTCGATGCTCTGCAAGGCGCAGAGCAACCGCCGCCGTGAGCAATCGCCCTGCCGCGTCTTCGCTCAAATCGAGACGGTGCGCGATCTCCTCCACGCCGAGCGGCCCGGAGCGGAGCAGATCGAAAAGTCTCAAGCGCACGCAAGCGAGCAGCACCTGCGAGTAGACGAAGCCCGAGCAGAGATCGAAAAGCGCCATCGCCTCGCGTCTTGCGACGATGCGAGTCAGCGGAAACTTCTCGGCAAAACGGATGAAGCGGGGACTCGTCAGAAAGCCGTCGCGAAAAGCGAGAAGCCGCTCGGTCAATCCGGTGAGGATGCTCCGCTTATCCACCTTCACGATATTTTGGGCTGGCGTCACTTGGACTGTCATTTATAATTGTCACCTGCGCTGTCACCTAAAATGGACAGTCAATGCGCGGTGTGTCAACGCCGTTGTGCGGGAGCGTGCATTTGCAAGAAAAACGCGTTGTCGTCGTCGGGGCTGGGGTTGGCGGCCTGGCAGCCGCCGTCGAACTCGCAGCTCAAGGTTGCGGCGTAACCATCGTCGAGAAATGCGACTCGCCGGGCGGCAAGATGCGCGAAGTCAAGGCCGGCGATGCGCGCATCGATGCCGGCCCTACCGTATTCACGATGCGCGAGGTTTTCGATGCCATTTTCGAGAAAGCGGGCGCGTCGCTCGACGACTATCTTACGCTAAAGCCAGCGGAAGTTCTCGCACGCCACGCCTGGGAAGAGGGTGGCAATCTCGATTTATTCGCCGATGTTTCCCGAACGGTGGATGCGATCGGAGCATTCGCCGGGGCGGACAATGCGCGCGGCTATCTCTCTTTCTGCCAGGAGGCTGGAAACATCTACCGCATATTGGACCGCTCGTTCATCCGCGCACAAAAGCCGAACCTGCCGTTGCTGATCTGGCGCGTCAGTCCGCTCAAGTTCGGCGATCTCTGGAGCATCAATCCGTATCAAAGTTTTTGGAACGCCGTTTGCAAGCATATGACCGACGCGAGGCTGAGACAGCTTTTCGCGCGTTATTCTACTTACTGCGGCGCGTCTCCCTTTTCGGCGCCCGCCACGCTCATGCTCGTTGCCCATGTCGAGCAGCGTGGCGTCTGGCTGGTCGAAGGGGGAATGCACCGCATTGCGGCCGCGCTGGAAAGCCTGGCGCGGAGGCTCGGCGTAGTTTTCCATTACGGCGCCGAAGCTGAGGAGGTGCTTGCCGAAAATGGCAAGGCATCCGGGATCAGGCTTAAAAATGGCGAGCGATTGCATGCGGATGCCGTTGTCATCAATGCGGACGCGTCAGTGGTCTCTTCGGGCCTGCTCGGCAGAGCCGCCGAAAGCGCCGTGCGCCCTGTTCCGGCGCGCAGGCGATCTTTGTCGGCGCTCACCTGGGCTTTCCAGGCGGAGGCGAGCGGCTTCCCGCTGGCGAGGCATACGGTCTTTTTTCCAAATGCCTCCTATGCATCGGAGTTCGACGCCATATTCAAGGAAAGAAAACTGCCGCCGTCCCCGGCAGTTTATCTTTGCGCGCAGGATCGGGATGACCACGGCGGCAAGAATGCCAATGGCGCGGAGCGTTTCCTCGGCGTCGTCAATGCGCCCGCCATGCTCGATGCGAGTGCGCTCAGTGAATCGGAGATCGAAGAATGCGAGACGAAGACGTTCCAGCTGATGGCGGATTGCGGCCTCACGCTCCGGCAAATGGATGGAGCCATGGTGAGGACGGGGCCCGAGGACTTCGAGAGGCTGTTTCCGGGCACGGGCGGAGCGATCTACGGCCGGGTGTCTCACGGTTGGATGGCGTCGTTTCAGCGGCAGGGGATACGATCGAGGATGCCGGGGCTCTATTTCGCGGGGGGGAGCGTCCATCCGGGGCCTGGGATTCCGATGGCGGCGCTTTCGGGACAGCTCGCGTCGGAGGCGCTTCTCGCGGACTTGGCTTCGACGAGGCGGTTGCTCCCAATGGTTACGCGTGGTGGTATCTCGATGCGTTCAGCGCCGACCACCGCTACGGACTGACGATCATCGCCTTCATCGGCAGCGTGTTCTCGCCCTATTATGCGAGCCAGCGCCGCCGCCGCGATGCGGTAGACCCTGCCCAGCACTGCTCGCTCAATGTCTGCATATACGGTCCTGGCGTGGGCCGCTGGGCGATGACGGAGCGTTGCCGGAAGGCGCTGAAGCCCAGCCCTGACCGTCTTGGCATCGGGCCGAGTTCGGTCTTGTGGGATGGGACGCGCTTCCAGGTGGACATTAACGAGAAGGCGCCGATCACCGGTGTGCCGTTGCGCGGCTCGGTCACGCTCGAACCCGAGATCCGCACCGATTTCGTCACCGACTTCGGGACGAAGGGCCGCCACCGCTGGTCGCCCGTTGCCCCGCGTGCGCACGTAGAAGTTCGCCTCGACAGCCCGTCGCTTGCCTGGGACGGCACCGGATATCTCGATATGAACCGGGGCATCGAGCCCCTCGAGGACGGCTTTTCCTATTGGAACTGGTCACGCGCCTGTCTGCCACGGAAAGCCGCGGTTCTGTACGACGTTATCCGGCAGGGAGGCGAAAGCGGATCGTTGGGCCTCGAAATAGCAGCGGACGGCGGGGTTTCTCCCGTCGACGTCGCGCAGCACTGCACCCTGGCGCAAACGCCGATATGGAAAATGCCGAGGCAAACCCGTTGCGACGAGGGGCATTCTGCCAAGATCGCGCAAACCTTCGAGGATACGCCGTTCTACTCCCGGTCCATGCTGGAGACGCGGCTCCTCGGCGAGCCGGTCAACGCCATGCATGAAAGCTTGTCTTTGGACCGTTTCCGCAAGCGTTGGGTGCAGACGCTCTTGCGTTTCCGCATGCCCCGCGTATCGATTTAGCCTTCAGGCATTTCTGCCGCCAAGGCATAATACTTGTGGAAACACGGGCGCAGCGTTTGTTTCGCGAGCCGAATCTGGCTTTCGATGGGGATTGTCCACAACAATATTACTAGGGGCAAATACCATGGCAGGAAAGAAACCAGCAGCAGCAGCACCGAAACCCGCTACGAAAGCGGCGCCGAAGGCTGCCGCGCCGGCGAAGGCGGCAGCGAAGCCGAAGGCGAAGGGCAAGTAAGTTTCCTCGTTCATATCGACGATGCGAGGCGCGGCAATCGCGCCTCGTTTCGTTTCAGCGCTCGAATGCGTCGTACCACAGCAAAATCGAGCCACAGTGTTATTTCCGCGGGGAATCCATAATCCAAAGAAGTTTCAAGATGGATGCAGCCTGCGCGGGTGACAACAATACGCGCGCTCACACGCGTGGATTGCGTTGCGCATTGTGCCGATGCCTGCGATCTCCGTCTCCATCACATCTCCGGGCTTCAGCCATTCGGGCGGCGTGCGTCCCATGCCGACGCCGGACGGCGTGCCGGTCGCGATGACATCGCCGGGATCGAGGGTCAGCCCGCGCGACAGCTCGGCGATGATGCGTGGTATCTTGAAGTACATGTCCTTGGTATTTCCATCCTGCTTCACGGTGCCGTTTACCCGAAGCATGAGCCGCAAATTACCCGGATCGACGTCGGCCGCTGGGACGATCCATGGCCCCATCGGCGCATGTCCGTCGAGGCTCTTGCCCTTGAACCACTGGCCGCCGTGCCAGTTTTTCTGGAGGTCGCGCGCCGACACGTCGTTCAGCACCGTATAGCCGAAGATGTGATCCGCGGCCTCGGCCTCCGAAATATTCCGCCCGCGTTTTCCGATGACCACCGCCAGTTCGACTTCCCAATCGATTTGCTGCGAGAGCGACGCATCGTAGGGGATCGGGTCGAAGGGGCCGTTGAGCGCGTTCACCGCCTTCGTGAAGAAAACCGGATGTTCGGGCAGCTTCTGGGCCGGGTCGCGCATCGTGGCTCCCTCCTCGAAGTGCTCCAGATAATTCCAGCCGACGCAATAAATGTTGCGGGTCAATTTCGGGATCGGCGGCAGGAGCCGCAGATCGCCGAGTTTCAAGCCGGCGTGCACGTCCGCAGCCGCTAGCTCTCGCACTTCCGCAAGGCCTTGCGGGCCGGCCTCGATAAGAGCCAGCATGGACTTGCCGTCGAAGCCGAGCGTGGTCCGCGTGTGATGGGCGGCCTGCGCGACATCGACGACATGCCCGTCTGCGCGCACAAAACCGAGACGGGCATGGCCGCTTTCATCGGCAAAGCTCAGAAGCCGCATTCTCGAATCGAGCGGCACATCGATCGTCGTCATTTTTGCATCCTTAAGTCTTCACCCCTCACCTTCCCATGGGGAGAGGGACGACGTTGCTCCCTCTCCCATGGGGAGAGGGTTGGGGTGAGGGGTGTGAACTTGTCTCTCACTCGCCCCAGCCCGCGACCGCCTTCACCTCGAGATACTCCTCCAGCCCGAACCGGCCCCATTCGCGTCCGTTGCCGGACTGCCTGTACCCGCCAAAAGGGGCGGCCCGTTCGTTGAAAGAGCCGTTCAAATTCACGTTGCCTGCGCGAATGCGGCGCGATACCCGGCGCGCCCTGGCAGGATCGCCCGAAGAAACATAGCCCGCAAGACCGTAGGGCGTATCGTTGGCGATTTTCACCGCGTCGTCCTCGTCCTTGTAGCCGATGATGGAAAGCACCGGGCCGAAGATTTCCTCGCGGGCGATGCTCATGCCGTTTGTGACGTTCGAGAAGACCGTGGGGCGGACATAGAAGCCTTTATTCAGACCGGCGGGACGGCCGGGACCGCCCGCGGCGAGCGTCGCGCCCTCGTCGATGCCCTTCTTGATGAGCGCTTGGATCTTTTCCCACTGGGTTCGGTTCACGACGGGGCCGATTGTTGTCTCCGCCGCTCTCGGATCGCCGGGCCTCGTTCTATCGGCAACAGCTTTCGCAATCGAAGCCGCCTCCTCCATGCGCTCGCGTGGCACGAGCATGCGCGTGGGGGCGTTGCACGACTGGCCCGAGTTCATGAAGCAGTGCGCTGCGCCGCCGCTGACCGCTTTCTGAAAGCCGGCGTCCTCCAGGATGATGTTGGCGGACTTGCCGCCCAGCTCCTGTGTGACGCGCTTCACGGTTGGGGCCGCGCGCTGAGCCACATCGATGCCCGCACGTGTCGAGCCCGTGAAAGACATCATGTCGAGCCCCGGATGCGCGCTCATCGCGGCTCCAACTTCCGGCCCCAGCCCGTTTATGAGGTTGAAAACGCCATTCGGCACCCCCGCCTCGTGCAAAATCCCGGCGAAGATCAGCGCCGATGTCGGAGTATATTCGGAGGGCTTCAACACCATCGTGCAGCCAGCGGCGAGCGCGGGCGCGACCTTGCAGGCGATCTGGTTAAGCGGCCAGTTCCAGGGCGTGATCATGCCTACGGCGCCAACCGGCTCCCTGAGCAGCATTGCCGAGCCGAGCCGCTCGTCGAACGGATAGCTCTTCAGCACATCGAGTGTGGTCATGAGATGGCCCAGACCCGCCCCCGCCTGAAAACGCTCCGCAAACGCAAGCGGGGCGCCCATCTCGTCGGAAATGGCGGCGCCAATGTCTTTCATGCGCCCGCTGTAAACCTCGATCACTCGCTGAAGCAGGGCGATCCGATCTTCGCGGGTCGTCATTGCGAAGCTCTCGAAGGCGCCCCTGGCGGCAGCAACAGCCTTGTCCACATCCGCATCGGAGCCGAGCGCCACCTCGTACATCGCCTCTTCCGTGGCAGGATTGACAACGGGCATGGTCTTGCCGTGCGCCGGGCTGGTCCAGGTTCCGTCGATGTAGAATTTGAGGCGATCAACCATTGCGGCCATCCTTCTATCGGGCGGCGGAAGCGCTTTTTGCGGAAGAATAGCCCGAAATGAGATCGGCTCCGACGGGGATCTCCACCGACGTCCCCTTCAAATCCGCTGGCGTGATCTCCGCAATGCGGCCGCCCAGGCATTTGCCGAGAAAGGACTCGGCGATGGCGGTGAAAGAGATGTTGTTCTCGGGCTCCGCGAAGCCGTGGCCTTCCCGCCGATAGAGGAGATAAGTGACGGGAATGCCCTTGCTCTGCATCGTCTCGACAATCTGGTCCGACTGCTCCTTCTTCACGCGCGGATCGTTCTCGCCCTGGGCGATGAGGAGCGGCTTCCTGATCTTATCGGCCTGATAGAGCGGCGAGCGCTCCTTCAAAAGCGCGCGGCCGTCCTCGGTGTCGGGGTTTCCAATGGCTTTCAGAAACCTTGGACGCCCGGCTGTCCAATAGGGCGGGATGGTCTTGATCAGGCGATCGAGTTCCGAGGGGCCGACGAGATCGACGCCGCAAGCATAGGTGCCGGGATTGCGGGTCATCCCGGCGAGCGTCGCGTATCCGCCATAGCTGCCGCCCATGATGGCAACCCGCGCCGGATCGGCGATTTTCTCGCGGACGGCCCAGTCGATGCCATCCAAGAGATCGTCGTCCATTTTCCGTCCCCACTCCTTGTCGCCTGCGTTGAGAAATACTTTTCCGAAGCCGGTCGAACTGCGAAAATTCACGCTCAGGACGGCGTAGCCGCGGTTGGCGAGCCACTGATGCATGGCGTTATAGCCCAGGCGGTCGCGCGACCACGGTCCGCCATGAACGAAAAGCACCATGGGCAGCGGCTCATCAGGGCGGCCCGGATGGCTCGCGTCCGATCCCTTGGGCAATGTAAGGTAGGACACAAGGTCGAGGCCGTCGCGCGACTTGATGACAACGGGATGCATCGCCGCAAGCGGCGCATCCGCTAGTTTGGGGCGGGCGTCGAACAGCTTGGTGAGCGTTTTCGCTTCGCGGTCATAAACAAAGGTGGTGGCGGGCCGAAGCGCACTGCTGACCGAAACGGTCCAGAGCCGGTTGTCCTCGGTCCGGGAACTGAGGCCCCATTCGCTGCCGAAGTTCTTCGTCAGGAATTCGAGGTCGGCGACGAGGCGCGGCCCGATCGGCTTGTGCTCGGTGCGCTCGTAATTCACCGAGTAAGCCAGAGGCACATGGGTTTCGGGATCAGTGATAATGCCGCCGATGTCCGCTCTCGGGTCCTCGGCGAGGACAGTTTCCTTGCCGCTGGCGAGATCGATGCTGGCGAGCGCCGCGGTATTCCGCCCGCGGCTGTCACGCATGAATACCGTCTTAGCCTCGCTATCGAGCGACATGACGCTGGTGTTGGCGTTATCTTCAGCGGAAATCTGGAGCCAAGGTTCCCAATTACCGTTTTTTGTGCGGAGGATTTCCGCGCCGCCGTCCGGCGTTGGCTTCGTGGCGAGCTGCGGGGTGAACGTGTCGTCCGTCTCGAAATCCTCGAATCCCGGATTTTCCGCGACAAGCTTCAACTCGCCGCTTGCGAGATCGGCCCGGTAAAGGTCCGGATAGCGCTTGTCGCGCCGGTTGAGCGAGACGAGGACTTCTCCGCGAACCTTGCGGCTTGTGGCTGCCAGGGACCCGCGAACGCCGGGAAACGGCGTCAAGTCCTTCGTCGTCCGGTTGGCGACGTCGACGGCGTAAACATGCCAATTCTCGTCGCCGCCTTCATCCTGCATATAGACAAGGTGAACGCCATCGTAGGTCCACAGATACATCCGGATGCCGCGCCGCTTGTCATCCGTTACAGGCACGGCCGCTTCCGGCTTATCGATTGGAGCGACCCAGACATTCATCACGCCGTTTACCGGCGCGAGCCACGCTACCCACTTTCCATCGGGGCTCAATTCCGCGGCGGTCTTCTCAGGGTTTCCGAACAAGTCGTGGCGTGGGATCAGCGGAGGCCCGTTCTTGTCATCCGCGCCTGCCGGAAGGGCGAGTGTCAGGATGGCCAGAATCAGCGTCAGCTTCAGCGTTGTGACGGGGAGCTGCATGGTCATTCTCTTGTCCCTGAAGGCTAGCGTTTACGAAGGGGTTGAAATCAAAGCTTAATTCTGCCGGGGCTACAAATGGCGGCCGACTTGAAGTAAGAAGAGTAACGGCTACCGGGAAGAGGGACGGGCTATGCGCGCCTTTCGCACTCTGATGATCCTTCTCTTGCTTTTGTGCCTTGTACCGCCTTTGAGCCTTTTGGCAGCCGGGCTTATTGCCCGGTGGGCAAGCTGCGAACTCGATCCCAATGCGCCGGTGCAATGCACGATCTTTGGCGGCGACTACGGCGACGTCCTCTTCAAGGTGGCGGATTTCGGCTGGTATACAGTCGAGACGATCCCCGCTTTCGTTGCGCTGCTGGCGGGATGGCTTATCGTTGAGATCGTGCGGGCCATGGGGCGGCGGCGCAAGCCGCGCGAGGCTCAGGCGCCGGCAGCCTCGCGGAACCGCGCGCGCGGGTCGTAGGGCTGTTTCCTTGCCCAATCCTGCATGAGGCGTTCCAGATCGCCATCGATGACGGCGGGCAAAACGATCTTGAGCGTGATGAGCTGGTCGCCATGCGCGCCCGAGCGGGTATTCTTCACGCCCTTGCCCCGCAGCCGCAAAACCTGCCCGCTGGACGCTCCCTTGGGAACGGCCACAGTAACGCGCCCGCCGATGGTCGGAACCTCAACCCGCGCGCCAAGCACAGCCTCGTTCACGGAAATAGGCAGCTCCAGCGTAATGTTGTCGCCATCGCGGGCGAAAAGCGGGTGGGGCTGGACCTTGAGCTCGATGAGCGCGTCCCCCGGCTCGCCGCGCCCGGCGCCCGGACCGCCCTTATGCTTGAGCCGCAGCGTTTGCCCGCTTTCGACGCCCGCGGGAACCGTAATATCGAGCGTCTCGTTGTCGGGAAATTGCACGCGCTTCTTCACTCCGTTAACCGCTTCGAGGAAGCTGATCTCCAGGTTGTAGCGGTAGTCCATCCCGCGCATCGTGAAGGCGCCGCTCGGTCCGCGGCGGCCGAAAAGATCGCCGAAAATGTCCGAGAACTCGCCTGATCCGCCGCCCTGAAAGCCGCCAAAGCCGCTATCGTATTCCCTGCCGAAGCCGCGCGCTCCGCCAGCGTATTCCCGATAGAAGGGGTTCGCGCGCTCGTTTCCCATGGCGTCGATTTCCCCGGCGTCGTAGCGCTTGCGCTTTTCCGGGCTTCCCAGCACCGCGAAAGCCGCGGAAACGCGCTTGAATTGCTCCTCGGACTTCTTGTCGTTTTTGTTTTGATCCGGATGCAAGTCCTTGGCGAGCCGGCGGTATGCCCGGCGGATCTCGTCGTTCGTAGCGGTGCGTTTCACGCCGAGGATGGCGTAGAGATCTTGATCCATGGAACCTGGAGCGGTTGGACTGCGTATGCAAAGTTATGACGGAAAATTTCTCCGACTGATAGGAGTCAAGCTCGACTTTTCCCACATTGTAAATGAGTTCGCGTGCCGCTTACCCCAAGAGACCTCCCAAAAATGTTGTTTTTGAGGGAGTTTGCTTTTGGAAGAGGCGAACGTCGGGTTGCAGTCCGAGTTCACGGGCGACAGATCGAAGGCGCCGTCTGAGCTGTTCGCCGTCGAGGGCGGCAAGGTTCTCTGGCAGCGTCAGGACGAGCTTGCCGTTATCATAGGAGAGCGAGGTCTGCGGCAGGACGCCCTTCATGCCGGCGGACATTGTGTGTGCAAGGCGGACGGTTTGGCCGATGATCAGCGCGCGCTTTTGCTGCTGGCGGGGTATCATATTGGCGAGCTTGGGCAGAAGCTCTCCGACGAGCTTGCGTTCGTAGCGGTGATAAACGCAAAGCGCCAGGAAGGCCCGGCCGGGATGGTCGACGCCGGCAAGAGCGGATTGCGCGATAAGAACGGCGCTTTGCTCGCCGCGGTAATCGGGGTGCGCGCGCCAGGATATATCGGACAGGAGACACGCGGCGTGCCGCAAACGCCGCTCCTCATCGGTTTCGTCCGGCCCCGGGGTTAGGAAAAGCGCGTCCGTCCAGCTTTTTAGCTCTCTTGCATGTTCCGCGGATCTGGCTCTGAGCCGGGCGACATCTTCGCAGGCCGACAAGAGAGGGTCCTCAACGCGCTGAGCCTCGCTCAAGAGCCGGTAGAGTGTGCCCTCGCGCACGCCGAACGCCGAGAAAACAATATCGGCGGGCTGCATCTTCCTGATGATCGTATTGAGCAGCAGTGCGCCGAAAGGAAGGGTCTCCTCACGGCCCGCCGACATGCCATCGAGGCGGCTCAGCGAGGACGGCGAGCTGTTGGCGTACCGCGCCGTGATCTGCAAGGCTTTCCGCGCATCGAGTCGATAGCCGTGGACAGCCGTAAGCGGATAGCCTGTTTGGCGCATGTGGAGTTTAGCGAGAGCCCGCCATGTGCCGCCGACCGCGTAGAACGTCTCTCCGCGGGCACTGCCGAGCCACGCCTGAGGCTCCAGGCCCTGCTCTATCAGCGGTATTGCCTCGGTCTTCTCGCCATGGGTTTTGTCGACGAGGGCGAGGCTGCCGAGCGGCAGCGACACGGTTTCCTCGAAGGTATTGCTTTGCAGCCGGACCAGCTCAAGGCTGCCGCCGCCCAGATCGCCAACAACGCCCGATGGGGTCATGAACCCCGCCATGACGCCCGTGGCGGCCAATTCCGCTTCCTCGGCGTTGCCAATGACCTTGATAGGGACGCCGCATGCTTCTTCGGCGCGCTTCAGGAAATCGGGGCCATCTTCGGCCCAGCGCACGGCAGCGGTTGCAATAGGGTGAATGTCGCGCTCGCGTACGCCGCAGATGCTGGCGAGTTTGCGGAAGCGGGCGAGAGAGGAAAGCGCTTCGGGAATCTTAGGCTCGTTCAGCCGCCGCGTGGAGTTGAGATAGCGGCCAAGCCCGCACATCGTCTTTTCCTGGAAAAGCGGTGTCGGAGATCGGGCAAGTCTTTCGTAAACAACAAGGCGAATCGAGTTCGAGCCAATGTCGATAACGGCTACAGGCTTCGATCCCTGGAGCCGTCCTTTTGTCCAATCATCCACGGGTCACCTTAGGCGTGGGGAGCCGATGCCGCCGCAAAACTGCGGGGGAAATTCTCTTTCAAAGCACCGCCGCGCCCGGACAGACTGGGGTTTGTCATGAAATACTCGTGCGCGCTGAACGGCTCCTCGCCCGGCCTGAGGCGGAAACGCTCCGACGTCCCATCGCTGCGAACCCTCCAGCTTTGCAAATTGTCTTTCATATTTGCGATCATGATCTGGTCCAGAATTTGGTCGTGGACGGTGGGATTCGTTATCGCGGTCATCGCCTCTACACGGCGCTCCAGATTGCGGGGCATCATGTCGGCGGAGCTGATATAGACATGTGCCTCCTCGGATGGCAACCCGTGCCCTGCGCCAAAACAATATATTCGTGAATGCTCCAGAAAGCGCCCAATGATGCTTTTCGCCCGGATGTTTTCGGAAAGCCCATGGACGCCGGGCTTCAGGCAGCAGATTCCGCGAATGACGAGATCGACCGGAACGCCTGACAGGCTCGCCTCGTAAAGTGCATCGATGACGTCCGGGTCCACGAGCGCGTTGAGTTTCATCCAGATGGCAGCGGGCCTGCCAGCCTTGGCATGCGCGATCTCGGCGTGGATTTCCTCGATGATCCGCTCCTTGATCCCATGCGGAGAAATATACATGCGCTCCAGATGCTGGGGGCGGCTATAGGTAGTGACGTAGTTGAAGATCTTCGTGACGTCCCTCCCGGTCGCGGGGTCGGCGGTGAAGTAGGAGAGATCGGTGTAAATCTTCGCCGTGGCCGGGTGATAGTTGCCGGTTCCGATATGGCAGTACGTCCGAAGCTCCCCGTTCTCCTTGCGCACGACCTGGCCCAGTTTCGCATGCGTCTTGAGATCGAGCTGGGTGAGGCCGTAAACGACGTGCACGCCGACCTCTTCGAGCTGCTTGGCCCATTCGAGGTTGTTCAGCTCGTCGAAGCGCGCGGTGACTTCGATCATCACCGTGACGCTCTTGCCCGCTTCCCTGGCTTCTCTCAAGGCTTCGACGATGGGCGATCGTTTCGAGGTCCGGTAAAGCGTCCACTTGATTGCGACCACATCGGGGTCGGACGCGGCCTGCCGCAGATACTGCAGGACGATGTCGAAGGATTCATAGGGGTGGTGGACGATGATGTCCTTCGCGGAGATTGCCGCGAAGCAATCGTTGTCGAACTCGGCGATGCGCTCGGGAAAGCGGATCTCGAAAGGTTTGTAAAGGAGGTCGGGCCGGTCGCTGACGATAAGCTGCGAAATATCGGCGATCGAGAAAAGTCCATCCACGATCACGATGTCGTCGCGTCCGATCTTCAAGCCTTCAATAATGAGCTCCCTTGCTCCCTCCGGCAGCGACGCGCTCATTTCGAGCCGGATGACCTCGCCGAGCTGCCGCTGAACGAGCGCCCTGCGAAGCACCTTCTGAAGGTCTTCGCTCTTCTCCTGAAACTCGATTTCGCTGTTACGCAAGGGGCGGAAAAGCCCAACGTCCTTTATCCTGAAGCCGGGGAGGAGCGTGTGCGCGAACACCGAAATAACGGTTTCGACGGCGACGAAGCGCACGGCTGGCTTGCCGTCCGCGCTGGCCGTCTGCGGCAGCCGGATGAAGCGGTCGAGGCCGTTCGGTACGACAACCAGCGCATACATCGAGCGCGGCTCGCCTTCGTCTTCCCGGTCGCATTCGAGAACGAGCACGAGTTCCTGGCTTTGGACATGCGGGAACGGATGGGCGGCATCGACGGCGACGGCGCTCAACGCAGAGAAAATCCGGCGCATGAAATAGATTTCGAGCCAGTCTTTGTCCGCTTCAGTGAGCATCCTCGCGGACAAGAGCCGGATCGACTCCGCAGCCAGTTCTTTTTTCAGCGCGCTCCAGCGGGTCTGCTGGCGTTCCGAGATCTTCGCGACGGCGGCGTTGATCTGCTGCACCTGCTGTTTGGGGGTCATGCCGTCCGGCGAAAGCTCAAGGATGTTCGTGGCAGCCTGCTCGTGAAGTCCCGCGACGCGGACGCGGTAGAATTCATCGAGGTTTGAGCCCGAAATCGCGAGGAACCTCACGCGCTCCAAAAGCGGATTACGCTTGTTCTCGGATTCTTCGAGCACGCGTTTATTGAACTCGAGCCAGGAAAGCTCGCGGTTGAAAAAGCGTTCTGCGCCAAAGGCTATGATTCTGTCCCTGTAGTTTGGGGCAGGCTCGGCTTCGGCGAGTTTCATGAGTTTTCTACCTCCGGCAAATGAGATCCGGCTCCAAGCCGCACAAGCATTTTGTAACGGTGCCTCTTAACAAGGTGACCACACCCGGCTAGGCGATCCCAAATACCTTGTGCGCGATGGGCGCCGAAACCAAGCGACCCCCCCGGCCGAGATACAAGGATGACGCGCCTCCAGGCGGGCTGCAAGATCTTCTTCGCACGCCCTGGGCGCTCGGCATCAAGGCGGCTGCCGTTACCCCTTCCTAAGCGGTTCCGTTCATAGTGCCATTGCCGGGAAGGCTCCCATTCCAAGCACTCACCCTGTGGATGCGAAAACATGGATTTCATTATTCGCAAAATGAAAGCAAACGGCATTCGCACTGCACTCGAGTGGGCCGCGTTCGAGGGCTGGAACCCAGGGCTGCACGATGCGGAATGCTTTTTCCGCGCGGACGCCGATGGATTCTTCCTTGGAGAAATCGGGGGCGAGCCCGTGGGCTGCATCTCGGCCGTCAACTATGGCAAAGAGTTCGGCTTTCTCGGACTGTACATCGTGCGTCCCGAATATCGCGGCAAGGGCTACGGGCAGATGCTCTGGGACGCCGCACTCCATCATCTGGGCAGCCGCAACGCCGGGCTGGACGGCGTCGTGGCCCGGCAGAAGGACTATATGAAATCCGGATTCACGCTCGCCTACCGCAACCTGCGCTACAAGGGGAGCAATTTTGCCACCGGCGAGGCAAGCGGCGCCGTGGATCTCTCCGCCTTCCCTTTTGAGACCGTCGCGGACTATGACCGCGAGCTGTTTCCTGCTCCGCGCGAGGAGTTCCTGAGAGGCTGGCTGAACCAGCCCGGCGGTAAGGGAGCGGCGATCGCGGCAAAGGATGGCACACTGGCCGGTTATGGCTTCATCAGGCCATGCCGCACCGGGTTCAAGATCGGGCCTTTGTTCGCGGACAACGCCGGTCATGCCGAACGTCTGTTTGCTGCGCTATGCAAGGATACGGCGGGCGAGCCCGTGTTCCTGGATGTCCCCGAGCCGAACGAATCGGCGCTCGCCCTGGTGGAGCGCCACGGTATGCAGCCAATGTTCGAGACTGCACGCATGTATACCAAAGCGGCCCCGGACTTGCCTTTGGATCGCATCTTCGGCGTGACCACGTTCGAGCTTGGTTGAATCAAGGCCAGCTTTTGGTCTTTTGATCTCAATTCTCCTCGACGTCATTCCTGTTCGCCCTCGTTGTCGTCTTCTCCGGCGGCCGAGAGATCCTTCAAAACCTTAGCCGCAAAGGCGCGCGTGACCTTGCGATGCTCCGAGAGCGCGAGCTTGTCGATATGGGCGGCCACGGCCTGGGCCGCAGCCATCGAGCGCTCGATGCGCGCGACAAGATAGGAGATGACTTCGGGGGCGATTTCGATTTGCCGGTCGCTGAAGTGCTTGAGAAGCAGCGCCGCCAAGTGCTCCTCGTCGGGCGGCTGGATTTCCGCTGCCGGGTAGGAGCGGATGCGCGAGCGGAGATCGGGAAGCGCCACCTCCCATTGTCCGGGCGGCGTCTGCGCCGTGAGCAGGATGGAAGACCCGTGCTCCCGCGCAAGGTTGAGATGATGAAAGAGCGCGGTTTCGCAAAACGCGGAAGAGTCGATGTCCTCGACGATCAGCGGCGTATAGGGCGCTCCCCAAATATGCGCGGCGAGCTGACCCGCTTCGACGAAGTCCGCCTGCGAGCGGTTTCGCCAGATATTCGCGAGATAGGTCTTGCCGGATTGCGGCGGCCCGAAAATCACCGCGGCGGGGGCGTGCCAGCCCGGCCACGCCGTCACAAGCCCCAGCGCGTGCTGATTTCGCGACGTTATGAAGAAGTCCGCTTCGTCCCAACTTTGCCGGTGAGCAAGATCCAAGACCAGCTGCGAAGCCTTCACGCGGCGCTACCCGCCGACTTTTTCGACCTTGCGCTCATTATCCTCCTCGGCTTCGTACATCTCGCTCCCATAATACTTGCGGACAGCGAAACGCACCAGAACGCCGATGGAGGCCGCGAGCGGCACCGATATGAGCAGGCCCGTGAACCCGAGCAGATAGCCGGACGCGATCAAAGCGAACAGCATCCAAACGGGATGCAGCCGCACCTTGTCGCCAACGATGTTCGGGGTCAGCACGTTGCCCTCGATGACCTGCCCGAACACGAAGACGCCGCACACAATCGCGATTTTCGTGTAATCCGGCCAGAACTGCGCGAGCGCGACGCCGCCGGACACGAGAAATCCGCTGGTGGACCCGAGATAGGGCACAAAGCTGATGAGCCCAGCGCCAAGCCCGATGATCAGCCCATAGTTGAGGCCGATCATGCCCAGCGCCACCATATAGAAGCCCGAGACGATCAAGAGTACGATCAGCGTGCCCCTCAGATAGCCGGAGATGGTCCAGTCTATCTCCTGCGCGATCTCTTTGATAGTTGGAGCATCCTGCCTCGGGAGCAGCTCCTCCACCCCGGCAATCATCTTGTTCCAATCGCGCAACAGGAAGAATGTGACGACAGGCGTCAGGAACATGAGCGCGAGCGAGTTGAAGAGCGCCAGGCTGCCCTGCAGCACGTTCTGAAGCTGGCTGAGCAGCCATGGCGCCAGATCCTGCGTGATTTGCGGCGGCAAGGCGCCTGGGGCCTGAGGACTGGGCGCTTGCGGCGTGGCAACATGCTTCTGCAACGGCTGCAGATAGTGGGCGTAGTGCTCGAGGACGTAAGAGCGCGCCTCCTGGTAGTACCGCGGCATCTGCTGAATGAGCTGCCCAAGCTGGTCGAGGACGGGCGGCACGATCAGCGCAATGACGAGCGCGATGATAAGCGTCAAGACGGCGATGATCGCGAACGCCGCCGCCCCGCGATGGATGCCGATGCGGCACATGCGATCGACGATGGGGCGAAACAGGTAGGCGAGCACGAAGCCCGCGACGAACGGCAGGAGGATTTCCGAAAAGACGAGGAACGCTATCAGCGACAGCGCGAAGAAAAGCACCCAGAATGTGGCGTTCGGCGAAAGGCGGATCGTGCTGTCGTTCATGACGGCGCAGGCTCCTCGTGGCTTACCGGTCGTCAACGCAGGGGGAAATGCTTAGTTCCTGTTGCCGATGATGTCATAGCGGGTGTGCCGGCGAAGTTAAATAGGGAGGCGCGTCAATTATAGGTGCAATACGTCCTTTTCCCTTACCAGGGCCGCTACACGCTGGTTGCCTATGCTTCACCCGATGAAGGCGCTCGCAGCCGATTTCACCTCCCACGTCGTCCCCGCGCAGGCGGGGACCCAGTAAACTCAAAAAATTGGGTTCACCCTTTTCTGTCATGGCCGGGCTTGACCCGGCCATCCACTGACACTTAAAAAGTCTGCCCTTTTTCTGGATAGCGCCTCAAGAGCCTGCCCAGCTATGACAACGAGAGGCAGAGCCGCAAGGCCAATTCTTCACCCGCTCCTTCGCGGGAATGACACTGCGGCTGCCTTAGCTGTCCTCCAGCCCGCCGATGTGATACTGCGCGTAGAGCTGCAGGCCGAGCTTGTCCACGAGGTCGAGCTGGGTTTCGAGGAAGTCGATGTGCTCCTCCTCGTCGTGCATCAGCTTCTCGAACATGTCGCGCGTCACGTAATCCTTCACGGCGTGGCAGTGCGTGGCGGCCTCCTCGTAGAGCGCGCGCGCCTTCATCTCTGCGGCGAGATCGGCGTCGAGCACTTCCTTCACGGTCTGGCCGATATGGAGCGGGTCGAGCACCTGCATGTTGGGGAAGCCGTCTAGGAAGATGATGCGCACGGTGATCGCGTCCGCGTGCTCCATCTCTTCGATGGACTCTTTGCGCCAATGCTTGGCGAGCGCCTTATAGCCCCAATTATCGAGCAGGCGATAATGCAGCCAGTATTGGTTGACCGCAGTCAACTCATGGCGCAGGGCCGTGTTGAGATATTCGATGACTTTGGGCTCGCCCTTCATTTTATTCTCCGGTGGGAGGTGTAACCCGGTGAGGCCGCGGGGGATCGCTTGCGGCCCCATTATGACTGGCGATGTTGAAGGATTCCCTCCGAAATTCAAGAGAGCGTTAGGCGAGATTCACCGGCAGCAGTTCCGCCGGGCTCTTCCGCCCCGCCTCATCCAGGATTTCACGCATCGATCGCGTACAACGCCCGCACTGGGTGTTGCAGCCGAGATGCCGCCGGACCTGGCAGGGAGTGCGAGGCGGGTTGGGAGCGGCAAGCGTGTTGCGTACCGCAGTGTCGGTCAAGACGTTACAGGAACAGATAATCATGCGCCGGAGACTTGTTTCGTTTCAGGAACAAAAAAGGTGATACGCTGTTCTCCTAATCAAGGCAATAAAAAAAGAAAGTTTATAATGGTTCTAATGTTGTTTAACCTGCCGCGCAGAAAGTTATATTAGAAAGGCAATGCGAATTCTGGTTTTATAATAATTCTAAGCTGCCTTATTGATCGCTCGCGGCTTCCTCGTAAGCGAGTGAAACCTCCAGCCACCCATCCTCGGCAAGCTTAAGCTCTTTCGACAGCGTTGCGCGTTCAAAAGTCAGTGACTTCGCCTTCTCGGGCTGCTTCTCGTAGAGGCTGTGATCGCCAAGGCTGAAATCGATGGCGGCGATCTTTTTCTGCAGCGCTTCGACCCGCTTCTCCTGATCGGCAAGCTGCTTTCGCAGCGGAGCAAGCTCGGCGCGGCGCTGGGCGGTCTGGCGGCGCTCCTCCTCGCGGGTTCGCTTGGCATCGGGCGCAGGCTGGCTTCCGTTCGATTTGGCAGCATTGCGCCCGCCGAGACTTTCCAGCCGGTAGCTTTCGAGGTCGCCATCGTAGGGACTCACCGTGCCGTCGCGCACGACCCAGAGCCGGTCGACGGTCGCTTCGAGCAGGTGGCGATCGTGGCTGATGAGGATCACGGCACCTTCGTACTCGTTCAGCGCGTGGATCAGCGCCTCGCGGCTGTCCACATCGAGGTGGTTCGTCGGCTCGTCGAGTATGAGGAGATGGGGGGCGTGGAACGTGGCGAGCGCGAACAGAAGCCGCGCTTTTTCGCCGCCCGACAGCTTCTCCGACGCCGTATCGGCCTTGTCAGCGCCGAAACCGATGGCGGCAACTTTCGCGCGCTTCTGCGCCTCCGTCGCGTCCGGCATCAGCTCGGCGATATGATCGTAGGCCGAAAGCTTGGGCCGCAGCTCGTCCATCTGATGCTGAGCGAAATAGCCGTATTCGAGCTTTTTCGACGCGCGGCGGATGCCGTCTAGAGGCTCGAGCTTTCCGCAAAGCAGCTTCGCGAGCGTCGATTTGCCGTTGCCGTTTGCACCGAGAAGGCCAACGCGGTCGTCGCAATCGAGGCGCAGATTGAGATTGCGCAGGACCGGCTTCTCGGCGGCATAGCCCACGCTCGCGCTTTCGATGCGGATGAGCGGATTGCCAAGGGGGCGCTCCGGCGAGGGAAAGCGGAACGGCACCACCTGCTGATCGACCTCCGCCGCGATGGGTTGCATTTTCGCCAGCGCCTTCAACCGGCTCTGCGCTTGCTTCGCCTTGGTCGCCTTTGCGCGGAACCGCTCAACGAAAGCTTCCATCTTCTTGCGCGCGTCGTCCTGGGTCTTCTTCAGCTTCACTTGCAGACGCTGCTGCTCGCGGCGCGTCTCCTCGAAGCGGTCATATCCGCCTGTGTAGAAGCTGAGCCGCTTGTCGGTCAGGTGCAGGATGCTGTCGACCGCCTTGTTGAGGAGGTCGCGGTCGTGGCTGACGATGAGCACGGTATGGGGATAGGTCTCGATGAAATCTTCGAGCCAGAGCGCGCCCTCGAGATCGAGATAGTTCGTGGGCTCGTCGAGAAGCAGGATGTCGGGAGCGGCGAAAAGAGCGCCCGCGAGCGCAACGCGCATTCGCCAGCCGCCCGAGAACTCCGAGCAGGGACGCTGCTGCGCTTCCTCGTCGAAGCCGAGCCCGGAAAGGATGCGAGCGGCGCGCGCCGGGGCGGAATGCGCGTCGATATCGCCGAGCCGGGTGTGGATTTCGCCGATGCGATGGGGATCGTGAGCCGTCTCAGCCTCGGCGGTGAGCGCGGCAAGCTCGCTGTGCGCTGCGAGTACCGTTTCGAGCAGCGTCTCAGGCCCGCCGGGCGCTTCCTGCGAGACATGCGCGAGACGCGCGTTTTTCGGGTAGGAGATGGAGCCGTCATCGGGATGAATTTCGCCCGCGATCAGGCGCAGGAGCGTGGTCTTGCCGGCGCCGTTGCGCCCGACAAGCCCGGCCTTGTGCCCATCGGGAATGGCGGCCGAGGCGTGCTCGAACAGAGGCCGCCCGTCGATGCGAAAGCTGAGATCGTTGATATGCAGCATGGCCGCAAAATGCTGCGTAATACGCGCCCGCGCAACCCTTTATGCGGTTTCGGGTGGGACGCCGATTTCGATAATGAACTCGCCGGCAGTCAGCAAAGTCAGCGCCTTATCAAAAACGGCCGAGAATAGGTCTTTCAGATTTGCGTTCGTAACATTCCCGCATGTCACCCATACTAATTGGGGTGGCGGTCCGAAGCGCTGAACGAGATCCACGAAATCGCTGTCTTTACTGATGAGAACACCGCCGCATTGTTTCGCTGAGTTGAAGATCTGAAGATCAGACGCGTCTCTAAGCCCCAAATCTCGAAGAGAGAAAGCGTTTACACAGAAGTGCTCCCGCAGCCATGGTGCCAGTGCGGGAGGGAGCTGAGGCGTCAACCCACATCAATTTGGTCGGGGCTTGATTGCTCACGCTGCGAGCCGAGGGATGTCTATCCGCTTGGCGGCGAAACGCAACGCCGCGGATATATCTTCTGGTTCAAGATCGGGGAAATCGGCCAAAATCGTCTCGGTGCTGACCCCTTCCGCAAGCATTTCAAGAATATCGCTGACGCGGATACGCATGCCGCGAATGCAAGGCCGGCCGCCGCATTGCGCTGGATTGAATGTTATGCGCGCATCCGGCGCCTGTCTGTCATCGCTCATTGCAATAAATTAGCACAGCCGCGGGAGAACGTAAAACTGGCATCCCACTTGTTTTACGCGCCTCGCCCCGGTGAGATTTGAAGCGACCTTGGTTAACACGCTGCATTCATTTTACTATTTTTTCATTTCACTACGCTAACAATGGAAGTGTGGGAGGCTGCGCGGGAAAATCCCGGCCGCAGCCACAGCAGAAAAACTGCGTATGACGGCAGGCCGATGCGGCAAAGTCGGGCTTGCTGGACTTGGCGTAGACGAAGGAGGGCTGGGCGATGGCCCAAGTCACAGTAGTTGTAAATGGGCGCAGTTTCAGGATGGGGTGCCGGGACGGTGAAGAGGCGCGTGTTCAAGAACTCGCCGCTGAAATCGACCTGCATGTGCAGCGGATCAGGGGCGGCACGAAAGCCGTGCAGGATGACCGTCTTTTCCTGATGGCGGCCATCATGATGGCCGATCAGCTCTGGGATGCTCGCGAGGAGATACAGAGGGCGCGCCAAGTTGCCGAGGCGCGCGCCTATCATGTCATCGACGGCGGCGCGCAAGCGCTGCAGCGCGACCTGAGCAAGGCGCTGGAGGCCTCAGGCAAGATCGAGACGCTGCACCCGCGCGCGAGCGGCGTCTGAGCTATTTTGACTTGCTGTGGGTGATGGCCAGCCCGCCGGAGCCGAATGCCCACACCTGGATCAAGCCGCCCGCGATCGCAATGTTTTTCATGAAGTGATCGAATTGGTCCGCGCCGAAATTGGAGCCGATTGACATCGCAAGCATAAAGATCGCGAGAACGAGCGCCACGTAGCGGGTGCCAAGGCCCAGCGCAAGGAAAATGCCGCCGACCAACTCGATCGCGGTTGCGATGTAGAAAGCATAGGCTGGATTCGTGATCACGGCGATCGGCGCATGAGCGTCCGCCGGCGAGGCCAGATGCAGAATGTGCATGAACCCGCTCGCCAGAAACAATGCTGCCATCATGAGCCGGCCCACGGCCGCCATATAGTTCACGCCAGCCATCGAGGCATCCTCCTCCTCACTTGGAAAACAAGCGCAGGCCAGAACTTGACAGTGGGCCTTCGCGCACGGGTTTTTTATCGGGGGATTGGCTGCGGGGCTAGCAATTTCGTCAGCATCATTTATATGTGCTTCGCTGCGGGGTGCGTTAGGGGCTCAATGAATACCCGGGCCCTATAAGATCCTTAAGGGAGCTGACCCTGACCGGGGCCGTGGCCTCGGATATTCGGCGCCCACCTGCTAGCCAGGGACCCAGGGGATCGAAATGCCCCGACGGCCTTCGCGGCTCCATTTACTCGAACCGGAATTGTGCGGGCAAACTCCATCCATCACAGAAACCAGACATCCGAGCGGAAGGCGCGCCTGAGAGCTGAAGCTGCCACCCTTCGCAAGGAGATCTGGTTGAAGTCCGGGGCGCCGGCTGCGCGAGCCATAGCTGACCGGGGCGTTGCGCTCATCGAAAGCCTGAACTTCCCGCGTGCGGTTGGCGGCTACCATGCCCTTCGGCACGAGATCGACCCGCTGCCGCTTCTTGGCGCCCTTCACCAAAAAGGATTCCGCATTGCGTTGCCTCGAACGGGCGACGGAACCGCGCTCTCGTTCAGGGAATGGGTTCCAGGCGCAGCGCTTGAGCAGGGAAGGTTTGGTGTTTGGGAACCGGGCAACTTGCAGCCCGCGCTGAATCCCTCCATCGTGCTTGTGCCGCTGCTTGCCTTCGATTGCACCGGCAATCGACTCGGCTACGGAGCGGGGTTTTACGACGCGAGCTTGCGCGATTTGAGAAGCCGCCAGCCCATTGTCGCTATCGGTATCGCCTTCGATGAACAGGAGTTCCCCGAGATTCCACGAGAGCCGCAGGATGAGACCTTGAACATGATCGTTACGCCCTCTCGCGTCATCGCTTGCGAGGGGTGACGATGCGGCTTCTGTTTCTCGGCGATGTGCTTGGCCGTTCCGGCCGGAATGCCGTGTGCGAGGCTTTGCCATCGCTGCGGGATCGCTTGGCCGCCGACTTCGTGATCGTCAACGGCGAGAATGCCGCGGGCGGATTCGGCATCACCGAGCAGATTTATCAGGATTTGAGAGACGCCGGCGCCGATGCCGTTACGACCGGCAACCACGTCTGGGATCAGCGCGAAGCCCTTATCTTCATCACACGCAGGAAGCGTCTGCTCCGGCCCCTGAATTACCCGGCTGGCACGCCAGGGGCTGGCGCAGGACTCTTCAAAGCGGCCAACGGCGCCGATGTGCTCGTCCTGAGCGTGCTGGGCCGCATTTTCATGGACGCGCTCGACGATCCCTTCCGCGCCATCGAGCGTGAGATAGCCGCATGTCCCTTGAAGAGGGGCGCGGACGTGATTTGCGTCGATATCCACGCGGAAGCCACATCGGAGAAGCAGGCGATCGCAGCCGCGTTCGACGGCCGGGTTACGGCCGTGATCGGAACGCACACGCATGTGCCGACGGCCGACGCCCGCGTTCTGCCCGGCGGGACCGCCTACCTGACCGATGCGGGCATGTGCGGCGACTACGACTCCATCATCGGCATGGACAAGGGCGAGCCGCTCCACAGGTTCACGACGCGCATCCCCTCCAGCCGGTTCACGCCCGCGATGGGACCGGCGACCATCTGCGGCGCTCTCATCGAGGTCGACGATGCGACTGGCTTGGCGATCTCGATCGAGCCGATCCGGGAGGGCGCGCCTCTTGGCGGCGCCCGGCGGCGCGAGGCTTGATTTGAAAGTGGTGGCCGCCTCATCGCGAAGCAGCATTAGTCGCCGTCGCGATCCGTAAGGCATGTCAATCCGATTTTGTGCACGATCATCTAAGCAAACGGTTCTGGCTTCGCCAACGACGGGCGGTTTCGCGAACGTTTAGCTCCGCGAGCGCAGGAAAGGGGCCAGTTCCCTGTCTTCCCTAAAAATCCGCTTTTCTGGATCAGGCC
>CAWIAL010000004.1:0-34609 GCA_963834165.1 uncultured Alphaproteobacteria bacterium | reverse complement strand
TGCCGCTTGCGTAAACTCGAACACGCGACCCCATCATTACGAATGATGTGCTCTACCGGCTGAGCTAAAGCGGCATAGCGGGCTAGGCCCGCCGGGTAATCAATATCAACGGAGGCGCCGGGGCGCAAGGCCCGCGGCGCATGTCCGCCTAACGGCCCCCGTTCGGACGGCGGAACCGGCTAAGCGGGGTGCTCACTTCTTCGGCCTCCGCAATCTTCGTTCCGGGATCATCCGGCGCGGGACCAGGGACAAATATCTTTGGCTTCCGGTCGTCTGCTTCTCCCGTGGCCGCATTCACACTGTCAGCCGCGGCCGCATCATTGGATGGAGCTGAGCCGCCGTCTGCTTTTGCGTTGCCTTTCGGCGCCGATATCGAGGCTGGCTTTGAGAGCGCCTCCGTCAAGGCCTCCAAGTCAATCGAGACGACATCGAGCGCCGACATCTCGGCGATGAAGTCGTCCGCGCCGTGCGATAGCGCGGCGGGGGGCGTCTTCCACTCGAAGATGCCCAACGCGCCGGTCGCAGGGGACATCGGTTGCCATTCAGCGGAGACGGAGCCGTCCGGAGCCACCCAAATCGGATCGGGAGCGCCGCGAGCAGCCCTGGCGAGCCATTCGCGCGCCCGGCCGGCATCACGGTTCTGTCCGGCCTCGATGCGCGCCATGAGGCGGCATACGCGAGCCGGCGGCGTGTTGGCCAGGTGGGGCTCCAACGCCAGGCGAGCAGCCTTCCAGTCCTTTGCCTCGATGGCGGCGACGGCGATGGCGACGGCACCCTCCAGGCTTACCGGCCCGGCCGCCACAAGCGACTTCACCCGCGACAGCCGATCGCGCGGGGAATCGCCTCTGCGGGCATGAGCGAAGATCAGCGCGATTTCCGGATGCTGCGTGGTCCGCCAAGCCTGCGTCAAAATCTTGGTTGCTTTGGATGTCTGCCCTTGCGCGGTCAGGATTCTCCCAGCCACAGCGGCGGCCGGGATGAGCGAGGGAGCAAGCTCAAAGGCCTCGGTTGCATAAGCAAGTGCCCGGCTCTGCTGAGAATCCTCCAGCTCGATGGCGAGCTGGGTCAAGAGAAGAGCCCGGCGCCGGTCGGCTTCGTTCTTTCCAAGATGCCGGTTCTGCTTTGCGACCTGGAGAGTTTTAAGCGCAGCACGCCAATCGCCTTCACGGCATTGCATTTCAAAAAGCGCACTCGAAGACCAGCTCAGTGCCGCATTGGCTGTAAGCGCCCGCTCTGCGAACTGTTTTGCCGCTTCGATCTGTCCGGCCTTCTTTGCCTCGATGTAAAGCCCTCTGAGACCGAGCTCAGCCATTTCAGGCTTATCGAGCATGCGCTCGAACGCTTGGCGCGACGCAATTGCGTCTTCGTTAAGCTGCGCCGACTGGGCTTCGAGAAGAAGGGCGAGCGGCTCATCGGGAACAGTCTTCTTGGCAATAGCGCCCGCTTTCAGCGCGGTGACCTTGTCGCCCGCGCCGGCTGGAAGATGCCTCGCCGCACGGCTTCCTGCCCCACCCGCTTGCGGCGCTGATCCATTTTCCTGGCGAACCGCTTCGGCGCAAGGAAAGTCAGGATGCCGAGCCATCCGGCAAGGTTCAACGCCGCGAAAGTGGCGACGAGAACGATGGTCGCAATAAATACGCTCGTGCGGATATCGTAGCCAAGCCACTCGATGGTCAGGCTCCCTGGCCTGTCCGCGATCCAGGAGAGCCCTGTTGCGGCGAGTACGATGAGCACTAAAAAGGCAATAAGGCGGATCATGACTTAACTTCCACAGCGTTTCGCGATTTCGCGCTTGGTTGCCGGTTTCTGCTTAGATTATTGGCGGCGGGCAGGTGACTTCGTCAGGCTGGCAAGCAGTTCCTGATCGGTCTTCCGTATCGCCTCATCCGCCGCGGCGCGTGCCTGGGCATGGTCAAGCCAAGCCTGCAATTCTTCCTTAGCCGGACCTTCGAGCGCATCGGCTTCAGCCAGAGCGCCTTTCACATCGCCCAGCTTCAGCGCACTCTCCATACGACCCAAAACCGCCTCGACTGTGTCGCCTGCGCCGCCGGAGGGTCTCACTTAAATCGCTGCCCGTGCGCGCGAAAGCACTTCGCTTACGATGAAGTCGGCCTTGTTGTGGTAATGCTTTTGAATGACATTGCGGGCGAGTTCGTTGAAATCCCGTTGAAGCTCGGCCAGCGAAAACACGCCCGTGTCCTTGTAGGCCGCCAAATCAGAAATGGGCAGCTTGGTAGAAGAGAGATTTTCAACCGCGGCCAATTCCGCCGGGAACGGCTTGCCTTCGGATACAGCCCGTTTCAAATTTGTGAGGGCTAGTGTAAGGGCGGCCGTGCGAGCGTCCGACTGTCTCTCGGTCTGAGTGTGTTCGATGCTCGTCAGGCGCTCCGTAAGCGGCGTAATCTGAGAAGCGATTGCGGCTTGGATCGCATCCTTGGCAGGCTCAGGCGCGGGTTTCTGTTCTACGGTCTGAACGCGCTGAGACAAGGCTTGCACCGTGTCGTCGAGACCCTTCTCAGCCTGCAAGAGGCCGTCGAGCCGCGAGCGAACCTCGTTCACTTCTTCGGAGCTGGCCGCGCTCGGCGCTACCGCCGTAGCAGCCTTTGAGCGAACCGCGTCGTTAAGTTCAGCGGTCTGATCCTGCAGCGCCTTGATCGCCTGGCGGGCGTCCGCGTCTGCGCCGGAACCTCCCGGCAACGCGAGATAGACAATGGTGGCTCCAACGAGTCCTCCGATGACGCCAGCTGCCAGCGGGCGGAGAATGCCTCCTCCACTGTTCCCTCCCGTCTGCGGCAGGGGACGCTGCTCGATCACCGGCGGTTTTGGCCGCGCGGGTTTATCATTCGGTGTGCCGCTGCCGGCGGGCTCAAGACGCGGCTCTGGCGGACTGTCAGGGTCGGCAGTCATTTTGCTCCTCGGTCTTTTTTCGTCGGGCATCTTGGGAAACAGCCTATGAATTTATCGTTAGGGGCCTCGTCGCACGCGATCGTGGTTATGCAAGGGCTCAGCAGCATCATGCCGCCCGCAGAAGATCCAAGAGGGCCTTCCTATTGGGCTTTTCGGAAATATGCACACGTTGCGGCTCAAGGGAAACAAGCTTTGCCGCTACACTTTCCGATAAACAGAAATATGAAAGAGTTTTAGCGCAATTGAGGTTGCCGTGCCTGTGACATAATGAAACGTAGATATCTGCTGTACGCGGAGACATCAGGATCACGCCATCGATTTCGCCTGCCTTTAGCATGGCGTCCACGGATGCAGAAAATTCGCCGCATGCTTCCATGCTGTAAACGCGCACCGATTGAACGGAAAACCCCTCCCGCGCCAGCGCGTCAGCCAGATCGAAGGCCTGATGCTCGCCCGTAATATGAACGAGCGGTTCGCCTTTTTGCGCTGAAGATATAATTTTCCCAGCGAGCGTCTCGGCGGTATCGGCGATCGCCACTAAGTTTTGGAAACCCAGCGAGCGAGCCCTTTTCGCCGTTTCCTCCCCAACACAATACAGCGGTATGCTGACGAAATCTTTGACACCGCAGGTTTCCTGCAGCGCGCGAAGACTATTGCCGCTCGTCACGATGATCGCCTGAGCGGAACGCAGCGGCTCCAAGTCGAATTGGAGTGCGTGAAATTCCAGGAGCGGTTGCAAGATCGCGTCGTGCCCGAGCGCGCGCAACTCATCTGCGAACGCACGCGCCTCCGGTTCGGGTCTTGTCACGAGGAGGCGCATGTTTCCTCCAACACAAAATGCAGGTTCTCGCGACGCCTTCTAGGCGACGTCGCGGAAGACATCCTTTCCGCCGCGGTCGTACAGTTCGCGCGCAGCATCCGTGCCCAGAGCGGCGGCGTCTTTGACACTGCCTTTCCGGTCGGTTTCATAAAACCTGGCACCGTCCGGCGTGAGGATAATGCCCTTGAAGGTCATGGTGTCACCATCGACGCGGGCGAGCGCTGCAATCGGCGTCCGGCACGATCCGTCGAGTTGCCCAAGAAATGCACGCTCCGCCTCGATTGCAATGCCGGTATCGCGATCGTGGATGGCGGAAATGATCTCTCGCGTCTGCTGATCAGCTGAACGAATCTCGATGCCAATTGCCCCTTGCGCCGGCGCCGGGAGCATTTCCTCGACGGGGATCACCTGTGTAATGCGATCTTCGAGCCCAAGGCGCCTGAGGCCGGCCGAGGCGAGCAGCGTCGCGTGGGCTTCCCCTTCCTCGAGTTTGCGCAGCCGCGTCTGAACGTTGCCGCGAAACAGCATCATTTTCAAGTCGGGGCGCCTGTTGCGAATAAAGGCCTCGCGCCGGATGGATGCCGTGCCGACGATTGAACCAGCGGGCAGGTCCTGCAAGGACTTGGCCACCGGAGAGATGAAGGCGTCGCGCACGTCTTCGCGGGGGAGGATGCAAGAGATCTCAAGCCCGTCCGGCAAAACGGCTGGCATGTCCTTCATGGAATGGACGGCGATATCGATGCTATTGTCCAGCAGCGCCTCTTCCAGTTCCTTGGTAAAGAGACCTTTGCCGCCGACTGCCGCCAAAGCGCGGTCCAGAATTTTGTCGCCGGATGTCTTTATGATGCAAGTCTCGAATGAGACCTCTTCGCCATAGATCGACGATAGCCGGTTCTGCACCTCGGTGGCTTGCGCGAGCGCGAGCGCGCTTCCCCTGGTGCCGATGCGAATTTGCCTTGCGTCTGAGTGTTTTTTCATGGTTGTGTGAGTTTTGGTTGTACTGGTGCGCCGCGATTTGCCGATTGAGATGAGGTGCGTATCGACTTGCGACACTAAGCATATCCCGGTCGCGAGGTACAGCACTAAAGCGAATTAAGGGACTAAATATAGGATCATGCAGCAACGCGCGATCAAGAAAGAGCATTTTGAGTCAGCAGCGACAAAAAATCGCGAATTAACCATCTTGGGTATTGAAACAAGCTGCGACGAAACTGCCACAGCAATTGTACGGCGCGACCGCGAAGGTAATGGCTCGATCATTTCGAATATTGTGCGGTCTCAATTCAAAGATCACGAGGCCTTCGGCGGCGTAGTGCCCGAGATTGCGGCGCGGGCTCATGTGCAAGTGCTCGACCGGCTGATCGAGGCGGCGCTCGCAGAAGCCAACCTGAAGTTTAGCGATTTAAACGGTATCGCCGCAACAGCGGGGCCTGGCCTCATCGGAGGTCTGCTTGTGGGGCTCGTGACGGCGAAGGCGGTTGCACTTGTCCACAACCTTCCGCTTGCCGCGGTCAATCATCTGGAAGGCCACGCCTTAACGGTCGGTTTGACCGAGGGCTTGCACCCGCCGTACCTGCTTCTGCTCGTATCGGGCGGGCATACCGAATTCCTGCAGGTGACCGGGCCTTTCGAATATCAGAAGCTCGGCGGCACCATCGATGACGCGCTGGGCGAAGCCTTCGACAAAGTCGCCAAGATGCTGAGCCTCGGATTCCCCGGAGGACCAGCCGTGGAGCGCGCCGCAGTAAGGGGCGATCCGCATCGTTTTGCCCTTCCAAGGCCGCTTATGGGGCGCGAGAAACCGGATTTCTCATTCTCTGGATTGAAGACCGCTGTGCGTCACACCGCGCTGGCTCACGCGCCGTTGAGAGACCAGGATGTGAGCGACTTGTGCGCTTCGTTTCAGGCGGCAGCGGCCGAGACGCTCCGCGACAGGCTCCGTGCGGCTTTCCGGATTTATGATGGGGCGGGTTTGCCGAAAAGGCTTGTCGCCGCCGGGGGCGTTGCCGCAAATCGCACCTTGCGCAACGCTCTTCTCAAGGAATGCGAGTCCTTCGACTATTCGTTTCACGCACCGCCCGCAAGTTTTTGCACGGACAACGCCGCGATGATCGCTTGGGCCGGAGCCTGCCGCCTCTCGGCCGGCTATGCCGATGGCCTGGATGTTGGGGCGCGAGCGCGCTGGCCCATTTCCGAAGTCTCGGCGTCCGGTTCAATCGCGGATAAAAAGGAGCTGTGTCCAGCGGTTTAGAAGCGGTCACACTTGCACCACGCCGGGTCTGCCGCTAACAACAGCCGCTCAATTTCCCAAGCCGCGCGGACAATCGGTGCATGACGCGATGAGCTGGAGAGGCATCTTTCAAGAGGCGGCCCCACGATCATGATTGCGAACACGCAAGACTGCAGCTCAACACCCCTTCAGCATATTGGCATTTTGGGAGGCGGTGCCTGGGGAACAGGCCTTGCGCAATCCGCACGCCGCGCTGGGCGCGACGTTACGCTGTGGGCCTACGAGTTCGAAACGGTCTCCGAGATCAATTCCCATCACACCAACCGGGTTTACCTTCCGGGCGTCGCCCTCGATCCTGCCATAAATGCCACCGCCAAGGCGAAAGACCTTGTCTCTGCGGACCTGATCTTGCTGGTTGCGCCGTCCCAATTCGTCCGCATGGTGGCTCAAGAGATCGCGCCGCATTTTGGCGCGGGAAAACCCGTCGTGATTTGCACGAAAGGGTTCGAGGAGGATACGGGCGAATTCATGAGCGCGGTCGTAAAAGCGGTCTTGCCGGAAGCGGGGATCGCTGTGTTGTCGGGGCCGAGCTTCGCGGGCGAGGTTGCGCGCAACCTGCCGACGGCGCTCACGCTGGCCTGTGAAAGCGAAGCGCTCGGTACAAAGCTGATGGCGGCGCTCGCGCATCGCAGTTTCCGGCTTTACTGGACGAACGATGTTCTTGCGACCCAAGTCGGCGGCGCAGTGAAAAACGTGCTGGCTATCGCGACTGGCATTGTGGAAGGCCGCCAACTCGGCCGAAACGCTCATGCCGCGGTCACGACGCGCGGATTTGCCGAACTCGTGCGGCTCGGCACGAAGCTCGGCGGCCGCTTCGAGACGCTGACGGGGCTTTCCGGGCTGGGCGACTTGATCCTGACATGCTCCAGCATTCAGTCTCGCAACATGTCGCTTGGCGTGGCTCTGGGGCAGGGGCAGTCGCTGTCCGACATTCTAGGCGCAAGGAAATCGATCACGGAAGGCGTTCATTCAGCGGGCGCGGTCGTCGCGCTGGCGAAGAAGCACGGCGTCGAAATGCCGATCTGCGAAGCCGTCAACAACGTTGTTAAGGGTCAGATGAGTGTCGATGAAGCCATTGAGGCGCTGCTATCCCGGCCTTTGCGGCGAGAGACCGACCATCCGCATACGGTGGCGTCGCCCGTTTGACGATAGGCTATCCAAGTTAGCCTGCCGCTCGTGACACGATGTAGCGCCTCGCACTATCATTTTTGCGGGAATTGTGGTTTTCTCAAAATTGCTAAAATTCTATATAATTCTCTCGTCCCGTGAGCGTTTCCAATTTGAAGTTCCCGCTTTTCCTAAGGAGCAAGTTGATGGCGAAACCATCTTCCCAGGGGGGAGGACACGCTGCCGATCATCCCCTCATTGTGCATCGCGCCGAATTAACTCCTCTCCTAACGGCCGCCTTCGACAAGGTCTGTAATCCTCAACTGAGAAATGGCATCCACTTTATTGCGCTGTCCGACCGCTCTGGAATGTTTGTGGCAAGGCAAAGCGATCCGAAGAAGGACGAGGAGCCTATCTGGCAGGTCAGCGATCAGCGTCTTGCAATTCAGTACATCTCAACCGTTTTGCGTCCGACGCTGGAACGCTATCACGAGTTGATCGGGCAGCCGTCTTCAGTCCAGCTACCTGAAGACATCGCGGGTCTCAGAAGAGTCCGCGGTATCCGCATTACGCTCGACAACACGCATGTGTTCGTAACCGCGCTCGACAAACCGGCCAATCACTTCATCCTGGCGATTTCCTGGAACGCGCAGGATTACGGACCCTGGACATTTGTCGGACCTGTCAACAGCGCGATATCGGCGCGGGAGGAAATATGCCGGATCCTCATGGACCGCGACAGCTCCCTCTTCCGCAGCGAGGACTACATCTGGTAGCAGCGCTTGCTGACCAATCAGGAGAAAGGGAGCTTTCGCATGACGCGAGAAGAATTGGCGCGTGCCGTGGCGGCTCAGTTGGGCGGCGAGGTTGCGGCTGAAACCGAAGTGCAGCTGAGAGATGGTGGGACACGCGGCTTCGGCATCCTAACGGACGTTGCAGCCATCGGCTCCTTCATTGCGCAGGCGGCGCAACTGGCCCTCGCGATCTATCAGCTGCACAAGGATCGCGCCGGACTTATCTCCCTGTTGGACGAGCAGGCGCCCAAACTCGCAAAATTGCCAGAAGAAAAGCGGCGGGATCTCATCGAGCGCATCGTAGACCGCCTGGGAGGATCCCATTAGCGAGAGCAGTCATGGCTGAGGGGCCAAAAGAAAAGCGCGTTGCGCTAGTCATTGGAAACGGCGCCTATAAGCAAACCCCTTGGCTCCTGAACCCTTCGAAAGACGCGGCCGCGATCAGCGAGGCCCTCAAGCGGCTCGACTTCGAGGTGCATGACGGGCGCGACCTGGAATATGCGGAGCTCGCGGGGCGCATTCGCGACTTCGGCCGCGCGCTGCGTGACGCCCATGTGGCGCTTTTCTTTTACGCAGGGCACGGCCTTCAAGTTCGCGGCGAAAGCTACATCGTGCCGGTGGACGCAAGACTGGAGCAGCCGGCGGACCTGCAGCTCGAACTCGTCGCCGTTCAGACCATTCTCGCGCAGATGGAAGTTGGCAACCGGGTCAGCATCGTCATCCTCGACGCCTGCCGCGACAACCCGCTCGCCCGCAATCTGGAGCGGGCCTTGGGGCTTTCCCGGTCGGCGGGCATCATTGGCGAAGGGCTTGGGCAGGTGCAGGCCTGGATCGGCACCTATGTCTCGTTCGCCACGGCGCCCAACAGGCGTGCATCTGACGGCGCGAGCGATGCCGGCCACAGCCCGTTCACCTCGGCAATTCTTCGCCATATAGAGACGCCGGACATTACGATCTCAGAAATCATGATGCGTGTCCGCCGGGATGTGATCGAGGCGACCATGCGCCAGAACGAAGGGCCGCAGATTCCCTGGTCCAGCTCATCGCTTGTTGCGCCTTTCTACTTCAAGCGCACCCAGGTGGCGTCTCGGGAAGAGATGGAGCAACTCGAGGGGGCGGAGATCATCGACCTCGCCGAGCAGGATTGGAAACGGTTCAACATCGCGGAAACCGAGGACACCAAGGTTCTTGAAGCCTACATTGTTCGATATGAGACGAGTGTGTGGGCCTCGCGCGCGCGGCGGCGGCTGGAAGTTGTAGTGGCACAGCGCGCCGCAAAAGATCCGGTCGCCGGAGAAGCCGCGGATCAACCCCGCTCGGGAGCGGAAAGCTGGCATGAGGCGGCTATCGCACGACGGCTTCTGGCAGAGAAGAGATGGGAGCCGGTGACGTTCACGGTCGGCGCCGAGCACAGCGGGCGGCAGGTGATCCTCAAGCCTGGCGAAAGTTTTCGCGATCTGGATTACTTGCCCGAAATGGTGATCCTGCCTCCCGGCGTTTCCTGGATAGGAACGGAAAAAAACCAAGGACCGGACCACGAGCGCCACGAGCAACCCAGGCATCAGATCATCATTCCGAAAGCAATCGCGGTCGGCAAATATCAAGTCACTTTTGCTGAGTGGGAGGCGTACCTTGCGGACGGTGCCGGAAGCTTTCTCGGATTGGGCAAACGGAATGCCCCACACGATCAAGGCTGGGGAAAGGAGTCCCGTCCGGTCATCAACGTCTCTTGGAACGACGCCCAGAATTACATCGCTTGGCTCAATACCAAGGTGGTTGGCGCTCCTTACCGGCTATTGTCGGAGGCAGAGTGGGAATACGCATGCCGCGCCGGAACGGAGACCGTCTATTACTTCGGCAACGATCCAATGGCTCTCGACCGCCACGCCTGGTACCGCACGAATGCAAATGGGAGGACGCAGCCGGTCGGCGGAAAAACCCCCAATGCGTTCGGCTTGCATGACATGCATGGCAATGTCTCGGAATGGTGCGCGGATGTCTGGCATGACACCTACACGGACAAGCCGGAAGGCTTGAACGCCACGGGCGCAGCCTGGACTTCCGGGCCCGAAGGCCACCGCGTTCTGCGTGGCGGGTCTTGGAACAGCAACCCGCACAACCTTCGCTCGGCCGACCGCCATTTCAGCAACCCTGATGTGCATTATAGCGGATTTGGCGTTCGGGTCGCCAGGACGTTGCTAAGCTGACGCTGTGCGGCTCGCGAGGAAGTGAGGGCCGACCTAGACCGATTCCCGTGGTGAATTTGGCGCGGCAGCCAGTCGACGGCGCTGCCCCTATTTGAAAAACGCGATAGCTGCTTACTTCTTAGCGGACCGCGGTCCATTGAATAAGGAAACGCCATGCTGCTGACGGAACAACACGAACAGCTCCGCGACACCGTTACTCGCTTCGTCGAGAAGGAGATCAACCCGTTCGTGGACGAATGGGAGGCCGCAGAAGAATTCCCGTCTCATGAGCTGTTCAAGAAGCTCGGCGCGCTTGGAGTGCTCGGCGTGAAATACGACGAAGCCTACGGCGGCCTGGGGCTGGATTTCTCTTATTCGGCTGTCGTTGCGGAAGCGCTTGGCGTCTGCACATGCGGCGGCGTGCCTATGGCGATCGGCGTCCAGTCCGACATGGCGACGCCCGCTCTGCACCGGTTCGGCAGCGAGGAACTGAAACGCAATTGGCTCGTACCCACCATTGCAGGCGACATGGTGGCTTGCCTCGGCGTTTCCGAACCCGGCGGCGGCTCCGATGTGGCGGCCATCAAGACGGCCGCGCGCAAGGATGGCGGCGACTACGTGATCTCCGGCTCGAAGATGTGGATCACGAACGGCCTGAAGGCGGATTGGTGCTGCCTGCTGGCCAACACATCCGAAGGCAAGGTGCATCAGAACAAATCGCTGATCGTAGTGCCGATGGACGCGAAAGGCATCGCACGCCAGAAGATCCGCAAGATGGGGATGTTCTCATCGGATACCGCTCAGCTTTTTTTCGATGACGTCCGCGTGCCGCAGTCGAACGTGATTGGCCCCGAAGGTATGGGCTTCACCTTGCAGATGCTGCAATTTCAGGAAGAGCGGCTCTGGGGCGCGGCGAATTCACTGACCATGCTCGACAAGCTGATCGACGCCACCATCGACTATACGCGGCAGCGCAAGGCTTTCGGCAAGTCCATCCTCGATAATCAGGTTGTACATTTCCGGCTCGCTGAGCTGCGCACCGAAGTCGAGGCGCTGCGCTCGCTCACGTGGCGCGCTATCGAAAGCTATGTTGCGGGCAAGGATGTCACGAAGCTCGCCTCGATGGCGAAGTTGAAATGCGGGCGTCTGATCAGGGAAATCGCGGACTCATGCCTCCAATATTGGGGCGGCATGGGCTACACCTGGGACAACCCATTGAGCCGCGCGCTTCGCGATGGCCGGCTGGTATCGATTGGCGGCGGAGCGGACGAAGTCATGCTCGGCATCATTTGCAAACTCGAAGGAACTCTGCCCCGCGAAAAGAAGGATGAATCCCGTGATCCAGCAAAATCCGAGCGCGCTTTCGCTTGAGCGGCAAGGCGGCGTCCTTCATATCCGGCTGAACCGGCCGGAAGTGCGAAATGCCATGTCTCAGATCATGCTGGGCGAACTGCTGGATGCGCTCGCCGAGGCCGGGAAAACCGGCGTTCGCATCATTGTCCTGCGCGGAAGCGGAGGGCATTTCTCAGCGGGCGCAGACCTGAAGGACATGTCAGTTGCGCGGAGCACTCCGATTGCTCACGAAACGGACCCCGTGGCCGAAACGAACGCCCGCTTCGGCCATGTGTGCGCGGCCTTTGCACATTCTCCGCTTGCAATTGTCGCCGTTCTTGAAGGCAGCGTCATGGGTGGAGGCTTCGGACTCGCCTGCACCGCGGATGTGGCCCTTGCGTCGCGCACCGTCGACTTCCGGCTGCCCGAAACATCGCTGGGCGTGATCCCCGCTCAGATCGCGCCCTTCCTGGTGGAGCGCCTCGGCTACGCGGAAGCGAAACGGCTTGCGGTGACGGGGGCGCGCTTCGGCGCGAGCGAGGCGTACCGGATCGGCCTCGTTCACAAGGTCTGCGAAAGCGATACCGACCTCGAAGCCGCCATCGCCTCAACAATCCAGCAGGTCCTGGCGTGCGCTCCGGGTGCGATCGCGGAGACAAAGAAGCTCTTGAGGCGCGCACGTTTCGAGGAACCGGCAGGCCTCGTGGAGCACGCGGCAACGGTGTTCGCAACGGCGGCGCGTGGGCCGGAAGGTGAGGAGGGCGTTCGCGCCTTCATCGAGAGACGCAAACCGTCCTGGGCCGTGGACGTCTCTTAGGTCCTTTCGAGCATTCTGTGTGCAATCGGCGAATGCCGGCGCGTCCGCAAAGCCGGCTGATGCAACCTGCAGTGCGATAATGACGACTCCACTTCAGCCATGTGTTCCGCGCGCTTGGCCATTCGCTGTGGATTGGCAACCCGGATGCAGGGATGCCGGAATGCGGCAAGTCAGGCGTTGAGATGACACGCTTCGACGCAAACGACTCATTCCAACTCCGCTCCGCAAATTGCAATGGCGCTGCAGCCTATGAAGACGCCTCAGCGAACACTGCAACCTGACCCGGCTCCCCGCAGGCATAATGATTGCCAGCGGCCGATTTCGTCCCCAGAGAGTCCCCAGTTCTATGAGGCCGCTGCGCCTTGAGCGGTGGTGATTGAGGAAAAGGCGCAACATCTAGTTGTCATTCGACTGGCTGCCGTACTATCAGATTTGATGGCTGCCGATTTACCGATATTAATTGGAAAGGCAGTAGAGGGATGTGAGGAAACAATGGCTCTGCTCAGAGTTCTGTTGCTGGCGGCGGCAGCGGCCTTGCTAAGCGCCTGCGGCGCTTCTTCACAAGATGGATTTATCGGCGATAAGCAGCAGATCGCACTCTCCGCCGAGCGGACAAGCCAAGCCCCTAAAGATTCTGGCGCCCCGCAAGAAGCTCGCGCTGCACCGGGCGATCAGGAGGCCGCCGTGAAAAAGGTGGCTCTGACTTTGTCATCGGTGTCGGACCCGAAAAGCAGGGCGTACAAAATCGGCCCTCAGGATGTGCTGGAAGTGACTGTCTTCAAGGTCCCTGAACTTTCAAAGATTGTGCAGGTTTCGGAGGCCGGCACAATAAGTTTTCCTCTCATCGGAGAGGTGCAGGCTTCCGGAAGGACAGCGCGGGAGATGGAGCAGGACCTGACCAAGTCGCTTGGCGCCAAATATCTCCAGAATCCGCAAGTTAATGTATTCATCAAAGAATATAATAGCCAGCGTATTACCATGGAGGGGGCGGTCAAGAAGCCGGGCGTTTACCCCATAGCTGGCGGAATGTCACTTTTGCAGGCCGTAGCTATCGCTGGAAGCTTCGAGGCTACCGCGGACGAGACGGTTCTTCTCATGCGTCAGTCGAACGGACAGCGCTTTGCCGCCAGATACGATGTTGCGCGTATCCGGGAAGGAAGATCCGAAGATCCACAATTGGAGGCTGGCGACGTTATCATCGCTCCGACTTCAGACATAAAAGAAGGTATGAATATAATGTTCAAATTCCTCCCGCTAGCCACTCTCATCCCACTTCTGTAATGGCAGCGATAATAATTATCGGCGTTGATAGAAAAAGTGAGTTGCTGGCATGAATGATGCTCAAAAAGCTGCGGCTCAGGAACGTTCTGAAGCAGGGCATGCTCTGGTTCCAGCCGGGAATTATGCCGTTGGGCCCGTGAGGCGCGACCCGTACGCATCAATTGGACTTGAGGCGGCTGAAGGCGAGGGGAACGACCTCGCGGTAACCCTTCGGCAATACCTGCACATGGTCCTCAAGCGCAGGTGGCTCATTTTGAGCATCGCACTTGTGTTTATTGTGCTCGGCGGAGTTCGCACATTCATGAAGACGCCGTTGTACTCGGCAACGGCGAGAATCCAGATCGACCGCGAGGCGGTCAAAGTTGTCGAAGGCGGCGCGACAACGCCAAGCGAAGAAGGCGGTAGCGATTTCTTGCGGACGCAATACGAGTTGTTGAAAAGCCGCGCCATGGCGGAGCGCGTCGTATCATCGCTGCGAATTCAACAGGACATGGACTTTTTCAAGCCACGCGATGTGTCGCTACTAGGAATCCTGCAGGACGCTTTGAGCGGTCAGGCGAAGAACCAAGCACCTTCTCCGTCAGAGCTTCAGGAAGTGGCTATCGGCATAGTGATGGCGAACGTAGCGGTTTTGCCGGTTCCGGGGTCCAGGCTCGTTGATCTGAGCTTCATGGACTCACGGCCGTCGCGCGCACAGAAAATCGCCAACGCATATGCAGACGCTTACGTCGCGTCGACACTTGACAAGAGATTTCAGGCAAACGCTTACGCAAAGACTTTTCTAGAGGATCAGATAAAGCAGTTGAAGCTACGGCTTGAAGAGTTGGAGAGGGCGCTGCTTGACTTTGCACAGCGCGAAAAGATGGTTGAGGTCGGCGAAAAATCTTCCATCGCGGAGAATAATCTGGCTGCAGCCAATGCTGCGGTTGGGCAGCTGATCTCCGAGCGCATCAAGAATGAACAGCTTTGGAGCCAAGTCGAAAACGCGACGGCAATCAGCCTTCCGCAAATTCTAACCAATCATGTGATCGACGTCTTGCGCGGCGAGCGCAAAGCGCTCGAAACAGAATACCAGGAGAAGCTTGAGAATTTTAAGCCAAGCTATCCGGCGATGGTGCAGATCTCCAACAAGATGAAGGAGGTCGATAGGCAAATCGGGGTGGAAATACAAACCATTCGCCGCTCGCTTAAGGCAGCTTACGAGTCCTCGCTTTCACAAGAAAATGAGATGAAGGCTCGCATCGAAACTTTGCGGGAGGTGGTCCTCGACCTCAGCAAGAAGGGCATCAAATACGATATTCTGAAACGCGAGGTCGAGACCAATCGCGGTTTGTACAACAGTTTGCTGCAGCGCTATAAAGAGGTCGATATCGCTGGTGGCGCTGGCACGAATAACGTGTTTATTGTCGATCGTGCCACCATCCCCGGTAGTCCAGCAGAGCCCAACGTGCCGCGCTCTCTTCTGTTTTCCCTGGCGCTCGGTCTTGGAGCGGGGGTTGGATGTGCTTTCCTGCTCGAAATGCTTGATGACCGCGTGCGCGCACCCGAGGAAATCGAACAGATTTCAGGCCTTGCCACACTCGGGATTATACCTCGCACCGAATCGGCGGAGGAAACAATCGACGCGCTGAAAGACCCACGTTCCACGTTGTCGGAGGCCTACCGGTCGCTTGCGACCGCTCTCCAGTTTTCCACGGATTCTGGCCTGCCTCGATCGATCGCGGTAACAAGCGCGGGGCCGGGAGAGGGTAAATCGACAACAGTGCTCGCCCTGGCCCGCCACTTTGCCCAGATGGGGTTAAGAGTTCTCGTCATCGACGCCGATCTACGCAAGCCCTCTTTGCATGCGAAGCAGAATTTGGACAACTCGATTGGTCTCAGCAACTTCCTGACCGGTGCATCGCTGCCGCCTGAAGTGATCCAGAAAACAGACCATCCAAATCTCGCATTCATGGCGTCCGGACCGTTGCCGCCTAACGCGGCAGATCTTCTCAGCGGCACACGCATCTTCTCCCTGGTCTCGCTCGGTTCCGAGGTATTTGATCTCATGGTGTTCGATGCGCCTCCTCTGCTTGGCCTTGCCGATGCTCAGCTCATCGCGAACGCGACGGCCGCAACCATATTTGTCGTCGGCGCCGGAGATCAACGAAAGGGGATGCTCCGGTCGGCCTTGCGCCGTCTGCAGCTTGCGCGCGTTACGGTGGTTGGCTCCGTTCTCACCAAGTTCCATGCAAAAGCAGTTGGCTATGCCTATGCCTATAGTCACAGGTATGGCTACGGTTACAGCTATGAAAGTGAGGCGTACTCATATGCAAAGCCGGGAGCGGCTAAAGAGCAAGAGCAGCGAAAACTTTCCAAGTCCGGCGTAAGCTGAGCATGGCAAGAGCCGATGCACTCGCGGCAGCTCTCGCCTTGCTGGAAAGGCCGCGCACAGCAAAGCTTGCGAAGTTACCGCACTTGCCAAAAGGCATGACATTTTTGCTTGAAATTGCCGCTGGCGATGCGAGCGCCCTGGGCGAAGCGCATCGGCTTAGTGGACGATCCGAAGAAACATTGCAAAAGGCGGCTGGCTTTTTCATCGAGCAAGTCCTCCTCCATCCCCAAGGGGACAGCTATCGCGTTCTCGGGGGCGACTGCGAGACTTCGAGCAGGGAGTTGCGCCGTAATATGGCTCTCATAATGAGATGGATGCACCCGGACGTGGTATCAAACGGTTCCTCGGAGAATCATTTGGATAGAAGCCTTTATACAAACCGGGTCAACTGGGCGTGGGAGTCGATCAAGACCGAAGAGCGCCGCGCGGCCTACAATGCCTCATTGGCAGCTAAAGAGAGCAAACCTACGCGGCGGCCAGGTTCCAAGCCGGTAACGGCGAATGACCAAAAACTCCGGCCGATCCACACAAAGCCAAGCCGCCCTAAGAGGCGCACGAAACAGCTTATGATCCAGCGGCTCGAAACTGATGGCTTTTGGAGCCGGCTCCTTCTCTTTCTCGGGGGACGCCGATGACCAGACACCACCGGCGCCGACGCCTTTCGCGGGTTGGCCGGCTCACAAACCGTGTGTTCGGCGCATGGGGCGCCCTGACGGCGCATCCGGTGCGCGCGGCTGTTGTTGGAGTTCTAAGCTGCGCGGCTCTTTGGGTTGTCGTTACAAAAAGCTTGCCGTACGCGCTAGCGCCAAGCCAACCGGATACCGCTCTGGCACTCAATCCCGGCAACCCGGCGGCCCTTATTGCCCAGGCCGAGGACCTCAAGAAGCAGCTTGTCGCGCTTATTAGCGTTGAATTCTGAACGCACTAAAGCGCAAGAAGACGAAGCGCAGCCTGACGGCGGCGATAACACGCTCTCTGGTCTTCCCGAAGCGAAAGTTGCGGAAGGCGACCAGGAAGATCTGGGCAAGCGTGAAAGTCTTCGTGAACAAATTCGCAAGCTGGCCCTTGAAGCAATTGCGAACGATCCGCTGAACGCGAAGGCCTTTCGACTGCTGGCAGAAGTAACGGGCGGTAACGATCAAGTCCGTCTGCTGATGCAACAGTCGCTCGAGCGCTCGAAGCGCGAGTCAGTTGCAGCTTTGTGGCTACTCAACGATAGTTTTTACCACAAGGATTACAAGTCTGCGCTCAGGTACTCTGATCTCTTGCTTCGTACGCGCCGGGAACTTGCGGGGTATGTTTTCAGCTATCTCGCTTTCATTGCTGAAGCACCCGAGGGCCGCGATCTACTCATCAAAATTCTTTCAAGCGGCCCGGAATGGCGCAGGCAGTTTTTCGAAGTCCTTCCATCCAAATCCAAAAGCGTGGACACGCCTCTTGCACTCATGACTGCGTTACAGTCGTCGGGTGACCCCATATCCAACTGGGAGCTTGCCCCTTATCTAAGGCTTCTCATAGCCACGAAGCGGGTCGAACTCGCCTATAATGCCTGGCTGCAATTTCTCCCCCAGCCGCAGTTGGAGACTCTCGGCCTTCTGACAAACGCAAGCTTTCAAAATACGCCCAGCGGACTTCCATTTGATTGGCGGATTAAGAACGGGGTCAACGCCATTGCTGAGATTGTTCCCTCGGGAGAGGGCAGTGCCCAGCAAGTCTTACACATCAGCTTCAGCGACGGCCGCGTCGAATTTCCGGAGGTAAGTCAGATCGTGGTCTTGGGCCCGGGCCGCTATCGCCTCGAAGGTAAGCTTCGCGGCTCGATTCTAGGAAAACGAGGTTTGCGCTGGCAGATACACTGCGCGGCGGGGGCACAGAGCGTGCTGGCGGAAACGGATATGCTTCTGGGCCAATCCCAACAGTGGCGTATTTTCACGCTCGAAGCCGAGGTCCCACAACTTGAAGAATGCCGAGGGCAAACGCTCCGGCTTTTCCACGATTCGCGCTCGGCCTCGGAGGAACTCTTATCCGGGGAGGTTTGGTTTAGCGATCTCCGTCTTGAGCGCATTCCTGCCGTTACCGGAGATTGGACGATCCCAGCCACGGGACCTAACTAATAGGTTCTCCTCTCCTCAAGGGGCGTTTTGGAAGCGTCAAGCGTGCGATGATCGGCAAATGTTGTGTTGTGCAAAGTTTCTGACGGTGCGCAGCCCGCGTCCATCGAAAGCAGTGCCCGCAATTGCCTCGCCACTCAGTGCACTCCCCTAACCGAAGAGATGCCGCATGCGCTTGCTGAGGCTACCGCGGAGACCTGAGCCGGCGTTCTCGATAGGGCTGTCATCTTGTTCGAAATCCGCGCCCGGCTGTGCGGCTTGGGGCATCGGCAAATCTTTAGGCGTTATACCCTGCAGCGCGCCCAGAGGGCGCGTCACAACCAAGTGACTGGCTTCCTCAGCTCCAACAAGGCGCTCCGCTTGCACTCGTCCTTCCAGTAGATCGGGCGGACGGCTGTTCATGTTGTGCGCATCGGTCGCGAGGATATGGACGAGGCCCTCCTCCATTAAGCGCTCAGCCCAATAACGAGGGCGCCTGCCGAACCTACCGCATAGCGAACCCGATGTAATTTGCATCCAGACGCCGCGTGCCGCGAGCCTCGTCATAACGTCGTATTTGCTCTCGATCCACGAAAGCCTTTCGGGATGAGTCAAAACAGGAACGTAGCCGCCGAGAAGAATACTGAAGAAAAGATCTTCCAGCCTGGCAGGCGCGATATGGTGGGGCGGCTCGACCAGGACGTAGCAAGAGTCCGCTAGCGTGAGGAGATGCCCCCTCCTCAAGCCTGCGACGAAGTCCGGAACGATATGATTGTCGGCGCCAGTCACCAGTTTCAATCGAACATCGGCGTCATCGAGGTGCCGTTGGAGCTCAGCGACGGCTTGCCTGATCTGCGGGCCTGTGTTGTGGTAGAGGCCCGGCAAAATATGCGGCGTGCATGCGACGCATTTAACACCTTGCTCCACGTAGGCACGGGCCATCGCAAGGCTGGTCTCGAAATCAGGCGCCCCGTCATCGATGGACGGAAGCAGATGGCTATGAAGATCATACATCGGGCAACCAGTTGAAGGCAGACACGGTTATCAAGCTCCCCGATCCCTCTTCGCCTTCTAGCATGGCCATTTCCGATCCGCAAACCGCGCATGACCGGAAGCGGACAACTACGTTTGATTGTGTGTAAAACGCAACACTATCCACTTATAGTTGTGTTTTGGGATGGCGGAGCATTGCCCAACTCAGTGACTTTGATTAGCAACGACTATGGAATTAATTAGCACGGGGGAGCACATGGATTGCTTAGGAACGCCACGGCGAAGGACGGCGCGGGCATTCGTTTCTGCGGCTGTCATTGCGACGTTGCTCACGGCAAGCGCGCAAGCAGAGGTGCTGCTAGCGAACGTCGAGGGAGCGGTATCCATCAATCACGGCGACGGCTTTAAGCCTGCTTCGATCGGCAGCGCTTTAGCACCGGGCGATCGTGTCCGCACGGCCAAAGGTTCCGCCGATATCGTTTATGATAACGGTTGCTCTGCGAAGGTGGGGCCGCATCAAGTCGCGGTTGTGCTCTCTGATCCACCCCCTTGCACCAAAGTCGGCGGCTTGAAGGACGGCGTGGTGGCAGCACCTGCCGAGTTCGGTGTCGAACCGATTTTTGCCGGCGGCTTGCTTCTTGGCGGCGGCGTGGGCTTGGCGGCGCTCATAGCGAGCAACTACGGCAACACCTATAACAATCCTATCGTTAAGCCGGTTAGCCCGTAATCTACCTGGTGGTGACAGCCCGTGCTCCTTTTGCTGTGTGGTGCTGCTATTCCTCGTGGAATAGCGGCCCGCACAGTTGGCGTTTGCGCGGGCACGGCATCATTAAGGCTACCGCTGCTGCGTGATGCCGATTTAATGCACGGCGTTTTAGAGCGCCTGGTTGCCATTGGAACTTCCGCGGCTGCGTGCCATTCCAGTCACATGAGAAGCAGCGAAAGAACAATCGCTCGGTCATGTGACAGATGAGAACACGCTCCGAAATTTTCGCCGTCGCGCTCGCCGTGGCCGCGGCGGCGCCGCTGGTTTCCAGGGTATTATCTGACGGCGCCGTTAGGCGCGGAGGGTCATCGGGAGCGCTGGCGCGGCCTGCATCCCGGTCCCGGCCAGCTTCGCCCCTCTCTTTTAGCTGGACGCAATGGAAATCTCTGCTGCAGCGCGTCTTCGCGGCTGTCGGAACGGATCAACTGAGCCTCCTTGCAGCCGGGGTCGCCTTCTACGCGCTGTTCGCCATTTTCCCGGCGCTTGGAGCCGCAACCTGGCTGTTCGGGCTTCTGGCCGATCCCGCCACCATCCAGCAGCAACTCGACAGCGTTCGCGATGTGGTTCCCGCCGAGGCGTACACCTTGATCCACAATCAGCTCATGGCGCTGACTTCGAACAAGAGTACAGTTTTTTCTCTCACCGGCGTTTTCAGCCTGCTCATCGCACTATTCTCCGCGCGCCTCGCCGCTTCCTCGATGATGCAAGCCTTGAATGTAGTCTACAAGGTGGAGGAGACTCGCAACTTCATAAAGGCGAACCTCATCGCCATCCTCTTTACCGTCGTGGCAATCCTTGTTTTTCTTTTGTCGATCGGTTTGCTGGTGGTGATACCGTCCCTGTTCAGTTTTATGGGCTTCCCGCCGCTCGCCGAAAAGCTTATCCGCTATCTGCGCTGGCCCGGGCTCGCGGTGCTGATGGCGCTCGCACTCGCCGTGACCTACCGCTACGGGCCGAACCGCGAAAATGCGCGCTGGAAATGGATAACCTGGGGGTCGGTTACGGCGACCGTTATCTGGCTCATCGCTTCCTTCGGTTTCTCCTGGTACGTCTCTGCTTTCGGCGCCTACGACCGCGTTTATGGTTCGCTGGGTGCGGTTGTGATCCTGCTTTTCTGGTTCTGGCTTTCGACGTTCAGCGGGTTGCTTGGCGCGGAAATCGATAAGGCGATTGAGGATCGCGCCGAGCCTTAATCAGGCGAATGTGGGGAAAGGCTTGCCCGCAACTTCGTAGAAGTGATGCAGCCGCGCTGTTGCCTTGGCCTGGCGATCGAGCCCCAGGAAGCGCATCGCGTTCTTATAAAACAGATTGTCGAGCTGCTTTTCCTTGAGTCCCACGTCTCGAAAGAAAGCCTCGACATTGGCGACGTAGTTTGCGGCGCCTTGAGCCTTGCCCGTCATATTCCAGTCCGTCCCGAACATAAGCCGCTCAGAATTGGGATCGGTGTCGAAGTATTTCTCGAATAATTTCTTGGCTGTATCGATGTGCTGTTTTTCGTCGCTGCCCTCCAGCACCCAATAGAAGTAGCTGATGTCTGAATAGAGATGCGGGTAGCGGCCGCTCTTGATGAATGCACCGATTTCGGACTCCCACGTCCTCGCGTAGGCCTTCAAGGGGTTGCCGCTCGCTGCGATGGCTTGCGAGAAATTACCGAAATGAGCGAGATTCAGTCTTAGCTTCGGATATTTCGACAGCACCTTGTCCCAGAATTGCGGCTCGGCGCGCGCCGCGAAATCGGGACCCGCAGATTGGCTTTCGGTCGTGTGCGCTAGAATCGGGACCTCTTCGGCATCGCACCAAGCGTAAAGGCTGTCGAGCGCGCGATCGAGCTTTTCGCCAAAGCCCGGCTCATTGAGCGAGGCATGCGCGGGGAATACGAGCGCATGGTCCGCATTCCCGGTCGGCTTGAACCCCATCGGCGAATAAAGCTTCACCCCAAGAAACCCGTGCTTCGTGATCGCGTCTTTCACGATGTCGAGCGGCGCCCGCTCCTCGGGCTTTTGCCGCACCGCCCGCAAGGGGTCGAAGGCGACGTAGCCATGCATCGGATGGGGCGTGCGGAGCGAGAGAAGCCCCATCAGTTCCACCTGCTCTTCCAGCTTCGACGGCGACTGATCTTCGAGCCAGTAGTTGTAATCGACGAGCGCCGGCGCCGACAGGACGAGACGGGAATCGCCGGTGTCGTAGAGAGAATAATAGGTTGCGGCGATATTCTCGCGGTAATCCGTGAGAACTTGCGCCCAGTCGAAGTAGCGGGAGAAGAAGCTGCCGCCGGTGGTGATGAACTGCGCGATCGACTCGGCGGTGTGGCGCAGCGAAGAGCCGAGCCCCCTCATGCTTTTGGTCGAGGAGACGGGAGCCGGCGCTCCCGACTTTTTCATTTCGGCAAGAACATAATCCACGAAGGCGTCGACATCCTCGTTGCGCTGGGCCGCTTCCTCGGACGGCACCGCGCTCTTGGACTGCACTGCCTGATAGTGCTGCTGGAGGATTTCGGCGATTTCGCTTTGGACCTTTGGAGTTTTCTTGAGCGATTTTGTCCCCGGCATAGACTTGGCGGAAACGGTTGTGAGCCTCGTGCAGGCCGCGTCATTCCGCAGGCAAGCGATTTCCTCCCGTGCCGTCGGCGCCCTGTGTTTGAGCACGAGATCAGCAAGCTTCGCCAGCATGCCTTTCCAGATGCTGAGCGAAATCGAGGTATCGCCCTCTTTCGCGAGAGCCTTGTTGGCCGCGTAGTCCGACAGAACCACGCGCTGGAGAAATCCACGGATCGGAATGTCGGCAGCGTTAAAGAAGTGGCAATGCACATCGATGAAACGGCGCGGCTGCTTGGCAAAAGCTGGCAGGCCGAGAGCCGGAGCGGTCAAGAAAAGGAGGCCCGCTTTCAGAATGTCTCTCCGGTAAACCATGGCTTTACCTTTCAGGGGACTGATGACTCAATAGGAGGTGTGCGGCGAAAACAGCGGCACATTCGCCACGCCCGCATTCATGTTTTAGGAATGAGCGAAAGTTAAGATGATCCATTCACTTTTGCAGGGTTATATGGGTAAGCCCCAGGCTAGCAGGCTGCCTGCGTTAAGAGGGAAGTGCAAAGTATGTTGCTGAATTTCACAGTTACGGCGGGAGTCGCGTGTCTCTTTCTCGCAGTGGAAGCGCACGCAGAGCAAGCACCGCTGGCCGACATCATGGCGGCCGAGCAGACAGATTCCGGGATTAGCGTCACGGTTCCCACCGGGGGCTGCACCAAGAAGGCCGACTTCGAGGTCAGCGCCAGCCCGGTTTCCACAGGCGCCGCGCAAGTCGAGATCAGACGCCTGAAGCGCGACTACTGCAAAGGCAACTTCCCGGATGGGCTCAAGGTCCTGTTCACCTGGGATGACCTCAAGCTGGCGGCCGGCACCAAAGTTACGATCACGAACCTTGCCGCGAGCCAGCCGGCTCCCCCTAAGCCAGGGCGCAAGGCTTCGGCGAAGGGGCATAAGAAATTCAAGAGGCACTGCAAGCGCTCGCGTGGAAAGCACCATTGCAAGGCGCGGCGCGCCAAGCATGCATTTGTGCATGAGCCGGCGCCGGAAGGCGCGGCGCACGCCCATCACCGCCATCACCGGGTGCGCGCCCGGCACCATCACCGGCATCGGAGCCGCTGCCACTTTTAGCCCGTATCAGTTCGGCGCTACCGGCTGACCTGCACCACGCTGATGCGAGTCACGTCCTCGCCCCGGCAGCCATTCTGCGGACAAACATGCACGCGCCAGCACTTCTTCGTTTTGTCCTCAAGATAGTCGGTGTCGCCGCGCACGAGGACGCCAATGAGTTTTTTCGTGGCTTGGTCGTAAACGCCCGAGCCGGAATTGCCCCCGAAGGTATCGAGGTCGGCCACAAAGAAGCCCGGGTTTGAGTCGTCGCGCACATGTGCGCCGGGAGCATATTTCAGCGGGATGCCGCTCGGATAGCCGATCACAAATACCTTTTGACCCTTCTGGACGGGATCGAGAGTCCAATCGGTGACGGGTTTTGCGATCTTATCGGAAACTGCCCTGTCGAGACGCACGATTGCCCAATCCCGCTCGTCGCTCATCTCGCCGCCAAGAACTTCCTTCCCGGCGAAGATCTGCTCGGACGGAATGGCCGTTGGGGCAGAGGCCTCATCCTGCATCCAATAACCAAATACGAACCTCACTTCAGGAAGCGGGCCGATATCCTGATCGTTCGAGATTTCGTGCACGCAATGACCGGCTGTCAGGACTGTGTCGGGGCCGACGAGCGTGCCCGAGCAGAACGCGCCGCTCGGCTGTGTGTCGAACTTCTCCCCGGAGCATAAATTCTGGACTTCCTTGAGCAGCTTGGTCTTCAGCGAGACCTTTACGCCAGAGGGTTGCATGTTGTCGGCCTGGAACAGCGCCACCGATGAGCGCGCCAGCGATTTCACCCCGTCGTCGCTGATAAGGTAGAAATCCTTACGGTCGTCACTCCCATAGATTGTGCGGGAATTTACGCGCGTGGCCTCGAGCAGAGCCGCCTCGTCCACCGCCGCAAGGGGCGAAGCCGACCGGCGAGCCAGCGTCAAATCGCGAGTTGACGCAAGGCCCCGCTTGCGCGCGTCGAAGCGGCGCTGGAACTCGGCAAGAAGCTGCTCATTGGTGGCGGCTTTTACTGCCTTCTTCGCCACTTCGAGATCGTCAGCCATTGCGGGTCCGGCAATCGCCAACGTTAAAGCCGCCACGGCTGCGGCGCTAAATAACCTCATTATCGAATCCCCTCAGCTTATCTTCTCAGTTTCAAAAGCTTGGTCTGGTCTATGTAGCCGAGCACCGTGCCATCTTGAGCGATCTTCGCAAAGCCGTCCTCGATCCCCACAACCGCCACGAGTTCCCCTTCCTCAATCTGCGTTTTCGCCTGCGCGCCTCGGGTAGCAGTATCGAACAGGGCCGATGTCGCGATGACGGCATGGGTGGGTTTGAGCGGGATGGAATTTGCGTCCGCCAGCGCGCCGGCCTCCAGCGTAGCGAGGATCTGCGGGTAGCGCGGGACGAGGGGATAATTCCCGCTGTGAATGGGAACGATGGGCTTCTGGCAATAATCCTTCGGACCCCTGGCGTCACAGGCCTTCAACTCGCGGCTCAACTCCGGAACGCGGTTCTCCACATAGTCGGCGAGATCGAACAGCTGGACCTTGTCGTCGCGGCCCGCTTTGGCGAGCCCTTCGAGCAGCGCATAGGTAAATACGCCGTGGTTCTTGTAGCCCTCAACCGCCGATTGCTGCTCGCTTGCCGCCATGAACAGGGTGCGCCCTGTGGCGTCTCTGAGCCGCCGGTAGGCGGCGTCGTCCGCAGCCGCGTCGCGCACGCGGAATAGGCGTTCGGCGGAGCCGGATTCGCAGGTATCGAAAATCCAGATCGATTTCTGCGCCTTGATCTCTTCGAACCAGGCCGAAAGCCTGCCCGGCCCGAACCCCTGGCCCTTGATGTCTTCATCGGAGAAGCCAGCCATGGACGGCGGCAGGAAATGGAAATCGCCATCCACGGTCTTTCCGTGCCCCGCGATGTAGAACACGAACACGTCGGTCGCCTTCACCTTGGCACTCAGTTCCTTGAAGGCGGCCTCAACCTTCTCGGCGGTCACCTCGTCGTCGAACAGCGTCTTGACAATGGGCGCGTTGCGATAGAAGCCGGCGCCGGCCGCTTTCAAAGTCTCCGCGAGGGCGGTGGCATCCTTTACGGCGAAGTGAAGCGCCTTGCGCTTATCCTGGTAGTGATCGGCGCCGATGGCAAGCACATACAGGTCGGGCACGCCGAGGATGGCCTTCTGGTCGGCATGCACCAGGACTTTCGCCGGCAGCGATTGGACGTTCCCGGATTTGTCGTCGGCAACGATCTCGATTTGCGTTTCAGTGGTTGCGAGATCGAAGCTGCGCGTAATCGTACCATCCTTGCCGAGCATCATCGCGCCATAGGCCGAGCCCACGGCCTGCCCGTTCAGCCTGAAGCTGATCCTGCCTACGCCGCCGCCCTGGTCCGTGATGCGGGCCGTGACCATGACGGAGGCTTCGCGCAGCTTCGCGCCCTCTGTGGGCGAGAGGATCGTCACCTCCGGCGCCATCGATTTTTTCAGAAGATCGTCGATGTTCAGCTTCGCGGCGGCCTCTCTCACATCCCCATCGGGGTCGCCCAAGATCTTGGCCGTCACGAGATCGGGGCGGAACAGCGCTTTGCGTAACTGTGCAGCTGCGACGTAGCGCGCTGCTTTGCCAGGGCCCTGATTGATCTGCCAACCGGCGAGTTTCGCCCCGCCTTCCGAGCCGGTAAAGAAGCCCTCCGGCGTCCACATCACCCATTCGCCGTCTGAGCCCCGGAACAATGTCACGAGCAACTCACGGGTTTTCAAGTTCCAAAGCCGCACGGTTTGATCCGCCGAGCCGGAAATAAGATAGCGGCCATCGGGGGAGGCGGCGACAGCCCAGACATCGCCTTCATGGCCCACGAAATCGCCGATCTTTTTCCCGTCGAGGTTGTACGACGCGAGAACGCCACTGCTGCCGCCGGAGACGATCGTCTTGCCATCCGGGGTGAAGGTGTAGGTGCGATGATCGTAGCCATCCGAAGGCAAGCGCTCGATGGATACCCCGGTGGGCTTGCCATCCTTCAGAATATCGAGGAGTGCGTCGTAGCCGTAGGTGCCGCCCCTGCGGTGCTGCAAGGTCAAGGCGCCGTTAGTCGCCTTGGGCAGAATCCAGCCGTCATCGCTTTTCGGCTGCGCGGGCTGGGACGGCGTTTCAACGGCAGCCGGCAGGCGCTCGGGCTGGGACAGGGTTTCGCTGGCCGAAGGCAGGCGCATTGCCAGTTCGAGGGGCCCGTAATCGTTGGGAGACCATCCTGACTTCACGGAGTGTCCCCAGGCAATGCTACGCCCATCTGCGGAGAAGCCCACCGCCTGGACCGTGCGGCCTGTGCCTTTCAGCACCGCTTTGGTCTCGCCGGTTCTCGGATCCCAGACGTGGATTTCCTTGTTGTCACCACCGCCGGTTGCAACGAGGGTGCCATCTGGAGAAAAAGCGCCCGCGATCACGATATTCTCGTGCTTAGAGTAGGCGGTCAGCTCCTTTCCGGTCACGGCGTCATAAATGCGCTGTGTGTAGTTGCAGCCAGTGTAGCCACAGGTAGCCAGAAGCAGGCTGCGATCGGGCGAAAACTGAAGCCATCCCACAACACCGCCCTGGTTCGCCAGCACCCTGGAGACCGGGCCGGCCTTGCCGTCTTGCCCGGCCCCCGCGGTGGCATCCCAAATGCGGATTTCGCCGCTATTGTCGCCGCTGGCGATACTGCCATCGGTTGGGGATGCGATGAGGGAGCGGACCTTATCGCTATGATCCGTCATTTCTTTCAAGAGCTTGCCATCGGCCACGCTCCAGACCCGTAACGTTTTGTCGTAGCTTCCGGTTATCGCCCGCGTCCCGTCCGACGTAAAACCGACAGGATAGATTTCGGCTTTATGGCCATGCAGCCGGTGTAAAAGGGTCTGCTTCTCGACGTCCCAGATAATGCCGTCATAATCCCAGCTGCCCGAGATCAAATGCTTGCCATCCGGCGAGAAGGCCAACCCGTTAACGATCGATGTATGGCCCTTCAATAGCCCAATAAGCTCGCCACTGGCGAAGTCGAAGAGGCGGATATCGCCGCAACATGGAATTGTCGCCGACGACTTGTCGGACCACCCTGCCGCCGCGAGCAAGCGCCCATCAGGGGAGAGCGCCAGTGCAAACATTTTGCCTTCGTCACCGGCTCCCGACTGCCCGCGGATTGTGCGCACTGTCTTTCCTGCGCGCCAATCCCAAACGCGGATGACCTTGTCGTTGCCGGCCGAGACGACGAACTTGCCGTCCGGCGTGAACGTGATGCCCCGGATAAGCGCCATGTGGCCGCCGGTATCGAGCTGCAGCATCGGCTGCTCGCCAGCACGCGCTCCCGCGGCCGAAACTAAAACGCATATAATAACGGCGAACCACCGCATGGCAGCCTCTCAACTACATAACAAATTCGACAAAAACGTATCAGTAAATTTACGAAGCGGCAACGCTTCTGACGTGGCAATCAAGCGCCTGCTTGGGTCAACAGCCGTTCCACCATCGGTCTGTATCCGCTGCCGAAGAGCCGCAAATGCACGAGTGCGGGCCAGAGTTGATAGATGATAAGGCGCTCCTCGTAGCCCGGCTCCAGCTCGGCGTATGCTTCGTAAAACGCGGGCGCGGGCCGGTCGAAAAGGTTCAGCATCGCGATATCGACCTCGCCATGGCCGAAGTAGCAGGCCGGATCGATCAACGCGGTGACCTTGTTTCCAGCGGCGAGGATGTTTCCTCCCCATAAATCGCCGTGCAGCAAAGCAGGCGCGGGTAATTCGGGCAGGCGGTTTGGGAGATCCGCGGCAAGCGCTTCGATGCGGCGGGCGAGAGTTGACGCGATATGGGGGCAGTGCGGCAGCAACCGGCGTTCGCCCCAAAAGCCCGGCCAGTTCGTCATCCAACCGTTGGCGATAAGAACGGAGCCGAAGGCGTAATCATCCTGCCAGCCGCACGAAACACCCTTGGCAGCGTGCAGGGCCGCCAGCGCCGATCCCAGGCTTTCCCAGGCTCGATCGAGGCCGCTTCCGGTTGGCATCGCCTCGATCACAAGAGCGTTATCGCTTACCGCGAGCACCGCTGGCGCAGGCGCGCCGCTGGCTGCGATGGCTCTCAGCATAACCGCCTCGACCTTCGGGACACCGCCGCCTTTTACGATGGCATCGCGTCCGTCAACGAGGGTGATGTGCACGATCTGGGAAAGGCTTCCGCCGTGAACCGCCTTCGCGTCACGCAGGACGCCGCCGAGCAACACTGCTCCAGCTTCGGCGAGAGGCTTCATTCCTCACCCGAAATATGGCGCACGAGGGCTTGCGCACCCACTGTCACGTCCGCCCAGGTGACGTCGAAACCGGCTTCGTCGCCATAATAAGGGTCGGCGACGGCCTCGCCCTTCCGACCGTCTACGTGGTCGAGGAGGAGGCTTAGCTCGGCAGTCGCATCCCCCGGCGCCATTGCCCTCAGCACGGCCAGGTTCTTGCGGTCGAGCGCAACGATATGGCTAAAGCGACGGAAGTCCTCCGCCGTTACCAGCCGCGCGCGATAGCCGCTGATGTCGATGCCGTTCCGTTTTGCGACAGCCTGGGCGCGGCGGTCCGGCGCCTCGCCAATGTGCCAATCGCCGGTCCCAGCCGAGTCGGCCTCTGCATCGAGGCCGGCCGCTTTCAGCTCGCGCCGGAAGGCCGCTTCGGCAAGCGGCGAGCGGCAGATGTTGCCGAGACATACGAATAAGACCGCGGGTTTGGCCGCCATTGTTTCCGATCCCCCGAACGCAGCACTATTTTTACGTGCCTCCAACTATCGAACACCCGTATCTATTCCGAGGCCGCGAAGCAATAGCGTTGCACCGCTTAGGCGCAACAATGAGGCACAGAGCGCGTTCCCCCGTTGCGGTCCGAGCTGCATAACTAAGACTTGCAGCGCCGCGAAAACTGCCGCATTCTCCGCTCGCAAATTTCGGTTGCGATGCCGGTTCACAAGCGGCGTAGCCGGGTTTGGGGAATAGTTTAATGGTAGAACAGCGGACTCTGACTCCGTTAGTCTTGGTTCGAATCCAGGTTCCCCAGCCAATGATTTACTTCAGCAGTTCAAGGGCTTAGCGCCGTTCTTCTTCGCAAGAACGTCTAGCAACGCCCTTTCGCGCCGTGTCTTTGAATGGTCTGAGTTCACATGGCTGTATAGTGATGCCCGCCTCAGTGCCACTGCGACAGCTCCACCGTCACGCCCTCCGGTCCGTCGAGGAAAACCAGCTTGCGCGAATGGAAGTCCATAATCTCATTGCGCGTCTGAAAACCGGCCGCTCGGATGTTCGCGACCTCCTCCTCGATATCGTCCACACTGAAGCAAATGTGGTTCATGCCGATCTTGTTCAGTTGGCGGATATGCTCGTCAGGTAGCGCATCTGGATGCAGGTAGCGCAAAAGCTGTATTTCGGCGCGGGGCGACGCATTCTCCAGCACGAGCGTGATGTGCTCTGCTTCTATACCGGGAACTCCCATGTAGCGGGCGAATACGTCGCCCTTGATTATGACTGACATGGCCTCCATGAATCCGAGGACCGCGAAAAATGCGCGGGCGGGCGCGGGATCGCGAACGACGATCGTAAGGTGGTCGAAACTTCGGACCATTGCTGGAAACTCCGTTGGTAGAGTAACGAGCCCCAATCAACATTATAGGCTATTTCAGCAAATTCCCAAATTGCACCGCGTCTTGCCCCGGAGGCTTTCACAGGTAGCCCGGCCCCCAATCATCGACCGTCGCGCGGGATTGGCGGCCGATTGCGAAGACTTAGTATGACAAAGATTTGTTGACGGCATAGCCTCAGTTCGCGGCGCTGACGCCGCCTGCGCTAAGCGTCCGATCGTCGAACGAAAAGCCGCCCCTATTCGTGAAGCAGCGCTTGCCAGTTTGAAGGCACCGCTCCGGCCGGTCCCGGCACCGGTTGATCCAACGGATGCGAGTGAGGAGCGTGAAGCTTCGGGCCGGTGAAGAATTCTTCAGTGCGATAGTCGTAAAACCAACGCTCGCCCGGCTCGAAGCTCGTGATTATCGGGTGACCCGTAGCGGCGCTATGTTTCGATGCATGCTGATTTGGTGAACTATCGCAGCAGCCGATGTGACCGCATTCGGCGCATCTGCGAAGATGAAACCACCATCCGCCCTGAGCCGAGCATTCGACGCAACCTGTTCCGGTTGGCTTGGCCGCTGGGTTGATACCATCCCTATCGGACTTCATAGTCTCCTCTTTGACTTCCCAAAACACCGTTCAGATCAAGGCTATCTATTAGGACTAGCGCCCCTTCGGTCATCGCGGATACTTTCATACGCCGTGCTTTTAGCCGTAAGTGACTCCCGGCTTGCTTTGCCCAACTTCTATAATATAACCATCGGGATCGCGAATGTAGCAGCGCGTCTCGCCGTACTTGTCCTTTGGCTCTGTGATAAACTCGGCTCCCCGGCTTCGCCATAGTTCATAGCACGCTTGAATATCGGCAACGCGGATATTCATGAAGCTGCTGACTTTATCGGGGTCGGGGGGGACGCTGAGCGTCACCGTTGGTTTGTCCGGCGTCGGACCGCCCCCGGGGTTGACGAGGAGCCACGTGTTCGCGATCTGGATGTATCCCGGCGCGCCGCTGCTGTCGCCTCTGCTCAGAATGCGGCCTCCGAACACCTTTTCGTAAAATCGAAGCGATCGTTCGATGTCGGCGACAGTGAGAAAGTGTGCGACGGTAAACCCATCCTGCGGCGGCATCTGATAGCTTTTCTGCTCAACTTGAACTTGGTTCATAGACGACTCCAATTCGAGCATGGTATTTCTCTATTCGCCAGAATACGCCGGGCAGTGTGCTTTAGCAAAAAACTGCAGCTTACAGCTAAAAACACATGAAAATATATTCAGATTTTGCAGGTAGTCATCAGTAAAGTATCTACAATCTATTACCTGAGCTCAAGACTGCGATGGATCGCAGTATTCGCGTTCGCGAGTTTTGCAGATGAGGAAATCAGTGCTTAATTCTTCTTATCGCGGCGGCTGAAAGCCGCCTTGTCGCCCGCTGCGATTTCCGCTGTGCCAAGCGCATCCGCAAGCCGCGCGGTGGCTGAGCCCGGCTTCAAGGGCTTTTGCTGGCTCTCGTGCGGAGCCCACCCGCAAAGGTAAATGATTTCGAAAGTCGCCCGCACCTTGCCGCCGGGGCCTGTGAACTGCCTCGCGTAAATCTCAAGCGCCTGGGCGAGCGTGTCGCGGCGCATCGGCTTTCTGGAGCGGGCAGCGAGGGGGTTCGCCGCTCCCATCGCTTTCAGCTCTTTGATAAGGGTCAAGGCATCGGGATAAGTCACAGTCAAGCGATCGGAATCGGCGACGGGCAGCGCGAACCCCGCGCGCTGTAGAAGTGCGCCCATGTCGCGGACATCCGCGGTGGGGAACACGCGCGGGGTCACGCCGCCCATGGTCTCCATCTCGGCCATCATGAAAGCCTCGCGAAGCTCGATGAGTGTATCGCCGCCGAGCAGCGCGCCAAGGAAGAGGCCATCCGGGCGAAGCGCGCGCCGGATCTGGACGAGCGCACCGGGCAAATCGTTCACAAGATGCAGCGACAAAGCGGAAGTCACGAGGTCGAGCGAAGCATCCTTCAGCGGCAGCGCCTCCGGGCTCGAAACGGCGCGCGGAGGGGGACACACCTCGGCAAGGGCCATAACGGGGCTCAATGAAACGGCGCTGATGCCTGGAACGCTCTCATGCAGCAGCTGCGCCATGACCCCATGATATGAGCCCACATCGGCAGCCTGCCCAAAGGTGCGCTTGATGCCAGCGAGGCGCCCCACAAGTTCCCCGGCCGCGTAGCGGATCAGAAAATCGGTCTGGGGGAGCGTCCCGGAGGCGCGCCTGAGCTTGGCTTGGATAAGGCCGCGATCGAAAATATTCGGGCTGTTCAACGGGCTCGCCTTCTTCTATGGTGCATTTTAGATAAACTGTTTATTGTTTGCGTCGCTAATGCTCCAGCATGTTGCCCGGATCGCTGCGGAAAGCCTTCGCTACTCCTCCGATCTCATTCTTCCCCCGGTGTGCGTCTCTTGCGCAACTCTTATCACCCGGCACAATCTTCTCTGTCCGCGTTGCTGGAGCAACCTTCATCTTATCACGCCGCCCTTCTGCGACAGACTGGGGATTCCGCTTCCAGGATATGAAGGAAGCGGACCGCATATCTCAATGCAAGCCGTCGCAAACCCGCCCAGTTTTTCGCGCGCCAGGGCAGCCGCACATTATGGAGGGATCATTCGGCGGCTTATTGTAAGGTTCAAGTTCGAGGACAAGCATGAGCCGATGCCTTTGTTCGTCAAGCTGATGCGGGAGGCGGGGCGGTCCCTTCTTCAAGACGCAGACCTTCTTGTGCCAGTGCCGCTCCATCGTCTCCGGCTCTTGCAGCGCCGTTTCAATCAGTCGGCGCTCCTCGCCAAAGGGTTAAGCCGGGTCACCCAAGTCCCCGCCTGCGTCACGGCGTTGAAGCGCACCAGGCGAACTGCGGCGCAGGTCGGCCTCGCCCAGGAAGCACGGCAAAAGAACGTGACAAACGCTTTTGGGGTTGGCCGGGGCGGAGCGAAAGCGGTAAAGGGAAAGCGGGTCTTGCTCATTGACGACGTCATGACGACGGGAGCGACGGCGAACGCTTGCGCAGCAGCGCTTTTGAAGGCAGGCGCAAACGGGGTTGACGTGCTCGCCATCGCTCTTGTTGCGCACGGTCTTGAGGAGCCGGCGGAGGATGGGCAAGCGCTATAAGTCGCATCACCTCAGGCTAGACTGAAAAGGGCTTTGATCCCATTTCTGGGCGCGCCAATGCCGAAAGGGAGACACATGCCGCCAGTGACGATTTACACCACACCATCCTGCCCTTTTTGCCGCCGCGCAAAGATTCTACTCACGCGCAAAGGCGTTGCCTATGAGGAGATTGACGCCACCGAGCCGGAGACGCGCAAGGCCATGATCGAGCGCTCGGGCGGGCGCTATACCGTTCCCCAAATTTTCATCGGTGCCCGGCATATTGGAGGCTGTGACGAGCTGCATGCTCTCGATGCGAAAGGAGAACTTGATCCCCTCCTGCAAAGCTGAGCACAATAGCGGTTATGACCAAGGAGCAGGCCGAGCATGGCTAAGAAGAAAGATCAGTTTCGAGTGGGCCTCGTTCAGATGCGGGCGGGCAGGGACGTTCGAGATAATCTTCTGGAGGCTGAGGTCCTTATCCGCGACGCGGCTCGCCGTGGAGCCGACTATATTCAGACGCCGGAGAATACGCTCCTGATGGAAACCGACGCCCCGCGTCTTCTTGAGAAGATCGCGCCGGAGGAGGGAACAGAGGGCATTGCGCACTTCTCGAACCTGGCCAAGGTTCTGCGCGTATGGCTTCATATCGGCTCGATATCTATCAAGGTTGGGGAAGCGAACTGCGTCAATCGCGCCTTTCTCTTTGCTCCCAACGGCGATGTCGTGCTCCGCTACGACAAAATCCACATGTTCGATGTGGACCTTCCCAGCGGCGAATCCTACCGGGAATCGGCGACCTTCATCCCGGGGACGAAGGTATTCGTGGCGAAACTGCCTTGGGGAGGCCTGGGCGTCGCGACCTGCTATGACATCCGCTTCCCTGAGCAGTACAAGGCGCTTGCGAAAGCGGGTGCGAAATTCCTCACCGCCCCTTCAGCCTTCACCAAGGTCACGGGCGAAAAGCACTGGCATATTCTGTTGCGCGCCCGGGCCATCGAAAACGGCTGCTTCGTCTTCGCGGCGGCGCAAGGCGGGCGGCATGCGAACGGCCGGACAACCTTCGGACATAGCCTCGTGATTTCGCCTTGGGGCGAAATTCTTGCGGAAGGCGGAACCGATCCGGGCGTGATCATGGCCGACATCGATGTGGGGGAAGTGGATCGGGTCCGCTCCCGCATCCCGGCCCTCGATCACACACGGGATTTCGAGGTGATCGTTGTCCCGATGCCAAAGCTCAGCGCGCTGGAAGCGGCCGAATGATCAAACTGCCGTCATTCCTGAAACCGAAGCAGCCGGAAACCGCAGGCAAAAACCAGAAGCCAGCGGACCCATTGCAGCCCAAGCTGCGGCAAGATCCGTCGTTTCGCTACATCGGCGAGGTTTCGGAAAAAACGCAGGATTTTCTGGGCGGCCATGACGGCGAGCGCGTTGGGTTCCGCAAACCCGTGCAAGGATAGCTGCGGCATCAACTGGGCCTATGCC
>CAWIAL010000003.1:0-54663 GCA_963834165.1 uncultured Alphaproteobacteria bacterium | reverse complement strand
CCTCTCCTCCTTCAACCCCGCAGTGGCCCACGAAAGCGGTATTGGTCCGGCGCGAAAAAACCCAATCTTAGGCCCATCGGCGCGTGCCGGGCGAACTTGAGGAGTGCTGCACATTGGGTCTTTTGGTCGATGGCAAGTGGGAAGACCGCTGGTACGACACCATGGAGTTGGGCGGGCGGTTCGTCCGATCGCAAAGCCAGTTCCGCAATTGGATTACGCCTGACGGAAGCCCCGGCCCTTCCGGCGCTGGCGGTTTCGCCGCCGAGCCCAATCGCTATCACCTTTATGTTTCGCTCGCTTGCCCCTGGGCGCATCGCACCCTGATCTTTCGCGCGCTCAAAGGGCTTGAGGGCCTTATCACCGTGTCCGTGGTGAACTGGCTCATGGGCGCGGAAGGCTGGACCTTTGACGAGGGACCCGGCGTCATCCCCGACACGGTCAACGGGGCAAAACGGCTTTATGAAGTCTACACGCAGGCGGATCCGGCGTACTCCGGCCGCGTCGTCGTCCCGGCTTTGTGGGACAAGAAAACCGGTACGATCGTGAACAACGAGTTGTCCGAAATCATCCGCATGTTCAACAGCGCGTTCGACGGCGTTGGCGCGAAGCCGGGCGATTATTATCCGGAAGCGCTGCGGCCCGAGATCGACGCGCTGAACGCCCGGATCTACGACCGCGTCAACAACGGCGTCTACAAGGCGGGGTTTGCGACCACGCAGGCGGCTTATGAAGAGGCTGTGCGTCCCCTCTTCGAGACGCTCGACAAGCTCGAGGCGAGGCTCGCGGACCGCAGATATTTATGCGGGGAGCGCCTCACCGAAGCGGATTGGCGACTGTTCACAACGCTCGTTCGCTTCGATCCAGTGTATAACGGGCACTTCAAGTGCAATATCCGGCGCATTATCGATTACCCGAACCTGTGGGGCTTCACGCGCGAACTCTACCAGTGGCCGGGCGTGCGGGCGACGACGAATTTCCAGCACATCAAGGGCCATTATTACCAAAGCCACAAAACCATCAACCCGACGGGCATTGTGCCGGTTGGGCCGGACCTCGATTTCGACGCGCCGCACGGCAGGGATCGTCTGCCCGCGGCGGCGTGAGGCTCGCCGACTCACGCTCCGTCATGCTCGGCGAAGGAGCGTGTGAAAAAATTGTGTTCACCCTTTTCTGTCATGGGCGGGCTTGACCCGGCCATCCATTGACACTTGAAAAGTCTGCGCTTTTTCTGGATAGCCGCCTCAAGGGCGGCTATGACAACGAGAGGCAGAGCCGCAGGGCCAATTTCTTCACACGCTCGAAGGCGGCCGTCCAGTAATCGGAAGGTCTTAACTGGGTCTGAGACGCAGGTTACTCGGTCCCGCCTGGCGGGAACAACGTCGAGAACGGTCAAAGGATTTTGCGCTTGGTATTACTCCGGCATTACTTTCGGGATGTCGTTCGGGAACTTCGCGACCGTGGTCTCGTCCAGGTTGAAATGCTGCGCGACCAGCTCCGGCGGGGTGTGGCTCAGCCAGCCCGACAAGGAAATCTCCGCGTAGTGCGATCCCTTGAAAACCGCGAGGAACTGCAAGTCCGTGTCGCCCGTGTTCTTGATATAGTGCCCGAGTGCGCGCTTGACATAGCCGATATCGCCGGGGTTGAAATCCATGGTGACGGCCTTCGGGCCTGTGTTGAACACGGTCATGCGCCCTTTGCCCTTGATCCAATATTGCCATTCGTCGGCGTGGGGATGCCAGTGCATGTCTCGCATCGCGCCGGGGCGTATCGTAACGAGGCCCGCGGCGATAGTCTTGGAGGCGATAAAAGTGCTGCTGTCGGCGACGCGCAAATCGCCGCCGTCCGTTTGGCGGAGCGGCGGCTGCGAGGCCAGCGAGAAGGTGAAGGGGTGCGGCGGCGAACCGCTGGAGCCCCGCACGGCGGCCAGGTCCTTGGCGAGATCGCCGGGCGGCTTGCCCTGGAAAATCCAACGGTTGTGGATGGGGATCTTCGAGAGCGCTTCGACCGGGACGCCGAAGTTCTCGGCGAGGGCATCGGGCGGCGTGTGAGCAAGCCAGTCCGTCACTAAAAGCGTGTTGTACTCGCTGGCTTTCCCGTCATCGAAACAGATGACGAATTCGCAGCCATCGGGACCAAGGCCTTGCAGCGAATGCGGCTGGCCTGCCGGGAAATACCAGATGCCACCCTCCTTTACGTCGGCGATATAAGCCCTTCCCAGTTCATCGACGGTTGTGACGCGGCACCCGCCATAGGTCACGTAGGCCCATTCCGCAGCCAGATGCCAATGCAGCTCGCGGATACCTCCCGCATCGAGCCGCATGTTCACGCCGGATATCTCTTCGGCGATGGCAAAATCGGATTGGGTGACCTGTCGCGCCCACCCGCCGTCCTGGATGCGCCTTGGCGCGTTGTTGAACGACGCCCAGAACATAGGCATATCGCCGATATCGGTCGGCGGCGGGGATACGGCGGAAGGAAACTGGCTGGCGAGCACCGCGTTCAGCGGACCGGGATCGGCGATGCTTCTTTCACTTCTGGCATTGATGGCGCCTTGCGGCGGTTCGTCCGGGTTGCCGAATGTACCTGCCTTGGGCGCGAACCCGTCATCTTTGGAATTCATGGTTCCTCCCAGCTAATCGCTACAAGGAGGCGCCTGCAGCCGGCCTCCACGCCGCAAATGTCATTCGGCGTTCAAGATATGATCACGATTACGAAAAGGGGGTTAATAACCGCTCTAACCGGCATGACTTCATCCGAATCTCAACCTGATCTCTATTTCGCGTGTCCAAGGTGAATGGCGCATTCGGAAATCGTTTCTTTACTTTGCGCGCGCGCCGGGGAAACTAGCGCCATGACGATAGAAAAGTGCTCTGTCAAGGCGGACGACGATGGGCTTCGCCTCGACCGTTGGCTGAAGAAGCATTATCCCTCGCTGCCCCACACGCTCGTGCAGAAGCTCGTGCGGACGGGGCAGGTGCGCGTCGATGGCGGCCGCATGAAGGCCGATGCCCGGCTCTCGAAGGGCCAGGAAATACGCGTTCCGGCGCACTTCGCCGCTCCCCAGGAAGAGCCCGTGCCATCGCTGAAGGCTCCGCCCGGCCTCTCGAAAGCCGACCGCGACTTCATCGAGCGCATGATCATCTTCGAGAATGACGAAATCGTCATTCTGAATAAGCCTTTCGGTATCGCGGTGCAGGGCGGCACGAAAACGGCCCGCCATATCGATGGGCTGCTCGCCGGGATGGCGGACCGGTTCGGCGGGGAGCGCCCCCGGCTCGTTCACCGGCTCGACCGGGACACGACCGGCATTCTTGTCGTGGCGAAGGATCGCCAGACGGCGGCGCGAATGGGCCGGCTGTTTCAGACGCGCTCGATTCAGAAAATTTACTGGGCGGTCACGCGCGGAGTGCCGAAGCCGCCGCAGGGCAAGGTCGAGGCTCCGCTCGTCAAGGCGGCGGGCCCCGACGGCGATCGCGTGCGCAAAGCCCGGCCGGGCGAGCAGGACCTCGCCCAGCACGCCACCACCTATTACTCCGTCATCGACCGCTCGGGCCAGATGGCATGGGTTTCGCTAAAGCCGGTGACGGGGCGGCAGCATCAGCTTCGCGCGCACATGGATATTCTGGGAACGCCAATATTAGGCGATCAGAAATATGGTGATATGGCCGATTTGCCAGTCGACGGTGTGGAACGCAAGCTGCATCTTCATGCAAGGCGTCTCACCTTGAAAGACGCAAAGATGGGAGAGATCGATGTTTCGGCGCCACTACCGTCACACATGGCGAAAACCTTTGAACTTCTGGGTTTCGATTCCCAGCGTTACGGCGAATAAATCGCAAGTTCTCTAGCACTCTATTGGTTTCATTCACGACAGATTAGCCCGGTGTCATCTAAATGATACAGGACGACGCTAGTGAGTCGGGCGCAGAACTGAGTCTGTGCAATGGTAGGGATATGTCATCGACTCCGACGCTTATTGTTTTTGACTGCGATGGAACACTTGCCGATAGCCAGCATATCATCGCGGAGGCTATGCGGTTTGCTTTCCTGAGTGCGGGACTTGCTGCGCCAGAGCGCGGCGCGGTCTTGCGCACGGTCGGCCTTTCCCTGTCGGAGGCTGTTGCCGATCTCGCCCCCGATCAATGCGCCGCGGCAAGAGACGACCTGGTGCGCGCGTACCGCGACCGGCATAACGCCTTGCGCGAGAGCGGGCAGGGGCGCGAGCCGATGTTTGTTGGCGCGACCCCCCTTCTGCACAGCCTGGCGGCGCGCGAAGATGTCGTCCTCGGCCTTGCCACGGGCAAATCGCGGCGCGGGGTGATGCGCTTCATCGAGCATAACGAGCTGGACGGGGTATTCTCCACGATACAAACAGCGGACGACGCGCCTTCCAAGCCGCACCCGGCGATGCTACTGCAGGCCATGGAAGAGACGGGCGCTTCGCCTCAGGCAACCGTCATGATCGGGGACACCTCTCACGATATGCTCATGGCCGCATCCGCCAACGCCGCCAGCATTGGCGTGACCTGGGGCTACCATACCTCGGCCGAATTGAAACGGGCCGGGGCAAAAATGATCGTGCGCAGCTTCGCAGCGTTGGCGCAGGTGCTGGAAGGCCGGGACATGCTTCCCAGGCGCTTCGAGGCGGTGGCCTAAACCGCTCAACAAAGGCTCCGTGCCACCCCACCTTCGGAATGTTCCTTACCGCAGGCTCAACTTTTCGTGTGTTCAGAAACAATCGCAACTTATTTTAGATTTGGGGTGTTTCACCAACAAGTTAGCGTTAACTTCTGGTGTATTCGCATGGCGAAACTTTTTGAAACTGCCTCCGATGATGGAGGCTGCCGGGAAGAAATGGAACGGTTAGAGGCCATGTTCGCGCAAATCAGCGACCCAAGCGAAACAGATGAGCGATTGCGTGCGCGCTCGCGTCAAACCAGAGCTTCTGCCAAATCCCCGGCCTCTCGCTTGTTTCAACCGGTGCTGCATCGATCGAATTCTCAGGCGTGGCTCGACGGGGCGGTACAAAGCCGCGCCTTTTCGAGGCGGCTGAATGAAAAATAGGCTGAGCGCCCAGCTAGACTTGGCACCCAATCTGCCCGGCAGGCGGTGCCGCTACTCCAAGTGGTAAGACATCAACGCAATCGCATTAGATCATGCGCAGCTACCCGCGGCGAACGGTCTTAAAAAGTTTCAGGAAAACCCGGAACTTTGCTTGAGCTGGAGAGTTAAAACGCCAGTTTTCACGCATGCCGGGTAAAGTGATATGGCTGAGGACGTAAATATCGTGGTTGCAGGGGCAGGGGATCCCGCGCTCGTCAATGAGATCATGCGCCTGATCCGGCGTTACTGTGAGGCGAATAAGATCATCCCTTGTCCCATCGAGCTGCGTGACACAATGTTGTCCGTGGCCGCGCTGACACATCTTGAAGCTGCCAGGATGGATTGCTCCGCAATCGAGATGTCCGAAGAAGATTTTGCCGACGCTGCGCGAGCGAGACATCAGGATGTGACCGGCGCCCTTGCGATGCCGCTTTTTTGCACCCTTCCCCGGCCCCTTCATTAACTATTTGCATCCGACTTAAATGGAATCCAAGCGGGACTCCCTCTCCCAGGGGGAGAGGGTTGGGGTGAGGGGCGCTTACATTCGATAATCAAGCACTTATACCGAACGCAATAGACGCTGCCCCCCTGTGTCGTGTCCGCGAAGGCGGGCATCCAGTAATTTGGAAGGTGAAAGGTTCGCGAAAACAGCGACTTAGCGCTGTGCTTACTGGGTCCCCGCCTGCGCGGGGACGACAACAAGAACGGTCGGGAATTTCTGCGCTTGGTATTGCCCCTCACCCGGACCGCAAAGCGATCCGGCCTCTCCCACCGGGGGTGTGCCTCGCGTTCCATGTCAGCCGATCATACGCTGGGGAGCGCCGCCGGCCATATGAAAGCGACCGGATGGTCGCGCCGCCGGCCAAGAGACAGCCAGCTCTCCTTCAGCGGCGCGCCTTTGTCGTAGCGCGAAGTTACCGCCGGATACCCAGCCGCTCGATCAGGTCGCGATAGCGGCCTTCGTCCTTGCTCTTCACGTAGTCGAGCAGGCGGCGGCGCTGGCTGACAAGCTTCAGAAGCCCGCGGCGCGAGTGATTGTCTTTCTTATGTGTCTTGAAATGTTCCGTCAGGTTGGCGATTTGTTCCGTGAGAACAGCAACCTGAACTTCAGGGGAACCCGTATCGCCCGGCTTCGACCCATATTCTCCAATAAGCGCGGTTTTGCGCTCTGCAGTAATCGACATCGGTCATCTCCAATTGCTTTGTGATGATCCGGCTTCAGGCGGGGATATTGAAAACCCGGATGGGATGCATCTCGCCGCGCTCTACCTCGCCAATGGCGACGAGGACCCCGCGTGAGGTCGCATAAACCGGGCCTTTCAGGATTGGTGCATTCCCTCCCCGAATGAGGATGGGTTGCCCCCGCTTCAGCCTGGCTGCATCGTCCCCGCTTATGGCGAGCGCCGGGATGCCGTCCAGCGCCGTCTCGACAGGGGTGATCGTGCTCAAAAGAGCACCGTAGCCGCCGGCACTATTGCTTAAGTGTTCGAGCTTTTCCAGGGAAATCGCATTCTCTTCGTCAAATGGGCCGACAGACGTGCGCCGGAGCGCCGCGATATGCCCGTAGCAGCCGAGCGCCCGCCCCAGATCGCGTGCGATGGAGCGCACGTAGGTGCCCTTGCCGCAAGCGCATATGAGCCGGGTGAGGTCCGGCGATATCGTCTCCGCAATCTCAAGCTCGAAGACAGAGACGAGCCGTGGCTGAAGCTCCACGGCTTCGCCGTCGCGCGCGAGATCGTAGGCGCGCTCGCCCTCGACCTTGATCGCGGAATAGCAGGGCGGAACCTGCATGATATCGCCGATGAAGCCTTGCAGCGCGGTCTCGATCGCCTCGCGGCTCGGGCGCGCGTCGCTCGTGCGGACGGGCTGGCCCTCCGCATCGTCGGTGTCGGTCTCGACGCCCCAGCGGATGGTGAAATCGTAGGTCTTTTCGCAATCGACCACATGGGCGACCGTTTTCGTGGCCTCGCCGAAAGCGATCGGCAGCACGCCCGTAGCGAGCGGGTCGAGCGTGCCTGCATGTCCAACCTTCTTCGGGTTGAAGAGCCGCTTCAGCCGGCCAAGCGCCTGGTTCGAGGTCAGCCCTTGCGGCTTATCGAGGATAAGCCAGCCATTGAGTTCGTTGCCTTTGCGGCGTGCCATGCTTTTCGCTTTGCTTTTGTCTACTTTAAATCGCGGGCGACCTGAGGAGAGCGCAACAGCTCGTCGATGCGTTCTGCCGCGTCGATTGCGTGGTCGCCCCGGAATACAAGATCGGGCACATATTTCAGCTCGACGCGCCGCGCAAGCTCCCCGCGCAAAAATCGATTATGCCGGTTAAGAGCGCGCGCGATGCCGTCGCTGCCCTTGCCGCCAAGCGAGCTTGCAAATACGGTGGCGTGCTTGAGGTCCGGGCTGACGCGCACTTCGGACACGGTAATGATTTCGCCCTTCAGCTCGCTGTCCTCGATGTCCTCGGTCTGGAAAATTTCCGCGAGTGCGTGCCGTAGCAGTTCGCCCGCGCGAAGCTGCCTTTGCGAAGGGCCCTTTGTCGGTTGATGTTTCATGATGCGTTTCTCCGAACCCGCATAGTTATGCGAATTGCGGCGCGAAACAAGCAGCTTTGCCGGATCGGTTTCTACGGCTTTGCCAGCGCAGGTGGGCTCAGCGGCTTCATCCGGTTAGAAGGCCGCGGCAGATTAACATTCGCGCGTTCGACGCTCCGGCGTGAAGATCGCTACCGAAGCCTGTGACTCAACCGCATCCATCCTTGCGGCCTCCTGCGCCAAGCCGAATAGCTCTCTCTTACGGGGTACCAGCATCCGCCCCCAAGCCCGTAATTCAGGGCCGCGCGCCTCTTACAGCGGGCGCCCCACTGCTGAGACAAAACCATCCGCCTTCCCGAGCCATCGCGAACATAGATCCGGTCATATCTGACGTCGTCGTTGCCCCAACTGACATGTTCGACCCGGTAAGCTGCCTCAGCACCAACGCTGGCCGCGATGACGCTGGCTGCTGCGATGGTGACTGCCGCCATCAGTCTTATCATTTGCAATGCCTGTGGATCGAAGTTTTTCTACTTAAGATTGCGCAATGTTATGCCTGAATATGGTTGCTAGAACGTTAGAGCAGCCGCTAATTTCTAAAATTTGACTGGGCCAAAGCGACAGCTGAAATCGATTAGGTCACGTGCCGGTTTGCACCGGGAACCCGGCGACAACGCCGCCGACAACGGGTACCGGCGCTCCGGTCGTGCCGGGGAAGGATGACGGCAATTCTTTCAGACGGCGGGCGGCGAGGTAGGCGAAAGCCTGCGCCTCCATGAAATCGGAGCTGAAACCCGCCACATCCGCGGTCATCATGTCCGGCCCCAGAACGCGGCGAAGCCCCTCGATCATGTGAGGGTTCCGCGTGCCTCCGCCGGCAACGATCCAGCTTTTCGGTCGCGACGGGAAAACTCGCGCCGACGCAGCTATGCCCGCAACGGTGAACGCCGTTAGCGTCGCGGCCCCGTCCTCGGGGCTCAGTTCCGCCAGCGCATCGAGCGAAAACGCGTTGCGATCCAGCGATTTCGGCGGTGGCGCGCTGAAGAAGGGATGCGAAAGAAGCGCCGCCAGCGCCTTGCGGTTCACGGTTCCTGCGAGTGCGAGCCGCGCGTCCCTGTCGAGCGGCTCCCCGCTGTGCCTCATAGCCCAGTCGTCGAGCAGGCAATTTCCCGGACCTGCATCGAAAGCGATGAGCGCTTCGGCGGGGCCGTCCGCGACGAAGGTCACATTCGCGATCCCGCCGATGTTGACGAACACGGCAGGCAGCGGAAGGCTTGCGCGCAACGCGAGCGCGCGGTGAAAGATGGGAACGAGCGGAGCGGCCTGCCCTCCCCGCTCCATGTCGGCTGCCCTGAAATCGTAAACGACGGGAGCGCCCAGCGCCGCGCTCAGCGCGGGGCCATCGCCGAGTTGAACGGTCAGCCTCCGCTCCGGCCTGTGCAAAACCGTCTGCCCGTGAAATCCGATCACATCCACGCCGGCGAGGCCGATCCCATTTGCCACCGCGAAGGTCTTCACGCTTTCGGCATGCTTCGCGGTCACCATGCTCTCCGCGATCGCGAGAACGCCGCTCCGATCCTCCCGGTGCAAGATGCCCCGCGCCGAACTCCATTGCCTCTCGAAGTAACTGCCGCTCAATTGCACTATAGGAAAATTCAGCCGCCGGTCCCAACGAGTGGATCGCCTCGCCATCCGTCTCGATCAGCGCCACGTCGACGCCATCCATGGAGGTGCCGCTCATAAGCCCGATCGCCTTCATCACCCCTCGCTTGACGCAAAATGTGAATGCCTTACATGGTGCCGTCTCTGCTACACGCTCCCAATGAAACTGTCGAGGCGCGTGCAGCCAAGGAGGACATCATCATGGCCAGCGCATCCAAGAAAAATGCGGACTTCATTCAAGTTCTGAAAGAGCGCGGCTACGTCCATCAGATTTCCGACGAGGAAGGGCTGCGTGCAGCCGCCGCGAAAGGTCCGTTGACAGCGTATATTGGCTTCGATTGCACGGCGCCGAGCCTGCATGTCGGCAACCTTATCGGCATCATGATGCTTCGCATTTTTCAACAGTGCGGGCATCGCCCTATTGCGCTCATCGGCGGCGGAACCACCAAGGTCGGCGATCCTTCGGGCAAGGACGAAAGCCGGAAGCTTCTCACCGAAGGGGAAATCGACGCAAACAAGGCCCGCATCAGCGACACCTTTTCGAAGTTCCTCACTTTCGGCGAAGGGGAAACGGACGCGATCCTTGTCGATAACGACGAATGGCTCAAAGAGCTGCGCTATATCGATTTTCTCCGCGAGTATGGGCGTCACTTCACCATCAACCGGATGTTGACCTTCAACTCGGTAAAGCTGCGGCTTGAGCGCGCGCAGGCACTGACCTTCCTCGAATTCAACTACATGATCTTGCAGGCCTACGATTTCGTCGAACTCGCCCGCCGCTACAACTGCGCCTTGCAGATGGGCGGATCGGACCAGTGGGGCAATATCGTCAACGGCATCGAGCTTGGCCGGCGCGTCGAGGGGCGTGAGCTTTATGCGCTGACGACGCCGCTCCTGACCACCTCGTCCGGCGCGAAGATGGGCAAGTCGGTGAAGGGTGCGGTGTGGCTGAACGCGGACATGCTGAGCCCTTACGATTATTGGCAGTTCTGGCGCAATACCGAGGACGGCGACGTGGGCCGCTTCCTGCGTCTTTTCACCGAGCTGCCGCTTGGGGAGATCGCACGCCTCGAAGCGCTTTCCGGCTCCGAAATCAACGAGGCGAAGAAAGTGCTCGCGACCGAGGCGACAGCGATACTGCATGGGCGAACCGCCGCCGATGCCGCCGCCGAAACCGCGCGCAAGGCCTTTGATGAGGGTGCTGCGGCCGAGGGGCTTCCGACTATCGACGTGTCGAAGGAGGAATTGAGCCAGGGCATCGGCCTTCTGAATGCAAGCATGAGGGCCGGGCTTGTTTCATCGACAAGCGAGGCGAGGCGTCAGATCAAGGGCGGTGCGCTTCGCGTGAACGATGTCGCGGCCACCGACGAACGGGGCGTGATCACACTGAAGGACATCAACGCCGAGGGCGTCATCAAACTCTCACTGGGCAAGAAGCACCATGTGCTGCTGCGGCCTGCATCGTGAACTCGCGCAGTGTCTAATACCCCTGTGCTTAAGCTTTGACCTGTGGAATCCACGGGTAGGAGCATAGCGACTTTATGCGCCCGGCCTCCGCCATGAGCCTATTCCAAGCGTTGCAGGCGGCTTCGACGATGGCATCGTAATCGGCGAGCAGCCGCTGGGAGAGGAAGCGTTCCTTAAGGTAAAGCCAAACTCGCTCCACGGGATTTAGCTCGGGCGAGTAGGCGGGCAGCGGAACGAGTGTAATGTTGGCCGGAACGGCGAGAGCATTCGAGCCATGCCAGCCTGCTTGATCCAGCACCATGACCACATGTTCGTCATCTGCGATGGTCTCGGAGAAGCGGTCCAAAAAGGCTTGCATCGCCACCGTATCGGCATAGGGCAGCACCAGCGCGAAGGCGTTGTCCGTGCCAGGATCCACAGCGGCGAAGATATAGGCGAATGTGAAGCGTTTATCGCAAAGCCCTGGCGGGCGCTCGCCGCGCTTCCACCAGATATGGCAGACGCGCCCCTTCTGGCCGATGCGCGCCTCATCCTGGAAGAACAGGCGGATGCGCTTGCCTTTATGACGTGTGCTGATGGTTTGCAGCAGCGCCGGGGCTCTTTTTAAAGGCCTCCGCTTCGGCCGGGTCTTTTTGCGGGTGGCTTGGCCTCGCCTTTTGCCGCGAGAGGCCGAGCCTCTTAAGCACCCGGCCAAGCGAGGAGGGGTGGAAGGTCTTGCCGAAACGGGCTTCGCAAATGCGCACCAAATCCTCGCGCGTGAAGGCCGAGAGGCCGCTTTCCAGGCCGGGACCCGCCAGAACGATGCGCATCAACTCGGCCTGCTCTTCCGCTTCGAGCCGCGGCGGGCGACCCTCGCCCCAGCAATCGTAAAGCCCGTCCGGGCCGTGCGCGTTGTAGCGGATCACCCAATCCCTTAAGGTCTGGCGATCCATGCCGGCGGCCTCCGCCGCTTCTTTCCGGCTCATGCCAGAAAGCGCATTAGCGATCGCTAGCAGCCGCCGCGTCACGCGCGCATCGGCTTCGGACTTAGCAAGCTTGCGCAGCACCTCGGGGGTGCGATCCCTTCGTATCGTCAGCGCCGCCATGATGCCCTCCCGCAAATCGGCAAGGTAGGGAATCACGATCCGCTTCGCTGCGGAATCGCATAAGAGCAACAGGAGTCAAACTTTCCGAACGGCGGTATAATACCGAACGCAATAGACGCTGCCCCCTGTGTCGTGCCCGCGAAGGCGGCCATCCAGTAATCGGAAGGTGAAAGGTTCGCGAAAACAGAGACTTAGCATTGTGCTTACTGGGTCCCCGCCTGCGCGGGGACGACAACAAGAACGGTCAGGAATTTCTGCGCTTGGTATAAAATCCCGTAGCCCGGTGGGCGGGGTTGGACCGCTTTGCGGGCCGGGTGAGGTGTAAGCGTTTGAATTTGCAGGTGAACGCCCCTCACCCCGACCCTCTCGCCATGGGAGAGGGAGTCCCGTTTCGGTCTACCCGCCAAACTGCGCCGTCGGCCTTTGCGGAGGTTGCTGTGCCGGAGAATGGTCGAACTCGAAGATCTGACGCAAAAAGCCCGGCGCCAGCACCGAAACCGGGTTCACCACCACGTCCGGATTCGATGTTCTTCCCTGCACGGCAAAAGTGATCCCGAAAATCCCCTCATTATCGCGGCCCTTCAAGAGATCGCCCAGAAGCGGCACGGAGCCTAGGGCGGCGTTGAAGCCGTAGAGGGGAACATATGTGCCGGACAGTGCGAGCGTCTCATGACCGAAGTCGATGCGCCCCCTCAAAGTCGCGCCGAGCAGCGGCCCGTTGATCGCGGCGTCGTGCAACTGAAATTCGCTCGCACCAACTGAGAAGGGCACAACCATGCGGTCGAATTGCAATGGCTCCCCGGAAGAGAGGTGCTGAGCGGGGCGAGCGTCGGGCTTGTAGCGCGCGCCCTCTTTCTCCGCCTGTGAAACCACCCTGCCCACAACCTGGTCGCCGGCGACCACAAATCTGCGGACATCGAGGGTGCCGGTTTTGTCAGCGCCGCCGGAGCCGTCCAGATTAAGGCGCAGGTTCATGGTGCCGCCCCGCACGGCGGAATAGAAGCCGATGAGCCGGAAAGCTGAACCGGCGTCCGTTGCGTCCGACACGAGCATGCGGGCCTCGGCTCCGCGCTGGTCGACATGAACGGCGACCGGCGACTCTCCATTGAGGCGGCCGGCAACTTCCAGATAGGTCAGCTTGCCGCCGCGCCTTTTCGCATCGATGATGACGGACTTAACCGTGGTATCGTAATAACCGAATATCGTTTCGATCTCGACATTGAGGTCCAGCCCAGGCTCGTCCTTCAACGGCGCGGGCTGATTGTCAGCGATTTTGCCGGCATTCAACAGCGAGCGGAAGAATTGCCGCCCATCGTAAGAGGCGCCCTTCGCCTGCACCCTGAGCACGTTTTGCGGCGTCAGATCTCCGGTGATTGCGAGCTGGGTGAGTCCATTCGTGGAAAATTCTGGGAAGTTGAAACCGGCAATTCGATGTTTGTCGTTGAGGAGCAGCCGGCCGTTGATGTTGAGGCCATCGCCGCTCATGGCGAAGTTATCGAGAAGGAGGTAGCCGTCCTGACGCTGGCTGAGGTCGAAGGTCACGCTTGCTTTCTGCCCGGGCGGCTTTCGCCAGCCGATGGCCGTCAGGAAGACGTCCGCATTCGTGAGATTTGCCTCCATGAAGAGTTTCGCGGGGCCATCTCTCTGCATAGCAACGGCAAGCGCGATTGGAAGATCGCCTCTCACGATGTGATTGACGTTCAATCCGATGTCGTCGCGCGCCTTTTCGTTGAGGATCGCGGCAAGCCGGAGCGTGGGCTGTTTCTCGGGAGGTGCATCGAAGAAGCGCTGCCAGGCGACCGAAACAGGCACGTTGTTGACTTTGAGATCGCCGTTGGCGCTGATCGCATTTTCCGAAACGTCGAAGTTCACGGCGCCGCCGTTTACCGCTAAGCCGCTAGGAAGCCCGTTCGATTTGAGGTCGGTGATGCGGCTTTTTCCGGAAATCGTGAGTTGCTTGAACTGCAACTCCTTCAGGACGGGAAACTTGATCTGAAACGCGGTCTGTGCCTGCCCGTTGATCAAGTTGGGCTTGAAGCCAACCGCTTTCACATAGTTAAGGGGCGGCTGATCCAGGAGTTCGAGAACGGTGGCAACCTCGCCAACGCTCTTGAAGTGGACTTCGGCGTCCGGGAATTCCGGCCTCAGATCTTGGACGAGGAACTGACCGTCCGAGAAGGACAGGGACCGGCCGCTGGGAACGTCGATGTGCGCATCGCCAGGGATATCGTAGACGAAACGCCTTCCTGCCAGACGGGCAACAGAATCTCTCGTGATGATCGGGGGCAGCCCCTTGATATGGTAGATCTGCGCTCCCGAAAATGCGAGACGCCCGAACACCGCCGATTTAGGGACATCGCCGCCTTTGTCCAGCTGTGCGATATCGGCTGCGGAAAGATTGACCGAAATACTCCCGCCGGAGATGCGTGCCGATGGTACGTTGCTTCCGATCCATTCCCGCGTGCCGTTCGCAACAAAGGCGGGCCATACCGCCTTCAGGAACGACAGCGGCATGGACGAAAAGGTGCCGTTCACGGCGACAGGGCCGCCGGATCTTATCGAAGCCGCTTGCCCGGAGAATGCGATCTGCGATCCGCCCGACTGCACGTGGAAGTCGTTCAGAACAACGCTGTCTGTCGCAACATTATAGGCGCCAACGATCTTGAAGCTGTCGAGCGCGATCGGGCGAACGGCGAACTGCGATGCCCCCAGCCTCGTGCCGTTGCCGTCCAGATTCGCCGCCCAGACAGGCTCATTCGTGCGGGGATCGTTTTTATGAGTAATCGACCCGGCGATGGTGAGTTGGCTATCGTCCCAGCGCAACTGGAACGGCTTGATCTGGACCGCATCGCTTCCCTTGTCGTAAGCGACGCGCAGCACGCCGTCATCGATAACCGCCGGATGCTTCTCATCGAACGGAGCGAAAACCCTTCCGCTTCCAAGCTTGATCTCGGCTTCCCCGGCAAGGAGCTCTCCTTCATGGCTTATGTCAAACCGCGCCTGGCCGCTTACCGGCAAGTCGACAAGCTTCAACCGGTCGATGGAGGGTAAACTCCGCCAGATCGCGCGCGGGACGATGTCCTGCACCGCTGCCGTTACCGAGTAGCGTTTCTCCTTAGGCCTGTTGATCGCTCTGAACGATGCCTGCCAAATGGTGTCGTCGCGCTGAAGGGCGATATTGCCATGCAAGGCGCTTTCACTGCTTCCCTCATCCAGATCGATGTGGAAATCGGCGACGCGCCAGGTCGCAACACCGTTGTCGCTGGCGAAGTATACGACGGCATCCTGGAGTCCGATGCGTTGAAGGGCCGACGAAGCACCGCCGCGCTGTTCAAGGGCTGCAAACAAGCTCGAAAGAAAAGGAGCTGGATTGAAGGGCAAAGCGGAGGGCCGGGCATTCACACCCTGGCGAGCCATCTGCCGGACGCCTGCAATCTCGCGCGGTTCCGCGAGCGCACCCGGGCCGGGAGCATTGGCAAGCGGCGCCTGGTTCGCTGTCCAGGCGGTAGCGGAAGCGTTCGGCGTTATAGGAGACGCGGTCAGCGTCAGCCCTTTTCCGGGCAGATTGAATACGAGAACTTTTGGGCCGATCAGATCGATCTGCGAAGCCGCAAGCGAAAGCTTAAGAAGTGACCGCTCGCTGACATCGACTGCGGCCAAAGGGGCTTTGGCGATTTCCTGACGGTATTCGTCCAGGATGCTCACATCGGCCAGCCTGAATTCGAGCCCCCAACCGCTGGACAACCTCAAAATCGCGTCGCCGACGCGAAAACTATAGCCTTTGAGTTGAGAGTTCAGACGCTCTTCAACCGCCGGCACGAGAAAAGCGAACGATATCGGCCCGCTGAGAAGGCGTATATAGAGCGCGGCGATCGCGACAAGCGCCATGATGGCGAGCCCTGCCGTCGCGCGGCCGCCAAATCGGATCGAGTGGCGCGAGGCTGTCTTGACCGGCCCCGGAATTGCGCCCGCAATGACCTTGCCGCCTTTCGTCAAGCGGGCGAGCTGAACCTGCACTGAAAGGGCCTTGGCCACCGAGCGGCCTCGCTTTTGGGGAACAAGCGCCCGATGCGTATCTTTCGAAAAAGAACGGTCATCCATGGCTTTTTGTCAGGATCATGCCAGCGGGCGCACAGAAGACACCGATAGCATGCCCGCTTTCCCCCATAAGCGTAGATCCCCAACCTTGCCCCGCGCGTATCGCCTGACCGGCGGCCGTAACATTGTTGTGCTCATCCAGCCGGTTGCAGATGGCGTTCCTTTCAGGCATTTCGCTTCTATAGACCTTAAATAAAGACAAAAGGAAGGCTCAACGATGCTTCAGAATGGTGATGCAGCCCCCGATTTCGCGTTGCCCGATCAGGATGGAAAGATCAGGAAGCTGAGCGACCTCGAAGGCAGCTACAAGGTTGTGTACTTCTACCCCAAGGACGACACATCGGGGTGCACGAAGGAGGCGCAGACCTTCACGGAACTCAACGAGGAATTCCGTAAACTGAACGCGGAAGTCATCGGAATCTCACCCGATAGCACAAAATCTCACGCCAAATTTCGCGATAAGTATGGGCTTCAGGTGACGCTGCTTGCCGACGAAGAGAAAGCCGCAATCCAAGCCTATGGCGTCTGGGCGGAAAAGAAGATGTACGGCAAGTCCTATATGGGCGTGGAGCGCTCGACCTTCCTCATCGGGCCAGACGGCAAGATCGTGCAAGCCTGGCGTGGCGTCAAAGTTCCTGGTCACGCAGCGGCAGTGCTCGAAGCGCTGAAAAAACAGCTGTAGAGCGAAAAACTACAACCGGGCGTGAGCGCTGGCTGCGCCTGAAAAACCACTGATTGGCAAATCTCTTGCGATAAATGCATGCATGCGCGTTATGGTGTCATTAACGGCGTTGAAATAGCGCGGGCTGTGCCCTAAAACGAATTGCCCGCCCCGCATCGCTCCGGAGACGCGCCGATGTTCAGTAAAAAGCCAGAGACCGATATGAGTAATTTTGATCAGCAAAAGCCGATAACGAAAACCACAAGCAAAGCCATTGGCGGTCAGCCTTCGCCCTCGCAGGGCGGCCTGATGCCGATGGGAGGCATGGCTCAAGCGCCAGCTTCCGGCCAGCCGGCTTTTGCACCGAAACCGCCAGCCTTCAGGGGACCAGACCGTATGGCGCCATCGATTATCGGAGAAGACCTTACCGTGACGGGCAATGTGCTTTCACGAGGCGAAGTGCAGGTTGATGGCCAGATTCAGGGGGATGTTCATTGCTCCTCGCTGATCGTCGGCGAAAAGGCGCAGATTACGGGCGGGATCGTGGCCGAGGACGTCGTAGTCCGCGGGCGTGTGATGGGTTCCGTGCGCGGCAACCGCGTAACCTTGCAGGCCTCGAGCCACGTCGAGGGCGATGTTTTCCACAAGTCTTTGGCAATCGAGCAGGGAGCCTTCTTCGAGGGCAAGTCGCGCCGGTCGGAAGACCCGATCGCAACGGCTCCGCGCCTTGAAGGGATGAGTACCTCGCAGGCCGCGCAATAACCCAGACGGGGTTGATCTCTGGCGAGATCGAGAGCGTGCGGATTTGCGCGCTCTTGTTCGTTTTTCCGCCGTGCTAAGCGTCCTGGGACTTTGAAAGCAGCGCCCACGACAGAAGCACTGTCGAAGCGACAATGAGTGCCGCCGCCACTGCAATGCCGATGCCCTTCGCGGCGTCGTCATCGTCGTAAAAGATGATCCGCCTCGTCCCCTCCCATGAGGTGAAGAGATCGATTGCAATGCACGTGAGCCACGCCCCCCTCACCAGAAGGCCCGGCGTTTCTTGCGACGTCATCTTCCAGATCAGGTGGCTCGAAAGCACGAAACCGAAAATAATCAAGCTGATAACAACGCCGAAAATGAACTGCCCGGGGTTGATGTCCCATTTGGTCGCGAGGTCGAAGAAATCGGCAACGCCTTGGAATGTTGTGATGAAATCCCAAAGCGCGCCGAACACGAGGGGTATCATGACCACACGCAGGTTCATGGCGGATCCTCCCTTTGCCGGGGCTTTTGGATTGGCTGAGACGCTATCTTTCGCTGGGCTCGGGTCGGCCACGACGGCGGCAGCACTCGCTGTCGCCACGGCAGCCGAGGTTGTAGCGGTAGCGTGAGTTTCCACGTGGATTTCTGTCATCGCGCCGGGCTGCCATAAAATGGGTTCAGGCTTTTCATCTCGTATCATTTTTTCAATAATTTTTCGCAAATGCCGCCGACCCGGCTAAGATGCGATCAGCGCGCAGCAATTGTTTTTTCATTGAAAATCGAGTGTTAGAGTAGCATGCAATCCGATCATGCAGAGGCGTCCCATGTCCCGCATCGATGAAAGCCTGCCGTTCAAGCCCGTCCGCATCGCGGTGCTCACCGTTTCCGATACGCGCACGCCAAAGGAAGACAAATCAGGCTCGCTGCTCGCCGAAATGCTGAAAGCCGACGGGCATGAACTCGCGGCGCGCGCCATCGTGAAGGACGACGTCGAGCAAATTCGAAGTCAGATCGGAGCGTGGATCGCCGACGCCGCCGTCGACGCCGTCATCACGACCGGAGGCACCGGCCTCACCGGGCGCGACGTCACGCCGGAAGCGGTCAGGCCCTTGTTCGAAAAAGAGATCGACGGATTTTCCGTGCTCATGCACATGCTGAGCTACGAGAAGATCGGCACATCGACAATCCAGTCGCGCGCGCTGGCCGGTGTCGCCGGCGGCACGTACATCTTCTGCGTGCCGGGCTCGCCGGGCGCGTGCAAGGACGCCTGGACGCTGATCCTTCGCTATCAGTTCGACTTCCGGCACCGCCCCTGCAATTTCGTCGAGATCATGCCGCGCCTCATGGAGCATGTGCCGCCCGGTCAAGGTTCATAAAAATGAGTTGGGCTGGCCAGCGGTCAGGCGCGGCCACGCGGCGTTCGGGCTTTGGGTACCGGAGAACCTCAATTAGAGGAAATCGCTACGGCGCTCGCCGCATGACTGATTCCGCCGCCTAGCTTGCTGCTTTACCACCGGATGTTGTTGAGGAACGAAGTGACCGCGCGGTTCACTGTCTCCGGCCTCTCCTCGTGCACGTTGTGACCAGCATCGTCGATGACGACGAGCTGCGATCCCGCGATGTCTTGCTGGAAGCGCGTCGCGGTTCGGATGTCCACGATCCGGTCGTCGCGTCCCCAGACGATCAGGGTCGGCGTGGCCACCGACTTGATGCGGCTCACGTCGGGGAGCGCGAAGTTGAAGTGCAGCGCCCGCTGCATCCAGAAGAACGCGTCGCGGGCGTTGGGTGTGCGGTTGATGTCGCAGATCTCCGCGACCAACGCCTTGTCGCGCGCGAACGGCGCGGGATCGTGATAGAGGTAAGGGAAAAAGGACTTAACGCCGAAGGGATACGACGAGAACGACATCAGGATCGCGCTGGCCGGCCGGAAAGCGAGAAGATTGAAAGCCGTTGGGAGCTCTCCACGGGGATAGCCGCCCGCTGCGATAAGGACGAGGCCGGCGGTCCGCTCGGGAAAGTCCAGGGCGAATTCGAGCGCGACCGAACCGCCGAGCGACTGTCCGGCCATCACCGCCCTCGGTATCCCCATGGCCGTCATGAAGTCGCGGACGAACTCGGCATAGCTCCGGTGCGTGTACGGAAATGTGGCGGGTTTGTCGGAGTAGCCGGAGCCTGGGAGGTCGAGCGTCCACACTTCGTTCGCGCGGCTCAAAGCGCCGATGTTGAATTGCCAAGTGCTCGTATGGCTGCCGCCGGGAGGAATGAGGATCAGCGGCGGACCCGAGCCGTACCGTTCGTAGTAGGTATCAATGCCGCCGACTGAGACAAAGCGCCCGGTCTTGGCCAGCTTATGGGGCGACAGCGGCGGACAAGCGCCCACACAGCCAAGTGGGCCACAGGAAGCAAGATTATCAAACCGATCAAGACGCACGAGATAATGAGGCTCTTCTGCACGGTTTCTTGCCCTACTAATCCGCGCCGGTTATGTCTCGGCCGCTCGCAAAGTTCGGAGTAATAAAGACAGAGATGTCGTCGATCGCCAAAACTTTTGCTGCCGGCGCCTCCGGCGGAAAGTCATTCTATGTCAGATATGCAAGGCAGATGGTCCGGAACGTTCGAGCAGTTCTCGCACGACATACATGGCCGCTTCCCCGTGACGCTTGCCGTCGAAGCAGTCTCCGGCGATCAATTTACGGGCGCCATGAATTGGCCGACGTTCGACGGGACCCAGACAAGGGTGCAAGGCACGTTTGACGGTAGGCTGATCATATGGACCGAGACCGAGTATCTGAAGGGCGACAACGCTGTCCTCGGCGGGCTATATGTTGCCCAATTCGAAGCACGCGACGAGATTGCCGGAGAATGGATGGATCCCAAGCGGACGATTTATCCGAAGGGTCCTCGTTATGGCACTCCAGGTGGCCGCTTCAGTCTGAAAAAGCAATCGACTACACGAGCCACAGACCTCGAGCCGTGACGGAAGCTCCACTTCGGCAACACCTTCAGCAGGAGGAGTTGCCGCTGGCGGGGTGGCCGCACCCGGCCTTTCGGTATCTTCATCCATCTCCGCCGTATTGCAGGCCAGCAAAATCAGTGCCGCCGCAGATAGCGCCGGTAATCGGCAAGGGTGTCGATATCGAACAGCGTTTGGGCAAACGCTACGCGGTGGGCGGACAAGTTTTTAAGGGTGTCGGCGAGCGCATGCTGCGAGGACCAGCGAACGCCTTTGAACAGAGCGAGGCGCCTTGGCCGGCGGCGCAAACCCACGAGCCAATAGCCGCCATCTTCAGCGCGCCCGAACACAGCGTCGGAGCCGCGCAGAAGGCGGAAGGCTGCCGCGATCGTTTCCCGCCGTATGAAGGGAATGTCGGTTCCCACTATAATGAGCGGGCCTCGGCCACTGCGCTCGAAAATGCGCTGCATGCGTTGGCCAAGGCCGCCCCGGGCCTGCTCGATGCGCTGGAGCCGGTATGCACCCACCCCAGCCCTCTCCCGCAAGGGGAGAGGGAGCAGGTTGCGACTCCACGCGGCGAAAGGCGTCCGAAGAGCGGTGTCGGGCGATATGGCGAGCACGGTTCGAAACCGGGGATCGTTCGCGACTTCCCGGAGCAGCTTTGCCGTCAGCGCGCGATTGAGAGCAGTAGCGGGGACAGCGCCGATTTCCTTGGCAAGCCGCGTCTTCACCGCGCCGCAAACCGGCGCCTTGGCCATCACCACGAGAAGCGGCGGGTCATGCATCAGGGCGCGCCACTTGCCCCTCCTAGCCATAGCGCTCGGCAAGGCGCTCCGCCGGCACGCCCCTGTAGTAGGCCATGAGGCAGGACAGGTTGCTCAGCGAGCGGCGCCAATACCCGTCGCGGCGGAAACGCTCAGCACTTGTGACCGCTTTCGTTTTTAGCATGACGATGCGCCGCCGCCCGAGCTTCCGCACAAGATCGACATCCTCCATGAGAGGGATCGGCGCGAACCCGCCCACCTCGTCGTAAAGGGCGCGAGAAATGAAGAGGCCCTGGTCGCCATAGGGCAAACGAAACAGCTCGCAGCGGAGCGCCACGGCTGCTTCGAGAAGACGGGGTTTGAGGCCGCTGTCGGCGAGGCGGAAGCGGAAAGCCGCCGCGGCGGCATCTCCGTTTTTCATGAATGCCTGCGCTTCGGCTTCCCATCCCTTTTCAAGCGCCGTGTCGGCATGAAGAAAAAGAAGCCAAGCCTTATGCGCCGCTTGCGCCCCTGCCCGCAGCTGCTGGCCGCGCCCGCGCTCGCCCGCGACGACCGTTGCGCCGGCAGCCTCGGCGATCTTCAGGGTCGCGTCCGTCGAGCCGCCGTCGCTGACGATGACCTCGCTCACGACGCCGTCGATGGCCGCATCGAAAATCGACATGAACGTGGCCGGTAAACAGCGAGCAGCATTCAGGGTAGGGATGATTACTGAGATCATAATCTCTGGTAGCGCAATTGCCGCCTGCTGAAAAGTCGCAAAATGTTCTTTATATGTTCTCGTCTGCGCGCTAAATTGCGGGAATGGCTTGGAAAGAAGCGAGGCGCGCGAGCGAACACGAGCATGTGGCCGATGATCGCCGCCGCGGGCGAGGGGCAGTTTCGAACGCAACCGGGCGTTTCGAGCCGGAGCGCCGCGAGTTTTTCGACGATGGCTGGGAAAGCCTTTCGGACCTGGAGCCGTTCAAGACCGAGGTGCGCGACGAGATCGCAAAGACGATCATCGCGACTAACGACTCGCCCGATATCGGCTTCGACCAATCGATCAACCCGTATCGCGGATGCGAGCACGGCTGCATCTATTGCTACGCGCGCCCGAGCCACGCCTATTGGGGCTATTCGGCCGGCCTCGATTTCGAGACGAAGCTCACCGCCAAGGTGAATGCTGCCGAGGCCCTGGAACGAGAGATCTCGAAACCCGGATACGTACCCAAAACGATCATGATCGGCAGCAACACCGATGGCTATCAGCCGATCGAGCGCGAGCGCAAAATCACGCGCGGCATTCTCGAAGTGCTGGACAGGTTCAGCCACCCCGTTGCGATTGTCACGAAGTCGGCGCTGGTTTTGCGCGACATCGACATTCTGGCCCGGCTCGCGGGCCGCGGCCTCGCCAAGGTCGCCGTCTCGGTCACAACGCTGGACCATAGGCTAGCGCGCAAGATGGAGCCGCGCGCGTCGGCGCCGGGAAAACGCATCGAGGCAATCCGCCAGCTTTCTGCGGCGGGCGTCCCTGTTGCCGTTATGGCCGCCCCGCTCATTCCGGCGCTGAACGACAACGAGCTGGAGCGCATTTTGGAGACTGCTGCGGCTGCGGGCGCGAAGGAAGCGGCGTATGTGCTCCTGCGCCTGCCCCTGGAAATCAGTCCGCTCTTCCAGGAATGGCTGAAGGCCGAGTTTCCGAACCGCGCAAGCCGCGTCATGTCGCTTGTGCGCACGACGCGGCGCGGCAAGGACTATGTTTCGTGTTTTGGGGAACGCGGGGTCGGCACAGGCCAATATGCCGATCAAATTGCGGCGCGCTTTAAGCTGGCCCTGAAACGATACGGACTGAATAAGCGGCACCTGACCTTGCGCCGCGATCTTTTCCAAAGGCCGAACGAAGCCCAGCTTAGTCTCTTCTAAGGATGGAGCGGCTCCTTGGGCTTGGGAAAAAGCTGTAGTTTGGCTTTCTCAGCGCTTGATTGCGAAAGCGTGGCGGTCCAAGAACAGGCCATGCCTCCTTGCTCGCGATCGCCGAAACCAACGCGCCGTCCCGATCTCGCCCTTGAGCGGAAGTATGGGGGACTCATCGCCGGCGTCGATGAAGCGGGCCGCGGTCCCTGGGCGGGGCCAGTCGTCGCCGCGGCCGTCATTTTCTTCGGCAAGCCGCCGGCCGGCATCCACGATTCGAAGCAGCTCAGCGCCACGGAGCGGGAAACCTTGTTTCCCAAAATCTACGCCGTCGCGCATGTCGGGGTCGGCATCGTGGCCGTGGACGTGATTGACGACATCAACATCTACCACGCCACGCACGCCGCGATGTGCGACGCGATCAATAGCCTCGCCTGCACCCCCGCTGCGGTCCTCGTGGACGGTAACCGGTATCCAAAACTCGACATGCCTGCTGAGGCATTGATTGGCGGCGACACCCTCTCGATCTCGATCGCGGCGGCCTCGATCATTGCCAAGGTCACGCGCGACAGGATGATGCGGGAGTTGGCGTGCATGTTCCCTCTATACGCTTGGGAGCGCAACAAGGGCTACGGAACCGCAGAGCACGCCGCTGCGCTGAAGCTGCATGGCGTCACTTGCCACCACAGACGCAGCTTCCGTCCGGTGTGGGAGCGCGCGATGCTAGAAGTGTCCGCATAGGGCATGGAGAAGTGTTTCCACGCCTTGCTGCAGGGCAACTTCTTTTTTTTCATCGCATGCTCATGTTATCGCCCATATAACGGTTCGAGAAATGCTCTTTTCCTCGTTCCTTCCCGCATGGCTTTTTCTTACCATCCACCCGGGGCAAGTTAATGCGTAAGCTTATCGCCTGGATGCTGACTTGGGGCGCTATTGCCAGCCTCGTGTGCCAAGCTCCCCGCTTGGCGTTCGCCCAGTCGCCAACTGTGGTCACAATCGATGAATGCCGGAATTTAAGCGACACGGAAGTGCGCGACCGTATACGCGAAGTCGCCTCGACGAGCCTCAAGAGCGAGCTGACGACCATCAACTTCCCGGCTCTCGTCAACATGTATTGGGCGAAAGCCGACGTGAATGCACGCATCGACCGCGAGATCGATGCCGCGGTCGCGCTCGTTCGCGCGGACACGAGTTGGGCTGACCGGGCCTACTCCACCGTCAGCAAATCGTCAGCCACCCGCTATGCGACAGCCGTCGCCGACAAGACCTATAATTCCGAAGGGTTCAAGGACGCGCTGAATGAGATGGCGACCGGCGTCGCGAAGGACGCCGGCGCCCAAATCGAGAAGGCGACTTCAAAGATATCGAACCCCATCATCGCCTGCGTTCAGACGGCGCTTCAATCGCGGTATGGGGGCGCCATTGCGCAAGTGTTTGCGCAGGAAAGCCAGAAGAACCTTGAAGCCAACGCCGAGCAGCCCCCGATCAAGATCGACACTTCGGATCTCGTAGCCAGCAATGCGGCGTCGATCTCGGGCTTGGTCCTCGTCGTAACACGCCGCGTCATCGCTAAAGTCGTGCAAAGCGTGGGCACGCGGATCGCTGGCGTCGTGGCCAGCCGGATCGTGTCCTCGGTCGCCGGGCTTGTTGGCCTCGCCCTTATCGCCAAGGATATCTATGACGCGGGCGACGGCGTGTTCCCGATCATCGCGGAGCGCATGAAGTCGGATGAAACCAAGCTGCTGATCAAGGACGAGATCGGCAAGACGATCGAGGCCGATATCGGCCAGCAAGTCGAAACCATTGCGCAGGAAACATCGGAGAGAATTTACTCGGCCTGGCTCGATTTCAAGCAGAAGTACAACCGCCTTCTTTCTCTGAGCGAAAAGCACCCCGCCTTCGCAGAATTCCTCAAGAACCGCCGCCTCGATCAGCTCGGCAGGCTAGGCCAGATTGTCGATATTCTTTATGGCACCGAAGGCGAGACGCGCCTCATGGAGCGGGTTGCCGACGGATCGCTGAACAAGGCGCTGCTCGATCTCACCGACGCCGGCCTTGTCATCGCCCAGGAGCAGAAGTCCATCGACAAGGCATTGCGATGGACCGCGATTGCGGGACGGGATTTGCCGCGCGTGGTGGATCTTGGCGTCTACCGCTGGCTCCCCGTGGAGGGGCTTACATCGGAGAACCTTCAGAAGATCCTCTCCATCAACGACAGGATCGCGGTGGCGCGCATCGCCAATCTCGACCCGCAGGCGCGCGATTTCATCCTCAATCTTCCGGCCGACCAGATGCGCGAGTTCGCCAGGCGGCTGAACGACAGGCAGCTCGCCGCCTTCGCCGATTACGAGCGCAATCTTGAGCCGAACGCTGCAAAGCGGCTGCTGCGCGCCGTGGCCGATGACCCGTCCGTGATGCTGGATCTTACGGCTGAGGGGCTTCGGGAAGCGATTTTCAACAGCCGCGATCAGCTTGCGGCCTTGAACATGATCATTCACGACGACGCCAGTTTGTTCAGCTACAGCCGCATCCTCAAGGATGCGCAGCTTGTGCAGAACGGCGTCGTGAGCTTCAGGGTATTCTGGGAGCGGTACTGGATCGCGGTCTTGATTGCCGGCTTCCTCCTGATCGTCTTTCTATCCTGGCTTCGCAGGCTCTTGTTCGGCCGCCCCCAGGTCATCATAAGGGAACAGGGAAAGACACGGTCACGCTAATAGGCTGCCGTCGTTCGGCCTCATCCTGAGCTTGTCGAAGGATGAAGCCAAGATTTCCGGCTTTTCAGCAGCCCGATAATTTTCGGAGACGGGGATGCAGCTTTATACGGTTGAGAGTCTCTCAGGGCGCCGCATCAAGGAGGGCGAACTGATTTATGCGAGCACGGTTCTCGCGGCGAACCTTTTGCGCGACGCGCGCGAAGCCATCACAAATGCACTTGGCGGAAAAATGCTGCGCTACGAGCGGCTTCTCGACCGCGTCACCGCCCAGGCTATCGATATTCTGAAGGCAAGGGCTGCCGAGAAGGGATATGATGGCATTGTGGCGGTGCGCATTTCGAATCCTTTCATGGTCCAGGGCAGCGCGGCCATCACGGTTTATGGCACCGGCTTTAACTTCATTGCGGACGAAAACCTGGCTCCGAACGCAGGGGCGGACGCAAACATCGAGGGACATCCATGAAACTGGGAAACGATATTGCGGCGATTGTAACCGGAGGAGCATCCGGCTTAGGCGCGGCCACGGCGACGGCGCTGGCAGAGGCTGGCTGCAGAGTTTCGATTTTCGATCTGAACCGCAACGCGGGTGAGGCTTTGGCGAAATCGATCGGCGCGCTCTTCTGCGCTTGCGACATCACAAGCGAAGCCTCAGTCACCGCAGCGCTCGACGTGGCTCGCAAGGCAAACGGGGCCGAGCGCATTCTCGTGAACTGCGCCGGCATCGCCATTGGGCAAAAGACGGTCGGCCGGGACAAGGCGACCGGGGAGCCAATCCCGCACTGCGTTGACGTCTTCCAGAAAGTGCTCGCAATAAACCTCATCGGCACTTTCCGCATGATCACCTCCGTTGCGGCATCGATGGTCAGGCTCGATCCCGTTACAGCCGACGGGGAACGCGGCGTGATCGTCTGCACGGCGTCCGTTGCGGCGGAAGACGGGCAAATCGGCCAGGCTGCCTACTCCGCTTCAAAGGGCGGCGTTTCGGCCATGACCTTGCCGATTGCCCGCGATCTTGCCCGCGACGGCATCAGGGTAAACACCATCCTGCCGGGGCTCTTCAACACGCCGATGTTTGCCGGCCTGCCGGACGAAGCGCGCCGCTCGCTTGAGGCCACGGTGCCGTTTCCGTCCCGGCTCGGCGAGCCGGCGGAATACGCAGCCCTTGTTCGCCACATTTGCGAGAACGGGATGCTGAACGGTGCGCAGATCCGCCTCGACGGCAGCCTGCGCATGGGCCCACGCTAACGGTCGAGATGCCGGTCCTCGTGGGACGGAAGCGGCTCGCTCGCGGTAAGCCACGGCGCGGCGTTAGATAGCCAGTTATGATATTCAGGCCTCACGCCCGGATCCTCGTCGAGCGTCGCGATCCTTACGGTGACGTAACGGCGATCGGGGTATTCGGCCACGATAGGGGATCCGCAAGCAGAGCAGAATCGCCGGAACTTGCCGGGCGAGGACTCGAATGAAGTGAGGTTGGTCTCACCCGATATCCAGCGGAAACGGTCTCGCGAGACGTGCACCGACGTGTTGAAAGCAGCGGCGTGGGCCTTCCGGCACGTCCGGCAATGACAATGCCGGACCGGCGAATCGAAGCCGTCGATCTCATATCTGACGGCTCCGCAGAGACAACTTCCCTTGAAGCTCATGGCACGCTCCAGCCGCTTCCCCTTTCTCGGAGCAACGCGAGATCCGCTCTCCAGTTCCAGATGCCCGCAAAGGAGAATGATGGCCGGTCAGGTTCAGGCCGCGGCTTCGTCATCCTCGCCAAAGGCCGTATCCCAGGCCTCATAACCCTCCTCCACGAGATAGGGACCGCCGCCATGATTGGGCCGCGACGAGAAGAGGACAAACCTACTGGCGGTAAAGGGGACGCCGAAGAAGCCGCCGTGCCGCGCCAGGTATTCGGCGGCCGCGTAGGGGCTGACGTTGCGCAAACGCGCGAGCGTGACGTGAGGCACGAAGTTGCGCGTCTCAGGCGGCAGCCCCGCAAGCCGGGCCGCGCGCTCGTGAGCCTTCTGCAAGAGAAGCAGCGCTGGCGTCGGCTTCACCGCCGCCCACAAGGAGCGCGGCTTGTTGCCTCCGAAGCTGCCCAGGCCGCTGATCTCGACATCGAAGCTATCGAAGCGGATATCCGCGAGCGCCTCTGCAAAATGATTCGCTTCCGTATCCGTGATATCGCCCGCAAAGCGCATCGTGATGTGATAATTTTCCGGATCGATCCAACTCGCGCCGTGAAGCCCCGCTCTTAACATCGACAATTGCTGGACGATAGCCTCTGGCAACTCGATCCCGGTGAACAGTCTAGGCATGGGTTCACCTCCTATGAGTTAGGGGCAATGATGCGCAGTATGCCACATCAGCCTAGAACAATAGGGTCGGGGCGGTTCATGTTTTATTCAAGGCAAAAATTGTCGCGCAGCTGGTTAACATCATTCCGTGCAAGGACGCTTGAGGGTTCGGCCAGAAGCAGCCCCGCCTTCCTCCCTTAGATAAGCACTCGCCCAGAGCCGCGTTGGTGACAAAGTCACAGACTCGCCATGGCCCCATGCTTAGGCTTCGGAGCAACGGACGCTTGGCTTTTATCCCAATAAATACGTTCGCAAACGAGCTGTGACTTCGAAGGTAAAAATTTGACTAAGATCAAAAGGCACCTTCCCGCGAGAGGCTAAGCGTTCACAAGCTGGCCGCTCCGGACGCCCGCAAAACACCTTCATCCTGGAGTAGCGGCGGCTTAGGCGCTCATTTTAACGGCGGACGCGCCTGGACGTCTTGGAACAGGGGGTGACGGTGATGTTGAAGGTGCTTTCTCACGACGGAGTTACCTATCGCAGTTTCTGCGGCGAAAGCGGCGATGAAGAATATAATATCGCGGTCACTCCGCCCGCGCATCTCGCTTTCGAGGACCAGATCAAATACGTGCAAGCGGCTTATGCCGACGCAACGAAGACGCTGGGGCTCGAACCTGAGACGGCGATTTTCCGTAGGCTGTTTCTGAGCGACGTCATGAATCAGGCGGCGCTCGTTCGCAACAGCGAGCTCGTCGCCGAACATGACGACAATCCCGTCGCCGTCTCTATCGTGCAGCAGCCGCCCCTCACCGGAGCCAAGGTCGCCCTACTCGCCTACCACATCAGCACGAAGGGCCAGCTCTCCAAGAAGCGCTTCACGATGAAGCATGTGCTCGTGAAGAAAAACGGGAAGCGCCACTTGTGGAGCACGAGACTTTGCGCGGGCGCCTTCGACTCGTCGCCCTCGTCGGCAGGGCAGACGAGCAAAATCTTCCACAACCTCACCGATACACTCTCCGATCTTGGAGGAAACCTCGCCAATCATTGTGTGAGGACCTGGATCTATTTGAGAAACGTGGATGTCTTTTATCAAGGCATGGTGGACAGCCGGCGCGAATTGTTTACCCATGAAGGGCTGACCGGAGCCACGCACTACATTGCCAGCACCGGCATCGAGGGGTCCTGCTCGCACCGTTACGACGTCGTCTCAATGGACGCGTATTCCAATCTCGACCTGCAACAGAAGCAGGTATCCTATCTTAACGATTTTGAGATGCTGTGCCACACGAAGGACTACAGTGTCACTTTCGAGCGAGGAACGCGCATCGCCTACGCGGACCGGGCGCATCACTTCATCTCGGGCACTGCGAGCATCGACAAGGAAGGCAACGTCCTGCATGTCGGCGATGTGGTCAAGCAGCTCGAGCGGTGCATCGTCAACGTCGACGCTCTCCTGCATTCCGGCGAGGCGCGGCTTGAGGACATGCAGCACCTTATCGTCTATCTTCGCGACCCAACCGATTACGGCCGCGTCACCGGCATCCTGAGCGAAAGCCTGCCAGGTGTGCCTTTGGTGGTCGTCCACGGGGCGGTTTGCCGGCCGGAGTGGCTCGTCGAAATCGAAGGCATCGGCGCGGCGCCCCATAACGATCCGGGATTGCCGGCATTTTAGGAAACTTACGAGCGAAAGAGCAAACCATGCCACCCAAAGATCCTCCATTCACGCTGCTGGATGAAGCAGCGATCTCCGCCGCGGAGTTGCGGCGCGACCCGTACGATTTCTGCTTCGTGGAAAATGCGATCCCGGAATCGTATAAGGAGGAGGTTCTCGCTGACGGGCCGAAGATCCCGACCCACGGCAGCTTCGGGTTGCCGAGCTTGCGCTATGGCCCGCGCTTTGCGGCTGCGATCGAAGACTTGCTCAGCGTGCGCTTCCGCCGCCTCGTCGAACAGAAGTTCGACATGGATCTCAGCGCCTATCCGCCCTGCATCGTGATGATGGGCAACACGACGGGCAACTACAACGAGGGCTACGCGCACCCCGATTCGAAACATAAGATCGTCACCGTGCTTGTCGGCTTCAGCCACGAGTGGCCCTACGAGCGCGGGCGTCTCCGGGTGCTGCGCAGCTCGGATCGCGAGGACTACGCTTTCGAATTTCCCCCGGAGTTTGGCCGCATGCTCATGTTCCGAGTTTGCGATCACTCCTGGCACGGCTTCTTGCCGCAGAAGGGCGCACGCACGAGCCTGCAGCTCTGCTACGTCGATTCGGATTGGTATGTGCGCCGGGAATATATCCGCCACAGCCTCAGCGCCATGGTGAAATCAAATCCCATCACTCGCAAGGTCCTGGAGTGGTCGCCTCGGAAATTCGGTTGAAGAGCCACCCAAGTTCAGCAAGGTACCGCACATGACTTACCCCCATCTGCCCACAGCCGAACAGGTCGCGAGCCATTTTGTGAAATCGCTGGCGAACCCCGAAATCCTTGAAGAGCCGTACCGCCGCTGGCAATGCAGGAATGTCCTGCCTGAGGCAATGGTCACCGGCATCCTCACCCTGCCGATCGCGCCGCCGGTTATCACCATCGACACGAAAGGCACGCGCGACGCTTTCAACAATCAGCGCACTTTTTTCACGCCGAAAATGCGCGAATTGTTTCCTGCCATGTCCGTGCTGAGCGACGCGATGCAGCGCCCCGAAGTTGCGCGGCAGTTTGTGGAAACGTGCAACGTGAAAGCCGAGGGCGGCTACCTGCGGATGGAGTACATCCAGGATCTCGACGGCATGTGGCTGGAGCCGCACCGCGACATCAAGGAAAAGCTGTTTTCGATGGTGATCTATCTTTGCACGGGGCCCTTCGCGAAGGACTGGGGAACCGACATCTACGATCACGATAGGAAGTGGTGCGGACGCGGCACGGCTGAGTTCAATTCCGCGGTGATCTTCATCGCTGGCCCTCATAGCTGGCACGGCTATGAACCGCGGCCGATCTACGGCGTTCGCCGCCTCATGGAGATCAACTACGTCAGCAACACCTGGCGAGACAAAGACCAGCTCGCCTTCCCGGACCGGCCGATTACGCTGGGATAACAGCGAGGCTCGCTGTCATGGGCACGCTGTTGCGCGGCTGAATCAGAAACTGGGCAAGTTGGCCCGAAGCACAGTGCTTCGGGCCATTTGATACCTATTGACCGTGTTTTTGTCTGTAAATTGCGCGGCTATTGCGGTTCAACTCACGGTTTAACTTAGCCTGTTCCCCCTTGGTAATGTGGCCGCCATGCTTGAGCTCGTCCCGCTGCAGCTGCCGTTCGACCCGCGCATCGCGGGCATCGTCACGGGCGGCCTGCTTGCCGGTCATCTGGTTATTGCCCAAGCCCTGGTTGATTTGGTTTTGCTGGTTGTCGATCCGGCCCTGGATTTCGTTGACGCGGGGGTGCCCCGGATCCATCCCGCCGTCTTCTGCGAACGCGGGCACGGACAATCCAACTGCCAACAAGACCGCTGCCGGAAAAATCGATGCTCTGATTTGATGCTTCATAGCTTGCTCGCTTTTGATTCTTTTCATCGACCCAGGGGATTCGTTGCGCCGCGGGGCGTCCATTTCATGTCACTCTGAAGGCGCCGGTGCATAGAAGAGGGCGAGCTTGTAACTTTATGTATCAGCCGGCCTGTGTGGCACATTTGAACAATCGCGCGCGCGCCCTGCGGAAGCGGAGCTGGAAGCCGCGGCAACGATGCGCCGGCCCAGGATACCAACCATTTCAAGTAGATAGTTGCGCGAGATGGAGCGCTGGCGCTGACTCAAGGTGTGCCAGGCAAGCTCTGAGAACGAAGGCGCAGCGACCCGCGATTTCCGCGCGGGCTAAAGCTGGGACCTCTTAGGCGGCGCTGCTGTTGTTTATATAGAAGGAGTTCAAAATCATGATACGCCAGATAACACTTGCAACCGTTCTAGCCGCCGCAATCGCACTTCCCGCCGTTGCCGAAAAAGGGCCCAACCAGCCGCTCAGCGAGCAGGACGCCAAAGCGTGGACGGGAAAGCCCGTCTTCAGTAACGATGGAAAGGAACTTGGAAAAGTTAAGCTCCTCTCAAGCGGGCCCGGCAACAAAGCCACGGAACTGCGCGCCGATATTGGAAGCGCTACAGGCTCCGGTCAGCATCCCATCATTCTGCCGGCGTCGCGGTTCAGCCTTCAGGGCGATCGGGTCGTGCTCGATATGACGGCGGCGCAGGCTACGAAGCTTCCGAAAATGAACTATTAGCAGGCCCGAAGAAGGGATGTCGCCCATGGTTCGACAGGCTCACCATGAGGGCTTTAAGCAGCCTCATCCTGAGCTTGTCGAAGGGTGAAGGCCATATCTCCGATTTTTTAGCGGCCCGTTAAGTGCTCTAAAATGAGGTGCGGACGTTTCAAGCCGCGCCTCGAGGCTGCTGAACAGCATACCCGCCCCTAGCAGGGTGCCGGAGCCTCTTGAGGCTCACGGAAACAGCGCCATCCGCTATGCATTTCCGAAACTTTAAGTTGTATCGGCGTGGCATCTGCAATATCACATGGTCGCAAGTGATCGTTGAAGTTTTTGTGACATCTTAAGCGTCTGAAAAGATGGCCGATACTGTCGCCAGATCGAGCAATGTCAACGAATCGAATGATCGCCCCTCAAACGAACCTCACCTCAATCGACGCCGCCCAGTTGGCCAAGCTCATGTGGGAAATGTCCGATCCCTCGGCACAGGAGGCGCTCAGGCAGGCGATCTATAACCGGACCCTTTTCCGGCTTCAATGCGAGTTGGTGAAGTTGCAGGACTGGGTGCACGCCAAGAACCTGAAAATCGTTGCAATTTTCGAAGGGCGCGATGCAGCGGGAAAAGGCGGCGTCATCAAGCGGATCACCCAGCGGTTGAACCCTCGATTGTACCGCGTCGTTGCCCTGCCGGCGCCAAGCGAACGGGAGCGGACGCAGTGGTATTTCCAAAGATACGTGGCGCATCTACCGACCGGCGGAGAGATCGTATTCTTCGACCGCAGCTGGTATACCAGGGCGGGCGTAGAGCGCGTGATGGGATTCTGTTCAGACCAGGAATACGAGGATTTCTTGGACTCGGTGCCTTATTTCGAGCAGATGATCGTCCGCTCCGGCATCATTCTTATAAAGTATTGGTTTTCCATGTCTTACGAGGAACAGCTTCGCCGCGTCATGGAGCGCGTCCATCACCCTCTAAAACAGTGGAAACTCAGCTCCATGGATATCGAGTCACTTCATCGATGGGAGGAGTACACTGAGGCGAAGGAAGTTATGCTTGAACGCTCGCATATTCCGGAAGCTCCCTGGTGGATTGTCGACGCGGTGGACAAACGCAAGGCTCGATTGAATTGCATCCACCATCTGCTGAACCAGGTTCCCTACCAGGAGATCCCGCGCAGTAATTTCGTCATGCCCGAGCCGCTCCAGAGCGCGGGTCATGTCCGCAAGAGCGCTTCAAACGCGCTGCATGTGCCATCGGTTTATTAGCGCGGTTTCACCCCTCCGTCGTTCCCGCGAAAACGGGAACCCAGTAAACAGTGCCCCTCGTGGTTACTGGATGCCCGCCTCCGCGGCTAGGACCAGTTGGGTCTACGGCGGTTTAAAACATTATCGCTTGTGTGTTTTACGATCCCGGATACGGCCTCTACGGCCGTTCCGGGATGACGAAGTGAGCTACAGCCCGGCCTTCTGGTCGGCAACGTAGCGCTCCAGGTACGTGTGGGTCACATCCGGCAAGTGCCCATCGATCCACTTGGCCATCTCCTGCTCCTCGCGCAGCGTCTCCTGCAACGGGGAGGCCGCGTCGCGATGGCCGGTTTCATCGGCGAGCTGAATGAGAGACTTGTAGGACGCGATCTCGAAATTCTCGAACGCGAAGTTTGCGATCGAATTCTTCAGGATCTCATCCTGTGTGAGAGCGTGCGCAACAGCCGCCAGGTTGCCGGTAAGCGACAGCGCGTTGTCCTTCAAAACGGAGCGGCTCTCACCCACCGACTCGAGAATCTTTTCGAGCCGGTCGATCTGGTTGTGCGTCTCCTGAATGTGCTGCTGAAGTTTCGCTTTGATGTCTGGATAGTTCTCGATGCGCTCGACCTGTCTGTTCATCAGTTCAAGCGCCTGATTCTCCAAAGCGTGGGCGTTCTTGAGCCCCGCCACAAAGACGGAGTTCGCGCGCTCAGCGGTATCTGCCATTGGTAGTCCTCCTTGCTATTCTCAAGAGAATGCAAGGCACCGCCGCCAAGTTCCGCGATATCGGGGCCGTGATCGAGGGGCTCACCCCGCCTTGCGGCAGACAACGACTTTCGACAGAAAAGCCGGATAATTGTCCTCAGGCTGCAATCCCGACTGCGCGAAGAGGCCATCGGGCCCTGCCAGTGGGTCGCCGAGGTAATCGAGATAGTACGGCTCGTGGAAGCGCTGCGGGAAGGCTTCGAGCAGGCCGTCGTAGCCTTCCACATCGCCCCATTGCAGCGAATCGACAAAGACGAAAAGGCCGCCCGGTTTCAGGATGCGCGCAATTTCCGCGGTGACCTTGCGGCGGACCTCGTTCGGCAGCTCGTGATAGAGATAGACGCAGGTCGCGATATCGCAGCTCGCATTTTCGAAGGGAAGCGCTTCCGCGTTCGCCTGCTGGAACGTGACGTTGCGGCGGCCATGCAGAAAGCGAGCGGCCTCATCGAGATAAGCCTGGCTCAGATCGGTCCCGATCATCGGCATGGCGGGAAAAGCCTGCGCGAGCTGACCAAGAAACCGGCCGCTGCCGCAAGCGATGTCGACGAGCTGTAGCTGCCGCTGGTCGCGGCCGCGGACGAATTCCGCAATCGGCGGGATTGCCTGGCGGCGCATCGCGCCGGCCGCGCCAAAGAAAAGTGTTTCGACCTGGACGTCGTAGACCCTTGCCGATTCTTCCGTCAGCCACCCGCCCGACTGGTAATGGAAATTTTGGGTGTAGTATTCCGGCAGGCCCGCGGCCTCCGGCAGCGCGGCGGCCTCCGTGGCCCTTTTCCCGGCCCGGCGCCCGGCCGAATGCGGTATATCGTCGAGCATCATTCGCACGGCCTCGATCCGGCTCGCGAACGTGGTGCTGTCTTCGACGGGAATGGGGTAAAGGCCATCGCGGACGTTTCGCGCGTCCTTCGCCTGAAGCTTCAAAACATCCTGCAATAGAGTCAAAAGGCCCGGAACCGGTCGGGTGATCTCGACCCGAGGCCCATCTGTGACGTACCGCGCCGCCTGCCGGGTCGTGTAGCGGTAGAGCGCGGCGTAGCTTACGGTGCGCAGCGTTTGTCCGGCGAGATGCGCTAAGCCTTCAATTCGGTTTGACATGATTGAACTCTCCAAGACACAGTGGCACCGTCAACGTAACCGGACGAACCGTGGCGTAACCTGCCTATGAGGTAGGTCGGCGATCGCCCGAAATTCAAGTAGAGCCCCGCCCCCAGTGACCCGCTATAACAGTATCGTTATTTTGACCGGCGCGGGACTCTCCGCCGAATCCGGTCTCCACACATTCCGCGACAAGGATGGCATCTGGTCCAGGTACGATTACCGCGAGGTGGCGACGCCGGAAGGGTATCACCGCAATCCGGTGCTCGTGCTGAACTTCTACAATGAGCGCCGGAGGCAGAATGCCAACGTCAAGCCAAACGCCGCCCATCGGGCGCTCGCGCGCCTTGAAGCGAATTATCCCGGCCACGTCCTGATCGTCACTCAGAATATCGATCCGCTTCATGAAATGGCGGGTTCCAAGAACCTCATCCACATGCATGGCGAGATCCAAAAGGCGCTGTGCAGCATCTGCGGATTCCGCCACGCGATCGGCAACGCGGATCTGACGTTGGAAACGGTCTGCCCGAGCTGCGGGATGCCAAGCTGCGTGCGCCCCGACGTAGTATGGTTCGGGGAGATGCCCTACCACATGGGCCGGATTCACAAGGCGCTTGACGGCTGCGATCTGTTCATTTCCATCGGCACGAGCGGCACGGTTTATCCGGCTGCGGGTTTTGTGCTCGAGGCGCTGCGGGCAGGCGCGCATACGGTCGAACTCAATCTCGAACCGTCGGAAGGCATCAGCGGCTTCCGCGAGGCGATCCATGGCCGCGCGACGGAGGTCGTTCCGGCCTACGTCCAGCGGCTGCTAAGCGCGAGCTAGGCAATATTGAATACCAGCAACTAATAAAGTATAAAGCCAAAGTTTCCGCGCGGCGCTTGCGTCGCATCGAGAGGGGCGGATGGCAAACGAAAATGAATTGCGGCCGCTCGGGCGGTCACTCAGCGATTTTGCGATCGAAGGTTCAACCACAAAGCATAAACTCCTTCCCGCAGAAGAGATTCTGCTCGACATAGTGAGGGAGGGAAAGCCATGCGAAATCTCTCAGCCGCGGCCGGAAGCCGCCGCGGAGGGAAAAGAGAATGTTGTTCGCGCCGGTTTTCTTCGCTTTCTGGCGCTGCGTGGAGACGACCGCGCGCCCGTTCATGAGCGCGGCATCCTGCTCAAAGGAGCCTATGTCACGGGAGAAGAGCTCGATCTCCAGGGTTGCAAAGACGTGCTCCCAATCTTCCTGGAATGCTGCTGGTTTGAGGGGCGCGTTAACATCCGCGACGCCCACACGCGCACCATCAATCTCGACGGCAGCCGGGTGGACTTTCTCGACGCCAAGCGAGCCAAGGTGAACGGGAGCATTTACCTCAGGCAGGAAAGGCATGACGAGGATACGGGAGAAAATGCCAAGTCTCCCTTCATATCCAGACAAGGTGTAAACCTTATCGACTCAAACATCAGCGGGAGCCTCGAATGCCATCAAGCACAATTCGGGGCGTATCGAGGCGCTTCTATACACGCCAGTAGGGCGCGCATCAGGGGAAGCGTGTTCCTGCATCAAAGTTTTGCCGCGGAAGGTCCAATTTTTTTCCGGGGCTCCACGATAGGCGGCAACTTTGAATGCTCGGGCGGCAGTTTCAGTGCGGCCGGTAATAAATATAAAATCGCTATATCCTGCGAAGGGGCAAAAATCCACGGCAGCGTTTACTTCCGCCAATTCGAGGGGAAAGGACATCGCTTCGAGGCTAAAGGTGAAGTCCGCTTCATCGATGCGGAAATTGGGGGAAGTTTCGAATGTCATGGCGCCAAAATTGAGAACCCGTCCGGCAAAGCCCTCCATTGCAGCCGGATAAACGTAAAAGGCAGCGTATTCACCCATCAGGGCTTTAGCGCAAAGGGTGAAGTCGGATTTCGCGGCTCCACAATCGGCGGGAACTTTGAGTGTTCCGGGGGCAGTTTCGATAACGAGGGCGATATTGCCATTTCCTGTCACGGAACGAAAATCCTCGGCAGCGTCTATTTCCGTCAATTTGAACAAATGCGCTTCGCGGCTAAGGGACAGATAAATTTCATCGATGGAGATATCGGGGGAAGTTTTGAATGCCATGGAGCCAATATCGAGAACCCAAATGGGTTTGCTCTGTACTGCAGCAGAATAAAGGTCAACGGCAGCGTTTTGCTGTATGACGCATTCAGTTCTAAGGGTGAAATCAGTTTCAGACGCGCAGATATTGGCGGCAATTTCGATGCCTCAGATAGCACTCTCAGTAATGCCGATGGAAAAGCTTTGTCCTGCGAAAGTGCCCACATTACCGGCGCCTTATTATTAAAAAGAAAATTTAAGGCCGAAGGACAGGTGACTTTCGCCGGTGCGGACATTGAAGGTGACCTCGATTGCGACAACGGCAAGTTTCTGGCCGCGGCTGGAACTGCACTTGACTGCGAGCGAGCCAGGATTAGCGGCGAGGTATCTCTCGGAGCCGGATTTAGGGCCGAAGGCGAAGTGACCTTCGCCGGCGCCGTCGTTGGCGGCAAGTTCAACTGTTCAAGCGGTTCGTTCATCAATCCCCGAGCAGATTCAGGGGATGACGGCCAGAAGCGCAGCTCGGCCAATGCAATTACGCTTCGCAGCGCGGTTATCAAGGGCGAACTGTGTCTTGCAGCCGCCGGTGTCGAACCCGCATTGATATACGGATCGTTGGATCTTCGCGATGCCCAGGCAGCGGTGTTGACCGATGACGAGAATTCATGGCCCCCGAGGTGGGTTGAGGCCGGCGCATACGGGATAACTGGCGAACTCCGATCGCGGAAATGGCGTCTGCGAACCAGGAGCCGGAATTTATTGGAGAGCTTCATATATTTGAACGGCTTCACCTACAGTCATTTCGGTGAAGGCTCGCCGCTGTCGTCATCTGTCCGGAAAAAGTGGCTCTTGCGTCAGCCTCCCAGCGATCTGGGGCGTGACGCAAGCAACAACTTCACGACGCAGCCCTTCGAGCAACTTGCAACCGTCCTACGCGAGACTGGTAACGGCCCGTGGGCTCGCGAAATCGCCATGATCAAGCTGGAGCGCCAACTGCGCCGCGATGACAATGGCAAGTCTTGGCTATTTAATCCGGTCAACTGGTTCAGATGGCTGGTTCTCGAAAAGGCGGTCGGGTACGGTTATCGCTGGGAGCGAGTGTTGTATGTCTCGTTCGCCGTCTGGCTAGGCTTCAGCGTGTTCTACTCGTTTGCGAGCCGGCAAGGAGCGTTCTGTCGGGTGAAGGATGTCGCCATCACCGGCACAATTCAAAAAGATAATGTAAATCAACAAGGCGGTCTCTGCCCGGAAGTTCAAAAAGAGATTCCGAAACAAGATGAGTTCAATCCCTGGGTTTATTCGGTCGAAGCGTTATTGGTTGCCCCCCAAACTATTTCAGCCTATGTAATATTTCCGCAATTTAGGATACAACAGAGGACGATTAATCTTAATCATTTTGATAGCTATAGGCCGATGCATAAGCCTCTTAAACTAGAGATGCTCGGCATGGATTTGCCGGAACCTACAGCCGAGTTCATGACGACGCTAGAAATTGTAATTTCATGGATCGCCAGTGCGCTATTGTTGGCCGTAGCCACTGGGTTTATCAAACGCGAATGATATGGCTGGCTATCCACTACTCCCCGATCCCGGCGGGCAACAGCGGTGTCTTCATGCGACCGAGGCTGTCCGCGGTCAGCGACCCGAAGTACAGATCGCCGTTGGGGTGCTCGCGCACCGAGGTCACGGGAAAATATGCGTCCCTGCCATCGTATTGCAGATTGGCGATGAGCTTGCCGCCCGGGTCGAAGGCCAGCGCGAACGCTTGGGGTTTCACCGGCGGCGAGAAGAACTGGAGCGCTCGCAAGAGCACCTTGCGTGCCGCAGGATAGGGCGCAAGCCTGTCGGCGATCGCCGTTCGCGGCGCAAATAGCGCGACCCAGAACCGGCCGCTGCCGTTGAAGGTAATATTGTCGGGGAAGCCCGGCAGATTGTCGGCGAAGATGTCCGATGTGCCCGCCTTCGCGCCCTTCAGCCAATAGCGCAAGATTCGATAGCTGCCCGTTTCGTTCACGAGCACGAAGGCTTCATCCGGGCCGAGCGCAACCCCGTTCGCAAACTGCAGGTCCTTCATGAGGACATCCGTTTTCCCGGTGTTGAAGTCGTAGACCATAAAGCGGCCACGTCCTCCGTGCTCGACGATAGCTTCGGTCGAGCGGCCATAGCCGAATTTCGACGAGGCGTCGGTGAAGTAAACCTTCGAGCCCTCTTTCGTGATCGCGAGATCGTTTGTGAAATGGAGCGGGACGCCGTCCGCCGCCGCCGTGAGCACAGTGATTTCGCCCCGCTGATCGATTTTCAACAGGCCCCTGTCCGCGTCGCACACGATGACGCTGCCATCGGGATGCACGAACACGCCGAGCGGCCTGCCGCCGGTGTTGGCGAGGAGCGTATAGCCCGTGCCGTCGGGCTCGAACCGGGCCACGCGCCCATCCTCGAAACCCGTGTAGACGCGCCCTTGCGGATCGAAGGCCAGCGCCTCAGGCCCTTTGCCAACGCCCTTCGCGATGCGCTCGATGCCTTTCAGGAGATCGTTCCGTGCAAAGGGACCATTGTCGGCGGAGGGCGGCGGTTGCGGCTGCCAGGCGACCGGCTCCACACCGATGGGAGCGAACGAGAGGTACGCCAGCATGATGGCGAAGATGACGAGAATGACATGCAGAACCCTGCGCATGCGGCGCCCCTTCGTTATCGTTTTCCGGGAGGACATTGACGCGCACCGGCTTTAGGATCACCTTACTTGGTAGCTTCGGAAGTTCAACGGCGAGTGCTTTCGCGAGCAATCCGCATGATGGTGAGAAGCTGGAATGCCTAAGGAGCGTATTTTTACCATTGTTCTCACACCGCAGCCTGACGGAGGCTTTTCGGTGACCGTGCCTGCATTGCCAGAGGTTGTTACTGAGGGCGACACTGAAGAAGAAGCGCTTGTGATGGCCAGGGAGGCTATTGAACTCGCGCTGGAATATCGGCTTGCGCAGGGTGAGGCGGTGCCAGAGCGAAAGGCAAGGGTCCTCGATATTTCCGTTTCCGTCGCGGCATGAGTTACGGTCTGCCTGCGTTAAACTCGAGGGCAGTCATAGCGGCCTTGACAAAAGCGGGCTTTGAAATTGTGAGGTCGAAAGGTAGCCATAGAGTTTTGCAGCATTCGCGCGATCCTACTCGCCGCGTAGTCATTCCCGTTCATGGCTCGAAGGATCTCAAGCCGGGCACACTGAGAGCGATCATTGCTCAGGCAGGCTTCAGCGTCGCCGAATTCAAAGCGCTGCTTTAAACCGCCTCGTAAAGGCACGTTCTTGCAAAGATCGCACGCGTCATGCAGAAACAGGATGCGGCACTCGAAGGCGGAATTGACACCGGTAGAAAAAGTTCAGACTGACTAAGACAAAGGCATCCCATGGCAGGGCATTCGCAATTCAAGAACATCATGTACCGCAAGGGCGCGCAGGACAAAAAGCGCTCGAAGATGTTTTCCAAGCTTGCGCGCGAGATCACCGCGGCGGCCAAGCTTGGCCTGCCGGACATCTCGATGAACCCCCGCCTGCGCTCGGCCGTGCTCGCGGCGCGCGCGCAGAACATGCCGAAGGATAACATCGAGCGCGCCATCAAGAAGAGCCAGGAAGCCGGCGGCGCCGATTACATCGAGGTGCGCTATGAAGGTTTCGGCCCGGGCGGTGTCGGCGTGATTGTCGAGGCGCTCACCGATAACCGCAACCGCACCGCGGGCGAGGTGCGCTCCATTTTCTCGAAGTTCGGCGGCAATCTTGGCGAGACAGGCGCCGTCTCCTTCGGATTCAGCCGCGTCGGCAGGATCGAATATCCGGTATCGGCGGCAAGCGCTGAAGACATGCTCGAAGCCGCTATTGAGGCAGGCGCCGACGACTGCGAGACCGACACCGAGGCGCATTGGCTCATCGCGAGCGTGGAAGCCTATAACGACGTTGCGGCGGCGCTTGAAAAGAAGTTCGGCCCGGCGAAATCCGCGTCCATCGTCTGGCGGCCGCAGAATACCGTCGATGTCGACGAGGAGAGGGGAGAGAAGCTCTTGAAGCTGATCGACGCGTTGGAGGATTCCGACGACGTGCAGGCGGTCTATGCCAACTTCGAGATGAGCGACAACGTCATGGAGAAGCTGAGCGCGTAATGCGCGCTCACGATGACGCGAAAATGAATGTGTCGACCTTTTGGCAGTCTTCCGGCGTCAGCACGACAGCAGTTGGAATCGCGATGCGCTTGAAAACGGCCTCGATCCTCGACGCGCCCCAGCCATTGTTGTTGGTTGTCGTATCGAAAACGGGCCTGAGGTCTTTCACAATGCAAGTCCCGCGCGTATAGGAACCCGTCAACCCCATTGCCCGCCGCGCCGATCCCTTCAGACCTGGGATCGTCCCTTCAAGCCACCCCGTCGTAGCAAGCGCATAGGTCTTAGGATCGGTCTCCGTTGCGAAGAAGCTTTCGACTTCGAACTCGCAGGAAAATGCCCGGCAATATATCCCTGACTTGACAGCGTCAATCTTAGCCCTGAAAGCATCCTTGACAAACGCCTTGATGTCTTTCGGGTCTGCAGCGAAGCTGGAGCCCGCAGCGGCGGAGCTCATCAAAACTACAAGTGCGAGACGAAAGAGCAATCTCATTGGGAAAGCCGGCGTATGTTGAACCAAATGCAACCCTAGGAACTCCCGCTTCATTAAGGATATTGGCTTGCGGCGCAAGCAGTATCTTCGCCAAATCGTAGCAAAAAGATGGAAAATTTAGCGTGAGTGCGCTACCACACTCGAACGGGCCAAAGGACCGAAATCATGCGCGTTGACTCCATTCCGATCGGAACAAATCCGCCCTTCGACATCAATGTCATCGTCGAAGTGCCTATCGGCGGGGAGCCGATCAAGTACGAACTCGATAAGGCTTCCGGGACCATGTTCGTCGACCGGATGCTCTATACATCGATGCATTATCCCGGCAATTATGGCTTCATCCCGCATACGCTTTCGGCGGATGGCGATCCTATCGACGTTCTGATCGCCAACTCTCGCCCGATCGTGCCCGGCGCCGTCTGCAATTGCCGCCCCGTCGGCGTGCTGTTCATGAAGGACGAAGCAGGCGGCGACGAAAAGATCATCGCGGTGCCATCGGACAAGGTTTCGCCCATCTATCGGAAGGTGCGAACATATGCCGATTTGCCGGAAATGCTGCTTTTGCGCATCGCGCATTTTTACGAGCACTACAAAGATCTCGAATTCGGCAAATGGGTCAAGATCGATCGATGGGGCGACGAAGCTGAAGCCCGCGATATGATTAACGCCTCCATAAAAGCCGCGCGTGATAAAGCATAACATCAAAATGGGTTTCGCCGTCCGGCCACTGATGAACCTTTGTCCGGACGCGAAATAAACATAAAGGGCCTTGCAGAGAATCCCGGCGCATCAGAGCTATTTCCAGTAAGCGAAGCCTCTGCTAGCGTCCGCGGCGGCACTCCGGTATTCCGGGCTACGCCTTCGGCTTGAGGTTAGTTTTAAGCAGATGAGAAGTAGGAAGGGACGGTTATGACATTCCAAGATCACGCGCGCCGCTCAAATACGCACCCGGAAGAGTGGTTCAGCATCCTGCTCGCTTTGATAGCGACCATCGGCGGGGCAATTTTCATCGGATATTACCCCGGCTATAAGCCGGACGACGCTGGCGGCGGCGTAGCTTGGGCCGTCCCGGTTTGGATCGGCTTTTTCTACCTTATCATTCAAATGACTTTCCTGCTTTTCTCCGCGAGCCAGATTCGGGCGCTCGGCGTTCTCGATTCCGTGCTGGCGATCGCCCCGGTGGTTGCGGGCCTGGTTATCCTCGTTCAAACCATCATCAGCCCCACCTTCCACATGTCGTCCTATCAGTTCAATTCGCTCGCGGTTCTCATCGTCGCGGGTGCCTCCGAATTCCTGCTGACGATCTGGATCCGGTTCGTTCTCAACCGCCGCACAGTTGCTTTCGGCGGCGATAACTAATACCGAACGCAATAGACGCTGCCCCTGTGTCGTGCCCGCGAAGGCGGGCATCCAGTAATCGGCAGGTGAAAGGTTCACGAAAACAGCGACTTAGCACTGTGCTTACTGGGTCCCCGCCTGCGCGGGGACGACAACAAGAACGGTCAGGATTTCTGCGCTTGGTAAGAGCGGGTTTTCAGCGCCGCGGTCTCACCGCCCGAAACTTTGCCGGAAAGGCGCCAGCGCCTTCTCCGGCGATCTTAATTTCGACACGGCAAGGATCTAGCGGATGCTGAAAAAGTGATGCTGCCCATGGTTCGACAGGCTCACCATGAGGATCAAATTGCTGATAGTATTCAACCTCATCCTGAGCTTGTCGAAGGATGACGGGATGATTTTTTCGGCGGCCTGCTAGCGGACCTAGACTTATGAGTGAAGCCAACCCTCCGAATCTTACGGCCTCCGGCGAGGACAACGGGCGAGGCAGGCCATGCGCTTAGCTGTCATGGGCGCCGCGGGGCGCATGGGGCGTGCGCTCATCCGGACTATTCACGAGACGCCGCATTGCGGGGTCGCCGGCGCAGTCGAACGGCCGGACTCTCCGAGCATCGGCAAGGACGCGGGCGAAGTTGCAGGCGTCGGGTTTCTCGGCGTGCCCATCGTGGGCGAGGCTCTTCCGCTTTTCACGCATATCGATGGCGTGCTCGATTTTACGACGCCCGCGACAACCGTCGCAACCGCCGCGCTTGCCGCGCAAGCCCGCATCGTTCACGTCATCGGCACGACCGGATTGTCTGCAGATGACGAGGTCAAGATCGAGGCCGCCGCCCGCCATGCGACGATCGTGAAGTCCGGCAATATGAGCCTCGGCGTCAATCTCCTGGCCGCTCTCGTCGAGGGGGCGGCTCGCGCGCTCGACGAGCGCTTCGACATCGAAATTCTCGAAATGCACCACAAGCACAAGGTCGATGCGCCGTCGGGAACGGCGCTGCTCCTCGGCCAGGCCGCCGCCGCCGGGCGCCGCGTCGCGTTGAAGGACCACAGCATCCGAAGCCGCGATGGCCACACCGGCGAGCGGCTCCTCGGAGCCATCGGCTTCGCGTCGCTCCGGGGCGGAAGCGTGGTCGGCGACCACACCGTCATCTTCGCAGGCGCCGGTGAGCGGCTCGAACTCACCCACCGCGCCGAGGACCGTGAGATTTTTGCCCGCGGCGCTTTGACCGCAGCTCTCTGGGGCCAGGGCCGCGGCCCTGGACTTTTCTCAATGCGCAACGTGCTGGGGTTCTAACGAGCCCGTTCGCGTAAATCTCGAAATCGAAGGGTAAGACAATGGAAAACGTGCTCGTGCTTGTTCGCCACGGCGAGAGCGAATGGAACAAGCTGAACCTCTTCACCGGCTGGCGCGACCCGGATCTCACGGAGACCGGCATCGAGGAGGCGCATCGCGCCGGAGTGCTGCTCAGGAAGCAGGCTCTGGTTTTCGATATCGCGTACACCAGCGCCCTCAAGCGCGCGCAGCATACGCTCGACATCATCCTCACCGAACTCGGCCAGAAAAGCCTGCCCATCGTGCAAAACCAAGCTCTGAACGAGCGCGACTACGGCGACCTGTCCGGCTTGAACAAGGATGACGCCCGCAAGCGCTGGGGCGAGGAGCAGGTGCATATCTGGCGGCGTTCGTACGACATCCCTCCTCCGGGCGGCGAGAGCCTGAAGGACACCGCAGCGCGCGTGCTTCCCTATTACGAGGAGATGATTTTGCCGCAGGTTCTGGCGGGACGGAATGTGCTTGTATCGGCGCACGGCAATTCCTTGCGGGCTCTCATCATGAAACTCGATAAGATGTCCGAGGAAGAGATCCTTAAGCTTAACCTTCCCACCGGGGAACCCTATGTCTATCGCCTCAATCCCGATGGGTCCGTCGCGGCGAAAAAGACGCTGGTGGCGTAGGCGATGTTGTGGGCGGGCATGAAGAAGAATAACCAGAGAAGGCCGAAGCCAAGGGGAACGCAGCAAGCGGCGGCAGAAAAACCTGCTGCGCAGCGCGGCGCGTTGGCCGACGCCCAGCGCCCCGCCAGCGGACCTGCGCGCGGCGCAAAGCAGGAGGAGCGGAAAATCGGCGTTGTCAGCGGCACGCCGGCGGACTCCTTCGACGAAACTGCCGAGCGCAAGCACGACAAGAATGTGGCGATCTACATTTCAGTGCTCGCTGTTCTGCTGGCGATCGCAGCAACCGGCAGCAACGACGCGATGAAGAGCGCCCAGCAGGCCGGTTTCCAAGTCAACGATCAGTTCGCCTTTTACCAGGCCAAGACAATCCGCCAGTCTCAGATCAAGCTCGCGTCCGATCAGCTCCAATTGAAGATCGATGAGACGCCCAGCCTTGACAGCCTTCCGGCGGCAGCGCGCACCTTTATTCAAACCACCAAAGCGGATTACGACAAGGAAGTCGCACGGCTCGAAACGAACGGCCGTAACGGCAAGAAGGAGCTTTTGGCGAAGGCGGAGTCTTGCGAGAACGATCGCAACACCGCGCTCGCGCAGCACCCTTATTACGACTACTCGATGGCGATGCTGCAGATCGCGATCGTACTGGCTTCCGTATCCATTATCACCAGCATGCCCTTTCTCCTCTATGGCAGCGGCGCCGTCGGAGCTTTCGCCGTGTTGCTGTTCTTGAACGGGTACACCCTTTTCTACGGGGCTCCGGAGCTGAAGCACGACAAGGCGGACGCGCTGGAGAAAGCCGGGGTTCACATCTCTCTGAAATGTCTCGAGGAGTAAAGCTTCTGACGGGCAAGCGCAGCGTTCAGCGCGGCCGCAAAGCTGTCCTTCTCACTGTCCGAGAGAAAAGCGCCGAACACCAGCTTGCGGCCGTGGCTTGCGAGAGAAAGCTCGTCGGCCTCGTAATCGCGGCGGAGATGCTGAAAGTTCACCCAATAAGGGTTGAAGCTCCAGCTCTCCCTTTCGCCCGAGGGATGCAGGCGCGTTATGCGCAGTTCGCGCTCGCCGAGAACGATCCTTTCCGATAGGCGAGCCGACCGGTAATTCAGCCGGAAAGCGAGATACAAGAGGACCACAACAAGGGCCGAGAATCCCGTCACAGGCCAGGCGCCTCTCATCGCAAATGCGACGCCTGTGGCAAGGCTCGCTGAACCAGTCGCCAGCATGAGCGTTATAAAACCCTTGCGCGACAGGGAACGATGAGGCAGCAAAGTCGCGGAAAACAGGGCGAACGGCGGCTGGCTTTCGCCCACGGTTTCACTGCTGCCCGAAATGCCGTTTCGCATAGGAAAACTCTATCAAGCTGACAAACCATGGAAAAGCCAGATGTTGCCGGTGCGGCAAGAAAGGCTAAGGCCAAGCTGCAAGCGGCAACGGGGAAAGTAAAAAAGACGAAGGACAGCCCCTCCCTTCTCACGCCTGCAGAGATCCATGAGGTTTTCTCGCGGTTCGCCGCCGCCATGCCGCATCCGAAGACCGAGCTTGAGCACGCGAACCCGTTCACGCTGCTCGTGGCGGTTGTCCTTTCGGCGCAGGCGACCGATGCGGGTGTCAACAAGGCGACGCAGAGCTTGTTCAAAGTGGCAGACACGCCGCAAAAAATGCTGGCTCTTGGGGAGGACAAGCTGAAGGAGGCCATAAAGACCATCGGGCTGTTCAACACCAAGGCCAAGAACGTGATCGCGCTCTCGAAAGCCCTCGTCGAGGAGCATGGCGGCACAGTCCCGCAAGACCGCGCCGCTCTCGAAATGCTGCCCGGCGTCGGGCGGAAATCGGCGAATGTCGTCCTGAACGTGGCCTTCGATCAGCCCACCATCGCCGTCGATACCCATATCTTCCGCGTCGCCAACCGCACAGGACTTGCGCCGGGAAAAACCCCGCTCGAAGTGGAGCTTGGCCTGGAACGGATCGCGGCGCCGGAATTCATCCGGAACGTCCATCACTGGCTCATCCTCCATGGGCGCTACGTCTGCAAGGCGAGAAAGCCCGAGTGCTGGCGCTGTATCATCGCGGACATCTGCAAGTTCGAACCCAAGACGCCGCCGCCTGCCGAAACCGGCAAGAACCCCGTCAACTGAAACGGAACCCGCAACGCCATGACCAAATCTCTCCACGTTCTCGGGATCGGCCACGCGCTGGTCGATATTATTGCCACCTGCGAGGAGGATCTGCTCGCTGAGTTCTCGCTCACCAAGGGCACCATGCGCCTGACGTCAGCGCAGGAAGCCGCCGCCCTCTACGGAAGAATGGGGCCCGCGGTCGAAACGTCGGGCGGCTCCGCTGCGAACACCTGCGCCGGGATCGCATCGCTTGGCGGGTGTGCGGGCTTCGTCGGCAAGGTCGGCCGCGATCAGTTCGCAGGCGTTTTCGCCCACGATATCCGTTCCATCGGCGTCTCCTTCAATCACAGCTCCAGCGACAGCGAAAGCCCGACGGGACGCTGCCTGATCCTTGTCACGCCGGACGGCGAGCGCACCATGAACACGAATCTCGGCGCCGCCGCCGAATTTGGCGAAGCCGATCTCGATCACAACGCGATCGCGTCGGCGCAAATCGTCTATATGGAGGGCTACCTGTTCGACCCGGCCGCGGCGCGCCAAGCCTTCTACAAGGCAGCCGATTTCGCGCGCGCGCAGGGCACGAAGGTCGCCTTCACGCTTTCCGACCCGTTCTGCGTCGACCGCCATCGCGAAGGCTTTCGCGCCTTCATCCGCGAGCGTGTGGATATCGTTTTCGCGAATGAAAAGGAGCTGCTGTCGCTCTATCCAGGCGCGTCATTCGAGGAAGCATGCGCGGCAATCGGGACCGAGTGCGAGTTGGCTGCCATCACGCGCAGCGAGAAGGGGTCGATCATCCTCCAGGGCGAGCGGGCCGTCACCGTTCCCGCCGTGCCGATCGGCAAGCTCGTGGACGCCACGGGCGCCGGCGATCTCTACGCGGCCGGCTTCATGTTCGGCCTTGCGACGGAGCGCGACCTTGAAACTTGTGGGCGCCTCGGGAGCCTCGCCGCCTCTGAAGTGATTACGCATGTCGGCCCACGGCCGCAGCGTCCGCTTGCGGTCGCGGCCCGCTCGCACGGGCTGATTTGACGAAGGCTATCTCAGCTTTCCGCGTCTACGCCGCGGGGCAATCTGTACGAAGTAGGCGCGCACCTCGCGTCGCGCCTGCCTCTTCCATAGCAGGAGCGTTCGATAGAAGGACGATGTCCTGATCCAGTATTTCCCATAGGCGACGTTCAGCCATACCCAGGCGTGAAGGCGGCTTACGAACCAGATCTTGCGGCTCTGCGGACGCACCGCGACCCATGTCCTATCGATCAGGATAAGGCTCAACCCCTGCAGGAAAAGCCACAGCAGGACGCCGGATTTCGGACGTTCCGCAATCATGACCGTCGCATAAAGTTTCGCCGGCTCAAGGAACGCGAGCGGCAAAGCAATGCTGAATGTCGCCCACCACGGCGGCAACTCGCGCAAGTAGGCAAAATACGGCTCGTAATAATTGACAACAAAGGTTTGCAGGCTTGGCCTGATGTAGTTTTTGACAAGGCTCGAATGCGTGATGAGCCTGATCAGCCATTTGATCTGCGGATGCAGGATAAGCGCGAACAGCGCGAACACGACCTGGAAGGTGTGCGCAATCGCCCGGCCGATCAGCTTGAACGGCCAGCCAGCCACGAAGCGGGACGCCGCCAGGGTGCTGGCGAGAAAGGTCGCGTCGCCCTTTTTGTCCGGCTGGTCCTGGCGTTTCATTCTCTGGCTGCGTCCGTCATTATATAGAGCTCGTCGTTTCTCATCCTTCGACAGGCTCAGGATGAGGCCGGATTTTGACCTCCATCATGCTCAGGAGGCGTGAACGCGCCGTCTCGAAGCATGACGGGAAGCGGACCACGGCTTCCTCAGCACATCAGCCTTTGCGGCCGCCGCTTCAAGGTCTGGAAATGTCCCAAGTCTGGCTTAAGCTTGGGCAATCTGCCGGGCCTCTATTTCGGCCGAAGTCCACTCGAAAGCGCCATCGCGAAGCCGCGCCCACTCTCCCCAATCCATAGGGCCGACGCCTTCAGGAATTGGGATCGCGAAGCTTTGCATAAAGGAACGCTTCGGAAGCGGGGGTAAATTGACGCAAATCGCACCGAGAACGGTTTCCAGGCGCAAGCGCTTCTCCGGCGCTCCCTGGAAGGGCGTCAGCCGGAAGCCGCCGCCTGTGAGCTGCCGGTACGCCATGCCGGACGCGCCAATCGGAAGAGCGCCAGGATAAAGGAACAGCAGCGGCGACGCCGAAAGCTTTGTCGCGGCGTCGATGAGCGCGCCGGCCTCATTCTCGCCGCTGATGAGAATATCGCCTTCTTCCACGATGAGCGGCGGCAGCATCCCCGGCGGCGCGAGACCCGCTCTTACTGCATCATGAATGCGGCCTTCGGCATGCACCTTCGCCGCGTTCCTCGATAGCGAAAGGGACACTGCTGCAAATGGACGGTCTGGCGCCCCGATGTTGCAACCCGGCAAAACGCCAGCCAGCGCACTATCGATGGGCGGGGCCTCGAACAGCCCTGTTTCCGCTCGCGCCGCGCGCTTCCAAACCAGTGGATTGGCCAGCTCCCGGAACACCGCCTCGGTTTCGGCAAGGCTCGCGCCGCACGCGAGAAGGCCCGCCGGCAGAACGGCGCTCCCGGCGGCGGCCAGGCAAACGGCAGGCGCTCCGCTCGCTTCGAAAGCTTGCAGCGCGCCGAGGATCGCGGCGGCATGAACGCCCCGGCTCGTAGCGGCGATTGCGTTTCCCTTGCCGAGAAGCGCGGACGCCATCATGCTAACCGCCGCCGGCGACGCGAAGTCGACGAACTGCGCCGAGCGGTAGGGCCGGGGCGCGATCCATTCGGCTGCGGATTTCTGAGAGATGCCCTTGCCCTTCGCGATGGCGAGGCGGCAGCGGTCCTTGCCTCGCAGCTCCAGCGCGTGCTGCTCCAGCGCCGACAGGCCCGCGCCGCCGCCGCTGGCGACGAACAGGATCTCGTCGGCTTCCTCGATCGCTTCCTTCGCGAAATCCACGTCCGCCCCGTCTGCGACGATCACGGTCAAGTCGAACTCAAGTTCTTGCTCCTGAAGCCAGTGGGCGGTTTCGGGCGTGTCGAGCGCGAGCGAACCAAAGCTGTCCCGCCTCAGAATTCTGACTTCCGCCAGGTTTTCCAGGCTGGCCATGAGCGCGTCTTTCGCGCCCGCGTCGAGGCGCCCCTTCGTCCCGGCCGCGCACAAAACCAGCCGCGCGGGCTTCGAAGGCGCGGGCGGACAACCGAGGCTGAGCCTTGCGAAGCACGACGCAAGAAAATCGGGGTACGCATAAAACGCCGCCACCAGATCGTCCCAGGCGAGCGTCAGAAGTACCGTCTCGCGCAGTGCGACGTAGGTTGCCGCCGCCGGGCGCTGCATGAAAAACGCCTCCGCTTCAAGCGCTGCGCCCTGGCCGAACTCGGCCGCATCCGGCCCCTTGTCCCGCTCCGCGACGCGGCCCGAAACGATGACGCGCAGCTCATGCACCGCCGCTCCCGCCGCGGTCGCCGTCTCTCCCTTGGCCAGCACCTTGAGCGCTGTGAAGGCATAGAGGCGCTTTAACTGCGCAGCATCGAGGCCGGCGAAGGCCGGGACGGAGAGCAGAAACCGGGCGTAGCGGGAGGGCGAATCCATCGCGCTTGCTTAGCGCGCTTTTTGGCCCAAAAGAAAGGCAGCGGCGGCCGCAGCGTTGCCGGTTTCCCCTGGTTCGATCACTTCGCGCATTCGCCCAATGAGGCCCCGAACCGCGCGCTTAGGAAAACTGCCATGCCAAGAACAAAGGCCGTCCTCGGTTCTGCACTTTTCTTCCTCGTTGCGCCCTTCATGCTCGCTGGGCTTATCCCTTGGTGGCTGACCCATTGGGAATTTCGGCCCGCTTTCTTTGGCATCGATGCAACCCGGCTGGCTGGCGCCGTCCTTATTGCCGCGGGCGCGCCCGGCCTTCTTGATTCCTTTGCGCGTTTTGCGCTGGAGGGGTTGGGTACACCCGCGCCAATCGCGCCCACGCAAAAGCTGGTGGTGACGGGACTTTACCGGTACGTCCGAAATCCGATGTACGTCGCAGTCTGCGCCGTCGTTGCCGGGCAGGCCCTCCTGTTTGGCGATTCCCGTCTTCTCGTCTTGGCGGCGTTATTCTGGCTGGCGTCCTACATCTTCGTCATCGCATACGAAGAGCCAACCCTGAAGCGAACGTTCGGGCCTCAGTACGAAGTCTTTCGAGCCAACGTACCGCGCTGGGTCCCGCGCCTCACTCCCTGGCGGTTGGAGCAAGGGGATTGAGGCTCAAGGTCCGGCGCAGCGCGCCGCAGAATAATTTCTCCGACCGCCTTGCCACAAACTGGGGAACGCTGATAAACCGCTTTCGTGGGGCGAAATACGCGCTTGATTCCGGCGCAGCGATGATCGTGGGTCTGTCTTGGGGAACAGCAATAACGATTACCGTTCTCGCAACCCGTTCGCGCGTCTCGTTTGCGCGATCGTTTTCTGCTTGTGCGCAATGGTGCAAGCCGCCTCTTCCGATCCATCGGAAATAACCGAGCCCGAAATCGTTCCGCGCGCCGCGTGGGGAGCGCTTCCGCCCAATGCCGATCTCATGCATGAGCAAAAGCCGGCCGAGATCATCATTCATCACACAGGCGAACGGCAGCAGCCGAAATTCAGCCTCGAAGTGAAGCTGCGCGGTCTGCAAGGCTTCGCAATGACGCCCGGCAAAGTCGGTCACCTGTCGAAGCCCGCCTGGGGCGATGTCCCCTACCATTATTACATCGACGTTTCCGGGCGGATCGGCGAGGGCCGCGATCCGGATTTCGCAGGAGACGGCGTCACGAGTTTCGACAACGAAGACCGCATCCAGATTGTCGTCGAGGGCGATTTCGAGGAAGAAGAACCATCAAAAGCGGAACTTGAGTCCTTGATGAAGCTCGTGACCTGGCTCGCGCTGAAATATGCAATTCTGCCCGAAAACATCTCCGGCCATGGAGATCACGATCAGACGAATTGTCCGGGCCGCAACCTGAAGCCGTTCCTGGAGGAATTGCGGAAAGCGGTTCGCTCGGAACAGGACCAAGGCAGGTAGCACTCCCAAGAGCGGCGTGGTCTCCTCGTCCGCTTTGCTCGCAATGCCGGTGGCTCCGTGATTGGACACCTATCGCTCCCCCGGAAAACTCATTGCTGCGCTTAAGAAAGTTGAAAGGTTTGCGACGCAAATTGCAACCTGCAGTAGTCTTTATTTGCAGATATACCCCCGCGTCCCGTTCGAAAACAACCGGGCACTCGTCAGCGCATGAAAAGGATGCTTGCCGATAGGGCACAGCGGTTCGCATAGGAGTTGTGTCATGACAGTCGTACCCAGACCGCAAGCCCTTGCGCTGGAAGAGCCGCTGCCGGCAATCGCCGAGGCGGCCAATGCTCGCATCGCCACGCTCGAAGCCAAGGCTGACCCCGCCCTTAAAGAGCGGGTGGACGTGGCGATAAGGTTACTGGACGAAGTCATGCCTGGCCGTGGCTACCAGCATTTGCCGCCGCTCCTGTTCGACCTCGCCGCCGGCAGCGACATGTTCCTGCCATTGCTGACCGCTCGCCTGCTGGCTCAAGTCTCCGCACGGCGCGTTACTCGCCGCGTGCCCGATGCCCTGCTGCCGGGACTTCGCCGCCAGGCAATGCGGATCCTCGAACTCGAGTCGCCGTCCCTGGATGACGACGCCTTCCGCAAGGATTTGTCGATCTGCCTGCTGCTTTCACTCCCATGCGGCGCTCAAGTGGTAGAAGAAAACGGCGGCATCCCGCGCGGCGCGCTTGTGACGGGCGGCCCTCTTCAAGCGCTGCGCCTCAGCGCCTGCTTCGCCAGGACCGGGTTGCGGTCCGGGCCATATCTTGAGCTGCACACGCACACGCCCATGCTGGGGGACTTCAACCCCGCCGGGTGGATTCGCTGCTACGAGCTGGTCGCCGAACTGCTGATGGCGCGCCCCGATCATCTGGGCATGGTCGGCGGCAGCTGGTTCCTGGATCCAGCGCTGGCCTCCATCAGCCCCCGCCTGACTTATGTCCCGGATATACCCATCCGAGGCGGAGCATTTCGTGTCCGTCTTGGCTCATCTAAGGAGGATGCGGAGCTTGCGACCGCCACGTCCCCGACAAGGCGCGCCTTGGTGAGCGAAGGCAAGTATGTGCCGGAACGCTGGCTGCTGATCTGGCCGCGCAAGGAGTTGCTGCGCTGGGCGAGAAGGCGCACGGGCAATACCGGATGAAACGAACGAAAATTTTTGTGCTGCGCATCGGCCGGGCGCTGGGCGGTTTCGCTCTGGCGAGGCGGCTGACCTCTCGAGGAGTGCGCATCCTTTGCTACCACGGCACCTGGCGCACCGATGACGGCTTCAGCGGCGATGCCATGTTCATGCGCAGCGATACGTTCCAGCAGCGTTTGCAGACGATCCGCCGGTTAGGCTACCCCGTTGTAAAGCTTTCGGACGCCGTGCGAGCGCTGCGCGGGGAAGGCAGCATCCCTGCCTGCAGCGTGGTCATTACCATCGATGACGGCTGGTACGGCAGTTATGCAGACATGCTGCCCGCGCTGAAGGAGCAGGCAATGCCGGCGACGCTTTACTGCGACAGCGGCTCAATGCAGTCTCGCGAGCCGGTACCGCACATTATGGCGCGCTGGCTCCGCAAGGCCAAAGTCCGATCGGCGCTGCCCAAATCAGCCGAGCTGGCGTTTGCTGCAGCTAACGATATAACCGCGACGCCATCCTCGCGGCTCGCCGCCTTGGAGCGTTTCACAGCGGAGGCCGAGATCGATACGGCCCCTTACATGGCCGCCCGAGCATTCGACTACATGACGCCCGAAGAGTTGCGGGAAGCGGCAGAAGGCGGGCTGGACGTGCAGCTTCATACCCACAACCATACATTGGGCGACTTTTCTCCCGGCGTGGTCGCGGCCGAGGTCGCGGCAAACCGCGCCGCGCTGGCGGAGCTGCTGCCGCCCTCCAGCGCACCGCTTGAGCACTTCTGCTACCCGAGCGGCTTGTGTTCCGCGCAGGCGGCTGAAGCCTTGGCCACGAACGGCGTTATCAGCGCCACCACCACCGTGCAGGGGATCGCCTGGAGGGGAATGAACCCGTATCTGCTTCCGCGGCTGCAGGATGGCGAGCAAGTTTCGGAAGTCGAGTTCGAGGCGGAACTGTCCGGCTTCGCGGATTGGCTGCGGTGGTTTCGTCCGCGCCGCGCTCGCTAACGCGGCTAGTCTAGGCGTGCATGGGAACGAGTGG
>CAWIAL010000002.1:0-7985 GCA_963834165.1 uncultured Alphaproteobacteria bacterium | reverse complement strand
AACCAAGTCTGAGGACTACCCCCAATTTGACTAGGATCGGCGCCGGATCTTCCGTGGCAAATCCCCGGTCGGTTCTCGCTGCCCTGCCACCTGTTCGGCGTCATCGAAATGTCGGCTGACCCACTCGGCGTTTTCGCTGTCTGGGGCTCGATCCAGGATAGTCCGCTAAGTGATCATGAAGCGGGCGCACCAATCTAATAATCTTTCCAATACCGTTTGGTCGGCTTGCGACCCAAGTTTCTATTTCTCGCAGCTGCAAATTTCGTCCAGCTTCGAGGGGACAAGCGGCCTTAAGGGCTGTCGCCTTTAAAGGTCGGCTCTTTGGTATACTTTATACCAAGCAGACGTTGATGCCTTCTGTGGGCTTGTGGGCAACAGATATCTGTTGCTTGATTAGGAACGGACATCTCGCGACGTTGAGCGGACAGCGCCCATATTGATGGTTCCGGATGCCGACAATCTTTGCGAGGAACGCGCTGCAGGTGGCAATCAGTGATGACGCCGGAGCGTGATTGTCCGCTTCCGCTCCGCCGCCACCTTATTGGCGCACCCGTGGCCTCACCTTCTCGCGCAGTTCCTCATGAATATCGAACTGCACCCCGGCTTCGACCTCCAAGGTCACCGCAACGGCAAAGCGGATATCGATATCCGGACTAAGCGCTCCACCGCTTGCGTCCTGGCATTGCACCCTGATCGGCACGGTCTCGCCGTCCTCGTAGGCCGGGCTCGCAAGCCGTTTATGGATGAGACGGCGCGACCAAACCGTGCCACGACCAATCATCCGTTCGTCGGGTCCGGATGCTTGCATCAAAAGTCCCCACCCCGCGTCCTTGTCTTCGTCCTCGCCGTCAATGTTGTCAGAGGCCATAGCCTGTAGGGAGGCAAGGCGGTAACGCGCTCGGGTACTGTCCGTCGGTGAGAACCATGCGAGCGTCACGCGCATGGAGCGTCCGACACGTTGTCCCGATAAAGCTGGCGGAAGCGGAAGGTGGAAAATGCGTGCCTGATCTTTGCGAAGATCACTCAAGGCCACAAGGGTGACGCCGTTAGCCGGCGATTCCACCATACGAGCCACAGAGAGGTGGCCATGTCCATAATGGCGGCACACATCCTCCTTCGCCCGGACATGCGCCCTTGATCCCAATTCCTCCAACACCGCTGCCGCATGGGCAATGGCTTCCTCGGACCAATCGGCCGCATTGATGCTAAGCGCACGCGTTAGAAGGGCGCGGTCGCGCCGCGAAAGATCACGGTCAGCATAGGGTCCCCCCTCTTCCTGCAGAGCTCCCGCGCACTGCAAAATGGCTCGGGATGTGAGGGCGGCTGCACAACTGGTCCCTCGTGTGCGGCGCATACCCCTTCGGGCTTCGATGCGCGGCGAGGCCACCACGAGACCGTTTTCTCGGTTCACAAGCGTGAGGTTGGCATTGGGAGCGCCGCCCCCCGCGCGAAATTCGTGAACACCGCCCGTCTCCAACAGATCCGGCTTGATGCTTCTAAACGGACCCAGGCCAAGGGCTGCGGTCACCGCAGGAAGCCGATGGCCATCCGCATGCAAGGCGACGATGTCATGCGCCGCAGGAATGGGCGCGGCGTTCGTCCGGTCTTCCGAGATCGCTCCTACGGTCAATCCATTCAATGCCTCCGCAGGCGACAATAGGGAGCGCGCGTAGGCAGCATTTCGCAACGCCGAGCGCACAGCCTTCCTTCGTCCTTGGTCGTCCATCGCCAGAAAATCCGGCAGCAACGTTGGGTCAAGCGTCAACGCATCGAGGATGTTGCCGGACGAAATCACGAAGAGAACGCCATGTTCGTAGGCCCACCAGTCTAGGAGCCTGGCAAGAGCACTAATGCGTCCGCCGAAACGCATCTCGTGAATGCCGATGGAAAGGTTGACGACAAACACATCCGGCGCCAGCGCGGCATTGCCTACGAACATCCGGGTCAAGGCCACATGCAGAAGATCCACAAAAAGCATGTCATCCGGAGACCGGCCCCCCTTATCCGTGTCCACGACGATCGGAACGCAAAGAAGGCGGGAGTTCTCAAGTGCAACGCCATCCGCCTCCAGATCACCGCGCAAGATCAACGAGGCCATGCCGGTTGCATGAGACCGCTGGCGCACCTGAGATCGGCCCACAAGATTGTGAATATCTTCAATCACCACACCGCCATCGAGGGCCGGGTGCGCAGCAACAGGCGTGCCATCTAAAAGCGCGCCAAGAATGGGCATGTCGTCCGCGAACGCCTCACGATCGGGAAGGTCTCTCCTCAATTCCTCACCCGCCTCTGGGAGAGCTTGAGCGATCGTCTGCGGCAGAAGGAACTGTACGCCGCGCACCCAGCCTAATCCGTCGGGGTTGCTGGGATCGGCCAGAAGGTCACGCACGGCGCGCGCGGGTAAACGCGCGAGCAACGCCTCATACACAAAGCCCCGTCCGGCGATGGAACTACTTGCACCAATCGCGCCGCCAAGTTCCGTAATCTTGGCATGTGCTTCCTCGCGCCATCTGCGCCGGTCATCCGCGCTGGCGGAGGGCCAGATCTCGAATTCCATACGTATAACATCGTCGTCGGCAATGCCTTCCAGCCGCTTTTCGATAGTCTGCCGGGCACCCAACGGAAAGCGATCCTCTGGACCCCATGGGCGCAGATCCAGCAATCGATCGAAGAGTTTCCACCAGGGGGCTGCGCCATCGGGCGGGTCTTGATCGGCTTGATGGGCGTCCCAAAGCCTTACGATTTGCGCCGCCGATGCTAGGGTGGGCATCGTGGCATAAAGCGTCTGGGGAATGCTCGCGCTACCACGCGCTGGCTCGAACCCTTCTGGAAACGCTTCGACGTCATCGCCATCGACTTCAGCGATCACCTCGAGCCCTACGGCGCGCGCCGCACGTGCAAAGCCCTGAATGTTACCCGCTGTCTCAAACACCAGCGCGCGCTCGGGCGCGATTCCCGTCGGATCTTCGGCAAGCTCAAGGGGTTGCTGCACAAGCCGCGACAGCTCGACGAACCGCGGACCCAAGCGTTCGCCCTGACGCCGTCGGCCGGGCCCACGAGGCTGCGGAATGGTCGGCGGCTTCTTTTTCTTGCGTCGCGCCGGCCGTGGATCAGGCAGACGCAGTATCGGCCGTTCCCTCGCCATCTTCTATTGCCCCGGCAGCGTTGCGTTCGCGCCAGGCCCGAACGCGGTCGTCAATGACCGCGCGCAGTGAGATCGAGCCCTGTCCAAGGACAAAGCGGCGGCGAACATCAAGAAAGAAATTCTCGGCATCGGAGTAACTTTGCGGCTCAATGGCCCCGGCAAGCCGCTTGGCGGTATAGCCCGGAGTGTCCCCTAACGAACGCAACTGATCCGTGACGTAAGCGATTAATTGCTCTTCACCGGGCTTGTCGAGAACAAGGCGGGCCTGGAAACGTCGCCATGTGGCGCGGTCCAGCAACTCTGGATAATTCGTAGCGGCCACCAAAACACAATACGACGGCAGATCATCGAGCTGAAGCAGAAGTGTCGTCACCACGCGCTTGATTTCACCAGTTTCGTGGAGATCACCGCGCTCCTTGCCGATCGCATCAAACTCATCAAAAAAGAGAACGCACGGTTCGGTTCGGACAAAGTCGAACAACCGCCGCAAGCGTTGCGCCGTTTCGCCAAGATAACTCGTCACAACCGCGTCGTAGCGCACCGTGAAGAAGGGCAGCGCAAGCTCATAAGCGATGCTGTCGGCAAGTGATGTCTTGCCGTTGCCGGGGGGTCCCACCAGCAAGATGCGATGACGAGGCTCGAGCCCATGCGCTCGAAGAACATCCGCGCGCCGCTGCTCCTCAATCAACTCTTCACAGAGGGATCGAGTCGCCTTTGAGAGGTAGAGTTCTTCCATCGGGCGTCTGGGGTCACGCCTGAGTATACCCATCGTGCCATCAGACGGGCGCGCGACAGACAGCTGCTTCGCAGTGACCGGTTTGATCGACGCCTCCAGTGCGCGCGTGATGCGATCGGCAAATCCACCATGCCGCTTGGCGCGTTCATCAGCAGCGAGCGCCTCTACCGTCGTGCGCAACGCTGCCGTGTCGCCGCTCGCGCCAGCTTTCACGAGATTGATAAGAAGGTCACTTCGCGCCATAGCATTCCGTTGTCCAGGCCTTAGGCCTATGGTATTCAAGCCCCGATTTTCGATTTTTAGCACGGATAGTCCATAAAGTCGCTCCGAATCAGTCCTCTGTGGCACGGGCACCGCCCGCTTTAGTCAGCGAATATTTCGTAATTGCGCATGCATCTGGCTGCGGCACGGCGCTGCTTCGCGGCTGATCGCGATAGTCGCTGTCCAATGTACAGCAGACATTTTCAGAGGCGTGCGGAGCGTCCTCCTTCGGTGGTGGCGCATGTCTGGAATCTCTGCATTGCGCCGCCGACACGACCACCGGTCTTCACGCGCGCCGATCGCCTTTGGCAGAGACTCTCGACATCGCGCCTTGCCCGGACGCGTCCCCTTGCGTAGCGGCAGTTAGGCTCAGGACCCATTAATTTTAGGGGTTCCCGAAAGGTTGCAAATCAGATTCAAGGGCTTGGCAGGAGGACCTGTCATGACGGATCTGTTTTGGCTTTCGCACGAGCAGCTTGATCGCATCAAAGCTTATTTTCCGCGGTCGCATGGCGTTGCGCGGGCGGACGATCGCAAAGTGATCAGCGGGATCGTGTTCGTCATCAAGAATGGGTTGCGCTGGCGCGATGCGCCCAAGGACTACGGCCCGCACAAGACCCTGTACAACCGCTTCATCCGCTGGAGCCGCATGGGCGTATTCGACCGGATCTTCGCCGAGCTTGCGGGCGAGCTGGGCCTGCCTAAGCGGCTCATTATCGATTCCACCCATCTTAAAGCCCATCGCACGGCCGCGAGCCTTTTTAAAAAGGGGATGAGCCTCGCTGCATTGGGCGCACGAAAGGCGGCTTGAACTCCAAGCTGCACGCCGTCACGGATCAAGACGGCAAGCCTTTGATCTTACTGCTTACTCCAGGTCAGATGAGCGATCACAAAGGGGCGGCCCTCCTGTTGCCTGCGCTGCCTCCCGCCAAGTCTTTGACCGGCGACAAGGGCTACGACAGCGACGCCTTTCGCGAGGCCCTGATCGAAAAGGGCATCGAGCCCTGCATCCCGCCGAAGAAGAACCGCAAGACCCAACACGCTTACGACCAGGCCCTCTACAAAAAGCGCCACAAGATCGAAAACAGCTTCGGCTGGCTCAAGGACTGGCGGCGCATCGCGATGCGCTACGACCGCTGCGCGCACACCTTCTTCTCGGCAATATGCATTGCGGCCGCCTTCATCTTCTGTCTGCGTTAATGAGTCCTGAGCCTAGCTTGATGCGCCTCGCAATAGGAGATGCAAACTTCGGGCGAGGCTCTTGCATATTCCATATTTCCATGATAATGGAATTATAAAAGAGGCAAAAATGGCGGACGCTCCACACGACGATCAGATCGCACGCTACGCCGACATGATGGCGGCGCTAGGCACCGAAACACGGCTCAGGATCGTGCGCTTGCTTTTGTCAGCCCATCCGGAGGGGCTTGTCGTGGGCGAAATCGGCTCTGAGCTCTGCATTCCCCCGTCAACGCTTTCGCATCACCTCGACAAGTTAAAAAACGAAGACCTCGTGAAGGTGCGCCGCGAAAGCACCTACCTCCGCTACACTGCAAATGCCGAAGCACTAAAAGACATTCTGGCGTTCCTCTTCGCCGAATGCTGCACACGCAACAAAGCCATCAAACCCGAAGCCATCACCTGCTGTTAGGAGCAAATCATGAGCGATACCGGCGTCAAAGAAGCTGTGCGCGAACGCTATAGCGAAGCAGCGCGGCGTGTCAGCGAAGGCGCATCGTGCTGCGGAGGGAGTGCCGCGCTTGCTGGATCGAGCCCGATTACCTCCAACCTTTATGACGTTTCAGAGAAAGGGGCCTTGCCGGAGGCGGCCGTTCTGGCCTCCCTCGGCTGCGGCAATCCCACCGCACTTGCCCAATTGCAGGCCGGCGAAATCGTCCTCGATCTGGGGTCTGGCGGCGGCATCGATGTCTTTTTGTCGGCACGCCGCGTCGGCCCCACAGGCAAAGCTTATGGCCTTGATATGACAGACGAAATGCTGACGCTCGCGCGCGAAAACCAGAAAAAGGCGGGGATCGGGAACGTCGAGTTCTTGAAGGGCGAAATTGAGAATATCCCGCTGCCGGACAACGCCGTCGATGTCATCATCTCGAACTGCGTCATCAATCTGTCCGGTGACAAAGACAGGGTTCTGAAAGAAGCCTTCCGTGTCCTGAAGCCGGGCGGCCGTTTCGCTGTGTCCGATATCGTCACGCGCGGCGACGTTCCGGAAGACATCCGCAAGAATGTGCTGGCCTGGGCAGGCTGCATCGCGGGCGCGCTTGAGGAAAGCGACTATGCCGCGAAACTCGCAAAGGCAGGTTTCGAAGCAGTCAGCATCGAGCCAACCCGCATCTATAAGGGCGAAGATGCGCGCGAATTCCTGAGTGGCAAGGGCATCGATGTGGAGGAACTCGCCGGGCATATCGAAGGCAAATTCATGAGCGCCTTCGTGCGCGCCCAAAAGCCAAAAGCATCAACCATCTGCGGCTGCGCATCGTGAGAGGCGGGCGATGACGGGACAAATCTACAACGTGCTTTTTCTTTGCACCGGCAATACGGCCCGCTCGATCCTGGCAGAGGGTATCCTTCGCAAGGACGGGGCTCAACGCTTCAACGCCTTTTCAGCGGGCAGTCATCCCAAAGGGACGGTGAACCCGTACGCGCTTAAGACGCTTGCCGAATACGGGTATCCGGCCGATGGCTTCCGTTCCAAGAGCTGGGACGAATACGCCGCTCCCGGCGCACCGGACGTGGATTTTGTCTTCACTGTTTGCGACAGTGCGGCGGGCGAAGTATGCCCTTTCTGGCCGGGACAGCCGATCACGGCGCATTGGGGCATCGAAGACCCTGCTGCCGTTGAAGGCACAGACATCGAAAAGCAGCGGGCCTTCAACGAGGCCTTCCGCTATTTGCGCAACCGAATTTCAGCCTTCACGTCTCTACCTATCAAGAGCCTCGACAAGCTGGTGCTCTCAGCGCGCTTGAAGGAAATCGGCCGCATGGAAGGTTCGACCTTGCAGCCAGGAAAGGCCAGCTGATGGCGGTTTTCGATCTTCGCCGCCGGATCGCGGCCGAAGCCATGGGCACGGCTTTTCTCGTAGCCGCCGTGGTTGGCTCGGGCATCATGGCAGAAAGGCTAACACACGATGTGGCCTTGCAACTCTTATGCAATGCTTTGTCAACCGGAGCGGCGCTCGTTGTCCTCATTTCGATACTTGGTCACCTGTCCGGCGCGCATTTCAATCCCGCTGTTTCGCTGGTTTTTGCCACGCGAGGCGAGTTGGCCCGGTCAGAGACGATTTTCTACATTGCAGCGCAGCTTGCTGGCGGCGTTGCCGGGACGATGATCGCACATCTGATGTTCGGCCTGCCCGCCCTAGAATTTTCCGTCAAGCTACGGACAGGCGCCGGCCAGTTGTTTGCAGAAGGCGTCGCCACCTTCGGGCTCATCGCGACGATCCTTGGCGGCATATGCATCCAAAAGCGGGCTGTCCCATGGCTGGTTGGCCTTTACATCACATCTGCCTATTGGTTCACGGCATCCACCAGCTTTGCCAATCCGGCGGTTACAATAGCTCGGGCGTTGACGAATACCTTTTCGGGAATAGCGCCCAGCTCAGTGCCTCTCTTTATCGCCGCACAGATTGCAGGTGCGATGCTGGCAGGCTTCCTTTGCGGCTGGCTCTTCGCGCCTACGAAGGTTCGTGAAACCGCTCGCCTGCGATCTTCTGTGCCCGCAGATTAACGCCGCCCGAATTCTGCTCTCCCTCGTCCGCTAAATGATCCAAAAGCGAGCATCGCGATCTAAATAATTTTCTAAACCCTTCATGTCCGTTTCCGGCC
>CAWIAL010000001.1:0-178453 GCA_963834165.1 uncultured Alphaproteobacteria bacterium | reverse complement strand
CAAGCTTCTTGACGAGGGCGGGAGGCTCGTCAATACGGCGCACGCACGAGATTTTGCGAGGCTTTGCAAGCTTTCGCCGATTGGATTGCAGCGAACGGAGAAGTGATGAAGGGCGGTGCCGAGACACGACACGGATTGAACCTGTGACCCCTACGATGTCAACGTAATGCCCTAAACCCTGCAGCATTGATTTCAAAAGAGAATTTTCTCTGTTTGCCTTGAAATAATCACGTTTTGTTCACGGCTTTTCGCGCTATTTCATTCGCAATCATTCGCGGTCTTCCCGCTATGTTCTTATGGAAATTTGGATGCACATGGGCGTAAGTGGTTCGCAGGACCTTCTCACTCATGCCCAGATAATCGGCAGTGTCGGCAAAAGAGATACCTTCGCTCAAGAGCCAGGTCGCCGCCGTGTGGCGAAGGTGGTGTTTTATCGGGTCGAAGAGAAACCCGGCTTCAGTGGTTAAACCGGCATCCTTGCAAGCAAAGTCCCAGCTTCTTCTTAGCTTAGCTATGGGTTTCCCTCGATAACTAATTACGTGAGTTAAACCAAGGCCTTCATCCATGCGCTTCCAACGCTTAAGGTGAGCGGTAAGACGCCAGTACAAACGCAACGGAGGCTGTCGCTTTTTCGTTTCTTGGACACGCCGCCCTTTGCGAAATAATATCCCGTTATCGATATCGACCCACCCTTCATACAGGCTCTCGACCCACCGCAATCCCAGAATTGCTCCAGTGCGAGTGCCCGTATAAAGACCGATTAAAATAAATCGTGCGAGATGCTTGCTCTCAGGACGCCTCCATGCCGCATAGAGGAGGCGAGCAGCTTGGTCGCGTGTCAACCAGTCCTCCCGCGGAGGCGCTTTGTCTGGAAAGGTCACCGCAGGAACAACATCAAGCGCCCACTCTTTGTGATAAAGTCTTATTGCCGCCTGAAGCACCTCAAGTTCCCGTCTTGCCGATGGACCTACACCTTCGCTTTTTCGCCACTTTACATATTTACGGCAACGGTCGCCGGTGACATCGATGAGTGTGAGATGTCCCCAAAACTCACCGAGTTTTTGGACCCGATAAGGTTCCCAATTGGGAGTGGCCAGCTGCGGAATCCGCACGCGAGCATAAAACAGTAGGACGTCAGCAATTAAGACTTTCGCGGCTTTCCGCTCCCCGGGGGTTTCCCGGCTCTCTGCGATGTACGCCGCGAGTTTACCCGCTGCTTCTCCAGCTCTTGATTCAGAGCAGCCAGTGCTAATTTTGCGTCCGGCATCGAGGATGCACCAGATGGCTTCTCTCCCTGGTCTTTTTTCGAGCCAGAGTCTCGGTGGGCTTTTCTTTCTTGACATATTTCAATCATTTCCTGAATTGCTTCGTATGAAACCAACTCCTTTTTGTTTATTTTAGTAAGTCTAAGCTTCTTCTTCCCAGCCAAAATTAATAAGTCGCACGGATGTACATCGGTATTAGGCAGGAATCGTTCACAAGCTTCCTGAAGATTATACAAGAGTTGCATATTTTGCGACCCCGTGGTTCTCGATATAAAATGCGACTGCGATGCATTTTCCAATTTGGACTCACTCATATTTATCACCATCCTATAAACTTAGAAATTAATATCATCTTATATGATACAATATTATGACTTATGAGTCAAGTGCTATATAATTACCAAATAGAACGTTGCACTCTCAGTATCCTCCTCGCTCTTGCTTCTAATTTGACATCCTACAACTGAGCAATAGCCTTTTAGCACTATATACATAATCTGATGATTGGCTCGAAGCGCGCGAGAAGGGTGGGGAATTGGGGTTGCTGGCCAAGCATGCCTGGCAGTGCAATCGCAAGCCGAGGCGACACGACCGCGATCTAAGGGCAAAGTATCGGGGTTTTTTATGCCCGTATGGGAATGTCTGAGTGGTTCTTGTTTTGTTCTTTTTGCGGCAGGCCTTGCCGCCCTGATGCTTGCGAAGGCGGGTGCGATTGCAATCGAAGTTGGCGCGGCGATGACTGGTCCATCATAAGCTCGGCTTATCCGCTTCCCTCTGCTCCTTCAGGTAAGAAGCCAAGGATCGGATGGGCGCCGCTTGCAGGACACACGCCTGACTTTAGGGCCATAAAAAATCAGTCCCAGCCCCAGAAGAAGAACCCCGCCAGGTCCTTTCGCCTCTTCATGTTCTCCCGTTCCCGCTTCAAGCTTTGGGTGAGCGGGTGGTTCGGGCAATATTTCATCAGAATTGGGTACCAGTACGTGATCCGCGCCAGGTCCAGGGTCGTCGCCCAAGCCCCTTCGGCGATGCTTTTTTCGTTTTCCTCCCATTCCTCGGCATAAGCGGTGATAACGGCCTCTTGCTTGTTGGTGCAATGGTCTAAGTCTAAGTTTCTTCTCGTCACCGTCTATTGTCTCCTTCTGTGTAAGTAAGACTCCTTTCTACTTATGTTCGCACTTCTGTAAGTAAGCCTCCTGTCTACTTATGTTCGCGGCACTTCCGACCTCGGAGGAACGCCCTTGGAACCATGGCTTTATCCTTGATGTGGATGGCGGTCTTGCAGGCGCGCCGCTTTAGAGCTAGAACTCAGCGGACGATATGACGATATAATAACAGAGTTACTTTGAAGAATTACGCCAAAGTAAAGCCACCTTGCTTTATAGAATCAGAAGATTACAAAAATTTAATATTAGAATCTGCCATTCAGAGGCATCCACCCGCATAAATAGAGATATAGACACGAACAAAGACGTTCGTTGCTTTCATATAAGGAGGATATTTTATGGCAGATACTGTCTTTTGGAGATTAGATAAAGTCATGGCTGAAACTGGTCTTAAAAGAACTCACCTCTACGAGCTGTCAAGCAAGGGCGAATTCCCGAAACAGATTAAACTTGGGAAAAGAGCCTGTGCATGGCTGTCGTCGGAAGTTCAAGACTGGAAGAAATCCAGGCTTTTTGAACACAAGCATTGGTCGAATGCATTAACAAGAGAAGGATATTAAAATGAAATTAGTAAGTAAAAATATTGATTTGAACGGAGAAACAGTCAATCGGAAAGACGCCCTGAATGGCGCAGAACCAGCCGTTGAGAAAGAAAGCGCCTCCTCCCACGGCGGCGCAATCCCGGCCGGCGGCCTCGATTTCAACGCGCTTCGCCTAAGCCAGGACTACGCACAAACCGCAGGGGTTGAGAAAATCCTGACAACGGTGCCGGTCCGCAAACCGACTAAGACGGAGTTCGTCCGCGTGCATCCCGAGATGCAGTTTGACACGATGCTCCTCGACCTGAAGGAGGATAGAGAAAGCTATCTCGTTTCCCCAAGCCTTCTCGCTGACGTGTCCGGCATTGCTGTCCCAGTGTCGCTGAAGCCAACAATCAACCGCCAGGGAGTCCTGTTCCTGTGGCCGCTTCGGCTTCCTGGGGCGGATGGGCGCAGCAACGTTTGGCACGAGAGCGCCTGGGATGGCGCCGGTCTCGCCGTCAACCGCTGGGTCTCCGTGCGGCCAAACATGTCTCTCGGTGCCTATGAGATTCTCCTAGGCCTTGAAACCTTGAGCGACCCTCAGTGGCCGGACAAGTCGATGGAGGAAATCCTGAACGTGGCCTTTCGTGGCCGCTTCATCGGCGACCCCGAGCATCCGCTCATTAAGCGGCTGCAAGGCCGGACATGATGACCGGTATGGCTTTCCGCGAAATCTGGGCGGCGGACTTCGAGTTCCGGGCGCCGCCCGGACACACCCCCGAGCCCCACTGTCTGGTCGCAAAAGAGCTCATCTCGGGCCGCACCGTCAGGCTGTGGCAAGACGAACTGGGGGCGGCCGCCAAGCCGCCCTATGGCACGGGTCCCGATAGTCTTTTCGTCGCGTATTACGCGTCGGCAGAGATGGGGTGCCACCTTGCGCTTGGCTGGGAAATCCCGACGAACATCCTCGACCTGTTCGCTGAATTCCGCAATTTGACCAACACGGAAACACTGCAATGCGGGGCGGGCCTTCTTGGTGCTCTGGTCTATTTTGGCCTTGGGGGCATCGAAGCGCTGGAAAAGCAAAGTATGCGCGAGCTCGCCATGCGCGGTGGTCCCTTCACGGCAGGCGAGAAGACGGCCCTCCTGGACTACTGCGAAAGCGACGTTGAGGCACTCGCTCGCCTGTTTCCCAAAATGCTGCCGCACACCGATTTGCCCCGGGCGCTCCTCCGGGGCCGCTATATGGCGGTGGCGGCGCACATTGAGCAAAACGGCGTGCCGGTTGACACGAGGACCCTCGCCCGGTTGCGGGAGAATTGGGGATGGATTCAGGACCGGCTGATTGCCGCCGTTGACAAGGATTACGGCATCTACGATGGCCGGACCTTCAAGCTTGAGCGGTTCGAGCGCTATCTCGCCGCCAGCAAAATCCCGTGGCCTCGCCTGCCTTCGGGGCGGCTGGACCTGAAAGATGGCACATTTGAGGAAATGGCAAAGTGCCACCCGGCTCTTGCGCCGCTGAAGGACCTTCGCGCCACATTGTCACAAATGAAGCTGAACGACCTCGCCGTTGGTCCCGACGGGCCGTAATCGCACTCTGTTGTCGGCCTTCGGTTCAAGCACCGGGCGCAATCAGCCCTCCAGTAAAAAGTTCATCTTCGGCCCTGCGGTCTGGCTGCGCGGCCTTATCAAACCCAAGCCCGGCACAGCGCTCGCCTATCTCGACTACTGCCAGCAGGAGTTCGGCATTGCCGCCGCGCTCTCAGGCGATGAAACCATGAAGGCGGCCTATCGCTCTGGCGACCCCTATCTCGAATTCGCAAGGCAGGCAGGCGCAGTCCCAGCCCATGCCACGAAGGCGAGCCATGGGGAGGCGCGAGAACGCTTCAAGGCCTGCGCGCTTGCCGTTCAATACGGCATGGGCGCCGAGGCCCTTGCAGAGAGAGTTCGGGCAGTCTCCGGCGCATGCCAGAGAGCTCTTAAGGCTTCACCACGAAACCTATTCCCGCTTCTGGCGGTGGTCGGATGGCGCCCTCGACCATGTCATGCTGACCGGGAAACTCCGGACGGTGTTTGGCTGGACCGTGCGCCCCGGGATAGACCCCAAGCCGCGCTCGCTTCGCAATTTTCTCATGCAGGCAAATGGCGCTGAGATGCTCCGCCTCGCATGCATCCTGGGCGTGGAGGCTGGCATCAAAATCTGTGCGCCAGTGCACGATGCCATCCTCATTGAAGCGCCGAGCGACGCTATCGAAGAGCAGGTGCGCATCATGCAGGGGTTGATGGCGAAGGCGAGTGCGGTTGTGCTGGGCGGCTTCGAGCTGCGGTCCGATGTGAAAATCATTCCCTCGCACGAGTGCTATTCGGACCCGCGAGGCAGGGTGATGTGGACAAAGGTCATGGAGCTGCTCTCAACAGAGCCAGCCGAAACCGAACCTGTCCCAGCGTGTCCCACCACCCTGTCCTACGACGACGTACCCGTACAATCTAATATATATATCTATAATACTATACTACCTATGGTCTCTCTGGGAGGGAGGCTCCCATGACGCTGAATCTCCAGCAGTTCAGCCTCACGGGGACGCCACCACCACGACGACCACCCGAAGGTCCCAAAGTCTCTAACCTTCGAGGTGCGACGGCTCCCTTCATTAAGGGACCCATACCGCTGGCATGGATAACGGCTGCCGCAACGCTCCCAGGCAAATCCCTGCATGTCGGTCTGGCGCTTTGGTATCTCGCGGGTCTGAAGAAGACCAAAACCTTCGCCCTGGGCAATCGCGTTCTCAAGAAATTTGGTGTGGACCGCAAGGCGAAGGGGCGCTGTCTCAAGCTTATGGAGCGCGCTGGGCTTATCAGTGTCGTGCGCCGTGCTGGATGCAATCCCACCGTCACGCTGCTCGATGCCCCAGAGGCGGTAAGTAGGCGCGGGTCTCCAGGCTAATGAGGAGCAGCGAAACCAACATGCCGTTAGAGGGTGCACCACAGCAATTAAGAAGGCCATTTATGGAGGATAAAATGATATATTCTGAAACATTTGAATTCGATTTAGATTCAAACACATTCTACAAGGAATTAGTTTGTATTTTAAGGAAAGAAAATAACAAACTTACCAAGGCCGCAACTGAGTTTGTATGTTATATAGACACTAAGAAAGTTTATGAAACATCTTTATATAGTTACACAGACTTGGAATATGAACGTCTTTGGGGCCAGTTACATGGAACCCTTCATCGTATGTATTTTCTCCATAGACAATTGGAAATTTGCAGAGCTGTTGACGCTGGACTCCTTCCGCCAGTGCGGATGTCTTTTTGTGGTTGGCCCTGGGATGAGATAGTATGGGTAGACTTACGCCTGGAGGACTGCATCGTGAAGATTGTGCAATATTGTAGATACAACGACATTGAAAGACTTTTTGATATGGTACGTTCTCTGATTGATGAATCATCACCAAACATGGACACATAATAACTTATATTCTGAACGATATCGTAACGGATATTAGATAGATTTCTCTGACAAACGCACCTATACGTAATATAATATTTTCTCACATGCACGATGATGGTCAGTATTATATCGGTATTTGTTAGAACTGGTGCAGGCGAGAGCGGAGATTTTCTATGGAAGAAATTGGGGAACCAGGCGGAGGACATTGCTACAAGTATGCAGTTTGCCCTCCAACCGCGTTAGTGGGAGTCGCGCTTAAAGCATGCCCTCAAATATGCAGCGGACCAGTATGCTTTGCTGCCCGCTATTATCCAGGTTTGCTTTAGCGAGACCTTTACGAGGGTTTCTGGTCGGCTGATGTCTTGCTATAATAGGGATGCTCTGTTTCTATCTTCATATTTATTTTTGATATTTCACCTTCTAGATGATTTAAGAGCGGTTCCGAGATCCGAATAAGCTCCTGATCCTCCATTCTTTTTGCATCCCCTAAATAATTCATGGCAGTGCAATGATCATTCAGGTCTTCAAGCCTCTCAAAGTAAGGCGTGAGCGCTGCCGCAATGTCTCCGCACCGCTTTGCGATTTGCGTTCCAGAAGCTCAAGCAGTTCCGCGCTTTCATCGCCTGACAACGTATGGATCGCGTTACTAGCTCCTTACTGGCAAGGTCGGCCAATCCGCATCTCTGCCTCTGACTCCCAGCTCTGCTATCGCCGCCGATGGCTGGACCTTCACGAAGCTAATGTTCGGCGAGCGTCCCAGGTCGAGTGCCGCTTCGCTCGCGTTATTTCAGGCTGCAATTATCTTTGCCCAGGATCGCGGCACTACTCGTCCGCCCAGGGGGCTTTGGCCGTTCACCCCATTCACTTTGTTGAAATCATTAACTCTTCCCGTCGCAAGCCTTCACTGTTGTGAAGGGTTCGGAAGCCGGATTTCCCTTATATTTCAAGCCGGTGAAGTGAGTGAAGGGTTCGGAGGGGGTTAACCCCCCTTCTTTTTTATAAATACCGCTGCCAAGCGTCCTCAAAGTCGGTCCGATACCACTTCATTCTGCCTTTGCCCTGGCCCGAAGTCTTGCGTTTCGAGTATATTTCAAAGTCCCTCAGGATGGCGGCGAAGCTGTCTGAGGTAATCCGCTTGCCCCGGTAATTGGCCCAAGTGTTCTCATCCAGGTTACAAATCTCAGCGATGATCTCCTCGGCGGATAACTCCGTCGCGTGCCGGTCTTCGAATACTGTCCGGCAATCTGCGAGCAGCTGCTCGCCGAGAGTTTGGCATTTGCGCGCTGCGCCCTCGATCGCGAGTGCGGCCTCACGCGCCTTGGTCAGCCAATCCCCGCCGATCAGTTTAGCGATGTTGAACAGCGCTCTCCAATTGTCCGCTTGCCGGTCATGGAGCTGAGTCGGTACGGGAGTGTCGAGCTTGCGAAGCTTATCCATATTGTCTGCAGCCCAACGCACCGCCATCCGGCACAAGTTGGTAAGATACTGCACATGATCGGCACGAAATTTCTGAACTTTTTCGGACGGAAGCTTACGGCGAAGCCGTATGGCGATACTCCTATCTTGCAAGGTGTCACTCAACATCCCGATCGAGGCAATCGCCTTCGGCGCCCATGTGGAGAATTTCACCGGAGTCTGCTTCTTGCCGATGCCGACGACGCGCACGACAAACGCGGCTTGCCGACTGTGCCCGCTATTGATGATGCCGCGCAGTTCACCGTGCTTCGCTAGGAATGTATCGGCTTCATCCAAAATGAGCGTCGGGCGGCATTCGTCGATGGCGCGGAAAACAGCAGAGACAGAGATATTCGATGCTGTGAGCGGATTCGGCGTCAGCTCTTGAAGCAAGCTCAAAAAGTCGTTTTCCCGCAGCGTTTTTGCGGACTGATAATGGCCAAAATCGGCGAAATCGCCGCCGCGTCATGCGCGTGCGCATGGAGAATCCAGAGAGCCACGGCGATGGCGGCATTCTCCCCCAGTACCACATGCGCCTGGATTACCTTCACCAGTTCCAAAAGCAGCGTCCCACCGTCAACGGCTTCAGGCCACGGCTCGATTGGCGAGAAGTGTGGGCCCAGCGCCGCTCCCGCGTTGACCGCCTTGGTGTTCTTAACAACCTTGTCGAGAAAAGTCGGACGGAAGCCCAACTTGTTCGCTTCGTCCTTTCGCACCAATTCATAATCGATATCAGAAAGCGCGGCCAATCGCTCGATTGCGGCCTCAATCGCTGCGTTGGCCGGTTCCTCGGCACGCGCTTGGATTGTCTCCACGGCCTCTGCAGCCTCAATACAGACGCGCACAGCGCCCAACCCATCGATAAGCGCGAGGTCATTAAAATCAGTCTCCTTGTCGCTCCTGCAATGACCGGCGCTGAACAAAGGAAACGCGACCTCGGCGCCGATTGCGCGGGCGGCATTCATCGCATGCGTGCGGCCAGGATTTATGGGCTTGCCGGTGGGGTCTCGCGCCTTCCAGTCGTCGTCCCCGCAAACAATGTACTTCGCCCTTGGATGCGCGGCGTACAGTGCTTTAGCCACGGGCAGCAAATTGCCCCTCTCGAACGCGACAACGGCCGGCACACCCATGGCCTCGGAGCATGTCGCCGCCGTTGCGAAGCCTTCACAGATGAGATTGAGCCCGATTGGGTTTATGCCGCTGGCGGTGAAGACGGCCCCGGTTTTGCCGATGACGTGGAAGCATCCTTTCACGCGGCCGCCCGTCAGAAGATTCTTCGCACCGCTTGCGTCGATGAGCTGAGCGTTCCAAAGCGTGCCGTCGATGTCGCGCATCGGCACAATCAACACGTCCGGCTCCGAGTCGCGCCCTGGCGAGATTGCAACCGGCGCGGCCGAATAGCGCAAGTCGTGTGCTTGGACTTCTTTCTTGACGAGGTACGGGTGAGACGCAGGGGCGACTTCGCTGCCAGCGATTAGAGCCTCAGCCTCCTCCTGTTGATGCGCGAGAGATGGGCGCCGCGTGCCGTCTGCTGCATCCTGGCTTTCCCTTTGTAGGCAGCAACCTGGGCCGCGGTCAGTTTTTGCCCTGTGCGGGCATGCCATCTCCCGGGGCCGAGCGCCGTCGCGGTTGTTCTGGAACCACCCGGCTGAGATACCGTCGAGGTCAAGCTGATATGTGCCTTCGCCCTTGCCACCTTCGCCGTCCACGTCGCAGCGATGGATTTTACCGTCGGCTTTAACGCCGCCCAGAGGAACCTTTAGGCGAGCAGCTGCCATGGCCCGTTCGAACGCGGGCCGAGATGCTATCGATATTTCCCGCCTCGCGGCAGAGCGGGGCGCGCGGGCAAATTTCTGTCGTTGACAGGATGCGATCACCGATCGCCTCATCAGTGCATGCCATAGACGTGGTTTCCATACGGAGCCGCTTCGAAGCCTCCATGCGGGTCCGTTCCTTTGAGGTCTCTGGGCAAAAAGTGGATAATAGCCGCACCCCTCATTACGGGCGTGGCGCGCCTGCGGCTTCCTGCTCGGCGATCCACCGACGCAGGGTTGACGGGCCGGGCGCAAATGCTTTGCCCAATCCTGAACACGGGCAAGCTCTGGTTTTGCGCCAGCCAGTATACGCGCCTTCGCTGCTTGCCATCGCCAAAGAGGAAAGCCGCAATCTGTGCTGCGCCTTCGAGAAGGTCGTCGGCCAAAGGGGCCTCGCTGGCCGACCGATTTAAGTCGTTCATTCGTACTCCTCACGCTTAGGCTGTCAAAAGATGTTTTGACATTTATGTCAAAAGAAATCATGCTGGGCTCACACTCGTAAGCGCATTTTCAAACGCTCTTGCTAGCGCCGATACGTTCAAAAAGAACCCTGCGCCGATCTCTTTGATCGCATCCAACAGTTCTTTCTCCCCACTCACAACCTTGCCGGAAACCAGCTTCGTCTCGTTTCCCCCTCTGGCCCATCCGACGCCGTTACGAGTAGGACATATATATCCTCTTCACCCGGCCATTGGCTGGCACCCCAGATGTCCTGGGCCGCCGAAATCGCAGAGACGCGGGGTGAACCCGCGATGCTCCAAGATTACGGTTGTGAGCATTTCGAAGGCTTGGCGACGTGAATATTTAATTTTTTTTCCGCTGCCCGGTCTTGGAAGCGCGGGGACGCCTAGGTTGCGGAGGTGCCGCAACCGCGCCCGCAAGGCGCCAATCCCTTCCGGCTTGATTTCCAGCACTTCAGCGATCATCGCTTCGACAACACCATAGGTCACGGCCGTTTCTGATGGCGCCTTAAGAGGCAAAAGAGTTTTTGACATTTTACCTTCAGCGCTTTCACGACGATTTATTGTTCAACACTGACAATCAAGGGATGTCAAAACATTTTTTGACATTTTGCTCTTCTCGGCGCTTAGGATGATTTATTATTCATAGGCCGAGAATCAAGAAGTATCAAAACATTCTTTGACATTTTGCTGCGCTTCCAAGCGCCGCCTTCTGGTCAACAGCTTTCAACCTGGGTCTCAGCCTTCAACGAAGCGGACCCAACTGCCAGTTCAAGGACGCCGATTGTGCTCAAGGAAGCAGGAGCAGACGGCGCGCCCTTCTGATCCGGGCGAAGGGCCGCGCCATCAACGGTCAGCAGCGCCGCGCCTGCGCCAGCCTCAGCGCAACGCCCTGTGCCAACGCTGAGCCACCTCAGGGAATAATATGGCGAAGCCGCAACACCGTTGTAAACGATGTCAACGTGGCGTTCGAAGCTCGTGCCCCAACACGTGGTGTGGCTGACGGTTAACATCGCTGATGCTCCGGCAGGAAAAAAAATTGATCCACCGTTCGAAATCGATTAGCTCATATTTTGGGGAAATCCGATTGGGAAGTTAGGCATTCGAGGATATTCGTTTATTGAGATAGATTAGGAACCTGATCAACGTGGCAAGTCTTGTAACAGGCGGCGCTGGATTTGTTGCCGCAACTCTTATTCAGCGACTTCTGGATCAAGGTGAAGTTGTTCTGGCCTTAGACAACTTCACCCGGGGTCGGCCTGAAAATTTAGGCCCCTCGCTGCAGAATGCAAATCTCGTTTTACAGCATTGCGACGTTGCCGATTTGAACGCCACGCGAGCTGCTGTCGCCGAGCATTTCCACCTCGGCCACTTTTCTAGCGTTTGGCATTTGGCAGCTAATTCCGATATTCCTGCTGGCATCGCCGATGCGAAAGTCGACCTGAAAGATACGTTCATGACCACTTTCGTCGTCGTCCAGATTATGAAAGACTTCGGGATCGGCACGCTCTATTTCGCGTCGAGTTCTGCAATCTACGGCGACCTCGGAACTCGCCTGATCACCGAGGATATCGGGCCTCTTTTCCCCATCTCTAATTATGGCGCCATGAAGCTTGCATCGGAGGCGCTGATCACGGCAGCCGCAGAAGGCTTTTTACAACAAGCCTTCCTTTTCCGTTTCCCAAACGTGGTGGGAGTCCCTGCAACGCATGGGGTATTGCTCGACTTTATCCGGCGCCTTAAGGATAACAGTTCCTGTCTGCAGGTTCTTGGAGATGGAACGCAGCAAAAGGTGTATCTCCACGTTTCCGATCTGGTCGATGCCATGCTCTGGGTCGGAGCGAAATCACCTAACAAGGTCGAGGCCGTCAATATTGGGCCGATAGATGAGGGCGTGACGGTGCGACAGATCGCCGAGGAAACCGTCGCTCATGTCGCGCCTCGCGCCGAGCTTCGTTTTGGGGAAGGCAACAAGGGTTGGGTTGGAGATGTGCCCAGGTTCCGCTATTCGACGGAGCGCTTGCGCCAACTCGGCTGGCAACCCCAGCTCGACTCGCTCGGTGCGATCCGCAGGTCCATCCAGGAAATCGCCCTCCAGGAAAGTTCCGAATGCGCCAGGCCGTTATTCTAGCAGGCGGCAAAGGGACACGCTTGAGAGAAGTGCTGGGCGATGTTCCAAAGCCGTTGGCCGAAGTGGGGGGGGTTCCTCTTCTCGGGCACCAAATCAGCCTTTTGTACAAGCACGGTTTTTCCGACGTCTTCATTCTCGTGAATCATGGAGCCGACACCATTTCGCGCTGGCTCAAGAGCCAAGGCGATGTCGGGTTGCGGGTGTCGCTCATCGATGACGGGGAACCGCGCGGAACGGCGGGGGCGGTCTTGGCGGCCATGCCGGACCTGGCTCCTGAATTTTTAGTTCAGATATGCCGACACCATGGTTGGGGTCGATCTCTCGCGTTTTTGGGATTGGCACGCACAGGACCACCTAGCGAGCGCGTCTCTTTTTTTACATCCCAACGATCATCCCGCCGATTCCGACCTTGTTGAGATCGACGCAGACGACCGCATCGTGCGTTTCCATCCCTATCCGCACCCTCAGGGCCGTTGGCTGCCAAACCTTGTCAATGCTGCCCTCTACATCATACGCAAAGCGTCGTTGATCCGCTGGCGCGATGCGCAGCCGCCTTTGGACTTTGGCAAGGACTTGTTCCCACGAATGGTTGAAGCCGGGTTGGTGTTGCGGGGCTATAATTCACCGGAATACATCAAGGATGCAGGAACGCCAGCCCGCCTGGAACGGGTACGAAAAGCCTACGTGGAAGGCGTTGTCGAGCGGGCGTCTTTGAGCTACCCCCAACGCGCCGTGTTCATCGATCGGGACGGAACACTAAATGAAGACACGGGTCATGTCGCCCGAGCGGAAGATCTCAAAGTTTTTCCGTTTGTCGGCTCGGCTCTAAAGCGCCTCAATCAAAGCGAATGGCGCGCGGTTGTCGTCACCAATCAGCCGGTGCTTGCTCGCGGCAAAGTCAACGATGCGGAGATGCGCGAAATTCACGCGCGCCTCGACAGCGAGGTCGCCGTCGATCAGGCATTTTTCGATCGCATATATCTTTGTCCTCACCATCCAGACCGCGGATTTGCCGGTGAGGTCGCTGCTTTAAAAGTCGACTGCGACTGCCGCAAACCGAAGCCGGGGCTCATCCTACGCGCGGCGCAAGACCTCAACGTGAATCTCGCCGAAAGCTGGTTCGTTGGCGACAGCACGGCGGACCTTGGCGCAGCTGAACAGGCGGGTGTCTCCTCCATTCTCGTTCGCACCGGCACTGGCGGCCTAGACGAAATTCACCCTTTTGAGCCCGGCTTCTCGCAAGAAAACTTTGGGCGGGCCGTCGATTTCATTCTGGATGAATATCCCAAGCTCGTTTCAGCGTGCGAAGCCGTAATTGCAGCGCTCGCACCCGGCGTGGACATCTTCATCGGTGGTCTGGCCCGTTCGGGAAAATCGACGGTCGCGGCCACGCTTGCCAGAGAATGGCGACGCCGTAAAGGAAACGCCGTTGTCGTTCACCTCGACCGCTGGATCTTGACCGTGGCTAAACGGGGGCAAGGAGTTTTGGAGCGGTATGACTTGAAAGGCATCGCAAACACTGTCGGGCGCGCAAAGGAGCGAGCCTCCAAGGAAGTTCTGCAGATCGAGTTGCCCGCATATTCGCGGCGGATCAAGCAAACGCTCGACATCAAGCGCTCGGTGTCGCTGGAGCCCGACACTTTGGTGATTTGGGAGGGTGTGGTGGCCATCGAAATCGCTGCCCGCTTAGGACTCTTGGCAAGGTCGGTCATGGTTGAGACCGACGAAGAGCCGCGGTGGCAGCGCTTCTTGGCCTACGATCGGCGTCGCGGCATCACCGAGCAAGACTCATTGCTGTCGTGGCAAGCACGCGAAAAAGACGAGCACCCCGTCATCTTAGAACGGGGAAAGTTCGCGCCGTTTAAAATCACACTTGATGGAGCTTTTAACTAAGGTTGGGATTGTAGTCATGATTATTAGCCGAGCGCCACTGCGTATGAGCTTTGTGGGCGGGGGGAGTGATTTGCCCGCATTTTATCGCGAATACGGCGGAGCCGTGGTCAGCACTGCGATTAACAAATACGTATTTGTTACCATCTCACGCAAGTTCGACAACGGCATCCGCGTTGCCTACTCGCGCACCGAGGAGGTGCACGCTGTTGCCGAAATCGAGCACCAGCTCGTGCGGGCGGCGATTCAACATGTCGGGATCGAAGGTGGCATCGAAATAACCACCGTTGCCGACATCCCCTCGCGAGGGACGGGCCTTGGGTCTTCGTCGTCTTTCACGGTTGCCTTGCTTAACGGGCTTTACGCGTTCAAGGACAAATACGTGAGTGCCGACCAGCTCGGCAAAGAAGCCTGCCATATTGAAATCGACATCTGCGGGGAGCCGATCGGCAAACAAGATCAATATGCGGCGGCCATCGGCGGATTTAACTTGCTTGAATTTATGTCTGACGAGACGGTGGTCGCCTCGCCAATCATCTGCAAACCCCAGACAATTCGCGAGATCAAGTCGAGCTTGCTGATGCTCTATACGGGCATTACACGCAGCGCCTCGCAAATTCTGCGTCAGCAATCGCTAGTGGTCTCCAACACGGCCAAGCAAAAGGCCTTGAAACGGATGGTGGAGCTTTGCTATCAGCTCCGCAATGAAATTCAGGATAACAACGTCGATGCGTTTGGCGAGATTCTGCACGAGAATTGGGTTCTCAAGAAAAGCTTGACCGCCAACATTTCGACCTCGGCCATCGACGAGTGGTACGAAATCGCCTTAAAAAACGGGGCCAAGGGCGGCAAGATTCTGGGCGCTGGGTCGGGCGGCTTCCTTCTGCTCTGCGCGCCTCCCGACCGACACAAGGCGATTTGCCATGCCCTCCCGGTGTTGCGGCCAATTCCTTTCGAGTTTGAACCACTTGGCAGTCGGATCATTTTCTTTCAACCCAACTAGCAGGCAGAACCATGACCGACGACAAAGGGGCAACTCGATTGCCGGCGGCAGCGCTGGAGCACGACAAGACGACGACCTTGGCGCTTTGGAGTGCTTTGCTGAAGCCCGCCGCCCCTGGGCTGACCAAGGCAGAGCAGCGTCGCCTGCGCAAAATCCAGACCAGCAGACTGGTGCTCTCTTTTTCGTGGATGCTTCCGAATGGGTTGAAGCGGTCGATGCAGCGGCGGCTAGAGAAAAACTCGCGCATCCGGCAAACCGGCGAGATCTACGATTACTCCAGTTTATTCAAGATCTATAAGCGCTCGGCCGCAGAAAGTGCCGCACGCGAACGCAAAAACAAAGGCGGGCGTACTAAGCCGTACGTTGTCGCGCTGCCAGCCGAAAAACTCGATTTTCTTTTTCTCATTGGCTGCTGGGATGGTGAGTCCAAGCGGTATCGTGTTTTCAACGTGGCTGAGGCGCTGAAGTCCTGCGGCTACAAGGTTGCGGTTCGGCGATACGCGGAAATCTCCAAGCTTGCTGGCGAAAAGGTCTTTCCCAGGGTCTTGATCATATTCCGTGCATTGGATGTTGAAGTCCGCCGGGCCGTATATCGAAATCGCCAAAAGGAATGGGACGCGCGTTATCTTCGACACCGACGATCTCGTCTTCGATCCTTCGGTCGTTGAAAGAAGCGGAGGCTACAAGCTCCTCAACGAACAGCAAAAAAAACAGTATCGGGATGGAGTCGACAAATACCGCGCTTTAGCGCTGCGGTGTGATGCCATGACGGTCTCCACGACGCCGCTTGCCACCGCCGGCACGGCGCTGGGCCTTAAAGTGAGCGTGATCCCGAATTCTTGGAACGCCATTCAGCGTGCGGTTTCGGACAAGATAATTGCGGAGCCTCGGTCATCTCGAAGCGCCTTTGTCATCGGATATTTCTCGGGGTCGCGCACTCACGATTACGATTTTGCCGAAGTAGCGTCGAATCTCTTGGCTTTGATGGATGCTTATCCCGACATCCGGTTACGGATCGTGGGTTTGCTGGAACTTGGCCCCGAGTGGAAGGCCTATCTTACTCGTGTCGAGCGGCTGCCGTTTCAGCCCTATCAGAAAATGCTCGCGACGCTGCGGGAGTGCGATGTCAATATCGTACCCCTAGAGCAAAACAATGCCTTCAACGAAGCGAAAAGCGAGCTGAAGTGGTTCGAAGCGGCTCTAGTTGAGGTGCCCACTATCGCGACGCCGACCGAGCCGTTTCGCCAGGCCATCAGCGATGGCATCGATGGATTTTTGGCCAGCTCTAAAGAGGCCTGGAACACCAAAATCGAGAGGCTTTATCAGGATCGAAGCTTAGGGGAACAGATCGGGCGAGCCGCGCGCGCAGCAGCCTTATCCCATTTTGGACCGGACATCGTCGCTAAGGCTGCGCAGGCCGCTTATGGCCTTCCTGCCGCAATTTCTGCCCCCACCGTCGCGAAAGCCTGGAAAGATCGCAAGAAAATCGATTGGATCATTCCCGGCCTCATCCTGGGAGGCGGTGGCCATCGCAATATTTTACGCGCGGCTTATTTCTTGGAGCGCTTTGGCCATGACGTGGCCCTGCACTTTGTGGCCACGGAGCAATCATCGGATGAATTAAAGTATTTAGTCAATAAGCATTTTTACGCGTTCGAAGGCAACGTTGACCGCTATGATGGGATCGGCCGGTTCTCGGATGTACTGTTCGCAACCCATTGGTCCACGGTCGATGCAGCATTCAATCTGCGAGGAATGACCCAGGAAATCATGTACTTCGTGCAGGATTTCGAGCCGATGTTCACACCGATGGGCACTGAATACATACTCGCCGAGAACACCTACAGGCGCGGCCTCTATTGTATTACCTCCGGCCCCTGGTGCGAGCGTATCCTCAAACGGGATTTTGGCGCCGAAGCGGATTCCTTCCAATTTCCCGTCGACCGATCCGTTTATTATCCTCGCACAAAGACTAAGACGAACCGGAATGTCGTGTTTTTCGCAAAGCCGGAAATGCCGCGGCGCTGTTTCGAACTTGGCGCGATGATGCTGCGCCACTTTCATGCGCTCGCTCCCGATGTTGAGATCGTGATGTTCGGATCCTCGCATGTCGACGTCGATCTTCTCGGCTTTCCGGCCACGATCAGATCCTTGGTGCCGACACTCGACGGGCTGGCACAGATCTACAGCGATGCGGACATCGGCATTGCGTTTTCGACAACGAACCCGAGCCTGGTTCCGTATGAGATCATGGCCTGTGGGACACCTGTAGTCGATCTAGGCCGGCCCGGAAACGAGGCCAATTACGCAGACCGCTTCGATTTAGCGCTCCTGGCCGATCCTGACCCGGCTCAAATGGCCGAGCAAATCTTTCAGTTGCTGCATGCGCCTGAGGATCTTGAGGCCAGATCCAAAGCGGGTCTGGAGTTCGTTGGAACCTTTCCAGATGAAGAGCAAATGGCGCGGCGTGTGGAAGACTTGATTTTGACAAGGTTATCGCGTCGATGAACTTGGCTTGAAGAGGACCAGGGGATGGCACGGGGTGGAGATGGCGTTCTTTCCGGGGTGCACGTATGACAACTGCGGCGAATTTAGCGCCGATTACTTTCAACTACTGGCAAGCGCTGCGGCCTCATTCGATCATGATGCCATCAGATGTGCAGGCGATATCGTAACTCAGACCATTCGCTCGGGTGGTCGAATTTATTCCTGCGGCAATGGCGGATCGGCGGCGATCGCGAACCATTTGACCTGTGATTGCCTCAAAGGCGTGCGCACCGATACGGAAATCAAGCCGAAAGTTTACAGCTTGTCCGCGACCGTCGAGCTTTTGACTGCGATTGCAAACGATATCGAGTATGCACAAGTCTTTTCCTTCCAGCTCGAAAGCCTTGGTCAACCTGGCGACCTCTTGATCGCCATCAGCTCATCAGGAAATTCGGCAAATATCATCAACGCATTGAAAACGGCGCGTAGTCTTGATATGCGCACCATTGCCTTCACCGGTTTTGACGGCGGCGAAGCGGCTCACCACGCCGACGTAACGTTATGGGCAAAAGCACAAAACTATGGTGTTGTCGAGGATCTCCACCAAAGCCTGATGCACATTCTAGCTCAATACCTGCGCCAAGCTCATTTGGCTAACAAGTCACAAGTTGGAAAAAAAAAGTTCTAAATTAAGCTCAGAAACCGGTCCAAAAGCGAGGAGGTCGCAGCGGTGCTTCATGTTTGGCGTAGTTACGATCGCTGAATTCGGGCTTGCTCCCGGGCAGTTTCTCCGTTCCTGCTTGGCACGCTACAGCCAGCGCTATTTGAAAGAGCGCATCCCGATAAGCGTCATGCGGTTCACAGATCGGACAGTAGCTCTTTCAGCTAGTTCAAACGGAGGCCTTAAGGGGCCCGACCCGCTTTTCCGACTTTGCAATTGAATTATATACATCGAAGAAAAGAGATGCATTTTCAGCGAAATAAAACTTATCTACAAAGTCTCTATATGCTGCTTCGCCTATGCGCTTGCGGGTCTCGAAACTTTTGGTTAACGTCGTAAGTGCGGAAAGCCACTCCGAATAGTTGCTTGCTAGAAAACCATTCGAACCAGCAGTTATACACTGCGCATAACTATTAACCGACGAAGCAACGCAAGGGACTTTTACAAGCGCCGCCTCAAAAATTTTAAGTTCGCTCTTCCCTTCCGTAAACGGGTTGTCAAGTTCCAAGGGGGCCACTGTGATGTCCATTTTGGACAGATAAGTAAGCATCTCAAGATATGGCATGAAACTTTTTCGAACGATACGATTGGAGAATTGACCAAACGTCCGTGGGAGCTCCAACTCCCCAATGAGATGGAATATAACGTTCTCGTTCTGTCCATAAGCGTTCTTAGCGCCTCGGCAGCCTGCATAAAATCGACATTGTGTGTTGCAGAACCACTAAAATACCCAACGTTGACAAACTGATCCTGAAGTCGGCCGGTGATGTTAAGATCGAGAGCTACCCGAAGCTGCTGACGATTTATTGTATTGGGTAACACAAACGTCGTTTTTCCGAGATTATTAAGTCGGCCAGCTAGAAATTGGGTTGTGGCCGTTGCCACGTTGATTTCTCCGAGAGTGCGACGAAACGCGTTCACTTCTTGAAGGTGAAATTCTTTCTGATGTTCTTCAAGCTGCCTAACGGCACCAATACAATCCAAAGATTCCGGTTCGAAAACCAAGTCATCAACGTCAAAGACTAGGGGCCTCCCCAGCGCACGAGCGTGATTTATAAGGCTTGCTATTGCATGGTTGTAACGAGCTCTAAAAATTACAAGCAGGTCAGGTAAAGGATGAGTTAAGTAGTCCGGGATCTCTTGTTCGCCGAAAGATTTCCCCTCCATCCCTCGCAAAGCGAGCGCATCGAGAATGTTGTCGACGCGATAGCGCTTGGACTCCCCCGGGGCAACCGACAAAGAAGTCTACCCATTTACCAGACGATCTGCAGAATTGGCAAGGTCAATAGCAAAGCTTCTCTCGATATTCTTCGATACATCCGCGCCTAAATTGTTCTTGTGTTTCAACCCCTCTTTCGATGCTTTGTTGCTTGGCGTTTACGCGCAGGGCGCCCAATGCCTGTAGTATTATCGAGACGTTAGAACGCGATTTACGATAGAACTTTAAAAACTTGTCGGTCTTCTCTTTCCAGCGCTTTTTGAATTTTCTTTTGTTCAAACGAGCCCGTAACTCCGCATTTTCGATCTCTCAAGTTTCTTATTTGCGTCTCTAAGTTTCTTATTTGCGTCTCTAAGTTTCCTATATCGGCCCGCAGGTCAATCTCGGCCTTGAAAAGTATTCGATTATCTGTTTCAACCCGCTTCAAATAATCCTCGTTATTGATCAATGTAGCTGTCTGAATTGCCCATATTCATAAAAGCTTCATTATCGGAGGCCAGGAAAATAGCAAAATCGCCCTGAGTTACACTGGGGTCTTCGATCACAGATTGGCTTGCCCCCAGTCCGAAAGCTAAAGAATTCTCGTAAACATGGGAGATCATAAAATTATCTTCACGAAACTCTCGTACATATAGGAATTTTTCGATTAGAAGGCATTTGAGTTCCTCCCCAGTAATTTCTTTCAGATGAAATTCGTTTGATCCATCCTCAGACGGACGAGGCGTTGAAATAACGAGTAGGCCATCGGGGGTTAAATGGCTCTTGATGCATTGGATGACGTCGGATTGATCCAGGACGTGTTCAATCAATTCAAAGCATGTGGCAACATCATACTGCTGGCCAAGATCGAAGTTTCTTGCATCTCCATTGTGAAACGCGACCCCTTCCTTTCCATGAAAAAACTTAGAGTGTTCAACAGCCTCAGGATCAAATTCAAGACCGTGGACAATGGAAGCTCCATGCTGTTTGAGGAAGTTAGCGCCATACCCACTGCCTTATCCGACGTCCAGAACCGCCTTCGAGGCAACAAACTGGGAGGCGAACAAATAGCGCGCAAGGTGCTCTTGTAATAGGCGATTGATAGAAGATCGCGGGCAATTTTTTGCCTCCACAACGAGGCGTTCGCCGGTAAAATAGAGCGACCTCTTTCAATCTCTGTTGACGATGTGCGGCCACTGACGCGCCATTCTGGCGAACCCACTTAAACGGTCTGCGAGCAAGGACTTCCAATAACGCAGGAGGATAGAGATTTGTACGCCTATTAGCAGAGGCTAGTTGGTCAAACCAGTTGCGAATTTCTGCTAAAGAGGCTTCGGATGGGTGGGGACCTTCTGTAAAAATTCGATAATGCAGCTCAATTTGATGTTCTTCAGGGGCGGCGATCAGGCGAGAAATTTGTCGTCGCATTATATTTTTGTACATTTTTTTTCCCGCCTCTCCATTGCGACTTGTTGCAGCTGCAGAATGCTTACGGTACCCTAATAAGACCTCATCGACGTTTGATAAGTGCGTCACGTTGCTTGCGCGCTCCCACAAGTCGTAATCTTCGGTAGCGACAAGAGTCTCATCATAGAAGAGGTTCTTTGAATGAACCACTTCACGCCGACACATTACTGTCGGATGGACAAACGTGCAGCCAAACAGAAGCTCGGCGCGAATGGTATTATGTTCGGTCGCTGGCCGAAATTGCTAAGTCTCGTCCCCAAATAACTGGGCCCAGGTACCGAAATTCCAAGGGAAAGTTCGACGACGGAAATGTCCTATCTGTCGCTCGAACCGGCGCGAATGAGAAATATCATCGCTGTCCATCCGGGCGATAAACTCACCACGCGCCATTGTCATGCCGCGATTTAAAACCCGAGACAGTGGCGCTGCCGAAGTGTCTATAATAACCTCGATACGAGGATCAGAAAACGACCTAAGTAATTCAACACTGCGATCACTCGTACGATCGTCTACTATAGCAATCAACTCAAAGTCGCGGACCGTTTGCGCCAGAATACTCTCAACCGCATCTCGAATATACGCTTCGCTATTATATATTGGCATAATAACGGAAACGTATGGTGACTTATTTGTTTTCTGTCTTAACGCCATTCCAAGTCTCGCAATTAGGCCTTGGTTTCTCCTAAGTTGCAGAAAATTAAACCGACACAGAAAAAATTGTCAAACAGTTTGAACCATCCCTTAGAAAGGTCCCTGTCGAATTGAGCGAAGCAATTACAGAATGAGGTCTTGTTAAGGAACATAAAATTGAACTACCTCTTGAAGCTGCGACCAAGCGGCAAAGCAAAGGCTAAGATCGGAACTCGTCCCGCTCTGACGTAAACCTTCCACCAGGGTCGTCGCTTGCGCCTTTTTCGATTGCTTTTTATCTTGCTCTGGAAGCGGAATAGACCAAGCTCGCGCTCATAATTACCGATGAGACCATCGTGATGGTGCGCTGGGTTTTCTGTGCCGATCACGCGCCGCAGGTGCCCGTCGATCAAGCTCTTGGGGTACTGTGCATCGAGCCCTCTCAGCAGCTGGTTCACCTGCGGAACGAAGGTCGGATTGTCTCGCGGGATGCTGACTTTCAGCCAGCTGGATTGCTTGAATTTGAGGACCCTTCGCACGTAATAGTCTGAGACGTGAAAGCCTTCAAAGGCCACGGGCAGAAAAGAACCCCAACGGTAGCCGAGGCGTGCGAGCAAGCGCGACAGCTCCTTTTCGTAATAATGTATCACGTCTTGCTTACTCGCTTGTTGTTTCACCCCATCCCAAAAGTCCCGAAAGCGTCGATCTCGCAGGACGCGCGATCGAAAGACGATGAAATAGCTGTTGAGATGATCGAAAACGCCAGGCTCATACTCAACCGCGGTTGGCCCCCAAAATTCGCAAGGAGACGCTTCCATACAGTCGAAGACATTTGCGAATGGGAAAATCGGCGCGTAGCAGGAATTGTTCGCGATAATAACCTCGTCCCAACTCTCCAAGTCATCGCCGAGATGAGCAAAGCAGCGCTTCCAGCTGCCAAAATCGTATTCGTTGTGCCGCCCAGCAAAAACCAATTCAGCAAGGCCATTGAGCTTGTTCTCCTCGCCTGGACGGAGGTCGCAATCCGACACAAACAAAACACGCTTACAAACCGTCCGCAATCCCTGCAAATAATAAAGGACATAGTCATCAATGATACCATTTTGATCATAATGGGCAAAAAAGGAGATCCTTTCACGCATTTTACAACCTCACGTTTATAAGCAAAATATCACACCCGAGACCTTTAATAAATTACCCATTTGTACTGGGATAGAGACGCGTTCCGATCCCTACCACCTCCAACACGAACTCTCACTCTTCCCCTCACTTGCTAGATCTTAAGCATAGAAACACTACCAATAAGCTCCGTTGTCAACGGTATGCGCATTTGGTGGCCGATCTTCTGGCGCGGGTCTAACCCAACTGTCGTCGATGAGGTCTGCATATGATGCGATTTCATCCCAGTGTTTCCCTCTCACGCCAAAAAACAGCTGCGTCACACCCCCCAGATGTATCGCTTTGCGCCCTGTTTGCTTGATGAAGGCGCCAAGGGGAAGTCCGTATGAACCACAACCGATGATGGCGATATCGAATTCCAGCTGCGCCACTTCGTTCATCAATGTTTGAAGATTATCTGCCCATGTTTTTCCATTGTCCCATCCCGCCAATGTCACGGGAGGCACGTGTGTGAGCAGTTCGAAGTCTGGAAGGATTTGGCTGATCGTTTTGACGTCTTTACGCCGATTGAATTGCGCCGCTACGGATTTTGCAAACGGGGTAATAACCAGGACGCGCTTGCCAGCTAACGCCGATGTCCATGGCGCCCGGTTGTCTCGGTGGGCCATCCATGGTTCCAAACACCACCGTTCCGTGTATGAGGTTTGAGGCGAGGCATATTTCCATAGCAGCGGAAACATGCCTGCAACCTCCCAGGTGCCAATTAGGTCCGCGTAAGGAAGCGCCGCAAGATAGATGGCGGAGAAGCGATCGAAAGCCTCATCACCAAGCTGGGATATACCTGCATTATTGGTTGCACCCCGAACCATTTTCTTATTATGACCAGTGCTTTCAAAACCTGCTCGGACCGAATTCCAGCAAACCCAGCACTCTACTGCGCCGAGACGCCCGGTGAAGAATGGCTTGCTTGATTTAAGGCTATTTCGTATGAAATCGTGCGCGTCGTAGTAGCTCAATTCACTGCTGCGAATGCGATTTTCGTATTTTTTAAATCGAGCCTCGTAAACAAGATCGATGATTTTTCTTTTCCATAATTTCAAATATTTCTTTTTTTCCATTATAGGACCTCGTTGGCAACTTCAACAAACCAAGCGGCGACAGCTCACAGTCCAAGGGTCAAGGGGATTTAACCTTCCAAATTTTCCCGGGACCAGGATGGTCGCGCAGCGGCTCTTCCTTTTTCGTCTTCCGAAAGGAAAGTGCACCATGGTTCGGTTTGGTGCAACTTAAGCCCGAGCTTGCGACCGAGGATTTTGTGAGCAATTGACCTTGATAGGCCAAAGCTCCGGGAAGCGCTGAGGGTATTAAAGAAATTAAATTGTTTCTGTTTTGGACCGCCCTTAAAGCCGATGATGTCAGCGTTTCATTCGCCTTTTCATTCGCAGGCTTTTCGCCACATTCCGCTAAGCGCTTGATTTTAATGGTGGACACGACAGGGATTGAACCTGTGACCCCTACGATGTCAACGTAGTGCTCTACCGCTGAGCTACGTGTCCGGCGACCAAGATGGACCTCATAGCACGCACGCTTTTGCGCTTCAAGACCGATGGCCGCTTCAAAAGAGAAGCGCGCCATATTAACGCCCGCGCCAACGCCCGGCGAGCTTTATCTTCGTGGGCTGGGCGGATATCGCCGGCTCGGTCCTCCAGGGCTTGTTGTGGGGGATGTCCGCGCAAGGAGAGACGCCCGGTCCTTCCCCGCGCGCGTGCCAATCAAGCTATTGGCAAGGAACACAACGTAGGCTGAGGCTTTTCCAGGCATCGGCCTCGCTGACACCGAAGGACGTGTTCATGAACGGCGTACCGCTCCAACCCATCATCGCCATTCTGGCTGGCGTCCTGATCCTGCTTCGGCCATCGCTGTTGAATTATGTCGTGGCGCTCTACCTGATCATCGTGGGCATTCTCGGCCTCATCGGGCCGAGGAGGCTCTAGCCTTCCGCGTTGCAACTTTTGTGGAAGTTATTGATTACATAGCACTTGCTTCAGAAATCGGCGGTAACATCTCTCTTGCATCACCATGCGCTGCCGGTCTCTAGCCAGGAGAGCTGCCGATGGTTTTTGGGTTGGACGCCACGATCCTCGCCCGGATCCAGTTCGCCTTTACGGTGACCTTTCACATCATCTTCCCGGCTTTCACGATCGGGCTCGCCTCCTATATCGCCACGCTCGAGGGCATCTGGTTCTTCCGCGGCGACGAGCGCTTTCACAGGCTCGCGCGCTTCTGGACGAAGATTTTCGCGGTCTCCTTCGCCATGGGCGTCGTCTCCGGGCTGCCGATGTCCTACCAGTTCGGGACGAATTGGAGCCGGTTCTCGGTTGCGGCGGGCAACGTGCTCGGGCCGCTGCTCGGCTACGAGGTGCTCACAGCGTTCTTCCTCGAAGCAAGCTTTCTCGGCATCATGCTGTTCGGCTGGAACCGCGTTCCGAAGGGGCTGCATTTCTTTTCAAGCCTGATGGTCGCCTTTGGCACCCTGCTTTCGGCTTTTTGGATCCTGGCCGCGAATAGCTGGATGCAATACCCCACCGGCTACGAACTGAAAAACGGCGTTGCCATCCCTGTCGATTGGCTGGAGGTCATCTTCAGCCCGACCTTCCCCTATCGCTTTGCCCACATGGTCACGGCCGCCTATCTCAGCACCTCAATCGTGGTGCTTGCAATCGGCGCCCGTTACTGGCTGGCGAACAGGTATCATGACGAAGCCCGCATCATGATCCGCATGGGGCTCGCCATCGCGATCGTGCTGGCGCCGTTGCAACTCGTCATCGGCGACCAGCATGGGCTCTCCACCGCGCAATATCAGCCCGCCAAGCTGGCGGCCATGGAGGGCCATTGGGATGGATCGAAGCCGGCCGAACTTGTTCTGTTCGGCATTCCGAATGAGGCCGCAGAGCGCAACGACTACGAGATCGGGATCCCGCATATCGGAAGCCTGATCATCTCGCATCGCTGGAATGGACTGTACAAAGGGCTGGATGAGTTCAAGCCCGAGGACAGGCCACCGGTCTGGGGTCCGTTCTTCGGCTTCCGAATCATGGTTGCGATCGGGCTTTGGCTAATCTTCCTGGCCGTCTGGGGCGGCATCCGCTGGTGGCGCGGCAGGCTTTTCGAAGGCCGCCTTTTCATGAGGGCCGCAGCGCTGTCCTGGCCGCTTGGCTTCATCGCCGTCATCGCCGGCTGGACCACTACCGAGGTTGGTCGCCAGCCCTGGGTCGCGACGGGCCTTATCCGCACCGCCGATGCCGCTTCGCCTCTCGATGCGGGCGCCGTCGGTGCGACGCTCATTATGTTTTTCCTGGTGTATCTCGTCGTTTACTCGGCGGGCATCTACTACATGAACATCCTCATCCGCAAAGGGCCCATCCTCCAAGCCCCATCCGACGTCGACGAGCGCCGTGTGCCGCAGCGTCCTATATCGGCGGCGACCGAGACAGGCGGCGGTCCTCCCCTTGCGGAACCGGAACCAAACTAGGAGGCTGCCTTGGACCCAATCGCTTACTGGCTCCCGCTGGTCTGGGCCGCGCTTTTGGGCGTCGGCGTCGTCATGTACGTGCTGCTCGACGGCTTCGATCTCGGGATCGGCATCCTCTTCCTCACAGGCACGACGGAAGAAGAACGCGACATCATGATGAATTCGGTCGCGCCCTATTGGGATGGTAACGAGACGTGGCTTGTGCTGGGCGGGGCTGGCCTGCTCGTAGCCTTCCCGCTCGCCTACAGCATCATCATGCCCGCGCTCTACCTGCCGCTCATCGTCATGCTGCTCTCGCTCGTCTTCAGGGGCGTCGCGTTCGAGTTCCGGTTCGTTTCGAAGCCGACGCACCGGTGGTGGGACCGAGCCTTCGCGGCCGGTGCAACGCTGGCGACGTTTTGCCAGGGCATCGTGCTGGGCGGCTTCATTCAAGGCATCGCCGTGAAGGACGGACAGTTCGCCGGCGGGAGTTTCGAATGGCTTGGGCCTTTCCCGATCCTCTGCGGGTTCGGGCTGATCTCGGGCTACGCCCTTCTCGGCTCGGCGTGGCTTATGATGAAAACCGAAGGCCCCATTGCGGAGCGCGCCAAATATCACGCCGAGGTCGCACTGGTGCTGACGCTCTGCTTCATCGTGATCGTGAGCGCCTGGACGCCTCTCACCTCCGAGCGCATCGCGGACCGCTGGTTTCATAGCGACCGGCTCGCCTATCTTTGGCCGGTGCCCTTCTTGACGGCTGCCGTCGCCTTCATAGCCTGGGGCGGAATCAGGAAAGGGTCGGGGGTGCAAGCCTTCCTCTCGGCGATGGCGCTCTTTCTCCTCTGCTTTCTGGGCCTCGGCATCTCGACGTTCCCCTATCTCGTGCCTCCGAGCGTCACCATCTGGCAGGCCGCCGCGGTCCCTCAATCGCAGATTTTCAGCCTTATCGGCGCGCTTCTTTTCCTGCCGCTCGTCCTTGCCTACACGGCATTCGTCTACTGGACCTTTCGCGGCAAGGTTGCCGAAGGCGGCGGCTATCACTAGGGTGAAGCCTTGTTCACGGCTTGTTGACACAGCCAGCCTGCGCCCCTAGGACCGCTTGAACTTCGCCCCGCACCGTTTCACATAATCGGGGGCGGGGCGGCGTGGCTGTTCCCGCCCGTATCGCTTTGGAGAAGCCGCATGTTTCCGGCCCGTTTTCGCCTGTTTTCCCTGCTGGGCTTTCGCGTCAGTATCGATATCTCGTGGTTTTTTCTGGCGTTCTACCTCGTATTGAGCCTTACGACGCGGTATTTCCCATCCGTCCTGCCGCATCAGGACACCAAAACCTATGTTATGATGGGAATTGCAGGCGCCGCCGGGCTTTTTCTTTCCATCATCTTGCACGAACTCGCGCATGCGGTCATGGCGCGCCAATTCGGCTTGCCCATCGGCGGAATTACTCTTTTCATTTTCGGCGGCGTCGCCGAGCTTCGGCAGGAACCGAAAACGCCGCGTTCTGAATTCTGGGTTGCAATCGTGGGGCCGATCGCCAGTGTCATGATCGCCGCCGCATGCTATGTCGCCGGAACAGGCGCCCGCGACGCCGCGCTTCCAGCGGTCACAGGGGTTCTGGGCTTTCTCGCGCTGACGAATACAGTGCTCGCTCTGTTCAATCTTGCGCCCGCCTTCCCGCTGGACGGCGGACGGATCCTTCGCTCGATTCTCTGGTGGCGTACCGGCAACCTGCGCCGCGCGACGCGCATCGCCTCGATGTTCGGCTCTATTTTCGGGGCTTTTCTCGTCGTCACCGGCCTGGTGCAAATCGCCAACGGCAACACGCTCGCCGGCACCTGGCAGCTCCTGATCGGCATCTTCCTCGCCGCCGCTGCCTCCCAGGCGCGAAACCAGACCAACGCTGCGGAAAATCTCAAAGGCGTCTCGGTCGCGGACTTGATGGACCGCTCACCGTTGTCGGTCGGTCCGGATATCACGGTGGAAGCGCTGGTGAAGGACTTCATCTACCGGCTGAACCGCAAGTTCATTATCGTCGCTGAAGAGGGGAAGGCTTTCGGCTATATCGGCCCGGACCAGATCAAGCGCGTTTTGCAATCGCAGTGGCACGACACCTTCGCGCGTGCGATAGCCGAGCGATTCACCCATGACACTGTGGTTTCTCCTGCGGCATCGGCCATCGAGGCTCTTCGCAAGCTTCAGTCGAACGGCATCCGCCACCTCGCCGTGCTGGATGGCAACGCGCTCGTCGGCACCGTGTCCGAGACAAATTTTTTGAATTATATCACAGTGCGGGAGGAGATGGCCGATCCCGCGAAAGCCTTACCGGCTGAGCCTGCGCCCTCAGGCGGCTAGCATTTTGTCCACTTCGCGGACCAGATCCTTGAGATGGATTGGCTTCGAGAGAATCCGCGACGGCTGAGGTGTCTCGGAGTAATGCTGCAGCGCCACCGCAGCAAATCCCGTAATGAACATGATTTTCATTTCCGGGTTAAGCTCCGCTCCCCTTTTCGCGAGCTCGATGCCGTCCATTTCCGGCATTACGATATCCGTGAGCAGAAGCGTTACAGGCTTTTCCCTCAAGCCTTCGAGCGCCTCCGCGCCATTGCCATAGGAAACGACGTCATACCCCGCGCGCTCAAGCGCCTTCGCTAGAAACCGGCGCATGGAGTCGTCATCTTCTGCAAGCAGAATCGTTCGCATTCTCTTTACTCGCAAGCAACAGACAGCAAAAGCTATAGCGGCACGTTCGCGCCAGCCATCGGACAATTGAATGCCAGCTTCACCGATTCAGCTTTACCGCATCTTTGGGCAAATTCGAGGCTCAAGCTTGTTTTAACCTTACCCCGCACACGATTGGCGTAAGGCACGGCTTCGATTGGGTTTTTTAGCGCTTAATCTTTGCTGTTACCAATGAAATCGACTTCAAGCCTGCGCTCGTGGCCGCCCGCCCGATGCTCGATAAGGTAAATTTCTTGCCAAACTCCAAGCGCCAGCTTCCCATCGCGGACGGGCACTGTCAGCGAAGTTCCCGTCAGAAGCGTCTTGATGTGAGCCGGCATGTCGTCCGGCCCCTCACTGTCATGCCTGTAATAGGCATCCTCGGGGGCAAGGCGCTTCAAGGCGTCGGCGAGATCCACGAGCACCGCGGGGTCTACGTTTTCCTGGATGCATAGCGAGGCCGACGTGTGGGTCGAAAATACGGTCACGAGGCCGTTTCGTGCCCCCATCTCTTTCAGCCTTCGGAACAACTCGCTGCCCAGGCGGTAAAAACCCGGTCCGGTCGTTCCGATAATCAAGGCGGTGCTGCGATGATCGACGATGGTTCTGGATGTGCTCATGGCGGACCCCTAAAAAAAATTCCTAATTTTACCGTGTGTTTACGTCATGTTTGCATATCCCAGGCAAAGATAACAACCGCATAGGCCCGGGACCCTGTGTGCTCGTAATTCTCAATCCAGGCGAAAGTTCAATCCCCAGGACGAGAGCGCGCTTTAATCGATATGGCGGGAAAGAGTAACGTGAATAGAGGGCGCTTGAGCAGCAGCGAGCTAAACCTCGATGAGGCCCGTGAACAACGTGGCCCTCTCCAGCGCGCGCTCGAAGCCAAACCTGGCGTCCCGCCTCTTACGCAAGCGTCTTCGCCATCGCCCACGCCGGACCCTCCTTTATCTGTGTTCGGGGATGGCCAGTCGGATGCGGAGGGGCAGCTTTATGCCTATCTCGACCGCGCCAGAGGACCGAAGCAGAGGGGATTTCCGCCATTGGATGCCTTGTCCGCGCGCCTTAACGAATTCACAGCGCCGCTCCATCATGCCGAGGTTTTCAAAGACGCGGCAAGAGATGCGCCGCAGCAATCGCAGCCTTCTTCCCAGGGTCCACGCCGCGCAAGCGACCTCGCCTGGTTCGAGGAGAAATTTGCGGAGCTGAAGGCACTAGTCGTACGGCAAGAGTCTGACAAAGGCGAGATCGTCTCGATCAACGCTAAACTCGCAGAAATCATCGGCCGCGTAGACCGGCTGTCGGCAGCGATGCCCGGCGAGAAGACGATGGCGGCGGTGGAATCGCAACTCACCGAGTTGTCCCGCTCGCTGCAGACAACCCGCGAGCAGGGCGCGTCCGATGCTGACCGCATAACTCGCGCTGCGAAAGAAATACTCGCCGCTACGGAACGTGCCGAGAAGGCCCGGGCGGGGTTCGAGAATGCAGCCCGCCATACGGTAAGGGAACTGGGGCAAACGGTTGTTGTCGCGGCCACACGCGCTGCCGCAGTAACCGCCGAGCATTTCGCTGTGTCACCTCGTTCCAGCGATGGGGGCGGTCTCGCCCGCGTAGAGAGCGAACTTCGCGCGCTTAATGCGCAGTCCCGGGAAAGCAGCGACCGCACGACCGCGGCGCTGGAGCGCGTTCACGAAACGCTGCGCGTCTTCCTGGAGAAAGGCCACGGCGACCGGGCGGCCGCCGCGTCGCCCCGGAAACGTGCAGGCATTCATATGCCGATTACGGCGGATGCGCCTGCCTACACGAGGTCCGATGCCCGTTTCGGGTCGGAACCGGCGCGGAAACCCCGGCTCGACACAATCACGCTGCGCAACCCCCCGCCTCCCGATCCAAATTTCCTCAAAGCCTTGGAGGAAGCCAGCGAAAGGCTCTCCCCGAGACAGCAACCGGAAACGCAAGACCCGCCGCCGTCTTTTCTGACCGGGCCGCTCTTTCGCGAGGAGGAGAAGGCGCTGCCGCTTTTTGGGCTCGTAATCGTCGCCGTTGTCCTTTTGATCGCGAGCGCCGCGCTCTATTACCTTCACACGAAGGCTCAACTTCCTCCGTTCCACCTGACTGTACTGCCGCAGGTGCAGACGGCAAGGGTGCTGCCGGAACGCTCGCAGCCCATCTCCCGAAGCCGGCAAATCGAGGAGTCCGGCCCCCAAAAGCTGTTGGTGGCGCCGCATAAAGACGGCCCTGCTCTTTTCACGGCAGCCGATCAAAATCATGCCTCGTCTTCATCCCAGCCGGAGTCCGGCGAAGACTTGCAGACGCTGGCGAACGCTGCCAGCCGCGGCGACCGCGAAGCGCAATACCGCATCGGCGCCCGTTTCCTGAGCGACGGGACTTCACAAAGCGATCCAGCCACCGCCGCGCGCTGGCTTGCGAGAGCAGCCGATCAAGGCCACACGGAATCGCAGTTCGTCCTGGCTTCGCTTTATGAGCGCGGAGCGGGCGTACCGAAGGATGAGAACCAGGCGCGGGAGCTGTATCGAAAGGCCGCGAGCGCTGGACATATTCGCGCGATGCATAATCTCGGCGTGCTCCTCTCCGCCCAGGACACGCCGCAAGACTACCAGGAGGCTGCGAGCTGGTTCAGTAGCGCGGCCGCTGCGGGCTTGACCGACAGCCAGTTCAATCTCGCCCTTCTATACGAGCGCGGGCTTGGCTTGCCGCAGGACAATCAGAAAGCCTACTTCTGGTATCAGGTGGCGTCATTGGCTGGCGACAAGGAAGCCGCCCGGCGCGCGGAGCAACTCAAGCGCGTGCTGCCGGACTCCGAGACGCAGGCCGAGGCTGAGAGGGCTGGCTCCTGGCATCCAACCGTGGAGCAATTGCCTCGCCTGGCGGCGGGCGCAAGCGAGCGCGGCTAAGCGCAACCCGCCCAACTGACTGCAGCCGGGGGGCGTTTTCGCGTGACGGTTCTTCCCCCGTCGGTTACAACCCCGCGAAAACGTACCGCGACCATCAGACATCGTAGCATAGATTTGGTTGACAGCAGCCATGCAGGTTTATTTGCCGATTGCAGAACTGCCCGTGAACGCGCTCCTCATGCTGGCGCTTGGCGGTGCCGTCGGATTCCTGTCCGGCATGTTCGGCGTCGGCGGCGGGTTTCTCATGACGCCCATGCTGATCTTCGCGGGCGTGCCGAGCGCTGTCGCCGTTGCGACCGGGGCAAATCCGCTGATTGCGTCGTCGATTACGGGCACGATTGCCCAATACCGGCGCAAGAATGTGGACATCAAGCTCGGGATGTACCTCCTGGCGGGAGGCGCAATCGGTGCGCTGATCGGGGTGCAGATCGTCCGGTACCTGCGGCAGATCGGGCAGATCGACCTGTCAGTCTCGCTTCTTTACGTCGTCTTCATGAGCGCTGTCGGCGGCATGATGCTGGTCGAGAGCCTGCGCGCGCTGCGCAAGGTGCGCCGCGGCCAGCCCGGCGCGGGGCGCCGCTCCGCTCACCATAGTTGGATCCATCGCCTGCCCTTCAAGACGCGCTTCAAGGCGTCGAAGCTCTATATCAGCGCGATCCCCGCCATAGTGCTCGGCGGGCTCGTCGGGCTGATGTCGGGGGTTATGGGCGTCGGCGGCGGCTTCGTCATGGTCCCGATCCTGATCTATCTCCTTCGCGTTCCGACCAACGTCGCGATCGGAACGTCGCTTTTCCAAGTTATTTTTGTCAGCGCCATTACCACCGTCTTGCAGGCCGTTACGAACCAGACGGTGGATATTGCGCTCGCACTCATGTTGATGACTGGGGGCGTGATCGGCGCCCAGGGGGGCGCGGCGGCCGGCCAGCGTCTTCGCGCCGAGCAACTGCGTCTTCTTCTCGCGCTTCTCGTTCTCGCCGTGGGATTGCGCCTTGGCATTGGCTTGTTCGCGCCGCCCGACATCTTCAGCGTCACGCGAGCCGAGGCGTAGATGAAGGCTCGGGCTCTTGCCGCGACGCGCCGGGTCCGCGTTGCGCTCTTATTGCTGCTGCTTGGGCTCGCTGTGCTTCGGGGAGAGGCCTTGGCCGCAAATCCGGAGCTTATCGAAGCGGGCGCATCGCAAAGCCACTTCTATATTGAGCCAAGCTACGACGGAACGAGCATCATCCTGTTCGGCTCCGTCGACAGCGACCGGCTCGACAACAAGCCGTTCGATGTTGCGGTCACAATTCGCGGGCCAATCAAACCCGTCACCGTCTGGAAGAAGGCCCGGCGGGTTGGCCTGTGGATCAACTCCCAGAACCTGACCTTCGAAGGCGTCCCAAACTATTTTGCCGTGCTCTCGACGAAGCCGGTGAACGAGATTGCGCCGCGGGAGGAGCGCAAGGCGTATGAGATCGGCATCGATGTGCTGAACCTCCCCGTCAAGATGGGGGATGACACCAAGGTGCAACCCGGCGCGCCCCAGGAGTTTGAGGACGCCTTGATCAAGCTGAAGAGGACCAGCAGCCTCTTCGTCGAGGATAGCCAGGGCGCGATCGAATTCTTCGGCGCAAGGCTGTTCCGGGCGAAGGTTTTCCTCCCCGCGGCGGCCGGACCAGGCCTTTATCGCGCCGAGTTTTTCGTCCTGCAGAATGGCAAGGTCATCGGCGAGGCGAACGCGCATATGCGCCTGAATAAGATTGGCATCGAAGCGCGGCTTTCTTCGGCAGCCGTCGAACACCCTTGGCTCTATGGTGTGCTGGCGGTGCTGCTGGCGGCTGCCGTTGGCGGCGGGGCCTCTCTCGTGTTCCGGCGCGCTTAGACTAGTCTCATCAATTCGCAGCGTAGTCTTCGAAGTTGCGCGCCGGCCAACAGCTACAGAAAAACTCTCACATTCGATGCGCAAAGGCGCTGGACAACAACTAGGCCGCCGTTGTGCATGGGTTTTGCAGCGGCTACCATCGGGCGGGGCGTTTTGTAGGGCGAGGGTGGTGACGTGAGAGTGCTGGGTTCGAGTACGCGTGCAGTTGCACTGCGTTTGTCTCTGTCTTCTTCTCTGATGCTAATGCCGGTCGTCAAAGCGTCGGCCACGGACCTCCTCGCGCCTCCCGGACTGAAAGATGGCCCTGTTTTCCCTGTGCCTGCGCTCTGGCAAGGATTTTATCTTGGCGGCCACATTGGCGGCGCTTGGAATAGCATCGGGGTTACAGACCACTATGATTACGTAGGAGACCCAACTTCCAACAACAGCGCAACCGGTAGCGGCCTGATAGGCGGGGCGCAGGCCGGATACAATTTCCAGCAGGGCCACATCGTGTATGGCCTGGAAACGGATCTAGGCTACCTGGGGGCATCTGGAAGCAAATCGGCTGCCTTGACGCCTTCGCCTGATTGCTTAGCGCATTATCCCACAAATATGTGCGGGCTTGACGCGGCATATTCGAGCTCGGGCGGTTTCTATGGCGACATCACTGGCCGCCTCGGCTATGCGGCGGATCGCGCGCTCTTTTATGCAAAGGGTGGCTTCGCCTTCCTGAATGCAGACTTCAAGGCGAACTATACTGGGGAGAACTGCTCCACAGCGCACAACTGCTATCAGCACCCGAATGCGCCCGTGAACCCCTCCAACTTCAATTACCAGCAAAGCGACACACTCGCGGGATGGACCCTTGGAGCAGGTGTCGAATATGCGCTGAGCCCTTCTTGGTCCGTCAAAGCAGAATATATGCACTTCGATTTCGGCACCATGTCATACACACATAATGGCGTATTCGATATTCCAGAGACACCCTGGAGTTCGAAATTCTCTGGTAATGCGACAGTTTCCACAACCGTCGATTCCGTCATGGTGGGCGCGAATTACCATCTCAACTTTGGCTCGGGCCTGAAGTGAGCTGGCCGTTAAGCGGCCCGGTCTTCCATGAGTTGCGGAGAGGCGACGGAATTGACTCGCTCCTGCGAGATGAACCAGACGAAGAGGCCGCCCTGGCCCAGAAGCGGGTCGAAGGATGTGCTGAGCACGTTGGTTCCGGCGGAGTAGTTCCCCAGCGATGGCAGGATCATGCGCATGCCGTTCGAGACGAAGCAGCGTCCGCGGACGAGATGCCCGTAATGGGAGACCTGGGCGACAGGATGAAGCCCGCCCGCGATCTCGTTTGCGACGGGGGCGCGAACCGGCTCGGCGCGGAATTTGATCCCGCCAAGCATCATCTGCGGCACGGCCGTGCCGCCGATGCTGTCAGGCGGTCCGCAAAGGTCCGGGGCAACCCAATACCACTCGCGCCCTTCCATCATGTCCTGCAGCCAGTCCTTCTGGTGGTGGCTCAATCCGCACGAGCTGAATCCGGCAAAGCTGTTGCCGAGCGCGATGACGCGAAGGGGATCGTAGCGGTCGAGCGCATCCTCAAGTTTCTCGAAAGCGGATGCTGTGTCGTAGGGGGGCAAGACGACGTCCTCGCCTTCGAGATAGGAGCATTTCGAGAGTTGAAGGTCGGCGACAATGAGAGTGTTCTCGGCGGGCCAGAAAAGAGCGCCTGAGGGATCCGCGACAAACGATTTACCGCTGAGAAGAATCCGGGAAGCCCCTGTAGCATGAAGAACTGGTGTAGAATCACGCTGAAGCGTTGCTGCAAGCATTGTGTGTCTGCCCTTCAGGCGGACCGGCGATGTACTCAAGCCGTGTGCCGCGCTCTGTCCGGACTAACTCACCTCTACGGACAAGCATTGAACGTGTTTACATTGGTTAACATGGCTGATTCGCGTGAGATTTGTTACAAAAAAATCACTTTTTGCTACATTTCGCAAATAATGGCCAAATCTTGACGGGAGTTGTATGCCTGCCACATTGTGTTTCACGGAAGGCACAGAATTATGCGGCTTTCGTGCGCTCGATCCTGGCGAAATAAGGCACCAGCTTGAAGCGCGCATAGGGAAGGTATTGCTGGTTCTGGATCAGGCCTTCGAACTGGGTCAGGCGTTCCAGCACGCCGTGCAGATGCGCCGCTTCCGGACCCGAATTCGCGCCGCACAAGGCGCGCACAACGGCCTTCTTGTGGTCAGGCTGTTGGTTCTTGAGGAAAATCTTCGTATCGAGCGCACCGGAGAGGTCTGGCGGTAAATCGCCGGGATACTGGGTTCCGATGGCGATGCCGGCCCCGAAAGCCCGGCCTTCGCGGGCCAGATTTTCGAGATGGGTACTGTTGGCGACGCGCCACGCCTCGTCGATGACGAGCAGCCGCGTGAGCTTCCGCGGCTGCGCGCGCCGCAGCAAAACGCCATGCAGCCGGATGATGATAAGCTCGGCAAGCGCCGCCTTGATCTCGTCGGTCGGCAGCGCGAACAGCGAAAGCACGAGCCGCTCGTCGAGCATGGCCTCGAACGGCACGGGCAACTCGTCGGACTTGGGGAACAGCCCCAGCTCGAACAGCGGCGCGATGCGATCGAGAAGGCTGATCGCCTGCGGATTCTTCGCTTCCTTCTGCTCCTCGAGGATGGCGACGACATCGTCGAAGCTCGGCGGCCTCAAGCTGTCGGCGTGGACCCACTTCTGCGGATTGATGCCGCGCCTCTCGAACGCCTCCTTCACCGCATCGCGCAAAGTCGCCGTCTGACGGTCGCCAAGGCCGAACACGCGCTTCAAGACGCCCGTTATCGTAAAAATGTGCTCGATGGGCTGGGCCTGCCCGTCGTCGCTCGCGCTCGGCATCAGCGGATTGAAGGGTATTCCGTAGCGTCGCACGTCGTGGACCTTGAGCCCGATAGACTGCACGAAACTCCGCTCAGAGTAGTCGTTCTTGAAGTCGAAGATGCAGACCGGGAAGCCCATCCCGGCGATGCCGTCGATAAGCACGTTGAGCGTCTGCGTCTTGCCGGCGCCCGGGTCGCCCGTGACGAGGATTCCGAAGTTGAGGAGCTTCGCCTCTGTCTCGAAGGGCGCCCAATGAACCGCGCCGCCATCCTCGTGCGTCCCGAGCATGACCGCCTGCGCCGCTGGCGTCCTGCGGCGGGGCGCAGGCGCGGGCGCAGCAACAGGCTCCGGCGCTTCCTCCTCGCCTTCTTCCTCGACGGCCTTGAAATACGGATATTGAACGATATCCGAAAGCGCCGCCGTCTTCGTCAGGGGCCGCGCGTCCGCCTGCCAGGCCAGGAAACCGGCGGCATCCTTGAAGTTGCGGAAGAAGTGGCGCGCGGAATCGAGCCGCTCCCAGGACAGCATCTCGAACTGCGGGACGATGATCGCCTGCATCTCCTCGGCATCGCGGATCAGCGGCGCAATGAAACGGCCGGAGCGGGGCAGCCGTCCGCCGCGCGGGCGCACGATGACGGGCCGCGCTCCGTTCACGGTGCGGAGGAACACGCGGATTTCCTCGGCCAGCGGCGCGCCGCGCGCCTCGTTGCAAAGCGCGATTTCGCGGCGCTCCACGCTCTGCCCGTCCTTCTGGAAATCGGCCTCGATCACGACGGTGCCCGCACGGCCTCTTACGGTGCGCCGCGTCTTGATCGCCGTGATGCCTTCGATCTCCGCAGCAGCGGCCTGCACCGCCCACTCCAGGATCTCAGCCTGCTGGATGCCGTTTCCGATGGAAGGCTGCACCGTCCTGGAAGTCAGCTCGCCGTGCCATTTGTCGTCGAAGTTGGTCGTGGACGCGGCAGCTGCCGGGATGGGAATCTCGCTCGTCACGACTGGCGGAGGCGGCATGTCCTCCAGCGCAGGCAGCGCGCCGGTAGCCAGATAGATGCGCCGGAACTGCTGGATCAACTCGAAGACGTAGCGCGAGGTCTGCCCCCCAAGCTCGGCAAGCATCCAGGCCGGAAAAGGATAGAGCGGGTCGAGGAGGTCGGCCTCCGCGCCGCAGCGCTCGAAAAGCTCGGCGAGCCTGCGCTTCAACAGCGCCTCGACCTGACGCCGCGCAAGCGGCCTCAGCCGCACCGGCAGCACGCCGAACCGCTCGATGCGGTCGCGGATCGAGCCGTCGATCCCTTCGCAAATGGTATCGTAGAGAGCGGGCAGAACCGCATAGACGACGCAAAGCGGCGGAAGCGTTTCCGCAAGCAGCGCGCCTCTGCTGAACAAGTGCCGAAGCCGCTGCTCCCATCCTTGCACGCGGCTCTGCTCAAGCTGGTCGAACGCGAGAAAAAGGGCGCCGCCGGTTGCCCCGATCACGTTCACGAGGGCATCTATATGCGAACGCGCAACGTGGTCCTCGGCAAACTGCGTGAGACGCACTCCGCCAATGGCGACGTTCAGCGGCTGGCCCCGAAGATAAGCGAAGAAGTCGTCGTCGCCGGACGCCGCTCCCAGCAGCGCAGTCATGAACGCTTCAGACGGCACAGGCAGGTGCGAAATCTTCTGAAGCTTGGTCCGAATTGATACGATCAGCGGCTTGAGATCGAAGTCACGAACGTCGCCGCCATCGCTGAGCACGTCGCCCCGGAAGGCGGAAACCAAATCCGCCTGTCCCCGCTGCAGGATAGCTTCGGCAAGCCGCGCGAGGGGGGAAGGCGCACCAGCGGCGACGAGATAGCGCTCCGACAGACGCGAGATCAGCGCACGCAAGAGCCAAGCGTCCAAATCCTTCTCGGCGACAAGATCCACCATGGGAAACAGCGCCGCATAGACCCCGCCTTCCTGGTGCATGCGCCGGATGGCCGTCAAGAGCGTGTGCGTCTTCCCCGTGCCCGTCGCTCCCTTGACGAGGAGGATGCGCGAGGCCGGGTCGGGATTTTGAGCGCGCGCGCTCGCCGCGATCATGGCGATTGCGTCGCTGGCCTCGGCCTCGATCTCCGGCACATCGACGCGTTCTTCGTCCGCTGCGCCAGCGAGCGAAGCGACGGCGCCGAAAACGCGCTCGAATTCTGGGCTTTTGAAAGCCTGCAGGCGAAGATCCATGACTTTGGGCGCTAAATCCATTGATTGACGATGAAATGACGCTCGTCGCGCCCAAGACGCAAACGCGAACGCTCTTTGAGGCCCGCATCCAAGGGGCCGGTGATGTCGTAGCGTTCGAGATCGAGAAGCCCTTCGCGGGCCGCTTCGGCGAGGTGAACTTTGAACTCGTCGAGCGTGCCAAGTTCCAGGCCCGCCGCGAGCCCGGCATCGTACACCTGCGCAATTGCAACGCGGCCGGCGTAAGGTTTCGTTTCGAGCCTGCGGGCAAGCTTCATGACCGATTCAGCGAATCCGCACAAGTTGAAAGCCTCCTCTCTTTTCGCCGCCTCCGCCCCGTTCGCGTTCAACGCGGCGCGAATGATCGTGGCGCTGAGATCGGCGATGGTTGCCGCCGGGCCGCCAAAGGCAGACGACAGCAAGGCGGCATCGGCCTGGAGCACGGTGCCGGCGTCGAGCCCCGCGAAGGCAAGATAGATGCGGCGGCTCATGGGATCGAATGGGAAGGCCTTGACCGGCTCCGGCGTGCGCGCCGCGAACGGCTCTCCGAAAGAAGCAACGATGCGCCTCAAAAGCTCGCAGCGCACCTGTCCGCGCGATGGCGAAGCCGGCAGGTTTTCCAGGCCGTAAAGCTGACGCAGCGCCAAAGCCGCGAGATCGCTCCGGGCTCCCTTTGCGGACGGCTTGGCGGTTCCGAGGCAGCGAAACGCAAAGTTGCGTTTGGCATCGGCCCACGCAGTTTTGCCGGGGCGGCGCGCTTTGCCATCCTCGCCGCGGTGAGCCGCCTCAAGAAAGCCGAGCCGTTCCTGAATGAGACCGGACGCTGCAGCTTCGGCAAGGACCGGCTCTGCGGCGAAGAACTCTGAAAGAGCCGATGCCGCTTCTCTCTTGGTGCATCCATCCTTCTGCGCCGCGACGAAAGCGGCAGCCAATTCGGCAGATGCAATTGCCTGGAGGCAGCCAGCATTCGGCTGCGGCATGCGGGACTGGCTTGCCTTTGTCGTCATCGTTTGCAATCCGCGTCTTTGGCGAAAATCCGGACCTCCCACCCATAACCCGCTGCCAAGGTTAGCCGATTCGAGAGAGTTCTGGAACCCGCCGTATCGCTTCCAGCCCTTGCCGGGAGGTTGCTGCGCCTTCCCGGCCCCCGGAACGGCGCCGCTTGCTGAGGAAAACTCCGGCGGAAGCGAGCCAGGCGCAAGGAGAGCTCCCCACGATCCGAGGCGGTAACGCGACACGAATCGGGAGAGCCGCATGACTGACCTATCTCGGCCGCAGACCGTAGCGGCTTCAAGCCAGCCCTCACCCCCGTTCCGGCCCTGGAAGCCGCGCCGCTGGACGCGCCGGAACACCCCAAACCACGTTCGCCTGGTCCCTGACAAAAGAGGGATACTTGTAATCCCCCGCGAGGATCTTGCCTTCCTTCTCAATGCGAGCACGCGCGATATCCTCGCTTGGCGTCACGAGCCGGGCTTTCCAGCCGAGCGTCGCTACGGTTCGCACAAAGATGCGGTAGGATACGAGCCCGATGAGCTTGTCGATTTCCTGACGACGCTTCCCCTGCGCGATCAGGCCCGCGTCTGTCCTGCCCTGCCGCTTGGCCCCGTGAACGCACTCGGGAGCGGGCTCCATTTCAGGTTTGTGAGCCTGGCGTTTCAGCCCACGCTCAAGGAGCTTCTCGTCGCCGGCAGCGTCATGATCGCGACGGCGACGATATCGCTTTTTGGAATCATGGCGGCGGCCGGTTAGGGACCGGGTTCCAACCCAGGCATCCCGGCACGCTTTACGATGTCGCCGGCGTCACCTCTGGCGGCAGAATAAGTTGCGCCATAAACGCGCTGAAATCGATCCCCGGATTGGTCGTGTTGCAGTCAAAGCCATCACCGCCATGGCAATCGTCGGAATATTGCCAGAGCAGCACACTGCAAGGAAGGGCGACCGTAGGAGAAACCTCTGCATCGCTCCAGTCTGGGAGGGGCTGGCAGCCGTGCCCTGTCCAATGAGCGATCCAAACGCCGTGACAGGGGACGCCTTGTTTGTTCGCTGAGGCGATCGCTTCCCAGGTCGTGCCGTCCGACCGCGTGCCATAAACGCAAGGAAGGAGCGTTACCGCGCCGTTCGAAAAGGACTGGCTGTGAGCGCTCAAGGTTTGCGCCCAACCCGTATAATAGCTCGAGGATAGCGAAGGGGTGCTTTCGACGTCGAGGAACATCAAAAACGACCCGCCGAGCGATGCAAGATAATCGGCGCCAAACGTCGTAATTACATCCTCGGCGTTCAGCTTCGCGTCGGCCGCTCCGTCATTGGATGTCCCTGCCACCCTTTCGGTTTGCCGGGCAATCGGCAACACGCGAATATTCTTTTCGCGCAAGAGTTGGCCTTCATCCAAGTGCCGGTATTCTACGTCGCCGGTAGTCGAGACGCTTGTAAAGTAGCGTCCCCAAAGGACAGGGGTTGCACCAAGCGTTCCGGTAGCAAGATCGACCAGGGTTTTGCCATCGATTTGGCTTGAAACAAGCGCCGCGCTGTCGGCGCCGGCGTGACCTTTAGCCATCTAGTTCTCCAAAGATAATATCGTGGCGCGCAAGTATGAGAATGCAAAAAGCCGAATGCATTCTCCGAACGAGAGGGTGAATATTGTCACGGGCGCAAGTCGCATCAGTGCAATTCTTGCCATGTCAAATTGATACTTAGTTTTTCTCATAGTTTTAACTTCTTGTCAATAAGTGCAGTCGCGTACGTCTCCGCGATCGTCTCGATGATGAAAGGCAAGGCGCCGGCGGGCGGTGATGTCGCGCGGCGTGGCCCTGAACCGCCGGCGAGCGTGCAGAGGCGATGCCCTCACTGCCAAGCGGCGCGGGTTTCCACAAACGGCGCTTGACGAGTTCGCGGCCTTCCTTCTGCGACAAGCATTCGTCCCGGACGGCATAGAAGGCTCGACCTTTCCGGCCCGTTCATGCGGCAGGAACTACCCTCAAGTCGCGGATGTTCGGCTTCTTGTGGAGCGGCAAAACCGTTCCCAGCAGCTTGAGAGGCTGACCATGCCCCATCGCAATCGTGCGTATAGCCGCGATTTCGGCTACCCCGTCTCAATTCCGTCCGGCAAAACCATGGCCCTGGAAGTTTCGCTCACTTGCCGCGTAATGGCGTGAGCTTATGCCTGGCAAGGGGAGCGTTGAGGCGTCGCCACAACCAAATGTCCTGGCCGGCAAAAGCGCCAGGACATTTTCTCCTCTGTTTTGGGGGCTCCTCGTCGCAACGGGAGCGCTTGCCGGGGTAGGCGGAGGCTTGCTGATGCTGTTGCTCCGGGAGGTCCAACATCTGGCTTGGCCTTATCAACCGCACGACAACTTTCTGTCCGCGGTTGAAAACGCCCATGCGATGCGCATCGTCGTGGTCGTCACCGCTGCGGGGCTTCTGACAGGCCTAACGGCGCTTTTTTTGCGACAAACGGGCGGCGAGCACGGCGGCGAGCTTGCCGCGCGGATTTGGTTCGATGCGGGCAAGCTCAATCCGCTGCCTACGATTGTTCGCGCCGTCGTCTCCATTGTGATCGTCGCCATGGGGGCATCGCTGGGGCGCGAGGCTGCGCCAAAGCAAACCGGGGCGCTGGCCGGCAGCGTTCTGGCTGAATGGGCCGGCATCCCGCCCGGGCAGCGGCGGCTTCTCGCGGCCTGTGGCGCGGGAGCGGGGATCGCCGCGGTCTACAATGTGCCATTCGGTGGCGCGATATTCGCTCTCGAAGTCCTGCTTGGCTCACTCTCATTGACGCTCGTGCCACCGGCGCTGACCGCCTCTATGATTGCGACTGCGGTGTCATGGCTGTTTCTGCCCAACCAGCCCACGTATGACGTTCCAGCCTATCACGTGACATTGGATCAGACTTTATGGGCGGTGTTGGCTGGACCCGTGGCAGGCTTGGTTGCAGCCGGTTATGTGCGCCTGATTTCGTTTGCCGATGCGCAGAAACCGGGGGGCATCTTTGCGCTCATCGAACCTGTCCTGGTGTTCGCTTCTTTGGGATTGTTGGCCGTTCGCTATCCGCAGCTTCTCGGAAATGGCAAGGACGTCGTGCAACAAACCCTTCTCGGCCAGCAGGGCTTGGCTCTTCTTTTCGCTCTGGTTCTGCTAAAGCCGCTCGCGACGGCAGCCTGCCTGGGGAGCGGGGCACCGGGCGGTCTGTTCACCCCAACGATGACGCTTGGCGCTGTCTTGGGCGGCGTCCTCGGCTCTCTTTGGCTTTCGATCTGGCCAAGGGCACCACTGGGCGGCTTTTCTGTAATCGGGGCCTGCGCAGTTCTTGCCGCCTCGACGCAAGGGCCTATTTCGGCGATCATCCTAACCTTGGAGCTGACGCACGAAAGTTCGCTCATCGTTCCAACGGCTTTTGCGGCGGCAGGCGCGGTGGCCGTGGCAAGTCTGCTGGAAAACCGGTCGATTTATTCCGGGCGCATTCATAAAGGTGAGGCTGCTGCAACAAAGGCGAATAAGAATGAGGCGAAGGGTCCGTTACCGTCTGGCGGCAGCCCCAAAACTTGAGTTCTGAACGCATCGAGTTTCAGCATTCCCAAGCCCGGCTCCCTTAAATGAAGAGAACCGCTCAAGTTGCCTGCATACGGTGACTTTTTTGATAGCGCCTTGAGCCGCCGCGCGCGATCCGCTACATAAGCAACCTGATTTCCGCGTCTTCGCATCGCACGCACGCCGGGCCGCCCTCACGGTCGCGCACCATCCAGCGAAACGCGCAACATGTCCCGAAGAAGGAAACCCCATGGCCCCTCCGCAGTACGTCTACACAATGCAGAAGCTTTCCAAAACCTACCCCGGCGGAAAGCAGGTGCTGAGCAACATCTCGCTGTCCTTCCTGCCCGATGCGAAGATTGGCGTGGTGGGCGTGAACGGCTCAGGTAAGTCCACGCTGCTCAAGATCATGGCGGGCGTCGAGAAGGAGCATCAGGGCGAGGCCTGGGCCGCCGATGGCGTGCGCGTGGGCTATCTCCCGCAGGAGCCGCAGCTCGACGAGACGAAGGACGTGCTCGGCAACGCCATGGAAGGCGTGGCGGACAAGAAGGCCATGCTCGACCGCTACAACGAGCTGGCCATGAATTATTCCGACGAGACCGCGGACGAGATGGCGCGCCTGCAGGACATCATCGACGGGCAGAATTTGTGGGACCTCGACGCGCAGGTGGAGCAGGCGCTGCAGGCCCTGAACTGCCCGCCGCCCCATGCCGAGGTGACCAACCTTTCGGGCGGCGAGAAGCGGCGCGTGGCGCTGACGAAGCTCTTGCTGTCGCGGCCGGATATCCTGCTGCTCGACGAGCCGACCAACCATCTCGACGCCGAGACCACCGATTGGCTTCAGCATTATTTGGAGGATTATCCGGGCTGCGTAATCCTGGTCACCCACGACCGCTACTTCCTGGACAGTATCACGCAGTGGACGCTGGAACTCGATCGCGGGCAAGGCGTCCCCTACAAGGGCAATTATTCGAGCTGGCTGGAGCAGAAGGCGAAGCGCGCCGCGCAGGAGAGCCGCGAGGACGAGGCGAAGCAGCGCACCATGCAGCGCGAGCTGGAATGGATCAGGGCATCGCCCAAGGCGCGGCAGGCGAAGAGCAAGGCTCGTATTCAGGCCTATGAGAAACTGGCCGAGGAGGCCGGGCGCGACCAGGTCGGCAAGGCGCAAATCCAGATCCCGACAGGCCCGCGGCTCGGCGGCGTCGTGCTGGAGGCGGATCACATCAAGAAGGGCTTCGACGGCCGCACGCTCATGGAAGGGCTGGATTTCAAGCTTCCGCCCGGCGGCATTGTCGGCGTGATCGGGCCGAACGGCGCGGGCAAGACGACGCTGTTCAAAATGATCATCGGCAAGGATAAGCCCGATGCGGGCACGTTCCGGATCGGCGATACGGTAAAGCTCGGCTATGTGGATCAGAGCCGCGACGCGCTCGACCCGAAAAAGAACGTCTGGGAGGAGATTTCCGGCGGCCTCGATCAGATCAAGCTCGGCACGCGCGAGGTGAACTCCCGCGCCTATTGCGGCTGGTTCAACTTCAAGGGGCCGGACCAGCAGAAGAAGGTGGGCCAGCTTTCGGGCGGCGAGCGCAACCGCGTGCATCTCGCCAAGATGCTGAAGGAAGGCGGCAATTTGCTCCTGCTCGACGAACCGACGAACGACCTCGACGTGGAGACGCTGTCGAGCCTTGAGGCGGCGCTGGAGGATTTCCCCGGCTGCGCCGTGGTCATCAGCCACGATCGCTTCTTCCTCGACCGGCTCGCCACCCACATCCTCGCCTTCGAAGGCGACGGTCATGTGGAGTGGTTCGAAGGCAACTTCCAGGCGTATGAGGAGGACAAGCTACGCCGCCTCGGAGCCGCCGCCGCCGACACGCCGAAGGCGAAGTTTGCGAGGTTTGCGCGGGGGTAGTCTGAGATAAGTCAAGCCCGCCGCCGGGCCAGCTCGGCGCGCGCGGCTTCGGCGAGGAAGCCGGAGCGGTTATCGCTGATCTGGTCTATTTCTTCGAGCAGCGCCTCGTCCAGCGTCACGTTCACCCGCCGCGCGCGGCCGGGCAAAACGACAGGCACGAGTGTGACAGCGACCGTGGACGGCTCTTTCTCGACGGTGACCTCTTCGAGTGAAGAAGGCGCCGGTAGCTTGTCGCCGTCAGTCAGCATAAGTGCCACGTGCCCCGCAAGCGCCTCCTGCGCCCCAAGGACCGCTTCTTCCAAGCTTTCACCGGCGCTGACGCAACCGGGAAAATCCGGGAAGCTGACGCCGAAATCGCTTTCGGCGTCCTTATCGACCAACGCTGGGTAGTAAATTTTCTTCACTTCACCTTCCGTTCTGTATTCCCATCATAATAGCTTAACGCCGGACGCTTTTTCGATGCTCTTAATCGTTTTCACTGGCAGGTCGCGCTTGGGATGCGGAACCGTGACTTTCCCTGGTTTGGACGGGTGTTTGAAATGACGGTGACTGCCGGTTTGACCCGCTTCAAACCAACCGTCCTTCAAGAGCGCCGCAACGACGTCGCGGCTCGATTTGCTCATAGTGTTTGATCCCCGCTTCGGCGGTGTTCTGATTTCCTTTCAAACCCTCGTGGCCTTTCTGTCCACCCCCGAAGGCAATAAGTATATTATACACACCAATCAGGCGAGTGCAACTGCGCGCCCGGCCCTCGCCATGAGCGGGCAACGAACGTCGATTCGATGCCGGGCAGACCGCAGAATGACACCCCAAGGTTCTTCAAACCGTATTTGCACGGTATCGAGCCGCCCCCGGGTCGCGCACATCTGAGTAAGAACATCTGATCTCAGCGCATGGCTGATAGTCTGTGCACTGGATTGCAGTGCGCAACGCAGCACAATATGTTGCAACGCAATATTTAGAAGAGTTCTAGATACTCCCGGATCGAGTTGGGAGGTCGAAGACCCTTCGCTCCGATGGCGAAAGGAACCATCATGAACCGCTTTTCCAGCCTTATCGCGCTGCAATAAAAGGGAGCACGATTGAAGCATGACAGTCATTCTCCATCATCCGGAAGCCAGTTTAAGGATCGAAGATCTCGGCAGGAGCCGGCTCCTCGCCGTCGAGCCAACCAAACCGATTTTCATACCCTTCCAGACTTGGGAAACCTCATACCCCCTCGACCGTATCGTAAAGATCTTCAAGACCAGGGGAGCGCGGGTCCTCGACGAAATCATGCGAGATGAAAGCCCAAGTTATATGCAGTATGAAGTACATTGGGAAATGCTTAGATGCGGCGAAACCGGGTGTTAGTAGGCAAATCGCAATATGTCCCGGCCAAGCCGCGCCTGGATGCTTGCGCCGTATAAGCAAACCCAGAAACGACCTATCGCTTAAGCCCTGCAATGATCGAAGACAGCTCCGGCTCCTGCACATGTCCAGCGGCCGTCTCGATCGCAAACCAGGCCCGCCGGCGTTGGCCAGCCTCACGCCAGCGCTTGCACTCCTTCCGGACGGACAGAAGAAAGACGGTAACGCTGATCGCGCGCTGATCGCTTCTCTCCCGCTTGATGTAACTGAAGCGGCCAATTGCTTTCGGTTTGACCTTGCCCTTGACGCCGGCTTCCTCTCTGGCTTCCCGGGCAGCGGCCTTGTGGCGCTTCAGGCCCTTCAGACGCCACCCTTTCGGAATGATCCAGCGGCCAGTATCCCGGGAGGTGACCAGGAGTACCTCGATTGCACCATTGATGCGCCGCACTGGTAACGCCGCGACTTGCTTCTGTAGCGCCATGGTGCCCTCCCAGAACCGATCAAAAAGCCATGCTGGCAAAAGTACCTGCTAAGTAAGATCTCATTGCGGCCTATTTAACTCCGATCCCTGACAAGCGTTCCTTTGGTGACTTCGGCACAAAGGGTGCCGCTGGTAACAGTTCAGTGAAGCCCACGGCAGCTTGAAGCTAACTCCCGTAAGGCTGGCCATCCTTTGCTTCTCGCGCGGAAGAAAGGCCGTGAATGTTTTTCGCCGCGCGCAGGGAAAAAGCAAGGCCGTTGTTTAAAGGGGGTAGACGCAAATCCCCTGCGAGGCACTCGGCGGCCTTTGCCTGACCCGGCCATCCGGGAAGAATCTCTGGAGGTTTTATGCTTACCGCACTTGCTGTTTTCATGGTGGCCCTGCCGGTTTTAGCGGCGAGCGTACCAGCCAACTCGATAGATCTGGAAAATAAATCTGACCGATCCCGGAGTACCGGCGCCCGGCACCGTCACCTTCGCCGAACGCCAAAGGCTGGTTCCGGGCGGCATGGCCGCCGGCGAAGCGCACGCGATGCGTGACCGAGTCGAAGATGCCGAAGCCCATCACCCACATGGAGACAAGAGAATGTCCAACCGTAACTACAGCTATCGCATTACCGTCGCTCCGTTAGGCGCGCCGGGCGAGGCGGAACCCCTACCCCCTCCCCTTTCCTTCGAGGCCACCAACCACGATGACATCATCGGTCTTGTCGAGCGGGCGCGCGCCAGCACTGGCCTTGCGCCGGATGCGGCGGCGTCAATGGTCGTCGGGTTGAAGCTGCTCGGCGAAGTGATGTTGCGGGAGAAGAACAACCCCCTGTTCGATCCGCTCCGCGCAGGCATGCGCGAATTCATCGGCGGCCTGAAGGCACTGAGCCGAAACAAGTCATAAGATTTGCGCGTACCCAGACGTGAAATGGCTCGTGTCACGACGCTGCTCATGACACGAGCTGATTCCTGGTCCAGCCGGGGCCAGTTAAGCCTGCAATCCCTCCCGGCGGTCGCAACTCCCGCTCAATTTCCGCTTCGCCGTTACGGCGCCATTCTTGCCTTGGTCCAATCGAGCACCGTCTTCAGTCTCTCCGGCAAGCTGAGGATGAGGTTACGTGTTATCAGCTACTTGATCCTCATGGTGAGCCTGTCGAACCATGAGCATCATCGACTCTTTCAGCATCCTGTTTAGTGGCCATCGATCTGGGACACGTGGTGTGGACGATGGTTGGATGGTCACGAACGAGAGCCGTAACGGGTCCAATCTGCGCCCTCGCTTTCGAGCGAGGGCGGTATTGGGAGGGCCGCTTCCTCAGCGAATTTTCACGAGCTGCGCTGGCGAGGAAGGCTCGGAGTCGCGCCCGAAGCGGGGCAACATCCGGGAGAAAATTCCATCCCTGAGCAGAATGGCGTGGCGGACCGCCGCCGCGACGTGCGCCGCGACAAGGACCATGAGCGCGTTGGCAAGCAAGCCGTGTGCGCCTTCGAATATCTCATGGTAGCTTTTCTTTGCGTCGACGGGCAAATCGCCAAGCCAGGGAATCAAGGGGAAGTCTATATACCCAAACAGGAGCGACGGTCTGCTTGAGGTCGAAATCATCGCCCAACCCGTCAGCGGCAGCGCGAAAAGCAGCGCATAGAGTGCAACGTGCCCAACCTTGGCGGCTGTGCGCTCCAGCTTCGGCATCGTGAAAGGCAGAGGGGGCGCGGCGTAGAAACAGCGCCAGAGAACACGAAGCGCCATCAAGGCCAGGACTGTGATTCCGAGCGACTTGTGCAAGTTGTAGGCTTGCGTTTTATCGGCGCCAGAGAGATCGCCCATAACCCAGGCGAGAGGGAAAAGGAAAAAAATCAAAAGGGCGATCAGCCAATGCAGCGACTTCGCCCCAGAAGTGTAATCGTTACGATCCACCGAACTCTCCATTCATGGTTGTTTAGGAAATCCCAATTGCTGCAAGACCTTTGGCTAAGGCCCGGTGAGCAGCAGCAGGGGGTTCGATTGCTTAAACACCGGTTTTCGCGATTTCCTGCGCTGAAGCTTCGAACCTTCGATCGCCTGGTTCCGCATCGCTAACCGCGAGAGCCGGAATTTTTGGGCGCCGCGCGCAGGATTTCCCTTGGAGGCGGGTTCAAGAGAAGTGGTCGCGGTCGAGGCCAAGATGTCTGAGACGGGAAAGGCTATCCCCTTGGCTGTTGGGGCAGTTGTGTGCAAGAACGCGGCGCTGACGAGGCCTGCTGTCGTGTCATCGTCCAAGCATGGGGCTGGCCCAGCATTCGTATCCCGGACGCACCAGTGGGAAGCAACCCAAGGACCAAGCGACTTGGAGAATACGAGCGACGAGGATTTGATGCTGAGCGTAGCTGAAGGCGACGAACTCTGCTTTCCGATGCCTCGTGGGCCGTCACGCCGCAAAAACGTTCGCGCTGACGCGGCGCATGCTGGGAAATGACGCGGACGCTGAGGAGATAGTGCAGGAGGCCATGCTCCGGGTGTGGGTCACCGCGCCGCGCTGGCGGCCGGAAGCCGCTTTCAGGACCTGGCTTTATCGCGTGACCTTCAACCTTTGCCTCAACCGGCGCCGCCATAAGCCCTTCGCCCCGCTTGACGACGCCTGCGATCCTCCCGATCCGTCTCCATCCGCCGCCGATGAGCTGGAGAGGCGTGAAACGGACCGGCTTGTCGCAAAGGCGATCGAGGGGCTTCCCGACCGGCAGAAAGCCGCCATCGTGCTCACCTATTATGAAGGATTGAGCAACGCCGAGGTAGCATCTGTGCTCGAAACGACGATTTCAAGCGTCGAGGCTCTGCTCGTCCGCGCGAAGCGGGCGCTTCGAGCGGAACTGGGCGCGATCCCCGATGCAGCAAGCTAAGGAATGACGGCCATGAACCGCGTCCGATTTCAAGACCTTCTCGACAGCCGCGGCAGCGATCTGGCCGCATGGCCGGACGCGGACCGGATCGCGGCTGAGCGGCTAATCGCCAGCGATTCAGGCGCCGCGAAGGCTTTTGAGGAGGCTCGCAATCTCGACGGCCTGATCGAACGCAGCCTCAGCGGCGCGGCTTCGGAGGCCGATGATGCGAACATCGCTTCCCGCATCCTTGCGGGCCTTCCCAAAAAGCTGCCGGCTCAGGACGGCGGAAGCGTGAAGCGCCCGCTCCAGGTGCGGGCAATCAGGAAGGAGCCGAGGCCGTGGATGTTATTGCCCGCACAGCGAGCGCTGTTGCCCCGGTTTGCAGCGCTCACCTTCGCGGCTGCTCTTGGCATCGCCCTCGGTCTTTTCTGGGCGCAAAAGAGCATGCTCGACGAACGGCAGGCGATGGCGGCTTCCTCTGAGGAAGCTGGCGCGGATGTAACCGCCGTCATATTTCAAACTGATACTGCAATCGGGACATTCTGATGAGCGATCAACAGACCATTCTTGAAGCTCGCCCCTGGCGTGGGATAGTCCTTTGGTCCCTCGCCCTGAACGTTTTTCTGATCTGCGGCATAGCAGCGTTCTCATTAAGTTCCTCCTTCCAGAAGCCTGCTACGTCCGGGACGGGCGGCCCGGCGCGCCAATTCGAGATGCTTGCGGCCCGGCTTCCGCCCGATGATGCAAGCGTGCTTCGAACGGAATTCGGAAAGAAAGCCCAGGCGATCGACGAGGCGCACACTGCACTTCATCGCTCTCAAGACGCCATGCGGCTCGCTTTGCGCGCAAACCCCTACGACGCCGGAGCCACGCAGCAGGCCATGTCGGAGGCTGAGGCCGCGCATCATCGTCTTGAGAAATTGTTGCAGGACGTGATCGCATCCGCAGCCGCGCAAATGACATCGGCGGGACGGTCGAAGCTCGCGGATTGGCAGCCCGGGCCTCCACGCCGATAGGCGGAGGGCCTGCGTTTTAAACCGAAAAAAAAGGGCGGCCCGCGAAGACCGCCCCTTCAATCAAGACTTCATACGTAATTTGGAGGGTGCTGTGCTCCGCAGCCGCGGATTTCTCCCCGGCCGCGATGATTTGGACCGGCTACTTTACTCCGGCTATCATTTTCGCGCCCGCCAGCGCTGTACTGATGTGCGGCTGCAGCTTCGCCCAGACTGACGAAGCCATCGCTCCTTTGTCGCTGATCGAATACCCGACCACCAATCCGACCACGACACCGGTGAAAAACTGCCCAATAATCAACGAGACGATGAGCGCGAAAACGAAACCCGCCAGCGCGTAGTATTCTTTGTCCATGATTGCACCTCCAAGGCACAGCGCCCCGGCGAAAACCGTGGCAACCAACTGCACCACACCGCATCTTACTTGATTCGTTTTGCGGGGAGCAGGCATCGGGGAGCGCACGCGGGGATCTCTCCGGCGCCCGTAGCCTCCGGCGCTGACCGTCCGGGCGATGCCTTCATCGTCCGGCTGCGCCGAAATTCATCACCGTCGTCTCACCATCCATTGTGATGCGGGCGGTTTTCAGGGCGCCGTCGCTATCGTAGTCATAACGATGCGTGAGTTCGACCTCGCCGTAAACGAGCTTCTCCACGCCGATCATCCGGTCTTGATCGTCGAATTCGGCGCGGATGTATGTATTGCGATGTTCAACTTCCGCTTCTTGGATTGGACCGACCAGCTTCAGCGGCAGCTTTACGCCGGAATAAGTCGTGAAAAAGCTGTAATGCGGCATCGCTGAGCCTCCCTCTGACGCTTAGAGCCTTGAGCCTACCATTTGCTTCGCGGGCCCCTGCAAATAATTTGGCTCTCCGATGCCGATGCCCGCTATGGTCAGCCTCGGATTTCCGATCGCTTCGCACCGGCCAAGGGCGCACTCTTACTGGGTGCAGCGGGCTGTTGCAGTGCAACAACGAGCGAATTTTCTCTTTATATCCAATGCTTTTCGAAATTGAACAGTTTCCTTTCTTGCCCTAGTGTCCTGGCTTCCCGACGAAAGTATCGGGCGGGAGGCAAGGCCCCACCCTCTCAGTACGGTCACGCGTGACAGACCGCTCAAACTGGAAATCCGTTCGGAACCACGATGCCGGGGGCGCTAGTCATTTGAAAGGATACCAACGATGGGAACTGTATCTCAGAAGGAAAGTCCACTGGAGAATGTCCTCGTTTTTCTTATTTTCTTCGCCCTCGTTCTTGCTTTTTGCGGCGGCGTTATCGCTATTTGGATGACAAGGTAAGGCCGAGGCGGACGCGACGCCGCCGGCCGTGGCGGGTCCAGGCCCCTTCCGCGCCAACGGAGCTAAGTTGTGACTATCGCCGGGCTTACTGCTATTGGCTGTTGGCCATCGGGTTCGCGGTCATCGATATCCCAATTAACGCGCGGCGCCCCGAAAGTCCGCAACAAACAGAGAGCGGATTGACGGCGCGCGACACATAAATCGATATTGGCGACGGCCAAGACACAATTTCTCCTCAAACTCACTCAAGCTTTAGTTTTAGTTTCCGGTTAAGCGCGGGACGCCTGTCCAAATACGCGACTACCATGACAAATAGTGGCTCTAGTTGCAGGCATAATAGTAATGGCTTCTACGACTTTCTCTGCAAATCAAGCAGAAAGACCAATATCGCTTGGTTCCAAGCCTGACTTCTTGATTATACATGAATACAATTTTTATGCCGAAGCCTTGCCCATTACTCTTGTCGGCATTTTGCTTAATGTTGCCGGCCGGCAGATTGCTTCATTTCTTGGTTTAGAAGTTTTTTTAGACATGATCGGAACTGCCTTCACCGCGATCATTCTAGGACCATGGTGGGCGGCAGCCACCGCGGCCGCAACAACGCTGGCAAACGGAAGTTTCTTCGAGACGTACTTTCCTTTCGGCGCCGTCAACGTCGCCGGGGGGCTGGTTTGGGGATACCTTGCGCGAGCCGGCAATGTCAGGTGCAGCGTGTTTTCATCCCAGCAAGGAAGTTTGCGGGCTGGCCTGATTTGGACAATCGTCCTCATCCTCGCAGGTGCGCTCACCACGGGATTGGCCTCGAGTCTGGTGAAGTTGATAATTTACCCCGCAGTCGAGCGACCGCTCGTGCACGGCGATCTGTATCTTAGAATTCAAGCCAGTTTCGAACCGTTTTTCGGGGCGGGTGTGCCCCCAGCACTCACGCTTATGGCGGGGGATCTCTTTCGGGATCTCAGAGACAAATCGATTGTCGTTCCAGTTGCGGTGTTGCTAGCCGCTTTTTCGCGAGTTGGAGGCGTGCTCGGCGAAGGCTCGAAAGGCGCATCTTTGGGCGAGCGTATCCGGACAGATGTTTTATCGATTTTGATTTTTTTGGGCACTTATTCGACGTTCCTCTTACTATCGGAGCTTCTTCAGCCGGTCATAACCTATCCCAGTGCGCAGCGTTCGATCGCGTGGCTACACAACGCGTCGATTGTCCTGCTGATGTGCTCGCCGCTCCTCGCTGCAATCCCCGCTTTGATCCTGGCAACCTTTCGCCCATCAGGTTCTTTCGCCCGTAAGGTGCACGCTTTGAGGGAGTTTAGGCGCTATGTTTTCCGGAACATATTCCGGGCCAAGGACAGTCTTCTCTCGTTGGTGAGTTCCCAGGGGATCAAGCCTCTGGGGCTTGGCGTCAGCTTATGGTCGGCGCGCAATGTCTTTGACACGAAATATATTAGCTACTTCGCTCTGGTAGCGATTGGCATAACCTTGGTTATCTACTTCATTGCATCCCGGCGCACTTTCGCCATCTTGACGCGAGCCGAGCGTCAATTCCGGACAGTACACAACTGGCTCGAGGTGGAGGGCGCACAAGGTTCCGACAGAGCTATTGTGTCGCTAATGCGAGATTTGTTCTCGAGCTATTTGTCTCGTCCAGGCCGGGATCTCAGTACGCGAAACCAGCTTCTTTACGGACTAGCGTTTGCGTCCAGCCGTCCGCCAGGGGGTATTGAGAATTTGCTCATTGGCCGCCGGGAAGATTTGTTTTTTGAACCTGCGGCGATTATCGGCGTCGTAAAGGAGCCAAAAGCACTCACACTCGAACTTGTCGAGCAGGTCGACGGTCTGGTCGCCGATTGCGGGGCAAACCTCGCAATTGTGCTGAGTTCGACCCCGCGTCTTCTCGATGAGCGGATTGTTGATTCGCTGCGCGACATCAGAAGTCGCGGCGTCGAGGTCCTGTTACTCGATTGGATCGACCTTTCGCTTGCAATTTCCGAATGCGCATTGGGGATCCAGCCAAAGCACGCAGTGCAACGCGCGAAAGCACGCCTTCTTCAGACTCTCAATAGAAACGATCCTTTGGAGGAGAAGGAGTTTTCGTCCCGGCCCGCGGAACTGGCGCACCGGGCGTTACCCTCGGTGAGGTTCATCATCGATTTACTCCCAAAACAAAGCCGCGTTTTCGATTTGGGCTGCGGCCGCGGCCGGCACACCTTCGTTGCGCTTCAAGCAGGGCACCGCGTTGTTGCCGCGGATCGAAAGCCGTCCATCTGCGAGGGCTTAAGGAGTGACCTCTCAACCCTCGGGCCAGATGGAAAGCGTGTTGAAGTGGTAGAAGGCGACTTCCTTAAGGTCACAGCCAGCGAGTATGGAGCAGCAGACCTGGTTATTGTTACCGGCGTTCTCCAGCACGCAAGGAGCCGGGAGGAGCTTTACCGGTACCTTGAACACATTGCAGATCTCGCGCGTCATCCAACTTCGCTGATATACATCGAGATGCTATTCGATATGAAATTCAATGGCATGCCACCGCAGGACGGGAGAATACCCATCGCCCCCGGCGAGTTCGTTAGAGCGCTCCGCGAAATCTTCCCGCGAGAACATTGGCGCTTGGAAAAAACGCAGGGGCCTATCCGCCAGAAACAGTATTTTGATCAAGGCGGGCGAAGTTTCGAGCCGCCCGCGGGCGTCATCGAGTCAACAGCCATAGAGTATGTCATCCGGCGTGTGCACTAACAAGCGCCCGCTGGGCAAAGGAGAGGGAATGACGGCCGAAGGCTTAAGTTTAAGGCTCTACGCCGTTTTGGCCTGGACTTGTACTTTGCTTCTTCTCCTGCCGCAGTTCGCCAGCAGGCAATTCTTTAGCCAAGCAAAGGTCGAGGCCCAGGAGATGGGCGCTGCACGCGAAGCTCCCCCCGCTATTTTCATCACGGATATGGCCCGTTACAGCGACGATGGAGTAGCGCTCTTGATGTTGCTGCGTTCGCGTGCGGTCGACATCAAGGGTATAATTACCAATGCCGGTAATGTCTGCGCCGGAGACGCGGCGCATTATGTGCGTGACCTCTTACAATCTGCCGGAGCGGACCCGGTGCCGGTGATCGAGGGGCCGCCCTTGTCGTGGTATGAGGAGCGGCGGCATTTCTACCTCGAAGGGGAGAGACCGTATTGGGAGAGGAAGGATGCATATGCGGGCGCATTCGCGAGCGATAGCCCTTGCAGCTCGGAAGGCTCCGGAGCGAATTCCGGCGACGCCCCCTCCCCCACCAGCGCTGCAGATTTCCTCATCGACGTTGCGAGGCAGAACGCCAGCCGGCTCATCGTCGTTCTCGCGAGCCCCGCGACAGTACTGGCGCAGGCACTAAGAAAGGAACCCAAGCTCGCGGGCATGCTCTCGCAAATTTACGTCATGGGAGGCAGTATAAACGTGCCGGGCAACGTGTCGTCCCATGCGGAATTCAACGTTTGGTTCGATCCGGAGGCGGCGGCGGCGCTTTTTCACTCGGGCGCCCCGATTACGCTTGTGCCGCTAGATGCCACGAACCCAGTTGTTTACGACCCGCCTTCGATGGAGGGTCTGCGAGGAGGCGGCGCAGGCGCAAAGTATCTTTCCCAGTATCTCGAATTCAGGCACGCAGACATCAGGAAAGTTCCGATGTGGGACGAAGTTACAGCCGCAGTCGTGATCGACCCATCACTTGTGTCTAGCGCGGAGGAACATTTTTTGACCGTTTCTACAAATAAAACTTCTGAGTTTGGCAAGGTTTCGATCCTGCCAGCCGCGGACAGCAGTTCGCAAGCCCCCATAAAAGTCATAACCCGGGTTGACGCTTCTAAGATACGCGAGACCTTGGCCGATTTGCTGTTAGAGAAAAAATGAATTGCGCGCTTTCCGATGGCTCAAACACACAAATTCCGATTTTTCTCATCAATTTGGATGAATCCACCGGCCGCCTTGAGCGGGTTTCTGCCCGATTGAATAAACTTGGATTGAGCTTCGAACGCGTTCCGGCGCTTAATGGCGGGATGCTCTCGCGCATTGAAAAGCAGAGGCTCAATCCGGCGCGGCCTTGGATTTTGCTAAGCGACTCGGAGCTAGCTTGTTACGCCAGCCACCTCAAAGCGATCCGGCTTGTGGCCGAAAGAGAATTGCAGCGCGCAATTATTTTAGAAGACGATGCCATTTTCGACGAAGACTTTTCAATTTGGGCAAGCTGCGATTTTCCTTTGCCGGATGATTTAGATATCTTGAAGCTCGAAGGCTTCGGTGCGTCAGGCACAACGAAAATCCCCGTGCTGAAATATTCCGGCAAAATCGTACAATTCTCATACAAGCCTACCTGGGGAGCAGCCGCCTATTTGATCACTCTTGCTGGCGCAAGGAAGGCTTTGAAAGAGTTAAAAATCGCGAGAGGACAACTCGATTACGATCTATTTGCTTATTGGAAAACAGGGCTCGGCGTCTATGAGGCATCGCCCTTTCCCGTACACCAGGATGGAAGCAATAGTACAATACACCACCACCATGTCAGACCGCCGGTACTGCATAGCTTTCTAAGATATTTTATAAGAAGGTTCGACCGGATAAGAAGGCTGAACTTCGCCATCCGAAAATTCGGACCTTACGCTTTGTTCGCTCTCCAGCCCCGGCGCGAGCCTTTGCTCAGCCGATCCACAACCCATCCGTAGCCTGTCGGGTTCGCCTCTTATTTGTCCGGGCCCTCGACATAGACCGCCGATCTATGTAAGGTTTAATTGCGAAGGCTAAGCAATTACAACGGTGTCAAGAGCCGAACGTTGGAGACGGGAGCGCCACCGCGCATCGTTCCCGGCGACGGCTTATTCGGTGTCGGGGCTTGGAAATGGGACATGCGCAGCCACACCATTCAATTCGATGGTGCCGGCGGAACCGCGCGGCGATGGAAGCCCCTGCGCTGGAGGCGGAGCCGCGGGTGAAGGACGGCGTTCTCCTCAGCTTCGTTCGTAAAACATATTTTTCGGATGTGCTGGCGGTGGTCCGCGAAACTTTTGCGGCGCCTAGCGCGCGGACCGGTTCGGTAAGCGCTGATGGGGTCATGGCGTGCCGGCAAATGTGAGCCCATTGGTTGAAAACTCGCTGCGCATGTCTGCGGGCCTTTACCGAACGGCGCTTCAGGCTATCCCATCGCACACTGCGGTCTTGGATTCGTCAGGGACCATCATCCTCGTCAACGACGCCTGGACGGCATTCGCGCTCTCCAATGGAGCCGCCGAATCCGGCGCTGTCGCAGTCGGGGCGAACTACCTGGAGGTCTGCCGGAATGCCTCGAACACCGACCCGCATGCCGGCCGGGCTCTATCGGGCATCGGTGCGGTGCTCGACGGGCGCCTCCCCCTTTTCGAGCTGGAATACCCTTGCCACAGCCCTTGCGAGCAACGTTGGTTTCTGATGACGGTTTCGCCGCTGTCATCCGGGATGCAAGGCGGCGTCATCGTCTCGCACTCGAACATCACGGCGCGGAAAGTGGCCGAGCAAGCGCTGCGGATGAGCGAGGAGCGATTTCGCGCTACGTTCGAACACGCAGCCGTAGGCATCGCCCACATAACCCCTGACGGCGAATGGTTGGAGGCCAATGGGCGGCTTTGCGAGATCATCGGATTCTCGCGCGGGGAACTGCTCGCAAAACCGTTGGGGGACATCGTTCATCCCGAAGATTTCGATGCCAATATCGCCCACATCGAAGTCATGCGGGCGGGCGCCAACAACTCCTGCAGGCTGGAACAGCGCTTGCTGCGCAAAGATGGGACTGTCGTCTGGGTCGTGACGACATTGGGGTGCGTTCGCACGCATACCGGCGCGATCGACTACCTCGTTGTCGGCGTCGAGGACGTCTCGGCGCAAAAGCGGGCTGAGCAGCGCCTGCAGACCCTGCTGCGTGAGCTGTCGCATCGCGGCAAAAACCTGCTGTCCGTCATAATGTCGATTGCAGGGCGAAGCCTATCGGGCGACCGCCCGCTGGCCGAAGCGCGAGACGTGCTGATCGGACGGCTGCATGCGTTGTCGAAGACCTACGACACCGTTACGAGCGGAGCGTTTGAGGGTGTGCTGCTCGACGTCATCTTGAAGAACGTGCTGGACTCTTTCGGCGGCCGCGTGCGCCTGGAAGGACCAAGCATCATGCTGACCAATAAGGCCACACAGATGATCGCGCTGGTGGCCCACGAGTTGGCCACGAACGCCGCCAAGTACGGCGCCTTGTCCGTCCCCGGAGGTCACCTGCTCCTGACGTGGCAGCTGACCGGAGACGAACCTGCACGGAAACTCAGGTTCGATTGGCGCGAGGAGGGCGGTCCGCCCGTAAAAGAGCCGGCGCGGCGCGGCTTCGGCTCGACCTTGATCTCTCAGGTGGCGGGCGCTGAATTTGAATGCGAGCCGGAGCTCAGCTATGGTGAGCTTGGTTTCAGTTACCGGTTCGAAGCGCCATTAGACCGCCTTGGAGCAGCTCCTGTCAACTCGCCGGTTCGCCGCAAGCTCAAGAATGCGATCATATGCTCGCTTTACGACACCTGGGCGAGGCAGCGGCCACCTGGCGCCTTGCCCCAACTCGATGGCTTCCACTGGAGCCGGTTCGCCGCAACCGGCGCTCTGACCATCGCAAATATCAACAGCAATGGTGACGTAAATTTCGCACAAGTGGGCCGGGCGTTGATTGAGAGGCTCGGCCGCTCAGTCGGCGAAATACAAGATTGGGCGGAGGAGGATGCCAACACGATGGCGGAGGTCTACCGCCGCTGCGCACGCACCGGGGAACCGTGTCATGAGCTGATGCGTATCGATTTTGGTGACGGCGATCCGTTCACGTTCGAGCGCTTGCTGGTCCCGTTCTCCGCGGCGCCTGGCCGCACTCCGTCGCACGTTGTGGGTATTGTCGTCTTCGAAGGAATCACCCGCGCAGCGGAAGGGAGTTGAAATTTTCAGCCCCGAGGGGGATCTCGCCGGCCTCAACCGGCGGCGTCCTCGATAACCAGCATGCATCCGGTATCGTCAGCCGCGCGTGACGAGCGCACGAACCCAATCTCGAGGCAAAAACCGTTCGCTCGCGCAAAGCTTTGCAGGGTTCGCACGCTCGGGCTCTGCACACCGCTTTCGAGCCGAGCTATTGCGGCTTGCGTCGTCGCCATGCGCGCCGCCACCTCTTTTTGAGTCAGCCTCGAACGCAAGCGCATCTCGACCAGTGTGCTGGCGAGCCGTTGCGTGCTTTTATCGTTGCGGCAGGCTCTGCTAGACATCTAATCTCCTAGTACCCTGACCTTAGCGATAGAGGGTATTGCGTTTTCGCGATATTGGCCTACAGTGTGCAGCTTACCTTAAGCTGGGAGTGCATGCCATGGCCTCTTTGCCAAGTTTCAAGACCCCCAAGCTCGCCGACGCCGTCGAAGCGCTCGCGCCGGATCAGCTCGACGAACTGCCGTTTGGCACAGTTTATCTCAATTCACAGGGGCTAGTCCGCATTTACAACAAGACAAGAGCTGAACAATCTGGCCGCGGTTTGATGCCGGCGAAGGGGCTTTCGTATTTTGCCGATGTCGCTCCATGTTTAGACAACGGTTATTTCAAGGGTCGTATCGATAAGGCGCGCGCCGCCGGCGCATTGGACATCTCATTCAGTTTCATCGGCGACTTCAATGACCGTAATCGTGAAATTTCGGTTCGGGCTCAAGCGGGCAAGGACGGGGGCACGTGGATTTTCATCCAGGTCCCCGATGCAAACGAGTGACAGAGCCGATGGGGCCCGAAACTGAACTGTCGCGAATTTTGCCGGTTGAGGACGAGGCCCTGATCGCCCTTCGTGTTGCGCCGGCTGCACATTTGTAGACTTGGCCGGCAGGCTTACTAAGTTTGCGGGGGAATATCGCTCAGTCGTTGATTGCAAACGAGAAGGCGCCTGTTGGCGACGGAACTTTAGAGTATCTGCGCGATGGTTACGCCACATCCCGTTGAGCTCCTAACAGAGCTGGCTCAGCCAAATTGACGCATATCGATAAGGTCGCCTTATCGCGGGGTGCCAACGGGTTGATTTGGCGGATTTGAGGATCGCGGCCCAAAAGTTCTCAACGAGCGCTGTCTCTGTTGCCGGAGATGCAACTTTGTTATGTGCCCGGATTGAGAAGGCCATCGGCCGCCCGAAAAGGCGATCGTGAACACGCAAAATCGCTTTCTCGCCGATCCGCAACGCTCGAAAATGGCTTATGAAAGCGAACGCAGCGGGCCGCGTTTGATATGCTTAGTCCGGCCCCGCTCTTGCGGACTGCGCAATCGACGTGCTTACCTGCGAGCTTGTCAGATCGCACTTCCCTGTCCCTGATCGCAATGTCGAACGAGATGAACGCATCACTCTCCTCCTGGTGGCAAGGACCAGAGTTTCCGCGCTTCGTCGCGGATCTCCTTGTCGATACCGTTGCGCATTTGAGGCCCGGACGGCCGTTCAATGCAAGAGGCCCGGCCGCCGATCTGCTCTTCGGCGCAGATGGTCTCGACCTCGATTCTCTGGAGCGGTTCAACCTAGCGGTGAGCGTCGCGGAGGCGCTTCAGTTCCCGAACATCGAGCGTCCGGAACGGCTGCAGGAGATGACCCATATGGCCGATTGGGTCGCCGAGGCGCGGCGATGCTTGTCAAAAAGCAGCAGCAGCATCGGCTTTCGGACATCGGGCAGCACTGGCAGGCCTAAGTTTGTCGTTCACGAGATTGACGATCTGGCGCAGGAGATCGAGAGCCTCGGCTCGATTTTCTCAGACCGCGCGCGCATCGTATCGGTCGTTCCTGCCCACCACATCTACGGATTCCTGTTCACCGTCTTGCTGCCGATGCACCTGGACGTCGAGGTCATCGACGCGCGCTCCCATGCGCCTTACACCGTGCGCGCAATGGTCAAGGCCGGCGACCTTCTCGTGGCGTTTCCCACTTACTGGCAATTGATGACCGGCAGCGATTGGCCACGAGATATCGATGGTGTTACGTCCGGGGCGCCCTGCCCAACGGAGGTGGCCAATGCGCTTGCCGAGGAGGGGCTGAACCGGCTGGTGGAGGTTTACGGCTCGACAGAGACCGGCGGTATTGCTTGGCGCGACGACGCCAACGCGCCCTTCCGGCTCTTTCCCCATGTGGCGCGCGACGACGAGCGGAGTGTGCGGAAATCGACCGGCAGCACGGAGCGGCGCCACGCGTTGCCCGACCTTGTGACATGGCATGGCCCCGATCTGCTCACGCCAATCTCGCGCCGGGACAGCGCCGTCCAAGTAGGCGCCGTGAATGTCTATCCGGAGGTCATCCGCGCTGTCCTTCTCGCCCACCCTGGCGTCGCCGACGTCGAGGTTCGCCTGATGCACCCGAGCGAGGGGGAGCGCATCAAGGCTTTTATCGTCGCAAGAGACACGGCGTGTCCAATCGAGCAGTTGCGTCGCGATCTCGAAGCCTGGGTCGCCGAACGGCTTCAACCGATGGAGCGGCCTCGCGCGTTCACGTTCGGAACCGCCGTGCCGGCCAATGCCATGGGAAAGAGGACGGACTGGCCGATCGAATGAGAGGCGCGCCGTCACCCCAGGTTTTACCCGCGCTCTTTCGGTATCGCGCAGTTCTGGCTAAACCCTTGATTTGATTGGAGCGGGCGACGAGGTTCGAACTCGCGACCCTCAGCTTGGGAAGCTGATGCTCTACCGGCTGAGCTACACCCGCTTTAGATTTACATTATCACTGGCGGCGCGGTTTGCAACAGGGGGAATGTGATTGGGTCCACTCGCCAAGCAGCCCCCCCCCCGCGCACAATGGCCCGAAGCACTATTCGTCCGCTCGCCCTCATAACGAGAGATGTCCCTGCGCGGGAGGGTATGTGATGACGCCGCCGGGACCGGCAACAGCGGCCTCTGTCATACGCGCCGGTTCAAGCTTGCCCTCGCCCATGATGTGGATCACGGTTTCGCCCGCCGCCAGCAGATAGTCCGTGATGATGCGGCGATGGCAGCGCCACCAAAGCGCCTCGGCGCACATGATTGCGCAAACGTGGGTCTCGCCGAGACCTTGCAACTCCAGCACGCCGGCTTTGAAAGGCGGCGTCGCCGCGTAATCGGCGTAGTTGCGGAAATTTTCGTTCTCCCAAAAGCCGTTCGGAGACGGGGCTCGATCCTTGCGCGCGCTTCGAAGCCCGCCGAGTTCGGGGATGCGCCGGTAAGCGATCGAAGCGCCGCCGAGAGATTGCTCCAGCGCATCCCCGTTGAACTGCGGATTGTGCCGCGATTTCGGGATGGTGCGCACATCGACGAGCAGGTCCGCCTGCGCCTCTTGGAGGAGGCGAATGAACTCCTGCAAAGGCCGATTGGAGTGACCGATGGTATAGAACTGGGCCAAGAGGCTTCCCTAGCTCATGCGCATATGGTTTTTCGCCCTAATATAAATCGCTCAGCGAAGCTCGCCGGTTCCTGAAAGCGCCTGGCCGAGATCGGCGATCAAGTCATCCGCGTGCTCAAGCCCGACCGAGAGCCGAACGGTGCCCGCCGTGATTCCCAGTTCGGCCTTTGCCTCGTCGCTGAGCCGCTGGTGCGTGGTTGTCGCCGGATGCGCGATAAGGCTTTTTGCGTCGCCGAGGTTGTTCGAGATCCTGATGACCCGCAGGGCGTCCATGAAACGGAATGTCTTCTCCTTGTCCGCGCGAAGCCGGAAGGCGACAAGAGGGCCGCCCGCGGCCATCTGCTTCGCTGCGATGGCCCGCTGCGGATGATCTGCCCGGCCCGGATACATGACGCGCTCGACCTCGGGCCGCTCCGCCAGGTAGTCGGCGATTTTAGCTGCGCTCTCCGTTTGCCGCGCAACCCGGAGCGGCAGCGTCTCAAGCCCCTTCAGCAACACCCAGGCGTTGAACGGGCTCAAAGTAGGGCCGGTCTGACGCAGGAAGGACTTGAGATGATTATCGGCGAAGGTCTTGTTCGAGAGGATGACTCCCCCGAGGCAGCGGCCCTGCCCGTCGATGTGCTTCGTTGCGGAGTAAATGACGACATCTGCCCCGAGCCGGAGCGGTTTCTGCAGCATTGGCGTTGCGAACACGTTGTCGACCATGAAAAAGGCGCCTGCGCTTTTCGCGATGGCCGCCACCTCTTCCAGATCGACGAGGTCGAGCGTCGGATTCGAGGGGCTTTCGCAGAAAAGAACGCGGGTATTGTCGCGGATCGCGTCTTTCCACGCGGCGAGGTCGCGTCCGTCGATGAGAGTGGAGGCGATGCCGAACCTGGGCAGAATGTCCTCGATCACGACGCGACACGCGCCAAACATCGCTTTTGCGGCGACGACATGGTCGCCCGCCTTAAGGCAGCATAAAAGCGCCGTCGTGACCGCCGCCATGCCCGACGCGGTGGCCCGTGCCTCCTCGGCCCCTTCGAGCAGCGCCATGCGCGTCTCGAACATCGTGGTCGTGGGGTTGGCGAAGCGGGTGTAAGTGAACCCTTCCGAGTCGTTCTTGAAGAGATATTCGGCCTCAGCAGCGCTGGAATAGGTGAAGCCGGAGGTCAGGAACAGCGCTTCGGACGTCTCGCCGAAGGGCGTACGAAGCGTCCCGCCGTGAACGAGAAGCGTATCGGGATGCAGGCGATCGGTATCTGACATTTGTCCCCCTCCTGTGAGGGCGATGAAAAAGCCGCGCCGGAGGGCAGACGGCCTTTTAGCGAGTTGTTTAACGTGGCTGCAAGCCGGCCGGCAAAGGACCACGTGGACCATAAAAGCGCCAGCCCGCGCCCGGCGTCAAGTGCCGCCGGCGTTTCGGCGGAACGGGCATCGAGTTTATTTGCAGACACGTCTCTCACTGGGGGGTGACCGGTTTTAGAAGACTCACCGCTGAAGGCCGAGTAATCCAACGCCATGAAGCGCTGATCGTGGTATCTACTATTCGTATTACATGGAGCGACGCGTGTCCCAGCCTGCTAAGGCGATCACAATTTTTGTCGACGCCGACGCCTGCCCGGTAAAGGCGGAAATCTATCGCGTGGCTGAGCGGCAGGCGATCAAGGTCTACGTCGTCAGCAACAGCCCCATAGCGGTTCCGAGAACGCCGCTGATCGAGCGCGTTGTCGTCGGCAGCGATCCCGACGCAGCCGACGATTGGATTGCGGAAAGGGCCTCACGCGGCGCCATCGTCATCACCGCCGATGTTCCGCTCGCGCATCGCTGCATAAAGGCGGGAGCGGATGTCATCACACCCACCGGGCGCGCCCTCACGGAGGACTCCATAGGCATGGCGCTGGCGACGCGAGACCTGATGGCCGATCTTCGCTCGGCAGGGCAAGTGACCGGCGGTCCGAAGCCCTTTCAGCCGCGTGACCGAGCCAAGTTTTTGTCCGCCCTCGACCTTGCCGTTGTTCGGCTGCGGCATGGCGGATTCACCGCTTAGACGAGAAGGCTTCCGACGGGGACGGCGGCGCTCCCTCGAACGATGAGGCGGCATGATGGGCAGGCGAGCCGCTTGCTCGGGAGTAGCATCCTCAGAAAGCGTAGTTCAGGCCGCGAGCTGTCGTTCCAGATTTTCGAACCAACGCCGGAAGACCTCAATGAGCGGAATCGGCCTCCATACAACGACACGTTACAAACACCATCGGGTCGTTGCTCAAAATCGACGCAATTAACCCTTCGTGGACACTTCACATTACTGACAGAATTTGTCTTCCAAATGGGACCCAATTACGGGAGAGCACAGTGAACCAGCAGCACAAACAGATTTCTGCAATGTGCCAATGCGGCAAGGTAAAGTTCGAAGCATCCGGTGCGCCGATTGTGACCGCCAACTGCTACTGCTCGAGCTGCCAAGAAGCCGGACGTCAGCTCGAGCAGCTGGCTTCTGCGCCGCTGGTGCTCGATCCCGACAGTGGAACCGGTGTTGTCCTGTATCGAAAGGATCGAGTGCAATGCGTGATGGGGCGGGAGTATCTTGAAGAGTGGCGGCTCAAGCCCGAATCCCCTACCCGGCGGGTCGTTGCCAAGTGCTGCAATTCGGCGATGTTCCTGGATTTCACCAAAGGGCACTGGTTGTCAATGTACCGGAACCGCTTTCCCTCAGACGCGCCGCCATTTGAAATGCGGGTTATGACAAAAGAACGGCGCGTCGGCGTCGAGCTTGCCGATGACCTGCCCAATTATAGTAGTCGCTCCGGCAAGTTCATGTTGAAGCTGATCGCCGCCTGGATCGCAATGGGTTTCCGCAGGCCTGAAATTTCCTTGGGAAAGACAGCGTGAGCGCATATTGCGCCTATCGCAAACACAATACCGTTAACTGGGACATGGTGGGCTTGGCAAGAAGCGGCTATGTGCCCCATACCTTCGACCGCACATGACCCGAGGCTGAGATCGGGGTGAAGCACCAAAACGCGCCTGCAACAGGCAAGGGTTCAAGGAGCTTGACTTCGGCTTAACCACCAGCTTGAGACAGAGCCATTTGATATCACACTGGCAGCTCACGACCCCAACCCGCTGTTGTGCCGTGGCGCCGACCTGCGGCGCGCCGTCAATGATCTTCGTGGAAGGGCACGAGTTCGACCTCAGCCACCGCCAGGGCCGCATTGATGCCGGTTTGTCCTTGGAAGCTGATGGGCTGAAGGGAGATGGTGTCATTGGAGCCGCCAATCAGCACATTTGCGCCGCCGCCCACGCCAACCGAGGCGTCAGCGGCAATGCCGATATACCGGCCCATCAAAGCACCCTGGTCAACAGGCATGTCCGTTGGCGCCAGGACCGTCCACGCCAGTATCGCAGTGTTCGTCGCGCCGGCATCGAACCCGAATTTCTTGATCACGCCCTCATAAAGTTCGCCTGCATCCCCGGGGCGCACCCGAAACGTGCAGAGCAGTTCCCTCGTTGAGCTGATGATGAAGCTGGCGCCGCCTTTGACGCTGCAGGTCAGTTCGCCAACCGCGATGGCATCGTTAGCGCTCGCTGGAGAAACCGCAGCGATTGCGCTCACCGCACCCGCGATCGTCATGGCCTTGATGAACGTCGATGTCATAGCCGTCTTCCTTCGCAAGGCTGATCCCGACTCGCACAAGCTAAGCCAATTTGCTCTGTAGCAGCTTTTGGGAAAGAAGGAAGGCGGCGCGCCTAGATTGCTGTCGATGACGACAAGACAGCATGACTGGCCACAGGCTGGGGTCAGTCACCAATCGCCGCAAAAATAACGCCTCCGAAACGTCAAGCCGCCATCGACGCTGGGTGCATCATCGATAGCGGCTTAGCGCAGGCCCATTTCGCGACCACGTTGATGTCGTAGAAGCGGCAGGCCTCCATCATCACACGGCATTCGGTCCAGATGTCGCCGTCGACCATGGGCATGAACAGGTCGTGGATGTTGTCCACGCCGAGATAACAGCGCACGCCCGCTTGATGCATCTTCGGGAAAGGCGCAATCGAGTTGTGCAGCGGCGCGGTCATCTGCCGCTGCTGCATGCTGAGCGCGGCCGATGGGCAGATCACGATGCCCATATCGGCTTCGAGGATCTTTCCGATGATCCGGTCCTGCTCGCGCTCGTCTTTCGCGCCGACGGAGATGGCATGCACCCCGTAGACACGGCCCTGCATGCCGTGCTCGATGGTCTTCGCGGCGAGCAGTTCCGTCTCGTTTTCGAGCGGGTTGTTCTCCTGGTCCACATGCACATCGACCGGCTTGTTGAGCCGCTTGGCAAGATCGAGGATGATGTCGAGATGCGCTTCGGGGCGCGGCCGGTCGCGGGAGGGAAGGCCGCCGCAGTAATCGGCCATGGCGCAGGCTTCGGCATACTGCTCGTAGGAAGCGGGATCGAGCACGCCTTGGAGCGGTTGCACGCCGACCTCGAACACGATCTTGTCGGCGTAGCGCTTCTTGACCTCGACCGCCGCCGTGATCGGCAGCAGGCCCACGGTGCTGTCGGCGTCGACCATCGTCCGGCAATAGGTCACGCCCTGCTGGATCATGGTCTCGAGCCCGCGGCTCATGCGCTCGACGAGGTCGTCGTAGGTGTAGTTCTCCTTGAGGTAGCGATAGATCTCCCACTTCTTCTGCATGTCCACCTGGCTGAGACGCAGGTTTTCCATGTTGATCAGGTAGGCCTTGTCGAAATGCGCGTGGTGATTGGCGATGCCGCCCAGCCTCTCGACGGCTTCCATGAAGTGCAGTCGCAAGTTCCACGGCTCGGAGTTGTCGGCGAGCTTGTAGCGGAAGGTCCCCTTGCTCGTGTCGCGGACGATCTGCTGAAGCGTGGCGATGCCGACGTCGCAATCGGTGATGAGCGGGATGCCGTTTTCGATGCAAAGCTTGCGGATCAGCTTGGCGTCGGATGCTTCGTCGTAGTCGTCGTCGCCGGTCAGCACGTTGATGACGAGGTCGAAGCGGTTTTCTTTCAAGAATGTCAGAATGTTCGGCGAGCGGCGATCTGTAATCTTATGAATTTCAATGCTTTCGATCCCATGCGCGGCAAGAAATCTGTGCGTTCCCGGCGTTGCATAGACATCGACTTCAAGATCGAGAAACTGTTGAATCGCAGGCAACATGCGCTTTTTGTCTTCGGGTTTGCCTGCGCTGATAAGAACCTTTTTGCGGCTCTTCCTGCCCAGCAGCTTCAAATTGAAGGCGAGCATTTCCAGCGATATGCCATCGTTCATCTCTTACCCCTTGTGTTCTTCCCCCCTTGTCTCCTGCGCGCTTGCCTCCTTTCGGCTAAGCGCCGACTCGCGGACCCGCCCTTTCCGCAAATTGCCGCATGGTGAAGGGCCGGGGCGACGTAGTCAAGCCACAAGGCTGCGTGAGCGGGTGACAAATCTGGTTGCGAGCGTCCCGTAGCCCAGGACGCCCGCTTATTTTTGTGTATAGCCGCTATTGAGCATGCACAGCGTGAAGGAGGTTGTGTACATCTCGGCGCCCTTCTCCCGCGCCCGGTTCACGTTCTCCATGCTGTTGCGCTCGGATGTGATCGATTTCTCAAGCGCCGCGCTTGTGGCCATCGCCTTGACCTTGCAGTCGTATTGAGCCAGCTGGAGCGCGCGCTCCTTTTCCGGCTCCGTTTTATACTTGCCTGGATCAACGAGAACGAATTGTTTCTCCGGTGCAACCGAAGCTGCGGGGGAACAGGCAGTGAGCGCTAAGAGCGCGAGAACCGGGAATGAACGCAACACGCAATTTTATCCCAAATAGAAAAAGTGATACGCATTCCTACGGCGATATTATACTTGTCAAACCCACTTTTCCGTGCTAAGGTGAATCCAACATCGGGGATTTACCATTATGTCTCTTCTGTCACAAGACCATTTGCAAAATGAAGAAGCGGCCTATGCGTGGGTTGAAGCCCGGCTTTGGCCAGAAGGTCCGGTTTGCGCTCACTGCGGCGAGAAGGAGCGCGTCGGCAAGATGCAGGGAAAAGCAACCCGCATCGGCCTTTACAAGTGCTATGCGTGCCGCAAGCAGTTCAACGTGAAGGTTGGCACCATCTTCGAGAAAAGCCACGTGCCGATGCACATCTGGCTTCAAGCCTTCTATCTCATCGCCGGATCGAAGAAGGGCGTTTCCTCGAACCAGCTTCACCGCACCTTGGGCGTCACCCTTAAGACCGCCTGGTTCATCGGCCATCGCATCCGCGAGGCGATGAGGACCGGCAGCCTTGCAACTCCGATGGGCGGCGAAGGCAAGATTGTCGAGGCTGACGAAACCTTCATCGGCAAGGACAAGCATCGCGTACACATTGGCGTCGGCTACGGCCACAAGCAGAAGGTCCTGAGCCTTGTCGAGCGCGGCGGCGACGGGCGCAGCTTCCGCATCACCGATATCAACCTCACCCAGATCAAGCCGATCGTGGACGCAAACCTTTCGAAAGAAAGCCGCTTGATGACCGACGAAGCCGCGCATTATGTGAAGCTTGGCCGAGAATTCGCGGAACATCAAAGCGTTTCGCATCGCCAGGAGGAATACGTTCGCGGCGACTGCCACACCAACACCCTCGAAGGCTACTTCTCAGTGTTCAAGCGCGGGATGAAGGGCGTCTATCAACATTGCGATCAGAAGCACCTGCACTGCTATCTTGCGGAGTTTGACTTCCGCTACAACAACCGGATCGCACGCGGCGTGAACGATGAGGCCCGCGCGGGCAAGATGCTCGAAGGGGCCAAAGGCAAGCGCCTCACCTATCGAACATCAACTCACTAAGGAAGTGGGGGGCTTGGCATGGCCCCCGGCTTCCGCGACACAAGCGAAAGCGAAAACAAAAACAATAAGATTGTTGGCGTGGGCGAGATTGATTCTCGTTTTAAAACTTTCTGAATTGTCAAGAATCTTATTGGTAAGTTATGTTGGTGCTGAGGATCAGTCTCGCTACGAGCTTAAGGATGCAACCTTGTCCGACAAACCAGAGCAACAAAGTGATTTTGAAATAGTTGAAATTAAGAAGTCAGAAGAAAGCTGGAGCAAGTACACGTTGGCCGATGGTACCACTCTTAGAGTAAGGCCTGTTGTTGTCGAAGTGGTCCGCTTGGTTGGGCAATACGACCCCAATGGAGATCCTCTGTATCAGGCAAAAACAGCATTGATTGTAGATGCAAAGATCCCGACGCGGCTGAAAAAACCTAAGAGTTCAACACATGAGACAGGTTAGCCTAAATTCAAATACCGTGGTACTCACTACGACAAGTGCTGCCGTAATTCCACAAAGCATGCTTGCCAATACGGTTACCAACTTGTCTGGCCAAGGAAACTTGGTGGTGCATCTCGGGTATGTCGGGAAAGATTTAACGTTAAAGAGGGGAATACCGATAGAATTGACCGGGTCAGATGACGAATGGCTGGCCTCATTTGTAGATGCCAATATAGCCATGTCCGGAGATTCTCCAAGCGATGCGCTTCGGGCTGTAAGAAGCGAGATTGAAGACGCATACAAACTTTATCGTTCCGAACCGAAATTGGGTCCAGAATTAGCTAGGCAACTATTGGTATTGGAGAGTTATATTGACGAAAAAAGGCGGGGGGCGCATCCAGAAAAAGGATGCTGAAGCAATAGCAAACAAGCTTGAGGCCAAGAGAAGTGAAGGAAGTGGGCATGAGCAGGTAGTTATATATTATGATGGGCACGCTATTGCCCGCTATGGCATAAGAAGAAATAGCAAAGTTGGGCATGCGCACATACCTAAGCAAATATTCCTCAGCGAGTCTGAGACAATTAAATTGGCGCGGTGTCAAATTTCAAAATCAGAATACTTCGAAATAGCAAGAAAAAAGGGGAAGCTTCCAGAAGGGGATTAAACAGAACATGCCAAAAAAGAAGGAACCGGAACTGCCGCCGGAAGAACAGTTCAAACGCTTCCAGGAAGCCGCAAAAGAGCATGAAATTGAGGAGCGGCTTCCTGATGTCGAGCGGGCGTTTGAGAGGCTTTCAAGGCGGGGTAAGGCTAATCCCCGATCAAGCAAAGGTTCTGCTCGCGAACGCGAGCCACTTTGACGTTTATATCGATCGTCAGCCGAACACGATGATGCTTATCCTTTTCGACTCCGAGTAACTTCCCAGTTCTGACCGAAAAGCCATGGATAAGGGCATCATCTTCCAAAGCCACATAGAGTGGGTCAGCCGTCAATACCTCGCCACCTAGCTCGTCGGGGCTGTCAGGCTTTCGAAGTCCATCGAACAAAATCTTGATTCTATTGTCGAGGTCGCCACCCTTTTTCAGCAGGGTAAATGGCTCGTCGTGACGCAAGAACAAGATATCCACGTGACAGAACAAACTCAGAGATTTCCTGACCAGAGGCTTAAAATTACCTACGCCCTTGACCTCGATTGGTGCGCACAAATCCGTTTGTCCCTCTAGCAAGGGCGGTATTTGATCCTCATAGTTTGGAGGATCAACCGGCGAAAAATGAGCTGGACCGCCGCCGAAAAAGCCCGCTCCTAAATGCAGCGGGATGGTTCTGGCGGTTCGTTCAAGTTGTCTCAATCGAGCATCACTGCGCCATAAATCTTTAAGCTGATCATGAAAGATATTCCGCATCTTACTGGCATAGGTCGCTCGTGAATTTTGGCCTGCCGGAAGATTGTCATCGTAAATCAGCGTGAATTTCATCAACTTGAACGGTTCGGCCAATTGCCGAAGCGCCTCCCAGTAGGAAATAGGCAGCGGATCATCCGCGCTCATAGCGCACCTCCCGCTTGCCGGGAAGCCCTAGCTGATTCCTCTTGGGTTTGACAAGTATAATATCGCCATTCCTACCATGTTTTTTCCGATGCGAAAGAGAAAAGGCCGCGGTTCAGGCTCATGGCAATGCGGAGCTGAGGATCGGCACCGTATAGGGTGGGATCGGCCCTTAAGCTTTCCGTAAGAGGCACACGCTTAAGTTGAGGGTTGGTTCGCCCTGCTATTTTGTCGGGTTGAAGAAGGATACGCTATCACCCATCTGCGGGGGAAAGGATCGTGACGATGAAGAAGCTTGGCTTCCTTGCTGGCGTTGTAGCCGCAATCGCGCTTCCCCAACTTGCGGATGCTCAAGACCGCCCCTCCGATCTCCTTATCGACGGCGGCCAGCCTATTCAGATCGAGAGGGAGCCGAACACGCTCGGTCCCGTTACTGCCGTTCCAAGACCGGAAAGGCGCCCGCTGACGAGACGGGCGACAAAGCCTCGACTGAGGTCCGTGCGGCTGCGGCGCGCCGGCTAGCCGTCATCAATGACTATCGCGCGGGACGCCGAAGCATTCGTCCACGCGCCGATACTGCACGGCGTTCTCCAGCACCGCCCCGCCGGCGAGCTGGCCCACGTGCTCGCGGTAGATTTGCTGCCATGGCGTCTGGTTGACGAAGACGGGAAGCTTGAGGCCGCGCCGCCGCTGCTCCAGTTCATCGTCCGCGATGAGGATGTTGGCGGTTCGTTTGCCGAGGTCGATGCGAATACGGTCGCCCGTCCTGAGAAGCGCGAGCCCGCCTCCCGCCGCCGCTTCGGGCGAGGCGTTCAAGATGGAGGGGCTGCCGGACGTGCCGCTCTGCCTGCCGTCGCCGATGCAAGGCAGCTCGGCGATACCCTGCTTCACGAGCGCATCCGGCGGTAGCATGTTCACCACCTCCGCCGAGCCGGGATAGCCGATAGGGCCGCAATAGCGCATGACGAGGATGCAATCGCCGTCGATGCCGAGGGAAGGGTCGTTGATGCGCGCGCGATAGTCTTCGGGGCCATCGAAAACGATGGCGCGCCCCTCGAAAGCGCCCTCGTCGCCGGGCCTCTCAAGGTAGCGCTCGCGGAAGGATTCGGAGATGACCGAGGTTTTCATGATGGCGCTGTCGAACAGATTGCCCTTGAGGTTCGCGAAACCCGCCTTCTCCTTCAGCGGGCGCGAATAGGGCCGGATCACCTCCTGGTTCAGTGTTTTCGCGCCCGCGATGTTCTCTCCGATAGCGCGGCCCGTCACGGTCAGCGCGCTCTCGCGCAGATGCCCGGCGGCCTTCAGCTCCGCCATGACGGCAGGAAGACCGCCAGCGCGGAAATAGCCTTCGCCGAGATAGGCGCCCGCGGGCATCACGTTCACGAGCAGCGGGATGTCGTAGCCGATGCGGTCCCAATCGTTGTTGTCGAGCTCGATGCCAATATGGCGCGCGATGGCGTTCACGTGCGGCGGGCAGTTCGTGGAAGCCCCGATCGCCGATGCACAGAGGATTGCGTTCTCGAAAGCCTCGCGCGTCAGGATCTTGGACGGCCGCAAATCCTCATGGACGAGGCCGACCGCGCGCAGCCCCGTCGCGTAAGCCATCTGCCCGCGCTCGCGATAGGGCGCCGGGATCGCCGCGCAGCCCGTCAGCGACATGCCGAGCGCTTCCGCCATGGCATTCATGGAGCTTGCGGTGCCCATGGTGTTGCAATGGCCGATGCTGGGCGCGGATGCCAGGACGAGGTCCATGAAGCCGGCATAGTCGATCTCGCCCGCGGCATAGCGCCGGCGCGCTTCCCATTTAACGGTGCCGGAGCCCGCAAGCTTGCCTTCGAAATGGCCGTCGAGCATCGGGCCGCCGGAAAGGACGATTGCCGGAAGATCGACGGTTGCCGCCGCCATGAGAGCCGCGGGCGTGGTCTTGTCGCAACCCGTCGTGAGCACGACGCCGTCGAGCGGATAGCCGTAGAGGATCTCGACAAGGCCGAGATAGGCGATATTGCGGTGGAGCGCTGCCGTGGGCCGTATCCCCGTCTCTTGCAGCGGATGCACCGGAAATTCGAGCGGGATGCCGCCCGCGTCGCGGATCCCGTCGCGCACCCGGCTCGCCAGCTCCAGATGGTGCCGATTGCAAGGCACAAGGTCGCTCCCGGTCTGCGCGATGCCGATAATGGGCCTGCCGCCTTGCAGCTCCTCGCGGGTGAGGCCGTAATTCAGGTAGCGCTCGAGATAAGAGGCCGCCTTGCCGGGATTTTCGGGGTTATCCCACCAGGCGCGGCTGCGCAGCTGCTTCATGCCGTCCGCCATCATAGACCTGCTCCTTCACGCGCCATCACCCGGCGCAGTCATCAACGAAGAACGAATAAATTTTGCCTTCATGATCCTGATGTTATGAAACCGGCAGCCCTTCAAGCGCATCTGCACGCCAATATATAGCCTGACAGGAAAAACGGCCCATGATTCGCGTCCAGGAGCAAGATTTCGACATCGGCGCTGAAATTGCCGCCCTGCGCAACGGACGGACCGATATCGGCGCGATCGCGTCCTTCGTGGGACTTGTCCGCGACCATGCGAGCGGCGGTGAAGTGACCGCGATGACGCTCGAATATTACCCCGCCATGACGGAAAAGGAGCTTGCCCGCATAGAGGCTGAGGCGCGCTCGCGATGGCCGCTGTTGGACAGCCTCGTCGTTCATCGCGTCGGGCGCCTCGATCCCGGCGACAACATCGTCCTCGTCGTTACCCTTTCGGCGCACCGGCAAGCCGCCTTTGAGGCGGCGCAATTCCTGATGGATTATCTGAAGACAAAGGCGCCATTCTGGAAAGTCGAGGAAACGGCCGGCGGCCGTGAATGGGTTTCCGCTCGCGACAGCGATGGCGATGAGGCCGCGCGCTGGACCGAACCCAACTGACGACGAACCTTGGGAACCGTGCTCAGGCCTTTGCGGCCGAAGCTGGACGGCTGCGGGTTTTTTTGGGAGCCTGCTTTTCAGCCTTCTCCGCGGCCTCCTTCTGCTTTGCTGCTGCGTCTTCAGCCTCTTTGGCAAGACGGAGCTGGCGCAGCCGCGCCGTCTTTTCCGAGCGCAGCCGAGCCGCGCTTTCAATGTCGTGCCTGACCGCTTGATCACGCTTCTGAAGACTTGCGAAGCGCTCGGCGGCCTTGGTTTTTGTCGTAGAAGCCATGAGGTAATCCTTCTTATTGCTCGCATGTGCGAGGAACTATGGAGAATGCGCGGCCGCAAACTCCACAAGCGAGAAGCCCGCCAAAGGCCGCTCACTCTCAGATCCATCTCCATAAATTGGGTGGCGGAATACCTCTTCGCAAGCACTTGCGGTTGTGCGCCCCAAAGGCCGATTTCGCTTTGAGGGTTCTTAACCAGTTAGCGCGCCTTGAGAAAAGCGTGACGTTAGCTGAACAGAAGCGCCATTTCCGTGTTAGCTTCAATCGACACGCTTTATCGTACCCATGACACAACGCATCGAGGACTACGCTCTTATTGGCGACTGCGAAAGCGCGGCTCTCGTTGGACGGAACGCGTCTATCGACTGGCTGTGCTGGCCGCGGTTCGATTCCGGGGCACTGTTCGCGGCTTTGCTCGGCACTCCTGAAAACGGTTACTGGAGCATGTCGGCGGTCGGCCAGACCGCCACCTCGCGGCGCTACCGCGACGGTACGCTGATCCTTGAGACCGATTTCGAAACCGATGGCGGGGCCGTTACGGTCATCGACTTCATGCCCGCGCACAAAGAAGGGCCAAGCCGGATCGTCCGGGTCATCAAGGGACGCCGCGGCGAGGTCGAGATGGTGACAGATTTCGTGCTGCGCTTCGATTATGGCTTGATCGTTCCATGGGTCACCCGTATGGACCGCGAAGGGCTCCAGGCTATTGCCGGGCCCGATATGGTCGTGCTTCGGACAGATGCTTCCGTGAAGGCGCGCGGCTATAAACATTGCGGCGTGTTCAAGGTCCGGGCAGGTGAAACCGTCTCGTTTGTCATGAGCTACGGCAAGTCTTCCGAGCCGCCGCCGCCGCCGTTAGACCCCCTGGCAGCCCTGGAAGAGACAGACCGGGCGTGGCGGCGATGGGCGGAGCAGTGTACCTACTCAGGACCGCATTCCGATTTGGTCTTGCGTTCGCTGATTACGTTGAAGGGGCTTACGTATCACCCGACCGGAGGCATCGCCGCCGCGCCAACCACCTCTCTGCCGGAGGCAATCGGCGGAAACAGGAATTGGGACTATCGGTATTGCTGGCTGCGCGACGCGACTTTCACTCTGCTTGCCCTTATGAACTCAGGCTTCCGGCACGAGGCCGACCAATGGCGCACATGGCTCCGGCGTGCCGTAGCCGGTAGCGCTCAGCAAGTGCAGATTGTTTACGGATTGGCCGGTGAACGGCGCCTTGTCGAAAGCGAAATCCCGTGGCTTCCAGGTTACGAAAACTCGAAGCCTGTGCGCGTAGGCAATGCAGCAGCTGGGCAGTTGCAGCTCGACATTTTCGGAGAAGTCATGGACGCGCTTTTCCAGTGGAACGAGGGCGGACAGGATCCCGAACACGGAGCGTGGCCCTTGCAATTGAATTTGATCGAGCATTTGGAGAAGGTCTGGCGCCTGCCCGACGAAGGCTTGTGGGAGGTGCGAGGCGGTCCGCGTCACTTCACCCATTCGAAGGTAATGGCTTGGGTGGCGTTCGACCGCGCCATCAAAACCATAGAGCGTTTCGGGCTCGCTGGCCCGCTGACGCGATGGTGCAAGGTTCGCGATCAAATTCATAAGCAGGTTTGCGAGGAAGGGTTCGATGCGAAGGCTGGCGCCTTTACGCAGAGCTACGGGTCGAGTGCGCTCGACGCAAGCGCTCTTCTGATGCCGCTCGTTGGCTTTCTTCCCCCGAGCGACCCTCGCGTGCGGTCCACAGTGGACGCCATAGGAAAGACGCTCCGCGTGGACGGGCTTATACGGCGCTACGACACGAATAAGACGGACGATGGACTCAAGGGAAGCGAGGGAGCGTTCCTCGCGTGCTCTTTCTGGTATGCCGACAATCTCATCCTGCTAGGGCGTCGCGACGAGGCAAGGGAACTCTTCGAATACCTTCTTACGCTTTGCAACGACGTCGGCCTGCTATCCGAGGAATACGATCCGCTTGCCGGGCGCATGGTCGGGAATTTTCCGCAAGCCTTCTCGCACGTCGCGCTTATCAACACAGCGCACAACCTTTCGGAGTGGCCGAAACCGGCGACGCAGCGCTCAGGATGTGAGGATGAAGGCGAAAGGTGATACTGCGACCGTATCACAAGGCATGCTGTTTTGTGTGCTTGCGCTCGAGAGGAACTGGAGATCATGGCTGAGGATATAGGGCACAGGGTCTGGGCGATCGCCGAGGGATACATTCCTCCCACAAGCACGGGGACGACCCGCCAGCTCATAAGCCACGAAACCGTTTGCATCCTGAACGCCGGCAGCAAAGATGCTCATGTCGAGATTACGGTGTATTTTGCCGGCCGCGATCCCGCCGGCCCGTACGTTGTCGAGGTTCCGGCGCGACGCACCCGCCATATCCGCTTCAACGATCTCAAAGATCCCGAGGCCATTCCTGCGGATACCGATTTTTCAAGTGTGATCATCTCGAATGTGCCCGTCGTAGTGCAGCATACCCGGCTTGACACGAGGCAGGATGCACTCGGTCTGCTCAGTACAATCGCCTATCCCGTCCGGTAGGATGTTGCGCACTTCGCTTTGAGATCTCTATCGCAGGAAGCACTCAGGACTTTACCGATCCTCCCGTGCCTCTCGATACAGGAGATACTTCCCGGAATCGAGTTCGTATCGCCGCCATTCCGGGTCCGGCTCCGCTTTTTCAAGTTCTTCCAGCGAGCGATCTCCGCGGTCCCGCAACAACTTCGTCAGTTTCAGGGAAACGAAGATTGCGTCGACTTTCCTGTCAAACATGGTTTGAAGTAGGGGGGTCGCGGGCGGTTCGTCATACAGAAAAATGGAAGTACAGGGGTGCTTCAAGTAAATGCACCATCCGCCGTCAACATCAAGCATTCTATGGATTGGCAAATTCAGAGTGCGAAGCAAATTTATAGTTCCTAAATTGGGCAGGCTCGTGACGGGAACAGGTTCTGACGCTATCATAACTATCGATGCTGCAAATAGCGCCATGATGGACTCTAGTCTTTTCGGCCAGGGATACCACCGCCCCAACGCCCAGAAGCCACATGCTAATGCGGATACCAAGACCACAGCGTAGTGTAATCTTGGGTAGATCATCACCATCGCTGCCAACGGGGCGATGGCATAAAGTCCACACTCGATGAGCGGAAGCGCTTTAAAGCACTTCGACACACTCACGCCCCTCAATTGCCGGCGCATGGCATAAGCCACGATGGAATAAAGCACAAACAGCCAGACGATAAAAACTATACTGGCCCGGCTCAATAAAACCTGCCTCATTGCAGTGAAAGACCCAAATAGGTTCAGAATCGTGAACCGCGCCCATTCGGCCGGATTTGCAAGAACAGCCTGTGCTGGAGTGGCTGCACCTGGAAACATATTATTGATGATCGCTAGATAATTGAGCCAGGGGTCCACTTGCGATGTGTGATCATTGACCCATCGCAAGGCATAGTGCTGCCCAAAGGCAACCATCGCCCGGTCATTGCCTCGAAACAGCGGAAAGGACCAAGAAACACAAACCAGTATAATGACGGATAGATAAGCCGCTAGCCGATACAACCCGCGACGCTCGTCAGGAACCGCAGCCCGTCCAACCTCGTACACCTCCGGCACTGTCCGGATGATCAATACGGTCAGCAGGGTGCCGCCGGCCAGATAGAAGGTGAGGACGAACTCCGGTCTGACAAAGCACAGAAGGAGGGAAACGAGCGTCGTGATAGCGAGGCGATTTGCAAGCCGAGTTTCAAGGCTAGCCAGCCAAATGCCTACGATGACGAACACGGCAGCGAAATAAGCAACTCGTGGCCATTGCATCAGAAACGGTGAGCATAGCGCCAAGCCAAACACCAAGGTCGAAATGGTTAGAGAACGTGACAGCCTCCAAGCTACGAAACCAATAGTGCACAACGTTACGAGCTGAAGAGCTAGTCCGCCCGAAAAATAAATATCTTTCGGATCGGAAAGGAGCAGGCCGACAAAGGAGTAATAAGCCTCATAGAGCGGCGACTCTTCGTACGCGGCGAAATCGAAGGTTCGAGCAACGCCTGCCGACAGATAAAGTGTCTCATCCGCGAGGCCGATATCCCAAATGGCGGGCCAATTCGAATAGTGCCGCCAGGTGGCAAATGCGAGTGCGGCAAGAACAACCGAAAAAGGCGATTTCAAAACCATCCCCCGGCACCGAAGCCGGAAAAGCGGAATATAATCACGCTACTTCCGGAACAAGAACTGATAGAAACTGGATGACCGGCAACGTCCCCGGAGTGAACAAGCTAGTGGCACATCTGCGTATCCCTTAAGTGATAGTCCGCCCCAAGAAAAATATCGCAGTCTTTCGGGGGCAGATCCGCATTATAAAGTATGTATCGCGGCATATCCTCAGCGCGAATGTTTCGCCAATTAGCTCCAGGGATAAGATGTCTGTTGAGCTTCTCTCCAAAGAAAGGGAACTCGTAGCTGTCCAAATGCATGATACTGAGTACCGGCGCCCCTGGAGGGACTATTGCCTCGTAATTCTCGACTGCTTCGCGAACGATACGGCGATTACGGGTAAGCTGGGAGACCCGAGACATTGAAAGGACCTCAGGAAACCCGGAGTTTTCGCGTCTGAAAACGCTGTACAGACAGCTCATCATGCCAATGAAAAGCAACAGCGATACTAACGCGATGCCGATAGACCGCCTGGGTACGCCAACGACCATTGCGGCGGCGGGCGCCATGAATAAAAGCATCCCCGTAAAGGATCGTCCGCGCCAGGGATCGTAAGGTCCTGCGGCGGCCTGCGCAAACAGAAAGCATAGCGAAGCGAGTGCGAAGGTCCAGAATAGAGTATTGCGCTTGCTAAACAACCCGATCGCTACAGCGGGATACAGCAGCAGCGGGCCGATCGGCCCGAAATATGCGTGATCCTCGTGCGGGCGAACCCGGAAGATATTGGGATCGAGGTGATAAGGGACGCGCGTCGCGGAAGATATCATATCGATCCCGAACTCGCGCAGGAGCCAACAGAGCCCACGCTGGAGAGCATAATTCAGCTGACTGGTAATGTCGGAGAACGGGACGCCATCAAACCGGGTCAAATCCACCGCAAAGCGGGCCATGTTGGCGATTGTGCCGGCCGTGCGGTCTGTCATGTCCATACCGCTGAAGGTGTGTTCCAGGAGGACTTCTGGACGTCCAAGCAAATGCCCGTAGCGGTTCCAATTTTCGAAATAGCCCCCTGGGAGCGCGAAAGCGGCTATCCCTGCCACGGAAGTGAAGGCGAGCAATTTGAATATGCCAGCCGTGTCCGCGGATCCTTCGACAACTGCAATCCCCACCATCGCCACGAGAAGCGGTGGACCGAACAGGAGCGCACTCGCCTTTGTCCCAACAGCCAAACCAAACGCAATCCCAAAAAGCAGCGCGTTAGAGAACCGCCTCGTCTGCACGTACTCAATGAAGAAAAACAGGGAAAACGATATAAAGGCTAACAGCAGCAAGTCATTTTGTGTAGTCGTAGATTCCATCAATACATTGATGCTCCACATGAATAAGATCATCGCCAAGACAGATGCGCTTCTCTCAATTCTCAATCGGCGGCATATTGCGTATATGGTATATCCAGTAATTATGTAAGCAAAAAACTGCACGAATTGAGTGTATTTTTCATCGCCATAAAACAGCATCAGCGCAAATACATTATAAATCGACGCTATCTTTGCCTGATCGTTCTGCGCCCAATAATTGGCCGGATACCAGTCCAGCGATCCTTGCTGGAAATAGTATGCTGCCCTTGCAAGATGATATGTCATGCTGTCCCAGTTGCCGGGCGCAGTGAATACGATGACTATAAAATTGATCCCTATGACTACGGCTGTAACAGCCAGGCATAGGATGAGTATGAGCCCAAAGGTGTCGTCTAAAAGAGAGCCCGATGTTCGCTCCGGCTCAGACAAATGCGATGAAGAGATTGAAACGTATAGCGAAATACCGTACAGGATCAAACCGGAGATCACGCCAACTAGCATCCAGTACGGTGAAGAGGCCAGTTCGCCAGCGGCGCTTAGCGAGAACCCTGCTGCTGCTGTAAGAGCCGCGAAGGAAGTAGCGCCGGACACAACCATTGCCGGAATATCGCGTGCGGATATCAGGCGCACAATTCCCAGGGCAGCACATGAAAACCCGATAATCGCAGTTAACGCTACTATATTCATCTTGTGTGGAAACTCTGCGATTACTTGAGCTTATTGCTCTGTTTATGTCAAAATATCTCTCGGCTTCGCATAAGTAAAATATCTGTGGCCGACAAAGCTCGATGCCGCGGGCACACACACACCTATAAAGTGCGCGAGATCTTCGGCATGCCAAACCAGGCCAATAGCAGGAAACAGGTTCCGCGCGAGCCCTACGCTTACGAGCCACACAAGGACGATCGCGAGTAGATTTACCAATACGAACCTGTAAGCTTCAGAAACAATGCTGCGTCCCGAATGCCCGAAGACGAACAGCCGAAACAAGACGTACGCCGTCACCATTCCGATCAGATAGGCTACGATAACGGACACCTCGAAACCGAGCGCCGGCGTCAAAAAATACCGGGTTGTGAGGTTGACAAGCGCGGCAAGGCCCCCGGTCGCGAGAAATCGCACGAGTTGAATGGGTGGGTGTTCATCCTTGCCCAAGCCGCTAAAGTTGGCTTCGGCAGGAGTCGAGAGGAGGACGTTTTGAGGAGGGGGCATGGCTAGAGCTTGGTCTTGTGAAAGATTGCACTAGGGGTCACGCGGATCGTGAACATGATCCACCGCCAGAAACCGGGCACGTAGACGACCGGGCGGCTCGATCCATTTCCGGCGGCCTTGACGATGGCGTTACCGATTGTCTCTGGCTTCGCCCAGAGAAGGCCTTTCTTTGAGATGTGCGCGGTCATTGGCGTGTCGACAAAGCCGGGCTTCAGCAGGACGGCGCGAGCGCCCGATTTCGCCAATCGATGCGCGATCCCCTGGGCGAGAACGGCGAGGCCAGCCTTCGCCGCGCCGTACACATAATTCGACGCCCTCCCCCGGTCTCCAGCCACGGAGCCTATGACAATGAGCGTTCCCCGATGTTGTTTTTCAAGGACGTTCGCCGCCGCCAGGCACCATGCTGCGGCGCTCGTGAAGTTCGTGGCGATAATCCTTTGCGCCTCTTCCGGTGCCGTTTCAGCGCGCGTCTGTTCGCCCAAAATTCCATAGGCAAGAAGCACAGTATCGACGCCGCCCAGGCGAGCGGTCATCTCCTCGAACGCACCGCCGGCTTCATCGCTAGCCAGATCCGCGGCGCAGGTCTCAACGGTAGCACCTCGCAAGCGGAGATCGGCAGCAACCGCGTCGAGCCTGGCAGCGTCCCGCGCCACGAGCAGAAGATGCGCTCCTTCCTCTGCCCATATCCGGGCCGCGGCTTCCGCGATCGCCGATAACGCGCCTAGTATCAGAGACTCTCGGTTTTTCGACTTCGCCCTCGGACTTCATGGTGCGACGCGCCTCCAAAAGTCCGACGCAAAGTGTGGATCGGCATGGACAAGAAAACGCTCGAGCTCTGGATAGCCCGCCGCCCACATCTCTTTTGGAATGCGTCCGTCCTTGGCAGCGTAAAGCCGTCCATTGGCTTCGCGAACGATTGCATCGAGCCTTGCGAGGAGCGCCAGGGTCTTCGCGCCGCGGTTAGGAAAATCGAGTGCGAGAGTTGCGCCCTCCATTGGAAACGAGAGCAGGCCCGGCGATACGAGGGGGCCGAATGTTTTAAGGACGCTGAGAAATGAGCCTTGCCCGCTGTCGGCGATCGCTTGCAGCAACGCGGCAATCGACTCCTTCATCGATCGCGTGGGAACGGCGCATTGATATTGCCAGAAGCCGTTCCGCCCATACAGCCGGTTCCAGTTGGCGATACTATCGAGGGGATGGAAAAACGCGCCATAATGCTGACGAAGGGAGCCGGCTTTCCGCGTTTGAGCGGCATAATAGAACTGGTTGAAAGCTCCGACCGTCAGCCGGTTGAGCAGGCGGCTCGGCGCATCAACCGGCACTCGAAGGCGCTTGCCTTCCTTATGAACTTCGAGATCGCCTTCCGAACTCCAGTTCGCCCTGGAGAAGATGCCGCGTCCCGTGTGCTTGCCTCCGGTCGTGCAATCGATCCAGGCGACGGTGTGCTCGTGGGTGGCGCTCGACGCTTCGGCTAACTCCCAGAATTCGGAGAGGCAGCCATAAGGGATGATGTCGGCATCGAGAAAACTGGTTTTTATTGGTTGAAGCCTGATCTCGGCCCATTCTATCAGGCCGGTGAGGCCAAGGCCGCCGATCGTCGCTTCGAAAATGCCGTCGCCGCTTTCTGAAGTAGCGACGATGGCCTCACCGTCATGGCGCAGTAATCCGAGGGACAAAACATGACGGCCAAATGTGCCGGCGCCATGGTGGTTTTTGCCATGCACGTCGTTGGCGATCGCGCCGCCAAGCGTCACGAAGCGCGTACCAGGCGTGACCGGTAAGAAAAAGCCATGCGGGACTACGCGCCGCATAATCTCACCCAACGTCACGCCTGCCTCGGCTCGAAGGACTCCCGTTGCAAGCTCCAGCGCCATGAACCGGTCCAGGCCCGCCATTGAAATGACGTGGCCTTCGGAATTGAGCACGCTATCCCCATAGGAGCGCTGCAGGCCAACGGGAAGAATGGTTTCCGCGCCCTGCAGCCTTAGAAGGGTCGGCAAGTCATCCCGGAAGCGCGGCGATGCAATTCGCTGGGGCCGCCTGATAACCCGGCCCCAGGATAAAGCATCGTCGCGAGGAAAAAAGCTCATAGACCGGCCGGGCTAAATAAGGCTGCAGCAAAGGAGAAGACCATCATGCCCCCGAGAAACAGGCTGATCTTGTCTTTCAACGCAAAGGCTACGGGGTCATCGCGGAGCTGACCGCGCTGGCTTATCAGCCAAATCCGGCCGAGGAACAGGAATAGAATGGCAGGTACGGTCCAGAGGAAGCCCGGGTTTGCGTAAAGCCCGCGCGGAAAGGCGTCTTCGATCAGATAGAGAACCATAATGAGGATCGCGCCGAGCATCGACGCGAGCCCTAAACCCAAAGTCAGCGGAGTATCGGCTCGCGTGTACCCGCGCCCCGGCATCGAATCGAGTTCCGCGCTCTGCAAGGCGCACCACTTCCGTGTGACGCTTGGCCATCGATAAGGACCCGAACACGAACATCGAAAACACCAGAAGCCACGGTGAAATTTTTACATCCGCGAGCACAATTCCAAAGCCGAGCCGCATCGTGAACAGAGTTGCGAGGACGAATACGTCAAGGATCGGCACCCGTTTCCACACGAAGGAATAGCTGAGCGTTCCCGCGACATACAATGCCAGAAACGCTACTGCCGCATGGCCGATAAGAGCAGCAATGGCGAACCCTCCAGCTAATCCAAACCCAGCGAGCACGAGCCCTTCGCGAATGGAAAGATCTCCGTTTGCCAGCGGACGGTAACGCTTGGACCAATGACGCCGGTCGCTCGGCAGATCCCAGAGGTCGTTCATGACATAGGTCGCCGACGCAACTAGCCCCATGGCGAGAAAACCGAGCGCCGCCGACATCCATCCCGCACTGTCGAAGATCTTTCCGCCGAGCACGAGCGGTATGAACAAAAGCGCGTTTTTCGCCCATTGGTGGAGTCGCAAGCTGCGGCGCAAAACGCTCATCATTCTGCGCTCGGTTGAAAAGACGGCGAGAGGCTCATTCAAGCGCCGGACACGCTGGAAAACGCGATCCGATGCGTCGACGAGCACGCTCCCTTTGCTTTCAAGCCAAACGGCGAGATCGGACGATGAATTGCCCGCGTAAATGAAGCCGTCGGGGAAGCGCTCGCGAAGCCGGTTCGCCTTGGTCTTGCCTTCCAGATTGCGCTTGCCATCCGATGCGATCACTTCGGTAATGAAGGGATAATGAGCCGCTATCGCGTCCGCAATTTTCTGGTCCGCGGCCGTCGCGAGGACAATCTTCCGGCCCGATTCAAACTGCTGTTCAACGTATTCGAGGAAATCTCCCCGGACCGGCCAAGTATCGACTTCCAGGCCAGATTTTCCGGCAAGAAACGCTTTCAGCGTTGCGCGTCCAAATATCAACTTTACGGGAAGCTTCCAAATATCCAGAGGGTTACGTCTCAACGCATCCAGAAAAGTTTCGTCGAGTGAATTGGTTCTAATAAGGGTGCCATCGAGATCGATGACCAGCGGCCAACTCGGGTACATGCTGTTCACTTGGATTTTACGCAATGCGCGCTTTCCGCAATTAGTTGACGAACGCCGCCTTGCCGCCGGCTGGGGCTCCGCTTCTTCCCGTCTGTAACCAATCAGATGCACACCTTCAACACAAATTTGAAAGTGTTCACAACCGGGGCGCCGTGGGAAGAGAGAAAGGACAACTTTGCTTGACGATTGCGCGCCCGGCTTTTGGCGGGAGTGCTTGCAAGTTGACATCCGGCCCGGTTTATCTGATAAATCCGGCCTAGCCCTAATACGTGTATTCGCGCGACCTAAGGCCATCTCCCGCTACGAGAGAACAAAGTCCGCCCACGGCGGCGCCGATCGGTGCGTTCAAAAACGATAGAGGATTCCATGTACGCGGTGATCCGCACGGGCGGCAAGCAATACAAGGTTGCCCCGCAGGACGTGCTTCAAATTGAGAAAATCGAGGGGACCGCGGGCGACGCGGTCAACTTTTCGGATGTGCTGATGGTGGCCGGCGAGGGTGATCCCCAGGTCGGCGCACCCGTTCTTGCAGGCGCTCTCGTTTCAGCGGAAGTCGTCGAGCAGGGGCGCGGGCCGAAGGTCATCATCTTCAAAAAGAAGCGGCGGCAAAACTACCGGCGAAAGAGGGGCCATCGTCAGGAACTGACCACGGTGCGCATCCTTGAGATCGTCACCGGCGGCAAGGCTCCGGCCAGAGCGGCGAGCGACCCGAACGCGAGCCCGGATGGCGAGGTGAAAACGGCTAAACCCGCGAAGGCCGCATCCGAGGACGCTGCGCCTGCAGAGACCCCGAAAAAGCCTCGCGCGAAAAAGACAGACACAACCGAGTAGGTTCTCGACCCTAAAGGCTATCGATCATGGCACACAAAAAGGCAGGCGGTTCGTCCCGCAACGGCCGCGACTCCGAAGGCCGCCGCCTCGGAGTCAAGAAGTTCGGCGGAGAACAGGTCATTCCCGGCAATATCATCCTTCGCCAGCGTGGCACGGAATGGCATCCGGGTGAAGGCGTGGGCATGGGGCGCGACCACACGATTTTCGCCGAGCGCGAGGGCGTGGTTCAGTTCAAAACCAAAGCCCGCGGCCGGACCTACGTTTCTGTTGTAAGCGACGAGCAGGCAAGCTAGGCGCGATTTGCGATTGCGGTCCCGGCATCGAGCCAAGCCGGGACAGCGCATCTCAGGCGCGTCCTTGCATAAGCACGCCGTTGGTGGGGACTGGCGGAGCGCGATGAGCACTCGATTACCGGTAATCCGTTTCGCAGGCGAGCTGCGCAAGACAGTGCAGCAGTGGCGCCGCCGTGGCGAAAAGGTGGCGCTTGTGACGACCATGGGTGGTCTCCACGATGGGCACCTTTCGCTGGTTCGCCTCGCCAAGAAGCATGCAAACCGGGTGATCGTCTCCGTTTTCGTGAACCCGACCCAGTTTGCACCGCATGAAGATTACAGCAGCTATCCCCGCAACGAGGAGCGCGATTGGCACAGGCTGCTTACCGTGCATCCCGACGTGATGTACGCTCCCGACGTCGACCAGATTTATCCGCATGATTTTGCCACACGGGTCGAAGTGGCGGGCGTAACGCAAACTTTGGAGGGCATCTCCAGGCCGCATTTCTTTTCGGGGGTCACCACCGTCGTCGCGAAGCTATTCCTTCAATGCCTGCCCGACATGGCGGTCTTCGGCGAGAAGGACTACCAGCAGCTTCTTGTCGTAAAACGCATGGTGAAGGACCTGGCATTTCCGATCACCATCATTCCAGGGCCTACGGTGCGCGAAGCCGACGGCTTGGCGATGTCATCGCGTAACGTCTATCTGGATGCAGGGGACCGTAGCCTGGCCCCGCAGATCTATGCCGTCCTCCTGGACATAGCAGCGGATCTCGCTACAGGCCGCGGGGTGGACGAAGCCTTGGCGCAAGGAGCGGCGCGCCTCGAAAGCTCAGGGTTCCGCATCGATTATTTGCAGCTGCGCGACGCCGAAACGCTCATGCCGGTCGAGGCGCTTGGGCCGGGACCGGCACGCCTTCTCGCCGCCGTTTTTCTTGGCCGCGTCCGCCTGATCGACAACGTCGCGATCGACCCGATTGCAAAGCATTGAACGCCAGGAACGCGGAATTTTCGCGCTTAACGTGATCGTTGCAGAGCTGGCGGGGGTGGGGGCTCCCGCCAGCCGTCGCGTACCCTTGGAGGGGACGTGAACTCAATCGCCGGGCTCAGTTCAATTTGTAATTTACGCCGACGCGGACGATGCTGATATTGCCGACTTCGTGGATGTAGGTCTGAGTGGCGCTGTTGCCGTTGACGGTACCCGTGGGACCGCTCTCGCTGCCAAATCCATCGGCAAAAAGATACTCGATCTTACCCGAGAGCCGGTCTGTAAAGGCATGCTCCACGCCCGCGCCGACGACGTAGCCCACTTTCCATCCCTGGTAGAAGTTGCTTTCATCGGCATCGTTGCCGACAATAGTTTCGTTGGCGTGGAGGAGAGCCAAACCGGCCGTACCGTAGAAGAGGTTGGGCCCAATTGCATATCCGACCCGGCCGCGTATGGTGGAGAAGCCATCCCAGCCGCCCGACCAGTCATGTCCATCGTAGATATACTTGTGCTGTTGGCCCTCCATGCCCGACCAGCTCAAGTCGGCCTCGGCGCCGACGATCCAGTTGGGTGCGAACTGGTAGTTATAGCCGACGGTGCCCCCCAGAAGCACACCGTCCGGATCGTTCTCGGCCCACCCATGCACATTATTGGCGTTGGGAGATACATAGTTGCGCGATGTCCCCCCACCGTACCCGGCAGTCGCGCCTCCATAGAACCCGCTCCAGTTCCACGCCGCCTCGACGTAAGGTGTATCCTTCAAGCTGCCCGGCCCGTTGCCCATATCCGCTGCATTCGCCATGCCTGCGACGCCTACTGAAATAGTTACTCCCGTGAGAAGGGTTCTCAAGCCCATGGTTCTCTCCTTGTAGAGAAGTCAAGCCGCCAGTATTGCGCCGCGAGCACTTCTGTTTAGCCGGAAAATGAGAGAGAATATCAATGCGACTGAGGTTCACCGATTTGATTGTCCTTACGTTGACAAGAAAAAGACAGTCCAGCCTTTTATCCGGCTGGATTTTGTCTCGACCTGAGGTTTAAGGGCTTGTTTGGCCGCGATTATTTCAAATCAAGCGGCAGCTTTGGCATAAAAAACGCCACATTTTCCGCCCGCCTATGCATGCAAGTGACAGAAGCAGGCGAAGTAAAAGTGAATCAAAAACATGCGGCAAAATATTTTTACTTCAGCAGGGAATAAAATTCAAGCAAGCTCGAAAAAGCGAGAAGCATTTAGAAAATCGGAATGCCGGTTCTTCAGCCGCTGCGCGGCCTCGAAGTCTTCGCCCCACTGCGATGCCTGCCAAGTCTCGTCCACATGGGCTGCCGCCCATGCTGCGTCCGTATCGAGAAACCCGTTGGCGTGCGCCAGCGCGATCAGTGCCGACCCCGTCAGCGAGGTCATCACATGCAGGGCGGCAAGCTTGAAAGGAGGGAATGCGGCAACGGCCCGGCGAATCGCATCGAGAGACGCGCCAGCCTGATCGATGTGCGCAACGCCGGTCCCGACCACGAAGGGTGCGTCATACTCGCTGCGAACCCAGGACAGGATCGGATTCCAAAGGCGCGCCTGCTCCGCGACGAGCCCGGCTGGCGAGGAGGCGCGATAACAAATAAGGTCCGTTCCGGCGTAGTTCAGGATATCCTGGACCACCTCCCCTTCCCTATCCGCAACGCCGTCGATGGCGCTGTTGGCAAGGCGCGTCAATGGAAGGCTCGCAGGCACGATCTCCTCGCCCTGCGCGTTCCACTCCTCGGCGATCGCATCGGCAAGAGCCCGCGATGGAACAGCGAGTGCGCGGCCTGCCGGTGTTTTGATGGAGCGGCCGTCGAGCTGGATTTGAAAGCCGCCACCGGCTTGATCCGCTACCGTGGCGGCCGTGTAGAAGCGTTTGGGGTTTTTTGATTGAGTGGCGGTCATTGCTGGCTTTCAGAGCGCGTGGCGCCGCGCTGCCCGCCATATGCGCCAGAAGCGGCGGAGCGGGCTGATGGAAACGATCGTTTGCAGTGGATCGAAGTCCGGCGCGGCCATCGCCCTTAGATAAGGTTTGACGAGCGTCAGTGGAAGGAAGGCGGGCCATGCTGTCTTGTCCAGCCCCGCCGCCTCGGCGCGAAAGTGTTGCAAGGCGCGGCTAGCCGTGCCTCTGAGATCGGCCAAAGCCGCTCCGAAGCTGGCGGTGGTTTCACCGCGATGGACCGCCGCGAGGTCGATCCCGCGGCTCTCCATATAAGAAGACGGCAACAGAAGTTTGTGCCGCGCAGCCTGAAATGGAAGGTTCAGAAGCGTTTCTGTCAATCCGTAGGCGACGCCCGCGTGCTCGGCAGCCTTCTTTGCGTTTTCGCTCCTGTCGCCGAGGATGGCGGCGGCAAGCTCGAAGACCGCGCCTTGGCTTTCCTGCAGCTCGGCTTTCAAGGCGTGATCGTCGGCCGGCGGGTCGCCGAACATCACGGGAACGCGGCTATCGACCATGCCGATGAGGCGATCTTTTGGGAGGTTGTGCGCGATGATCGCCGCCGACAGAGCATCCGCGAGCGGATTTCCAATTTTTGCGTCCGGCGCGGCGAGATCGATGGCGTCGCGCCACCATTGCAGCCTGATCTGGCCGGCCATAGGCTCCGACACGACGGCAAGAATGCGGTCCAGCTCGGCGTTGAAGGCGTAAAGCGCAAGCAGAGCCGGCCGCTTCGGCGCAGGTGCGAAAAGTGCGCTCCAATAGCGGTCGCGATCCCGCTGCCTGACGATCGACGCGGCTGTCGCGTCCTCGAGTTTCCTTTGTTTTCCGTTTTCGGACGTCAACACGGGCGCTCCCCAGCATCCTCACGATTTATTAAGGCTTTAGGAGGAGGCGGGAATGTTCGCAAGGGGAAGAAGCGCCGCTGTAAACAATCGCCCTTCAGCGACCAGAACGTTATAGGTGCGGCACGCCGCGTTCGTATCCATGGTCTCAAGGCCGAGGCCCCGCCTGTCGATCTCAGCCCTGAATGCGGGCGATGGGAAGACAAGCGCAGAGCCCGTCCCAAGAAGCAGGAAATCGCCGCGCCCCCTATCGAGGCCGTCCAGGAAGCGCAGGACATCCGCTTCGTCGATCGCGTGGCGAGCGGGACTCCACGCAAAAAAATGTTCCGGAGAGATGAGGAGCGCGCTTTGATGAACCACGCCGCCGAACTGAAAATCGCCGCCGGGAGTGAGCGAAATGGGCGCTCTTGCGCCGAGGTTTTTGAAGGGGCCTGTCATAACGCTGCCCGGGCGCGGTGGTTAGCCGCGCCGCTTTGACCGTCCGCCGCCGGCCTTAGCCTGACCCTTCCGCTTCGAAGACTTTTGCCCGGCGGGCTTCCGAGGCGCCGAGATGGGGAGCGGCCCAGCGGGCTTCTCGGCCGCATCCAGCGGGATCGTCGCCGAGAAACCGATGCCATTGGCCAATGCGCCCTCCTCTTCCAAGCCGCCCTCCGCAAGCGACTGCTCCGGTTCGGGACTTGCTGCTGGGGCGGCGGCAGGCGCAGGCTTCGCCCCGGGCCGTGCTGGTTTTCCCTTGCTCTTCTCAACGCCGCTCCAATCGCGCTTGACCCCGATCAGGATCAGGAACGGCGCGGCGATGAAGACGGACGAATAGGTGCCGACCAGAACGCCGAACAGCATCGCGAACGTAAACCCGCGAATGACCTCTCCGCCGAAGAAGTAGAGCGCAATCAGCGCCATCAGCACCGTGCCGACCGTCATGATCGTGCGCGACATGGTCTCGTTCACGGAGAGATCGAGAAGATCGCCAAGCGGCATGCGCTTATAACGGCGCAAATTTTCGCGAATCCGGTCGTAGATGACGACCGTATCGTTGATGGAATAGCCAAGGATGGTCAAAAGCGCGGCGACGATGGTCAAGTCGAAGTCGAGCTGGAAGAGCGAAAAGATGCCGATCGTGAACATGACGTCATGCACGAGCGACACAATGGCGCCCAAGGCGAACTGCCATTCGAAGCGAAACCAGACGTAGGCGAAAATCGCGAGGTTTGTGAAGACGAGCGCCCAGATCGCTGAGTTGATCAGCTCCTTTGAAACAGTGCTTCCAACCTGTTCGCGCCGCACTTCCTTCGCACCGGACGGGAGCACCTTTAGCACCTTGTCCGCGGCCACTTTTTGGGCGTCAGGTCCGCCGGCCTGCTCCGGGAAGCGGATCAGGACCTCATTTGCCTGTCCGAAGGTCTGAAGCTGGATCTCGCCAAGCCCCAGGCTGGAGAGCGTGGTCCGGAGACGCGCCACATCGGCAGGGCCCTGGGTCTGAATTTGCATCAGCGTCCCACCCTTGAAGTCGATGCCGAAGTTCAAGCCCACGGTAGGAAGCAGGATGGCGGTTCCGGCGATCGCGAAAATCGAAAGGGCAAGGCACAGCTTGAAGTACTTCACATAGCGAAGGTTCATTTTCTGTGGCAGGCGGAACAGCGGTTTTAAGAGCATGGCTCGACTCGCTCGGCGCTAAATTTCTAGAACGGCAGGCCGCGACATACGCAGCCATGTCGAGATCATCAGACGTGTCACAGTGATGGCGGTGAAAAGCGAACTCACAATACCGAAAGACAAGGTGACTGCAAATCCCCGGACCGTGCCCGATCCAAAGGCATAGAGGATGAGCGCGGCGATAAGTGCGGTCAAATGCGAGTCGATGATGGTTCCATAGGCGCGGTCGAAACCCGCCTCGATAGACGAGATGATGCCTCTTCCACTCTTCATCTCTTCGCGTATTCGCTCGTAGATCAGCACGTTCGCATCGACCGCGACGCCCATCGTGAGCACCATGCCGGCGATGCCGGGCAGAGTAAGCGTTGCGTGGAACAGCGACAGGCACGCCATGATGATGGCGATGTTCACAATCAGCGCGATGACCGAGAACAGACCGAAAAGACCATAGGACGCGATCATCAAAGCCGACACCGCGCCGAAGCCGACGATGGCCGCCGTCTTTCCGGCCTCGATCGAATCCGCGCCGAGGCTTGGCCCAACGGACCGCTCCTCGATGATGGAAAGCGCGGCGGGCAGCGCGCCGGATCTCAGCAGCAATGCAAGCCGGTTCACTTCGTCAAGGCTGAAATTCCCTGTGATCTGGCCGCGGCCGCCCGGAATCTCCGAACGGATGACCGGCGCGGAAATCACCTTGTTGTCGAGGATGATCGCAAAAGGCTTGCCGATATTCTCACGAGTGACGCGCGCAAATGCGGCAGCGCCCTTGCTATTGAATTCAAAATCGACGGCGCGCTCGCCGACGCCGCCCGCCCGGTTATCGTACCCGGCGTAAGCGTTCACGAGGTCGTCGCCGCTGACGATGACTTCCTTGTGCACGAGCACGTTGCGGCCAGGGTGCTCCTGATCGGGCAGCAGCACGTCGTCCGGCGGCACGCCGTTGGCTTGTGCGTCTTCGGCGGACATCGTCTGATCGACGAGCTGGAACGTCAGCTTGGCCGTCGTGCCCACTCGTGCCTTGACCTCATCCGGAGCCAGGCCCGGCACCTGGATCAGGATACGGTCCTTGCCGTTGGCTCCGCCCTGGGCCTGAATTGTCGCCTCGGTCGTGCCTGTCGGGTCGACGCGGCGGCGGATGACTTCGATGGACCGCGTTATCGCGTTCTCGATCCTCCGCTGAAGGCCTGCAGGGGTCGGTTCGATGGTGATGATGCCACTCTCGCCGCCCTTGACCTCAAGGTCCATGCCCGCGCCGCCGCTGCCACCCGTGAGTATCGACGCCGACAAGGGTTGCGCCAGAGTCTTAAGCCGGGTCAGCGCTGCCTGCATCCTATCGGGGTCTCTCAAGGTGATGCGCACCTGATTGCCCGTGATTACGACACCCGAGTGCGCAATCTTTTCCTCGCTGAGATCGCGGCGCGCCTCGGTCTGGATGGACTGCAGCCAGTCTTTCTTCAACTGCGCACTGTCGATTTGATAAAGAAGGTGCGTGCCGCCCCTGAGATCGAGCCCCAGCGGCATGCGCGGCAACTGCGCCCAGGAAGGCAGGCTTTCGTAGGTCGAGACCGGAATCAGGTTTGGCAGGGCGAACACCACGGAGGCGATCGAGATGAAAAGCGTGGCCAACGCGCCCCAGCGCGAAAAGTGCAACGTAAATCCAAACATGGTGATCTGTCCCTTTGATGCGCTGCCGCCTTACCGGCCTGCGGCTGAACGGACTAGGCGGCTGTCTGCTTCCCGCTATCGTCCGCGTCCGGCGAGCTTGAAGCCGCCGGAGGCTCGGCCTTGGTTTTCTCCTTGACGGGTTCGCCCTTGCCCCGGACCTCGCTGATCGAGCCTTTGACGACGCGGACCTGGACGCCATCGGCGATCTCGACCCTGAGCTCGCCATCGGCTGTGACGCGCACAACCTTTCCGATGATTCCACCCGAAGTCACTACCGTGTCGCCGCGTTTTACCGCATCAATCATGGCCTGGTGCTCTTTCATGCGCTTCTGCTGAGGCCTGAAAACGAGCAGATAGAAAATTCCGAAGACGAGGATGAGCGGGAAGAACAGGCCCAAGATATCGCCGCCGCCAGCGCCTGACGTTTGAGCGAATGCAGGAGAAATCATCAAGAGACCCCGTGGTGAGCGGAAAAAGATTGCGCGTTCTTGAGGCGCGCGGTGCAAGCATCGGTTTGTTATAGCGGCTTGCCCGGAGTTCGCAACTTTTCACAATGTGCCGTTGCGCCAGTGGTAAAATAGCGCATAGTGCCCCCTTCTTCCAGGCCCCACCACGCCGAACCTGCGCACTTTCCTTATAGACTGCCATGTCCAAAAACTCGCAATCGCTTGAAGCCACCCTCCTTCGGATCGCGGAAGCACTGGAACGCTTGTCGCCAGCGGAGCCTCCCAGGCCCGATTTCGAAGCGGCGGATGCGTTCATATGGCAAGCCGAGGAGAATCGCTTTCTAGCCGTGCCCCACGTGAACCGGACACCAATCGCGCTGTTGAAATCGGTGGACCGCATGCGCGATACGTTGCTAGCCAACACCGGGAACTTTGCGCGGGGCCTGCCTGCCAACAACGCGCTGCTATGGGGCTCTCGCGGCATGGGCAAAAGCTCGCTCGTGAAGGCTGTGCATGCAGAGGTGGCTGCGAAGCAGGCAAAATCCGCACCGCCGCTCAAACTCATCGAGATCCACCGCGAGGACATCGCGAGCCTGCCGCGCTGCCTCTCGCATTTGCGCGACCGGCCTCACCGCTTCATCGTGTTCTGCGACGACCTCTCCTTCGATGCCGACGACACGTCCTACAAGTCCCTAAAGGCCGTGCTCGAAGGCGGCATCGAAGGCCGTCCGGCGAACGTGGTGTTCTACGCCACCTCGAACCGGCGTCATCTCATGCCGCGCGAAATGATGGAGAATGAGCGCGCTACCGCCATCAATCCCGGCGAGGCGGTTGAGGAGAAAGTCTCGCTCTCGGATCGCTTTGGGCTCTGGATCGGCTTCCACAATTGCAGCCAGGCCGATTATCTCGACATGGTCGCAGGCTACGCAGAGCACTACGGGCTGAAGCTGCCGCCCGAGCGGCTGCGCGCCGAGGCGCTCGAATGGGCGATGACGCGCGGCTCGCGGTCGGGGCGCGTGGCGTGGCAATATATCCAGGATCTTGCGGGGCGTCTCGGCCAGCAGCTAGGCTGAAGACGGCGGTGCATCGAGAGCAAATGGAAAGCCAGGCCGCGCCTCGTTTAATAACGGTTGTTGAAATGGACGTTGTTGAGATGGACGTTGTTGACGATCCAGGCGCCGCCTGCGGCCAACCCGCCCGCCAGTAAAATGGGGATCAAGGTCCTGATGAAAGCCGCGAGAAAGCCGATGAAATGGACCAGCGCTTTCTCCCCGGCATCGAGGAGTATGCGTGCAGCCGAATAGAGCAGCCAGCCGACCCCGGCGCCCGTGAGAACGAGCACAACCACTTTCCACAAGGGCAAGTTGTCAAGCTGGTCCCACGGAATGGCCATGACCTGCTCGACGGACCATTGCCAAAGAACCCGGACAAACCGGAAGACAGCTGCGATCCCTTGCTGCAACACTTCGAGTGCTTGCTGCAGAAACTGGATGAGTTGGTCTGTAAGCTGCATGGCTCGGCCCCTTTCTCCCATCTCTCCATGGCTGCTTCTGCCCCATAAAGGGCGAAAACGCGCTCGCCATGTCGAGCTACGCCCCGGCTCCCGCTACTATGCCCCTAAGCCAGTGGCGTGGTCTAGCTGACCACATCTGCATGGCCTTTCTATTACTTGTATTGTTAAAGTGTGCCGTAACCATGAAATATGAAGGGCCACGTCTTGGCTGAACTTGGTTTTCCGGCGCGCAATATTCGACCGGAGGCCACTCAAAACTACAACCTATATGAACTTATGGGAGCATTATTCAATCTATACATCTGTGCGGTTGTCTCGCTTCGAAAGAAGACCCGCGGGCCGCTCGTATCGAAGGGGCGGGGGAGCCGGCAACGCTGTGCTTAATCGGGCCTCTGTTTTCTTTGGCTTTTTTGATTTACCGCAAATATCTGCCGGGGCCAATCCATGCGCGGGCTGCAAAGGTGGTGCGCGTGGACTTGGAAACGGTCGAGCTTTCCGGGCAACTCGATGCCAAGACAACCTGCAATTACTGGACCTTCAGAACCTCAATATCGATCTGCCGCGGCGATCTCCACGCGGCATGAATGGCCGCGGCTCGATAGCTGCGGTCTACTTTTCTTGAAACAAAACTGGCAAGCCAGCGTTTAACTCTCGGGAACACCAGGAGGAAGCGCCATGAGAAACACGCTTATTGCCTTGCTTGCGGCCTCAGCTTTGACGGTCCCTGCTTTTGCACAACAACCAGATACGAGCTCACAAAGCGGTGTGTCCGGCCAGCAGCAAAGCGGCCAATCATCGATGCATCCTAGCCGGTCCCAAGTGCGCCTGCTGCAACTCGAGCTTAATAGAAATGGCCTGAACGCCGGCCGGGCTGACGGCATCATGGGAACGAAGACCCGCCAGGCTCTCCAGCAGTTTCAAACCAAAAATGGGATTAACGCGACGGGTGAACTGGACCGCCAGACGATGGCGGCTCTGAGAGGCAAGCGAACCGCCAAAAAAGGCGCGAGCACCCCGTCTGCGCAGCAGACTCAAGAGAACCAGCCGCAGCCGAACCAGCAGGACTCCCAGCCTAGCAAGCCGGAATGAGTCAAGCGCCGTCCGCAAATATTCTCGATTGCGTTATTATTGGCGGCGGCCCTGCCGGTCTGACCGCGGCTCTCTATCTCGCCCGGTTCAATCGAAACTTCGCCGTCATTGATGGGGGAGAGAGCCGCGCCTCCTGGATCCCCGAAACCCACAACCTTCCGCTGTTCACTCAAGGGATTGCCGGACCCGAAATTTTGCGCAGGCAGCGCGAGCACGCAGAGATTTGCGGCGCGCGCCTGATAAGCGGCAAGGTGACGGAGTTGAGCAAGACCGCCTCAGGATTCGGTGTGCGCTACCAAAAGCACGGCGCAGAACCCGGCGAACTGGAGGCGCGCTTTGCGCTGCTTGCAACCGGCGTCATCGACATCCCGCCGCGCATTCCCGATGTTGAGGATGCGGTGCAGTGCGGCCTGGTTCGCTATTGCCCGATCTGCGACGGGTACGAGGCGAAAGGCAAGAAAGTTGCGGTCATCGGCATTGGCAACAAGGGTCTGGGCGAGGCGGCTTTCATCGCCCGCACCTATTCTTCGGACGTGACCCTTCTCTCATTTCATGAGCCGCTCCTTCTCAATGAAGAAGAGGACGAAAAGCGAAGGAAATACCGGATTCGGCATATCGGCGAGCCTATTCGCACCCTCGCGCGCAAAGGCGGCAAGGTCTGCGCGAAGGGAACGCAGACGGAGTACGACTTCGACGTGGTCTACTCCGCGCTTGGCGTGGAATACAGGTCCGGTCTCGCCACGGCGCTCGGCGCGATTTCGGACCCCGCGGGTGCACTCAAGGTGGACGAACATTCGGAAACGTCCGTGCCGGACCTTTATGCGGCGGGCGATGTCACGCAGGGGCTCAATCAAATCGTGGTGGCGATGGGACAGGCCGCGAAGGCCGCAACCGCCATGCATAATCGCTTCTAACAACGCGAAGCGACAGAGGCGCGGTTTAGCTTGCGCCTTTCTCTCCGGGGGCTGGAGTTGCGCCTGGGGATGGCGCTGGGGCCGGGTCTTGCTTTTTGGACGCGCAAGACCAAAGGTCCGCCACCGAAGCGCTGGGCACACAGTCCAAAATTTCTTTCGGTAAATATCCGTTGGTCTGCTGTTCGGCAGCGCATGCCGATAACAACACAATCGGCGCTATTATAATAACGCGAACACGGACCATGGCACCGCCTCCGTGCAATCACAGAATCATCAAAATAATTAAAATGCAAGGGATCTCGGCAAGCAATCGTGCATTTGTATCCAAATTGAAAAACAAACTGTAGTGCTTTTGGTAACACAAGACCCGGAACTTCAGCCGGTCTTGAAAACTCAGCTTGCAGATCGAGGACGGGAAGGAACTCTTATGAGCAAAAGAAGTGCAATGTCCGCCATCGGGTTGGCGTTGTTGCTATCTACGGTTTCTGCTTACGCGGAGGAGGAGGCCAAAACAATCGCCGCGAAAAGCGGCGAAACGATCGATGTAATGCCGGTCTATGGGGCGGCGAAATGCCGGTCTACCCTGGTGGCGACGCCTGAGGTGGAGGTTCTGCAAGGGCCGCCCGAGCTGAAACTGTCCGTCAGAGAGGATATGGTCTCGGCGCGCAATTGCCCCAACAAAGTCAAGGGCGGTTTCGTGGTAGCCACCGTGGGACAGATCAAGCAACCTGTCGAGTCGAAGCTGACGTTCCGCGTCAAATACAAGACCAAGGACGGAACCCGTCAGACCGGCCACGTCTACAACGTTTCGCTCTTTCCTTGAGCCTCATCACCAGAGCAGCGAAAGCGGCAGTTCCGTCGTGCTCTTGACCTCGGATATAGCCATGGACGAGTTCGTGAACTGCACGGACGCGACCTGGCTGAGGTGCTTGCGAAAGAACGCCTCGTAGGAAGCGGTGTCCCGCGTGATCACGCGCAGCAGATAATCGGTCTCGCCAAGCAGCGTATGGCACTCAACCACCTCGGGAAAACGGCGAACCGCCTCCTCGAACATCGGGAGCGTTCGCTGCCCGTGCGCCTGCAGCTTCACATGCGCAAAAACCATCATGTCGAGGCCAAGTTTGTGCCGGTCGAGGAGCGCCACCCGCCTCTTGATAACGCCTGAGCTTTCCAGCTTCTCGATGCGCCGCCATACCGAGGATTGGGAGGCTCCGGCGCGCGCGGCGATGTCCGCGGTCGAAAGCGATGCGTCCGACTGAAGGAGGGATAAGATCGTTCGATCAATGGGATCGATGTCTGCCGGCATGTTTTATGCAGAAAGTTCGGTTGAGTGAAAGCGGATCACATTTAAGCTATGCCTGGCCGGGCCTCTTTGCAAAGTCTTTTCATTTTCCCCATGTCATAATCATAAAAATACCAGAGGAGTCGTCCATGGACACGCTTGTTTATGCGCCCTCCGTTAGCCTCGACGACAAGTATCGCGTCGAGGGAAGTCAGGTTTTTATCACAGGCGTCCAGGCTCTTGTCAGGCTTCCGCTGTTGCGCCGGGAGATCGACGCGAAGAATGGCTTGAACACAGCCGGTTTTATTTCGGGCTATCGCGGATCGCCTCTGGGAACATACGATAAACAGCTTTGGCACGAACGCGAGCTTCTTGCCGATCACCACATCATCTTTCGTCCAGGCGTCAATGAAGAGCTGGCGGCAACCGCGGTCTGGGGCAGCCAGCAGGTTGGCCTGTTCCCCGGCGCCCAATATGACGGCGTTTTTGGCATTTGGTATGGCAAGGGGCCGGGCGTCGACCGTTCGGGCGACGCTTTCAAGCATGCCACCATGTTCGGCACTGCACGCAACGGCGGCGTTCTCGCCGTCGCCGGCGACGATCACTCCTGCAAATCTTCGACTTTGCCGAACCAAAGCGACTTCGCTTTGATGGACTCGGAAATCCCGGTCCTCAACCCTGCCGATATTGCGGAGCTGATCGAGTTCGGCATGAGGGGGTTCGAGCTTTCGCGCTTTGCGGGGCTCTGGGTCGGCATGAAGGCCATCGCGGACACCATGGACGCCAGCGCCACCATCAGGATCGACCTGAACCGCTACAGGGCAAACCTGCCGGAAGGGGTTATCGATCCGCCGGGCGGCCGGAATGCACGCCTGCATCGCACGCCGCCGCAGCAGGAGGAGATCCACCGGCATTTCCGCCTTCCCGCAGCCATGGCGTTCGCGCGTGCAAACCGCTTCGACCGCATCGCCATCGACAGCCCAAAGCCTCGCTACGGCATTGCTGCCTCTGGCAAGGGCTATCTGCACGTCCGCCAGGCGCTTCGCGACCTTGGGATCAACGACGGGCAGGCCGCAGCTCTCGGCATCCGCGTCTACAAGATCGGCCTCGTCTGGCCGCTGGAAGAGGAAGGAGCCCGCGCTTTCGCCGATGGGCTTGAAACCGTGCTCGTCGTCGAGGAGCGCCGCGACGTGATCGAGCACCAGTTCCGCGCCGCCGCCTACGGCCTGGGCGATGGCCGCCGCCCGCGCATCTTCGGCAAACGCGACGCATCCGGCCTGCCGCTCATCAGCGACGTGATGGACATCGAGACCGCCGATGTCACGCGCGCCATCCTTCGCACCATGCCCGAAGAATGGAAGACCGGGCGCATGCGCGCCATCGAGGCCCGCCTGCTCGAAGCGGCAAAGCCTTCCGCCGCGGCACCGCTCCATATACGCTCGCCCTATTTCTGCTCGGGCTGCCCGCACAGCACCTCGACCCGCGTGCCCGAAGGAAGCCGCGCCGTGGCCGGCATCGGTTGCCATTACCTGGCGACTTTTATGAACCGCAGCAGCGACAGCTATACCCAAATGGGCGGCGAAGGCGTGCTGTGGGTTGGACAGGCTCCCTTCACGAGGGAAGAGCACATCTTCGCCAATATCGGCGACGGCACCTATTTCCATTCGGGCAGCCTCGCCATCCGCCAGGCCATAGCCGCGGGCCACAACATCACCTACAAGATCCTCTATAACGACGCGGTCGCCATGACGGGCGGCCAGCCCGTAGACGGCAAATTGTCGGTTCCACAGATTGCGGCGCAGATGCGCGCCGAGGGTGTGAAGCGCATCGCCATCGTGAGCGACGATCCGGACCGCTTCCGCGGTAATCCCGTCGTGCCGCCCGGCGTAACCTTCGACCATCGCTCGCGGCTCGACGCGGTTCAAAAGGAGCTGCGCGAATACACGGGCGTCACCGTTATCATCTACGATCAGGTTTGCGCCACCGAGAAGCGCCGCCGGCGCAAGCGCGGGCTGATGGAACAATCCGAAAGGCGCGTCATTATCAATGAAGGCGTCTGCGAAGGTTGCGGTGATTGCTCCCGCGCCTCCAACTGCCTTTCGGTCGAGCCGGTCGAGACAGAGTTCGGCCGCAAGCGCAAGATCAACCAGTCGACCTGCAATCAGGATTTCGCGTGCGTCGACGGCTTCTGCCCCAGCTTCGTCTCGGTCTATGGAGGCAAGCTGAAGCAGGTGGCGCCGAAGGAGCGCGAGATTTCCGAGTTGCCCGAGCCGCGCCAGCCGGTGATCGGGGCCGATGGCTACAACATCCTGATGACAGGGATAGGCGGCCTCGGCATCACCTCGCTTGCGGCGATTCTTGGAATGGCCGCGCATCTTCACAACAGACAGGTTCGCGTCGTCGATCAGATCGGGCTCGCGCAAAAGGGCGGCGGTGTCTACTCCCATCTGCGCATCGGCGAGCAGGGGAGCGAGCTTTTCGCCTCTCGCATCGGCGCAGGACAGGCCGATCTTGTCCTGGCCGCGGATATCGTCGTCGCGCACGGCAAGAACGGACTGCCGATGATGAGCGCGGAGCGGACAGCTGTTGTCGCCGACGGCCAGATCACGCCCACAGCCGAATTTGTCGCGAATAATGCGATCAACTACGATGCCGCCTCCATGCGGGGCCGCCTGAAGTCGAACGCGCGCTCATCCGATGAATGCCCGGCGCAAGCCATCGCGACGGCACTTCTCGGCGACGCCATCTACGCGAACATGGTGCTGACGGGTTTCGCGTGGCAGAAGGGGCTGATCCCGCTCGATCGCGGCGCCATCATGCGCGCCATCGAGCTGAATGGCGCCAGCATCGAGGCCAACAAGCGCGCCTTCGAGATAGGGCGAGAGGCGGCCGTCGATCCGGCCAGGATCATGGCGAAAGTCGCGCCGCCGCCGAAGCTTTCGCAAACGCTCGATGAGCTGATCGAGATCCGGGTGGCCGATCTGACCGCCTATCAGGACGCCGCCTACGCGGAACGCTATCGCCGCTTTGTCGAAAAAGTGCGGGCGTGCGAAAGCGCGGTCTCGACCGGAAGCGAAGCCCTGACAACGGCCGTGGCGCGCAATCTCCATAAGCTGATGGCCATCAAGGACGAATACGAAGTCGCGCGCCTCTATACCGACGGGGCGTTCGCGAAGCGGCTCAAGGAGAAGTTCGAGGGCGACGTCAAACTCGCCGTCCATCTCGCGCCGCCGATTTTCGGTGCGCGCAATCCGGACACGGGCCTGCCCGAGAAGCGCACTTTCGGCCCATGGATGCTGAAGGCGATGAAGGTATTGGCCAAAGGCAAGCGGCTTCGCGGCACACGCTTCGACTTTTTCGGGCGGACAGCCGAGCGGAAGGCCGAGCGCGCCTTGATCGCCGATTACGAGACGCGGATCGAAAAGCTTCTCGTCGCGCTCACGCCGGCCAATCTAACGCTTGCTACCGCTTACGCGGATGTGCCCGGCATGATCCGCGGATTCGGCCACGTCAAAGCGGCGAACATGAAGAAGGCCGAAGCCCGCTACGCCGAGTTGGACGCGGTCCTCTTCGCGCCAAAGGCCGCTCTCATGGCCGCGGAATAAGAACGGCCGCCGCCCCAGAAAGAGGCGGCGGCGCGTTTTGATGCCGGGGTCCTTTATTTTTTCTCGGCGACTTCTACGCCGACTTCCTTGCAACCATCATAGATAAATGCGTTGATTTGGTGCACTGCCGAGTCGCTGAGGATATTGAAGGCCTTGTCCAGCGTCGTCGCAGACCAGATCGCTCCTTGAAGCAGAGTGGGCGCGTTTATATCGCTCCAATTGAGCTTCACCGCCGTTGCTTTTCCATTCTTGAACGTCACTTCGGGAGCGACGGTGAACTTTACGACGTAGGAGTCCGCCTCCAGGCCTTGGCCGCCTTTTTTGTCAACCAGGCACTTCAATGTGTGCGGTTTCAATTTAATGGTCGCGTCCGGTTCAGCGACCAGCTTGGCGATGGCCTCGCGATCAAGCTCGATGTGGGTTGAACACTGGGCGCTTCCCCACGGCCAGCCCACCTGGCCGGAGAGGATATGATTGCTGATCTCTGCATCGAGCCAAGTCTTTGTAGCGTCACAAGCAATTGCGCCGTGGTCCGCCTTGCGGTCAGCGAAAACCCTGCAAATCTGGGTCTTGCATTGCTTATAACCCTCCTTTTCGGTGGCTATGCGCGCCGCGAGTTTGGGATCGAGGGGCGGCTCGGCCGGAGCGGCCGTTTCCGCCTTGGCGGCAATGACGGTGAAGAAGAATGCGCCTGCACATAAAGCCAAACTTGAACGTCTCATTACAACCTCTTTGGATTATTGCTGGAAAGGCATGTAACTTGCGCTCAACCTTTCGCTGAGTTGACAGCTTTAGACAACCTTTTTGCTTATTCACTGGGACGATACCCCCGATAATCTTTTTAGGCGTGCGGTTCTCATCCAAAGCGTAGAAAGCGTTATTCTCTCACCTTGACATTTCCTTGGCGTGCAGAGTCTCATAAACTCCTTTCACGTATAGCCAAGGCGGAAAGAGGAACGAATGCTGAAGAACTCATACCGCGGCCTCGATTTCGGCCTTGGAGAAGATGCCGGCATGCTGCGCGAGAGCGTCCGGGCTTTTTCAGAAAACGAGATCGCCCCGCGCGCCGCTGAGATCGACCGCACGAACACGTTTCCGCGCGACCTTTGGGTGCCGATGGGCGCTCTTGGCCTGCACGGCATCACTGTCGAAGAGAAATGGGGCGGAGCGGGGCTCGGCTATCTCGAACATTGCGTCGCCATGGAAGAGGTGAGCCGCGCAAGCGCCAGCGTCGGCCTTTCCTATGGCGCCCACTCGAACCTGTGCGTGAACCAGATCCGCCGCAATGGCAGCGACGAGCAGAAGCGCCGTTATCTGCCCAAGCTGATTTCAGGAGAACACGTGGGCGCGCTTGCCATGTCCGAGGCGGGCGCGGGCTCAGACGTCGTGTCCATGGCCACGCGGGCCGATAAGCTCGGGGATCGCTACATCCTGAACGGCACCAAGATGTGGATCACCAATGCGCCGCACGCCGACGTCCTCGTCGTCTATGCGAAGACCGAGCCGGGTGCGGGGCCACGCGGCATCACCGCTTTTCTTGTCGAGAGGGGTATGAAAGGCTTCTCGGTCTCGCCGAAGCTCGACAAGCTCGGCATGCGCGGCTCGGACACCGCGGAGCTTGTGTTCGAGGAGTGCGAGGTGCCCGAAGATAACGTTATCGGCGGGGCAGGCCGCGGCGTGACCGTGCTCATGTCCGGCCTCGATTATGAGCGCGCGGTGCTCGCAGCCGGGCCGCTCGGCATCATGCAAGCCGCGCTCGATACGGTCCTGCCCTATGTCCACGAGCGCAAGCAGTTCGGTCAGCCCATCGGCACGTTCCAGCTCGTGCAGGGTAAGGTCGCCGACATGTATGTGACGCTGAACGCGGCGCGCGCTTACGTTTATACGGTTGCCCGCGCTTGCGACCGCGGCGAGACCACGCGCGAGGATGCGGCCGGCGCGATCCTTTACGCCGCCGAGGCCGCCACGCGCGTCGCGCTCGACGCCATCCAACTTCTCGGCGGCAACGGCTACATCAACGACTACGCCACGGGCCGGCTTTTACGCGACGCCAAGCTTTATGAAATCGGGGCCGGCACAAGCGAAATCCGCCGCATGCTAATAGGGCGGGAACTCTTCGACAAAACGGCATAACATCAGTTTTTGCCAGTTATTAGCGAATTGACAAAGTTACGCCATCGTGCCAAGTTGGCTTGAAATAGGAGTTGATCATGGCACGGAAAACAAGAAGCCGGGAAACCTCCGAGGCACGCGGCTTCGGAGAAGCGCCGCAGATGGCTTTTGTCACCGAGGAAGAAGCAAGGCGCGGCTTCGGCGTGACGAACCGCTTGAGGCTTACGCTTGGGCCCGGCGGGCGGGTTGTCATACCCGCTGCTTTGCGCGAGGCCATGGAGGTCAACGAAGGCGATGCGATCCTGGCCTGGGTTGAGGATGGCGAACTTCATCTCTTGAGCCCGCGGGTTGGCGCACGCCAGGCGCAGGCCATGCTGAGGGGGCTGATCCCCGAAGGCGTCAGCCTCGCCGATGAGCTCATAGCCGATCGCCGCCGCGAGGCCGAGGCCGAGAGCCGTGGCTAGCATCGTCGTGGACGCCTCGGTAATCCTTGCGCATTTGAACAACGAGCCCGGTTCGGAGCGCGCCGCCGCCCTCTTCGGCGACGCGCTCATCTCAACCGTCAATCTCGCGGAAATCGTCACCAAGCTCGTGGAACGCGGTGCAAGCCTCGCTCTCATCCGGCCCGCGCTGTCGCGGTACGGCTTGCAAGCCGTCCCGTTCGACGAAGATCTGGCGGAGCGGACGGGAGCGCTACGCGCGAAGACAAAGGCTTTCGGGCTTTCGCTTGGCGATCGGGCATGCCTCGCGCTCGCCGAGCAATCGGGACTGCCGGTGCTCACGGCGGACCGCGCGTGGAAGGAGACCGGCCTTGCCATCGATGTGCAAATCTTGCGGTAAGAAACTAAAATGCCCTTATGTTAAGCTGCATCGCGGCGAGCAAAGGTGCACCCTTTCCGATGGCTCAACTCACAAGCGCAATCGATAGGCGGTCGGCCGGCTTCCTGGCGAACGAAAGCGCCATGCAGGCGCAGCTTGCTGTTTTGCGTGATAAGCTTAGCGCCGCGTCCAAGGGCGGTAGCGCAGATTCGAGGGCGCGCCACGCGGCCCGCGGCAAGCTGTTTGTCCGCGACCGCATCGGCCTGCTGCTCGATCCGGGCTCGCCTTTCCTCGAGATCGGGGCGCTCGCCGCGAACGGGCTTTATGGCGGCGACGCCCACTCGGCTGGGCTGGTGGCCGGGATCGGGCGCATCTCGGGGCGCGAGTGCATGATCGCCGCCAACGATGCGACCATCAAGGGCGGAACCTATTATCCGCTCACGGTTAAGAAGCACCTCCGCGCCCAGGACATCGCTCGCGAGAACCGCCTGCCCTGCCTCTATCTCGTGGACTCCGGCGGCGCGTTCCTGCCCCAGCAGGACGAAATTTTCCCCGACGAGCGCCATTTCGGGCGCATCTTCTACAATCAGGCACAGATGTCGGCGGCGGGCATCCCGCAGATCGCGATCGTGATGGGGCCTTGCACAGCGGGCGGCGCTTACGTGCCGGCCATGTGCGACGAGAGCATCATCGTGAAGGGCAACGGCACCATTTTTCTGGGCGGCCCGCCGCTGGTGCGCGCCGCAACGGGCGAAGTCGTCACCGCCGAGGAGCTGGGCGGCGCGGAGGTGCATAGCCGCCAGTCCGGCGTTACGGACCATTATGCGCAAAGCGACGCGCACGCCATCGGCATCGCGCGCAGCATCGTTGCGGACCTGAACAGGATCAAGCCTGCCTCTCTCGATGTTATCGCGCCGCGCGATCCGCTTTACCCTGCTGAGGACCTGTATGGCATCGTGCAGGCCGATGTGCGCAAGCCTTACGATGTGCGCGAGGTGATTGCGCGGCTTGTGGACGGGTCCGAGTTCGACGAGTTCAAGAAACTCTACGGCCATACGCTTGTCTGCGGCGTCGCGCGCATTTGGGGCTACCCGGTCGGCATCCTCGCCAATAACGGCATCCTGTTCTCGGAAAGCGCAACGAAGGGCGCGCATTTCATCGAGAACATGTGCCAGCGCGGCATTCCGCTCGTCTTCCTGCAGAACATCACGGGCTTCATGGTCGGCAGGAAATACGAGGCGGGAGGCATAGCGAAGGACGGCGCGAAGCTTGTCACTGCGGTCGCAACCGCAAATGTGCCGAAATACACCGTTGTGATAGGCGGCTCTTACGGTGCCGGCAACTACGGCATGTGTGGACGCGCCTACTCCCCCCGCTTCTTGTGGATGTGGCCGAACGCGAAAATCTCCGTCATGGGCGGCGAGCAGGCCGCCACCGTGCTCGCCATCGTGCGGCGCGAAGGAATTGAGGCGAAGGGCGGCACGTGGAATAAGGAAGAAGAAGAGGCGTTCAAAGCGCCGGTCCGCGCTCAGTTCGACGACCAGGCTGACGCCTATTACGCGACAGCGCGGCTTTGGGACGACGGAATCATCGACCCCGCCGATACGCGAATGGTCCTGGCGCTCGCCATCTCGGCGGGGCTCAACGCGCCGCCGGAGCCGACGCACTTCGGCGTGTTCAGGATGTGAGGAGGGCATGATAATCGCGCGCCCGTTTTCTTCGCTCCTGATCGCCAATCGCGGCGAGATCGCCTGCCGCATCATGCGCACGGCAAAGCGCATGGGGCTTCGCACCATCGCCGTCTATTCCGAGGCGGATGCGCACGCCCGGCATGTGAAAATGGCGGACGAGGCGCAATTGCTTGGCCCTGCACCTGCCCGCGAAAGCTATCTTAATATCGAACGCATTCTCGAAGCCGCGAAGGCGAGCGGCGCGGAAGCGATTCATCCTGGCTATGGGTTTCTTTCGGAGAAAGCCGAATTCGCCGAAGCCTGCGCAGCGGCCGGGCTCATCTTTGTCGGGCCGCCTGCTTCCGCCATCCATGCCATGGGATCGAAATCGGCAGCGAAGGCCCTGATGGAGAAGGCGGGCGTTCCGGTCGTTCCCGGCTATCATGGCAAGGCGCAAGACCTGGACGCATTCAGCCGCGAGGCGAAGAAGCTCGGCTTCCCGGTTCTTTTGAAGGCCGTGGCGGGCGGGGGCGGCAAAGGCATGCGCATCGTGCAAGACCCCGGCGAGTTGGAAACCGCTGTTGCGGGTGCGAAGCGCGAAGCTGCGGCGGCCTTCGGCGACGGCAGCCTGCTCATCGAGAAGTTCATCGAGCGCCCGCGCCACATCGAAGTTCAGGTATTCGGCGACACACACGGTGAAATCGTATCGCTGTTCGAGCGCGAGTGCACGCTTCAGCGCCGCCATCAGAAGGTGATCGAGGAAGCGCCTTCGGCTGCGCTCGGCGACGAGCGGCGCGAAGCGTTGTACGAAGCGGCGCGCAAGGCGGCAGCCGCTATCGGCTATGTGGGCGCGGGCACGGTGGAGTTCGTCGCCGACGACGCGCACGCCTTTTTCATAGAAATGAATACGCGGCTTCAGGTGGAGCACCCCGTTACCGAAATGATCACGGGCCTCGATCTGGTCGAATGGCAGCTTCGCGTCGCGATGGGCGAGACGCTTCCCTTGCGCCAGGACCAGATTACAAGGCGCGGGCACGCCATCGAGGCGCGCGTCTATGCCGAGGATGCCACCGCCGGGTTTCTTCCTTCCGTGGGTGAGATTTCGCATTGGCGGATGCCGAAGGAAGAGACCGGGCTTCGCATCGACACCGGGTTTGGGGAAGGCGACGCCGTCTCGCAATATTACGATCCGATGCTCGCGAAGGTGATCGCACACGCTGAAACTCGCGACGCAGCGCTGGCCCGCTTGCGTGCGGCGCTTTCCGGTTTCGAGGTCGCGGGCGTCACAACGAACATTCCCTTCCTGGCGCGGCTGCTTGGCGAGGACGCCATTGGGAAAAATGCCATCGATACGGGATATATCGAGCGCGAGCGCGCCGGTTTGGGCGGCTCCGGCGTTCCCTCCGCTTTCGAAATCGCTGGTGCGGTTGCCGCCATCCTGCATGGCGAGAACGAAGCGCAGCGCCGGGACGCCGCCGATCCTTATTCGCCGTGGGCGGCCGGAAAGCCTTGGACCATGTTCGGGGCGCGGAAACGATTGATCGAGTTTCGCGGCAAGGCAGGGACTTGCAAGGCGGCGCTGATCTACCGGCGCGAGGGAATGGAACTTGAGATCGGCGAGCGGCACAGCCCTTCACCCCAGCCCTCTCCCCGCGAACTCGCCTTGGCGAGTTCGCAACTCAAGGTGACCGCATCTGCGAGCAGATGCGGTGGGAGAGGGAGTCCGGTCGCGGACGTTGAAGCGCCGTTCCCTCTCCCAGGGCGAGAGGGACAGAGCCTGCCCCCGGCTCGAACGGGGGATGAGGGGATATCTGTTAGCGGAGTCGCCTTCGCCTTCGAGCCAGTTTCCGGCGAAGAGGCGCGTTTCGCCATCACTCTCGGGGGCGCGCGCCGGGCGATGACGGCGCTGATGGACGGAGATGCCGTCACCGTTTTCGACGGCCCGGACCCCGTGAAACTCGCGCTCGCCGATCCCTTCGCCGCCGAGATCATCGATCCAGATCTGGAAATCGGCCCGGTCGCGCCCATGCCCGGCACCATTGTCGCGCTTCTCGCCAAGCCCGGCGAAACGCTCGACGCGGGCGCGCCCATGCTGATCCTCGAAGCCATGAAGATGGAGCACACGCTGCGCGTCCCTGAGCGCGGCCACGTCGTGCGCTATCTCTGCGAGGCGGGGGATTTCGTCGCCGAGGGTGCGGTGCTCCTGGAGTTCGCAGCCGGGGAGGCGGGTTGAACGATGGCCGAACGCGTGCGCATTGTCGAGGTTGGCCCCCGCGACGGGCTGCAGAACGAGGCCGCCCCGGTCCCCGTCGAGACGCGCATCGCTTTCATCGAAAAACTCATCGCAGCGGGACTCACATCCATCGAGGCCGGAAGCTTCGTCTCGCCGAAGTGGGTGCCGCAGATGGCGGACACGGCGCGCGTCTTGAAGGCATTCGCGGGGCGGACCGGCGTGGCGCTGCCCGTGCTCGTTCCCAATGCAAAGGGGCTGGACGCGGCGCTTGAGGCAGGCGCGCGCGAGATCGCGATTTTCGGCGCGGCCTCCGAGACCTTCTCGCAGAAGAACATCAATTGCTCCATCGCCGAATCCTTCGAGCGGTTCGCGCCCGTTGTGGAGCGTGCGCTCGCGGCGGGCCTGCGCGTGCGGGGCTATGTGTCCTGCGCGCTCGGCTGCCCTTACGAGGGGCAGGCGCCGATTGCGAAGGTGGCGGAAGTTGCGGCACGGCTGGCGGGGCTCGGCTGCTACGAGATTTCGCTCGGCGACACGATCGGCGTTGGCACGCCGCGCGCCGCGAAGGCCATGCTGCAAGCCGTCGCGGAGCGCGTGCCGCTGTCCCAACTCGCGGTCCACTTCCACGACACCTACGGACAGGCGGTGGCGAACATCTACGCTTGCCTGGAGGAAGGCGTGCGCGTCGTCGACAGCTCCGCGGGCGGCCTTGGCGGATGCCCCTACGCGGCGGGCGCTTCGGGCAACGTCGCCACCGAGGATGTGGTGTATCTCTGCGACGGGCTCGGCTTCGAGACGGGCGTGGACCGGCGCGCGGTGATCGAGGCAAGCCGTTTCATATTCGAGGCGCTAGGGAAGACGGACCGCGCCCTTCGGCCCGCTTAGAGCAGGAGGCTGAATAGCCTAACCCTTGGCTTCATCCTTCGACAGGCTCAGGATGAGGCCGAGTGTGTTGCCCCTTGATGAGCCGGTCGAACCAGGGGCGCGATCAACCGGCTGACCCTCATGGTGAGCCTGTCGAACCATGGGCAGCCTCTCACAAATCAGCCTGCCGCCTCCATTTACGATCTTGTGTCTGCGCAGCGCGCGCAAAATGACACTCAGGGCCGCCGCTGCGCCCCGTTTCGCGCCAACCTTCGCCACGATCCCGCCGTTGTCAAAGCAACTAGTTTCCGGCTAAAGCTGCGCCAGCGGCGCGGCGGCAGGGGGCACGGCATGACGCGGGACGAGACGATTGCGCTGTTCGAGGCGTGCGAGGCGAAGCGCGCGGAAGCGCGGGCGGCAGCTCTGGCCGAGGGCAAAGACGAGGACGAAGCCCGCAAAATCGCGCATGAGGCCGCGAAGACGCATTGGAACGCATGGGCGGAAGAACGGCTCGCCGAGCGCAAGGCGTTGGAGGAGACGGGCGCATGGGCGGCGGAGAAAACGGGCTGGGGGAGCCTGGAGCCGAAGAATGCCGGAACGCGCGCGTGGATGGAACAGGCCGAGTGCAGCTTCTCCCGGTGCCTCTTTCTTTTATTGGGGGAGATGGGGATCCAAGAGGCACCGGGAGAAGATAAAGAACAGCATGAGGCCGGGGACTCGCATGTGAAATCAATTGCGATTGACAGCACGGCGATCGACTTCAGCGGCTTCGTTTTCCCCGGCAACGCCTTGTTCGCCAGCGCCACCTTCCAGGGCGACGCCTCGTTCGCCAGCGTCACCTTCCCCGGCGCGATGGCGGGCGCTGAAGCGGCTGGCCATTCAGGGGCTGGATACCGACCGCGAGTTGGAGTTCCACGCGCGGGAAATCCGGTCCCAGCGTTATGCGGACGATTGCCCGCTGCCTCTTGCGGTTTGGAGCGGCAAGGCGTGGGTGGGCTCCTTCCGGTTCTGGTTCGGCATTCTGTATGAGGTAACGTCCGACTTCGGGCGCTCGCTGTTCAGGCCTGCCGCCTTTTGGATTCTTGCCGTGGCGATCGGCGCAGTGTTTTACGTCAGCCAAAGCCCGCAAATCATCCACGCGCGGGCCGCGATGGAGGCCAAGGGTGTCGCGAAAGGCGCATCCGCGAGGTCCATGCGGGTCGCCGCAGCGGCGTCCAAGGGCTGGCATTCATGGTGGCTGCATCCGGAAGACTGCTACGCAGGCGACAAGGACAAACCCAAACCGGACGTGCAAAACCCGCCGCCATATATCGGGGCGCTTTCGCCATACCTGCAAAGCGGCACGGACCTCGCCAACGAAGCGTGGCATCTCGCCTTCCGCAACGGCTTCATTCTGCTGGACGGATCGAGCGAGGCGTCGCACCGCACCTATGGCTGTCTTTACGGCGTGGAGATGTATGGCGGCAGCAATCCGCTGGCCGTCGTGCCGAGCGCGGTTTCGACCGCGTCCGCGATCCAGAAGCTGTTCTCGGGGCTGATGATTTTCCTGTTCGGCCTTGCGCTGCGGAACATGTTGAAGATGAAATAGGGCTACGCCCCTCACCATCGCCCTTGACCCGGCCATCCAGTTTGGATTTACGCCCGAGCTTTTTTCCCTGGATAGCCGCCTCAAGGGCGGCCATGACGGTTGACCGCAAAAAAGGGCGGATCGTTTTCCCGCCCTTTTAATTATTGCTGTCTGCGAAGCCCGTCAGGCGTAGCGCCTGCCATTTTCGTAGCGCCGACCGTCCTCGTAACGCCGCCCGCTCTCATAGCGCCGCTCGTTTCTTCTGCTGCGGCCGAAGCCTTGGGACTCGCCGTATCGTTTCGCGATGAGCCCCGCGATGAGCCCGCCCGCGGCGGCGGCTGTCGCCACCCGGATCGGGCCGTATTGCTTGACGGCATATTCGATCTGCCGCCCGATGTCGTCTGCCGTGGGGATCTGGCTTTGAAGGGCCTGCACCGGCTGGCGGAGGGCTTGGCTAACGCTTGCCTGCGGTTTCTCCCGTGTAATTCCATAGGCGATAAGCGCTATTAAGCAGCCAGCCAAGGCCAAAATTCCCGCCATGATCGCGGCTGACGTCACCGGGTCGTTGTTCCTGGAACTGAGAGCCCAGAAACCGGCCAAAATCGCGAATACGATCGCTCCAAGGAACGCCATCCCAGCCGCGCTCAACACGAGATATCTGGTCGTTAAAGTTTTCACGTAATCGCCCAAGCGCCGGCCTGCTTCGCCGGTGGCCAATAGCCTCAGAGCTGCTCCAAACATGGGCGTTACCCTTTCAACGGCTGAGGAGGGCGCCGATCAGGAAGCCGACACCTGCGGCGATGAGCGTTGCCTGCACGGGCTTCTCGCGGATCTGCGCTTCGATATCGCCCATGTTCTGCTGAACCTTGTCCTTCATGTCGCTCAGCGTGTTTTGCGCCATCGAGCCGTACTTGTCGGTCAAATCCTTCACCTGGCGGCGAAGTTCCTCGATCTCGGTCTGCCCCTTGTCCGCGGCATAATCGGTTGTGGCGTTAATGTCGTGGATGGTGTCCTTAGCCATGGCGGTGTTCCCTTCTCAAGAACTGGGTGAATGGCGCGGGCTCCAATTGCCCGCTTCTCAAACTGGACAACGCCGGGAAACGGCAGGCGTTCCAATGAACCAATTCAGTTTGTTCTGTGAAAGGACGATTGCGTCAAGTTGATTCGATCTTCCGCTGTCAACAGTCCCTTCACGCGAATCCCTTAAAATCCCTTACCAGACCTGGGCTCTTCAGCGCCTGAGGGCGCTTCATCTCCTTGAGCCTTGGGGACATGGAAAGGAAACGCACGTGGCCGACGCTCAAAAATATGTTGAAGGCATCAAGAAGTACACGAGCCCCGTCAATGAAGCCGCCGTGGCCGGAATTGTCAGGCATTGCGGCATCGCACTTCGGAACCGCGACTCTTCGTTCGTCGCAAGCACGGACCCGGAGGAACTCAAAACCGTTCGCGAAAGCTGGCTGAAGAAAAAGCTCGCCCTCGCAGAGAGCGACGCCGATCTCGACAAAGCCATCAAGGACGTGATGGAGAAGATGAAAGCCGACCGCATGAAGGAGCGGGTTACGGTGTATTATCTGCTCGCGGAGCATTTCAAGAAGCTCGATGGGCTCGTGAAGCCAGCCGCCGCACCCAAGGCCAAAGCGGCCAAGCCGGCTTCCGCGAAACCTGCCGCGTAAGCCGCCAGCCGCCGCCGTTAAGGCCGGGAAAAACCATCCGTGCGCGTCGCATTGACGCGTCGCGCGGGATGGGTGCTTGCCGGACTTGCCGAAATATCGCCAAGATTACGCCATTTTTGTTGGCGCTCAAGGCACAGCTTGAGAGATGCGCCCTCGCTGGCGAGTGCGTCGTAAGTACCATAAGGGCGGAAAATCATTATGGAGAATCCATCGGCGCGGCAGAGCGCGCAAGAAACGGCGCTCGACGCGGAAGCTGCGGCTGCCGGCGACGATGCAGATGTGCATTCGAAGGTGCAGGTGCTCGGCGAGCAGGAGAGCATCTGGTTCAAGCTTTCGATGCTGACGAGAGCGGACGATCCGATCGAGACGCTGAAGCGCTTCAGCGAAAAGCTGGGCGGCTGCATCCCGGTCAATCTGAAGGATGAACGGATTTTCTTCCTTTCCGAGGTCGAGCACTTCAAGCATGTGCTCGTCAACAAGGCCGATAATTACGGAAAGTATTTCGACGGCCTGACCCCGATCTTCGGCAAGGCCATGATCACCATGGACGGCCGACTCTGGCAGAAGATCCGCATGCCACAGCAGGCGGCATTCCAACCGAAAATGTACGGCGAGTATCTGCCCTATTTATTGTCGTCGGTGCAGGACAAGGCGCGCGACTTCGATCGCTACGCCGAAACGGGCGAGACCATCAATCTACTCGAAGAGACGTGGGGCCTCGCCGCGAGCATGGTGTGCAAGGCGCTGTTCGACCGGGACGTGCCGTTCAACCCTCAGGCCGTGTTCCGGGCGGTGAAGGCTTATACTGATGTCGGAAACCATCGCGACATCCGCTTGAGAAAAGTGAAGGGCGAACTGCACGAGGTTCCGCTCGGCGAGGCGCTCGCCGATGTGGTGGCGTCATGGCTGACCATTCCGCCGGCGGTGCTGGGCGCGGTCCCGGCCGATCATCGCGAGAAGACCTTGCTGACGCTGTTGCAGGAAGCCGCCGCCGACCCGAACCGGCCGGAATTCGACGGCCAGCAGGTTCTCGATGAGATGAAGCAATATCTCTGGGCGGGCACGGAAACGACGGCGCTCACGCTCAACTGGTGCTTCTACCTCCTGCATCTTCATCCCGAAGTGGCCGAGCGCATCCGCAAGGAAGGCGAAGACGCCTACGGCGACCGCGTTCCCACCTGGGATGACATTCACGCGCTGTCCTACACCCGCGCCGTCATCCAGGAGACCATGCGGCTCTATCCGCCGGTCTGGGCCATCATCCGCGTCGCCAATACCGAGGACGAGATCTCCGGCCACAAGATCGTGCCGGGCGATAAGATCGTGCTGTGCCCCTATATCGTGCATCACTCCGAACGCTATTGGGATGAGCCCGAGAAGTTCGACCCGTCGCGGTTTAGCCCCGAGAACATCAAGAAGCGGGCCACCTACTCCTACCTGCCCTTCTCCGCAGGCAAGCGCTCCTGCATCGGCGGCGCGCTCAGTATCGTCGAAAACACGCTGGCGCTGACCCAGCTTCTGCGCCGCTTCCGGCTGGAATATGTGGGCGAGGTTCCCGCAAGGATGGCCGCGACCGTGACACTGACCCCGCAAGGCGGCGGCCTGCCCTTCCGCGTCCACCGGGTGACATAGCACCTGATGCCCCGGGAAGAAGTTTTCGCCGAACCGCTTCCTCCCGGTGCATTTGCCAGTTTGGGAAGGCTGATTGGTTTCCTCTCGCTGGGCATCGCGCTTAACGTTTTTGGCGCATGGCTGTCCACGTCCCTGCAAAGCATCCTTTTCCTCGATACTGTCGGGACCGCGCTGATCTCGCTCGCCTACGGACCGATCCAAGGCGGTATCGTGGGCATTTTGAGTAATGCGCTCGGATCGGAGCTCATCACGCACCCCAATTATGTATTGTTCGGAACGGTCCATCTGTGGCTGGCGCTTGTGTGGGGCTTGCTGCCTCGGGCCGCACAAGGAAAATTCTCATCCGACATTTTCAATCCAAGATACTCCTATCGGCGCCTTGTGTTTGGCCTGATATTTCTTAGCTTCGTCGCCGCCTTGGGCACCTCAGGGGTAGTTGCGTTCCTGAAGTTTGGAAATGCAAGCTATTCGTGCGTCAATTACAAATACCGCTTTATCGAAAGTCACTTCGAACATATTCGATGCGCTATTGCCGATAGGCTAAAGTCATTCACTCATTCGGGTTTAGTGATCGATTATATTTTGAACCTGATTGTGAATTTCCCCGACAAGCTCATATCGATCGGGTCGGCCTATTTTATTGTCGAGACAAGCTTGAGGCGGCGGCGGTTATGCCAGAAAGTTCCGTCTAACAGCTTCATCAGCACAAATCGCCTGCCCGTAAGCCTTGCTGCCATTGGGCTTTTCGTCCTGTCTGCAGACATCCAGCTCTCGGTGCTCCGGCACCAGCATCTTTCTCACCATATGCAAATCGGCCGCTACATTTATTACGCCGATGTCACATTCGTAGCTCTGCTATTTTTTGCAGCGTTCGTATGGCGTTTGGATTTCGCCCCTAAGCGCAATGACCACATCTTGATATACACAAAACAAAACGATCATAGCGAAAAGGTCTTCGACGACCTCTGCAAGATTTCCGTTATATGTTTTTTCCTTATATACGTTATATTGACATTTATTGAGCCGCAAGAGACCATGGATACTGTGCTGGCCCGCAATCTGGACGGGGCCTTGAGCGTCTTCGTCATTATTACCTTGGCCAATTACATTATTATTATTTATGGCAGGATATTCAATGCTTATAACGGCGAGGTTTTGACCAGGTTGCCGTAGGTGACGAGCGTTCCTGCATCGGCAATGCTTTTCACAAGGCGGCGGCTCGATCACTCCAAGTTTTCAACGTAGACTTGGCCAAACTATCCTTAGTACTAACGCTAAAATACCGAGTACTCACGATAGCGTCGTTAAGACCTGTTGTGCCAGCCGCTCTCAATCCTTGGCTTGAAATAGCGATGTTATTAACTTGTATTAGCCCGTCCTTAAAAAGGTCGTTGCCCGTCAATGATTAGTTAAATCCCCTCATGGTGCAATAATGCAAACTTACTCCGGACAACGGATACACCATCATGAGAAACTTTTTCGTTCCAGCTATCGCCCTGACACTCCCCTTCATTCCCTTGGTGTCAGGGACTTCCCCGGCGAGCGCAGCGGTAAGCACGCCAGCGCTTAGCCTTCCCGGCAACCAATCCACCGATATCGTCAAGGTGCAGTGGGACGGCTGCGGCTGTGGAGGGTATGGCGCGATTGGATTTTTGCCCACCACTGCCGTTTACGCGCGCCGGCCCTACCTGCGTACCGCGTACTGGCACCGGCACTATTGGCACCGCTACGGGTTTTACCGGCCCTATTGGCGCACCGCGTACTGGCATCGGCGCTACTGGCACCGCTACGGGTTCTATCGGCCCTATTGGCGGACTGCCTACTGGCACCGGCCCTATTGGCGCACTTACGGGTTTTATCGTACCGCTTACTGGCACCGGCCCTATTGGCGCCGCGCCGGGTTTTACCGCACCGCGGGCTTCCACCGTGGCTTCGGCCGCGCCGGATTCTACCGCACCGCCGGCTTGCACCGCGGCTTCGGGCGCGCGGGATTCTACGGCACCGCCGGCTTACACCGGGGCTTTGGCCGCGCCGGATTTAACCGCACAGCGGGCTTTCACCGGGGCTTCGGCCGCGGCGGGTTTTCCCGCACCGCTGGCTTGCACCGGGGCAACTTTGGCCACGGCGGATTCGGTCGCCGTGGGCGCGGCTAAGGGAGCAGCGCTTTACGCGGGCCGCACTTCCTGGATGACATCGAAGCCCTCGAAGTGCGGGCCTTCCAGATACAGCGGCTTGTTCCCGCCGGAGCCCTTGTGAGCCGCACGGAAGCTTTCCGAGCGCGTCCAATTCTCAAACGCCTCGCGGCTAGCCCAAATGGTATGTGAAATATAGAGGCTGCAGTCATCCGTCTGCGGCCCCTTCAGCATGTGGAACGTCACAAAGCCCGGCTCGCGATTGATGAAAACGTCACGGTTGAGCCAAACCGCCTCAAAGTCCGCCTCGCAACCCTTCCTCACACGAAACCTGTTCATGGCGATAAACATAGGCGGCTCTCCTTCGGGCGGGTGTGGAACACAACGGGGACGATCCGATATTTCATCATGAAATACCGACTCCCTTCCGCGCCAATTAGGAAAGAACGTCATGGACTACAACCTCGAAGGCAAGCTCGCATTCGTTACCGGGTCCACCAAAGGCATCGGAAAGGCAACTGCCGACCTACTGTTGCGGGAAGGCGCTGAGGTCATTATTCACGGCCGCACCATCGAATCCGTCGAGCGTGCCAAAGAGGACCTGCCCTCCGCGCATACCGTGTCCGGCGACCTGCGCGACAAAGCCGCCGTCGACAGGATCGTCAATGAGGTCAAGGACATCGGCACCGTCCAGATCCTCATCAACAACGCCGGGATCTTCGAGGCGAAGCCGTTCCAGGACATTACGGACGAGGACTGGCTGCGCTTCTTCGAGGTGAATGTCATGTCGGGCGTGCGCTTCTCTCGAGCGCTCCTGCCGCCCATGCTGCTTCTGAACTGGGGACGGATCATTTTCGTTTCGTCGGAGTCGGCGATCAACATCCCCAAGGAGATGATCCATTACGGCATGACGAAAACAGCGCAGCTTGCGATCTCCCGCGGCCTCGCCGAGCTCACGAAGGGCACGCAAGTCACCGTGAACACGGTCGCACCCGGGCCGACAGCCTCCGAGGGCGTCATGGATTTCGTGAATGACCTCGCCCGAACGCATGGGCACGACGTGAAAGCTGTCGAGGAGAATTTCTTCAAGACGGCGCGGCCCACTTCGCTGTTGCAGCGGTTCGAGGACCCGATGGAGATCGCACAGACCATCGTTTTCGTGGCGAGCCCCCTCTCAAGTGCCATCAACGGAGCTGTCATCAGAGCAGACGGCGGCGTGGTGAAGTCGGCTTTCTAAGGCGCGCCTTGGCTTCATAGTCTCTGAGGCTGAGCCTTTTTTTATTCACGAACAGGCAGCCTGGAACGTTTACCAAGTTTGCATGTTGGCCCGATAGCACCTCCATAGCCGCAATCTAGGAACAGGCCTCATGTCATCTCACATCGATAACGTTGAGCACTGGAACAGCCGTGCCGAAGAGATGCTTACGCGCATGGAGGAGGCAAATGACGAACGGGTGCGCGGCATCCTCGTTCGCATCTATTGGGACTATCTGCGACTTGCGCGCCTCGCAGAGGAGCGCGCGACTCATGTCGAGGAAGCCGTTCGAGCCGGCTACAAGCTGAGTTAGAACCCGTATCTCAGACAGCGTGGCCGCCGGCGCCAGATGCAATATTTCTGGGTGCAGACATCGATCCGGCCATGTCCGCAAGTGCAATTGTTGCAGCCGTCGAACCACTCGACGCACAGGCGCGGACAGTAACCGCCGAAAATCGGATACCGGATCGATAGTGCCTCCGGCGTAAGGCCGGGATTAGGCAACACCATTTCCGCTTTGACCTCCTGCCTGGGCGATAACAGCAAAAACAGCAAGAAAAGAAGCGTGGCGGCGCGAAAAAGCGTCATAGCCGGATCCCTCAAAGAATCTCAAAATCGCATCATCCTTATTATAGGGCCGCGGGGCTGTAACAGGCGTTGCGCGCGGGCATCGGTCCACAACGAAAAATTATCCAGCTCACGCCGAGCTTCCATTATTGCCGTTTTCGGAATAAGTCTATTCCAATTTGGAAAATAGCGATTGAGCGATGTATGAGTAATTCGCGTGTTTCCAACTTCCCCGGCGAGGACAGCGAGCGCGTTATCGACCGATCCGGCGACATCGACCAGCGCCCGCCCGAGGAGCGAAATGTCTCCGCCGCGAACATCGTCCCCTTCAGGGCGCTCGTGCCCGCCGAAATGGAGCCGGCCACCGAGCTTATCCAGCTTGAAGATTACGATACCCCTTCCGGCAAGGTTCTGCGTCGCCGTACATCCCCGGCAGCCCTTGCCGAAATCGCGCAGCATCTTCAGAAAAACCTCGACAAACAATTCGCCAAGGCCAAAGCGCATCTTGAGGCTCTGACGCAGAAGATCGAGGCGAAGGAGAAGAAATGCGTGCTGCCGCGGCTCGATGCCGATCTGCAGCAGGTTCGTTTCCAGCGGCAAAAGACGCTGATCGCGAACGGACCCGCCCTGGCCAGTCACTTGCGCGAAGAGCGCAGCCGCCTCGCCGACCTTGAGCGCTTCAAATCGGAGAACCGCATTAGGCGGGATGCGCACTACCCGGCTTCTCCCATGCTAGGCTTTGGCATTCTTTCGATCCTCATTCTCGTGGAAGCTTGCATCAACGGCGTCCTTTTTGCCGAAAGCAGCGATCGAGGCCTTCTCGGCGGCTGGCTGGAGGCGATGGTGCTCGCCATCACCAATGTCGGCGTGGCGTTTCTCGTCGGGTACATCGTGCTTCCCCAGGTGAACAGGCGGGCGATTCTCACCAAGGCCGGAGCGATTCTGCTTGCGCTCGCAGGCTTCGCAGCGCTCGTCGCGGTCAATCTGTTCGGCGCGCATTACCGCGACTTCAAAGCGTCCACGGTGAAAACCGAGCTGGCCGCTCAAGCGCCCGTTGCACCAAAGCGCGACTCAAGTATCTCCCTTTCGGGCCAGAAATCCAGCCTGAACGGAGCGCCGGCTCTGAAGCCTTCTTCGGGTGAGCCCACTTCGAAGCCTTCCCCTTCCGCGGAAGAAAATAGCAAACGCTCCGAGATGGAAGCGCTTCGCAAAGTGTTTCGCGCACCGTTCGAGCTGGAGAGTTTCACGAGCCTCTTTCTTCTCATCATAGGCTTGTGCGCCGCCACCATAGGCGCCGCCGACGGCTACAAATTCGACGATCCTTTTCCCGGTTACGGCAAGCTTCACCGCCGGTACAACGAGGCGCGCGCCCGAAGTGCCGAAGCGCTCCGGCGCATCATGAACCATGCGAACGCCAACATCACCGCCAGTTTCCAGACAATCGACCGCAAGCTGGCGAACCATGCTCGCGAGATGGCTGAACTCCTCGCGCTCCATCACACCTATGCTGGCGACTACAGCGAAATGAAAAACAGGCTCGACGACGCCGCGCGAAGCGGCGAGACGGACATCGCGTGCCATGACCGCCTTCTCAATAAGTTTCCGGACCGCGAGACGATCGATCGTTACGCCCTCTCGGTGCAGACGCTTCCGCAGCTGAATGAAAAGCACGCCAAGTTCTATGAGAACCACGAGAAGAAACTGAAGTCGGTGCGGAAAACCGTTCAAAAAGAACGGGACGAGAGCCTCGGCGTTTTCGATGCCGTTTCGGAGGACTTCGAGAAACTATTGGCGGAGGTTGCCAAAGCAAGCTTGGAGACTGCTTCACCCTCCTACCCACAAGAAAGCGCGGGGGACAGTTCATGACCCTGAAGAACTTGCTAGGCGCGGCGCTGATCGTTATTGCCGCGGGCCTGGCCGCAGGCGGCTTCTTCGCCGCAAAAAGCATCGGCCAGGCGAAATACGATCCTGAGACGCTCTGCCCGGTCGAAGGTGCAAGAAGCGTCACGCTGATCATCGTCGACAAGACGGACCCGCTCACCCCAATTGAACAAGTCCGTGCGCGGGAAATCATGACTGCGGAGCGCGACGCCGCCAAGCGCGGCGACCGGATCGTCGTGAAACTCCTGACGGCAGGTGGCGCCCCCAGTAGCGTAGCGCTCGACACGGTCCTGGATCTTTGCAACCCGGGTGCGGAGGCCAATCCCTTCTTCGAGAACCCCAAGCGCATCGCCGCGCGCTACAAGAGTGCGTTTCTCGAACCCGTCGCCGAGGCGCTCGCAACTTTCAGCGGTGAAGGGTCTGCGTCCGCCTCGCCTATCGTCCGCGCGGTTCAGCTCGGCATGGAAGGCCTGCACGCCGCGCCCGAAACGCATGTCAGGCTCATCCTGGTTTCGGATTTGATGGAACATGGGCCCGACGTTTCCGCCTACGCCGGCGGCCTCACCGAGAAGGCTCTGCAGAAACTCCTATCGCCCGGCGCCGATGACCGGCTGAGGGGCGCGGACGTAAGAATTGTGCTTCTCTCCCGCCCTCGATACGAGACGCAGCAAAAGGACGCCGTGATCGCATGGCGGAAATTCTTCGCCGGGATGGCGGGACGGGAGCCGGATATCGTCCGTCCCTAGGGCGCGGGGATCAAGCAACTCCGGCGCGCAAAAGGTCGTGGATGTGGACGACGCCGACGGGCACGCCGCCCTCGACCACGAAAAGGGCCGTGATGGCCGACGCGTTGATGATCTGAAGCGCGGAGCTTGCCAGCGTATTTGGCGCCACCGTCTTGGGCGATTTCGTCATGAGGTCCCCGACAGTCCTGTCGAGCAAGCCGGGCGACATGTGCCGCCGCAGATCGCCATCGGTGAAGATGCCGGCAAGCTTGCCGTCCTCTCCAGTGACGCCAAGGCAGCCGAAGCTTTTCTCGGTCATGACCACAAGCGCCGTGCTCATCCGCTCAGTGGAGGCGACAATGGGAAGCCTGTCGCCGCGATGCATGATCTCGCTCACATACTTCAAGTTTGCGCCGAGCTGACCGCCCGGATGAAACACCTTGTAATCGAGCGCCGTAAAGCCGCGCCCTTCCAGAAGCGCAATGGCGAGGCAATCGCCGAGCGCGAGCTGCACGAGCGTCGACGTCGTCGGCGCAAGCCCATGCGGACACGCTTCCTTGACCGGCGGCAAAGCCAGGACGATGTCCGCGGACTTGCCAAGCGCGCTGTCTCGCCGCGAGGTCATCGCCACCAGCGGCACACGGAAGCGCCGTGAATAGGTAAGGATACTGGCAAGCTCCCTCGTCTCGCCGGACCAAGACAGCGCAAGCACGACATCCTTCGCCGTGATCATGCCAAGGTCGCCGTGGCTCGCTTCGGCCGGGTGAACGAATTGCGCGGGTGTGCCGGTCGAGGCGAGCGTCGCCGCGATTTTCTGTCCGACATGGCCGCTTTTTCCCATGCCGGTAACGATCACGCGTCCGGCGCAAGCCAGCATAAGGGCGGCCGCACGCTCGAAATCTTCCGCAAGGCCATTCACAAGCGCGGCTTGCAGCGCATTCAGCCCATCGATGCCGCAATCAAGTGTGCGCCGCGCCGCCGCCGTCGGCTCCAGGTCGCGCTCAAGGCCACGCGTTCGCCGATCGATCCGCGCCAATCGTTGCGCCATTTTCGCCCCCGCACTTCGCCTTCACCCTTACTAAAGGGTGAATCCATTCCCTTCAATTCGGAACATGCGTTTGCAGCAAGATTGCGGTGAACAGCCCGGTGAAGGATAGACCAAGCGCAGAAATTCCTGACCGTTCTTCCCGGCGCAGGCAGGGACCCAGTAAGCACAGGGCTAAGTCTCTGTTTTAGCGAACCTTTCACTCTCCGATTACTGGATGGCCGCCTTCGCGGGCACGGCACAGGAGGCAGCGGCTATTGCATCCGGTATTATTCGGCGGCCTTTGACCCTGGCGCGGGGACATGCTTCGCCTGGAGCTCGGCCGCGAGCTTCTTGAGTTCTTCTCCGAATTTCGGGGCAAGGTCCGACCTTGCCAGCGCGAACGCCACGTTCGCCGTCAAAAAGCCGAGCTTCGATCCGCAGTCGTAGCTCTTGCCACGATACTTGTAGGCAAAGAACATTTGATCCCGCATCAGCGTCTTCATGGCGTCGGTGATCTGGATTTCATTCCCGGCGCCCCGCTCCTGATGCTTCAAGATGTTGAAGATTTCAGGCTGCAGGATATAGCGCCCCATGATGATGAGGTTCGAGGGAGAGCTTCCCCGCGCGGGCTTCTCCACCATCGAGTCGATCCGCCAGAGCCGGTCCGCCACCTCATCCTCAAGGCCTACGACGCCGTAAGAGCTCGTTTCTTCCGGCGCCACCTCCTCCACGGCGAGTATGTTGATTTTCGCATTCGGCCCGTACTTCTCGCAAAGCCAGTTATAGACCTTGATCATCTGGCCGAGACAGCTTTCGCCGTCAGGCAAAACGATCACGTCCGGCAAGAGCAGCGCAAACGGGTCTTCGCCCACGATGTCGTGCGCGCACCACACCGCATGGCCGAGGCCAAGCGGCTCCTGCTGACGCGTGAAGCTCGTCGCGCCCGGCGCAGGCAGGTGTGTTTCGAGATTGAGCAGCTCTTCCTGCTTGTTCCGGCGCTTGAGCACATCCTCCAGCTCGAACTGCCGGTCGAAATGATCCTCGATAACGCCTTTATTGCGCCCAGTTACAAAGATGAAATGCTCGATGCCGCCGGTCCGGGCCTCATCGACGACATGCTGAATAATGGGGCGGTCGACCACGGTCAGCATTTCTTTCGGCATGGCCTTGGTGGCCGGAAGGAATCGCGTGCCGAGACCGGCGACGGGGAAAATGGCCTTTCGAATAGGCTTGCTCATAAGGGGGTTCCTGGGCGCTTCACGAAAAGGGGAAGTTTGCAACTGATATAGCGAACAAGCCCGGACATTTCAGCCAAAATTGCGGCGAGGCGCACCGGGGTTAGGGGGTTGAGAGAGGGATGAAGATTTCCGCCCGGGTTCTGACGGCGCTGATCGCTTTTTTCATTCTGGGAACTGGATTTTCGAGCAGGGCGCCCGCAGCTGCCTTCGATACGCTGCAAGAGGAACTTTGGCCCGAAGCGCAAAAGGCGGGGATAAGGCGTGAAATCTTCGACGCAGCGTTTGCCGGGCTCGCGCCCGATCCCGAGGTTCTTCAGCTCGCCGGGCATCAGCCGGAATTTACGCTGACGCCGGCGCAATACCTTGAGCACATCATCACGCCGGAGCGTCTGGCAGACGGCACGAAAGCATATCGCAAGTATGCCCGCCCGCTTGCCGTGCTCGAACGGCGATATGGCGTGAGCCGTTTCATCCTGCTCGCCATCTGGGGCGTCGAATTGGACTTTGGCACGAAATGCGGGACCAGGAACGTCATCCGCTCGCTCGCCACACTCGCCACGTCGGGCAACCGCGCCGCGTTCGCGAAAGCTCAACTGATCGAAGCTCTGAAGATTCTCCAAAAGGGTGACGTTGCGCTCGAGAACATGGCGGGCTCCTGGGCTGGCGCCATGGGACATACGCAATTCATTCCGTCCACATATAACAAGTTTGCGGTCAGTTATGCCCGAGGCAAGAAGCGCGACATCTGGACGAACCCTGCCGACGCGCTGGCTTCGGCGGCGAATTACCTTGAACAATCGGGCTGGCAAAGGGGCCGCACCTGGGGATACGCAGTGACTATCCCGGCGAACCTGGACGCGAAGCCGGAAACAAACGCGCTAGTAGCCAGCGTCCGCCACTGGCGAAAGCTGGGCGTCAAACGCGCGACTTACACGCCCTTTCCGAAGCGGGACGACCAAGCCTTTCTGTTCGTGCCGGCAGGGCAAGACGGACCCGCCTTCCTTACGATCAAAAATTTCGAGGTCATTAAGAAATATAATAACGCCGATCTCTATGCTTTGGCGGTGGGCTTGCTCGCGGACAGGTTTGCTGCGGCGCTATCATGGCGTTAGCAGGGGATATAGCGGCAAGCCCCATGTTAGGCTTGATCCTGACACAATCTGTAATAAAACGTTTCCAGGGGCAATAGGGGTGGATTGAACTTGGGCACGTTTCGCGAGGAAGATGACATGGCCTCGGTCTCCCGTGCTTTACCGGCATGTTTCGCCGGCCGCCTCTGGCTTGCGCTTTTGATCTTTTTCGGCGCCGCCGCCGCGCACGCTCAAGGAACAAGCCCGCTTTCCACGAGCTACATCACCCCCTTCCCTCAGACGGACCGCTATCAGGTTCGCGTCATCGGAGATTGGCTCGGCGCGGGCCTCACCGCGGGGCTCGAAGAAGCTTTCAAGCAGGAAAGCTCGCTCCAGATCGCCGATGTGTCGCGCTCGAACTATGGGTTGACGCGCGCGGACCAGATAGACTTTTACGGTGACATGGACCGCATGATTGCGGCTTCGCCAGTGCATGTCGCCATCATTATGCTGGGCGTTAACGACCGCGCCTCGATGAAAGCTGGATCGGGCCGTGTGGCCCCGGGCTCCCCCGAATGGAAAGACGCCTACGGCAAGGAAGCCGAGAAGCTCATCAAGAAACTGAGGAGCGCCAATATCGCGGTCTATTGGGTTGGGCTGCCCGTCATGAGCAATCCCGCTTTCAGCGAAGTTGTCGCTGCTATGAATGACGCGGTGCGTCAGGCGGCTTACCTCAACGGCGCGAAATTCATCGAAACCTGGGCAGGCTTCACCGACCAGCTCGGGGCATACAGCGCTTACGGACCCGATTTGACAGGCCAGACGAAGCGGCTGCGCGAAGGCGATGGCGTCGGACTGACACCCGTGGGCAATCGGAAACTCGCGAATTACGTCGAGATCATCCTTCGCCGCGATCTGGCTCAAGCCAAGGCCCAGCGGAATATTCCGCTGGCAGGCGACGAGGAGGAGCAGGCGCGGGTCGTGCCGGGCGGATCGCGCCCCTCAGCCAAGGGCACCGTTGGACCAGACGCAAACAAGGAATGGGCGGCAGCGGCCTCTCCGCCGCGCCCCGATCCAGGAAAACCAGGAGCCGCGAAGCCCGCTCCTGCCGGTAACGCTGCGTCCGCCTTCAAGACGGAAGTCGCGGCTCCCCCGCCTCTGCCTGCCCCTGCGCCAGCGCAAGAACCCCAAGGACGGGATCAAGCCGCTTTTGGGGGCACCGGTTATCAGGGCGGCGAGTTCATCTTCAGCGATCTTAGCGACGGCCTGACCGCGATAGCGGTGATCTCCCCCGTTGGCGACTTCTCGATGCGGGAGATTCAAAGGCAAACCCCGCTTGCCGATCGCATCTATTTCAAGGTCTTGAGCAAAGGCGATGCCTTGCCCCCAAAGGAGGGCCGCGCCGACGACTTCAAATGGCCCGCCGAGGGAACGGCGCAGCCTCAGTAAATTTGTAGCGTTGTAAGTGATGTGTTCGAGTGTTTCGCTGGAGTGCGTATGCAGAGGCGTTTGCGTGATCGGACTGAGTGGCGAAGGCGGGCTCGCTATGCACGTATCCTTGCCCTTTGTGCCCTGCCCTTTCTCGGCGGGTGCTTCCCCGGCATGGGATGGGGCGACGACGACGCTGGCCGCGCCTCATTCGCTGGCGATTCGCAGAACGGCCCCGCGCTGAACCGATCCTACAAGTCAAGCTTCCTCTCACTTCAGATGCCCTCCTTCGGCACTCCGCGCATCCAAGGGCAGCTTATGCCCGACACCGGCCCTGCGCTTTTCAGCGCATTTGCAACCGTCGAGTCGCGAAAGCCTTCGCAGCCCACGACGCCCCCCGGTTTTGCCGCGAACTCGAATGAGAGGCTCGCTTTCGATCCTGCGCTTCTCCCCGCCGCGCAGGCTCTTGAGAATTTCTACGCCGCTCTGGCGGCGTTGAACGCTGGAAGACGGCCCCAGCCGGTCAGCATCGTCCACCTCGGCGACGATCAGATCCTCGATGACCGCTTTGCCGGATCGCTTCATGACCACCTTATCGCCCGCTTTGGCAATGCCGGGCGCGGCCTCATGCTGCCGGGGCTTTACCCTCTTCATGGCATGAAGGTCGACCGCGGCGGCCAGTGGGCGCTGGCGACCGCAGCCAATGGAGCGACAGGGCCTTTCGGCATCACCGGCGTCAGGGTGGAATTGGGCGCGAGCGACGCCTGGCTGAGGTTCACGACCGCCGATGGCGCCTTCGATTGGCTGGACGTGGCTTTCATGACGGGTCCGGGCCACGGAACCGCTGCTGTCAGCGTCGACGGCGACGTGAAACTCGTTCCAACCAACGCAGCGGCAACGAACGAAACAGCCATTCGCATTACGGCCAAAGCCAAGGAGATCGTCATCAGGCCGAAGGGCGACGGCGCCATCTCGGTGCTTTCCGTCGCCACAGGCACGCGCACGCCCGGTGTTCTTTATTCGAACGCAGGGCTGCCGGGTGCGGGGGCATGGGTCCCCGAAAAATGGAATCCGGAGTTCGCGGCAAACGATTTCCGCAAACTCAATCCCGACTTGATCCTTATTGGATATGGCACGCGCGAAGGCTTTGTCGACCAGCTCGACGTGAAGCTTTATGAAACGCGGCTCCGGCTTGTCATCGATCAGATCAAGACTTGGGCGCCGCAAGCTTCGATCCTGATCATCGGACCGCCCGATGCGGCCCGTCTTCCCGCATTCGCGGGAACGGCAGGCGCCCAGGTATGCCGCGCTCTTAATCCGCAAGAAATCGCAGCGTACGGCAAGATGATGGATCAGAGCGACGAACGCCTCGCTCGCTGGCACGCACCGCCTAGCCTCGATGCCGTGCGCTCCACGATGAGGCGCGCCGCGGCGGCGAGCGGCGCCTTCTATTGGGATTGGGCCAAATACATGGGAGGGCCGTGCTCCATTCACGCATGGACGACGTTCAACCCGCCGCTTGCCGCGCCCGATCATGTGACGCTGACGGAGGCCGGGGACGACCGCTCCGCGCGCGCGCTGTTTGCAGAGTTGATGGCCGGGTACGACTCCTATCAGCGCGCCGTCGCGAAAGCGCAAGCCGCTGCCGCAATGGCGAGCACAGCCTCGATGCAGCCGGCCAAGGTCAGCAACAAGAAACGGCACGACCCGCAAAAGCCGCCACCGGTTTTGCGATAGCGTCCGGCCGAAGCAACCGAAGTTCTGGAGGTTACCGGCCGAGCTGCTGCAAGTGCCGGTCGAGGTCGCTTTCCCTCTCGGATGCCAGGCGCACCTCGAAATGCAAGCTACCGTCGTGGCAGTCGTGCCGGCCGAGGACTTCCGTATTCTCGTAGAGCCAATGGATGAGCGCACCGTTGGCGTCATCGACAACGACATTGCGCGTGCTCATACGCTTCTGAAGGCGGCCGCGGATCATCGCAGCGAGACCGGCCACGCCTTCGCCCGTTGCCGCGGACAACAATGTAGCGGGGTGGGCTGCCTGGCTCGCGCGCTTCGAAAGCGTCGCCCGCTCCTCTTCCGGCAGAAGATCGGCCTTGTTCCAAACCTCAATGACACGCCTGCCCTGCTCCTCGGCGTCGATGCCGATCTCGGCCAGCACCCGTTCAACCTCGATTCGCTGCGCTTCCGAGGACTTGCTCGCAATATCGCGCACATGCAGGATAAGGTCGGCTTCGAGGATCTCCTCCAGCGTCGCGCGAAAGGCGGCGATGAGTTGGGTCGGCAGCTCTGAAATGAAGCCCACCGTGTCGGACAGGATGAAGGCTCCGCCCTCGGGAAACTCGACGCGCCGCAAGGTCGGGTCTAGCGTCGCGAAGAGCATATCCTTCGCGAGCACGCCAGCCCCCGACAGGGCGTTGAACAGCGTCGATTTCCCGGCGTTCGTATAGCCGACCAGCGAGACGACCTGCTGCTCGGTTACTTTCCGCCGCTTGCGATGGAGACGGCGCGTCCGCTCGACAACGGCGAGCTCGCTGCGGATCGTGTCGATGCGTTCGCCGATAGCGCGCCGGTCCGCCTCGATCTGCGTCTCGCCCGGTCCGCCTAGAAAGCCGAAACCGCCGCGCTGGCGTTCAAGATGGGTCCAGGACCGGACCAGCCGGCTTTTTTGATAGGTCAGGCTCGCGAGTTCCACTTGCAGCCTGCCCTCCTTGCTGCGGGCGCGCTCGGCAAAGATTTCGAGAATAAGCCCGGTCCGGTCGAGAACCTTCGCATTCCACGCTTTTTCAAGATTGCGCTGCTGAATAGGGCTCAGGGCATGATCGACGATCGCCACCGCGGCATCCTCCGCCTGGATGATCGCGCCGAGTTCCTCCACTTTACCGGAACCGAGAAGCGTCGCGGGCCGCATTTGCGTGAGCGGCACCGTACCGCTGAAACGGACGTCGAGCCCGATAGCCTTCGCGAGCCCGGTTGCTTCGGCGACGCGCTCCTCGCTTGTCAAATGAGCCGCAAAAGGTTGCGCGCCCTGAGGCTCGTGGAACTTCCGGACTGGGACGACGATGACAGCTCGCGTTGCTACCGCGGGCGTATAAGCCGTTGATTGTTTTTCTTTTTCTGCCGCGCGATGCGCAGCAAGTTCACGGCTTCCAAGCTTCTTCAACGGTGTTAACGGTCTCCGTTCTGATCTCCATCCAAGAACGAGATAGGTCCGCCCGGCATGATTGTCGAGATGGCGTGCTTGTAGACAAGCTGCGAGTGGCCGTCGCGCCGCAGCAGGACGCAGAAATTGTCAAACCAGGTGACGATTCCCTGAAGCTTGACGCCGTTGACGAGGAAGATCGTGAGAGGCGTCTTATTCTTGCGAACGTGATTGAGAAAGGCGTCTTGTAAATTTTGTTGTTTCTCTGGAGGCATGACTTTTCCGTTTCTTTAGCGCGGCACTCTTGGCCGCTTGCCCACTACCCGATTGTTGTTGCCTGCGCTCTTTGTTTCCGGTCTTCTCCGGCGCAATCAAGCTGATTGCGCCCTGCGGCGCGTGCCGCTCATTCCGTTGTTCCCTTCTGTCACGCTAAAAGCCGGTGAGGCGAAGAAATTTCAGCCACACTGTGATAGGCCTTTCGCAATCCCAACGCGATCGGACCGGGTTTACCGCTGCCGATGATTTGCCCGTCTATTGTGACGACCGGCATCACAAGCCCAGAAGCCGACGTTTGGAAAGCCTCCCTCGCCGATTTCGCCTCCTCGACCGTAAAAGGCCGTTCTTCGAAATGCAGACCACGCGTGCGAGCGGCTTCCATCGCGACCTCTCGCGTGATCCCGCGGAGAATACCAGACTCTGCGGAGCGCGTCACCAAATTGCCTGTATCCGTTACGATCCAGGCGTTACACGATGCGCCCTCGGTGATAAAGCCTTGGCCATCGACCATCCAGGCTTCGTCCGCGCCCGACTCCTTCGCGTGCTGGCGCGCAAGAGCCTGTGCGAGAAGGTTTGTGGTCTTGATGTCGACGCGCTGCCAGCGGATGTCCGGCACGGTCACGACCGCGACCCCTGCCGCTGCCCGCTTATCCAATTTGCTGCGCGACAAGGATCGCGCGAAACACACCACGCTTCGCGGGGACCCTTTCGCCGGAAAAGCGAAATCGCGCCGCGCAACGCCGCGCGTCACTTGCAGATACACAATGCCGTCCTTCACGCGGTTGCGCCGGACTGTCTCCCTAAGGATCACGCCGAGCGTGCGCAATTCCATCGGCTCGTCGATTTTCAGCTCCTTGAGCGAGCGGCGGAGGCGAAGCATATGCCTGCGCTCATCGACGAGGCACCCGTCGCGGACTTCACAAACCTCGTAGACACCGTCCCCGAACTGATATCCGCGGTCTTCCACGTGTACGGCGGCCTCGGCATAAGGCAAATACTCACCGTTTGCATAGACAACTCTTGTCATTGTCCGCCTCTTTCGCGCGTGCTCGACCTGCAATTATACTGCCAAATTGCATCGGGCGCATGAACGCGCGAGACAACTAGTGCCGGAGGAGCCTGGGGTCATCCGTCGGCAAGCTCAGGATGAGGTCGAGCATTGTCAACAAGTGAACCTGTGAGCCTGTCGAACCATGGCAAGCATGACTTCGGCTGCCCGCTAATGCCGGAGGTCCCCGGCCCTCTCGTTGGAGTTCACGCCAAGAGCGCGAAGCTTCCGGTGGAGTGCGGAGCGCTCCATGCCCACGAACTCGGCGGTGCGGGAAATATTGCCACCGAAACGGTTGATCTGCGCCATGAGATATTCCCGCTCGAAAATCTCGCGTGCATCACGGAGGGGGAGCGACATGAGGTGCTCACCCCCCGAGCCGTTCGACGATAAAGGGACGTTTGCACCGATGTCGTCGGGCAGCATGTCCGCAGTGATCACCGCGTCCGGTTCGCCATTCGACATGATCATCACGCGCTCAACGATGTTGCGCAATTGACGCACATTTCCCTGCCACTCGTGCGATTGCAGCACCGCCATCGCGTCGTCGCCGATCACCCGGGGCGGAAGGCCCGACGAGAGAGCGATCTGCTTGACGAAATGCTCGACGAGATCGGGGATGTCCTCGCGGCGCTCGATCAGCGCCGGCACCCGCAGCGGCACGACGTTTAGGCGATGAAAGAGGTCCTGGCGGAAGCGGCCCTGGCTCATCTCGCGTTCGAGATCGCGGCTCGAAGACGACACGATGCGCACATCGACCGAAACCTTGGGGCCGCCGCCTATGCGCTGGAACTTCTGCTCGACGAGCACGCGCAAGAGCTTGCCCTGCGTGTCCACGGGCATATCCGCCACTTCGTCGATATAAAGGGTTCCGTTGTGGGCTTCCTCGAGCGCGCCGACTTTGCGCGCGGTTTGGCCCGTCTCCTCGACACCGAAGAACTCGATCTCGACCCGGTCCGCTGCCATGGACGCGGCGTTTACGGCGACGAATGGTCCGTTCGCGCGCTGAGAGCTGGCATGCAAATACCGCGCGGCAAGTTCCTTGCCGGAGCCTTGCGGCCCGGTGATCATGACGCGGCTGTTGGTCGGCGCCACCTTCTGGATGCTTTGGCGCAGATGGTTCATCACCGGCGACTTGCCGATAAGGTCCGAGCTGTAATAGCTCTTTTCCTTCAGCTCCTTGTTCTCCCGCTTGAGCTTGGAGGCTTCGAGGGCGCGCAGCGTCACGACGACGAGGCGGTCGGCCTTGAAGGGCTTTTCGATATAGTCGTAGGCTCCCCGCTTGATGGCGGTCACGGCCGTTTCAATGTTGCCGTGGCCGCTGATGATGACAACCGGCAGCTCCGGATGCTGCTTTTTCACCCGCGCCAGAACTTCCAGCCCGTCGAGCTTGGAGCCCTGCAGCCAAATATCGAGAATGACGAGCGATGGCCGCCGTTCCTCGATCGCGCGCAGTGCCTCGTCGCTATCCTTGGCGAGCCTTGTCTTGTGGCCTTCGTCTTCAAGGATGCCCGAGACGAGTTCTCGAATATCGGCTTCGTCGTCGACGATCAGAATGTCAGACGCCATGGCTTAGTCCCTCCTTCCCGCGCTTCGCCGTCTGGCCGGACGCATTGCTTCGCGCCTTGCCGTTCGGCTTCGCCTCGTCCTTCTCTGCCTTATCGGAGCTCAGTGACACCGGGATGGACATGCTGATCCAGGCGCCATGCGCATAACCTTCGTTCGCCGGCGCGTCGGCAAGCTCCAACACGCCGCCATGCTGCTCAGTAATCCTCTGAACAATGGCCAAGCCGAGGCCTGTGCCCTTTTGCCGGGTCGTCACATAAGGTTCGACCAGCCTGTGGCGATTCTCTTTCGGCAGCCCGACGCCGTTGTCGATCACATCAATGATGAACCGCTGATCGCGTGCCTGCAGACGAATGACCACCCGCCCTTTGCCCTCTCCACCGGCATTCTGGAATGCATCCACGGCCTCGCTTGCGTTTTTCACGAGGTTCGTAACCGCCTGCGTGAGCAGACGCCGGTCGCACAGCGCAATCAGCGGCTCTTTCACAACTTCGATTTTGAACTCGATCTCGGGGCGGCTCATCTGGAAAAGAATCACGGCCTCACGAACGATCTCGCGAATATCCTGCTCTTCGAAGACTGCCTGGGGCATGCGTGCGAAGGACGAAAATTCGTCGACCATGCGCCCGATGTCGCCGACGTGCCGGATGATCGTATCGGTGCACTTGTCGAAAATCTCGCGGTCGGTCGTGATCGCACCCGCGTACTTGCGGCGCAGCCGCTCCGCCGAGAGCTGGATCGGCGTCAAAGGGTTTTTGATCTCGTGGGCGATGCGGCGCGCCACATCCGCCCAGGCCGATGTGCGCTGCGCGACCGTCAATTCGGTAACGTCATCGAAGGTGACCACGACGCCGAAATCCGCCTTGTCGTCTTGTTCGCGCGTAACCTGAACCGCGAAGTTCCGCTCGCCCGTCTCGCGCACGATAGTGATCTGGCTCTGCATGGGTTTGCCGCGCGTCTGCCGCCGCGACTTGTCGATGATCTCGCCGAATTCGGGAACCGCCGCCTTCAAGGGCTTGCCGATGAGTGTGCCTTCCTTGAGCCGGAGCAGTTCGCGCGCCGAACGGTTGATGAGCGTTACGCAGCCGGCGGAGTCGAGCCCGATCACGCCTGCCGTCACCCCAGAAAGCACCGCCTCGATGAAGCGCCGCCGCTCATCGAGCTGCGAATTGGCGTTCATGATGTCGTCGCGCTGCGTCTTCAGATCGACGGTCATTTGTTTGAAGGTGGCGCCAAGCCTGCCAATGTCGTCCCGCGCAAATTCATCGTCGAATTGCACGTTCAGATTCCCCTGGCTGACCTCCTGGGCCGCGCCGATCAGCTTGCGGATCGGCATAACGAGGCGGTTGGCGAAGACGAGCCCGCTCCAGATTGCCGATGTGAGCAGCGTTAGCGCCAGGAGCACGTACATCATGGCGAACACGAACTGGGTCTGCCCGCGGCGCTGCTCCAGCTCGGCAAAGCGCATGATGTTGAACTGGGTCCGCTGCAGCAGCCGGAACACGTTCGGATTAACCGGTCGCAAAGCATAAAGGTACGCGTCGTCGAACCCGTTAAGTTTCTTCAAAGCAGCAACGCCGTTCGACAAATCCCAGCTGAGCGGCACGATTCGCCCGTCGCCTGCCCGGGCGATATCGATGGGGGGCGGGGCGCGGTAGGCGGGGCCGTCGATCGAGGCCGATGCCAACAAATTCCCCCTGGAATCGATGATGAAGGCGGCGGGGACGGCGCGCAGGGAAACCACGGCGGAAAAAAGCCTGTCGAAGGCCGCCTTGTCCTCGTGATAGAGGGCGGCGTTCTCCTCGAGCTCGCGCGAGACACCTGCCATGTCGGAGCGGATGACCTGGCCGCTCTCCTGGATGTACGATTGAGCAACTTCGACGGAGTTGCCCACGATGCTCTTGACGTTATTGGAGAAGAAGGTGTCGAAGACGCGGTCGATCGAAACCGTGGCGAAGATCGCGAGCAGAACGGCCGGAACCAGCGCCACGAGGCTGAAGACTCCGGCGATACGGAAGTGAAGTCCGGCGCCTGCCTGCCGCTTCCTCGCCTTCAGCAGTTGGAAGACCTGAAAGCCGATGATGCCGATGATCGCGGCGACAAACGCCGCGTTGATGCCCAGCGTTTCGAGAACGACGTCGGTTGTGGGAACGATCGACGTCAGCCCGTTCAGGATCAGGAAGGTTGCGACGCTCGACAGAAGCGCGGCAATGACGATGCCGAGGCTGATCCAGAAGGCAGGCGCTCTGCCGAAAAACCGGCCAACGGCCGTTCCCGCGGCAACCCCCGTCACGCTCTCGGCCACACGCGCTCCACCGGCCTTCGCGGCTTTGAGATGCTGTCCCGCCTTCGCAAGACCAGCCTTGAAATGCCCCTTGAAGCCTGCCGTCACGAGCCTAGCGCCGCCCCTGTTGCCGAACCGCATCGGTGGCTGGGGAGTTTGTGGAAATTGTGGCAAATGCACCACATTCTATTGTGACTTGGTGTGTCCTAACAGTTGCTCCTCTCGCTTAAGCTAGTTTTCGCGGGGGGCGTGTGCATGTCGTTGCCACACGCGGCACGCCGGGCACGTAGAACAGGTTTATTGCGCGGGCAACGGAGATTGCGATGAGCATTCGTTGTTTTGGAACGCCGGTGCGTATAGGATGTCGCGCCACGAGACAACGGCTTCGTATTGCAAAACAGGGAGGACAGTTCATGGCCGAGACTAACCAACCGGACATACCGAAGGAAATGCGCGATCTCGCCGTGCAGAGCATCGATCAGGCTCGCGCCGCTTACGGCCAGCTCATGGACGCTGCACGCAAGGCGCAGGACATGATGAAAACGATCATTCCAGCGAACCCTGTCGCTGAAGGGTTGAGCGATGTTCAGGAAAGGGCGATGCGGTTCACCCAGCAGAACCTCGATGCCAGTTTCTCGCTTGCCCACGAGCTTGCCCAGGCGAAGGATCTGAGCGAGGCCCTGCAAATCCAGAGCAGGCATGCGCAGCTGCAGATGCACGCCTTTGCCCTTCAAGCGCAGGAGCTTGGCACCTTGGTGAGTTCGGCTGTGCAGAAGGCAAAGCCCGGCAAGTAATACGAAACGCAATAGATGCCGGCTACCTTGCGTCGTGCCCGCGACGCAGTCGGCTGTGGGGCTTGATCCAAGCCGTCGCCGCCGCTTGAGTTGCATGGTTCGACAGGCTCACCATTAGGATCTAGCACTCAACCTCATCCTGAGCTTGTCGAAGGATGAGGCCAGCATCCATGCTTTAGCGCAGGATCGACCGGACGTGGAAACGCGAGGTCCCGGTGTGTAAGTGCTTGATTATCAGATGTAAGCGCCCCTCACCCCAACCCTCTCCCTCTGGGAGAGGGAGGTCCCGCTTTGATTCCATTTAAGCTCTCGCCCTTTAATGGACCGCGGTGGACGAAGTCGCCTGCGGTTCAGTTGCCGGGGTGCCCTGCTGACGGCTCATCATGATCAATTGGATCGCCAGAACAACCGCAATGATGACCGGCCATATGATGAACCGGGACTTTGTCATCGCTCGAACTCCGTGCTCCTTGAGGGGCGGGATCGCGATAGCAGCCGGGGACGGCAGCAGATTTATCAGCTTATCGGAGACCGTCTTGGCGTTTAAGTAGTCTGACGGAGCGCCGGGGGTCGCTGCAATGAACGCGACGAGTTCCTGAGCCGCCGATCCGCGCGGCAAACGGGAGAGCTTGGCCGCTTCCTCCCAGGGATCGACGCCAAGCCGGGCAAGCACCGAAAGAACGGTGAGCGGCGTTGCATCGCTTTCCTCGTTGATGCGCGCGAAAAGGAAGGCATCGAATTTGGGCGTGAGATAAGAAACCGAAGCAGAACTTGTCATTTCAATCACCGGATTTCGGCCTCTATCAAACCACATGCGATTGACAGAGGGGCGCACTCTAACATGGTGCGCCCGTGCCCGCAGGGTTAGGTCCGGAAAACGCCTAAGATGGCGCAGGTCGCTGCCTTCGCCATTAAGTCGGGCTGCGGACCACCCTTATTTTTTGCTCCCGCACTTTCTTGCGAAGGGTGTTGCGGTTGAGGCCGAGAAGTTCGGCGGCTTTGATCTGGTTTCCGCGCGTCGCCGCGAGAGCCGCCGTAATGAGCGGCGCTTCCACGTCGCGCAGGACGCGGTCGTAAAGGCCGGGCGGCGGAAGCTGATCCCCATAAGCGCCAAAGTAGTCCGACAGATATGCTTCCATCCACTCGTTCAGCTTGGCTTTTCCGGGTGGCGGCGCTTCCAGGGAGGCAGCGCTGGAACTGGTCGACAATTCGTTGTCGACGATATCGGCTGAGATAAGCTCCTGGGAGTAAAGCGCGCTCAGGCGCCGGACGAGGTTCTCAAGTTCACGGACGTTGCCGGGCCAGGTATGGCGCTTGAGCCGGTCGAACGCATCCTGGGTCAGCGTCTTGGAGGGAAGGCCGCTCTTTTCGGCCAGCTTCAGAAAATGCCGTACGAGGTCCGGCACATCTTCCAGCCGCTCGCGCAACGGCGGCATGCGCAACGGCACGACGTTCAGCCGGTAATAAAGATCCTCGCGGAACAGGCCGAGCGAGATCTGATTTTCGAGGCTCTTATTGGTGGCGGCGATGATGCGCACGTCGGTCTTGATGGGCACGCGGCCGCCGACCGTCATGTACTCACCCTCCTGGAGCACGCGCAAAAGCCGCGTCTGCGCCTCCATCGGCATGTCGCCGATCTCGTCCAGAAACAGCGTGCCGCCGTCTGCCTGCTCGAAACGGCCAACCGAGCGCTGAGCTGCGCCCGTGAACGCGCCCTTTTCGTGGCCGAACAGCTCGGACTCGATCAGCTCACGCGGGATCGCCGCCATGTTGATGGCGATAAACGGACCCTTGCGCCGCTGTCCGTAATCGTGAAGCGCCCGGGCGACAAGCTCTTTGCCGGTCCCGGATTCGCCGGTGATTAGCACCGTCAGATCCGTGTGCATCAGCCGCGCCATGACGCGATACACATCCTGCATGGATGGCGAGCGGCCGATCAGTGGCAGGTTATCGCTCTCGGAGTCATTATTGAGCGAGGATTTCGCAATCTTGGGCTCGCGCAAAGCCCGGCCGACCACCGCCACAAGCTCCTTGAGATCGAACGGCTTCGGCAAGTATTCGTAAGCGCCGCGCTCGGCCGCCGTAATGGCCGTCATGAACGTGTTCTGCGCGCTCATGACGATGATGGGCAGCTCAGGCCTGATCTTCTTGATCCGCGGGATCAGATCGAAGGCATTTTCGTCGGGCATGATCACGTCGGTAATCACCACGTCGCCGTCGCCCTGGCTGATCCAGTTCCAAAGCGTGGCGGCGTTGCTTGTCGCCCGTGCGCTATAGCCCGCCCGCGCTAGAGCCTGGTTGACGACCGTCCGTATGGCCGCGTCATCGTCGGCTATGAGAACATTTCCGCGGCCCATATTATGATGCTCCAGTTTTTCGCGCGGATGCTTGATACATCGGCAGAAGCATGCGGAATGTTGTCTGACGCGTGCGCGATTCGCACTCGATCACCCCGCCATGATCGCCGACGATCTTCGCGACGAGCGCGAGGCCGAGACCTGCGCCTTTCGCCTTTGTTGTCACGAACGGCTCGAAGAGATGCGGCTTCACATCTTCAGGGACCCCCGATCCATTGTCTGACACGCAGATTTCCAAGGGAAGCCGGACGCTTGAGTCTGAACTTGGCAGCCTGAGGCTCAGACCGGGGCGGAAGGCCGTCGACAGAGTGATCTGTCCGTCGGGCTTGTCGCCGATGGCCTCGGCGCTGTTCTTCACTAGATTGAGGAAAGCCTGGATGAGCTTGTCACGGTTTCCTGGCACATTCGGAAGGCTCGGATCGTAGGCTTGCGTGATCGTCAGGTGGCGCGCAAACCCGGCGCGGGCGATCTTCCTCACATGGTCGAGCACCGTATGGATGTTGACCGACTGCTTGTGAACGGGGCGCTCGTCTCCGAACACCTCCATGCGGTCAACGAGATCGCGGATCCGATCCGTTTCCTCGGTGATGAGCTGGGCGAGCGGCCGGTCATCCTCAGCGGCGCCAGCCTCGAGCAATTGCGCAGCGCCACGGATGCCGGAAAGCGGGTTCTTGATTTCATGCGCAAGAACGGCCGCCATGGCCGACACCGAGCGGGCGGCGCCGCGATGGGTCAACTGCCGCTCGATCATCGCGGCCATGCTGCGCTGCTGCACCATGAGAATGACGTGGTCCTGATCCTCGGCCAGCGGCGAAGCGAAGATATCGACCGCGCGCTGGGGCTGATCGGGAAAGCTCAGTTCGAGCTCGTATTCGTTGACCGCGCCGCGCGTCTGCCTCACCTGATTGGCAAGCGAGGTCAGGGGATTGGCGAATGCCAGCACGGAGTGCAGTGCCCGTTTTTTCAGCAAAGCCTCGCTCACGCCGAAGAAAACCTCGGCTGCGAAGTTCGCAAATACGATCCGGTTATCGGCGTCGACGACGAGAACCACGTGCGGAAGACCTTGCACAAGCGCTTTGAAATCGAGCGCTCTCGAACCTTCTGAGGCCTTCTTCTTCGTCTTCTCGCGAGAAGTCATAGAGTTCAGCAAAGCGGCTTCGTCCAATGACAGGGGCGGAGTTCGGTAAGCCCGGCCTGCATGAGTGCCTGCCCAAATGCTAGGCACAAATCCAGGGCGACTAAGTTGTAGGCATTGTAGCAAATCCGGCCCTCGTGTCAGTAGGCAAAATCACGCGTTTGCAAAAGCGCTTGGCTGTTTCAAAGGCAGCTTATAAGGTCGTGCATCCCCCTCCTTTGCGGTTTGCGTTGACTATGCAAAATCAAGACCAAAATCAGTTAGCTAATGCCGTGGTCATCGTGGCCGCGGGCAGCGGCGTTCGCGCTGGCCAGCGCCAGGGACGCCCGAAGCAATACTGTCTCGCCGGTGGAAAGCCCGTGCTGCGGCGCACTCTGGAGGCGTTTATCGGCCATCCGGATGTGCATTACGTTCTGGCAGTCATCCGCGCGGGCGACGAAGCTCTATACGAGGAGGCCGTCGCGGGACTGCGTTCCGGGAAGCTCCTGAAACCCGTGCCGGGAGGAGCGACGCGCCAGCTTTCGGTCGCGGCAGGGCTTGAGGCGCTCGCATCCTGCGAGCCGGCTGCGGTGCTGATCCACGATGCGGCGCGGCCCTTCATTTCGGCGCAGTGCATCAGCGACACGCTTCAGGCGCTCGAAGCCTCCGATGGCGCAATCGCCGCCGCTCCGGTGACGGACACCTTGAAGCGCGGCGAGGCGGGACGGAGTGCGGGAACCGTATCGCGCGACGGGCTCTGGCGGGCTCAGACGCCGCAGACGTTCCATTATGCGAAAATCCTGGAAGCCCATCGCGCCGCCGGATCGCGCACGGATTTCACAGACGATGCTTCGATTGCCGAATGGCACGGGCTTTCAGTTGCGCTCGTGGAGAACACGTCCGAGAACATGAAAATCACCACAGCCGAGGACTTGTACATGGCGGATTTGATCGCGAACGGCGCAGGCCCGGCTTTTGCAGATGTGAGGTCCGGCACCGGCTTCGACGTGCATGCCTTCGAGGATGGCGATCACGTCACGTTATGCGGCGTGAAAGTTCCGCATAATCAAGGGCTGAAAGGCCACTCCGACGCCGATGCCGGCTTGCATGCGCTGACCGACGCGCTGCTCGGCACCATCGGCGCGGGCGACATCGGGGACCATTTTCCGCCCTCCGATCCTCAATGGCGCGGGGCAAACTCCACCGTGTTCCTGATCCACGCCGTGAAGCTCGTGCGCGAGCGCGGCGGACGCGTGACCAATGCCGACATCACCTTGATTTGCGAGCGGCCGAAGATCGGGCCGCACCGCGAGGCGATGCGCGCGAGGATGGCGGAATTGCTCGGCATCGAGCGCGAGCGCGTCAGCGTAAAGGCGACGACGAGCGAGGGCCTCGGTTTCACCGGCCGCCGCGAGGGCATCGCCGCGCTCGCGACCGCAACCGTAGTTTTCGGCCGGGGCGGCGCTTAGTCTTGGCTCCGAAACGTGGCCGCCCCTCACCCCACCCCTCTCCCCATGGGAGAGGGAGCTTGCCGAGCTTGCAACAACGTTCCTTCTCCCGTCGCGCCGGAGGCGCGCCAACAAATGTTGCAAGCACGCCAAGGCGTGCTTGCTGGGAGAAGGACAGGATGACGGGAGAGAATCCATGTCAGCGGCACTAGAAACTCTCGCGGATGAGGTGTTGCAAAAGGCGCGTGCGGCGGGCCTCAACATCGCGACAGCCGAGTCCTGCACAGGCGGCCTTGTCGCCGCGGCGCTGACCTCCATCGCCGGTTCCTCGGATGTGTTCGAGCGTGGCTTCGTCACCTATTCGAACGAGGCGAAGGTCGGAAATGCTGGGCGTCGATCCGGCGCTCATCGAGACGCATGGTGCCGTCTCCGAGGAAGTCGCGGTCGCGATGGCGGCCTGCGCGCTTCGGTACTCCCGGGCGACGCTCGCGGTCGCGGTCACCGGCGTAGCGGGACCCGGAGGCGGCAGCGCAGAGAAGCCGGTTGGTCTCGTCCATATTGCGGCCGCCAAGGCGATCTCTCGGGATGGCGAGCGCGTTGAGTTCACGGCGATCCACACCGAAGAGCGCTTCGGCGATATCGGCCGCGCAGAGGTAAGGGCGAAGTCTGTGGGAACGGCGCTGCGCCTGCTGATTGAGGCGGCCGATCTCAGTTAAACGGTTTTACGTGTTATCCGTCAAAGGGGTTGGCGCCACCGCGGGTGCACGCCGCCGCTTCCCATACACCTCATCGGCGCGGGCCTCGAAGGCATCGGCGAACTTGCGGAAGGCGCGGTCGAAGACGGAGCCCATCAGCACCTGCAAGGGCTTTGACCGGAATTCATAGTCGAGGAAGAACGCGATCTTGCTCTCGGTGTCGCTCACCGGGGTAAAGGTCCAGCGGTTGTCCAGGCGTTTGAAGGGACCGTCGAGATAGTCGACCATGATCACCTGCTCCGCCGGCTTGATCCGCACCCGGCTCGTGAAGCTCTCGCTGAAAAGCTTATAGGCCACCGTCATGTAGGCGATGATGACCTCGCTATCGGCCTGCGCCTCGCGCTTCAGCACGCGCAGCCCTTGGCAGAGCGGCACGAACTTCGGGTATTGCTCCACGTCGGCGACGAGCGCGAACATATCGGCCGCAGAGTGAGCTATGCGGCGGGTCGTTTCGAAAGAGGGCATCAGCGGCTCAAACTTAGGATATACGTCCGCGCTTCGCGGTGGCTGGCGAACATCATGACACGGGGATGGGGCGCGTGCATGGCTAACGCGAGACGGTATTTCGCCGCATGCGGGCGATCGAAGGCCCACGCCCACTCTCGACTTGCCCAAGCGTGGGCCGCCAACGATCAACTCACGCGAGCGCGAGCCGGGCCGCCTTCAGTTTCGCGAAGTCGTCGCCCGCGTGGTAGGACGAGCGCGTGAGCGGGCTCGCCGCAACCATCAGGAAGCCCTTCGAACACGCGATGCTCTTATAGCTTTCGAACTCGGCGGGCTCGACGAAGCGGTCCACCGGGGCGTGTTTCCGCGTGGGCTGCAAATATTGCCCGATGGTGAGGAAATCCACATCAGCCGAGCGCAGGTCGTCCATGAGCTGGAGAACCTCGTTCCGCTTCTCGCCGAGCCCAACCATGATGCCGGACTTCGTGAACGTGGTCCTGTCGATTTCCTTCGCGCGCTGGAGGAGGCGGAGCGAATGGAAATAGCGCGCGCCGGGCCGGATGGTAAGATAGAGCCCGGGCACCGTTTCGAGATTATGGTTGAAGACATCGGGCTTGGCCGCGATCACCGTTTCGAGCGCCCCCTCGCCCTTTTTCAGGAAATCCGGCGTCAGAACCTCGATGGTCGTCGCAGGCGCTGCGGCGCGAATGGCTCCAATCGTGGCCGCGAAGTGCCCTGCCCCGCCGTCGCTGAGATCGTCGCGGTCGACCGAGGTGATCACCACGTGCTCGAGGCCAAGCGCGGCAACCGCGCGGGCAACGTTCTCCGGCTCGCTCGCATCCAGCGGCCCCGGCAGGCCTGTCTTCACATTGCAGAAGGCGCAGGCGCGCGTGCAGGTGTCGCCCATGATCATCATGGTCGCGTGCTTCTTCTCCCAGCATTCGCCGATATTCGGGCAGCCGGCCTCCTCGCACACCGTATGCAGATGATTGCTGCGCACGATTTGCGCTGTACTGGCGTAGCCGGCCGAGCCCGGGGCTTTCACGCGTATCCAGGCGGGCTTGCGCTGCACCGGCGTATCGGGCCGATGCGCCTTTTCGGGGTGCCGCGCGGCGCCCGCATCGCGCTTGTCAACAAGTGTGACCACCCCGCCCTCGCTTTCTGTTGAGTTCTCGAGCGAACATAATGTCATGCCGCCGTTTTTGCCAAAAGTTATCCCACAAGCCTCGGCAGATATTCGCGAAGCCTAAGTCTGAGGGAAATCATGAAACGCGCATTGCAGATCGGCATCGCTATTGCCGGCCTCGTTTTTGTTTGCACCGGCCTCGGCGGCATGATCCTGGGGTCTTCCATTACGGGCGAGGCCACCGGCAGCGCCGATCTCGACAGCCAGTTCCGCTTCCTTTCAGGGCTTCAGTTCGGGATCGGGCTCCTCTTCTGGAGCACGATCCGGGACATCGAGCACAAGGGCTCGATCCTCAGGGTGTTGACTGCCCTTTCCGTCCTTGGCGGAGCGGCGCGGCTTCCCAGCATACTCCTCTATGGTTTGCCGGAGGACACGATGACGGCTTCCCTTGTGGTGGAACTGGCGGTGATCCCCATGCTCTATCTGGGGCAGAAGCGCTTGGCCGCCGGCTACAAATCCGCGCTGGCCTGACGCAGGCGGGTTCGCGGAAGTCTGCATTTCCGAACATTTTACTAAGCGGGAAACTCATTCGGCTCCCGGCTGTTGCAGCTCCTCAGAGGTCTCTGTCCCCTGCGTAAGGAGCTAAGCGCATGATCACCCTGGAGAAAGCACATCGCGTCATCGCCGCCGCCGAGGCCAAGGCGAAAGAGATCGGACAGCCGATGAACATTGCGGTTGTGGATGCGGGGACGAACCTCAAGGCCTTCATCCGCATGGACGGCGCGTGGCTCGGAAGCATCGACATCGCGATCAACAAGGCGTTCACGGCCAAGGCCTTCGACATCTCAACGAAGGAGCTGGGCCAGAACAGCCAGCCCGGCGACCAGTTTTTCGGCATCAACGTGTCGAACTCGAACCGCGTGATGATATTCGCGGGCGGCATTCCGCTCAAAGTGGGCGGCGAGATCGTCGGCGCCGTTGGCGTCAGCGGGGGCAGCGGCGAGCAGGACCAGGCTGTGGCGGAGGCTGCGGCGGCCGTTTGCAGCTGAGCGCTCAGGGGTGGTGACCGGCGCCGGCTACCGAACCGAGTTCTTGGCGGAATAAGTCAGATGTGGATGACGCGGCCGTAAGCGTCGAGCACGCTCTCGTGCATCATTTCAGACAGAGTTGGGTGCGGGAAGATCGCCTCCATCAGCTCGGCCTCGGTCGTCTCCAGCGTCTTCGCGATGCTGAAACCCTGGATCAATTCAGTCACCTCCGCGCCGATCATGTGCGCGCCGAGCAGTTCGCCCGTCTTCGCGTCGAAGATCGTCTTGACGAGGCCTTCCGGCTCGCCGAGCGCGATGGCTTTGCCGTTGCCCTGATAGGGGAAGCGCCCGACCTTGATCTCGCGCCCGTTTCCTTTCGCCATGGCTTCGGTCAGCCCGATGGAAGCGACCTGCGGCTGCGAATAGGTGCAGCCAGGGATGTTGCGCACATTGAGAGGATGCACGTCGTTCCGGCCCGCGATCTTCTCCACGCAGATGATGCCCTCGTGGCTGGCCTTGTGAGCGAGCCATGGCGGACCCGCCACGTCGCCGATGGCGTAGATGCCCGGCGCATTCGTGCGGCAATACTCGTCGATCACGATGTGCGATTTGTCGATTTTAACGCCAAGCTCTTCGAGGCCGAGGTTTTCGACATTACCGACGATGCCGACCGCGAGAATGACGCGTTCAAAATCTTCGGTTTTCGTCTTGCCGTCCTTCAAGGTGAGCGTGGCCTTGACGCTGTCCGCGCCCTTCTCGAGTTTCTCGACCTTCGCGCCGGTGTAGATCGTCATGCCCTGCTTCTCGAAGGACTTCTTGGCGAAGGCCGAGATCTCCTCGTCCTCGACGGGCAGGATGCGGTCCAGGATCTCGACCACGGTCACCTTCACGCCAAGCGCATTGTAGAAGCTCGCGAACTCGATGCCGATGGCGCCGGACCCCACCACGAGCAGCGATTTCGGCGTCATGTCCGGCACCATCGCTTCCTTGTAGGTCCAGATCAGCTTTCCCGTCGGGTTCGAGGCCCGGAAGGCTGCGCGCCCGTGCGCCCGTGGCGACGATGATGTGTCGCGCTTCGACATCGGCGAGCGCCTTGCCGTCCTTGCCTTTGACCGCGATAACCCCCTTCGCCTTCAGGCGCGCGGTGCCGTCGATGACGGTCACCTTGTGCTTCTTGAGAAGATAGGCGACGCCCGCCGCGAGCTTCCCCGCCACCTTGCGGGAACGGCCCACGATCTTGGCGAGGTCGAATGTGACGCCATTGGCCTTGAGCCCAAACTCGCCGGCATGGTGGAAGAGGGTCAACACCTCCGCCGTACGGAGCAGCGCTTTAGTGGGTATGCAGCCCCAGTTCAGGCAAATGCCGCCAAGGTGTTCGCGCTCGATCACTACCGTTTTCAGGCCGAGCTGCGCGGCGCGGATGGCCGCCACGTACCCGCCTGGGCCGCCCCCGATCACTGCAATGTCGAATGCTTCCGCCATTGTCGCCCCCAAAATGATAGAATCCCCCGTGACCTTGTGGGGGTCTCAGGCGGTTTCCGCAACTTCCCTGGCGTGGGCGATCTCGTTGTCCCTAGCAAGCCGCACGCAGCCTGCTGGCAAGCTCTCCACAGAAATGGTTTCGCCGGACAGCGTCATGAATTCGACCTCATAACCCTTCCCGCCCTCATGGACATACACTACCGTGCCAACATCGCCCGCTTTCAGATCATGAGCCGGCAAATCCTGGACAAGCACAACCAAATCTAGCTCTTCTATCATCGTTTAACCTGCCTCAAAGGAAGGCCGTTACAAAATTCAACACGGATCGACTGAGCGGAGCAAACCAGACCGACCTGATGATGGGTCGCTTACCGGTTGGTGTTTTCAATTCTCCCTCATAGACATAGGTCATTCCAAACTGCGTTTCCACGGCTTTCGCTAACCTCGCTTCGCTTGCATGCCTCTCAAGCGCTTCCGCCAAATCTATCCAGTTTTGGTCCGTAAAGCCTGAAGCACTGAAGAACTTTGCCTTGGACCTTCCTTGCGGATGATCGGCGGACAACAGGTAGCTCCTTACTTTGCGTTCGGGAACGACGCAAACATACCCACAACTCATAACTTCCCCCAATTTCCATCTGCGGGGGCCATAAAGCAGGTCCACAACCTGCGGTCAATATTAATTGAGGCAAATTTAGGATAATATTGTTTAAATTATGGCAACGGATCAAACCAGCATCGTGACAGGTTCCTCAACGAAGCCTTTGAAGGCGGAAAGCAGGCGCGCGCCGAGCGCACCGTCGACAACGCGGTGATCGCAGGAGAGCGTGCAGCCCATCATCGTCGCGATGGCGATCTGGCCGCCCTTCACCACGGCGCGCTGCTCGCCGCGCCCGACCGCCAGGATCGTCGCGTGCGGCGGGTTGATGACAGCGTCGAAGTGATCGATGCCGAACATGCCGAGGTTCGAGATGGCCGTCGTGCCACCTTGATACTCGTGCGGCGCAAGCCGGCGGCGGCGGGCGCGCTCGGCCAATTCCTTCATTTCGTTGGATATCTCGGCGAGCGTCTTCCGCTCCACGCTCTTGATGACGGGCGTGAACAGTCCGCCGTCGATGGCGACGGCAACGCCGATGCCGGAGCTTTTGTGCAAAAGGATGCCGCGCTCGGTAAACGTCGCGTTGGCGTCGGGGACGCGCTGCAGCGCCAGCCCCATGGCCTTGATGAGGAAGTCGTTCACCGACAGCTTGTAGGCGCCCGGACCGTCCTTCGGCGAGCGCGCGTTGAGCCGCTGCCGCGCGTCAAGCAGCGCATCGATCTCGCAATCGACGGTGAGCCGGAAGTGCGGGATCGTCGACGCAGCAGCTGTGAGGCGCGCCGCGATGGTTTTGCGCATGTTGTCGAGGGGGCGGATTTCGTAGCTGCCCTTCTCGTACAGCGCGAGGATCTGGTCGTCCGGCATCGCCGCGGGAAAGGCGCGAGCCGGCACGAGCGCCACGCCGTTCTGCGGCGTCGCCGCTTGCGGCGCTGCGGGTTGAGGCGTCGCCGGTCGGGGCGCGGGCGCTGCCGTTCCCGATCGCGCGGCCTCGTCGACGTCGTGCTTCACGATCCGGCCATGGGGACCGGACCCGCGCAGCAAGGAAAGTTCGATGCCGGACTCGGCCGCGACGCGCCGGGCGAGCGGTGATGCGAAGATGCGTCCATTGCCGTTCGCCTTGCTTTGGGCCTCTCTCCCCTCACCCCTGCCCTCTCCCCCTGGGAGAGGGGGTTCGGTCGCAGCCGCTGCAGCATCGTGCCCTCTCCCAGGGGGAGAGGGACAGGGTGAGGGGAGTGTCCCTTCTGAAATAGCCGAAGCGTCCTCGCCTTCCGATAGAAGCATAGCGATCGGAGTATTAACGGCCACGCCCTCCGTCCCCTCCGGGATCATGATCTTGCCGATCGTGCCTTCGTCGACGGCCTCGACCTCCATCGTCGCCTTGTCCGTCTCGATCTCGGCAATGGCGTCGCCGGACGAAACCTTGTCGCCCTCTTTTTTCAGCCATTTCGCAAGCTTGCCCTGCTCCATGGTGGGCGACAAAGCGGGCATGAGGATGGGAGTCGGCATGTCGTTATCCTTAAGGCAGCGGTCGGCTGATTATTGAAACCTATGCGGTGTCGACATCGCGCGCGTCGAACAGGATTTGCGGCGGACGTTTTCCGAGCGGCTGGAACACCGCGCCGCGGCGCAGTTTCTGCGCCGCCATGTGGCAAATCTCGTCGTCGATGTCCTCGATCAGGCCTTTGCGGTCCACCATGCGGTCTGCGGTCATGCGATAGCGCGCGTTGATATAGCCGTCCGTCACGATCACCAGGTATTCCTTGCCGCCGTCCTCGAAGCTCGCCGCGTGACCGTCGCTGTACGCTTGCCAGGGGGATTGCTTTTGCATGGGACGCCCAAGGCTAATTCCGGTAGCAGACGGACTTCGCGGCGGCCACGACCTTGGCCGCATTGGGAAGCGCCAGCTTCTCTAGGTTTGCTGCATAGGGCATCGGCACATCCTCGCCCGATACTTTCGCCGGCGGTGCGTCGAGGTAGTCGAAAGCGCGCTCCACCACTTGCGCGCAGATCTCCGAGCCGACCGAGCACACCGGCCACGCTTCCTCCACTGTCACGAGGCGGTTCGTCTTCCGCACCGACGCCAGCACCGTCTCCATGTCCAGCGGGCGCAGCGTGCGCAGATCGATGACCTCCGCGTCGATGCCTGCGGCTTCCAATTCCTTCGCAGCATCGAGCGCATAGACCATCCCGCGCGACCACGAGACGATGGTCACATCCTTTCCAGGGCGCGCAATCTTCGCCTTGCCGATGGGGATCTCCCAGTCGGCTGCCTTCGGCACCTGCCCGGTTGCGGCGTATAGAATTTCGTTCTCAAGGAAGACAACCGGATTGGGATCGCGGATGGCCGCCTTGAGCAGCCCCTTAGCGTCGGCGGCTGTCGAAGGCGCGACCACCTTGAGGCCCGGCACGTGGGCATACCAGGCGGAAAATTCCTGGCTGTGCTGGGCGCCGACGCGAGCAGCCGCTCCATTCGGACCGCGGAATACGATGGCGCATCCCATCTGCCCGCCGGACATGTAGAGCGTTTTCGCTGCGGAGTTGATGATGTGATCGATGGCTTGCATCGCGAAGTTGAAGGTCATGAACTCGACAATAGGCCGAAGGCCGCCAAAGGCTGCGCCCACGCCGAGCCCTGCAAATCCGGCTTCGGTGATGGGGGTGTCGACAACGCGGCGTGGGCCGAACTCATCGAGAAGCCCCTGCGTAACCTTGTACGCGCCTTGATATTCGGCGACCTCCTCGCCCATGACGAAAACATTGTCGTCGCGGCGCATTTCCTCGGCCATGGCGTCGCGCAAGGCTTCGCGCATGGTGATATTTACCATTTCCGCGCCCTCGGGGATTTCGGCGGCGCTGTCGTATCCCGCCGGAAGCGCATCCGGGGCAGTTTCGCGGACCCGGACATCGACGGCGGCGCGCGCCTCGCTCGTTCCGCTATCCGAGACGAAGGCTGCTGCTGGGACTGCTCCGTTGGCCCTTGCAGCTCCGCCATTTGCAAGCGCGGAAGCGTCCTCGCCATCGGTCAGAATAACGGCAATCGGAGTATTGACCTTGACGCCCTCGGTGCCTGCCGGAACCAGGATCTTGCCGAGCTTGCCTTCATCGACAGCCTCGACTTCCATGGTGGCTTTGTCCGTCTCGATTTCAGCGATGACATCGCCCGAGCGAACCTCATCGCCCTCGGCCTTCACCCACTTTGCGAGCTTGCCCTCTTCCATTGTCGGCGACAGGGCTGGCATCAGAACTTGTGTCGGCATTTCATTCGCGCCCTAATGAATTGCGAAGTTCAGCGAAGCTTGCATGCTAAAACCAAAGTGATCACCGGCCTGCCTGCCTTTAAAAGCTTAATAGGTCTACGTTTGCCACACAATGTTTCGTGACCGGCAGGCTTGATTTTCAATCCCTTGCGCGAGGAAGTGCTCAATAAACATGGCCTCACTTGCCAACGCCCCGCTCTTACAAAAGCAGCGCTATTTTTGCGCTGAAGCCATAAGAAGAACGCCGACTTTTGTGGCCGATTTGATCGAATTCGCATCCTGTACGCGGATGCTATTTCATCACATCGGTATAAAGCTCCGCAGCCTCGGGCTCGGGATCGCGCTGCGCGAAATCGGCGGCCTCGTTCACGACCGCCCGGATCTCCTTGTCGATCGCCTTGAGATCGCTCTCGCTCGCGCGGCCAGTTCCGATCAAGCGCACCCGGAGCTGCTCGATGGGGTCGTGCTCGTGCTTCATCTTCTCGACTTCTTCCTTGGTCCGGTACTTGGCCGGATCGGACATGGAGTGGCCGCGATAGCGATAGGTCATCATTTCGAGGATAAAGGGTCCATTTCCCTCCCGCGCCCATGCCACTGCGGTATCGCCAGCGGCCTTAACGGCACGCACATCCATTCCGTCCACCTGCTCGCCCGGTATGTTGAAGCTGCAGCCGCGATGTGAAAGCTGGGTGACGGCTGAGACGCGGTCGACCCGCGTGCCCATGCCGTATTTATTGTTTTCGACGACGTAGACGACGGGCAAATGCCAGAGCGAGGCCATGTTGAAGGCTTCGTAGACCTGCCCCTGATTTGCTGCGCCATCGCCGTAATAGGTGAGGCACACGTGGCCGTTGCCCTTGTATTTGTTGGCAAAGGCCAGTCCCGTGCCAAGCGGAACTTGTGCGCCGACAATCCCGTGCCCGCCGTAGAAAGCCTTCTCCACGGAGAACATGTGCATCGAGCCGCCTTTGCCGCCGGAATAGCCGCCCCGCCTGCCCGTCAGCTCCGCCATCACGCCTTTCGGATCCATTCCGCATGCCAGCATGTGGCCGTGATCGCGGTAAGCCGTGATGACCTGGTCGCCCTCCTTGATCGCCATCTGCATGCCGACGACGACCGCCTCCTGCCCGATATAGAGGTGACAAAAGCCGCCGATCTGCCCCATTCCGTAGAGCTGCCCCGCCTTCTCCTCGAAGCGGCGGATCAGCAGCATCTCGCGGTAAGCGCGCAACTCCTCCTCGCGGCTTAGCTCGGGCGGAGCGTGCCTAGCGTCTTTCTCTGCTGGAAGGTCGTCGAGCATGGCGAGCGGCTTTCTATGATAACAACGGCGGCGGGCCGGCGCGTTCCAACTTCGGGGCCGTCGCTTCTTAATACTTGTTTTGCGGCCGATGATCCATTGGCTCATCTCGCACAAGCGAAGCTAGCGCGTGCTCTTGTCGCCGTTCACGATCACGATATCGGTGGGACGGGCCAGATCGAGGAGGGCGCGAGCCTGCTCGTCGACTAGCGCGGGCTGCCCCGCGGCCTTGGGGCCGAGCAGTTCCGCGTCGCGCTCCAATCGGGCGCGCTGGGTCTTGAGCGCAGCGAGGTCTTTTTGCAGCGCACTAATTTTTGCATGAAGAAGCTGATTGGCGATCAAGCCATGCGCGCCGCGCACCGCGTCCGATGCGACATACACAATCATCGCGATAAGCGCGGCAAATAGGACGGTTTGGCGCAGAAGCCGCTGTTTTCGTCCTCTCGTCATAAGCCCCTCCTGTCTGATCCATGGACTATGAACGGCGCCGGATACGGAAAGATTAACGCTAAGCCATGGTTCTCAGCCTGGCCAACGCATGCGCGAGAGGCGAATTTGTGGCTGGGACCTCTGCGGGCCAGAATGAAGCGATTATTTTCAATATCCTGTTGAAGGAGATTTGCCCGTTATGGTAGGAGGTCAATGGCTTCCTGGAAATCTAAAGTCTGGTGACCTATGCCCACGCCTGCGGTGTCCAAAAAAGATTTAGTGCGCGAGATCGCCGCGAATTTGGCGATGCAAGTAGCACCGGTGCGCAGCCTGCGAATAAAAAAAGGCCGTACATGTGATGTATCGCAAATTCGTGAGAAATTCTGCATCCAGCTCGATGAGTTTCTAGAGATCGCTGGCGTGGCTGCGTTGTCCGGGAAAGCCATAATGGAAGTCGGTCCCGGTGATGTTATTGCCATGGGTCTTCTATTTATCGGCGCCGGAGCCCGGAGCTACTCCGCGATAGATCGATTTCTCGGCGATGTGTCAGGGCACAGGGCACGCGATATCTATTCACAGGTCTATCAGGCAGCGCCAGATTTTGTGAAGAAAGGTCTCGAAGACAGGGGGCTCGCCTTAGCCGATTTCCCTTGGATAAACCCTGATGACCCGGGCGCCCCGCTTCAAGCGTTTCCAATATCGATCGAGCATGGATGTGAGACAATTCCAAAGTCCGATATCATTTTCAGCTACAACGTGGTCGAGCATCTTTTCGATATTGATACTGCCTTCTCCAACATGAAGCGGTCCCTACGGCCGGGCGGCATGATGGTGCATCGTGTCGATTTCGGTCCTCATGGTTGCTGGCTCAAATATGAGAATCCCCTGACATTTTTGACTGTGAGCCAGCGGATGTGGAATGCCATGGGCAGCCATCGCGGCTTGCCGAACCGGAAGAGGCATGCCGAGATTATCGCCTCTCTCGAACGTTGCGGCTTCGCGTGCGAGAGCACTGCCGTCCAGCATTTCGAACTGAGCCATGTCCGTGCTTTGCGCTCGCAACTGCCACTCAGTCAACAGGCATTGCCGGACAGTGATTTATCCATAAGAGCGGCCTGGATTGTTGCACATAGTTCAAAAGCTAATTGATTATGTCCGCCTTGTGCTGCGGGAGTTGAGACGCCTTGGGATCTTCATGAGTGTTCAGGGGCGCAGAATCTTTCTTCCAGGCGGAAGCTGTCGCAAGGGTTTCGGCAATTCGTGGGCGCAACCGCGATTGTTTGCTGAGCGCAGTGAGATCGCCGCGGCTGCCCACATCACCCTTGCTCCGCCTGCGGATCCTTACGTGCCGCTTGTCCGTCGAAAGACCAGTCAAGTGAAGCCGTAAGTTCCGATAGAGCCAGCGAAGCCGCCGTCGAAGACCGCCGCTCGATCGAGCGGAACAGCGCGGCGAGGCGCTGGCCGAATACGGTGATTTCCGCGCCCGCGCCCCGCCGTCCCGGAAAGGTCTCGATCACCTTCGCCTCGAAAGTGCGATTCAAGGCGTCGGCCATGAGCCAGGTTTTGCGATAGGAAAGGCCCAGAATCCGGCTTGCGCCCAGGATGGAGCGGCATCGCTGAATGGTTTCGATGAGCGCGATATCCGCGCCGTCGAGGCTGCCGCCGTTCGGAAGCACGATCCGAACCTCTATCCGTCCGTGCTTTGCTGCTTCTTCTGCCACCACATTCCCCGGCGTTGCACGCTCAAGACCGCCCTCGGCAGCCCTTCTCCATGCCTATAAACAATAACAGAGGAGCGCGGAAGGCGTCGCCGTCGCCGTTATTGGACGAAATGTTAAGTTATCTGTGGCGATCATGCCGTAAGGGTTGAAGTGCTGCGTGCTTGCCGCCGGCGATGCGCCGCAGCGCTCGGCGTTGGGCAATGGGTGGCGTCCATGATCGGGATCGCAGGGTTCAAATTCAGCTCCCCGACAAAGTTTGCATTGGCGGCCATTCTTTTCGGGGGCGCTTTCCTGCTGTACTCGCTTACCGCCGGAGAGCCCCTCAAGACTGCGCCCGCCGGGACAAAGCCCAGGCCACCCAGCAAGATTGCAGCTGCGCAGGATCCGCTCCCGCCTGCCCCGGCGCACATGAAGGAGCCCCCCAAGATTGCAGCCGCGCAGGCGCCGTCGCCGTCCCCCGAGGCGCCCTTGAAGGCATCACCCAAAACTGCGGCCACACAGGAGGTGCCGTTCTATACGCCGCCAAACCCGCTTCCGGAAGGAAAGCACGGCGACTTGATCCGCACCATGCAGATCGACACCCATGTTGCGGGAGCGCGCGCCTGGAAGATCCTTTACCGGTCCACCACCGTCAATGACGAGGCAGTGGCGGTATCGGGCATCGTCATTGCACCGGTGGGGCCCGCGCCCGACGGCGGAAGGCCGGTCGTCTCATGGGGACATGGAACGTCGGGCATCGCCCGGCATTGCGCCCCTTCGCTAGCCGAAGATCCGGCTCGGGACGCCAATTTTTATTATTCAGCCGACGGCGCCGCCCCCTTCGACATCGGTGTGCCCGCCCTGGCGCGCCTGATTAAAGCCGGATACGTGGTCGCCGCCACGGACTACAACGGGCTCGGCACTCCCGGCCAGCATCATTACCTCATCGGCTCGACCGAGGCTCGCAATCTCCTCGACGCGGCTTTGGCGGCACGGCAAATTCTCGATTCGGGCGCCGGCGATCGGATAGTCGCCTTGGGCTGGTCGCAAGGCGGCCAGGCGGCTATCTGGGCTGCGCAAATGCCCAAATATCTGGACGATGAAGCCAAACTTGCCGGCGCGGTCGCGCTTGCGCCCATGAGCGCTCCCGACCAGATCAAGGCGTTCGGCATCCTGACCGCAGCGGGCAAGCCCCTTCCGGCGTCATCGAGGGCTGAGCGCATGATGTCCTGGTACGTAGCCACCCTTGTATTCCCGGACCTGAAACTATCCGATGTGCTTACGCCCCATGGTCTCGCCTTTATCGCGCAAGCTTCGAAGCGCCAATGCAGCCACCAGATGGCTGAGGCGCTGAACTATCTGGAGCGGCTGAAGGGCCCCGCCGCGCGCCGCGCGCCCGTCAACGAAGAAGCATGGTGGAAACGATATCAGCAGCTCGCATCGGGCAACGCCCCGGCACTCGTACCCGTCGCCGTGTTCCAGGGCGAAGACGACATGACCGTCGTTCCGATGGCGACCGATGCTTATGTCAGGAAGGCCTGCGCCGCTGGAGCCACCCTGTTCTACACCCGCTACGCCGCGACCGACCATATCCAGCTTGCGAGCAGGGCAGAGAACGATTTTCTGGCCTGGATTGCCGGCCGTTTTGCGGGAAAGCCTGCCGCCTCGAATTGCGGCGAGGTGAAAAAGGACCAGCGCCGCGTATCAGAAGCCGCGCGTTAACGGCGTTCTCCCATCAGGACAGCGTAGAAGTAAATCCAGGCTTGGGAGGGTGCTGCTATTCTCTTTGGGACTTTTTGCTCCATCTTTCACCGATGATCGACAAGCTCGAGTTCCTGATCGCCATCGCGCACGAGAAGCACTTTGGGCGCGCGGCAGAGGCTTGCGGGGTCACGCAGCCCACTCTCTCGGCGGGCATCAAGCAACTCGAAGATACCCTCGGCGTCATGCTTGTCCGGCGCGGGTCTCGCTTTCTCGGCTTTACGACTGAGGGCGAGCGCGTTCTCGACTGGGCAAGGCGCATCGTCTCCGACACTCGCGCCCTCAGGCAGGACATCGAGGCCTTAAAACACGGGTTGACCGGGCATTTGCGCATCGCGGCCATTCCGACCGCGCTTCCCATCGTCGCTGCGTTGACAACCCCCTTTCAGGCGCGCCATCCCGATGTGCGGTACACAGTGCTCTCACGCACATCGGAAGAGATTCTCGAGCTTCTCGCCAACCTCGAGATCGATGCCGGCCTGACCTACGTCGATAACGAGCCCTTGGGAAAGGTGACCGCGATTGCGCTCTATCCGGAGCGATACTGCCTGCTGACGGCGCTGGGCAATCCACTGGCTGGCCGCACGTCCGTGACTTGGTCCGAGGCCGCGACCGTGCCGCTTTGCCTGCTCACGCGCGATATGCAGAACCGCCGGATCATCGAGCGCAACTTACAAAAGGCGGGAGCTAATGCGACGGTCATGCTGGAAAGCAATTCGATGATCGTGCTGTTCTCGCATATCCAGTCTGGCCGTTGGTCGAGCATCATGCCGGAGAAGCTGACCAAGATCTTCGGTTTGTCTCCTGAGGTTCGCGTCATACCCATCGTGGACGGGAAATTGACCTACACGGTGGGGCTTGTTACGGGGCCGCGCGAGCCGCTCACTCCGCTTGTCTCCGCGCTGATGATTGAAGCAAAACGGGTTGCCGCTATCCTCGCGTCCACACCTTAACAGAGGGTAACTTCAATTTATCGCTCCCGTCGATATTAGTATACCAAAGTTGCATCAGGCGTCTTTTTCGAGCGTTCGATAGTCCTTTTCTATCGGCCGATGCAGTAGTTTTATTGATTCGAGTTGCGTTTTCTTGTTTCATTAGGAAAAGCAGTGAAACAGGAGAAAGCGTGACCGAGGACGCCGTGGCACTTACTCGCTCGATTCTTGAGCGGCATTCCACGCAAGAGGGTGCTCTGATCCCAATCTTGCGTGACCTTCAGCAGGAGTTCGGCTATTTGCCGAAAGTCGCTTTGCCTGCCGTTGCCGAGGCGCTGAATTTGACACGCGCCGAAGTCTTTGGCGTTGCGAGCTTTTATCACGACTTCCATTCCGAGCCTCGTGGCGCGCACACGATCACGCTGTGCCGCGCGGAGGCTTGCCATTCCGTCGGGGCGGTGGCGCTGGCGGAGCGTGCAAAAGCGCGGCTCGGGCTCGACTGGGGACAGACCTCAGCCGATGGCCGCGTCACGCTGGATCAGACTTTTTGCCTTGGCCTGTGCGCCTGCGGACCCGCCGGCATGATCGATGGAAAACTTGTGGGACGCCTCACGCCTGAAAAGCTCGACGCAAAGATCGCGGAGGCGGCTGAATGAGGGTGTTTGTTCCGAAGGACGCCGCCGCCATCGCGCTGGGCGCCGATGAGGTGGCCGCAGCAGTGAGAGAGACCGCGGAGGCTCGCGGGATCCCGGTCGATATCGTGCGCAACGGCTCGCGGGGCATGTTCTGGCTCGAAACCATGATCGAGGCCGAGACACAGCAAGGACGCATCGCCTATGGGCCCATCGAGCCGGGCGACGTTCCCGGCCTGTTTGACGCCGGGTTCCTGGACGGCGGTTCGCATCCGCTGCGCATCGGAAAACCCGAGGAGCACCCCTTCCTGAAGCGGCAAACGCGGCTTGTTTTCGAGCGCTGCGGCATCACCGATCCGCTTTGCCTCCAGGATTACCAAGCCTACAAGGGGTTTGAAGGCCTCAGGCGCGCCATCGAGATCGGGCCAGCCGCGACTATCGACGACGTCATCCTCTCCGGCCTGAGAGGCCGGGGCGGGGCTGGCTTTCCGACCGGCGTCAAATGGCGCACCGTGGCTGAGACCAGCGCACCCCAGAAATTTATTGTCTGCAACGCCGACGAGGGCGACAGCGGCACCTTCGCGGACCGGATGATCATGGAGGGCGATCCGTACTGCCTGATTGAGGGCATGGCCATCGCCGCCGTCGCTACGGGTGCAACACAAGGCTATATCTACATCCGTTCGGAATATCCTCATGCCGCCGAGACGATGAGCGAGGCCATTGTGCGGGCCAGAAGGGAAGGGCTTCTAGGCAAGCGGCTGCTCGGCTCCGATCATGCCTTCGACATGGAAGTGCGTGTCGGTGCAGGTGCCTATATTTGCGGAGAGGAGACCTCTCTTCTCGAAAGCCTTGAGGGCAAACGCGGCGAGGTGCGCGCCAAGCCGCCGCTGCCCGCGCATAAGGGCCTGTTCGGACAGCCGACCGTCGTCAACAACGTTCTGTCTCTGGCATCGCTCCACTTCATCCTGGCGGAAGGCGGCGCCGCTTATCGCGACTATGGGATGGGACGCAGCCGCGGCACGAAGCCGATCCAGCTTGCCGGCAATATCAAGCACGGCGGTCTGTTCGAAACCGCGTTCGGCATTACGCTCGGCGAACTCGTAGACGAAATCGGTGGCGGCACGGCAAGCGGACGCCCCGTCCGCGCGGTGCAAGTGGGCGGCCCGCTCGGCGCCTACTTTCCGCGCGCGCTGTTCGATACGCCGTTCGACTATGAGGCGTTTGCGGAGCGCAGCGGCCTTATCGGCCACGGTGGCGTCGTTGTTTTCGACGATACGGTGAACCTTTTGGAGCAGGCGCGGTTTGCCTTTGAGTTCTGCTCGCTCGAAAGCTGCGGAAAATGCACACCCTGTCGAATCGGCTCGGTGCGGGGTGTAGAGACGATGGACAAGATCCAGGCGGGGATCAATGTGGCGGCCAACATCGCACTCATCGAAGAGCTCTGCGAGGCGATGAAGTTTGGATCGCTGTGCGCGCTGGGCGGCTTTGTTCCCTACCCCGTCATCAGCGCCATGACGCATTTTCCCGAAGACTTCGCGCAAAAGTCCCGGCTCCGCGCGGCGGAATGAGGAGGACTCCATGTCCCTGGTTAACGAGTTGGATTATGGCACGCCGCGGTCGAAGGCCGAGGCTACTGCCACGCTGACCATCGACGGCATGCGCGTGACCGTGCCGGCTGGGACGTCAATCATGCGCGCCGCCGCTGAAGCCGGAAACATGATTCCGAAATTATGCGCGACCGACATGGTGAAGGAGTTCGGCTCCTGTCGCCTGTGCCTCGTCGAGATCGAGGGGCGCAACGGCATGCCCGCATCCTGCACGACGCCGGTGGCCGAAGGCATGGTGGTTCGAACGCAGACTGATCGCCTGAAGCGCATCCGCAGGAGCGTCATGGAGCTTTATATCTCCGATCATCCGCTCGACTGTCTCACTTGCGCCGCCAATGGCGATTGCGAGCTTCAGGACATGGCCGGCGCTGTGGGACTTCGCGAGGTGCGTTACGGCTACGCCGGCGAAAACCACACCAAGGAAGCGAAGGATCAATCCAACCCGTATTTCAGTTACGATCCCGCAAAATGCATCGTGTGCTCCCGCTGCGTGCGGGCCTGCGAAGAGGTGCAGGGAACCTTCGCGCTGACGATCTCGGGCCGCGGCTTCGAGAGCCGCGTTTCCGCGGGCATGGCGGAACCCTTCCTGCAATCGGAATGCGTGTCGTGCGGAGCTTGCGTACAAGCCTGCCCGACTGCCACGCTGATCGAGAAGTCGGTCCACGACATCGGCACGCCGGAGCACTCCCTTGTCACCACATGCGCCTATTGCGGCGTGGGCTGCACATTCAAGGCCGAGATGCGCGGCGACGAGCTCGTGCGCATGGTCCCTTACAAGGACGGCAAGGCAAATCACGGCCATTCCTGCGTGAAAGGACGTTTCGCCTGGGGCTACGCCTCGCACAAGGACCGCATTCTGAAGCCCATGATCCGCGCTTCCATTCACGATCCCTGGCGGGAAGTGAGCTGGCGGGAAGCGATCGGTTACGCGGCTACCGGGTTCAAGCGTATCCAGGCCGAGCACGGGCGAAGCGCGGTCGGCGGCATTACTTCGTCGCGCTGCACGAACGAAGAGACCTTTCTCGTGCAGAAGCTCATTCGCGCGGGCTTCGGCAACAACAACGTCGACACCTGCGCTCGTGTCTGTCACTCGCCCACGGGATACGGCCTCAAGACGGCGTTCGGCACGTCCGCGGGAACCCAGGATTTCGACAGCGTCGATCATGCCGATGTCGTCATGGTGGTGGGTGCCAATCCGACGGACGGGCACCCCGTCTTCGCGTCCCGGCTGAAAAAGCGGCTGCGCGAAGGCGCCAAGCTGATCGTCATCGACCCGCGCCGGATCGATCTCGTCCGGACACCGCATGTCGAAGCGGCCTATCACCTGCCGCTGCGGCCGGGCACCAATGTCGCCGTGCTGACGGCGCTCGCGCATGTGATCGTGACGGAAGGCCTCTTCAACGAAGCCTTCGTGCGCCAGCGCTGCGACTTCGATGACTTCCAGCACTGGGCTTCGTTCGTGTCCGAGCCCCGCAACGGTCCCGAGGCAACCGAGGCGCAGACAGGCGTCCCGGCCGCGAGCCTGCGCGGGGCGGCTAGGCTCTACGCAACCGGAGGCAACAGCGCGATCTATTACGGCCTCGGCGTCACGGAGCACAGCCAGGGATCGACGACCGTGATGGCCATCGCAAATCTCGCCATGGCAACAGGCAACATCGGCCGTCCCGGCGTTGGAGTGAACCCGCTGCGCGGACAGAACAACGTGCAGGGCGCCTGCGACATGGGCTCCTTCCCGCATGAATTGTCCGGTTACCGGCACATTTCCGAGGATGCGGCCCGGCAGATGTTCGAAAGCCTCTGGGGTGTAAGCCTCGATCATGAGCCGGGCTTGCGCATCCCGAACATGCTCGACGCCGCCGTGCATGGCTCCTTCAAGGGCATCTACATTCAGGGCGAGGATATCCTGCAATCCGACCCCAACACCAGCCACGTGTCGGCAGGGCTGGCCGCCATGGAATGCGTCGTCGTGCAGGACCTGTTCCTGAACGAGACCGCAAATTACGCGCACGTCTTCCTGCCCGGCAGCACCTTCCTCGAAAAGAACGGCACCTTTACGAATGCGGAGCGGCGTATCCAGCGCGTCCGGAAGGTCATGGCGCCGAAGAACGGCAAAGAGGATTGGGAAATCACCATGGAGCTGGCTGAAGCCCTCGGCTACCCGATGCGCTACGATCACCCCTCTCAGATCATGGACGAGATCGCACGCCTGACCCCGTCGTTCGCGGGGGTGTCCTATGAGAAGCTCGATGCGATGGGCTCGGTTCAGTGGCCGTGCAATGCGAGCGCGCCGGAAGGAACGCCGGTGATGCACATCGGGGGCTTCTCACGCGGCAAGGGCAAATTCATCATCACGGAATATGTGCCGACCGAGGAGAAGACGGGCCCCCGCTTCCCGCTGATCCTCACTACGGGCCGCACTTTGACCCAGTATAACGTGGGGGCTCAGACAAGGCGGACCCCTAATGTGGCTTGGCACGAGGAAGACGTTCTCGAAATTCACCCTCACGATGCCGAGCAGCGTGGCATCCGCGATCGCGATTGGGTGCGCCTCATGAGCCGTGCAGGAGAAACGAGCCTTCGCGCCATCGTCACCGGCCGGGTCGCCCCGGGCGTGGTCTACACCACGTTCCATCATCCCATGACTCAGGCGAACGTGGTCACGACCGACTACTCGGACTGGGCTACGAACTGCCCTGAATACAAAGTCACCGCTGTGGAGGTGTTGCCGTCCAACGGGCCGAGCGATTGGCAGGAACGCTACGGAGCGTTTTCCGAAAAGAGCCGCCGCATAGAGGTGGTGGAGGCTTAGGAATAGATGGCGTGGCCGAGGACGAGCGAAGTTTCGCGGCTTCAATGGCGTAGCGGTCTTTTGAGCGCCGGCCCCCGCACGCTCGCGGAGGAGGTCCCTGTCGCGCTGACCTATGACGGGTCGACCTACGCGGTGATGATGGCAACGCCCGCGGACCTGACCGATTTCGCGCTGGGCTTCAGCCTTGCCGAAGGGGTGGTCGACGCCATCTCCGAGATCGAGAGCCTCGAAATTATCGGCGTCGAGGGCGGGGTCGAAGCGCGTATGTGGTTGCGCCCTTCGGCTTCGGCGCGCAACCGCGGCCGCCGGCGAACCATGATAGGGCCGACGGGATGCGGGCTGTGCGGTGCGGAATCCATTGCCGAGGCTTTGAGGCCTCTTCGGCCCGTTGGCGGCGAGGGCGTTCGCATTTCAAGGACCGAACTCGTCCTGGCGATGGCGGAGCTGCAGAATCACCAAGCCTTGCACGCGCAAACCCGCGCGGTTCACGCGGCGGGCCTTTGGGCCGGCCAAAACCTTGTCGTCCGCGAGGATGTCGGCCGCCACAACGCTCTCGATAAGGTTATTGGCGCTGCCGCTTCGGCAGCGATCCCCGGAGACGCGGGCGTCGTACTGTTGACGAGCCGGGTTTCCGTCGAACTCGTCCAAAAAACAGCTTGCCTCGGCGCACCCATCATCGCGGCTGTGTCCGCTCCGACAGCTTTGGCCGTAACGCTTGCAGAAGCGGCCGGCATCACTCTAGCCGCTGTCGTTCGTGGGGAGGATTTCGAGATTTTCGCAAGGCCTGAACGCATAACAGGAGAGGCTTCGAACTGTGCAGCCTGAAAAGCTCGTCATGATGGCCAATCAGATCGGGACGTTTTTCGCCAGCCAGAAGGCGGACGAGGCGGTTCACGGGATAGCCGACCATCTAAAGAAGTTTTGGGACCCGAGAATGCGCGCGGCGATCCTGGCGCATGTGCAGGCCGGAGGAGAGGGACTGCAGCCCCAGGTGCGTCTGGCCGTTGAGCAGCTTGCACGCGAGAAAGGACTTTGAGCCGCGAGGCGCACTCTTGCTCCACCTAAAAATAAAGAAGACAAAAAGGGAGGAAGATCATGACGACAATAGGAGCGACCGCGCGCTCCATACGAGGACGTCCGGGCATACTTGACCGGGACAGGATTATCGCGAAACCAGGCTTCAACCGGTGGCTCGTCCCTCCTGCGGCGCTCGCCATCCATCTTTGCATCGGCATGGCCTACGGGTTCAGCGTGTTCTGGCTGCCGCTGCAAACAGCCTTGAGCAAGGCGGCCGGCGCGCCTGTTGCGACCTGCGCCGGCAAAGCGGACACCTTCGCGCAGAAGCTTCTCGGCACGGCTAAGGCGCTGACCGCCACGAACTGCGAGTGGACGCAGTTCGACCTCGGCTGGATGTTCACGCTATTTTTCCTCGTGCTCGGCGTGTCCGCAGCTTTGTGGGGCGGCTGGCTTGAGCGGGCGGGCCCCCGCAAAGCGGGCGTCGCGGCGGCCTTGTGCTGGTGCGGCGGGATGGCGATCGCGGCGCTTGGCGTTTCCTGGCACCAGCTTTGGCTGATGTGGCTCGGATCCGGCATTATCGGTGGCGTCGGGCTTGGCCTTGGCTACATCTCGCCGGTCTCCACCCTCATCAAATGGTTTCCGGACCGGCGCGGCATGGCGACCGGCATGGCCATCATGGGCTTCGGCGGCGGCGCGCTCATTGGCTCGCCTTTGGCCGCGATGCTCATCAGCGGTTTCTCTGCAAACATCCCTTACCTGGGCGACTTTTCCTTCGCGGGATTCAAGACCGCCACGACGCCTGGTGTTTGGGAAACCTTTCTCGTGCTGGCTGGCGTCTATTTCGTGTTCATGATGGGCGGCGCGTTCGGCTACCGGCTACCGCCGCCGCGCTGGACGCCAGAAAGATGGAACCCCAAGAAGAACGCGTCCGCCATGATCACGCACAGGCATGTGCACTTGAAGGACGCGCACAAGACGCCGCAATTCTGGCTGATCTGGCTTGTGCTGTGTATGAACGTGTCGGCGGGCATCGGCATCATCGGCGCGGCGTCGCCCATGCTGCAGGAGACCTTTGGCGGCCGCCTGTTCGGAGATCCCTCCGTTGGCTTCGCGCAATTCAATGCTGATCAGGTGAAGAGAGCCGCCGCGGTCGGCGCGGCGTTCGTGGGTCTGTTCTCGCTTTTTAACATCCTCGGCCGTTTTTTCTGGGCCTCGCTTTCCGATGCGATCGGGCGCAAGACGACCTATTTCCTCTTCTTCGTGCTCGGCTTCGCGGCCTATGCTGCGGCGCCGACTCTCGCAAGTTGGGGCGCGCTGGGGGTCTTTGCTGCGGCCTTCTGCCTGATCGCCTCCATGTATGGAGGAAGCTTTTCGACCGTACCCGCCTATCTCGCCGACATCTTCGGCACGCACTTCGTCGGCGCCATACACGGGAGGCTGCTCACAGCGTGGTCAACGGCAGGCATCATCGGCCCTGTCGTCGTGAACTACCTCCACGACACGAGAAAAGCCGAAGGCATCCCTCCGAACCTCCTCTATGGCAAGATTTTCTATGTGCTGGCAGGCATGCTCGTTGTGGGTTTCCTGGCCAATCTTCTCATCCGTCCGCTCGCGGAACATCGCTATATGGATGACGAAGAAGCCGAAAGATTGCACGGCCCGCCACCGGAGCCGCAAGCTTTGGCCACGCAGGGCATCGGGCGCGGCGCCGTCCTGAGGCCCGGAGCAATACTTGCCTGGACCGTCGTCGGACTCCCGCTTGCGTGGGGGGTGTGGATCACCCTGCAGAAAGCGATCGTGCTGTTTCAGTGAAGACTGAGCTACAGGTTTAAGCGGCCTCATCCTGAGCTTGCGCCACCATTGACGGTGCGGAAAAGGCTGCATATGCCTTCGGTCAGCCGCGGATGCACAAAGATTCGAGGTTTCCTGCCAGCTTCCATGATCGTACTCGAAACCCTCCCCAGGCGAGCCTATGCACGAGGACGATGACCACGACAGCGTGAATATGGTCTTTGCAGCCAGCTTTGAGAAAGAGTTTCAGGCATGGCGAAGGTCGTGGCTGGAATCGTTGAGGGATGACTACGGTGGCCTGGAGCACTATCGCGCCGCCAATGCCGGGCTCAAGCCGGCCGCTCCGAATGAGGACCGCGTCGTCTTCTTCGGGGATTCCATAACTGAAGGCTGGAACCTTGAAGAGTATTTCCCGGATAAGCCCTACATCAATCGCGGCATCTGCGCGCAGACGACTCCCCAGATGCTGCTTCGTTTCAGGCAGGACGCCGTCGCGCTGGGACCCAGGACGCTCGTTATCCATGCAGGCGTCAACGACCTCGGCGGCAATACCGGTCCAATGCGGATGGAGGACATCGAGGCGAATTTCGCATCGATGACGGAGATCGCCCAGGCAAACGCTGTCCGGGTGATATTGTCTTCGCTCCTCCCGCCAGCGCATAAAAATACGCCGGTATCGCAGTACAACCTCTTTAAGCACCCTCCGGAGAAAATTCTCGAACTGAACCGCTGGCTGGAAGCATACAGCCTTTCCCATGGCTGCGGTTTTCTGGACTATTTCGGCGCGATGAGCGACGGTGAAGGGTTCGTGAAACGGAATTTCTCCGAGGACGGATTACATCCCACGCCAGCCGGCTATACGATCATGGCGCAAATCGCCCAAGCTGCGATTGATCGTACGCTAGCCTCTGCTTAGCGGTCTCCGCCTCGAGTGAACATAACTGCACGCCTCGGCGCCGGTGCCCGGCCTTCCCAGAAGCAGCGATGCCACTCAAGAACCCTCGGGTTCATGATGCGGAACCAGAGCGGCGGCGCGAGCGCGATGAGCAGCATGGCCGGGTAGCCGAATGGCAGCTGCGGAGCGTGCTCCTCGTCGTAATGCTGGAGCGCGGGGAAACGGCGCATCGGGTTTTTGTGGTGATCCGAGTGCCTTTGCAAATTGATCAAAAAGTAGTTCGTGATCCGGTGCGACGCATTCCATGAATGGTGCGGCTGCACTGGCTCATACCGGCCGCCGCCGAGCGGTCGCCGCATCAGTCCGTAGTGTTCGACATAGTTGATCGTTTCCAGAAGCGCGAACGCCACGAACGCTTGCAGCACGAATAGCTTGACGCCGAACCACCCCGCCAGCGCATAGGCCACGCCGAAGTACGCGGCATAGAAGAACAGGTAGCGCCAAAAGGCATTCGAGAAGTGCCACACTGGGTAGCCGCGGCGTTGGAGCCTCTCACGTTGAATGCCCCAGGCCGAGAACAGGCTGCCGAAAACGGCTCGTGGAAAATACCAATAAAAGCTTTCGCCGAACCGCGCCGTCACCGGATCTTTCGGCGTTGCCACGTTCACATGATGGCCAGCCACATGCTCGATGCAGAAGTGCCCGTAAAGTGTCGAGGTCATCAAAATTTCGGCCAGCGTCCGCTCGAAGCGGTTCGTCTGATGCATCATCTCATGCGCATAGGTGATACCGACGCCGCCCGTCATTAGGCCGGTGCTCACGGCAGCCGCCAGGAACTCCGTTTTGGTGAGATGCGAGGTCAAGCCCGCGACGGCGATCAGGCTGAAGATGATCCCGAGTTGGATCGGCACCCAGGCCCAGGTTATGATGCGATACCAGAACAGGCTGTCATCGCTCGATTGCGTGCTCGCGTTCGAGGTGTTCAGGCCCACGAAATAGTCGGCGATGGGGATCAGCATGAGGCCGTAAATGCCGCCCGCCATCGTCCAAGCCCCGCCATAGACCATTGCCATTACGGCAATCGGTACAAAGGTCAGCGACAGGGCAAAGGGCAGAGCTTGCATCCCAGGCTCGCGACGGCAAACACCCCGCCTGCGAAGATTACCGCAAGTGCATGCAAAGGTAAAATGACTGTCGGGGCCGCGTCCTAGAAGCGGGAAATCAAGGTGATGCCGCCCACCATGAGCGCACCGCCGGCGATGCGCCAGATGCTCGCGGTATGCACCGGCGTGTTCAGAAGGCCGAAATGATCGATCGCAATCGAGGTCAGGATATTCGCGGTGATGATGAGGCCGTTCACGGTTCCTGCGCCCAGTTTGTCGATCAAGATAAGGCCGGCGAAGACGGCGACAGCGCCCGCAAGCCCGCCAAGCGGCGCCCACCACGGCATCTCGGTCAGGCTCTGCACGGTCGGAAGCGGCCGGGGAAGGATCGCAAACATGCTTGCGAAGAAAAAGGCGATCAGGACGAACGAGACGAAACTCGCGAGCCAGGGATTGACGAGGTAGATCCGAAGCTGGGCATTCATGACGGCGCCCGCAGCCTGCAGCACCCCGGCGACAATAATAAATGGATAGAACCAAGCAGAGCTCATGATCTTCTTCGATCTCCCTGTCGCGAGCAACAATGTTAGCGGTGTCGCAAATTTAAGAAACTGAAGACGGGACAGGTTCCACCTCCCGGCTCGCGCGCGATGAACTTGGGTTTAGCCCGGAACGTCAGCTTTGGTGTGTATGCCAGGCGTGCAACTCGAAGCCGATGCGAGCCCTAGCGTGGCCTTATGTCGGGCGCTGGGATTAAACTCATTTATCGTTCGTTATCCATAAGCGCGGGCAACACCGGCAAAATGTGAGCGCTTCGTCGCTCGCTCGCGCAGAACGAAACCCGGGCATTCCCATGCGGCGGGCCGATACGGCTTGCTGCGCTTGGAGGGGTTCAAGTGGAATGCATCGGGCAAATCTGGAACTTAAAGGGGTACTACCAATGAACAAACTTTACGCCGGCCTCCTTGGCCTGACGTTGACGAGTGCTGTTGCGCTCTCCGCCAACGCTGCCGACATCTATCCCGGCGGCCTCAAGGACGGCCCGGCTCCGGCTTACGTCCCGGCGGCGACGTGGACCGGCTTCTACGCAGGTGTCAACGCCGGCTACGGTTGGACAGCCGACGGCAGCAGCGGCGACCTGTCGCCTTCCGGGGGGTTTGGCGGCGGCCAGATCGGCTACAACTGGCAGGGCGTGCCCGGATTGGGAAGCCAATGGGTCCTCGGCGTCGAGGCCGACCTGCAGGGAGCCGGGATCTCGGACGGTGCGGATTTCGGCAACCTGCATCTTGAGAACAGTCTCAATTGGTTCGGCACCGTGCGCGGGCGCATCGGTTACGCGTTCGATCGTGCCTTGGTCTATGCTACCGGCGGCTTCGCTTACGGTGAGGTCGAGTCGAAGCTCAGCGCCGCGGGAGCCGCTATCGACACGAGCGAAACGCAGACCGGCTACGTGATTGGCGGCGGCGTCGAGTACAAGCTAAACCCGGCCTGGTCGCTTAAAGGCGAATATCAGTACATCAGCCTCGACGCGAGCGATCTCAACGGCGCCGGTCCGCTTAACGCCGGGTCAGGCGACAGGAGCGAAATTCATACTGTTCGCGTCGGCCTGAACTATCATTTGGGCCAAGGCTTCGACTCTTTGAAATAACCAGTCCCCCGCTGGTCTATGGAAGCGGCGCCCGCATGCGCCGCTTCTTTTTTGCCTTCTTTTCGCGAAGATACCGCGGCCCCTTAAGCGACAATTTTTTCCACCCCGGCGAACGGGCTCGGCGTCAACCAGAACGAGGCGGCGGCGAACGCCGGCCTCTTCACCCCTTCTTCCCGAAAAGCTCCTCCGCCGCTTCGGCGGTCTTCGCATCGAGCGGCTTCGGCGCCAGATCGACGCCCTTTCCCAGCCTCTCGGCGAGGATATTGAACACGGTCAGCCTGCCGAAATTCTTGTGGTTCGCCGGAATCAGGTACCAGGGCGCAAGCTCGGTCGAGGTTTTCTCCATCATGTCCTCGATCGCCTCGGTGTATTCCGCCCAATTGTTCCGGTTGCGGAAATCCTCGTAGGAGAGTTTCCAGCGTTTCAGAGGATCGGTGAGCCGGTCCTTGAAGCGCTTCATCTGCTCTTCCTTGGTGATGTGCAGGAAGATTTTCGCGATGCGCGCGCCATCGTCGGCGAGCATGCGCTCGAACTCGTTGATCTCGCGGTAAGCGCGCTCCCATTCGGCCGTGGTGGCGAGCCCTTCGACGCGCTCGACGAGCACGCGGCCATACCACGAGCGGTCGAACACCACGATCTGCCCATACTCAGGCAGCCTTTCCCAAAACCGCTGAAGGTATTGCTGCTTTTTCTGGATTGGGGTCGGCGCAGCGATGGGATGCACCTTGAAGCTTCTTGGGTCGAGCGTCCAGCCGAGCCTGCGGACGACCCCGCCCTTGCCGGCAGTGTCGCGGCCTTCGAGTACGATGACGGCATGCTCGCGCGTGCCGAGATAGGCCTGCTGAATCGATTGCAGCGTCGATTGCAAGGGCTTCATCCGCCGTTCGTAATCGCCAAAATCGACCTGAGGAAATTCGGTGATCGACGCCAGCGACGGACGTTTCGAAACAAGAAACTTCTCACCGTTCATGATGGCAGCCTCGAGCGTATTGCCACCTATGATGCGCAACCGGCCTGAATAAATCAAACGGTGCGCGGCGCGGCGGCGGAAAGCCGCCTTCTTACGGCGAACCCGACGCGGACGAGGAGAAGGACGGCCACGATTGCGGCGTAGATGATAGGCTCCGCAGGCCACGACTTCACCGACATAAGGAAATGCACGGCGGCGGCTATTGCCGCCACGTAGACCCAGCGGTGCAACCGTTGCCAGGCCGCCGCGCCCATCCTCTTGATCATTGTCGTGTTGGAGGTGATGGCAAGCGGCACAAGGATCGCGAACGCGAACATGCCGATGGTGATGTAGGGCCGTTTGACAATGTCGGCGAAGATGGCGCGCGCGTCGAGGCCCTGGTCGAAATAGAGGTAGGCCGAAAGGTGGGCGCAGGCATAGAAAAAGGCGAGAAGCCCGAGCGCGCGGCGGAAGCGAGTGAGGTTCGGGCCGCCAAAGCGGCGCAAGGGCGTAACCGTCAGGCTCGCGATGATGAACCGGAGCGCCCAAAGCCCCAGCATATGCTCGAGGGTCTTGACGGGATCGGCCCCCAGCCTGTCGTTCAAGGCAAGCCAGAAGATCCACAGTCCGGGGATCGCGCCGATTGCATAGAGCGGCCATCGCGGCGCGGCGTTGATCGCGCGCTGCAGCGATCTATTGGATGCAAGTGTCAGGACAGCCATGGAGTGCTCACGGAATCCTCTAGAAGTACGTCTTCAGGTCCATGCCCGTATAGAGGCTGGCAACCTGGTCCGCATAGCCATTGAACGGCAGCGTAGGCCGCCGTTTTGCGAAAAGCCCGCTGCCCTCGCCAATCCTGCGCTCGGTCTTCTGGCTCCAGCGCGGATGATCCACGTCCGGGTTCACATTGGAATAGAAGCCATACTCGCTCGGATTTTGCAGGTTCCAGGAAGTCGGCGGCTGCTTCTCGACCAAGCTGATCCTCACGATCGACTTGATGCCTTTGAAGCCGTACTTCCACGGCACGACAAGCCTTATCGGCGCGCCATTCTGGTTGGGGAGCGTTTCGCCATATAGCCCCACGGCCAGAATTGTCAGCGGGTGCATTGCCTCGTCAAGCCGCAGGCCTTCGACATAAGGCCAGTTGAGCGGCTGGAAAAAGCCCCTCTGACCGGGCATTTCCGAAGGCCGCACCAGCGTTTCGAACGCGACATATTTCGCCGAGCCTAGAGGTTCGACGCGCTTAAGAAGCGCCGAAAGCGGAAAACCGATCCAGGGTATGACCATCGACCAGCCCTCCACGCAGCGCATGCGATAGATGCGCTCTTCTAGGGTCACGGGCTTGAGAATGTCTTCCAGCGCGTAGGTTGCGGGCTTGGACACCATGCCGTCGATCTTGACCGACCACGGGCTTGTCTTCAGCGAGCCCGCGTAGCTCGCGGGATCGCTCTTGCCGGTTCCGAACTCGTAGAAATTGTTGTAGCTCGTCACGTCCGCTTTTGGCGTGAGCGGCTCATTTGTCGAGAACGCGCTTTTGGAGAAGGCGAGCGGCGAGGCTTCCGCCAGCGATGCGCCGGCGAGAACGAGCGATGCGATGGCGCCGCCGATGAATTCCCGCCGCCGCAGATAAACCCCGCGCGGCGTGATCTCTGAGGAAGCGATGCGCTTGATGTCGCGTGTCATGGCGAACTCCGGAAGGACCGCTTTGATCTGGGCGGACAATAAGCGAATCGCCATCCTCCGGAAGCCGCCCGCGCATCACATTACGGAGAGCCTCACCAAATCGGCATGCACGGTCTATCCTCAGACGCGTTCGCAAGTCTGCGATGTGCAGCCGCCTCTCGCACCAGATACGCAATAAAAGCCAAATTGCAGACGACGAGGAACAGGGCCGCCGGCCAGTTCGTATCCATGGTGCCAGACTCGAAGCAGGCCGCGATATAAGCTCCTGTCGCCATGTTCTGCAGCACCGACAACAGGATCAGGGAAAGCATGCCTGCGAACTCCAAACACAACGCACGCGTGCATCCTACAGCGAGGAACCTCGGTCCAATATCCCACCTTAAATGACTTCTGAAAGATTTTCCGCTGCAAACCTATTTCGCGATAAACGCTTTCTCAAACAAAGTCTTAGACCGCGCCTTTAATTTCATCAAAAGCGATAACCCTCTAAGCCCCGAAAATCAGGCTCGCGGCAAATCGCATCGCGACAAGCACAAGAAACGTCACGAACACGTATTCGAGGGTGCGTCGCGGCAGCCGGTGCGCGACCCTCACCCCGAGCGGCGCCGCGAGCACGCTCACGGGCGCCACGATGATAAGGCCGAGGAGACTGACATAGCCCAGTGACAAGGGCGGGAGCAGAGGCGAGCCCCAGCCTTCCGCGATGTATCCTATCGCCGCTGGAATTGCGATGATCGGCCCGAAGCCGGAGGCGGTCCCCACCGCTTTATGAATGGGCCAGCCGAACAGCCTCATATAGGCCGTGATGTAAGCGCCGCCGCCGATGCCGATCAATGTCGAGAGAAGACCGATGCCCGCGCCCGCCAAAGCATCCCAAGGCATCCCGGGCAAGGTCCCGCCGGCGATCGCCGACCCGTTTCCAAAAGCGATGCGGGCCGCAATGAACAGCGTCGACGCAACAAAAACGCCCTTGAGAAAGCTCGCAGGCGCGTGCGCCGCGATGAAGACGCCGGCGATGGCTCCGCCGATGACCCAGGGGCCCAGCCTCCCTATCACACCGGCATCGACTGCGCCGCGCTGCCAGTGAGAGCGGACCGATCGAACCGATGTCGGGATGATAATGGCGAGCGACGTCGCCACGCAGACCTGCATGCGGATGCTGTCGTCCACGCCCGTGATGCGGAATAGCTCGTAGAGAATGGGGACGATGACTGCGCCGCCGCCTATTCCGAGCAGACCCGCTAAGAAACCTGTCACAAGCCCGCCTGCCAGAAGCGCAAGAGAAAGCTCAGCGATTTCGCTCCAAGGCATGCTGAATATCATGAAGGTCGCTCGATGGGGTTATGGCCAGCCGCGCAAGCTACAGGCGCGCATGCGCGGCCTCCAATCAGCAATTGGCCTTACGCGTGGATCGGCTAGGCGGCGAGCCTGGCGAGATGCCTTTCTTCCGCTTGCCGCGCGGCTTCAATTGCGGCTTGCAGGACATCGAGGCCCGCGCCCGGCTTTACACTTTCCTCAGTGAGAAGCCGGCGAAACTGCCGCGCGCCCGGCAGCCCGTTCAAAAGGCCGGTCATGTGCCGGGTTATGGAAGAAAGCCGCGTTCCCCCCTCCAGTTCCTTGCCCGCGTAAGGCAGCATTCCCTCCAGGACCTCTTGCGGGAGCGGACTCTCGTCCTTCTCGCCGAAGAGAGAGCGATCTACATGCGCAAGGAGCGCAGGCGACTTATAGGCCGCGCGCCCCAGCATGACGCCGTCGATCGCATCGAGATGCGCCGCCGCCTCGGCGAGCGTAGCGATGCCGCCGTTGAGCACAATCTTCAGCTCGGGAAATGCCAGCTTCAGGCGATAGACGCGATCGTAGTCGAGCGGTGGAACCTCGCGATTCTCCTTCGGGCTCAGCCCCTGCAGCCAAGCCTTGCGCGCATGCACAATGAAGGTGCTGCAGCCCGCGGAGGCGACCCTGCCGATGAACCGTGCGAGATCCTGCTCGCTGTCCTGCTCGTCGATCCCGATCCGGCATTTCACCGTGACGGGTACGCTGCCGCCAACGGCGCCGCACATCGCGGCGATGCAGGCTGCAACGAGGGCGGGCTCCGCCATGAGGCATGCGCCGAAACGGCCCGATTGCACGCGGTCCGAAGGGCATCCGCAATTGAGATTGATCTCATCATATCCGTAGGACAGCCCGATTTCCGCCGCGCGCGCGAGTTCTTCCGGGTCGGAGCCTCCGAGCTGAAGCACGACCGGATGCTCAGCGGGATCGAAGCCGAGCAGGCGCTGGCGGTCGCCGTGCATAATCGCTGCAGAGGTAACCATTTCAGTATATAGACGCGCGCGCTTGCTCAATAGCCGGTGGAAGTACCGGCAATGGCGGTCCGTCCAATCCATCATGGGCGCGACGCAAAAGCGCCATGGGCTGAGATTTACCGCTTTGTCCGTTATTTCAGTGGGTTGTTGCATTACCTATGTACTTATTCACGTCTGATTTATTGTGATTTTGGCCCATTTTTGATACCGTTTACAACAAATGTCATAAACGAGACGGGCATGTTGTAAATCTATGGGCACGATCCTGGAACGGAAACGTAAAGATGGCTCCATCGCTTATATGGCTCAAATCATGCTTATGCGCGAACGCAAAATCGTCCATCGAGAGTCTCGAACGTTCGACAGGCGCCCGGCGGCGGCTGCGTGGATCAAAAAGAGGGAAAAAGAACTCGAAAAGCCTGGGGCGCTTCTCGGCATGCATTCCAACACGCGCAACCCAACTCTGTCCGACGCAATTGATCGTTATATAGCTGAGAGCAGCCGGGCGATGGGGCGCACCAAGATGCAGGTTTTGGCCGCGGTCAAGAGCTACGATATTGCTGACATACGGTGCGCCGATATTCAAAGCCCAGACATTGTCGCATTCGCCCAAACCCTCGCTAAGGGAGTTCAGCCGCAGACTGTAGCGAATTACCTTTCGCATCTCGCTGCCATTTTCTCGATTGCTCGCCCTGCATGGGGCTATGAGCTCGACCAAAGTGCAATAGCTGACGCCCTCAAGGTCGCTAAGCGATTGGGGCTCACATCGAAATCAAAGGCTCGCGAACGGCGTCCAACACTCGAAGAAATGCATCGTCTTATGTTGCACTTCGAGGAACGCCACAAACGCCGCCCGTCATCGAACCCCATGCATGTGCTGGTTGCTTTTGCTGTCTTCTCAACCCGCAGACTTGACGAGATAACCCGTATCGCATGGGGCGATCTCGATCTGGAGGCTAAACGCGTGCTTGTACGTGATATGAAAAATCCTGGCGAGAAGATCGGCAACGACGTTTGGTGCGACCTGCCAGACCAAGCGATCCAGCTCATCAGAGCCATGCCTAAAACGTCGGCCAAAGAAATCTTTCCATTTAATGGTGATGCGATCAGCGCGGCATTTACCCGCGCTTGCAAAATTCTCGGAATCGAAAATTTGCACTTCCATGACCTTCGCCATGATGGAGTCTCGCGGCTGTTCGAGATGGGGCTCAATATCCCGCGCGTCGCTGCCGTATCAGGACATCGATCGTGGACCTCGCTCAAACGATACACGCACCTCAGAGAAAGTGGCGACAAGTACGCTGACTGGATATGGCTAGAACGCATCGAAAGAACGTGCGAGACCCGAAATGTGGCTAGGCGGCCTTGAGGTTCACTTGAGGTCTAAGATGAAGGTTTACCCTGACAACGGATCGACATTACCAGACGAAGCGCTTGCATCTGACATCGCGATCCTTGGAAAGAAGGGTCGCGGTAAGAGCTACGCAGCCAAGGGCCTAGTCGAAAGATTGCTGGATCTCGGCGAGCGGGTTCTCATCCTTGATCCCCTCGGCCATTGGTGGGGGCTGAAGTCGTCGGCTGATGGCGATCGGCCTGGCTATCCTGTGGCCGTGTTTGGCGGCCATCATGCCGATATCGAGGTCTCAGAAGAGAGCGGGCGCGTCCTCGCGCAGCTGCTTGTGGCCGAGCCCATTTCGGCAATCCTTGATATGGGGGCGATGCGCAAGAGCGAGCAGCAGCGCCTCGTCGCTGACCTACTCGACGAACTCTTCGCTCGCAATCGCGAGCCGTTGACAATCGTTCTTGAGGAAGCGGACGCGTTCGCGCCGCAATCGCCGATGGGAGATGCCATCCGGGTCCTTTCGGAGGTCGACCGCATCGCCCGCCGCGGCCGGGCTTATGGCTTCCGGCTTCTTTCGATCACGCAGCGCCCCGCTAAGCTAAACAAAGATGTGCTGACCCAGCTTTCCGTCCTCATCGCGCTCGGGGTCACGAGCCCTCAGGATCGCGATGCCATCCGGGCTTGGGTTGAAGGCAATGGAGACCGCGACAAGGCCAAGGAGGTCTATGAGACGCTAGCGGCGCTTCCGCGCGGGGAGGCCTGGGTTTGGGCGCCGGATTTCGACATCCTGAAACGGGTCCGCTTTCCCAAGATCAAGACTCTCGATACGTCTTCGACGCCTGAGGCCGGCGGCATAAGGCCTAAGCCCAAGAGTTTCGCGGAGGCCGATGTCACGCGATTGCGCAAGTTATTGCGGGAGGCTGAGGAAACAGGCAAAGCGAAGCAGCCCGTCGATAGAGGGCTTGCGGCGTCCGCCGAGCTCCTGCGCGCGGAACAGCGAGGGTTCGACCGCGGCAAGCTCGCCGGTGAAAAGCTTGGCCGCGAAGGCGCGTTCCGCGAGTTCGGGAGTGCGCTTGAACGGGCGCAGGGCATTCTGTCAGGCGCAATCGGAGACCTCGCCTCGATCGCGCAAACATTGGGCTTTGAAGGCTTGCCCAAGGCGGCCTCCGCCAAGCTGCCGGTGACATCGGGGATGAAGGCTCGCGAAGCTTCGAGCAAACCAGAACAGGCGGCTCCGGACCAGGCCAAAGCCCTGACCCAGGCAGCGGATGAGTTTCTCCGCGCCGCGATCAAGGTTGCGCCCATCCTTCTAAGTTGGGGCAGCTTGGCCTACTCTGCCGCCGAAAGGCGCATGGCGGCTCGTTCAACACGGCACGCAAGCTGCTGCTGAACCGGGGCTATGTTCTTGAAGTTCGTGGCCTCGTTGATGTTCAGCGAGGAGGGTTTGAGCATCTGGGCGAGCAGCCATCTTCTGTTCCGTTCACGCGCGAAGCGCTTGTGGCGCAAATGATCGACTGCCTGCCGGCGCCGGCGAAAGACATCTTCGCAACACTCGCAGATGCCGGCGCGGCCATGACCGCGGAGATGCTCGGATCTGCTCTCGGCCGCGTGCCTCGCGGCGGCTCCTGGAATACCGGCATGGCCATGCTCCGAAACAACGGCCTAATCGAGGAAACAGCCTCGGGATTCATCCTTGCTAAGCTCGGCGGCCGGACCATCGCTGAAATGCTTGCGTCATGAGGGACCATGCCGGTTCAACCTGGAGTGCGAAGCAGCGAAGGCTCATCGCTGCCATCGTGCGGGAACGGAGAAAGGCCTTTCAGAGGGAAAACGGACGCGGTCTCTCTCTCGGGCACCTTGCTTTTCGAGCCGGAGGCTGGGCAGCCAGCCGACTGCAACGGGGACATCGAGCTGCAGGGGTCAACAACCCGCGGAACGCAAATCTTCCCGCTCACTTTCTCTTTGCCTACGACAAAACGGGCCTGATGGTCACCGCTGAGAACATTACTCAAATGAGCCTGGACAGCCTGAGGCGCTGGGATGCCGCCATCGCGGAATATTTCCAGTGCGAGCGTCAAGGTAAGGCCGGCTGAACAAGCCGTTTGCTGCATTAATACCTCGAACGCAGGACGAACGCTCAACCGGCTGGAAAAATAAAGGTGGATGTGAAGAAGCTCTTTGCGATCGTTCATAGACAATCAAGCGGCACACAGCTGGGGTCCGCACCTTAACGTAGCCGTTAGGTCAAAGCGAATGCTGAAGCAGTCCATCCGGCCGGTTTATAAGCCTTACCCTCGGCCAAATGTATTCCTTATTCAGGGACTCCCTCCGCCGCAGATCCACGGCGACGTTTTCATCGCCGGCACGGCAAGTCCTGGGCGATGTGCACATCGCAGAGGCGGCCAGCGTTTGGCATTATGCCGTCTTACGAGGTGACGCGAACGCGATCAGGATCGGCAGGCGAGCGAATGTCCAAGATGGCGCGATCATCCATTGCCGGGAGAGCTATCCCGTCAGCATTGGCGATGGGGTTTCCATCGGACATGGGACCATTCTTCATGGATGCACGATCGCGAGTCATTGCCTGGTCGGGCTTGGGGCGCGGATCCTCGATGGCGTGCGGCTCGCGGAAAACACGATTGTGGGTGCCGCCGCGCTCGTTCTTCCCGGTGTGGAGTATCCCGCAAATGTTCTTCTCATTGGCGCACCCGCTCGTGTCGCCCGGCAGCTCACCGAGGGCGAGCGCCAGGAGATCAGGCTCAATGCCGAACGCTACGTCTCTCTCAGCAGAGTTTACGAAGATGCGTAGGTTTGGCTTCAATCAGGGTTCGACTTTCCGCTCTCGGATCTATCGCGATCATCGGGTTCCCCAGCGGCCAGGCTGACTTTTGACCCAGAGCAGCCCAAAAGAGCTGCGGGTGGAATTCGCCCGCAGTCGCTAGCGGAGCAGAAGCAAACTATCTTCCGGCGCCGCCCTCGCCCACCACCACGAACGGCGCCCACAACGCCGGGTGCGCCTCTTGAGGCTCACCTTTGTCGATGAGCGCAAGCATGGATTGGCGCATGGCCTCGGCGCGGCCCATCGACTTATCTGCCGCAAGCCTGCTCATGGCGCCGGTGATGAGCTTCACGGTAGCCGCAGAATCCACCTCCCAATGCGATACGAGTAGCGCGCGCGCTTGCGCGTAAATGAAGGCGCGCGCGAGCCCCGAAAGTGCTTCGGCGCCGCGGGCACCGCCGGCCGCTGTGTTGCAGGCGGAGAGAACCACCCAATCGGCGTCGAGCTTCAGGGCCGCGATCTCGGACGCGGTAAGATAACCGTCATCCTGCTCGCTTGGGACCTCAGGCGGAGTAAGGATGAGGCCCGGCTCCGCACTGCCCGTGACTTGACCCGCGACAGCGCCATGCGTCGCGAAATGCACGATACGGTACTGGGCAAGCTTGCCGGTCTCGCTCAGCTTCTTGATTTCGGTCTCGGTTGCGCGCGCTCCAAGATAGATATCGTTCTCGTCAGCGCGCATATAACGAGCAACGCCGCAAAGTTCGTCCGCTGTGTCGGGCAGTGGCGGCGCTTTCTTGATGAAGGAGACATCTGCGATTCCTCCCCGTGCCAATGCCGCAGTGAGACCAGGACGCCGTTCGGACGCCTCGGCGGTTTGCACAGCGGCCGCGGTGCAGCTTTGATGGCTGCGCGAAAGCTGAGCCAAGGGGAGAAAGCGGCTGTCAGGACCGTCAAGAAGCGGATTGCCAAAGCCAATCATAGGTCGCGCTGCGGCGCTGGGACGCGCCACGCGGCGCAGCGCTTTGAGCGAGGAGGCTGCTGGAAGAATGGTGAGCGCATGATCGCGGATGAGCCACGCCACCGATTTGTGATTCGCGTTCCCGGCGGGATCGGTCACCAACACCTGGAAGGGCAATTGGGTTAGCGGGCCGGACGGCACAATGAGAAGCTGCTTTCCCTGGATGAGGTCTTCCACTTGGCCGAAAAGCGCTTGGTAAAGCTTAAAGGCCCGGTCATGATCGAAGGGCAGCGAGGCTGGTATAAAGCCGCCGTTGCTGCCTCGGGCGGGCTCAGACTTCGTTAGATTACGGCACTCCTCAGGCTGTCTATCCCAAGCCGCCGCATCGAGGCCGCAACGCAAAGCCGTAATCTCCTTTATAAGTGCCGGTGTACCGAGCTCGCTCCGTACAAGACGCGCACCCGTCTTCGTCACGACCCAGATGAAGGTCTCCTCCGGCGTTTTCAGAAGGTCTGGCGTGTCGATGGTCAGAACGAGCGCCTCGTTCGAATCCAACAAAGCTTGGACATCAGCAATCGATAACGGAGCAGGGCTCGCAAGTCCCACATACGCACTGAACTCGGATTTGAATATCGCGTCGATTTCCTTAACGCGCGGCTCAATGACATTCAGACGGGACTGAGTGACATCCGCCTGGGCGTTGACCGGATCCAGGGCTTTTGCGAGCCGGGCATAGCGCTGATCGAGCAGCTTCTGCCATTCACCAACAAGATCCTGCCGCTCCCGCACCAGTTTCTCAAGCTCGGGATTTGCCGCCGCGGCCCGGGCAGCCATCTCGGTCAGGGAAAAAGCAGTTTCCGACTGGAGAGACCATTGCGCGGCCTCAAACATTTCCTCCGTGGCTTTCGTTGGTCCCCGGACCGGAAGACGGCTTGTTGCCTTGATCAGCCGCCAAAACTGGCCATTTACTTCGCCTTGCTGACCCTTATCTATTCCTGTCAAGCCCTGCGCATTATCGGCGGCGTTGCGGAGCCTGCGCCCGGTGATCGATGCCACACCGCGCTTCCAGTATTGCGAGGCTGAAATGAAGTCGCGTTGCCGGTAGTAAAACGCGGCAAGCTTATCGACCGCCACCAGCGTATCGTCGTGGTCCTTGCCAAAGAGCCGTTCATAGCCGTCCAACGCCTTGGTATATAATGCAAGAGCCTCAGGAGACCGTTCTTGAGCCGTATAAAGGTCCGCTAAGCTGACGGCGCTATCGAGCGTTTCGTCCGCCGCCTCTCCAAATATACGTTGCCGGGCCTCGTACACATGCTTCAAGATCGGCTCGGCCAGGGAAAATTCGCCCTTGATCCGATAGAGGACTCCCAGCTCGTTACTTTCCCGGAGAGTGTCGGCATGCTCGTTGCCTAAGGTTTTTGTGTAGTACTGAACTGCGCGGCGAAATAGCGGCTCAGCCTCGTCATACCGGCCTTGCAGGAGATAGGTCCTGGCGAGCGCGGTGACGCTTAGGATTGTCTTTGGATCGTTTCGGGCGAGCGTTCGTTCGCGGATTTCAAGCACACGCTTATTGAGTGGCTCAGCCTCGGAATAACGGCCTTCTAAACGATAAAGCGAAGCAAGATTATTTGTGATGCCTTGAATGCAGGCGGGTTGTTCCGGGAATAAGCGTTCGCAAGCGTCGAGAAGCTGTCTAAAGAGTGGTTCGGCACTGCTAAACCGGCCTGTTTCAGCAAACAAGCTTGCGAGATCGTTGGTGCTGTTGAATATGTCAGCGTCAGTTTCCTTGAGCACGCGCTTGCGTGTGTCAAGCACGCGCCTGTTGAGGGACTCGGCTTCGCCGAATCGCCCAAGTACCTTGACGAGATTTGCAATGTTGATGATGCTCGCTAAGGTATCCGGATGGTCCTTACCGAGAGAGCGCTCACAGCCTTCAGTTGAATGCCGTAGAAGAGGTTCCGCCTCGGCGTACCGGCCCTGATCCTCATAAATCACAGCAAGTTCGGTGTAGCTTCTCAGCGTTTCCCGGTGGTCAGGTCCGAGATATCGTTCTGCAATTTCAATCTCTCGAAGCGCGAGCGGCAGAGCTTTCTCTGGTTGGTGCGCTGCCCTGAGCTTATCGATCCGATCGAGAGGGCATAAACTTCATCAAGGGGCCGCGCTGTCACGTCGAGACTTGAAGCTGCGACAAAGAGAGCTGCTAGCGCAATCATTGCGGCCGAACAAAAAAATCTGCGCCGCCTCGAACCCATTGCCTCGGTCCGCCTCCCATAAAGTATGGAGGTATTATGCGGACATCACGTCAAAGGGCAATAGAGGTCTCCT